>CAWCKO010000046.1:0-313619 GCA_963796145.1 uncultured Acidobacteriaceae bacterium | reverse complement strand
TACCTGCTTCCCGCCTTCATTTCTACACGTTGTATTTCTTCCAAGAGAGCGTCGTATTCGTTAACAATGGCGCGCTGAAATCCACCCTCGCTCCAGCGCAACGGATCGCCGGCATCATCTCCTATTGGGGGATGGAGATGTTGTTTCCTGCGCTTCTTGATGAGTTCAATCACATCATCGACGGTCATAGCAACCTCCTGTCTGACGTTGATGCTGCTGCCACGATTGAATCTTCGCCTACCCTATAGGTCGTAATAAAGGAAGAATTCGTAGGGCACGGGGCGAAGGTTGACCGGAGCCAGTTCGCGCTCTCGCTTGTAGCGGATCCAAGTCTCAATCAAATCTTTGGTGAACACATCGCCCTGCAACAGAAACTCGTAATCTTCCTCCAAAGCGTCTAGAACTTCGCCAAGTGAGCCTGGTGTGCTCTTGATCTTTGCTGCTTCAGACGGCTCCAGTTCATACAAGTCTTTATCCAATGGATCTCCAGGATCAATGCGATTCTGTATGCCATCGAGTCCGGCCAACAGGAGAGCAGGAAAGCACAGGTAGGGATTGGCGGAAGGATCGGGGCAACGGAATTCGATGCGCTTTGCCTTCGGACTGGTGGAGTAGACGGGGATCCGGCACGCAGCCGAGCGGTTGCGCTGTGAGTAGGCCAGATTCACCGGAGCCTCGTAGCCCGGTACCAGCCGACGATACGAGTTTGTGGTGGGGGCAGCGAACGCCAATAGCGCCGGTGCATGTTTGAGAAGTCCGCCAATGTAGTATTTGGCGGTCTGGCTTAACAGAGCGTAGCCGTTGGAATCGTAGAAGACATTTTTCTCGCCTTTCCAAAGGCTTTGATGGACGTGCATGCCGGAGCCATTGTCGCCGAAGAGCGGTTTGGGCATGAATGTGGCCGTCATGCCATGTTTTTTGGCGATCATGCGAATGATGTACTTGTAGTACAACAAATTGTCGGCCATTCTGGTGAGCGTGCCGAAGCGCATGTCGATCTCACACTGGCCGGCGGTGCCTACCTCGTGATGATGCACTTCGACTTTCACTCCCAATTGTTGGAGAGCCAGCATGATTTCGGATCGGACGTCCTGCAGTTGGTCTGATGGCGGCACCGGGAAGTAGCCTTCCTTGTGTCGCAGTTTGTAGCCAAGGTTTGGGCCATCTTCTCGCCCTGTATTCCAAATGCCCTCGTCGGAGTCGACGAAATAGTAACCGCTATGCGCCGTCTGGTCGTAGCGGACGTCGCTGAAGATGTAAAACTCCGCCTCGGGTCCCCAGTAGCTCATATCAGCAATACCTGTGCTCTTCAGGTAGAGTTCCGCATTGCGTGCCACGTGGCGTGGATCGCGACTGTAAGCCTTTCGGCTGATCGGGTCGTACACCTCGCAAATCAGGTTCAGTGTGGGAATGGAGAGCACCGGGTCCACAACGGCGGTTTCGGCGTCCGGAATCAGAAGCATGTCGCTCTCATGGATCTGCTGGAATCCGCGAATGCTCGAACCATCGAAGCCGATCCCATCGCTGAACAAGTCGTCTTCGAGATCTTCTACGGGAATTGAAAAGTGTTGCCACATTCCCGGGAGATCAATAAACCTGAAGTCAACGATCTTGACGCCGGAATTCTTGGCCAGTTCTCTAATCTCGGCGGGAGTACGTGGCATGCTGCTCACTCCTTTCAATTGTCGTTGTGATATTGATTCTTGATGCGGAGAAAACCATCGGAGGCGAAGGAATGATCTCACTGCTCAGAGTCATTCTCTTTGCGACCAGAAATTATACTGCCGTGTTCCAAGGAACCTATAAAGGTTTCAAAAAAAATTACAGAAGGTGGCGCCACAACCTCTTTGAAAAACAGCTGCTGCATCTCCGTGCTGCTTGGACATTCGGTAGGCCCCGCCCGTAGGGAGACATCCGTTTAAAGTCAACCGCCATTCGAATTATCGGTAACGGGGCCGGTGGAAACGCCGGGGAATTGCGACGCCTGCCTGAGAAGTGAAGCGAGCAGCACCGCGAGGGCCTGGCGGATATCCTCCTCTGCGATGGGCCGCTTCTCTTCCGCGGCCTTTTTTACGACTTGCCAGACGTAAGAATCACAAAAGACCATCGACCACTCGGCTGGTATCAAGGCAGCTTGCACGTGACCGTCGCGTTGCACGCAGGAAGGTGCAGCAAGATTGTCCGCGAAACGAATCCGCCCCGCAACCGGGGAACACCCCAACTGATCGAGCAAGGAGGATTCAACCTGCTCGAGAAGCTTCCGCGCCGCCACTACATAATTCTCGGGAACGGTTTCCAAGAGTATGATATCGGCGTGGTCTGTGCCGATGTGTTGCCCGACCAATGGGTCGTGGGAATTTCTCGCCCGCGCGTATGCGATGCTTGCGGCGCGGGCTAGATCACGATCAATGTCCTCCAGGCGTGGCCGGCTGGGAGCCATGCGAGCGTAGTATCGATATCTCGCCAAATAGGCAAGCTCGGCCTCTGATCCTTGAAAATGTTCATATTGATAGAGAAGATCTTCTTCAAGCGCAGAGAGCCCTCGCGCCCGTGCCAGTGAGGCATACCACTTGAATGCTTTGTGCAGGTACCAGTCGCGCGTCTTATACAGACGGTCTTTGCCGGTATTCTCACCGAAGATATTGAAGCTCAGTTGGTCGAACATCTCGATGTAGTCGTCTCGCTGCTGTGCGATTAGTTCAGACCACTGCAGGTTGGCCGATTCCAGGTATTCATCCAGGGAGCCCTCAGGAAAATAGGCGAAGTGGGGAGAGTAGCCGCCATCATGATGAATGTTTCCCCGGACAAACCCGGGCTTCATAGCTATCAGAAAGAAGTGAAACCCGTGGACGACCGCAGTCCGCTTGTCGCGGAGTTGCACCTGGGGGAGCTCTTGCGCATCCTTTCCAAACAACAGCGGATAGAGTTTGTATTTGTGGAGCTCTTGCGTCAGGTTCCGCTCCAGTTCTGACTTGAAGCCGGAAAGATGGCCGATCTCAGGAGGCAAAAAGATCCGCCAATCCAGATCGCGGATGTAGTCCCAATCCACGTGCCCCCAGCGGCTAACGCTCAGGCCCATGCTTCCGTATGGGGAAATTGGCGTTTTTCCCACATATTCCAAAAGATGTGGGCTCCCACGAGCGTAAGAACGAAGAGCCTCATCTACAACATGGCGGACCAGAGGAACCAGCTCAACGTCTTGCGACCCTCCGAATCGTTCCTTAGGCAACAGAAAAGGTTCCACGCTAACAAGGTTGCGATGTACGGCGATGAAAGGTTGAAAGCGCAAACCCTGAAAGGACAAGCTCTCTGCTGTGTTTGGGAAAATCAATTCTAGTGTTTTGAGAAGAATGGGATTTCGGGAGAGAGCAGCGCGCACAGTTTCCAGCACAATTGATCCGTTGCGTTTCGCGGACGGTTGGCGCGTAACCATATCTTTCCTGACGAGCGGGTTTAATTGTAGCCTTCAAGGCGCACTTGACGGGGCGCTCCAGATACAGCACTAATACTTTCCGGTGCTGATTTCTCCAGACGGTGTGAGCCAATTCCGAGTTGTTAAACAACTAGTAACTTCCGAGTGGGCCGTGATTCGCCAAGAACTCGAAAACCCAAACGCCTACAAAGCTCAACGAGCGCATCGGCACTAGAGATTTGCGTCATTCCAAAAGTGCGCCCGGAGCCTATGGCGCTTGCCGGCAGAGATCCTGAAATCGTGCAGATCCAACAGTCGTGATGCCAGAGCAAAACGTCATCCATCCAGCGAGCGCTTTGCAAGCCTCGCAATTGTTAGCTTACGTCCTCTCCGGAGCGGCGCTGCTGGTCGCGTTGATCGCTCTTGGAGTAGCGCTGCTTGAGTAGCTTCTGCGTTCACGCGAAGCCTTTTCGGGAAACAGGTTCCCTAGGCAATGAGAGTCTGCTAAAGATTGAGGGTGGAGTTTCGCCGACAGCAAAGTTCCAGTCCCGTCTGGTCACAAATCTTATGAGCATGGTTGGCCCCGCCCCCCATCGCCGGCGAAGTGAAGCGGTACGATCTGAGCCATTTGCGGCGTCTCGACGTGCTGCCGGGGATGACTGGCTTGTGGCAGGTACAGGCGCGGCAGGACCCGTCTTTTGACAGCTACATCTCTCTGGACACGGCTTACATCCAGAACTGGAGCATCTGGCTCGATCTGAAGATCCTCATCCGCACCCTCTCTGTGGTCGCCGGCGGCACCGGGTCGTAGAAGCGGTTTTGGGGAGCGGTTCAGCCGTCCACGTTTGACAGTCTGAGGGCGGGCTCTGCGGGACTCCACCCGTGACCGTCCTCCCCGAACTACAGGGAGCTGACAGCGCTGATCCCGACGGCCGATTCATGTCTTCCCACCGGCTGAGCCGCAGAGCGGCTGCGGGATTTTTTATAAAATTCGATAAAATTCGATGTTTTTTGGCCTTTTTGCGTTCTGGAAGCTTAGCGGCGCCGGGCGAAGGGGTTCTTTTTGATGGAGAAAGGAACCCTGGTGTCGGGAGCGAAGTGGTCGGCCATTGGCACACGGGGCGCCAATGAGGGTGTTGGCGTGCCGTTCCCGGGCGCGGCCCGGTGCTGGCTCACGGCAGACGCCGGTGCGGGGGTTGGTTCTGCCGTGGGCGGCGGGCCATCGGGGCGCCCGGTAGCGGATGAAGGCCCGGAGACGGTTTCCCCCTGGGAAGCTGTCCGGAGTGGATCTACGTTTTCCCCATCGTTTTCTCGGGTTTGTTGGGCACGGAGCCAGGCGGCTTTATAGATGTCCGGGGTCACGGGGGGAGGGGCGGGTTGGTTCCGGGCGGAAGCGGCCCGGCGATCCGGAATCAGGCCTTCGATGGCGACAATCATGGAGAGGGCCTTGACCTGTCCGACAAGGCTGCCGCGGGTGATTTCGGGGTTCATGTGGGCGATTTCCCAGAGGCGGGCCAGGATCTGGTCGCGGGTTACTCTGAATCGGCGGTGGTCCGCAGTGCTTTGCTCGACGAGCTCTTGCTGTGCGGCTGGCTGATGCTCCTGGATGTAGGCGTGGTCGGTTACTTCATTTTTGGGCATGGTGGCTCCGTTGGTTAGAAAAGTTGAGGGTGGCGAGCAGGGGATTTCCCCCTGCGGCAGGCAGGAAGGCAATAAAAAATCCCGCGGCGGCGGGATGCTGAGTCAGATCGATTGAGAGATGGTTCGGGTACTGCACCGGACAGGAGAACACTGTCCTTCGCTCGCGCTTAGGCCGAGACTTCCGGCAACTGCACGGCTCGAAGCGGTTAGGCGAGGAGCCGCTTCGTACCGGAATCACTTATGAGATCAGCGTACAGGAGTCCTTGGTTCCCGGCAAAGGGGAACGGCTTTTATGACGGATGAGTGGCGTTGAAGCGGGCGTGAGGGTAGGGATGCCGGAGTCGGGGTATGGGTAGAGATTTCGCTATCACCAGCAATTTGCGCAGTTGCGTCTCAAAACCAGGTTCCGCGTTTGTACTCTTCGTATTCCGCGCCGAATTTCTCGGCCAGTACCTGTTCCTCGCGCCGGACGCGCACCGCTTGCAATGGAATCAGTACGAGAAAAAACAACAGAAGAACCGGGCGACCCGCCAGCAGCAGGAGCCCGATAACCAGCAAGCCTCCAAACACATAAATCGGATTGCGGATTCGCGAATAAAGTCCGGTCCTTACCAATTTGGATGCCTTAGCCTCGACGCTGAACGCGCTTCCCAATTGCACACGAGCCACCACCAGCAATAAGGCGCAGGGCAATGCGATGACGATTCCGACGAGCCGCATTGGGGTCAGTGGCTGGTGTACAACCCACACTCCAACGAACACGAGGAATACAACGAAGATCGCAAGCGTGACATAGTTCAGTTTCACTTTGCTTCCGTCAGGCACGGCCCAAGCTTCATTTCATCGGTACAAGAAGCGTCCACTTTCCAGTGGTTGCAACGAATTTCGCGATGATTCTATCTATGCTGTCGCGCTGTACTCAAATCGCGGACGGGCAACTTCGTCTTTTCAATTATTGACAAAAGCGGTGACACACTGCAGTGCACCCCTAAGCTGAGACACGGCGAGAGGCGATTTATTGGTGACACCTCGGCCCGTTTTCGCTTCGTTTATCGATCAACAGTAGCCGAGTCGCGGGAGTGTGGGAATCCCGGAGGGATTTCCAAGGCCTGTGGGAGCGGTGGTAAACCTGCTTTTGGTTTTCCATCGCTTCCATCAGCGCCGTCACTTCCTTGGCTTGGCTGGCCTGCTCGAACTCTTCCGGTGTTAGATATCGTAACGCAGAATGCAGCCTTTGCCGGTTGTACACCTGTTCCAGGAATTCACCGATTCGGCTGCGTGCGTCTTCTAGATCCCGATAGTCGGCTCCGTGTACCTCCTCCTCTTTGAGCGTTCGCATGAACCGTTCTGCGAGTGCGTTGTCATATGGGTTGCCGCGCCGGCTCATGCTGATCTGAATCTCGTTCTGCTCCAGCAGGCCGGTGTAATCAGCTCGATGCATATTGTACGCCGCGATCGGAGTGATGGATCAGCCCCTCGGCTTTCCAGCTACGCTGGCTGAGTGCCATCTGCAGAGCGCGAATCGCTAGTTCCGCCTGCAACGTACGTCCCAGGTCCCAACCGATAACACGGCGCGAGTAAGCATCCAGAACCACCGCCAGGTAGATAAACTCATTGCGTAGGCGGATGAAGGTAATGTCGGCCACCCATAGCTGGTTCAGCCCCGTCAATCTGGTATGCCGCGCCAGATTCGGGTAGATCGGCAAAGTGTGCGCCGAATCCGTTGTAAACACATACTTCTTCCTCCGCAAGCTAAGCAGGTTGTCCTCTCGCATTAAGCGCAGTACACGCTTGTGATTGACCAGATGCCCTTCGCGTCGCAGTAACGCAGTCAACATGCGGTAGCCACGAAGACGATGATGCGCCACGGCTAACTCCTGCAAACGAGCGCGCAGTAACAAGTCGGCCTGTTCTGGCGTAGTCTGTTGCAAATAGCGATAGAAGCCGGCTCGACTTACCTCGGCTACCTGGCATTGTTGTTCCACGATCAGTCCTACTCCTTCGAACGAGAGCGAGTCTTCGATGCCGCGATAGACGCCTTGCCGCCATCGCTGGTACGATTCGACGCTGCTCCCCTGACTTGCTCGAAGGCTCGTTTTAAAAAATCCACCTCTAGCTGCTTACGGCCTAGAAGCCGTTCCAGTTCAGCAATCCGCTCGTCCGCTGCACTGGGCACTGGTGGGGAAACCGTCTCGGACTTGCTCCCTGGCGGCCGGCCCCTGCGTCGCTCCAGCCCCGCCCTGCCTTCTGCCTGAAATTGGTCACGCCACTGGTACAGCAGTTTCCGCCGAACGCCCAGCTCCTTCGCCAGACCGACGATGGTCGTAGCCTGTGCCATCCGACGCACCGCTTCCTGCTTGAAATCCGCGCTGTAGCTCCTCGCTTTCTTCTTCATCGGCCTTCCCCATTATGGCCGATAAATGTCACCCTTTTTTCGCTCTAACCGTGTCTCACTTTTGGGGTGCACTACACACAGGACGGTCTGTCCCCGAAAGGTCGTCGTCCAGGCTGTTATGGAAGGCCACGACGGGCGAGTTGATGGTTTCGAAAAAGATCTACTCGTAGGGCGTCGGGGTTAGGTATGCTGTCCCCTTATCTCCCCAGGGGCCGTGATGATCGATTTCGCACACCACTGAGTGCCTGCAAAGTCTCGTTCCGGTAAAATCCCCCCAGCCGGAGGGGGTCAGGCAGGCAAGTTACCTATAACCCGTTTTTCAGGCACTTCGTTGCAGGCCGGCTTCTTATCGATTCGATTACTTCCTGTTTGCCGACCATCGGGACACAATCCGGACAAACCAGCTGAAATAAAGCCGGTATTGGAGATTCCCATCGCGATCGCGACGGATATCACTTACCCGCCGGTACGCGCCGCCGAACTTCGTCGAAGAAATTGAGTAGAAACGTGACGTGCAGCGAGCCTTGGGATTGCTCCGCGGTGGGACCGGGGAACATCACTACACGCTTGCCGTCGGGTGACAGGTCGAAGTTCGGATGTAGGCCCATTCTGCGGATCTGCGTGGGAGACCACACATGCGGTATCCCGGGGCTGAACGTATCGCCTTGCGAGGTGTACTTGACGGCCATAATGTGGTCGTCGTCGCCCAGGAACAATATCTCGTGGGTGTTGCGTGACCAGGCGGGGAACCTGCCGCCATCTGTCGAAATCCTCCACTTGCCGCCCGGCCCGGGAAACGACCGCACAAACACTTCGCCCCGACCTGATTCGCTGGACGCATACGCCAGAAACTTTCCATCGGGCGAAAACGCCGGGTATAACTCGACGATCTTCGGGTCCGCCGAAGATGATTCTGCTTTGCCTGCCCTGGGACGCTCCGGATCGCTTAGATCCACGGGAAGCGTATAAGTGCCCGGCGCACCCGCGCCCACTTGAACGAACGCCAACCTTCCATCTTTTCCCAGAGTGGGAGAAAAAGAGAACGGACGGGGATCTGCCGACTTCTCCAGGAGCTTCTGAGGCTGGCCCGACCCGTCCGCGCGAATCCACCACAGGGCCATGCCATCGCTGAACACAATATGTTTGGAGTCCGGCGCCCAAGCCACTTCACGCGTCCCTGGAGCGGTGAACGTCACTTGCGTGGGCGTCTGCCGTTCCAGGTCATACACCCAGACATCTGCGCTCTTGCCGCCCCCAACCGTGTAGGCCAGCCGACTGCCGTCCGGGGAGAGGCGAGGAGTGTTGTAGATTCCCGGCTGCGCCACCAGCGGCGTGGTCTTGCCTGTGGCATCCAGCCACTGGATGGGGAACACGTTGTTCTCGGGCCGGCCGCTCAGGTACACGAAGGTTCCCGTGTCGGAAAAAGCAAACTGTCCGCCGCCATCGATTATGTTTGAACTGGCGCCGATGTCGTCCAGCAGGGGCACAGGCGTACCGCGGATCTCCAGGCGTTGCGGGTCGAAACCCACGGCAAATAGTGTCCCCTCGTGCATGTAAACCAGGTGTCCCATATCGCCGGACGTGGGCAGGTAGCGAGGCCAGTAGCCACTGTGCAGCAGGGTCTTCGTCTGGCCGGTGGAGAACTGCAAGACTCCAATATCGAGATCCTCCCAGTTCTCCCAGTTGGAGCCGCTTCCATAGGGTCCGCTGAACAGAACGGCCTGGGCTCCCGGCAGGACCTGGGGGAAGATCTGAAATCCATCACCGCCTTTCACAGACTGCGCGACGCCGCCGGCACCGGGCATGCGCATCAAGCCGCTCCCAGTACCAAGGATGATGTTTCCATCCGCGCCCCAACTGCCCCCAAAAGGGTTTCGGCTAGCGTCCCCAAGGGTGATGGCAGAGCCACCTTCTGCGGGTACTTTCTTGATCTTGCCATCCGCGAAGAACGCGATCCATTCCCCATCGGGAGAAAAGAATGGAAGGAATGGCGACGCGCTCGATGAGCTCTCGGTTCCCGCAAGAGGTGTGGCGGCCGGTTGATCCAACCGGCGGGTGAAGAGCTGCCGCCCGCCGCCCGGACTGCGGCCGGTAAACACGATGCGCCTGCCGTCGGGCGAGAGCACTGCCGTTACGCGCGAGCCGCGTATGGCCTCCGGTCCCAGGTCGTCGCTCAAGCGCATGAGCGGGCGGTTGGCGGTGCGCGGCGTTGAAAAAAGCCTCCATGCGGAAACTGCAGCGACGACCAAGGCAAGCGCGGCGACGGCCCAGGGCGTCCACTTTCGTAGTGGGCCTACGGTCTTAGCCGGAGGGTCTTCTTTCGAGTAAGCGCCCGTGATGACGTTGTCTAAGGTGACGCGCGCCTCGCCGATATCGCGCAACCGGGTCTTCGTCTCCCTGTCCAGGCAGCGTTCGAGCAGCTCGCGAATCGGGGCGGGCGCGGAGGGGTTCGAAAAATCGATCTCCTTCCGCAACACATCGGCAAGCGTGTGCGAGATGCTCTTGCCTTCGAAGAGGCGCTTGCCTGTGAGCATCTCCCACAGCACCACTCCGAACGACCAGATATCGGCCCGCTTGTCGACAGGCAAGCCCTCGGTCTGTTCCGGGCTCATGTAGGACGCGGTTCCGAGGATGGTTCCGGCCATCGTGCCTGCCGTGATGAGGGTCGGTGAGTTGTTGGGGTCACCGGGCGTGGCTCGGTCGGATTGCACCATGGCGGCAAGACCGAAGTCGAGCACCTTGACCACGCCCGCGGGCGTGACCATGATGTTGCCGGGTTTGAGATCGCGATGCACCACGCCCTTATCGTGTGCTGCCTCCAGCGCTTCGGCGATTTGGCGGCCGGCCTTGCAGCTGTCCTTAACAGACATCGGCCCGCGCTTGATCAGCAACGTGAGCGTCTCGCCCTCGACCAGTTCCATCACCAGCGCGCGGCCACCGCCGCATTCGATCAGTCCGTAAATGACCGCGATGTTGGGATGATTCAGCGCCGCCAGGATCTTCGCTTCGCGGTCGAAGCGCGCCAGACGCAAGGGATCGCTGGCCAGAGCGTGGGGCAATACTTTAATGGCAACGTCGCGATCCAGTTGCGTGTCGTGGGCGCGATAGACCTCACCCATCCCGCCAGCGCCGAGGGGTCCGAGGATCTGGTAATGGCCGAGTTTGTCGCCTTCAGACAGCAGCATGGGAGAGTGCAGCTAAGTCTAGCGGATCAAAGCGCAGATTACTCCTGATTAACGGACAATCCGGAAGTGATCCTGCGAAGTGCCCTAAGTCGGGTTTTCGGTAAGTTCCTCGTCCCCGATGGGCCAGGCGCAGGCAAGTTAATCCCCGTTTCGCGCGGGCACTCGGCGTCAATACCGAACGGCCACCTGTCCGGATAGCTGACTTCGTCCACGTGATTTTGCTTTCACTGCTTTTGAGTGAGAGGCCGATTCTGGGATGTGCCTCCGGCACCGATCCCACGTGACGGCGCAGTGGCGATCTGGAAGTCTCAGGCGGCGAGCCCGAGGGCTTGCGTCACCCGAGTCATTTCTTCCCCGCCGCCACGCGCTGTTTCAGCTCTTCGAGCCAGTTCTGGACTACAACGATCTGGTGCGTGTCCTGGTCTTCATCCACGGCTTTCAGCATCAGGAAGCGTGTCGGCGACTGTGCGAGGGTGTCTTCGCTGACCCCTACGCCGCGTCCCCGCGCCATCTTCGCGATCCCGAAATCCAGCACCTTGACGCCCGATTTCGTCACCAGCACATTTGCCGGCTTCAAATCGCGATGCGTGATGCCGGTGCGGTGTGCGGTGTCCATGGCCCCGGCCAACTGGATGGCGAGCGCCAGCACCCTATCGAGTGCCATCGGGCCTTTGAGGGGTGAGCCCTCCACGAATTCCATTACCAGGTAGTTCGGCCCGACATCGTAAAGTTGGCAAATGTGGGGATGATTCAACGCGGACACGGCGCGCGCCTCGCGCTCGAAACGCTCGTTGAATTCCACTTTGCATGTCTTAATCGCAACCGTGCGGTCGAGCCGCGTGTCACGCGCTTTCCACACTTCACCCATGCCGCCGGCGCCGATAGGCGCAAGCACTTCGTAGGGTCCGAGGCGGTCTCCTGCAGAGAGTGGCATGTGGCGGATTCAACTAAGTCTACTCTAGAGTTTCTTTGGCGAGGGTCAGCCAGTTAACTGCTGCGCGCAGGACGCGCGGTTTTGGCGAACATCGATGGGAGGAGATGCGTCGACAGCATACCTATCCCCCGAAACTCCAAGACCGAGGGAAATAAGTAGGAGGGTAATACGTCGACAGGATATACCTATTCACCACCTATTCACTGTCGGGGGCGCTCGTCTGTTCTTCTTCTTTTGCTGCAATAGGTATGCCGTCGCCGCATTAGCGCTCCGCCTGTGGCAAACCACTGCCGCGACAGTTTATACTCCCTCACAGAATGGCGGACCTAACCCATGTCCGGCTGGCTCCGGACCCAGTTCGTGGGCGCAATACAGCACCACAAATACCAACCGGATCGATGCCTCCGGCCTCAGTTTCAGCTACGACGCCGCGGGTAACGTCAAAAGTGACGGGATCAACTCTTACCTTTACGATGGCGAGGGCCGCATCTGCGCGGTGCAGCAAAGCGTTTCCGGGCTTATCACCAACACCCAGTATCTTTTCGACGCTGAAGGTCGCCGCGTGGCCAAGGGTTCGATCTCGTCGTTCAGTTGCGACACCACCGCAAATGGCTTCACTGCCACCGCGGTGTATGTGCTCGGGCCTGACGGTGAGCAGATGACCGAGATGGCGGCGAACAGCTCTGGCGGCTGGCAGTGGGCCCATACGAATGTCTTCGCGCCTGGCCTGACCGCCACCTATGACGCCGATCTCACCGGGCAAAGCGAAGGGGCGCTCTACTTCCATCTCTCAGACTGGCTGGGAACGCGCCGCCAACAGACCGACTACGTCGGTAACCCAGTGCTCAACTTCACCGGCCTGCCCTATGGCGACGGCCTCGCCACCGTCCCGGTTTCCAACACCGACGTCTCCGATGCTACCGAACATCACTTCACCGGCAAAGAACGAGACACAGAGAGTGGGAATGATTATTTTGAAGCCCGCTATTTCGGAAGTTCAATGGGCCGATTCTTGAGCCCGGATCCGGCATCTGCGACTCCTTTGCACTTGCTCAATCCTCAGCGCTGGAACATGTACTCCTATGGGCTAAATAATCCGTTGTCCTTTACCGACGCGGGTGGACGCGATGCAGCCGCGGTCAACTTCAGCAAAGAGATTGCGATCGTAGGCCATCAAGGGATTATGTCAGTTCATCCCGACGGAACTGTGGTTTATGCCAGATTTGGGCCTCAAGGGGGAGATCGCCCTTGGGGGCCCGGACAGGTTCAGTCCTTTCCTCTTAACAGCAAGGTGCAGTTTGATTCGAGTGGGCAGCCGACTACAGATTCTTTGAATGCGGTTAAGCAAGAGCTTTCGACTTCCAACCTAAGTCCAGAGCAAGGGCAAGACCCGAGTTCGATACGGCTGAACTACTTCAAAACGACTGACGCAGAAACAGCGAACTTAGATCAATGGATTAAGCAGCAGCAGGACGCTTCAAATCGGGGGCAGGCCCATTACTATAACGTGACTTCGACTAATTGCACATGGTTTTGTGCGCGGGGGTTGGTCGCCGCTGGCGTACTGGATCAGAATCAGGCCAACCATGCCTCACCTGCGCCAAACGGTTTTCAGTGGCAGCTGTTGGAACTCCAATCGCGTCAACCGTGCGCTCGCACTGCCGCTACAGACAGCCAAGGAAACACCACCGGATGGTCGGGCTGCCAATGAGGAGGCGTCTCAATGAAAAAGGCTACCGTGGTACTCCCACTCTTGATCAGCGCTTCGTTTTTATTGGTCGTGGGTGCATACTGGTGGTCCAACATTCCGCCCAGACGTCCTGCGGGCGTGTCACAGTCAGCGGTGTTTCTGTGGACCGGGCATTTAGGGTTACCCGCTGCGAAACATGGAACCTGGCTCGAATGTTGGGCAGATACGGCGAGCGGGGACAATAGGTGCAAGCTAACCGAGATGAACGGGAAGCCCAGCTATCAGGGGATTTTCTTAGCTGACAACGGCATGGCCTTAGTACCCCAATCCAATCTCCATATCGACATCGACAGTACGAGCAACAGAACCTTCTGGGTACGACTGAACGAGTCTGGGGGAGCCCCTCTTGTTTTTCTACAGAATGGGACGGTTCTCGTTCCAAAAGAAGCCTACTCAGCGGGAATTGCAAAGCTGGGAGAGCTTCGTCGAGCTCAGGGAAGATAACCAACATCCACAAGACCATCCCTTCGGCGGCGGTCTTCCGGCATCTCAGTCAGTACCCACAGCAATAGGAGGAGTCATGGACGAAGCTGCTTCGCCGAAGCGTTGGTTCCTGCTAGCAGGTTGTCTAGATGTAGTGGTTGCGGGAGTCCTTACCCGGGAGTTGAGGGGACATGATACCTATCCCCTAGACGGGGCCTAGACCGACGATGCCTGCCCCGAAAACAATCGTCCGGAGCTGCTTCGAGAACCCGGTGAGCGCTTCTCACTCGTCCGGTCACGTTTAATTCGCTTTACGTAAGGATCGAGATCGGCCACCGTGAACGCCTGGCGTGCGAAGGGCGGTGGGGCAGAAGGGAAGGGCTGGGTGGGAGAAGCCTCCTCACCCGGCATGTTGGATGGGGGTACGGGGCGCTCCTCAATGGGCCAAATTGGTTTGCCCGTGGCATACACCGATCCCTCGGGGAAGGATGCAGCAGCAGTTAATTTTGGAGGGATGGTGGCAGGATTCGGACATGAGGGCATATTGTCCATACATCAAGATGGTAGTGTCACATACGCCAGATTTGGTCCGGTGGCGACAGACAACGAGAATGCCTTCGGTTTAGATGCACTAGGAGAAGTCCGGTCGGCTGGCCCTGACCAGCTGCCGAACGTAACATTTGGAAGTTAGAGGGACAGGAAGCTGTGAAAAAATTCATATACTCCGAGCAGATCAACACTGGAACTAGCTTTGACTCAATCTTCTCCGTGAGCATGTAGGCGCGGCTACGTGCGGCCATCAAAATTGAAGAGGCAATAAGGAGCTTCTCTCTGCCCTTGTCGGCTTGAGGGTGGCCCGAAGGGGACTCATTTGTATCTGCCTAAGCCGCGGCCGCGGCGGCATTGAGTTTGCGCCGTATGCTGAACCACCGGATGATGTTGTAACTGAGGCAAGCCCAGGTAGCTTCCATCGATGTCTTCTCTTGTCCCCGGCATCGAAATTGCCGGAGTGCACATCGCTCTTTGATCCAGGCATGCGGGAACTCGGCGATCTGCGATCGTTGGCGGTAGATTGTTTTTGCCTCTTCGGTCTCCATCTTGGCTTTGAAAGCAGTCGTCGCAGCAGGATCCTCGCTGCGAGTGACGGACCGCACCCAATCAGGTCCCTTCTTCTTGGGACCGCACTGATCACGCAATGGCACAGGTACGGCATGCTGCTTTGGGTGCTCTGTATACATGCGTGCGCACACCGTGCTCGCCGTTCTTCACAACATGGAGAGTGAGTCGTTTGCCAGCGGGACAGAGGTAGACATCGTGCTCAGCATCGTAAGGAAACGCACTACTGATAAAGGCTCCGCTGCGGCCATGGGCGTCATATTCCACCGGTTTCCAGCTATCTTGCCAGGAACCATAGAAATCGACCCCAGATGCTGCAGCAGCCTGCACCGAGGCATGGTTGGTATAGTCACCATCGGCCACCATCTGCTTCGGTAGCCTACCCAGAGTCTCCTGGCAGCGCTGAAGAGCCGGTTCCAATTGGCGATAATCGATGGCGTCGGTGGTCGCTTCCACATTCACAATCAATCCATGGGTGGTGTCGGTAACCAATTGTACGTTGTAGCTGGGAACGGTGCCCCCCTCACCGTTTCTCATCACATGAGCCTCGGGGTCGGTGGTCAGAGGCTCTGGCTACGTATTGATCGCGATCGTGTTTCTTGCTCTCCTGCAGGCGCTCCACTTCACGAAACGCCGCCTCCAGGCGACTGACCCGTTGCCGCGCCGCGCGGCGCTTGGCAGCGGATTGACGTTTGGCTGCTTTCTCTTCCTCCGCGGCCTGTTCGTTCATCTTCTGCACTTGCTCTCGCGCCAGAGCCAAATGAGCTTCGATCTTTTCCTTGCGTCGAAACGTGTTGCCGCTGGCATTGGCCTTGATCTTGGTGCCATCCAACGTGACCCGTTGCATGGTAATCAGCCCCTCGGCGCTCAGCATGCCCACCACTTGTACAAACAGGTTCTCTAACGCCTCCTTGTGATCAGACCGGAACCCCGATAGAGTTCGATGACTGATTGGCTGCAATCCGCAAAGCCACGCGAATCCAGGCTCAAATGCACATTGGCGTGCAATTTCGCGCGCTGAGCTAATCCCTTGGCTGTAGGCGTATAGCCATAAGCTGATCAACAACTGCGGTGCTGTGTGGTCGCGGCCAGCGCGCCCTTCCAGGGCCGCGATTTTGGCATGATACAAACTCAGATTCATGCGCCCTACCAGGTGCCAGATCGAGCGAGCACTGTGGTCCTCGTCGATCAGTCGCTCGACGTCAACGGTATGCAAAAGCAGTTGAGAACGGTCAATCGAAGCCAGGCGCGGCTAGAGGCGGAGCTGGCAAGGTGCTCATGCCTGCACTGTATAGGATCAGCGCATACGTAACAATAACTGTATGTGTACATTCGTCAATTTCTTCACAGCTTCCAGTCCCTGCAATGCCCCGGGAGTGCCTTGTCCCTGCAATGCCTCTGCAATGCCTGTCCCTGCAATGCCTCGGGTGGGCGGTGACTCGACCAGAATCCGCCCCGAAGGCTCCAAGCGGAAATCTCGTCACCGAATGCCCCTGTATGATTTGTGCGAATCGAATAAGCGCACACGGAATAGGTGAGTAGATGAGGCGAATCGAGATCGTTGTAGTTGTTTTGGTTTTAGTGAGCACCCCATTGTTGGCCCGCGCCCAGACCAAGGACGCGAAGGGATCGGCAATGGGCGAAGTTGAGAAAACGACGAGTCCCCGCCAGGTTGCATATTATCCGACCATGATGGACATGACATTTTCCCGAGTTTGGGGCTGCGGTGAAAAAAACCGATGTCGCGCTTTTGTCGATCGGTGCGATTGAGGAGCATGGTCCCAATCTGCCGCTGGCAACTGATGCAATTGACGGAGTGGCGCAACTAGTGGACATACAACAGTACTTACACAATGCCGGGATCGAAACCATTGTGGGACCGCCGCTCAATATTGGTATCACGAACGAAGCTGGCGACTGGACCCGAGATGGGACCTACATGTACTCCGGGAGCCTCACAGTCAGCGCCAACACGCTTGTGGCGCTATATGTGGACCTTCTGCACTCTCTGCATGACAACGGCTTGCGGCGTGTGTTTCTTATCCCCGGACACTTTGGTGGGCGGCATATACTGGCGATCGCGCGAATTGCAGAGGAGGCCAACCGCCAAATCAATGGAATGAAAGTCTATGCCCTGATCCCCAGCGACCGAGCTGAACAACTAAAACTCAAGTCAAGCGCGAGCGTAATACTGATTAAAGGGGGCTGGACTCCCCAGAATGTGATCGAATTACTGGGACATGGGACCGAGGGTGCGTCATGCATGCACGCGGACGGCTGCGAGGTAAGTCTGATGCTGCACTATTACCCGGACATGGTGCGGCCCGGTTACCAAAAGCTGCCTGAGGCGCCGCCCTCCCACTTCTTTGAGGCTATGACCACGGGCGACGCAACCAAAAATCCCAACGGTGCGGGAGGCCTTCCCTTCGACAAGGCCTCAGCGGCGATTGGCAAGGAGATAGCCGACTATCAAACACAACACATCGGTGACGCCATCAAGCTACTGCTGCGTGACAATCAGCAACCACAACTGAAATAAAATCGGGGGTTCAGGCTCACCCAAACAATAGCGCCTTTGATATAGGTTGCGACCCGCGAAGGAACAGGAAGAAGAAAGGACAAATCATGAGAACTCCGATCCCTGCGGTAATCACTGTAATAAGCGCGGTCCTCGTGGTTGGGCTACTCGCTTAGGCGCCAAACGAAGAGAAACAAGTGCGCCGGGCGTCTTGGGCGGTGCCCCGACCGGAATTGTGGGAGACGAAGATTTCTCAGCTTCGATGAGTGCACTGGAGATTTGGCGTCATTCCAGAAGTGCGCCCGGAGCCTATGGCGCTTGCCGGCAGAGATCCTGAAATCGTGCTTGGCCGGGACTGAAGGTCTTGTGCCATTCACGCCCTAGGCTTCTCTCGCTGAAAGTAGATGAGGCACCCGGATTACATTGCCTAAAGCTCGCGGATCGCCGTCACCGGATTCACCCGCATCGCTCGCTGTGCCGGAAGATAGCACGCCAGCAAAGACATCGCCGCGAGCAGAATCAGCACGGCAAAGATCGTCACTGGGTCATTGGCGCCGATGCCGTACAGCAGACCGGCAATGACGCGGGTCAGCCCGAACGAAAGAGCCAGTCCCAGCGCCAGCCCAATTGCCGTCAGCCGCATTCCCTGTAGCAGCACCAGCCTCATCAAATCCGCTCGCGAAGCCCCCAAAGCTACGCGGATGCCGATCTCGTGCGTCCTGAGCTCGGTGCGGTATGCCATCACGCCATAAATGCCCGTGGCCGCCAGAACCAGCGCGATTACCGCGAATATCCCCGCGAACGTGCTCTGCATGACGACGAAGGTACTCGCCATCGCGGTGTTCTCCCTCATCGAGCGCACGTCATAAACCGGGAGCCCTCTGTCAACCTCCTGGATTGCGCGCTCGGCCGCCTGCGACAGATCCGCCGGATTGCCCATGGTCTTCATTTGTACGATGAGTTCCGGGCCCGGTTGCTGATAATAGCTCATATAGATCATGGGCCCGGGCCGCTCACTCATCATCAGGTGCTTCGAGTTCTTCACCACGCCGACCACCGTGAACAGGTTGCTCCCTATGCTCAGCCTTTTCCCTATCGGATCCTGCCCCGGCCAGTACCGGTTCGCCGCTGTCTGGTCCACGATCAGTACGCGCGGCGCTTTCTCATTGTCGTCCTGCGTAAAGCCGCGCCCTTCTAGAATGGGTATCCCCATGGTCTCGAAGTATCGCGGCGATACATCCGCTCTCCCTACTTCCAGCGACTCATGCGGCCGTGGAGCATATCCTTCCGGATACGCGTCCTCCGTCTTTCGCGACAGTGTTAGCGGTACCCAGTCGGTAAGCGAAGCCACGGTCACGCCGGGCAATGCCTCCACGCGCTGGAGAATTTTGTCGCGGATCAACCGCCTTTGGTCATTCGGATAGCCGGAGATGTTCAATCCCACGGACGCGGTCAAAACATGATCTTGCTCAAATCCCGGATCTGCATGGGCAATGTTCCTGAGCGTGCGCAAAAACAGTCCGGAGCTAACCAGCAGAGCGAGCGAGAGCGCCACCTGCGCCACCACCAGGCCGCTAAGCAGCCGCCGATTGTGCTTACTGCCCGATACGCTTGCCGATTCCTCCTTGAGCACCTCCGCCGCCGGCACCTGCGACGACCGCCAAGCCGGAAATGCCCCGCACAGCAGGCTCGCCAGAACTGCCAGTGCCACAATTGCGATCACAACGCCGGGATCGACCATGCCGTTTATCGCGATTGGGTTGGCGTTCGGCGGAAGGAACAGTGCGAATGTCTTCGCCGTCCACAGGGTCAATAACAACGCCGCCGCTCCCGCGCAGAGGGCAAGAATCACGCCTTCGACCACCATCTGCCGGACAACTCGCACGCGACCTGCACCCAGCGACTGTCGGATTGCGATTTCGCGCCGCCGCGACACAAACCGCACCAGTGTCAGCGTGGCCACATTGGCGCACGTCAGCAGCAACACCATCCCCGCAATGGCCAGCAGGATTGGGAGCGTAATCGCCATATATTCGTTCGCGCCGAACGGAGACCGCCACATCGGATCCAGAGTGATCGTGTTCGTGCCCAGGTGATCGTTAGGATACGCCGCCACAATCCGCCGCATGATGGTCTCAAGATCCTGGTTTGCCTGCTCGCGGCTCACTCCCGGCCGTAGCCTTCCCACCACGTTCAGCCAACTCAGGCTGCGCTCGGTCATCTGCCAACCGCCCGTTCCCAGCGTGACCCACATATCCTGTCGCAGCCCCGGCATCGCACCGACGAAACCCTTCGGCGCGACGCCGATCACTATCACCTGGTGGCGAACCATCTCCAGCGGCTTGCCCACAACCCCGGGGTCACCCGCAAAATGCGTCTTCCAGAACGAGTAGCTGATAATGACGTACGGAATGCTTCGCCTTGTAGCCTCTTCTTCCGGCCGGAAAAAACGCCCGTAGAGGGGCTTCACGCCGAGCACGTCGAAGTAATTCGCCGCCACGTTGGCAACATAGATCCGTTCCGGCCTGGCTCCGCCGGTCAACGCAAGCCAATCGTGATGATACGCGGTGATTCCGTCGAAGCTGTGATTCTGGTCACGCAGATCGCGATAATCGAGATATGAGAATGGCGGACTCGGCGAGATATTCCACTGCCCGCGCATCACGCTTACCAGCGAGCTCATATCGCGCGCTCCCGGTATCGGGTGCAGCATCGTCCCGTCAATCCAGCTGAACACCGTGCCGTTGGCGCAAATGGCCACTGCCAACATCACCGTAGCCGCGACCGTGTATGCCGGATTCTTGCGAAGTTGCCGCAAGGCAAAACGAACATCCTGAAGCAGCCCTCTCACGCCTACCTCCCTCAAAGGAAGTTTGATCTTGGGGAACCAGAGTATTGCCCTTTCAGTATAGGCACGCAGTGTGCCAAAACACGTATGACTGTAAGTTTCTATCCGCCATCGACATAGGCTGGGGCCATATCTCTCGGCTCCGCCAACACACTGTCCATCTGTGCGTCGGATGTCCGCTTTCGAACAGCTTCCTGCAAAGCCGAAGCAAAGCGCTCCTCGGCTCTGAGTTGATCGTTATCTGACAAGCGAGCTTGCTGTACCGCTCATCTGGACCGTCTTTTCTAACGGCAAATCGGCCAGCGTTCGCCGATCTGCCTCCGCATGATCCTCAATTGAGTCCAACAGGCCTTACCGTAAATCCACGGATGGCCGAGCGAAGAGGCACCCGAAACGGTCGTTTACAGGCTCCTGCAGATTCTGCTTGCAGCCCAAATATCGCTCGGTTGTCAAGACGGAGACATGGCCGAGAAGGAACTGGATCTGTTCCAATTCCCCGCCACTGACATGGCAGAGTTTTGCGCATGTGCGCCGGAGATCGTGTGGAGCTAGATGGTCCAACGGCATCCGGTCAGCACACCTTCGAGCGACGTACCAAATGACATTCTCGGAGATCCCTTGACCCCAAGGCGTCCCGTGGCGGCTCACCGCGCGGAAGATTCGGCCCGTCCCTACCTTCGCCAAATCTCTCCATCGATCGATTGCTTGCTTGACCCAAGCAGGAACAGGAACGGTACGGACATGACCGCCTTTGCCAACCAGGTCTACGATGACCCAATGTCCTTGCCTGATTTGCAGATCCTCAACAGTAAGAGCAGAGAGCTCGGCCCGGCGCAATCCGCAGCCTACGAGCACGGAAATCATCGCGAGATCACGGACACTGCGCAGATCGTCCCCGTCGGCTTTCTCCAACAAAAGTCGAGCATGATCCTGGGTTAGCCAGTTTCCGGCGCGGTCTCCGAGCTGTTTTACACCTTTGACCCGACGAATCCCCACAGCGAGTTCGGGGCTGAGCAAACCGGAATCTGCAGCTTCATACGCCAGTCGCCTGACTGCCGCAAGGCGCTGAGTGACAGTTCCAGCTGCCAAGCCCAGAGACTCCAGGTAAAGGCGAAATCGTAGGACAACGGCACGGTTCAACGCAAGTCGGGGCTCAGAACAATACCAGGTGATTAACTGCTCCATTGCGAACTTGTAGTTTCTCCTTGAGTGGGGAGAACTGAGGCTGTTGAGTACCGCCGATTTTGCCTGATCGAGATCTGGGAGCTTCAGAACGATTTTGCGGCAGGGTGGCCGTCTGTTTCTTTTGCGCATATGAGCGGCCTCCACGCCGCTGGCATGCACAAAATAGACCTGTCGCAGAAATCTGGCCTCGAAAAGTGCGTAGGCGATTTACCACTCGCCATTAGAAATCAAGAAACAGAAATCGGGAACTCGCAAAATTGACCCTTGACATCGACGGATAATCCACTACCATATGGTTGTGGATAAGTTGGGTACAACATTTGCGGCTTTGTCTGATCCAACCCGGCGGGCGATGATCGAACGACTCTCCCATGGGCCTGCCTCTGTGCATGGATTGACGGAACCGTTTGCACTCTCGCAGCAGATGATTTCAAAACATATTGCCTACCTGGTGCGGGCGCGGATTGTGATCAAGACGAAGCGTGGAAGAGAGAGTGTGTGCACGCTTAGGCCAGAGGCGATAAAGACAGTCAGTGACTGGGCGATCAGCTATCGCCGATTCTGGGAAGAGAGTTTCGACAAGCTGGATGTGGTTGTGAATCAAATGAAAAAAGAGGAGGTCAGAGATGACAAAAAACACGGTTAACGAGACAGAGCGGATGGTTGTCACTAGAGTTTTTGATGCCCCACGCGAGTTGGTTTGGAAGGCGTGGACAGACCCGAAATATGTGATGCAGTGGTGGGGGCCGAAGGGTTTTACTGCGCCTGTTTGCGAGATGGATTTTCGCGTTGGAGGAAAATTTCTCTGCTGCATGAGAGCGCCGGATGGGCAGGAGTTCTGGAATGCGGGGGAATACCACGAGATTGTTCTGCACGAGAAGATCGTTTCCTCCATGTACTTTTCCGACGCGGAGGGAAACAAGGTTGAGCCTGCGCAACTATGGAATAGAACATGAGGCCATCGAGGGTGCGCACGACGTGGCTATTTTTGAGGATATTGGAAACGGCCAGACGAAACTCACCTTCATTGGGAATGAACCCATGGAGAGCGCAAAAAATAGCGGGCAAATGGAGGGCTGGAATCAGATACTCGATAAGACTGCTGCGGTGGTTGCGGGGATGGCGCAGGAGAAATAAGAAGCTGAAGTTTTGATGATCGTCATGCGCGAGATATAGCTAAGGCAGACGGCGGAGGCTTAGTTAGAACGGGCCTCTCGCCGCCTGGCCGCCTTTCCAGCTAAGTGGTCCTTGGTCAACTGTCGGATTCAGGCCGACGCACTCATCCAGACCGGTTGAAGGTCAAATCGCGGGTTCAGGTCGGATTGTGGCCTACCCGGACAGAACTCGATTTCGGGGTCACTTCCGGATAGGCAGTCATTCGCCCAGAACTAGAATTTCGCACTTGACGGCTCGATGAGCGCCTCGGCGATTTGGCATCAATCCAGATGCATTGCTTCCGCGAAGAGCGTTTGAACTATGCCGTTACGGGGCAACTGGGCCGAATTACGGACATTTCCTCTTTCCCGTCTGTGCATCACACGAAAGCTATGCTGCCGTTGAGCGATCCGGCGCCCCGCGACTATAACTTTGAGCACATTTCGCCCCTTTGGTAACCATCACCCTATTGTTATTTGATCCCATGTCAGCAAGACTGCTGGAAGATGGCAAGTGGATTGCGGTGGGATGCTGTCATGGCAAGGGTCAAGTGCATGGATAACCGAGCCCTATTTGCTTCTGCATCCTTACCAGTTATTTCTGCGAGATGAGGCGAGTTATTCATGTCCATTCCGACCCGGGTCACCGCAGCGGCTTTCTTCGTATTCGCTCTGGTTTCCACGACGCAGGGGCAGGTGCAAGCCCCGTACAAGTGTCGACTCAGGCGCAAGCACTACCGGCGGACGATGATTTCAACGCTCTTCGCGGGCCTGCCGCCGCAGGGGACGCGCAGGCGCAATTCGCACTCGGGCACGACTATATCGATGGCCGCGGAGTTGCCCAGGACTACGGGCAGGCAGTGATCTGGTATCGCAAGTCCGCCGCCCAAGGTTATGCTCCCGCGCTGAATCAGCTGGGCTACATGTATCAAAATAAGTTTGGCTTGCCGCGAGATTACAAGCGGGCCCTGTATTACTACGGTTTGGCCGCAAAGAAGGGCAATGCGCTCGCGGAGTACAATCTGGGGGCTATGTACCAGAGTGGGCTCCAGGTCCGGCGTGACTATAAGCAGGCCTTCGAGTGGTACAGCAAGGCGGCGGACCAGAATCTCGCGGACGCCGAGAATGAAGTCGGCTATTTTTACCGGTCCGGGTGGGGGGTCAAGCGCGACTATGCTCAGGCTTTGGATTGGTATCGCCGCGCCGCCAGCCACGGCAGCTCCAACGCAGAAACCAATCTCGGCTTCATGGCGGAGAAAGGATGGGGTCAACCTCAAAGTTATGACCAAGCTCTCTCCTGGTATTACAAGGCTGCAGAGCATGGCAACGGTGAGGCCATGGAAAACATCGGTTATAACTTTCAGAATGGCGTCGGTGTGGCGATCGATTATGCCCAGGCCTGGTCATGGCTTTGTAAAGCCGCGGCGTTGGGAAGCGCCACCGCGGAGAATCAGCTCGGTTGGATGTATCAGTACGGGGAAGGTGTGAAGGCCGACAATGCTACCGCTGTGGCGTTGTACCGCCTTTCTGCCGATCAAGGCAACACAAGCGGTGAGGACAATCTCCGGGATCTCTGCGTCGACCTGTACCAAAGCGGTGACAAGCTGTGCCACTCGGACAACACCTCTGTGAGCGACCCTGCTATCGAGATGATCCAGCGCCGTGCGAACATTCGGGATCTCCGCGCTCAAATTACCGGACTGGAGACCGACGCTCTGCAGGACGACATTAGCGCCGACGATCTCGCCAATATGGGCAAGAACGGTAAAGGCAAGAAGAACAACGGCATCACTAAAAGCATCACTAAGGTTATGGATGGGGTTGGAACGGCCCTTAGCGTCAACCCCCGTCTCGATGCCGCAAACCGTCGCGAGCAGGCGGCGCGCCTGCGTGAAGAACTGGCTCAACTCGAGAGTCTAGACCAATCCTCCGCTAATGTCCCCCCGCCCGCACCTTAAGATCCTTCCTAGGAAACCCCGTGACAGACGGAACGTAACCTTTGCAGTTACTTGTGCCGTGTGTCTCTTGGGACAGTGAACCGCCAGTCCCTTGCACCTCTGTCCCTTGCACCCCGCCTTGCGCCCCGTCTGTCCCTAGCACCCGTGATCTTTATCGCCCCCGAAACTGGCTATAACTTCGTCCCTTTAAGCGGTGACTTCCAGTTCTTGTCGAAATCGGGGGCGTCGTGGAACGGACCGCCCCAGAGGCTCGGGCTTCCTACGTGTTGCACTATTGAAGGTAAGTGGTACAGGATAGGAACGACGCGGGCCGCCAAGCGCAAAAGTTTAACATCAGCATGCGGGCCCGGCTCGACTCCCCAGCAGGTAACGAAATATCGCGCGGTCGTCTTGGAGATAAGAAACGCCTGGCTCCCAAAGGCTGCATGCGGGTCGGCCTCCCGATAAGCCAGATTGGGGAATGTTTCTTTAAATGAAACGCCGAGATTGCACATCGAGGCAAAAAAATGCTGACCTTGGGATAACTGTCGGAGGGGGTGCCAAGTCGTCAAGTTGTGGATAAAGTGGAGATTGAAATCGAGATCGTCTTCAAGAAACAGAAACAGCTCTGCGCTGTTCTTGGCGCCCCGACGCAGTATCCGTCGCACAAGTTCTGCATGACGGTCGAGGGGTACGGAAATGGTTGGATCCTCAAACTCAACGGTTACGATTCCCTTCCAGTCGGTGGCAGCGAGATTCTCAAGCGTACGTTCACGAGTCGAATCTCGAGCGCCGCAGGATGCCATGTACGCATCGCACTGGAACATCGAGAGATCTTACAGCATTTCTTTGACAGCCATCTCAGCAGGCCGCACAATTGACAAATCGATATGGAATTGAATGCTCCCAATGTGATGCTTGCCTTGCGAGACAATCTTGCCAACGACGTGGAAGGTCTGCGCAAACTGTTTCACCTGAATGAGCAGTACGGGTTTTATAGGGTTGAGAACGTGCTCCGCCAGCTGGAAGAGGCTGGGCTGGTTGTGAAAGCCGTTTCCAAGGAGAGCCGGACTGAGGCGTTTGAAGTGGCCCCGAACTGGCACAGAATTCAGGCCACGCTCGGCCTGAGCTTGAGGCAGTTGGGAGAGGTGACTAGCGATTCCCTGGTCGTCCGACCCTACTTTGGGAAGCCGGCGGGATTTGGCAGTTGCCTGGATGTGTTTGTGCTGATGGCGTTTAAGACGGAGTTGCGACCGGTTTACGAGGATCATATTCTTAACGTAACGAATTCACTCAAGCTGGTGGCCAAACGTGCGGACGATTTCTTTGGAGCACGTCACATCATGTCGGATGTGTGGGAAGCAATCAATTCGGCCCGAGTAATCATTGCAGACTGTACGGAACGAAATCCCAACGTTTTTTACGAAATCGGCGTTGCGCATACGCTGGGACGTACTGTGATCCTGATCACCCAAAACGTGAGCGATGTCCCCTTTGACCTGCAAGCCATTCGCTACATTCGTTACGAGTACACGCCGCGCGGAATGACGATATTTGAAAAAAGCCTGGAGCAGACATTGAGAGCGGAACTCGAAGTGAACGCGGAAAGGCAAGTGCCAACTCCGTATTATGATGCGCAAAACATGGGCCCGCGGCCATACGGAAAGTAACTTTTTGTGTTTGTTTGAAATGTTTCGAACGTTAGCGCCCCAGCAGCCAACCGCACCCCGCCCCCGAGTTCCCAATTTTTTCACAGCTTCCTGTCAACGAGCTCTATGTTTTGCTGAACGCTCGCGTGGCGACTTAGAAGAAGAGTTCCGGCGAAACATGAAAGCGCTTGCTCAGACGAGATATGTGGTCCTTGTTGAGATCGCGCTTCCCGCTCAGGACCTCAGAAACGATACTCGGCGTTCCAAATACATCGATCAGGTCCTTTTGCTTCAGTCCGTGCTGGTCCATGAGAAAAGAGATTGCCTCGAGCGGCGATGCCTTCGGGAGTTGATAGTGCTTGTCCTCAAAGTCCTCGATCAGCAGCGTGAGCAAGTCTGCCAAATCCTTCTCTTCTGGGGTCAGGGTGTCTTTCTGCTCTAAAACGAGAAGCGTCTCCATATAGCGATCGTTTTCCTCTTCGGACTGAATGACCCTGGGGAGCGCTTTTGCCAGTAGTTTGCCGTAAATAGGGTTTGCGGCCGATGTACTCATTTTTTCCACCTTCCCTTGTCGTATTCGGCATGGGTGATAACGTTCCGAATGAACAGTTTCCCGCTCCGGTAAAAGATCAACGAGACCAGCCGGTATTCATTTCCTTTGATGTTGAAGACCGTGTATTTGCCGACCCCATCTGCTGACGGGAAGTCGCGCCTAACGTCCTTCAGAGAAGTCCAGTCTGCTCTCTTCGCAATCCGGTACCAGACATCGAGCGGGCCAGCCAGGTCTCCATGCTCCTCAGCCGCAATCAACAGCTTCTTTCGACTGATAATGTGCAAAGCAGACACGCCCTCTTGCTACTTTTATTGTACTTCGCAAAATGCGAACTTACGAACAAAATCTTCGCAGAAGGCGAAGTTTTAGCAAGTTTCCGAGACAGGAAGTTACCCCGCAGCTCAACATACGGCTAGCGGAAGTTCTTCATGACCATGATGTAGGACTCGTTGAGTTCGTTCTGGCCGAAGAGGAGCGATTTACCATCCGGAGAAAGTGCCACACCACCAAAGCCAGAAGCTGGCTTGTCGAGAGCGAAGATAGGTATGGACTGGCCATGAGCAAAATCGAAGAATTCAATCCTGCCGTTGGGCGGAAAATCCGGGTTCAGGAAGTAGATTCCGTCGCGAGCAAGGGCCCATTCATACCAATTACAAACATTAATCGGGAGGCGTGATTCCTCGCCGGTCTCCAGGGATCGTTTCCAGACCCCGCGCCCGATGAATTTGGCGTAATAAAGGAACCGTCCGTCCTCCGACTCGATCGCATAGACGCCCCCGTTTGTCGTTACCCGGACGGGGGATCCACCTGTAAACGGGATCTTCCATAATTGATAACCCCCAGGGTCGCGGCCGGAATAGAAATATAACCACTTGCCGTCGCGGGACCAGTTCGCAGCCCCATTATTGGTGTCAGGAAAGGTCGTCAGCATATGGGGCGTGCCATCTGGTAATTCGAGGACGCCAACCTGCCAGTAGTCCTGGGTTACGGATTCAAAGGCAAGGTAGCGGCCGTCGGGAGACCACCGGGCAGTGGCCGTTGTGCCGTGTCGGTCAGTAAGCTGAGAGCAATTGGACCCATCGCTGTCGCAGATCCAAATATCCTCATAGCCCATGCGGTTGGATTCGAAGGCGATCTTCTTGCCATCGGGAGAATAGCTGGGCTTCCAGATGATTCCCCTGCCGGACAGGAGCCGCACGGGAGGGCCCAGCGCATGGCGCTCGTCTTTCAGGTCGAGCCGCCAGATTGTGTCCCACCGCTTAAATACCTGGTAAGCGAGCTGGTTCCCTCGGCGTGAGATCGAGGGCTCATAGGCATCCCCCGAAACGGCAAACGGCTGTGGCGTTCCCCCTGAAGCGGAAATGCGCCATAGACCTTGAAACCCCCGAGCGAAAGAATTGAAGACAATTTCTTTGCCGTCCTGAGTCCAGGCGGCATGCCCTCCGGAATTCCCGGTAGTGAGCCGCAAAAGTTGGCCGTCTGCAACTTTCAGCACAAATACGTCACTAAGAAAACCGCCCATGGGCCCGCGTGCGAACGCCACCGTGGCGCCGTCGGGGGAGAAGACGGGGTCACAATCGAACTGCTGATTATGCGGAGAAGTGAGCGGGCGAGCGGTCAAGTCAGAGAGCGAGAGTATGGTCAGGCGAGCTTTGCCGCTGTTATCCAGGGCTTCGGAAAATATCAATGATTTTCCGTCGGGTGACCAGCTCATCTGGTTGCATTGAGCCCACTGCGGAAACGACGTGGTATACACACGACGTTCCGACCCGCCAAGAGCCGGAATCACATACAGTTTCTTTTGATCGCTGGATTCGGCGGAAGCGCGCAAACGCAATTTGCCGCCCATCGGGCGACCACGCTGGATCGGCGTCGCCATCACCCTGGGTGAGTTGCAAAGGCTTATCGCCGCCGATGAGGGCGATATAAATGCCGGGGTGCGGTCCTCCCGAATAGGCAAAAGCAACCTGGCTGCCGTCCGGAGAAAGGGCAGGCATGTCCTGCTGGCCTGGCATGGAGACCAAGGGCAGGATCTCCCCAGCAGTTGAGGGCTGCCTCCGGAGTGTCGGGAGCATCCGTAACAGCAGGACCGCGAACAGAAGGAGGAATGCCGAAGCGCCGGCGATCAGCCACGGCTTTCTTCCTGCAGCCCTGGCTGGAGGCTCCTTCGCCGGAGATGGATCAGCTTGTTCCTTCAGCGGTGCGATGAAGGGCGGAGGAGATGGATCAGTTTCTTTCTCGGCGGTGCGATGAAACGGTAGCCACGGCGGGGGAGAGTTTCGATGAGGTGGGGAACATCGGCTGAGTCGCCCAAGGTGGCCCGCAGCTTAGTCATGGCCAGATTGATGGCATGGTCAAAATCCCCGAAGCTGTTCTCCGGCCAGATCAGCTGACGCAGCTCTTCCCGGGTAACGATCTGTCCCGGCCGTTCCAGCAAGGCTGCCAGAACCTTGAACGGCTGGTCCTGCACCTTCAGGCGTCTGCCCGCTTTCCACACTTCACCCGTTTCCAGGTGGACTTCGAAATCTTCAAAGCGAGCGATCGGCTGTTGTATCGAGTTGCCCATGGGCGACACCGAACAGGTGTGAGATAGGGTCCGAGTCCCGAGAGATCCGCCGAAGATGGTGAAGCTAAGTCTAGCGCCATCAAAGCATTACACGGAGACTAAGTCAATAGGACGAAAAATTCAGGGCGAATTGAGGCTCCTTTCCAGGAGCCGGAAGCTCGCCCTCGCCGCTACCGCGGCCGAGGCGAATTCCATGAATCATTGGCTGCTTTCTCTTGCCTGTCTGAGCCTTTTCTTTCCCTCTCCTTCGCAAGCATACGACCAACCGGAGCCGTCCGATAGCGCGTCCGGCAGCGCACTACCGTTCCGGCTCTCTTCCGGATACCTCATCCAGGTCGAAGGCCGCATCGGAGACCAAACCCATCTGAAGTTTATCCTGGACACTGGCGCGACCATCAGCATGGTCGACCAAAGAATTGCCCAAAGACTGAAGCTGGATGCGCACCCGGCTCAGTCTTTTAACTTTGATAGAAATCTCAAGTGGGAAACTGCCACCCTCCCGGAAGTTCAGGTCGGTCCCATTCGTGCAGCCAACGTTGTCGTGCTGGTTGGCGATCTGGCCCGTTATTCTGAGTTCGCCAGAAAGGCCGACGCCATCATCGGGATGGACCTGCTCCAACTGAGCAACGTCACCATCGATTTCGGCGCCGGGAATTTGATCTTCGATCCCGCCGCGCCAAAAACCTATTTGGCGGGCGGCGATCCTATGACAAAGTGCCTGATTGTTGAGCTTCAGGTTCAGGGTCGTCCGGTTCACCTGATTGTCGATACCGGCTTGCGAGGCATTATTTTGTACGAGGAGCGGCTGCGCAAGAGCGTGCCAGGATTACGCACCGCGGGCAGCATCAAAAACGCGACCATGGGCGGACGCGTGCAGGCCAAACAGGCCACGCTGCCCGATGTTGTATTCGGCAAGAAGAACCGCGAGGTACCCGTCCTATTCCTGGCGTCGCCCGCCGCCGACACGCTCCCGGGAATCGACGGAATTGTGGGCATCGCCGCGCTCCAGGCTCGCCGCGTGCACTTGGATTTCTGGCAAAGACGTTATCGTGGGAGTAAAGACCAGCGCATAACCGATCATCCGGCAGTCGACTGAGGCCGAACCGCCAATGCGAGTCTATGGGTCAAGTCTCTGCTACCATTGTCTAGGCCCGCAGGTAAGGCCGCAAGTAGGTCTCCAGGTCGCGCCTGATTTCATCTGGACCTATGACCTTGCGGCGCTGGGTATCAGCGCCCGGCGCCGGCGGCGCAATGCGCGTGGTGGTGCCTGGGCGGAACACACGACGGGCAATCAATACGGCGACGTCACTTTGCGCAAACATGGAGCTGGCCGCCTCGATGCGGCCGAATTGATCGAACGCATCGCGGACCTTGCCCGCGTGATACGAGTCAAAGGCGGAAGCGTAAAGATCGGCAAGGCTAACGAACGGGCAATGGCCGGCGAAGCCCCGTTCCATCTCCGTGATCATGGTGGTGACTCCCTTGCCGGAAAAGCAATGGAGCTGGTCGTTGGTGCGCCTTCTGATCTCCGTCACCCGCACCAGAGGATCGCCCGCTTCATCTTTCACGTAGCGAAAGGTGGGAATGGTGTGGAACATCTCGACCACCAGATCGACGCTGAAGTCGCCCCCGGTCTGGGCAAAGAGCGGCAAGGATGTGACCTTTCCCAGCCGCTGATAGTAAAGCAGGATTTCGGATGCGGACGTCACCCCAGGCGGGGCTATACAAATGATGGCATCCGCGCCAAGCTTCTCCGCTTGCCTGGCATAACGCTCGGTTTCATTGAAATCGGCGGTGCGACTCTGCACCCCGATCACGATCGCCGTGGTACCCCCTCGTGCAGCGGAGATAAGCGCCTCCGCGCCCTGCATCCTTTCCTCTTCGCTCAACGTTGTCCATCCACTTGCGATCTGTGGCCAAGCCAGGCCGTGCACGCCACCTCGTCTGCAAAATTGCACCTGGGAAGCCAGCCCGTCGTAATCGACTTGGTTCTGAGCGTTTACCGGAGTAAAGCCAATGGGAAAGACACCCGCCAGCCGCTTTTTCCCAGTCTGCGCCTGAATCTGTTTCTGGATAAGTTGCGGGAGCGCTATCGCAGCGGCTCCCATCGAGAGAGCGCCAAGAAATTGTCTTCGATCGAAACCCGAAACTCTGGCCATACTTTCCTCTTTTTGCACGACGACCGCCGACGTGCTAACCCGGTGCCGGACGAACGAAATCTTAAAGCCCATTCATTTGAAGAAAATCAACCGCGCTTTCCCATCCACAGTGGACGCATCGACGCCGGGAACAGACTTCAGGCCGGCCAGACCGGTGAATTTTTGCGTGCTTCGTCGCGCAATGATCGCCTGCGCTGCTGTTTCCGGCACATCCAGCACGATCTGCAATTCATTCGCATCGGCTGTATTCACGTCGATGGTGGTCATGGTTCGGTGGAGATAGTCCATGACGTCCTCGAATTGCTGGTCAGTGCCGCTGGCGCCCCGATCGATCATGGTCTGTACGGTATCGTGCCAGGCGTCATAGCTCATGGGTGTGTCCATGACGATTTGCAGGTCGTGGCACTGGGCGCAGACCGCTTTGAGCGATCGGCCTTCCCGTGCCAGGTCGTGAACCGCAGGCGTCGCGCCGGCACTCTCCTGGGCTGCGGCGAACGGACCTGCCACGAGTAACAATGCGCCCAGGCACGCAGGCAGGAATGTGTTGCCTGCCCTGGTTGGGTGACTACTCATGTGTGGCCGTTGCCTCGACTGCGTTCACACCCGTCAGGGTGATGGCTGCGCTGCCCGGCATGGGCGTGACATGCGGGCCGACGCCCAATTGTTCCGCGGTCTGGTAGTCGCCGAAGCTATTGGCGAACTGGTTAGAGACTCGCTGCGCGTGACCATTATCGAAGGTGATGTCCAGCAGTTTTTCGCTGTACATGGCGTGGCCATATTCGTCCCTCATCTGGCCGACGATCTTATAAGTCTTCACGTCAATGATGTCACCCGACGACGAATAGGCATATTTGCCGTCCAGGCCGAAGGTTATCCAGTAGGTACCGGCGGGGGTGTCAATGGAGTTGATTTCTTTCGGGTCTTCAGTATTGGAAAAAATATGGATCTTCTTGAAGATGCCGTCGGCTAGCCAGATTTCTTTTTCATCCGGAGTCAGCGCGATGCCGTGGCTAGGGCAGCCATGGGGTATGCGCGGACGCGGAGTCACGTTCCATTTCGACTTCCAATCCACACTGGTCACTTCGACTGACTTGATGACCTGGCCGGTGGCGACATCGGCAATCAAAAAGCCCAGGAAATTATTGTTGTTGGCGTAGATCCTGGTCGAATCTTTGTTCAGCACGAAGACGCGCACGTTATCAGGAAAGCGGATGGTCTTGATGACCTTACGCGACTGTATATCCGAAATCGTCATCACCTTGTTGTTGGGCGACATAAACGCCGTCTTGCCGTCCGCGCTCAGGTTCAGATTGTGCGAGTTCGGGCTTTCCGGCGCTTCGAGCTTGCAGATCAGCTTGCCCGTTCTGGCGTCCACTTCGTACCAATAGTCCTGAAGGTCGCTTCCCACCACCACGATCTTGCCATCCGGTGTGACCTGGGGACGTTCGCAGCATTTGCCGTCCAGCGTAACCGACCAGACCATCTTGTCGGTGCCCATGTCGATCGCGCCCAAACGGCCGCGTGCAGCGACGTAGATAAGGTTGGTTACCGGGCTGGCGGCAACGCCGGAAACCTGTTCCGGGCTCATGCTCGCGGGGTACTCCCAGGTCGGAATACGTTTGACGAAACGATAATCGTCAGCGGCATCGAGTACCACCAGGCCGACTCCGTTTAGCCAGCCGGGCCGCTCCAGGGAACCTGGAACCGCGACATAGATCAGATGACGGCCGCGAGGACGGAAGCTGTCATTGGCCTTGGCGGGCGTTTGCGGCACGGCGACCAGCGCGCCGCCCAGCAACATAGCGAGCGAAACTTGCGCCAGCAGCTTGGTTTTCATTTTCATTTCTCCCATGAGACGATTTCGCGCAGCTTCGTCAGCGGAGATGGACTCCCTTGATTTGCTTGCAGATCAGGAGTGTATTCGTATGCGTGCCGCCCCGGCAACATCGACAACCCGGCGCTATACGGGGACATGATAACTATTTCCCTGACAAGTCCCAAGCGCGGGGAATAGGTATCATGTCCTCATATAGCTCAGCCCGCACAACCCGGGGGATCTACACATCATGGTGTTTGTACGCCAAGCCTATGCGGCGATCGTCCTGATAATGCTCACGCTCGTGATACAGACCGCGGGGATTGCAGCTCTCATCCAATGGGCAAAAGCTCACTTGCCAGGGCGTACTAGCCGGTCCGGCCGAATACATTCCGCTGTACTGATGGTACGACTCATGAGCCTGATTATCTGCTTGCACATGTTGGAAATTCTGCTGTGGGCGATTTTCTATCGCTGGAAGTGCTTTTCCACCTGGGAGTCCGCTTTCTATTTTTCGGTAACCAGTTATTCAACGGTGGGAAATGGAGAACTTATTCTCCAACAGACGTGGCGACAAATGGGCCCCATAGAAAGTCTTACAGGTGTGCTCATGTGCGCGCTCTCCGCGAGTTTCCTGTTCGCCGTTGTGACCCGGCTGGTTGAGCGAGATGAACAGTCAGAAGTGACTAAAGAGCGTTAGTATCAGGGTCGCCCGCGGTCTTCCGTCACGTGTGGGAGCTTCAGTCAACTCTTCACACACGGCCACAGGAAGCTGATGGAGCCTAGAACGAAGCCAAGAAAGAGTGTTTGCAACAGAAGAGCTGTTGAGAAACCCGAAAAGTGCAGCGCTAGAGCAGCATAGCTGTTCGCCGCTACATCGGCAAGCATGATTGCGAGCGCCAGCAAAAGACCAGACCGTAGCCACTGGAAGAGCAGGAGAGCGATGACTGTGGGATCAAGTATGACAAGCAGTGTCCAAAACAGCCTCAAAAGAGGTGGGCCTAACCGATACGGTAGCATTCCTTCGTGAAGAAAATCGAGTGAGTGATTGATAGTGGCTCCCGCAAAGCACAGAATGTAGATTGCTAGAACAACATTCCTTCGTAGATGGTCTGTGCCGCTCATTCTTCACCCCAGTGCAACCATAAAACACCAAATAGCAAATGCAAGCCGTCTGGTTCACCATCATCTCCGCGCCGTATCTACCGCGGTTCCACCAACCTCTACAGGAAATCCGGGTTCGGTCTATACCCATTGCGAAACTGCTTTAACCTAGCGGGAGTGGAGGGACCTGCGGTTTCTTAGGAGGCGACAACTTCGTACGGCCGCATCATTTCGTTGTCTTCGTGCTCCAGGATGTGGCAATGCCACACGTAGCGCCCGGCGAATCCTTCGAAGGGAATGATGATGCGCGTAATCACTCCCGGATCCGCGCGTACCGTGTCTTTCCAGCCGCTCTCCGTGGGCGCGGGGGGAAGCGCGGGCCCGGTGAAGCGGACCGTCCCCTTGTCCTGGAATTCGTATGTGTCGAACGGACGGCGGTCGAGTATCTGAAATTTGACCAGGTGAATGTGGATCGGATGTGAGTCTTCCGTGAGGTTGACCAGCTCCCATATTTCCGTGGTGTTGAGCACCGGCTTCTCGGTAACGGGCATGTGCCAGGGAGTATTGTTCAGCAGCATGCCCATCGATTGCTGTACCAGGTCCATTCGCTCATCGAGGGTGAGGCGGCGGGTTTTGACGGCACGGCTTTCAGGAATTCTTTCGTAAGTTCTCAGGGCTGGAGGAAGGGAAGTGGTATCGGCAGCCCCCTTAGCCGCGACCCGGAATTGCATGATCTCGAACGCGTCGCTGCGCAGCAGAATGTTTTCTCCCGCATGAGCGGCGAAATCGAAGACGAAATCAATCCGCTCCCCGGGAGCCATTACCACCCGCTGGGCGGCAACGGGCGCGGGCAGAAATCCCTGTTCGGTGCCGATCTGCTGAAAGGTGAGTAGCTTTCCCAGCGAGAAGCGGTAGAAGCGGCCGTTGGAACCATTCATCAAGCGGAAGCGATACTTGCGCGGTTCGACATCCAGGTAAGGGAAGAGCTTGCCGTTGACCAGGATGGCGTTGCCGAATACCTCGGGGACCCAGGGAGCATCCGGCTTGGGCGAGACAGGATACTCGAGCTGCCCGTCGGGAAGAAGAAAGCGATCGTACACCAGCAGCGGTATCTCGTATTTACCCTGGGGAAGTTTGAGCGCGTCTTCCACTTCGTCACGGATGAAATACAAGCCCTGCAGGCCGGCATAAATATTCAACCGATTGATACCCATGGTGTGGTCGTGGTAGAAGAGCATCGCCGCGTCTTGCCGGTTGGGATAGTGGAAGGTAGCAGACTTGCCTGGAACGTACCAATGCTCGGGGTAGCCATCACTGTCCGGCGGCGTCTTGCCGCCATGAAGGTGAATGACACTGCGGACCAGCGGCAAGTTGGCTTCGGCTCCATGCAGGGTATGGTCGATGGGCAGAAAGTGGTGCTGCGGCAGCTCATTCACCCATTCGACGATCAATCCGTGGTTGCTGCGGGTTTCAAAAGTCGGTCCCGGTGAAGAAGACCCAAAGCCCCACATGCGGGTGGCGGGTAAATCTCTGTGCACCTTGCATTCAATCGGCCGCATGGCCATGCGGTAGTAGGGGAGTTTGAGCGAACGATCGTCCGGACTCGGCCGCATGCCACTGGGTTGTGCAACGTGGGGGATCGGGAGCGGATCGACGTAAGGACTTAACTTGTCGGGATCGAGAGTCGTCAATGATTGTTGCGGGGACGGCAATTTGTTGACGGACATCCCGGCGGCCAAAATTCCGGCTCGCCCGAGGAACCTGCGGCGCGTAATCAAATCAAAGCCTCACTCAAAGCAAACATAAATGAAGAGGGCAAAGGGACGAAGCCCTTTGCCCGGTTTTAAACGAAACAGCAAATCCGATTGCGATTGGTTCCTATCTGTTACTTCACCACTAACCCGGTGGACCCATCCAGTATGTATTGCGTGGTGTCGGGGTTTTTGAAATCAAACAAGGAATTCAGGCGGCCGGCAAGATTGTCAAAGGAGCCCGTGATACGTTGACCACCCAACCAGTTGTCCTCGACAAACCGCAGAATCGAAGTCTGGTCAGTGACCGTGTGATCGACGTAGTTTTGCTTGGCGTAGGGTGAGATCACCAGGAGAGGAAGACGTGGACCATACCCGCAACGTCCCTGGGCTTTCTGGATGGTGACACCCGCAAGAGCGCCATCTCCGGTCCCGCATTGACCAGGAGCGGTGAGGGCATCCATGGTGGTAGCGGATTGGTTCACGATCGGACCCATCTGGTGGTCGTACCAGCCGTCAGAGTCGTCGTAGGCGATGATCACAGCGGTATTCGCCCAGTCCTTCTGTTGCTGCAGGAAATTGATAACGTTGACGACGAACGTCTGCTCGTCCAGCGGATCGGAGTAGCCGGCGTGGCCATCCTGGTAGCCCGGCGCCTTGAGGAAGCTGACCGTGGGGAAGTTGCCGGCATTGATCGCGTCGTAGAAGTCGTGAATATCGTACTGGTGGTTTGCGGGGTCGCCGTTGATGCCAACGGTGCTGGGTGAAGTCGGCCGGGTGTGCTTCAGGTTCTGGGTGGTGGTGTAGTACTGGAAAGGCTGATGATGCGGAATGTAATCCGCCTTATTCGATCCATGTCACCGTGGAAGTGGTGCTCCGGCTGCAGCCGGTGGTTCCGTTGGCATTCTTAAGCGTCAGGTCGAAGCCGCCTTCGAAGAAGCCCCAGCTGATGCCGGCGGCATTGAGCAGGTCACCGATGTTCATTCCACTCATGCGCAACCAGCGCACCGGTGGTGGTGGAGCAAACGTCCCCGACCGGGTCAGCGTCGCTCACCAGGGTGTATCCGCCGCCGCCGTCTGACACCACATCGCCGCTGGCGTTTACCTGGTCACTCACGCCGTTGAGTCTGGCCGGAGATCAGGTTGATGCGCCGTCGGTCGAGGGACCAAAGTTGGTGCCGAAGGAGTTGTCACTCATTGCAAACCGCTGCGCATAATTCCAGAAAGCGGTAACGGTATTGCCGTCGTAGTAGCCCATCACCAGCCCAGTTGTCGGCTGGCCATTGGGCGGCGGACCGGGCGTGCCCGTGTATTTGGGGAACAAATCCATCAACCCGCCGTGAAACGCCTGCTGTTCCGGCGTGTAGTCGTGATCCTGATCGTGCGGTGGCGGCCTGGGTACGATCGAGGCGGAATGGGTTGGTCGCTCCGTTTCCGTTGAGGGCATTCAAAGCATTGGGATTGTTGTAAAGCAGACCGTCGGTGTAGCCATTCACAGACGGCGTTCCGGGCTTGGCTACAAAGCGTGGCTGTCCGGCAGGATTCAGGGCCTTTGGATAGGTGCCGAAGTAGTGGTCGAACGAAATATTTTCCTGAAAGATGACGACGAGATGCTTGATCGGGGTGGCTGGTTCCCGATTGCGCCTCCGCGACGGTTGGGTTGATAAGAGTCCCAGCAAACATCAGCGAGGCTAATGACGTTGCTACGAGCTTCTGCATCAGTGCTCCCTTCGAGGCCGGCTTTACGACCGCCATCCAGCTTTAATTGCGAAGTGTTAAAGGCTGGTGATCAGGGAGTTAACAGGATGGTAAAAGGAGTAGCCTGAGCTGATTTCCCTAGCACGCTGCGGAAAAATCCTGAAGGGGCGAGAGTCGTTCCCTCAGTGGCTAAAGCCGCACCTGTTTGCAATAGTTTACGTACGACCTAAAGGTCGTACCCTTCAAAAACATTGGGTTTTTCGCGGCCTGCTAGAGCGCCGAGAAGGCAATGAGCATGACGCCCACGCCAAGCAGAAGACTTGTGCGGTCGGTAAGAGCGAATACCACAGGATCCTCATCCAGCAAGCCGCGGGATGCCAGCAGCCAAACGCGGCTGAGCCAAAGGATCATCACTGGAGTCATTAACCACAGGCGTTCGGCATGGTGATAGAGCTCCGCCACTTCATGCCCGCTTATGTAAAGCGCGAGCACGACGATCGAGGCATAGGCGCTGGACGTGCCGAAGCTGCGCAATTGCTCGATGTCGCTCAGCAGATATCCTCTTCCATTGGAAGGGTGCACACCGCGCGAACGCAAGTTCTGCAATTCGCTGAACCGCTTGACCATCGCCAGGCTTAGAAAAAGGAAAATCGAGAAAGCAGCAAGCCAGGGAGAAATGGGTGTCTGTGTAGCTCCGGCGCCGGCCAACATGCGTATCGTGTAGAGACTCGACAAGACGACCACGTCGACCAGAACGATGCGCTTGAGGACAAGCGAATAGGTAATCGTAGTCACCAGATACAACAGCAGATAAATCAGGAATTTCCGCGGTAAGTACGCGGCTGTGACCAGAGCAACTGCCGTCATCAGGAACGAAAGGAAAATGCCGGTGGTGACGGAAAGATCGCCGGCGGCAAAGGCCCGCTTGCGTTTTTTCAGGTGTGCTCGGTCCGGCTCCAGGTCGAGCAGGTCATTCAAAATGTAGGTAGCCGAAGCAGTAAGGCTGAAACAGAAAAATGCTGCGACCGCGGCCAACACGGACGATGGATGAAAGGAATGGCCCAGAAGCAGGGGCACGAACACCAGCAGATTCTTTGCCCATTGATGCACCCGAAGGGCTTTCGCCAACGCGACCGGGACGCGCGGGCGGTCCAGGAACTTTCTGCTCACGGTTACATTGCGGTTCTTGAGAGCACCGGTCAAGCCGATGTGAGGATTGGCGAGCATCGCCCGCCTTGCACCTTTTAGAAGCGGTACATCGGGAAGTGCATTACCGATGTAGTCGAAGCCGTCGTCCGGAAACCGCTCCTCCAGATGCTGCAGCTTGTTTTTGCCAGTAAGGTTAACTTCACCATCGCTGGCCACTACGTCGTCAAAAATGTCCAGGTGTTCTGCGATACGCCGTGCCAGCGCGCCATCCGCGCCTGTAGCCAGGATGAGCTCGCGGCCAGCTGCATGCTCGTCCCTCAGGTAGTCCAGGAGCGGACGGTTGTAGGGCAGGTGTGCAACATCGAGCGTCACCATGCTGGCCACCCTCGACTTGAGATGTGCCTTGCCCATCAGCGCCCACCACGGCACGCGCAACAAAGCTGTGGGATGGCGACGGGCGAGAACCATCAGCGAGTCAGCCAAAGTGTCCGACTTTACCAGGGTGCCATCCAGATCGACGCAGAGCGGGCGCTCCGCCTTCAGCGCAACCTGGGTCGGGACTGGGGGCTCCATCACACCGAGGTCAGTCATCGAGCACACTCCTCCAGAGCAGGGGGAAAAGACGGAGACAGATATCTCCTAAAGCTTTATAGGGGGGTCGAATAAAAGTATACGTGGTGGTAAACGACGGGGATAAACAGCACGTGAAAGATGTGGTTTCGGTAATCCTGATCGAGGGTAACTTCGGTAAGTTGTGTACCGATTTACACCACGCCGGCTCGATTTCGGCCGCGCGATCCAAACATCCTGCTGCTAAGATGAGCGTTCTCCGCGCGGCCACGGGGCGAGCTGCTCGCGGTTTTCGGGGGCCGCGCGCTTGAGGCGGCGGTGAACGAAGCAGTGATGATACTGCTCGGAATGTAACCGTGACCCGGCGGGTAGTTAACCGGCTGATTCGCCGCTCCCCACATGCCCACCGCCTTTACGGTGGTGGTCTTGCTAATGATGAACGGCGCGGTGTAATACTGGGCGGTTCCCGAGCCGGGCACAGGGGTGCTCCCGTCGGTGGTGAACCAGATGCCGGTATTGGAACCTGAGTCCGTCAGTCTCACCTCTTGGGAGCCGGAGAATGTTCCGCCGGCTGGAGAGATTTCCGGAGCCTTGGAAGCTCTGGCCGAGCAGCTCGCGGCAACGACGTTGCCTGACTGCATGGGCGGATTATCTTTCTTTTGCTGGTTCGTGATGTACCCGCCGCCGGTTGCGTAATTAGGCCCGCAGATGTAGTTGTCTTTGATCGCCCAGGGTGCTGCACCAAAGCCCCAGGTATATCCATTGCAAAAGGTTCCCTCAACAAGACTATTGGTTCCCTGAGCACCGATACCCCAGAACTCGACTCCGTACGGCGGACATTCACTGCCGATAGGTTTGGTCGCAACCAGGACATTATCGTCGAATATCAAGGCAGGAGAATGGCCCGTTGTGCGCATGAAGCGGTCCGTTAGACAGCATGCCAGGGATACGGCAAAGGTACCCCAGGAAGAGTTAATCGGATCGACGACCGCATTGTGCTCTATCAATATTGGGTCGGTGGGAGCGGAAACCTGAATCTCAATGCCGATGCGGTGGTAGTTAAGAATGTAGTTATAGTCAACCCTGCACGAAACGCAGACGCTATTCGGTTTTCCAGGATTAAACGTTGCCAGCTGGTTAAAATGTATCCCCTGTTCCACGTGAATGAAGTTGTTATATTCGACGGTAAGGTTTTGGTCTTCGCCCTGCGAAGTGATAACTCCAGCGCAGTCACCACCTTCATCTTTAATATCAGCGAAGACCGCGGTGCAGGAGTGGTCATCGCCAAAGGTGTTGTATCTGATAAGTACATTCTTCAGCGTCGTAGAAAGCGTACCATCAAACCAGAGGCCGGCCTCTGTTGTAATGTTGTTTAAGCCTGAAGGTAAATTTGTGACCAGGTTGTGTTCAAACGTAAAATTGCTGTTATCGCCGACGCCGAAATAGACCGCACCCGTGTTTTCAAAGTGCAGATAGCTGATTGAGCCCAGGTTGGCGCATCCTCCATTAAAAGCGAAGATGTCGCTGTTCCTATACGAGGCCGCGAGGATCGCAGTCGGCATCGCTGCCGCCGGCCCGGTAAGATGCAGGTTGTGGCAGGGAACTGTAATCTGCGTGGTGAGGTTATACGTTCCGGCCGCGAAGAGGATGGTCGCTCCGCGCGGGGCCCGGGACATGGCGCTCTGCAGCGCCTCGGTGCTCATACCGCTGTTCACATTCACTACCGGCCCGGTCCGGGGTGGCTCAGAAAAAGCGACAGTGATTAACTTCGGCGTGACTGCTGCGTCGTCAACCGTCTGCGGAGCGGACAAGGCAGCAGTCGATTGCACAGGAGTTGCCAAATCAAGAACAAACATGCTGCCGTTGTCGTAAAGCTTCTTCCTGCTTTTTCCCAGCAGCACAAGATTGTCCTGGAAGTCGAAGGCCGTCTCTGCCCCCCTCCGAAGCCAGACGTTTACGTTTGGTTTTAGGCGGTCAATGAACAGCGCCCGGCTGAAGGTGGCCTCGTCTCCGTACGAGTAAGCAAGGTAACGAATCCCATGCTGCACAAGATAGTCCGCCAACGCCTCCGGACCTTTGAAAATGGGGATGCCCGGGGGCAGGCTTGCCCCGCCGGGCAGATCATTGACGTAGATGATGTTTCGCCGAAAATCGAGCAGGAAATTCTTGTCCAGCCTCACCATTACCTTTTGTCCCGGCGGTATGGTGAGTTGCATATCCCGATACGCGGAAACTTCAGAAGCACTCACGATATCCTGCCCGCTCAACGAAAACTTCAGCTCCGCAACGCCATAATTCTTTTCGTAGACCATAAACGCATCCAGGGCGCCACCCAACAGGATGCCAAGCAATAGGACGGCGATGACGCTGTCTGAAGACCTGAGCGACGAACCGGATCCAGGAGGATTGGCGCCGATAGCCAGTTGTTTTACCAATAGGAAAAGTGCAACAGAGACAAGGAGTGCAAAGGTGTACCGGTACATCTGTACGCCTCCAATGCCAATGCCGATAAAGACAACGTCGATCACCAAAGTGATGACGATAATAAGTTCGATCAGTCGATCGCCTTTTTTGCGCCGGGAGGCCAGGATGATCAGGTAAGCTTCTATCGCAAGCATTGCCCCCACGGGGTTCATCAGGCCATCCAGAAAGCCGAGAATGTTACGTATACCCATATGGGCGGTGGGCAGCAGATAGGTGCCATATTGCGAGCCGTGAAATCCCTTGCCCAATAGCGGGTAGAAGAAAGTTCCTGACGAGCGATGGGAATCGATCATCCAGGGCAATAATAAAAGCAGGATAAGCAAGGCGCAGAAAACGGCTCGGCCAATGGTCTTGCCCTTGCCCGGTACGCGATAGAGTTGAAACAAAAAAAAGCCAAGAAAAAATATTCCCGCCATGGGTGCGAACGTTGTCTTCAGCGACATAAGCCCGGCAAGAACAATAGCCAGAAGCGCTGCCTGATTAAACCCCGGGGTAGCTCCCGTGCTATCGAGAAGTTCGAACAACAGGAGCAATAGGACAACGCCACCGTAGACACAAGTGATGTTTGAAACGGCGCCTGGAAGCAAGCTGGCCGCGAGTAATGCGGTAAGTGCCCAGTGGCCCGGAATTTTCCTGCGAATCATGAGTTCCGCAAAAAGCGCCAGGAAAATGACGAAGGACACGCCCTCATCCATGAGACGGAAATATCTGACTTGCCCAGTGACGCTGAGTGGAAATGTATCTACAAAGTAGTTGCCACCCAGCGAAGAAACGATGCGTCGTTCGCTGAATGGATCCTGCCCAAGAGCGCCCGTCTGGAGCATTTCGACTGGAAAGACAAAATACGCGTGGTAATCGTCTTGAAGGTGGAAGCGACCTGGCGATACAACCGCGGCGTACTTGATAAAGGTCACCGAAGCGAACAAAAGGGCCACCAGAGCCATCAGCTTTCTCGGCCTGAAGTAAGCCCATGCGGAGCCAACATCCTGGCGTAGCCGCCGGGCTTCCCTGGCGCCGGCGAAGGCCGCAATCAGAACTCCTATTAAGAGGTAAGCGCGTACAATCCCTGGCGAAACGGCATGAGCCAAATTGAGAAAGCCGCCAATGCTGGTACTGAACGAAAGGCCAACGGCGGCGTTAAAGCCGAATCCGGTGCTACAACGAATCCGCAGGACGCTGACGACGAGTGCGCCCCATCCGGCAAGAGAGAAAATAATGCCAATCCCTGCCGCAAATCCTATAAGAAAGGAATGCATGTACGCTGGTGCCTCGATTCAGAAGATAGACTCGCCCAATGCGGGAACAAGTGTAATGAATGTCATGGAATCGAAAAGAGGCGCGGTTGACCGCAAGCATCGCGCAAGTAAGATTTTACAACCAGGAGAGATAGCCGAGCGGCTCAACGGGACTGCTTGGAAAGCCTCTGTACCAAAAAGGTACCGTTCGGATGCCATTTTGCTCTGTGCCCGTGACCGGTGGCTAACTTTTTCCGAATCAATGTCCCAAAGGGCTGGATCTGTTCAGGAAACCCGGCGCGCGGAGTGGTCACCCGCATGCGCAGCATGTCAGGATTTTCGATGAAAACACAACCGCCGCAGTCAAGGGAAATGTGGGAGAAGACATCGCCGTAGTGCAAAATGAAGACACTTGCGCTCCATCCCCCCCGTTTGGGTTACAGCATCCCCAAGAAGAGTGGTTTATTGTGCCAAGAGTAAGCTGTCGTGAGATGGATTCCAGTGGGAAGCTAATTGACCTCAGACCGAGCCCTTTTGGTTACCAGGGAGTCGTGCGAGCAAACGGGCTGCCTACGGTAAAATTATTCTCGGATATTGCTGGCCAGACTCGGGGCTTTTGGAGCGGTCGGACCCGGCGACTCGATTCGGCCCCGATCCGCTTGCAGGTCCTGACCGGGGACGAAGCGATGTTTAAAAAACTTTCTCGAACTCGACGGCTGGTCCAAAGCTTCAATATTTATATTGTGCGGCGTTATGTTTCTGGGTAAGGCCGCTGCCTATGCTGCGCTCGGGTTTGGCGGTCTTCTCCTGCTTAGCCCGCGGGTTTTCTGGAACCGTTGGTATATTGGTCTTACCCGCGTCAGGACGCGTTAAGTGAAATCGCGTTGCCCCTGCTGATCTCCCTGCTCTATGGTTTCGCTCAGGTGATTTACGGCATTTTTCTGGGCTACTCTGTTCAAACCGCATTCCAGATTCTCATCTTCAACATCAATCCGGTTTACCTGTTTCTTGGCATCTGGGTCGGTTTCCGCCATCCAGGATTCGTCCGCGGATATATCAGATATATGGCGTGGTATATGGTGTTTTATGCTCCGCTCTATTTTCTTTTTTTGAACAAGTTGAACCTATCCTCGAGTGATCCGGACAGCAGTTTATCTTTACTAGGCAGTCCGGGTACAGGCTCGGTGCCGCTGCTGGGCTTGCTTGCTTTTGAGCCGAATTTGGTTAAGTTCCTGATACCCATCCTGGTGCTGACTGGTTTGACGATCGCTAGTCAGGAACGGGCGGACTGGCTCGGGCTCGGGTTCGCCCTGATGCTCTGGGGTAAATTGTCGAACAGAATGGGCCGTGTTTTTTCTGTGCTGGGTGTTTTGAGCTGCGATCCTGCTGATCGGGGCCCTCATTGATCTCAAGCTTCCGCCTCTTGCGGGACGCGGTGGAGAGCTTTCAGCTCGCGGAACGCTCGGGCGCATGGCCGGCGCGATCAGTCCAGAGTTGGCCACGGAGGTCTCCGGCAATCGTAGTGACGGTGCGATGTACTACGGAACCGTCTATTGGAGGAAGCGTTGGTGGGCCAACATTCGAGAGGAGGTTTCCAAGGATCCCCTGACGATAATCTTTGGACTTGGCTACGGTTATCCGTTCGCGAATCTCGCCGACAAGGACGTCGAACCGGTACCCGGTCTCCCCACAGTATCTTTTACTTTACGCTTGCCTATTCGGGTTTGGTCGGCGTCGGAATATTCTTTTGGTTTGAGATTTGTGTTTTTCGTCTTCTTTATCGAGTCTTCAAGGTCACCCGCCAAACATTTGGTCTGGCGTATTTTGTCTACTCATTTTTCGGTGCATTTTTCGGCAACTATCTCGAAACACCGGCCGGCATCTGTTTCTACCTTCTGCTGGGGCTCTGCGTTGGCCCTATGTTCCTCCAGTTGGATCTGGATAAACGTGCCGAGTATAGGGAATTGGGCGCGCCTACCGATGCTGTTGAGGTGGTTTAAGCAGCCCCTTCCGTCGCGCCTTTTCGGATACAACATTTCAGACCATCCCCGCAGCAGTAGAGCAGTTTCGCAATTACTGTGGACTGAAAAAGATCGCGAGGCGTGGTTTTCCTTGGGAGAAAACCACGAAACGGCCTGTCGCTCCCCGGATTTCCTGCTGGCGCAGCACTGGCCGAGAACAATTATGTGCGACTTTCTTCACGGAAAGTCGCATGTAGTTCCGCGGTTCCACCAACCTCTACAGGAAATCCGGGTTCGGTCTGCACCAATTGCGAAACTGCACTATTGGCTATGGCGGCCCTGCACTATTTGCGATCTGGGCGACGCCTGCACTGCACCCTGCCCCCAGCAAAAAACCTAACCCCCGGATATCGATACAGGCGTCGGCGCGAGACTTTGACCCGCGTTTGAGCAGGCTTCGCAATCTTAAGTAGCGCACCTCAATCGACAACTTCGATTCAGCCGCCTCGGGTTCCGCGGCCTGCTTAGCCCCGGCCCTGGGGTTTCGATATTTTCAGAGCCACCATATTTTGTAGCTTGCTACAGATTGATCCGTGCCAATCCGTGCCAGCCCCGGACTTCAGTCCGGGGAAGCGGGTTTTCAAACCCGCGAGAACGCTTTATCCTGCAATGACCGGGCTTTTAGCCCTGGTGAGAATGCCCCAAGCTGCCCAATCAACGCGTACATTTTTCGTATCCTCGACAACAGCCGGACGCCGCGCGCTTCTTCAATCCGATCGCATGGCTCAGCTTCTGGTGGATGTTCTTGCGGAAAATCGTCGAAAGAGGCGGTTTCTGCTGCATGAATTTGTGATCATGCCCAATCACTTCCATCTGCTGCTGACACCTGCAGCGGACATCCCGCTGGAAAAAGCACTGCAATTCATCAAGGGCGGTTTCTCCTATCGCGCGAAAGGGGAAATTCATTTTGCTTTTGAAATATGGCAACCAAGTTTCGTGAATCACCGCATTGGCGACGCGGAGGATTACAAATACCACCACGTTACATTTGGGAGAATCCGGTCAGAGCGGGCTTGAGCGACAGACCGGAGCTGTTTGCGTGGTCATCGGCTTCTCTGGGGATGGAAGTGGACGCCCCGCCACCAGGGCTAAAGCCCTGAATTATATGTAGCGGAGCGTTTTCGCGGGTTTGAAAACCCGCTCCCCGGACTAAAGTCCGGGGCTGGCACGATTAAAGTGGTGCCCTGATCTGAAGTTTTTACATTCCCCGGCATTCTTCGCCTGCCGGGGAACCGGGCTGCTTCGAGAGCAACGTTCAGCTTGCAGCAACTCGACGCTCTCCCGGTGCCCTTCTCCTTTAATGTGGCTGATCAAAAACTAGGACCTACGGCAATGCCGGCAGAGACCGTCTTGTTCAGCCAGATTTGATATTCATTGTTCTCCATTGCAGGCGTGATGGGTTGAGGCGCCAGGACGGAGTTGGTGGAATAGTCTGCGGGCGCCGCAGGGAAGGATTGGTCCTTGCGATAGCCCGACTGGGAGCAAGAGGAGTTCCAGCACGCCCATCCGATGAGGTTGTCGTGCATGGTGTTGTTGTACATGCTTCCATTAGCCACAGCGCTGCCCGTGGCATCGCTGTTGGCCATGCCCACGTTTTGCGCTGCAATTTTGGTTCCATCCGCCAGCAGACCGCTGGAGATGACCCGATTGTTGGCTGCCACGTTGTCGTGGCCGGCGGCGAACTGAATGCCATAATTCGTCGTGCCCACCACCTGGTTATCGTGAATGCTGTTGAAGGCAGGAACCTCTTGCGCGTTGTCACCGGCTTTGGCATCCGTCTTGATCCCGCCACCGGTATAAGCATCCTGCGCGGCCTTATACGGATAAGCACCCTGGATATAGGTGTCATGGATTTCGAGCGGCTGGTTCGGTGTTCCACCTGACCGGTAGAGGTCGATGTTATCGTCGACCAGGCTTCGCCCGGGATAATTGATGACTTCATTCCAGCCAACGTCGATGCCGGGCACAGACTGCACCCTATCGAACTGGATAAAGCGCGCCTGGCTGCGGTTAGCACCTTCTCCCGGCAAATAACCACCGTTGCCGTCGCTCAGCAAGCCATTCATGTTGCGCGCCCGGTTGGAGCGGATCACGATAGTCTGTCCTCCGTCCCGGTTGCCCGCATACCCGTGCACGATGATTCCACCCTGCGCATTCTCAATGTAGTTATTCTCTACATCGAGCCGCGCGGGAGAGGTGACCTCCGCGAAGACCCCGTTCGGCTGACCCTTGACGGGCGCACTCACGGCCACACCCACACTATTGCGGACGGTCAGATCAGTGCCCGCGACGCTGGTCTTGATCAGGCCTCCCACACTGCGCAAGTGTGCGTTCTCAATGATGACCGGAGCTGTGGTCGCCACTGTGACCGCCGGAGTCTTGGCATCTGTGCTCTGCCAGTTCCCGGAGTAAGTGCCGCCCTCGGTGATGACGATCGGATCGCTCCACACGACCTCGCCGATGGTGCTGTTAGCCGAGACCGAGGCCTGGAGTCCCTGGTAGCTACCGGAGATGATCGCCTTTCCACTGGCCACCCCCGCTAGCGTGCCGGAACCATTCGCCCTCATGGTGCGCACGTCCGACGACTGCCAGGCAAAGTCTGCGGTGACGTCTTTGGTCGAACCATCGTTAAAGGTGGCGATTGCCTTCAGCTGGGTTGTGCTGCCGATGGGCACCACAGGCTGCGTGGGACTGATCGCTATCGATTCCAACACTGCGCTGGCGGCTGCCACCGGCAATTCGGCTGCCGCAGCCACGGCTGGGGTGAGTTTTTCGGTTGGGCTATTGGAAGATTTAGCTGTAGCTGCAGGTTTCTTTACCGCTGCGCCGGCAGAGTAGGCTGCTGTCACCACGCCGCTGGGCACGAAACCATAGCCTGCCGGATAGCTGGTTGGCTGGGGCGGAGTTCCCCACATCCCGACTGCCTTCACTGTGGCAGAGGCGGATAAAACAAAAGTGCCCCCGCTTGCCAGATATTGCGCCGTACCCGATCCAGGAACTGGCGTAGACCCATCCGTGGTGTACCAAATACCTGTGTTGCCAAGCGGCTGCGATCCTGACGTATAACCGGGATCGGTTAGCGTGACGGTAAGCGGGAACGTCTGCGAGCCACTCGCTGGAGAGATCGTTGGGGCGACGCTGGTAACGGAGCTTGGAGTAGCTCCCGTTAAGTTCCGGAAATGACCGCCGGCGGAGCCACTCCATTTTCAGGCCCCCAGGGACCTCCGGGACCAAAAATGCGCGTGGCTCCCGGAGGCTATGTAAGAACCCTGAATTGTATTGTTCGAGATCACCGGAGGCCCCGTAAGTCGTGCTATAGGCAGACCCCGACACAGACGCCACCTTGAATTTGATTGTTTGTGGCCTGCGGTGCGCCAAACTCTTCGATCCCAATGGGTGTCGGGCCTGATGTGGCGGGGTTATTGTAGATTACATTGTTGGACAGGAAATCCGTCGGTACAGCCGTCGATTGTTGTGTATCTGCACAACCGCTTAAAGCAACATGCGGCCGAGATGGCCATATTGGCATAGGTTATCTTAGGGGAGGGATTAGCGAACACGTTGTACTCTATAAGAGTTGGTTGGCCTACGACACTTACCTGATCTTCTAGATCAATTCTGGCAATTTGATTGAAATAGTTGTATTCGATAACGCAGTTGTTGCAAGTTCCGTTTATGCCGCCGGGCTGAGAGTTGAGACCCTTAAGTTTGAAAAATGCATACCTTCATTGACGTGGTAGAAGTAGTTATATTTAATCGTCAGGTTAGTTATGAATCCAATTGAGTTGAACAGAATTCCAGCGCAACCCCAGTCATCAATACTTTCTGATGCCACGCAGCTATTGTTATCCCCGAAAGTGTTGTACTCGATGGTAATGTTTTGTTTCGTGTCGCTCACGTTTCCTTGAAGCCAAAGCGAAGAGCAAGAACCATTGCAGCTCGGCTGGTAGGGCATCGACGTCACTTGGTTGTAATTGAAAACGAGGTTTTGGTAACTGCTTGCGTCTATGCTCCACGGGCCGGTGCCGTTTATCTGAAGATATTGGATACCAGTCTCGTTACTGGATGCGCAACCTCCACCGCTATAGAACATAGCAATGCCGCTGGTAGTCGTGGTGAACTCAGCCGTGGCTGGCGTGGTAGCAGGGCCTTGAATCACTACCCCACAGGGGAACGCGAAGCCGGTAGTGGTAGAGGTTACACCAGACAACTGTACTGTTCCGCCTCCGCTGTTGCCGCAGTTTGTGAGCGCAGTCTGAACCGTAGACGAAGACGGGTTTGCCGGCAGCGTCGTGCAGACTACGGCATTGGCGGGCGGACAGGGCGGGCGGAGCAGGGCTGGGCGGAGCGGGATTTGTCGGTGGAGCGGGATTTGCCGGTGGATTCGAGGGTGAACTGATGGTGAGCGACGCGTGTGCGGTGGTAGACGAATAGTCGGTCGTGTCGGTGGGTGAAAACACCGCCGTTAGTTGTTGGGTGCCTGCCGCCAAAACGGCGCCCGCTGCCGGGTTGTAGATGAAGCTTCCCGGCACACTTGCAGTGGCATCCAATTGCGTCGCACTCAGCGCGGTCCCGGCCGCGATGGGCGCGGGCGTAGCCCAGGTGATCGTTGGACTCGCCTGGTTAACCGTCAGCTGCACCGAAGCGGTCGCCGCAGAATAAGTTTTTGTATCTGTCGGAGTGAAAACAGCAGAAATCGTCTGCTTACCCGCTTTGAGTACGGTCCCGGCTGCCGGTGTATAGGCGAAGGTTCCCGCCACGTTGGCCGTCGCGTTCAACTGCGTACTGCCCAATGCTGTGCCGTAGGAGATCGCCGCCGGTGCAGTCCAGGTAATGGCAGGAACATTGTCCGCAGTCGGGCTATTGGCCGCGGTAATGGTGATCTGTGTCGATGCACTTAGGCTCGTAGGCGAGACCACAGCCGACGCGGGGGATGTGCCCGCCGGGGTGGCCTCAACATAAGCCGCCTGCACGGTTACAGTTCCCGCTGCCTTCGCGCTAAGTGCTCCGTTGCTCATGGTCGCCAGAGCGGGGTTAGAGAGTGTCCATGTTGTACCAGTAGTTACATCCTGGGTCGTACCGTCGCTCAGATGGGCCACGGCTTTCAGAATGGATGCGCCACCTACAGCCACGGTGGAAGGTGTTGCTGTGACCGTCAGAGAATCGAGGTTCTGGGACGAGGGGCTACTGCATCCTGCCATCAAAATCAAAAAACTGCACAGGAGCCCGGAACACACCTGCGCCAGGGGGGAAAATCGCATTGGATCGCCTCGTCAGTTAAAAATTCGAAGCATCGCGGCCTGGGGAAAAAGGCCATTTCAAAGGCGCGAACGGGCTTTCGCATCCTTGAGATACGTGCTGCCGCCGGCGAAATTTACTGTCCTATTGGTGCTACTATCCGCGTCTGTCCGGGGACGCGACAATCACACCGACTGGGCATTACGTAAGTTTTAAATTACTGATTGCAAAGGGTTTGGAAGTGAAGTTTTTGCTCGAAAACCGCGTATTTCGGGCCAAAGCAGTGTGAAATTTTCGCGGGCTTTGGATGAGCGCACGCCTGATGCGAGGTTAGTGGGGAAAAAGATAGGAGGTAAGTGTTGGTTTTCTGGACGGAGGCCTCGTGCCAGCCTTGTAATGCTGGTTTCTCGTCTCCTCAAGCTGTGCCTTGTTGATGAGGACCGAACGGCCGAATACGAAATTGTTATTGCCGCGTTCAAGGACTGATTCATGGTCACTTCACGGGAATCGACTTCGAACTCGCATGGCCTGTCACCACCAGCCGCGCCATCGCATCGTGCTAGGCCGTGCGGGGGGGCTTGGCAAGTTCCCAGTTCTTCACCGGTATGTAATAAGTACGCCGGCTCAGTCTGTGCAACATATACGTCGCGGCCAGAAGCAGCCAGCGGGTCATGGGACGTGTGCTCAACCTTGCGAATGCAAGCTTCCGCCGTTTGCTGGGGCTGGCGGTCGACAACGAAAGGCCGCGAACCCGATACTTGATCAGGGGTTCAGGGAGGCGGTATTTGCGCACTGAGTTCCAACTGCTGAGCCACCAAATGCCATCCTCCATGTCTTGCGCATCCGGATCGAAGGGGTGGCTAATCATGGTATCGCGGCGGACCATCCAAGTGCTTGGCATAGGGATGTGGCGTGCTAAGGCGTAAGCATATACTTGCCCATCCTCTCTCATCAACATGTGGTCGACGCCAACGAATTCGTGATGGCCGGATTTCAGAAAAGCCACTTGCTTCTCCGTCTTTGTGGGCAACCAGACATCGTCGCCGTCTAAAAAAGCGACGAACTCCGTTGTGGCGGCTTCAATCCCGGTGTTGCGTGCGGCTCCACACCATCCGGGCGGCCGTCGGATAACGCGCAGTCCGGGCAACGCTTTCGCTACTTCATCGATCCAGGTATTCGACTCCAAGACGACCAAAATGGTTTCGCACAGCACCGTTTGATTTCGAACCGACTGTAACGTCTCAGTCAGAAATGGCCGCTCAGCATCCGTCATACATAAAACGATCGCAGTGACATCCGGCACCATGCTTCTCCTTCAAAGTAATGGATCTCATCATCCCGATATCGAAAGTATACTGCGGCAATGCTTCCATCCCATCTGTCGATACCGCGTCTCTGTGCCAGAATGGCTGCAGGGAACCACGAATTGTGGTCGGGAGTGTTGCTGACTGAGTACTCCGTAAAGAATAGCGCCCCGCGATCGGGCTGCACGCGAACCGCCAGTATGGGAAGTTTGAGATCGCGACAGGACCGCTGGCGAAGATTTCAATAAATCCGGAATACATCGGAATTACCGGTCGTCGTTGTTGACTCGCCACCCCACTGGTATAGTGCGCAGCGCTCTTCACCGCGCTGGGCACGAAACCATAGCCAGCCGGATAGCTGGTTGGCTGGGGCGGCGTGCCCCACATGCCGACTGCCTTTATGATGGCAGGAGCTGGGTAAAACAAAAGTGCCACCACTTCGATTTGGCTGTCCCCGATCCCGGGATGGCGTAGAGCCGTCTGTGGTGTACAGATGCCTGTATTGCCCAGCGGCTGAGACCCGCTTGGATAGGCAGCATCGGTAAGCGTAACCGTCAAAGGAAAGCTTTCTGCGCCAGATTTTTCCTTTTTTTTGGGTTCCGCGCCCTTCGTGGGCTAACCTGATTGACGACAGGCCGCACGTGGGAAGCCCTGTTTTCGGGTACTCGACTCTGGTAACCAGTAGCGGGTACTCAAGTCCTTAACGAATTGTCGAGGACCAGCTCATCGTAGCCGCGTCTTGAGGAAGACGAGTTGATCATGAGAAAGGGCAGATTACGAGCGTTACAGATGACGAAGGCGGTGACCTGCGGCATTCTAGCAACCATCAACCAAGTGGCCATCCCGTGCACCAGAGGACTGGCGCTATTTCTGCTGGCAATCTGCCCAGTCGCCGGCGCGACCACGCACAGGGTCCATGCTGGACAGGGTAGCTCAACGATCCAAAGGTTGATCAGCGAAGCCTCGTCCGGAGATACTGTGTCCTTCGACGCTGGAACGTACACCATCACTTCGACCCTCAGCCTTAAGTGCGGCCTCACCTACACCGGTCCGGTGGCCAACCCAGCCACAGCGGAAATCACCACGAGCACAGCCAACATATCGTTGACTGCGATGTTAGGAGGATGCAAGTCAGGAAAGACAACCATTGAGTATCTTCATTTTAACGGAGCTGGCCCTCTTTACGTAGATACGAGCGGTTACTCAAATATCGTATTCGAGCACAACCAGGTGACGAGCCTGCCTGCAGAGAGATGCGGTGGGCCTTGCGCATCGATATTTTTCGACGGAAATAGCAACAATGTCGATTCGAACATCACCGTCCAGTACAACACCTTTGGAGACATTAATAGCTGTGTGGGTGCGGAGAAGGATGCTGATCGTGCAGGGGGTTGTGGTGGGCTCTTTTTGAACCAAGTTGGATTCACGGTTAACCTGACGGTCCGATACAACACTTTCTACCACCTCTAGGGGAGCCCATTGCACTGGTCAAATGTGGGCTTCAACACGCAGCCTGGCGGGATCAATTCCGTATGCGACACCTGCGATGTTGAATACAACTACTTCTATGGATTAACTTCCGCATAGCGATGGAGGATCAGATTAGTGTTGAGGGCGGACCGACCATTATTGAGCACAATGTGTTTGCCAGCCACCTCCGGGTGGAGACGTTACGTACTCCACAATGGGAATTTCTGCCGCCTGCTGCTATAGCGGTCGTATCGATACAGTCCGCTCGACGATGCCCGAGCCCACGGACTACCTCTCCGGACAACGTCATTTTTATTCAGCGATAATGGCGGCTCACCCTAACTTACGCTTAGAAATCCAGACGTCATCGTTCTCGGCCTCGAACCGTCGGCTCCCCTTCCGCCTAACAACAATTTGATTCAGGGAGTCGTGTGTTAGCGGTAGCAGTGTTTGGTCGAATGTGTATGGACCCTCTTCTCTTTCATACGACACGATGCAGGGGCTAGTCTACATGTCCTCTGGGGCCCACTGCGTTTTTGGTGGAGGAGGCTATTATGGACCAGAAGCTGGAACTGCTACGGTACCGGCCACTCTCACCGGAAACGTAACCGGAGCAACACCAACCTCTATTACCTCGGTGGCGCCTACAATTTCTCCGGTATCGGGTCGAATACCTTTCCTTTGACGGTGACTCTTACCGACCCCGGATATACCAGCAGCACCACGCCGTACCCGCTGGGGAATACGGGCATCTGGTACACCACAGACGGCTCTACGCCAGTTCCGGGATCGGGGACAGCGCAATATCTTGCAAGTGGTGGCACTTTTGTTTTACCCGCTCCTGCCACAGTAAAGGCAGTCGGTATGTGGGGCACGCCGCCCCAGCCAACCAGCTATCCGGCGGGCTATGGTTTCGTGCCCAGCGCGGTGAAGAGCGCGCACTATACCAGTGGGGCGGTGAGCCAACAACGACGACCGCGGTAATCAACACATTCCGGATTTATGGAAGTCCTCCCGGCGGTTCTGTCGTGATCTGCAATTCCCGTACTGGCGGTTTGCACGCAGCGCCGCCGGAAGGGCTAATTCTCTCCAGGTGGCGAGGTACTTAGTATCAGTAACACTGGCGATGAAAGTTGGCGTATTCGCTACAGCCTAAATAGCACAAAGCGCTCAGCTGCTGGCAAGCCAAGCATGCCGAGGCGCTCGCTCCTGCTCGCAGAAACAATTGACAGTGGCCGTGGGCCGGATATACTGTCGTTATCATGGGGCTAGTCAGCGGGGGCTCTGTCGGGGGCTCTGTCCCGCTCACCTACCGAACAACTCTGTACCCCCCCTTGCAGAGGTCACCCTAGGCTTTTTCAGAGAGTCATTCCCTTATGAGGTCATAGAAAAGACCAAGTTTGGCTCGGTCACAACCGTGACGCGTCCTGAACAAGCAGTCACGAAATCGCCGCATCACGACAGACCTGACACCCGAAAAGGAGAGACGCCAAGCTCGGCCCGATGGGTTTTAGTCGCAAGACCGGGGAGCAAATATCCACCTTATGAAAATCCTCATCGTTGGCCATGCGTGCGCTCCAGGTTTAGGGTCCGAGCCCGGATCTACTTGGAACTGGGCTTGGCACATGTCTCGTACACATCAGGTTTGGGTGATTGCTCACCCCGAATACAAAGATCTTGTCGACAGTTTTCTCGCGTCGCACCCGAATGACCGTGTCCAATTCATTTGGGTGGTGCCTAAGAGCCACTTCGACTATTGGACCCCGGGGTCCAATCAGGAACGAGGTATTCGTCTCCACTATTGGCTTTGGATGAAAGAGGCTTATGAGCAAGCTGCTATCCTCTACGAGCAAGTGCACTTCGACCTCGTGCATCATGTTAGCTTGTCCACGATTGCCGTCCCGCCACCGTTTTGGAAACTCCCTGTGCCGGCAGTTTGGGGGCCGGTTGGCGGGGGCCAATCCTTCCCGCCGAGCTTCATCTCACATCTTCGCGTTAAAAGGCTCAAGGAGTTTTTAAGGAGCCTGAACTTGCTTCTGCTGCCATTCTCGCCTACTTTGCGACGAAGCTTGGCAAGCACCCGCATAGTATTGGCCACAAATCACGAAACCAAGAATTTGCTCGAGCGGGCCGGTGCAAAGAGCGTCGATATGTTTCTGGACTGCGGGGTGGACGGGCGCGTTGCCCCACCATCTCCGCGAGCTGCCAGGAAACAGCTCACGCTCCTCTGGGCGGGAAGATTCGAGCCTCAAAAAGGTTTGTCCATTGCTTTGCGTGCACTGGCGGAATGTAAATACAGCGAGATTTGTTTGTTTGTGGCAGGCTCCGGAAGTGAAGAGGCTGAAATGGAAAGCCTTACGCGGTCACTCGGGTTGACGGATCGCGTAGAGTTCCTCGGGCGAGTTCCCCATGAAACCATGGAGGCGCTTTTTCAGAATTGCGACGCACTTGTATTCACTGCCTTACGTGACAGTTTCGGATCCGTTGTTTTGGAAGCCATGTCGAATGGACTTCCGGTCGTTGCTCTTAACCACCAGGGAATTCGGGCGTTTGTTCCCGATGACGCCTCTATCAAAGTGCCTGTGAATTCCCCTCAACAAGTCATCAAGGACTTGGCGCATGCGTTTGATGTTCTGGGATCGAACCCTGAATTACTGCCGCCGATGTCCAGAGCGGCGCTTGCCTTTGCGGAAAAGCAGACCTGGAACCGTCGCGCCGAGTCGATGAACGAACTGTATGGCGAGTCGATGAACGGCACGGAGGGCTAACGTCTTTCGCACATACCGGTCGGCGTGAGGACTCGATAGGGTTGCTGACGATGCGGCTGGAAAGACGCCCTCCTCCTCCATACCGGCCGGGTAAGCCAGCTAATATCACAACTCGGATCTTCGACGATCTCGTCCATGGCATTGCGCAACGGAGGCAGGGTTCTGTCTATGCCATATCCGTACACCCCTGTCGTTCCCCCACCTTTGGGTTACTGCGCGCCCGAAAATTCTCATCTACTCTTAAATAGACAAGGGTTAACCACATGAATACCGTTGGGAAGCAACGTGTTCTGATATTTATTGTCGCCTACCATGCTGAAACCACCATCGTGGATGTGGTGCGGCGCATTCCTGTAGACCTGCTGCAGGAGTATGACTTCGAACTGCTCATCATTGATGACTCCTCTAAGGATAAGACTTTCGAACGCAGCCATGAACTCAGCCTGCGTGCCGATATCCCATTCAAAATCACTGTCCTCTTTAATCCTTTAAACCAGGGCTACGGTGGTAATCAGAAGCTTGGTTACCACTACGCGATCGCTCATGGGTTCGATTTCGTTGCCCTATTGCACGGTGACGGTCAGTACGCACCCGAATGCCTCCCGGCGCTATTAAAGCCGCTGGCGCAGGACGGCGCCGCCGCGGTATTTGGCTCGCGGCTCATGACACCCATGGGAGCGCTAAAGGGTGGCATGCCACTCTACAAATTTGTTGGCAATCGGATCCTTACCATCACGCAGAATATGTTGCTGCGCACGCATCTATCCGAGTTCCATTCAGGCTATAGGATCTACGCCGTCGACGCGCTCCGATCCATCCCCTTCGAGCGCAACTCCAACGGCTTCCATTTCGATACCGAAATCATCATTCAGTTGGTGGTCGCCAGATTACGCATCGTCGAGTTGCCAATTCCGACCTATTACGGCAACGAAATTTGTCGCGTAAATGGCATACCCTACGCGATGAACGTGATACTTGCCACCATGAGAGCGCGGCTGCAAGAGTGGAGTCTGTTCTATGACCGCCGATATGACTGCGCTCCGGTCGCTCCTCACTATCAATCAAAACTCGCTTTTGAAAGTTCTCAGTCCTTTGCTTTCAATGCCATTCCGTCAAACTCCAGGGTTTTGGATTTGGGGTGCGGCACCAGCTACATGGCACAGGTGTTGAAGGACAATAAAAAATGCCATGTGGTCGGTGTGGACAAGTTTCAGCTTGACGAAGCCGATCTTGATGGTTTCTACCGCCGCGATCTAAACGATGGTCTATCCGGCCTGCCGATTGGATCCAGTGATTACGTGCTGATGCTCGATATTATCGAGCATGTCGTCTCTCCCGAGGATTTCCTGGACGAATTGCGTGACAGGTTAACCCGCGGAGAGCTCATCATCAGTACAGGAAACGTCGCGTTCATGGTTACTCGTCTCATGTTGATGATCGGCCAATTCAACTACGGAAGACGCGGCATTCTTGATCTGACACACGCCCGCCTGTTTACATTCTCTTCCTTATCGAGACTGCTTGAGCAATCGGGCTACGTTATCCTCGAAAAGAAAGCGATACCGGCTCCTTTCCCGCTGGCAATCGGTTACGGCTTTTGGGGCCGTCTCCTTCTGAAGCTAAATTCGTTCTTGAACAAGATAAGCCCCAGTCTCTTTGGATATCAGGTCATCGTGCGTGCGAAAGCGCTGCCCACAGTGAAATCGTTGTTGGAGGACGCCCGTCAGACTTCCGGCAATAAAGCACGGTTGATCGATGAAGAACCAGTCTCTCAGTAGTGTGTCATTGCTTGCGGGTTAACACCCGATCGAATGTTCCAGAAGTGACCCCCGAGAAATCACGCTCAACCGAGGCCCCCGTGTCAATTGCATTACAGCAGCGCGGCTTTTCCCATTCGGAAAAGCCGCGCTTTCCCTTTGCAGCAGGATGAGCCAATGGAGACAGTCAGAACTTTTGTTTCAAACGAGACACTAACTGTTTAAGCCAACTTTGCCGTATCAAGAGGTTGATGGCAAAATCAAACACCGGCAGGGGCAGGTAGATGGAGAGTTTCCAAAACCATACATGCCTGGCGCCCGGTTGGTTGAGAGATGCCTTAAAGCGATCGTAATGGTGGCGCACGTCGGGGGCCCTGGCCAGCCGAGCGTGAAGGTAAGTTACCTGAGCAGTGTATCCGTGCCGGCTCAGAGGTTGAAAGTCTTCCGCCAGGCGGGGGTCGATGGTCGCGAGAAAACGCTTCTGCGCAGCCCATAAAGCCTGTGAGTACTCGAGCTCGCGCTTAAACGACTCGGCCGTCACGCGATCCGGTCCGTAGTTGTTGCTACCGTGGAGACGGTACGACGATAAGGCTTCGTCTTCTCGGGTCACGTTGGTAAGGAACGGAGCCACCCGGGTGATGAGTTGATCAGGGCAGCTTACCAGCGGATGTTCGAGCGGCAGAGGAAACAGGCGTTTGGCCACATCGCGATGAAGACTCAATCCCGACGTTGGAGGCATGAAGGGCAAGATGCCTCCATCCCGCAAAAGACGAGAGCCATACCATCCGCTCGGTAGCGGCGCCGACATCGGCCACACGCCCTGGCGGCGAAGGTCGGCGCTCATTCGGATCACACGGTGCAACCCAAAGCCAGCGTCGGGGTGGGCTTGAAAATCTGCCACGATTCGCTCCACCTTGTGGGGGAGAAAGAGGTCGTCCGAGTCAAGCAGGGCGATAATTTCGCCCCGGCTGACGGCAAAAGCAGCATTGAAGCCTGAGGCCTGGCCGCCGTTCGTCTTACGGATCAAGTGAAGGCGCGGATCCTTGCGCGCATAATCTTCGATGATGCGGACCGAGTCATCGGTCGAACCATCGTCGCAGATGATGAGTTCAATGTTCGAATAGGTCTGTTCCAGGGCACTCTGAATCGCGTCCCCGACAAAACGGGCGTAGTTGTAATTTGAGACCAGAATCGAGACCAACGGTTGCGCCGGCAAAGGGCAGAGCTCGATCGGACGCAATTCACTGGCATCAGGCTCAACGATGGGCATAGAAGACTCCTGTAAAACCGGACCACCAAGTCCAACCTGATTGTTCCGTTGCCTTCAGCCAGAAGCGCGCGCCTCTCAGGCCGCCGGCAAATTGCAACCCGAAGAGCTGACCCAACGTAATCAAGGCCGATACAGAAGTACTGAATTCTAGCGCCAGATGAGAAGGCCTGTTCCGACTCCAACGCCTGTTTGCACCCCACTCGAGGTGATTACCTTGGTCAGGCTGTTGGGGACATAGAGGATGTCGTCGGGCCGCAGCTCCAGATCGGGTGCTTTGTTTTGCATAATCTTCTTTATGTTAGCGGGTATCTGTTCCCGCTGCGCGCCGCCGCTGGCGCGAAGAATCTTGGCCGAGCCGAGAGCTGCGTGGGGAGACCATCCACCCGCCAGAGCGACCGCCTGGGTCAGGGACATGGTCTCGTTCTCCGTCAAGACATAGCCGCCTGGCCTGCCCACATTGCCCAGCACGTAAATCATGCGCGCGCGGGGAACGGTAATCACATCGTGCGGCTTGATAGTGATGTTGCCCTGCGGGTCCTTGCCGCTCATGATGTCCCGAATATTGATGTGCGCCACGGAGTACTTGCCCGTCGGATCGGTGAAGGCGCCCGCCACCGGGATGGAGCCCTCACTCAGGTTGCGGGTAATCAGCACGCTGTCGCCGGCATCGGCACGCAGACCGCCGGCTTGGCCGATCACTTCCATCAGGTTGCGATTGCCGCGCAGCTGCACCACGCCCGGGGTATTCACGTTACCGGCTACAGACACCGGTTGGCTGCGGAAATCCGTGACCTGCACCATGACTTGCGGATCCTTGAAGAACTTCTTATAGGCGCTCGTCAAAGCCGTCTGCAGTTGATCCACGGTCAGGCCGGCGGCATGCACCTGGCCGATCATGGGCAGGGTAACGGTGCCGTCGTTGGCAATCTGTGCCGGCCGATCCGGAATATCGTCGGCAGCAAATACTTTCACTGTAATCTGATCTTCCGGCCCAAGGATGTAATTGGTCGAGTCAACGCCGGCGTTCGGCTTAGGACTGGTGTAGCTTGCCGTGGAAATGCCAGGACCGTCCAGCGGAATGCCCACACGCCCATCCGCAGGGGTTACGCTCTGGGCGAAAGCCGGGACGAGCAACATGCCTTGAAAGCAAAGAGAAATCAAGATCATTTTGGCTGAAGACTTGTGCATAAAATCACTCACCATTGGATGCTGAAAATCTCGCTGAGAAATACCTCCGGCGGGGACGTGCTCCGAACGAGCGCTTAAGAGACAGGGTATCGAGTCGAAAAAGCATAGGGTGCCAACCAAAGCCGGCAAGGGGGGACGCATGAGGGCACAAGCGTACGTACAGCCTACCCACTCAAATGGTCCTATAGACCCGAGCAAGTGTCAATAACATCTGCGCACCGAAGGAGCACAGATGTACGACGCTGGAGCGACCAAATTGTACTCAACTTTGGTACCTATGGTAACGATCCGCCAGAATCTTGCAAGTTCAAAGCGTCACCATGTCAGTCACAGCGGCTACATCGATGCAGGCAAACAAATTTCCTGTCGGCACAAACCGGATTTCTTGTAGCATTGCTTTGAACGAGATAATACGGCGATGCTGATGGCCCTGCTTATCAACAATCATGGCATAGTCGCCCTACCACAGAGTGCAACTGGGAGAGTTTCCGCTTACCGTCGATAGCTTAAAAGGCCGGCGTATGTGGCAGAAAGAACAGGGTAGAGGCGATGGCCTCCGGAGACTCCTCCCCGCGAAACTATTACCTGTCATCGACAGTCGTTTTCTCACGCACTCACCCATTAGAGATGTTGACGGCTGGTTGAACATCTGAGAGAATCCGCTCGGGGAAAGGAGTAGCAACCGCACCACGGGACGGAACCACACCAGCCGCGGAGCTGAGCAAGCTCACTCCCGCCGGGCTGAACAGTCTTCCGGCGAAGCCCTCGATATGGTTTGCGGCGAATTCCAAGGTGGATCAGTTCTGGCGACACCCCTATCGTCTCCCCGTTCGCTCTTCCACCGAGCTGTTGATCTGCATCTTATGCAGATTGGATGGAAGCAGATGGTCACTCCTGCCATTCACGGCAAGCCGACGGGTTGATTTAGATGAAGATTCTCTCTGTCCACAATTCGTATCAGACACCCGGCGGCGAGGATCAGGTTTTTGCCGAGGAAGCCGACCTGTTGCGCTCGAACGGCCATGAGGTCGTTCTGTACCACACCAGCAACGAGCAGGTGAAGGGCAGGAACCCCTTGATCTTGCTTGGCAATACCATTTGGAACAAGCGGATCCACGACGAACTGCGTGCCCTCATGCAGCGGGAAAGGCCAGACGTCGTTCACGTCCACAACACTTTCCCGGTTATCTCTCCCGCCGTCTACTATGCGGCCAATGAAGCTGCAATTCCGGTCGTACAGACCCTGCACAATTTTCGCATGCTCTGTCCTGCGGGCACATTGTTCCGTGATGGTCATGTCTGCGAAGAGTGTGTAGGCAAGCGAGTTCCGTGGCCCGGTGTGGTTCACGGTTGCTATCGTAACAGCCGGCTGGCCACCGCCGCCGGAGGCGCTATGCTTGCCACTCATAACTATATGAAGACGTGGAGCAAAGCCGTCTCCGCTTATATCGCACTCAGCAATTTTGCTCGCGACAAATTCATTGAAGCCGGCTTTCCGGCTGAGAAAATCGTGGTCAAGCCTAACTTTCTTAAAACCGATCCGGGGGTCGGCGATGGTAGCGGAAATTATGCCCTTTTCGTGGGGCGATTAACCCCTGAAAAGGGAATCAATACCCTGCTCGAAGCGTGGCGGGAAATTGGAACTAAACTTCCTTTGCAAATTGCGGGCGATGGTCCAATGGCATCGGAGGTTGAGCGGGCCAGCCGCGAAATAGAAGGTGTGACCTGGCTAAAGTGGCTACCCCGAGAGAAAGTCCTGGAAACAATGAAGAACGCGTCGGTGCTCATAGTAGCGTCGGCGTGGTTGGAACCTTTCGGGTTGATCCTGGCCGAAGCGTTCGCTGTAGGCCTGCCCGTAATAGCAAGCAACCTGGGGAGCATGTCGACGATGGTCGAGCATGAGCGTACGGGCTTGCACTTTTCAGCCGGCAATGCGAAGAGTCTGGTCGAAGCCGTGGGATGGTGGAGCGCGCACCCTACTGAAGCTGCCCTCATGCGAGGCCGGGTTCGGCTGGAGTATGAGACCAAGTATACGGCGGAGAGGAATTACTCTCAGATGATGAACATCTATGAGTTAGTGCTTAAGTTCAGAGGCGCGCTCTCCATCGCGGGTGTCCCGGAGGAAGAGATAGCTTAAGCAAATATGATCCGTGGCCCTAAGCGAAATTGCGGGCTGCGATACCGGCTAAGTCATATCTGCGGACGGTTCGCTTCAACGTAATGTAACAATGAGAATGACCGAGACCAGATCCTTCAGATCGGCCTCAAGATCCAAAGAGCATTGAAGCTGCCGGAAGCAGCGCGTGCGGATGCCGTTGCGATGTTGCTCAAGCCGCCGACTTTACTCCGCCGCACCAACCTGCCCTCCCACCAAGCGTGAAAATCCCACACGCCCTGCCCCAAAATGCTTAGTCGCGTGGCAAAAAGTGCACTCTCAAACCATCTGCAATCAATAATTTACAAACTTACGTAATACCCATTCGGTGTGCGCGTCCCCGGACGGACGCGGATAGTGGCACAACGACCTGCACGACCGGGTGAATCCAGCCTGGGGCTCATGGGGCCTCTCTCTCTGGCAAGCCTCCCGGTCAACAATGTGCAAACAATGTGCTCATTGCCAACCTTCGGGTCCCCGGGAACAGCGCATCGCGATGAACTACCTCGTGGCCGAGACCTATGCGCGCGTAGGGAAGCAGGATCAACCACTTATTTATGTGCACAAGGCATTTGACGAGGCTTTAGCGACCGCAAACGTCTCATGCAAGACAAGGAGTTCGCTAACCTGCGCGTGTCGCCGGAGTTTCAGCAGTCATTAGTTTCGGGAGAATCTGAACTAACTTAGTGGCGAATAATTGCCGGTAACGGCTCTCCGGATTACCTTCAGCAATACTGGACAAAATGATCACTTTCTTCTCCGCGTGCTTCGCGCTACTATCGACTCGGCAGACCTAGTATCGCCGAATTATATCTCGATAACCGGGACGCTGGAGGTTCATGCATTCCACAGTTTCTCCTCAGGGGAGCCGTGTTCGGGAGGAGCAGCGCACCCGCAACATAGTCAACTCGAGTACGTTCCTCATCGTGGTGATGGCCTGCGCCTGGATCTTTTACACGCCTTTGCGGAATCCCACGCGCATCATGCCCTTCGTGGAAGACGATTTTTACTACTACCTCAAAGTGGCGCAAAATGTTGCCGCCGGTCTGGACTCGACCTTTGATGGCATCACTCGCACCAATGGATACCATCCGCTTTATTTCGTTGTTCTTGTTTTCATAAGCAAATTCGCTGCAAGCCTGGTCGGCATCTTTCGAGGGCTTTGGCTGCTCTGGGTCGTTGCTGCAGCGGCAACGTTTCTCTCGGCGCGCAAACTGCTGGAACGGCCGGGTACTGGACCATTTCTTACCAATGCGCTCGCGCTCGTTTTTCTGATCCCCTGTGTTCATATTTTCTGCGGGGGAATGGAGGTCACCCTTACCCTGCCGTTGGGCCTCGGTCTCTTGCTGGCCTTTCGCTCACAGCCGGCGAACTGGCCTTTCCGGCGTTCTGTTGGCATCGGTCTGCTCGCTGCGCTCACAGTGTTGTCCAGGCTGGATGCGGTCTTTCTCGTTTTGTTGCTGCTCATCTTCACACTCGTCGAGCCAGAGCAGAGGCGCGGCATTGGGTTTCGTCAAATCGGTGGTTTCGCAATCGGCGGCGGACCTCTGCTGCTCGCTTACTTCGTCTTCAACCGCTTTTACTTTCATACGTGGATGCCGGTCTCCGGCACAGCCAAGCAACTGAAATCGAGCCCTTGGCCCACTCTCACTGCGATCGAAAGCGCTGGCCTCAACACCGATTTCCTGGTGGTCTTTCTGGTGTATGCGGCCATCGCATTCTGGCTGGTCCGGAAGAGGCTGGCTCCCGGGGAGCGCCCCGTGCTGGCTGCCGCTGCCGCTTTTCCATATCTGCAGATCGGCGTTCTCTCGGTAGTGAGCGACTGGCCGTTGTGGGGCTGGTATTATTACAGCCTGCGCTTTGCATTGCTTGCAGGTCTTGTGCTGCTGCTCGCGCTACCTGGTTCTGCGTGGGTCTCGCGGCAAGCGCTCTGGATCAAGGCCGCCGCATACGGCCTCGCCCTCGTGCTCTTCCTTCGAGTGCATTATAGGCAAGATTCACAGATGGAGCACATCTACGATGTCGCTCTGCAGTTACGAGCCTTCGAGCGGTCGCATCCTGGGGTCTACGCCATGGGTGGTGGCGCCGGCATGGCGGGCTATCTTCTTGGCGATCCACTCGTCCAGACTGAGGGGCTGATGATGGACCCTGGCTACCTCCTGCACATCCGCCAGCAGGACGATCTGCTCGCCACGCTCCGTACCTATGGCGTGCGCTACTACAGCGTTTGGGAGCTCCTCGCGCCCGTCGGTTATGACAAACGCGTTTGGGAGCTCCTCGTGCCCGTCGGTTACGACAAACAGCGCGATGGAAAATGCTTGCTGGCAGAAGAACCTTATAACGTCGGCCACGCTACTCTCCGCATGCGCGCAACTTTATGCGGACCTCCAGCGGCCAATATCGTTGTTTCTGAAAATGTTATCGTCCATATCTATGACCTTAACCAGCCATGGGGGAGATAAAGTGAAAGCATACCTATTTGCCACAATTTCTGGGGGATCAGTATGCTGTCCCCTTATCTTCTCCCTAATCTTCCCGCCCCGCGTCGCCCGCAGACTATTCCACCAACTCTGTCCTGCAGCTGGACAGATCACCCTCGACATGGGGAACAATGAGTACCAGGTCTGGTTAACAAGATAGCCACGGCCGGTATTGCGGTAGGTTCGTCATTTTAGTCATCCCCGTCCCTTTGCACCAGGATGAACGATCCAAGGATAAGGACAACGTAATCGTCACGGATGCGAAAGCCGGATCGCGCCTTTGAAATGGCCTTCCTCATGCGCCGAGGCGGGATATCGTCGAGACCGGTGCTTGCCGGTGTCTCCTGGAGATTATTCAAGCAACTTGATCGCGTCGGCCAAACAGATCACCCTCGCTATGGAAGAGAGTGGCGCCCGTATCGAGGTTGGGCCAGGTTTTTAGAGCAGTTTCGCAATTACTGTGGACTGAAAAAGATCGCGAGGAGTGGTTTTCCTTGGGAGAAAACCACGAAAAGACCTGTCGCTCCCCGGATTTCGTGCGGCGCAGCACTGGCCGAGAACAATTATGTGCGACTTTCTTCACGGAAAGTCGCATGTAGTTCAGCGGTTCCACCAACCTCCACAGGAAATCCGGGTTCGGTCTACACCAATTGCGAAACTGCTCGAAGCGACTGCAAGAAAAATAGAGAAGGGAATCCGGGAGTCGAAAGTGACTCAACTCAACCGGAACCCCTTCAGGCCTGTGAGCTGGAGCAAGGTCAGCCAGGTGAATTTTGGATTGTTGAGCAAATAGCGACGCCACAAGCGTCTGGGCTCCTTGATCAGCCGATACAGCCACTGCAATCCTGCCCTCTTCATCCAATCGGGCGCTTCGCTGAGATTGCCACTCAGCAAGTCAAAGGCAGCGCCCACCCCAACCATCAACTTGACCGGTAGGCGGTCGCAGTACGCGGCCATGAAGCGTTCCTGTTTGGGGGTGCTCAGGCCGCACCATAAGACATCGGCTTGCGATGTTTCCAACTGTGAGCGAAGTTCTGCCTCTTCGGCAGAGTTGAGCGGACGGAACGGCGGCGTGTAGGTGCCGACAATTTTCAGTCCCGGGAACCTCCGGGTCAGCTCTTCCCGCAATTCATCCGCCACGCCGGGCTTCCCGCCAAAAAGGAAGTGCTTATAGCCTCGTGCCACGGAACGCTCGCAGAGCCCGAGCATGTAGTCGGGACCGTAAACGCGATCCATGTGTTTGAACCCATGAATGCGGCCAAGCCAGACCGTGGGCATGCCATCCGGCGTAGTCAGGAAGGAGCGATTAAGAATGTCGCGAAAACCTTCATCCGCTTGCGCCTCCATGATTCCATGCACGCCGGTCACGCAAACGTAGCCTTGCTCTCCCCGGTCAAGCAGCAGCTCGGTCTGGCGAAGCGCCATTTCCATGTTCAGCGCACTCACGCCTACCCCGAGAATATTGACTCGCGCCCGCTCGGAAGGCGGGGGCACGACACCTTCACTCATACAGTGCTCTGTCGCTAAACGCAAAGCGGTGCCTCCACTCAACTGAAGTATACTTGCCGCTCCTCAACAGCCATGATCCACTCTGAAAAGATGCGTTTTGGGTAACACTGGTTAAGTGTAACTTCGGTAATTCTTCGTCTCAAGCCAGATAGGGCTTGCCTTGCCAATGTAATTCAGTCGATCGCCACGGAGAGATGACGGCAGCGAGGATCGCCTTCGCTGGTCGTCGCTACCAGCCCGCTTCTCTAAAGGTTCCTGCACGGAGTGAGAAGCAGGGTTGTGATGTGACCCGCCCCGAATGACTCACCCTTCATAACTGGAGATTCTCTGCAGGTAAGGTATCCAACTCTAAATAAACAGTTTAAGGATCAAGTTTGCGATTATAGCCAATTGAATCTGCAAGCACGAGCGCGTCGGCAGCATCCAGCATAATCCCCTGTGCTGGCTTGAATGGTTGTTTCGGAAGGCCTTAGGTTGGCAGGCCTGCTGCGCATTGGCTGAGGTTCGATCGCGCAGATGAGGCGGTCAGGTCAAGCTCCGAGCGGAGCCGGCTGTGTTTGATCCCCCGAACAAGCGGACCCACAGCCGGCATCGCGCTCTGGTTAACTCAGCACAGGTATGGTGATTTGTTGGCCGACCTGGATCTTATTGGGGTCGGAGATATTGCTGGCGGCGGCAATGTTGGAATAATGGTTAGGCGACCCATAGAAGCGGTTGCTTATCTTGGACAGGGTGTCTCCACTCTTGACACTGTAGCTTTGATTGGCTCCGCCGCTGGTGGTGATTTCATGGTGCAGGTCGGAGTACGTCGGGTCGACCTGCTTGATCACATCCCACACCCGATTCGCAACTACCTGGGACGGAACAGAGCCTTTCAGGTACAGTTTGTCACCATCCAGGCTAACGGAATCCAGCTTCGCGCCTAAGTCGCTAAATCCCTCGATCGTCTGGATCACGGGCGCATATTTCTGCTTCAACTGGTCGAGATCTGCCATTACATTGTCTCCTTCTTCTAAGCGATTGATTTACGTCCACAAAACAGTCACCAAAAAAAGCCTATGCGGCGTGAGAGTCAGCGATTTTCTTCATGGCAATCGTCAGGGCAGCCGCGCCCAGACTTTTGATAAGCACCGGATGCTGGGCATAGACTGCGCTTACGCGATCGATGATCGAAGGGTCCTGGTTTTGTGCATGAGTGGTAAGAGCTTCGACATCGGCGGGGCTCACGCTTGCCGCTTGCGCCGGTGTGACCGAACCGGACTGTAACAGTGACGCTAGTGGGGAGTTGGGGGCGCTGCCGGCAAATTTGGCCAACACTGCAGGCCCAAGAGAAGCCATCAGACCGTTCAGCACGCCAGCCTGTTGCTGACTATTTCCATTTGCGAATAGTTGCGCAGCCATTTGCGGAAATGGCGCGGTCTGTCCGGAGCGAAATGCTTCGGCCAAGCCGCTGGCGAGAGTAGAAGCGGGCACCGCCTGCGCTACCTGGTCGAAGTGTTGCTCCACGGCTGGAGTGCTACCTGTGGCGGCGCTGCTGGCTGAATATTGTTTGAGCAGATCGCCGATACCTGAGAGAAAGCTCATACGATTCTCCTTGTTTCGGACTCATTAGGTGGTGGTTTGCAAATGCGGGACGCGCAATGGTTGAAACGTCGCCGGCGGGCCCAAAAATCCGCGTGCTCGAGCGGCTTCATGATAACCCAAGGCGACGCCTGGAAAAGCCTTCATCGTGGCCCGATGGAACCGGGCATCCTGAAACTGCTCGCGCAACTGTCACCGGACAGTTCGATGAACTCTCTCACGGTGGCGTTCTCCATGTCTACGACCGGGAGAATAAAAGGCGTCGCCGAGTTTGATTTTTTGGGCCGGTAACCTCTGGGAATGCACGTTGGCGTCATCCGGCACCACCGAAATGATTGACACCCTGGGGTGCTACCGCTAGATTACGGGCAGTAGGCATTACAAAAATGTGAATGGATAAGGCGTTTGTCCCGCCCAGATCCATCCAATAGCCCTGTACCCCCCGCAGCGGCTTCGGCTACACGAGTCGGTTTCTAAATTTTGCTAACCAGCTTCAGATATTTGCAGTCATTGTGACTGAGATGGCGAAGCCAGGTCCGGCGGAAACTCCACAAATAGAGCCGAATGAGCCGAGGCCCGAAAGGGCCGAGGGGGGAAGTGGTGAAAAGAAAACACGTCCCAGTGCTCGATGGCATTCGAGGACTGGCGATCATCGCTGTTCTCATGCGGCACGTAGCGTACGTGTTCGTGCAGCACGGCCCCGTCACGCGATGGTTCCTGCCGGTCTTTCTATTCGGCGCGTGGGGAGTGGATCTATTCTTTGCGCTGTCGGGATTCCTGATTACGGGTATTCTGATCGACACCAAATCCGCCGTGAACCGGGCAAGCTCGTTCTACGGCCGCCGCATACTTCGAATCTTTCCTGTTTATTATCTGACCATCGCGGTTGTGTTCGTGGGCGAACATCTTTCCCCGTGGATCAAGACTGCGGCCAATCTTCAGAACCTGCCCGATCATTTGTCGTATCTGTTTTATTTCCAGAACTTTATTCCGATGTGGCATCACGGCCAATATCCGGAAAGCATCATCGGACCTTTTTGGAGCCTCGCGATCGAGGAGCAGTTTTATCTGATTTGGCCGATGGTCGTTTGGCGTCTCGCACCAAGATCTATTGTGAAAGTGTGCGCTGGAGCGCTCTGTACCACGCTCACGTTGCGCCTGATCCTGGTGCCCCACTTCGGAGATGGAATCTGGCTCTGGGCTCTAACCCCCACTCGCGCAGATGGGCTTTTTGTGGGAGCGGCTCTGGCGGCCATCTTTGCCATGAAGGGCGAGTTTCCCAAACCTCTTCTTGCCGGCATGACGACTGCCGGAGGTCTTGCTCTCGGGGCTGTTGCGGTGTTTGTGCCTGCGCGTGAACTCTGGTTGACCGGTCGACTGATGGCGGTAATTGGAATCACCGGTCTCGCTCTGCTGTGCGGTGCTCTCATCGTTTTCTGCCTGCAATACAACGAGAGTCTCCTGGGGAAATTTTTTCAAATGGGATGGCTGCGAAGCTTTGGCAAGTACAGCTACGGGATGTATGTCTTTCACTTGAGTATTTACTATGGCGTCCAGTCTCTATTGACGACGCGTTTCGGTGTTACTTATCCCTTACCGACCGCCTATGGTTTGCTGTATTTTATTGTGCTCCTGGGATTGACGTATGGCTTGGCTTGGCTAAGCTTCAATTTCTTTGAGAGTTGGTTCCTGAGCTTCAAGCGGAACTTCGAGCCTGTTTTTGCCAAAGAATCAAGCCGGGACGCTATTTTGCGAATGGAGCAGGACCCACTCAAGGTCTCAACGGTTTGATGGCCAGTCGAATCTTGCGCGATCTGCACTGATACTAGTGCAAAATCGGGCTTGTTTCAAAACAGGACGGCTCAGCGTGGATTTTGGTAACCAACTTTAGCGTTATCCACAGCGATGAGAACCCATAAGAATTGTTGACACCCAACCCTGGTGCCGCTAGATTACGTTCAGTAAGTAACTGCAAGACCAGCGACGGCCCAGGCTTAACCCGAGTCCGTCGATCAACCCCACACCCCCCCAGTGGCGGTCTTCTCCTTACAGTTGGGCCCTAAAGTCGTTTGGTCGATGTGACTGAGATGGCGAAGCTTTGACCGCATGATGATGTAAATGATGATGGGTTTGTGCTTAGCATCAGTTTGGGCGCAGGGAATTGGATGTCGCAAGTTGGCGCCGGATCGGGTGCGGATTTCATTGACACCTGCTCGCGTCTATAGCAACATTTGAACAGGCTAGGCTGCAGTTGGAGCCTTGGACGAAAGTTTGATTTTTTAAAACTGTAACTGAGATGGCGGGAGCCCGTCTGGTCCGTTCCTTTAGCCTGGAAAATTTGAAGGTTTCGCATCGTCCCCCCCTCGAAGCGAAGTGAGTCCCCATCGGGAATTGGCAGCAAGCAAGCTCACTCTTGTAACGGAGATACTCATGTATCGCACTTCAGGGTCCAACGAATCGAACGAATGGTTTGCCTTCCGCGTCCGTCCCCGGCACGAGAAGCAGGTTTCGACGGCCCTTCGTGAGAAGGGGTTCACTGAGTTTTTGCCCCTGTACAAGTCCAAGCGGCAATGGGCTGATCGAACCAAAGTGGTTGAAATGCCGCTGTTCCCTGGCTACATTTTTTGCTCCACAAACCGATCTTCGATTGTGCCAATCCTGATGACCAGCGGCGTGATCGATGTGGTCCGTGCGGGCACCAACCCGTTGCCCGCGGACAAGTCGGAAATCGAGGCGCTGCAGCAGACGGTCAGATTAGATGTGCCGTTGGAAGCCTGGCCCTATACCGAAGTCGGCGAATCGGGTTCGTTTTCAATTCTGCGTGGTCCTTTAGCAGGCCTGACCGGCATCCTGGTCGAGGTCCGGCGCTCACAGCGGTTGATTCTTTCGGTAAATCTTCTTCGCAGGTCCGTTTTGGTCGAAATGCATCCAGACTGGGTTTCTCCGTATGCTCCAGAGGTTGCCGAACGCAAAATGGCTTAATTGTAGTTTTGTAGAAACTTTGAATATTTTCTGTCTCTCCCGTTTTCTGGTTCTCTTGAAGTTACGTCCCCCCTTGCCGGCCTTGGTTGGCGCCCTATGCTTTCTCGACTCGATACCTGTCTCTTAAGCGCTCGTTCGGAGCACGTCCCCGCCGGAGGTATTTCTCGGCGAGATTTTCAGCATCCAATGGTGAGTGATTTTATGCACAAGTCTTCAGCCAAAATGATCTTGATTTCTCTTTGCCTTCAAGGCATGTTGCTCGTCCCGGCTTTCGCCCAGAGCGTAACCCCTGTTGACGGTCGTGTGGGTGTGCCGCTGGACGGTCCTGGCATTTCCACGGCAAGCTACACCACGCCCAGGCCGAACGCCAGCGTTGACTCGACCAACTACATCCTTGGGCCGGAAGATCAGATTACAGTGAAAGTATTTGCTGCCGACGATATTTCGGATCGGCCGGCGCAGATTGCCAACGACGGCACCGTTACCCTGCCCATGATCGGCCAGGTGCATGCCGCCGGCCTGACCGTGGATCAACTGCAGACGGCTTTGACGAGCGCATATAAGAAGTTCTTCAAGGATCCGCAAGTCATGGTGCAGGTCACGGATTTCCGCAGCCAACCGGTGTCTGTAGCCGGTAACGTGAATACCCCGGGCGTGGTGCAGCTGCGCGGCAATCGCAACCTGATGGAAGTGATCGGCCAGGCCGGCGGTCTGCGTGCCGATGCCGGCGACAGCGTGCTGATTACCCGCAACCTGAGTGAGGGCTCCATCCCGGTGGCGGGCGCCTTCACCGATCCGACGGGCAAGTACTCCGTGGCGCACATCAATATTCGGGACATCATGAGCGGCAAGGACCCGCAGGGCAACATCACTATCAAGCCGCACGATGTGATTACCGTTCCCCGCGCGCGCATGGTTTACGTGCTGGGCAATGTGGGCAGGCCAGGCGGCTATGTCATGACGGAGAACGAGACCATGTCCCTGACCCAGGCGGTCGCTCTGGCGGGGGGATGGTCTCCCCACGCAGCTCTCGGCTCGGCCAGGATTCTTCGCGCCAGCGGCGGCGCGCAGCGGGAACAGATCCCCGCGAACATAAAAAAGATTATGCAAAACAAAGCACCCGATTTGGAGCTGCGGCCTGACGACATTCTCTATGTCCCCAACAGCATGACCAAGGTAATCACCGAGACCGCGATCCTAACAGGTGTTGGAGTCGGAACAGGCCTTCTCATCTGGAAATAGAATTCAGTAATTCTGTATTGGTCTTGATTACACAAATTTCTGAGCATGGCCCCATAGCGAGACCCCCGGCTTGACGGGGGGCCGTACTTTGTCCGAAGCGAACCGCACGTGAATGCGATCGGTTCCATATCCGAGTTTCACAATGGGTGTGTTCTCCGAGATCCTAGTGAAACCGTTTAGCGAACCCGATTAAATCCGAAAGGGACTTGAAAACATGACTCCGAACCAGCAGATCATTCCTGGACCTCGCTTGCCCGAAGGCCGGAACTCCGGACGCTCCACTGCCATTGAGTTGTCGCGTCCGATGGCGGCAAATCGGCCCCAGGCTGAAGCCTCGGTGAACTACTCTGCGTTGCTTCGCCGCCATCGCACCGCGATCGCCATCATCATTGGCGGTACACTTTTGCTTAGCGTGCTGTACACCCTGGTTGCGCACAAGGTTTACAAGGCGGATGCAATTCTGGAAGTGACTGGGCTCAACCAGGATTTCATGAATCGCAAAGACGTAGATCCGAACGGAAGCGCAGTCACCAGCGACGCGTACATCGAGACCCAAACCAAGCTCCTGAAGAGCCCACCGGTAATCCAACGGACTGCGGCAATTCTGGGTCCCAAGGTTCCAGCGCCTATCGCCGCGGATGAGGGAATTATTGGCACCATTCGAGGCTGGTTTGGAGACCGTCCCGTGGCCACCCCGGCGCAGGGTGAAGCAGTGGTGTTGGGAATGTTGGGCGGCGCCAAGGTGAAGGAGGATGGAGCTTCCGATCTCATCATGCTGACGGTGCTCGGTCCTGATCCACAGCTGACTGCGGATGCAGCGAACACGCTAACCGAGCAGTTCATCGAACAGGCTCAGGATGTCCGCGGTTACGCTGCTGGGAACACCAACAAGTTCCTCACCACCCAGCTCGCAGACGCGCGAAAGAAACTGCAGGATGCGGAAAATGCTCTGCAGGATTATGCGCGCCAGGCCAATATTGTAATCCCCACCGACTCGCAGGAGAGTGTTGCGGCCGATAAGCTGCGGGCGATTCAGTCCGATCTGGAGAAGGCCGAAGCAGACCAGGTGAGTACCCAGGCGCAGGTGGAAACTTCGCGCACCAACCCGAGCGAAGCGTTGCCTCAGGTTCTGGATGATCCGACACTGCGGGATAACAAGGCAAGGTTGGCTGACCTCCGCCGCCAGCTGGCCGATTTGAGCGTGACGCTCACCCCGGCCAACTACAAGATTCAGCAGTTAAACGCCCAAATCGCGGATCTGGAAGCGCAAAATGCTCGCCAGCGCGCCAACGTCATTCGCCGCCTTGGGGTGCAGGACTCTGAAAGCGTGCGCCGCAAGCAACTGTTGACCAGGGCCTACCAGGCGCAGTTGGGCGTGGTCTCCGACCAGTCTGTGAAAGAGGTTCGTTACAACATTCTGAAGAAGGAAGTGGATGCCAACCGTGACATCTACCAATCCATGCTGCAGCGGGTGAAAGAGGCAAGCATCGTTGCCGCCCTGAAGTCGAGCGATGTGCGCGTGGTCAGTCCTGCCACCAGGCCAACGTCCGCCTTCCGGCCGAGCCTGGTGATCAATCTGGGTTTGGGATTGCTCTGCGGTCTGGTCTTCGCGACCGGCTACATCCTGCTGCGCGAGCGCAACGATGCCAGCCTGCGCACGCCCGGTCAAAGTGTCAAGCACCTGAATGTGCCTGAATTGGCGGTGATCCCCTCGGCGCGTATTGGTAATAGCGAACGCATCCCGCTCACCCTGCGCAACCTGAACGGGGCAGGGGCTGCGGCAGCTGAGTCGAAGAACGGCTTGCTGTCCGCCAGTTCGGCGGCGGTCGACAAGGAGTTGGTGCAGTGGTGCCAGGACGAGACCATGATGGCGGATGCTTATCGGTCTGCGATCACATCGATTCTCCTGAGCCGGGTAAATGGAATCAGTCCGCGGGTGATTCTCGTGACCAGCCCTCGCCCCAAGGCAGGCAAGACAACTACAGTGGCTAATCTTGGCATCAGCCTGGCGGAAATCGGACGGCGTGTACTGCTGGTCGATGGCGACCTCAGGCGGCCCCGCCTGGGTAAGCTTTTCGGATTGCAATTTGCCACCGGCTTGAGTGATGTGCTGCTCGATGAAGGCCGGGGAACGATCGCGACGGATTCGGTGATCCGCCCCAGCACGGTGCCTGGACTGTACCTGTTGCCGGGTGGATCGGAGCCGGCCAACATCTCCAGACTGCTTCATTCCACTTATCTGGATAGCCTGATCGAACTGGTGCGCTCGGATTATGACTTCGTGCTCATCGACTCCCCGCCCATGATGGGCATGGCCGATGCGCGGCTTCTGAGCCGGGTTGCCGATGGTGTAATTCTGATCAGTCGCGCCGGCGAGACCAGTCCGGAGCAATTAGGAGAAGCCAGGGAGCGGCTCGCCGATGATGGCACGCCGGTCATTGGCACCATTCTTAATGGCTGCGATCTTCGTATTGAGGATCCGGCATACGTCAACCACTACAACAGTTACGCCGGCGCGGCACGCGGCTAAAGATGTGTGGTCCCGACTGCCGGGGACCACATTGCGCGATGTTTACCGGAAATGTAACTGTGATATCAAACTAGCAACTCAAGTTGGCTTACGAGCATCTTCGTGAGCAGCCGGTGTGTACGCGGAGTTCCCCCCACCCCACGCATCGGCTGCATAGACCAACTGCCAACAACCAGGGAACAAGGATGCCGGCGACAGTTCGCTACCACAGAGCTTTCGTGACTTAACAGAGCGTCTTCAAGTAACAACGTTCCCTTTTCTATCGCATTTCTCCTGCGACGGTGGCTGGCCAACGCCCCTGTTGCTCTAAGACTCGACCAGGAGAAAGGCTTTGACTGCTTTCGTTAACGGGAACGCTTCCCTGGCAATGCCGGGGGGGCGTACGGGGAGAACTTCTCTCATGCTTGTCCGGAATCTTCGCTTCTATCAGACAATGCAATTCGTGCTGGATCTGCTCGCGGTGACAGTTGCCTGGAGCTGCACCATCCAGATGCGAGTGCTATTGAACCCGTTGGCGAGCCAACGGGTGAGCTGGACCTATGCTTCGATCTGGGCTCCGTCGTTGATGGTGGTCCTGATGTTGTGGATTGTCATGGCTTGGCGCCTCAGCTTCTATCGCGTCGCGGGCCGTATCCGGCTCTGGAACAGCATCATCAATTCCGCCGAAGGAGCACTGCTAGCGAGCTGCATCATTGTCATCGTCACTTTCTTCTCCCGCCAGCTTGGCACCGGTGTATCGCGTTCGTTCTTCATGATTTTTGCGCCCCTCAGTTTTTTCAGCCTAAGCCTGGCGCGGTGCGTCAGCGTTGCCGCGGCCGGGCTGGCTGAGCGGCACTGGCCTTCGCCCATCCGGGCAGCGCTGCTGGGAGACGGTACCCATGCCAGCCGGCTGATGGCTCTCATGAACTCGGCCAATGTAGCCAATGTGATCAAAGGCCTGATCGTCCCTCAGGGTCACACAACCGAAGGCCTGTCGCTTCCCATGCCGATCCTGGGAACGACCGAAAAGCTGGCTGAAGTCATCAATCGCGAACACCTCAATCGCATCATTCTTCTCAACGGCTCAATATCGCGTGGTGAGCTCGATGAATGCAACAAGGTGTTCAAACGCATGGGTGTCATCGTCAATTGCACGGTGGATTTTGCACCCGAACCCGGCCGGATCAACGTGGTGAACCAGTACGGCTTGCCGTTGGTCGAGCTGCGGCCCCTGGCGTTCACCAAAGGTCAGGAGTTCGTCAAGCGGGCCTTCGACATCGTTGCCTCGACCGTTGCGCTCATTTTTCTCGCGCCCACCTTGCTGGTGATCGCGGCCCTGGTGAAGTTCACCTCAGACGGCCCCATCCTGTACAAGGCGCCGCGTGTGGGCCGGGGCGGCCGTCATTTCATGTTCCTCAAATTCCGCTCCATGTACACGTCGATGGACCGCACCCATGTGGCCCATGCCAATGAAAAGCAAGGCCATATCTTCAAGATCAAGCAGGATCCGCGGGTGACTCCGATCGGCAGGTTCATTCGCCGCTACAGCCTCGACGAGCTGCCGCAGCTGATCAACGTGCTGCGCGGGGAGATGAGCCTGGTAGGGCCCAGGCCACTGCCTGCCGGCGATCTGGGACCGGATGGTATGAGCCGCGAATTCGCGGATTGGTCCGAGGGCCGGTCTGCTGTATATCCCGGTATTACCGGACTCTGGCAGGTGAACGGGCGCAGTGAACTTCCGTTTGAAGAGATGGTGCGGCTCGACCTGCAATACATTCGTGAGTGGTCGCTGCTGCTGGACATCAAAATCATTCTCGCAACGCCTGGGCTGGTGGTGAAGGGGATAGGAGCATACTGAGTATGCGGTCAACGCATCAGTGAGTCCTCAAGGGACGGCTGAACCTCGTCTTACTCAAGCTTATTATGGCTATTGTCGAGTATGAAACCATCAGCGGATTACATCCTGTCGAACTGTCCCCGTTGGCGGCGGAGCCGCTGGTCTCCATTCTGGTCTCCAACTACAACTACGGCCGCTACATTGGGCACGCGATTCAGAGTGCCCTCGATCAGACGTATGCCAACATCGAGCTGATCGTCTGCGACGACGGGTCTACCGATGATTCGGTCCAGGTGATCGAGGGATATGAGCGCAAGGATTCGCGTTTGCGCCTCATCCGTAAAGCGAATGGAGGACAGGCGTCGGGCTTCAATGCTGCTTTTGCGGTTAGCCGGGGCGAGATTATTGCCCTGCTTGACTCCGACGACCTCTTCCTGCCCCACAAGGTGGAGCGGATTGTGGCTGATTTTCAGGCCCACCCCGACTCCGGTTTTGGCGTACACCGTGTGATCCGAGTGACTGCAGATCTCCGCCGCCAGGGAGTGTGGCCGATGTCTGCTCCGTTACCCAGTGGATGGTACGGCTCCCGTCTTTTGCAGGATGGTGGCATATTGCCCTACATGCCTCCGACCTCGGGGTTGAGCCTCCGTCGCGATGTCGCGGAACGCATCTTTCCCTTACCGCTGGCAGAGCCGCTGGTACGATGTCCCGACCAACTGATTACCCGCCTGGCTCCGTTGATCACCAACGTGACTTGCGAAGACCAGGCCTTGGCGCAGTACCGCCTGCACGGCGAAAACAATTATGGACCAGACCGGGTGACGGCGGCCTCGTTCAAGCGCGAGTTGGAGTACTGCGAGGCCCTGTGGGCCGCTCAGAAACACTTCCTCGGTGGCATCGCCCCCAAGTTGGCGGACGATCTTCAGCCGCTTAGCTTGCACCCGTACATCGCTTACAACAGTTACCTGCACGCCCGTCTGGCCAGGGATCCTGACGTGCGACGTCACTACGAGCGCTTCATGGCTTGCAATTCCGGGCCGGATGCCAGGCATGTGTGGTTCTGGAAACTGTCGCTCTACATTCCTCTCGCGGCGTTTGATTTCGCCGTCAATCTGCTAATTCGGCAAAGCTGGCTCAAACAATTAGTCTCTCGCTGGAAAAAAATGTCGTGAAGGGTGTTTGCAACTCCAAAAAAAATACGACGCGGACGGGACTCGCAGCAGAGCGGGCTCAGGACCTCAGTCGTAGCACAAAACTCCTGCATGAAATACCCACAAAAAAGCTCTCATTGAACATTTGCACGATGGCGTCTCCTTCGTTCCTCGCAGCCTTAACTGCGCACTAACCTAGATCGGAGCATCACGCAATGAGTACTAACCCCCTTGTCAGCATCGGGCTCTTTCTTTATAACGGAGATCGTTTTCTTGCCAACGCAATCGAATCGGTCCTCAATCAGACGTTCAGGGATTTCGAACTGATCATCTCCGACAACTGCTCCACCGATCGCAGTGAGGAGATCTGCCGCCACTACGCGGCGCAGGATTCCCGCATCCGGTACTACCGCACCGACCGTAACATGGGCGCCGGCTGGAACCTCAGAAATGTCTATTTCAAGGCCACCGGAAAGTACTTCAAATGGGCGGCCCACGATGACATGATTCAGCCCGACTTTCTGCGTCTCTGTGTCGACGCTTTGGAAGCGGATGACTCCCTGGTCGTTGCCCACACCCTGACCCGGGTCATCGATGAGCATGGTCAGTTTGTCGAGAACTACGAGTGGCCGCTTCGGACCGAGTCTCCGAACCCCGTGGTCCGTTTTAAAGACCTGCTGCTGAACGACCATATGTGTTACCAGATATTTGGCGTGATGCGCCTGAGCGCGCTGCGGGCACTTCCTCCCCAGGGCAGCTACGTCAATAGCGACGGAGTCCTGCTGGCGCAGATGGGCTTGATCGGGCGCTTCCACGAGATTCCGGAGTTTTTGTTCATCAGTACCCGCCACGAAAGGCAATCTTCACAGGTGAAGCCGGTCCGTCTTAAAGCTCCGCGGTTCCGATTGACCAACCGTCACGGCACACTGCCCAGCCCGGAATGGTGGGACCCGAACAAGACCACCAGCATCACCTTCCCGGAGTGGCGCATGTTCCGCGAGTACTTCTTAAGCATCGTCCGGGCCCGCGTTACTCCTGGGCAGCGCCTGCGGTGTTACCTGCTGCTGCTGCTGCCCTGGCTGGTAAGGCATATGCGGCGCATGGGAAAAGATGTGTTGATCGCAGCCGATCAGGTACTCTTCAGGCTCCAGATGCCGCAGGCGAAAGTGACCATGGAGAGCGCAACGTCGATTGATGTTGCCTCGTAATCAAATAATTCCCCCCGTCCCGATAATCCACGGAGGTAAATCCTAATGAAAGTTGCAATTCTTGCAGGGGGCCTCGGCTCCCGTCTCGCCGAAGAGACGGAACTTAAGCCCAAACCGATGGTGGAGATTGGCGGCAAGCCAATCCTCTGGCACATCATGATGCACTACGCCCATTACGGGTTCGATGAATTCGCCATCGCGCTGGGTTACAAAGGCGAAGTCATCAAGAAGTACATGCTCGACTATTGCTCCCTGAACCGGGATCTGAGCGTCTCGCTCAAGACCGGCAAAGTCAAGATGAACGGTGGAGTGGTTCCCGACTGGAACGTGGACCTGGTCGATACCGGCATGAAGACCCAGACCGGCGGCCGTATCAAGCGGCTCGCGCCTTATCTGGGCAACGAAACTTTCATGCTCACCTGGGGCGACGGAGTGTCGGATATAAACCTGCACGATCTGCTCGCGTTTCATCGCTCCCATGGCAAGCTGGCCACACTGACCGCGGTTCGGCCGACGGCGCGCTTTGGCCACCTCGAAATGGATGGCAATCAGATCACCGAGTTCTCTGAGAAGCCACAGACAAAGGAAGGCTGGATCAACGGAGCATTTTTTGTCCTGGAGCCGGAAATCTTTGACTTTATCGACGGCGACAGTACCCACTTCGAGAAGGAGCCACTGGAGCGGCTGGCGGGCGAAGGGCAACTCATGGCGTATCGACACACCGGCTTCTGGCAGTGTATGGATACTATTCGCGAGAAGAAGATCCTGGAGACTTACTGGGAAAGCGGCAACGCACCATGGCAAACTTGGGAGGAAGCGAATGCGAGTATTAGTAACGGGCCACGCGGGGTATATCGGAACGGTATTAGTGCCAATGCTGCTGCAGGCAGGGCATGAGGTAGTTGGGCTCGACACCGATCTTTTCGAGCGCAGCACCTTCAGCGATGGGATCGCAGAGATCCCTGAGATTCGCAAGGACGTTCGCGATGTGACCCTGTCCGATGTCGAGGGCTTCGAAGCCATTCTGCATCTTGCCGGGCTTTCGAACGATCCCCTGGGCGACCTGAATCCAGGTCTGACCTTCGAGATCAACCACCAGGCATCGGTGAAACTGGCCAAGTTGGCCAAGCAGGCAGGGGTACAGAGGTATATTTTCTCCTCTTCCTGCAGCAACTACGGCGCCGGCGGCGATGACCTGCTGGACGAGCACTCGGCCTTCAACCCCGTTACCCCCTATGGCACCTCCAAGGTTTTGGTGGAACAGGACGTTGCCCAGCTGGCGGATAACAACTTCAGCCCCACGTTTCTGCGCAATGCCACGGCTTTCGGCGTTTCGCCCCGGTTGCGTTTCGACCTGGTGCTGAACAACCTGGTGGCCTGGGCCTACGCCACCGGCAAGGTCCACATCAAGAGCGACGGCACCCCGTGGCGACCGATCGTGCACATCGCCGACATCTCGCGGGCCTTCATCGCCGCGATGCACGCTCCCATTGACCTGGTCCACAACGAGGCGTTCAACGTAGGACGCAACGAGGACAACTACCGCATTTACGAGCTGGCCGACATCGTCAAAGAGACGGTGCCGAACACGGTGATCGAGTACGCCGCGGACGCCGGGCCCGACAAGCGCTGCTATCGTGTGGATTGCAGCAAGATCCGCAAGGTGCTGCCCGAGTTCCAACCTGCCTGGGATGCACGCAAGGGCGCGGTGGAACTGCACGAAACCTACAAGAAGATCGGTCTCGTTTTGGAAGACTTCGAGGGACCGCGCTTCAAGCGAATCGCCCATATTCGGAAGCTGATCGAGGATGGTGTTCTCGACTCTTCTCTGCGTTGGACCAACCAGGAAGCGACCGCCCCCGTTGTCGCCGGAGCCGCTACGGTATGACCCAATCCACCTTTCATTGCCGCGCATGTGACTGTGCGGAGTGCATTTCGATTCTTTCCTTCGGAACCACTCCGCTGGCCGATGCTTTGCTCTCAGCCGATCAGCTGGGTTCGCCGGAAGTCACGGCGCCCCTGGACCTGGTCTTCTGCCCCGAGTGCTCACTGGTGCAGATCACCGAAACCGTTCCGCCGGAAATTCTCTTCTGCCGCAATTATCCTTACTTTTCTTCTGTCTCGAAGAGCCTGCTGGAACATTTCGCCAAAAGTGCTGAAGCGATCGTCCATGCCCGGGGCCTCAATTCCAAGAGCCTGGTGATCGAAGCTGCGTCCAACGACGGTTACATGTTGCGCAACTTCGTGAAGCATGGCATCCCTGTTCTCGGAATCGATCCTGCCGAAGAGCAGGTGCGCACCGCCAACGAGCGGGGCGTCAACAGCATCAACACCTTCTTTACCAAGGAACTGGCCGAAAAGCTGAGCGCCGAGGGCAAGAAGGCCGATGTGTTCCTGGCTAACAATGTACTCGCCCACGTGGCCGATCTGAAAGGCTTTGTCGACGGCATCGCTGCCTTGCTGAAGCCCACAGGCGTGGCTGTTATCGAGGCGCCTTACCTGGTTGACCTGATCCAGAAGTGTGAATTCGACACCATCTATCACCAGCATCTTTGCTATTTCTCGGTGACGGCGCTGGCGCGGCTCTTCCGCGATCATGGCCTTTACCTGAACGATGTGGAGCGCACCAAAATCCACGGCGGATCTCTGCGGCTGTTTGTGGAGCCGGTAGAAACTCCGACCGCGCGCCTGAAGGCGCTTCTGGCGGACGAACGGAATGCGGGTGTATCCAGCATTGAGTATTATCGGGGGTTTGCGGACCGGGTGCATGCGGTGCGCGACGATCTGACCACGCTGTTGAAAGACTTGAAGGGTAAAGGCAAGACCATTGCCGGCTATGCAGCCGCGGCCAAGGCCACCACGCTGCTTGCCTTTTGCAACATCGATCGGGAGCTGCTCGACTACGTCGTCGATCTGAATGAGTTCAAGCAGGGCCGGTTCATGCCCGGCAATCACCTGCCGATTCTTTCTCCCCAGAAGCTGCTCGATACCCGTCCGGATTATGTTCTCTTGCTGGCGTGGAATTTTGCCGGCGAAATCATGGAGCAACAACACGTTTATAAGGCTGGCGGCGGAAAATTCATTATTCCCATTCCTACGCCTGCGGTGGTCTAAAAAGGAGATCGATCAATGCACAGCATTTATGTAGATTCCAGGTTCGATGATGAAAAGCGCCGCCAGCATTTGTATGACGGCCAACTCTTTGTCTATTCGCCGCGGCCCAGCTCGCTGGCCTTTACTAATTTCGCCGCGGAAATGATTAAGGATGCTTTTGGCAAAGACGATCCGACCACGGCGCAGTACGACATGCCGGTGGAAGAGTTTGTCCGCATCTTCGCGCCCCTCAAGCCGGCCTTCATCCATCACCCCGAGTCGAAGCGGCTGATTCAGGCCATGCTGAAAGACTTTGGCTGCGATATGGAAACCACTTATCTCGATGTGCCGCGCCTGCGTGCCGTCACCTCGGACGCCTATCTGACTTCCGGCGTGGGATATGCCCACCATCTCCACCGCGATACCTGGTACTCGGCGCCGCTGTGCCAGCTGAACTGGTGGCTGCCCATCTTCGAGATGTCTTCGGAGAGCTCGATGGCCTTCCATCCGCGATATTGGAACGAGGCGGTCAAGAACGGCTCCAGCAAGTTCAACTACTACGCCTGGAACAGCACCGGCCGCGCGGATGCAGCCAAGCACATCAAGTCCGATACCCGGGAACAGCCAAAGCCTGAACAGCCGATGGAACTGGATCCCCAAGTTCGGGTGATCTCTGAGCCCGGCGGCGCGTTGGTCTTTTCCGCGGCCAACATGCACTCGACTGTGCCCAACACCTCGGGCAGAACCCGCTTCAGCATCGACTTCCGTACGGTCAGCCTGATTGATGTGAAGGCTAAGAACGGCGCTCCCAATCTCGATTCACATCCGATAGGGACCTCGTTGCGCGACTTCATGAAGGGAACCGATCTGAGCCCCATGCCGGAGGAGATTGCCGCGGCCTATGACAGCCCTGACGCAGCCGACGGCGTCAAGGTGTATCGTCCTGAGGCAGTAGCCGCCAGGTAGTTTCTTCAACCGATGTTCGGGATCTCACCATTCGCGTTTTTTGCGGAGGGTGAGATCCCATGTAGACACCGTCGTGAAAGGCCCCAGAGCCTAAGCGAAACCCTTGTTTGCCCCACTGCACGAGAGACTGTGCCGCCGCCTGAGATCGTCGTCTACCACAACCATGCCTACCTGACCCAACCCACTGCCATGGAGCGAGGGCGTCGGAATGTGCCTTCTAACCTTGCCAGTGACAAATTCTTCTACACGGGGACCAAGAAATGCCTGAGATCAAGACCTGCCCAAACTGCCTCAAGGGAGACATGAGTGTCTTCTATGAGGTCCCGCGGGTGCCGGTGCACAGTGTGCTGCAGATGCCGACCCGCGAGGTCGCGGTGAACTTTCCCAAGGGTGACATTGCTCTGGGTCGCTGCTCCTATTGCGGCTTTATGGCCAATACCGTCTTCGATCCGACCGTGCACAACTACTCCGCAGACTATGAGGAGACGCAGGGCTTTTCCGGGACCTTTCAGGCCTTCCATCGCCGCCTGGCCTCCGAATTGATCGATAAATACGATCTGCACGGCAAGAAGGTGATTGAGATTGGCTGTGGCAAGGGCGAGTTCCTCTCGATGGTATGCGAGATGGGCAACAACAGCGGCGTCGGTTTCGACCCCGCATTCGTCAGTGCGCGCAATCCCTCCGCCGGCGACGCCAAGGTTGAATTCGTGGCCGACTTCTACGGGGAAAAGTATGCCCACGTGCAAGGTGACTTTGTGTGCTGCAAAATGACCCTGGAGCACATACCCGACACCGCCAATTTCGTGCGCACGGTGCGTCGCTCGGTGGGTGACCGCTACGACACCGTGGTGTTCTTTCAGGTGCCGGACATGAATCGCGTGCTGCGCGATCTCGCTTTCTGGGATATTTACTACGAACACTGCTCGTACTTCAACGCAGATTCGCTCTCCCTGTTATTTCGCGAATCAGGATTCGATGTGCTCGATGTCTGGACCGACTACGACGGTCAGTATCTGATGATTTCGACCAAGCCGTCGCGCACGCCTGCGTCTTCGGTCGAGAAGCCAGACCCCACCCAGCTCAACAAGGATATCCAATTCTTCACCCAGCACCAGAAGGCCAGAATGGCCTCATGGAAGAGCAAGCTGGAACAAACAAAGAACAGCGGTAAGCGAGCTGTGGTATGGGGCTCGGGATCGAAGGGCGTGGCCTTTCTGACTGCGCTCAACATGCACACACCGGACTGCGAGATCGAGTACGTAGTCGACATCAATCCCTTTCGCGAAGGCAAATACATGGCCGGCACCGGGCAGGAGATCGTCTCCCCGGCCTTTCTCAAGCGGTACAAACCAGACCTGGCCATTGCCATGAACCCGATTTACCAGCCCGAGATCAAGGCCGATCTCGAGAAAATGGGCCTGTCTACAGAGGTTGTTGCCGTTTGATGTCAATCCGGCCCTGCCCCAGGCAGAGGCTTCTTAAAGGCAATCCAAATGTATGATTTCGCGATAATCGGTGGAGGTATCGTTGGTCTCGCGACCGGCGCCGCTCTTGGCCGCCGCTATCCTTTTGCCCGAATTCTCTTGGTGGAAAAAGAAGTTGGTTTTGCCCAGCACCAGACCGGCCGCAACAGCGGCGTCATCCATTCCGGTATCTATTACAAACCCGGCAGCCTGAAGGCGGAGTTGGCCCAGGCAGGGAACCAATCCCTGCGCGCCTTTTGCTATGAATATGGTGTACCGTTCGACATTTGCGGCAAGCTGATTGTCGCTACCAGGCCGGAGGAGATTCCCCAGCTCGATAACATCTTCGATCGTGCTCTACAGAACGGCGTACCGGCGATGCGGCTGTCTCCCGGAAGAAGTGAAAGAAGTGGAACCGCATGTTTCCTGCATCGCTGCCATCCGCGTGCCCACCACTGGCATTGTCGATTATCGGCAGGTCTGCCACGCGCTGGTGCATGAGATACAGCAGCAGGGAGGAGAGCTCAAGGTTGGCACTGAGGTTCTCAACGTTGTGCCCACCCCTCTTGGTCACCTGCTTGAAACCTCATGGGGTTCGCTTGAAACCCGCTTCCTGATCAACTGCGCAGGTCTGCACAGCGATCGTGTGGCGAAGCTGGGCGGCATGCAACCGAAGGCCATCATCGTCCCCTTCCGCGGGGAGTACTTTGAGCTAAAGCCGGAGCGCCGCCATTTGGTGCGTCATCTCATTTACCCTGTGCCTAATCCGGCGTTTCCTTTCCTCGGTGTGCACTTCACACGCATGATGGACGGAAGCATTCACGCCGGCCCCAACGCCGTGCTGAGCATGAAGCGCGAGGGGTATCGCAAGTCGGACTTCAGTTGGCGCGATCTCTCTGAAGTCTTGTTGTTTCCCGGTTTCTGGAAGCTCTCCTCGAAGTATTACCGCGAAGGCGCTCAGGAGATGTACCGCTCTATGAGCAAAGCTGCATTTACCCGAGCCCTGCAGCGGTTGGTACCGGAGATTCAAGCCGATGACCTGATCCCGAGCAAGAGTGGCGTGCGCGCGCAGGCTCTTCTTCGCGATGGGAGCCTGGTCGACGACTTCCTTCTGCTGGAAGGCAAAAATTCCCTCCATGTCTGCAACGCACCTTCCCCCGCAGCCACAGCATCGCTCGAGATCGCCAAGAAGATCGTCAGCAAGGTGCCCCGCCCGGGCCGCCTTTCGCTGGTCAAGATGGCATAGAAGCATTTTCACTTCTACTCTGCACAGTCAAGCGCCGCGAAGTGCGGCTTTTCTTGAGGAAAAGCCACGTCGGGAGTGGTTGCTCTGTATACACCAGAAGTGAAAATGCTTAGAGCGATCCGCGACTTATCCCTAGAAACTCTCCCTGCCAACGGATAGGGGTGCCCCATATTCCCGATTTCCTGGGAAGCATGTGGGATTCCGCTGCTCTTAATCCGCCAGCCTTTCCTTAAAGAAAGGCGCACACGCAGTCATCGTCCAGTGCCACACTCGCAGGAAATTCGCGAGGTATCTCCCAATTTCTGGGCGCGAGCATGTGGGACTCCGCTGCTCTAAATCCGCGCAGCCTGTCTCCAAAGTCAGGCGTATGAAGTACACGGATCGCCTAGTCTCAGCTCTCGCAAATAATCGAGCTATGGGGTACCCCTGTCCGGTGACAGGTGCAAAGTCTCTGATTGAGGTCCGTTGCTTGCGCATCGCCATCTTCGACTACAAAATAACCCGCAACAATCCAATCGGGAGTTGTCATCTGGCGATGCTTCGCGCGCTTGCGACGGAGCATGAGTTTACCGTCTTCGCTGTTGAGTTCGAGAATCCCTGTCCCGAAAAGATACAGTTTGTGCGCGTACCTTCGCCTATGCGCCCCCTGGCCCTGCTCTTTGTCGTCTATCACTTCATGGCGCCGCTCTGTTATCTTCTCTACCGGCTCCGCGGCGGGGAGAAGTTCGATCTGATTCAGGCGATCGAGAGCAATCTGGCTTTTGGCGACATCCTTTACTCGCACTTTTGCCATGGCATGTATCTCAAGCGACATTGGAAGAAGTCCGGCGCCAGGGGCCTGCGAGGTGGGTTCCGCTGGCTCGATCATCAGCTCCACGCCTGGATGGAAAGTTTTACCTATACTCGAGCGAAACAGGTCGTGGTCCCGTCCCGAGGCCTGGCCAGGGAGCTCAAAGCGGAATTCCCCTATATCGAAAACAAGCTGACTGTATTGCCGAATCCCATCAGCCAGGAGCGGTTACAAATGCCGGCCGGCTTTGATCGCCAGGCATTTCGTCACAGCCTGGGTATCGATGACCAGGATCTGGTGGGTTTGTTTGTGGCGCTGGGACAGTTTGAGCGCAAGGGATTGCCCCTGCTGCTGCAAGCGCTGGGCACGCCGGGCATGGAGCAGTTCAAGCTGATCGTCGTGGGTGGTCAACCCGATCTGATCGCACGCTATGGCGAGGAGGCCGCGAAGCATCAGCTCAGTAACCGGGTGAAATTTGTCGGCATGCAGGGGGACGTTCGTCCTTACCTGTGGAGCTCTGACGTCTTCGTCTTTCCGTCGCTATATGAGACGTTTTCTCTGGTCACCTACGAGGCCGCGGCCGCCGGTCTTCCCATTTTGGTTTCTCAGCTCTACGGAGTGGAAGATTTGTTGGTGGATGGTGACAATGGCTTTCTAATTGAAACCAGTGTCGCTGGGGTTAGACAGGGATTAGAGCGCTTTCTGGGCCTGGAGGGACCCGCACGCTATGCCATGGGCCAACGAGCCCGGCAGGCGGCCTCCGCGTGTTCTGAGGAGCGCTTCGCGGACGCATGGCGAGCCTTTTATCTCAACCTGACCCCTAAGAGGAATTGAGGGCACTTGACTAATCTGAGAGGATGTCCGAGGGTACTCACGGCATGGCGGTTGAATCAGCAGCGAGCAAGCTCGTTCCCATCGCACTGAAGAGTCTTGCACAGAAACCCTCCGTCTCCGTGCTGATCACCTGCTTTAACTACGGCGCCTACGTTGGCCAGGCCATCGACAGTGCGCTCGAGCAAACCTATCCGCCGACGGAAATCATCGTCAGCGACGATGCCTCTCAGGACAACTCCTGCGATGTGGTTGAATCCTACATCAGTCGCGGCCTGGGTATACGGCTGCTGCGCAATCCTCATGGCGGCATGGCGGCAAACCTCAACGCCGCCTATCGCAACTGTTCCGGCGACGTAATTTGCCTGCTCGATGCGGATGATACCTTCCTGCCGGGAAAAATCGAAGCGGTGGTGAATGCTTTTCAGGCTAATCCGCAGACCGGCTTTGCGATTCATCGCGCCAGCCTGGTGGACAACCAGAAGCGGGCACGCGGCGTTTATCCTTTACTGAGCGCCCTCCCGTCGGGCGACTGCGCGCAGATCACCTACGACAATTCGGGAATATTGATGGGCCTGCCGCCCACTACCAACCTCGCGCTCCGCCGTGAAGTAGCTGACCGCATCTTCCCCATACCCGTGGAATATACCGGTTACGCCGAGCAGATGATTCACCGCCTGGCTCCGCTGATGACTGGACTTTGCGCCGTGGATGAACCACTCGCACGCTGGCGATTGCATGGTGCGAATGACCAGAACTCCACCCGAATCACCCCGCGCCGCCTGGAGCGGGAGCTCAAAATCATGGACAGTCTCTGGCTGGAACAGAAACATTACCTCGAGGGCGTGGATGGGGCGCTGGCCCAATCCTTTCCCCCCATCAGTCGGAATACGCTTTATCTGAAGATGAACTATATCCGGCATCGACTGAACAACGATCCAGCGACGCGTCAGGCATACAGCGATCTATGCCGCTACGGGCTGCGGGCGAATTCCAAGGTAGACCAGTTCTGGCGATATTCCAACCGCCTTCCCCGTCCGCTGTTCCAGAGGGCGGTCGATCTGCTTCTGACCCAGAGTGTATGGAAGCAGATGGTCACCCGCGCCATACGAGGCAAGCAAAACGTTTGAGATGAAGATTCTCTCCGTGCACAATTCGTATCAGAAGCCCGGGGGCGAGGACCAGGTCTTTGCCCAGGAGGCCGATCTGCTGCGTTCGCATGGCCACCAGGTGCTTCTTTACCAGGTCAGCAACGATCAGATCCTGGGCCAGAACCCACTGGTCGTGCTTGGCAAAACGATCTGGAACCAGCAAGTACACCGCGAGCTTGGCGACTTGATGCACCGGGAAAAGCCGGACATCGTTCACGTCCATAATACTTTCGCAGTCATCTCCCCCGCCGTCTACTATGCTGCGAATGAACAGGGAATTCCGGTCGTGCAAACCCTGCACAACTACCGCATGCTTTGTCCCGCGGCCACCCTTTTCCGCGACGGACATGTATGTGAAGACTGTCTGGGCAAGCAGGTCCCCTGGCCCGGAGTCGTGCATGGCTGCTATCGCGGCACCAGGTTCGCTACGGCTGCCGGAGTCGCCATGCTGGCCACCCACAACTATAAGCAGACCTGGAGTAAAGCAGTCTCTGCTTATATCGCTCTCACCGATTTCGCGCGCAGCAAATTTATCCAGGGAGGCTTACCAGCTGAGAAAATCCTGGTCAAGCCTAACTACCTCCAAACCGATCCGGGGCTAGGTGGGGGCAGGGGAAACTATGCCCTTTTTGTGGGACGATTAGCGCCGGAGAAGGGTATCGGCACGCTGTTGGACGCATGGCGGCAGATTGGAAATGAACTCCCTCTGCAGATTGCGGGCGATGGTCCGCTGGGTTCAGAAGTGGAGAAGGCCAGTCGCGAAATGGAAAGTGTGACCTGGTTAAAGTGGTTGCCGCGAGGGGAAATCCTGCAAAAGATGAAGGCTGCGTCGGTGCTTATCTTGCCGTCGACATGGTATGAAGGCTTCCCCATGATCATCGCCGAAGCCTTCGCTGCGGGTCTGCCTGTCATTGCAAGCAAGCTGGGAAGCTTGGCGTCCATTGTCGACCATCACCGTACGGGCTTGCACTTTGAGGCCGGCCAGCCAACGGGCCTGGTGGAAGCGGTGCGATGGTGGGTCGCGCACCCTGCTGACACAGCCTCGATGCGATCCCAGGCCCGGCTGGAATATGAGACCAGATATACTGCGGCAGAAAACTACGCTCAGATGATGAACATCTATGGGTTGGTGCTCAACCGGACCGTTGACCAGGAACTTGTCGTCGCTGCCGTAGCGAAATAACACAATCCAGATGGGTCTGATTGAATTCACCTGCGCGGTGCTGCTTATGTCGGCTCTCGCCGGGCTGCTCGGGGCGCTCACCGGCTTGGGCGGCGGCGTGGTCATCGTGCCCGTCCTCGTCCTGCTCTTTCATATCGATCTTCGCTACGCCATTGGTGCTTCGCTCATTTCTGTCATCGCCACTTCTTCCGGCGCCGCTGTCTCCTACGTTCGCGAAGGTTTCTCCAATGTGCGGATCGGCATGTTTCTCGAGGTCGCAACCACCGTAGGCGCCCTGGTGGGTGCCTACCTCACCACGCGCATTTCAACCCCTGCCATCGGCATCATTTTTGGCCTCACACTGATTTACTCCGCCTGGAGTTCGTTCCGCTCCAAAGCGGACGAGCTGCATCCAAAGCAAAATGCGCTGGCCGAGAAATTGAGGTTGAGTGGAGACTACCCGACTGAGAATGGCCGCCAGACCTACGTCGCGCAGAATGTTCCGGCTGGCTTTGGCATCATGTTTGTCGCGGGAGTTCTGTCCGGCCTTCTCGGGATCGGTTCCGGAGCAGTGAAGGTCCTGGCCATGGATCACGCGATGAAGCTGCCATTCAAGGTGTCCACCACCACCAGTAATTTCATGATCGGGGTAACGGCTGCGGCCAGCGCGGGCGTCTACCTGGGACGCGGCTATATCGCGCCCGGGTTAGCGGCGCCGGTCATGCTGGGAGTGTTGGCGGGCTCGCTGGTGGGGGCGCGCATGCTGGTCAAGATCCGTGTTCCTATCCTCAGGATAGTCTTCGCCGTGGTCATCGTCGCGCTGGGGGTGGAAATGATCTACAGCGGAGCTACAGGAAGGTTGTGATCCGATGACATCGGAAGCCGATCTGAAAATGGAGATCGCCATCAGCCAGATGCTGCGCGCGGGTGTTAGCTTGGCTGCCTTCGTGGTGTTGGTTGGCGGCATTCTGTATCTGTTGCGGGCGCATGGAGTAGAGCCGGATTATCGCCATTTTCACGGCCTTCCCAGCCCCGCCGACCGGATCTCGCCAGTCCTCGACGGCGTTCGCCACCTGGACAGTCGCAGTATTATCCAATTGGGCATTCTGCTTCTGATTGCGACCCCGATCATGAGGGTCGCTTTCTGCCTCTTTAGCTTTGCGGCCCAAAAGGACAAGGTCTACATGGTGGTCAGCGGCATCGTTCTCACCGTATTGCTCTACAGCTTCTTCCGCCCCTGACCTGTCTTTGGTCGGCCCGTAAAGGGACAGAAAGAGAATTGGGCTCTCACACACGCTTCCAAAGACCCTGCTAGGGCACATCCTGCACGAAATGCACTCACTTGGCAAAGAAGAGGCGCAGGGGCTTCTATGAGACGGCTGTGGAATTCAAGGGTGTTCTCCTGTTTTTTTGTTCTTAGGGTTTTTTGCTTTTGCTTTTGCGGTTGCTGTTGCTGACGATGCCCTGAAGGAAGATTCATCTCGGACTTCTATACGCACTCGAGGAGAGTCGCTAAAGACTCGGTGCTTGATGGTGTCCGATGACGATGAATTGGGGCTGCTATCTAAAGCGCGGCCTTTGATGGCCAGGCCCTGCGGCGCAGTCACCCAAACTCGAGATGGATTCGTCGGCAACAAAATCTGTTCTGGTTTCCTTTACCGGTGGGGTGAAGGTTTAGGCGGTGGTTAGCTGAGCCACCGCCTGAGGAAAGGGTTCAAACTTCTTGTGGTTACGCCACATGCTGAGCAAGACCACGGCCAGCTTTCGGGCTACAGCAACGATGGCACGTTTCTTGCCCCGTTTGCCACCGCTGGCAGCCAGCTTGAGCCCCCAGCGGCGCAGTTCTGAGTCGGGCCTGGAACGGCCCAGGATATGCTGTGCCGACTGCACCAGCAGACTGCGCAGGTAGGTGTTGCCCGTCCTGGTGATTTTGCATTGCGGGTCGGAATCACCAGACTTCTGCTGTCGGGGTCTGAGACCGAGATAGGCTCCCGCCTGGCGGTTGGTTTGCATCGCCTGCGGGCTATCCAGCGTCAACACATAGCAGGCCGCGACCACCGGACCCACTCCGGGAACGGTGCGCAAAATGGTGATCTCCGGATATTTCTGATCCAGCTGCTCGATCTGCTTGTCCATCGCGGCGATGGCCTGATTCATCCGGGTGATCTGTTCCAGCAGTGGTGTGCAGGCTGCCTTCAGTGCCGCCGGCACCGCCGCCGGCACCTTCTGTGGGAATGCTTCGGAGCTGCAGGCGGGCAGCCGTTGGCCGGCGCTCTTGACCAATCCGCGGGCGGAATTGATCAGCATCGTCCGGGCGCGCACCAACACACTGCGGGTATGGATCAGGTTCAGGTCCTGCTGGCGCTCCGGGCTGCGGTGCTCGATCGGATGCAGCAGCTTGGGGTCGAAAGCCGCCATCCGCGCCAGCTGCTCGGCATCGTTGCGGTCGTTCTTGCTTTCGCTTTTGGTTAGCGTGGGGATCTTGCGCGGGTTGGCTACGATCACCTGGTGTCCATGGCTTTTCAACAACCGGCTTACCCAAGGAGAGTGGCTGCCCGCCTCCAGTGCCACCCGCATCCGCGGCTCGCTGCCGAAATGCTTCTCCATCGCCGCTGCAGTGGTCTGTATTCGCCCCTCTTCCATTGTTTCTCCTGTGCTGCTCATCATGCAGTAATGGCTATGCCGGTCACCCAGATCCAACCCCACTACTTGCGACGGCTTGCTCTCTGCTGCTGTTGCACCCCGATGCTTTTTGCTACTCTTCTTCATGGCTGGTCTCCTTTTGCACCATCGAGTGCGTATCAAAAGCTTATGCTTGCGATGAGGCCAGCCGTCTCATCCCATCTAAAGCCCAGATCTTTGATGGGCATAAACGGCCCGACTAAAAGTCGTGCCCTGATACAAAGCATCTACCGGAAAACCCGCGCATTCCGCGGAGAAGAGTCAGATGGAAGAGGAAGCCGTTCGCTGGAATATCAAAGTCTCCAAAGAAACAGACCTCACACTCCGCACCTACCTTGGTTCGCAAGGAATGAAAAAGGGGGACCTCTCGAAATTCATCGAAGAGGCCGTTCGCTGGCGCGTCTTTCATCGTACGGTGCAGGGCCTCAAGGAACAGAATGCTGACACCGACCCAGGCGAGCTGCAGGGCCTGATTGACGACGCCGTGCGTGAGGTGCGCGCGGAACGGCGTGGCTCCACCCCCAGCACGCATCGCGGCCCTCACGGTTGATCCCAATCGCAAAGCTGTATGCGGAAAAGGGATGATTCGCCTGACCTGCCCTTCTCACATGGACTTCCGTTACGGTCTCCTCCAACGACGGGGTTGTGGTGCGCAATCATTCGACCAGGCAGCCTTTTGCCCCATCGACGCGTATGACCTAGGGTTTAGCACTGTGACAGCGCGACCCGCATAGCCAGGCTCTTGACATTGAGTCCGTGGGTATATGTTCTGACCATCGTCCGGCGTACCAGGGGCAAGCGCATCGCTTTAAATCCGCGGGCAGGATTGGCATAGAAAGCCGCCGCCGCCCGCGAAGAAAAGCGCAGCGTCTGGCGATAGCCGGCGAGGCAGCGGGCAAAGGCCTCCGCGACGGGGCTGTCGCGTCGCGCCGCGGAGAGAATCGCACTCGCTGCCGCCTGTCCGCTGAGCAGCGCGCCATAGATTCCTTCGCCCGTCAGGGGATCGGCAAACCCACCGGCGTCTCCCACCAGCAAAACACGATCGCGCAACTCCGGCCGAACAAACTCGGCTTCACACTCGCCTGCTCCGATTCCCAGATATTGCCCGGTAACATGGTCCAGCATATCTGCGCCTAGCCTCTGCTTTACGTAGCTCAGCAGCCCACTCCGCGTCAGGCCGGCCGCAGTCGATTGGGAGTACACCCCTACATTGAGATGGTCTCCCTTGGGAAAGATCCATGCGTATCCGTTGGGCACGGAGGCAAAATCAAAGGTAAGATCGGCGCCCCCCTGCGGCGCCGCAGTTTGCACCTCCAGCGCAAAGCCCTGGGAAAACCAAGAGCCCTCCGCGCACAGGCGCCGTACCTGGCCGCTGGCTCCATCGGCGCCGACCAGAAAGCGGGCTCGATAGGTCTCGCCCGTGGTAAGCAAATGCACGCTGCTGGCGGAAGGAACAATCTGGCGCAGGGCGAGAGATTCTCTTGAAGCAGGCGCCGGCGGCAATCGTCTTGTCCAGGCAGTACTGGTCGAGCTCGGCCCGCACCGTCATCACGCAAATGGGCTCGCGGCTCTTCAGGGAAGTGCACAGGCTTCCACTCTCCAACCGGACCCTGCGAACAACTTCCCGCACCACCGGGTCAATGGAATACCTGAGCGCCTTGACGGCCTTGATGGTCAGTCCGCCGGCACACGCCTTAGGCCGCGGAAAGTAACTCTTGTCGACCAGAAGTACCGATTGACCCGCCTGGGCAAGATCATAAGCGGCCGCGCACCCCGCCGGTCCCGCTCCCACCACAATCGCGTCCCAGAGCTGACCGCCGGCATCCGTATCCAGATAGGGGCTCACGTAGGATTCGTCAGCCACTCATCCGAGTGCTTTTCCAAGGCAATGCGCACCAGTTGGCTGCGCGTGCGTACCCCTGTCTTCTCGAAAAGCTGCTGCAGCACAGCCTTGACGGAGCTCTCGGAGATGGCCAGCCGGGCGCCGATTTCCTTGTTGGTCAGCCCTTCGAACACTCCCTTGAGCACCGCCTGCTCGCGCTGTGTCAGGCCTTGCGTCCGGCGCGGCGCGGCGGCATTCCCTGTGGCCGCGGCGATAATGGAACGGGTCACTGCGGGGTCCAGCCAGACCTCTCCGGCAACCACCTTCCTGATGGCATCGACCAGCCGGGCGGGGGGACTGTGCTTCAGAAAAACTCCGGACGAACCGTTCTCCAGGGCGCGCAGCATCACCGCATCACTCATCCCGGCAGTCACCATCAAAACCCGGCCGGCGAAACCGGCGCTTCGCGCCCGGTCGAGAAACAGCGTGCCCTGCTCATGGCCAAGATCGTAATCCAGCAGAACCACGTCGATTTCCTGGAGCCGCGGCACCGCCAGCGCCTCGCTCGCCGAAGCGCAGGTGCCCACGATCTGAAAGTCAGACTCGGTCTGTAGAAGCCGGCTGAGGCTCTCGCGGAACAGGCTGTGGTCGTCGATCAGCAATATCCGAATGTTGCTGTTCATAGTCATCATTCTTGCTCTCTCGCGCAGCGGATGACAACTCCACCACGAAAGTCGAGCCCCCGGTCTCCGGTTCGTAGTGCAAGTCGCCCTTAAAACTGCGCATGAAAGCGCGCGACAAGTAAAGGCCGAGCCCCGTCGAGTGGGCATCCTGCTGGAAGGGGTGGAAGAGCCGGTCCGGGTGAGCAACGCCGCCCCCAGTATCACGAAAGCGAATCGCGACCCCCGATCCCTCAGACCGGGCGCTCACGGTCAGTTCCCTCCGCTCCTGGTCCTCCATAGCGCGCTCGCTATTCTTGGTCAGGTTAAGGAAAACTTGCATCAGGCTCTGGCGGTCGGCCCATACCGGAGGCAGATCGTCCGCTATTTCCCATCGGCTGGTGATACCGCCATCGCGCAGGGAAGACTCGATAACGATACGCAGCTCGTCGAGCAGGGGTTGAACCTCCACCCCGGCCGCGTGGCTGGCGGTTTGCCGCAGGTCCATTGCGGCAATGCGCTCGAGCGCCAAAACCAGCGTACCCAAGGCTTCAAAGTCTTTGTTTTCTGCTAGTTTTCCGCTCCGGGACAAACTTTCATGGACCAGCGCTATGGCCCCGCACACATTGCGGACTTCATGGGAAACGGCGGCCATCATGATGCGCGAACTGGCCAGCATCTGGTGAAAGCTTGATTCCTCATGCGTCCTCAGGTCTTCCGACGTATCCAGCACCATAGCGGCCAGCCTTGGGCCGGCGCTGGTTACGTAGGTGGAGAACCAGACATCGGCCTGGAAGACTTCGCCGTCCGCTTTGCGTCCACGACACTGCATCGCGGTGCGGAAGGCCTGGCGGTTCCTGTCCAAAGCGGGCACATTAATCAGCGACGGCAGGAAGGCGCGGATCGGCTTCCCCGGAAAGGTACCCGGTTCCAGCCCGAAAAGACGGTTCGCCGCATCGTTGGCCAGCAGCACACAACCATCTGAGCTGGTGGTAATGATGGCTGCGGGGCTGCTGTCTACCAGCACTTTCAGTTGCTCTTCCGCATCCCGCCGGGCCGTCATCTCAGTTTGGAGCTCCCGCATATGCCTGGCAGAGAGCCTCCGGCTGCGCGCCACCTCGTGCATGAAGAGTCCCATGCAAAAAAAAGCGGCAAAATAGAGAAGATCGCGCGGCAGGCCGGTATTGGGGCCCCAGGCAAACGCATCGAAAGCCTCTGCCAGCCAGGCACAGATGGCGGCCACTACGGCGATTTCCCCGCGGGTCAGGGAGGCGCCGGCCACCAGCATGGGGGCGAGATAAAGAAAGCCAAGCGGGATCTCGGCGGCGGTATTCGCGTCAAACAACGCAATTAGCCCGATCATCAACGCGGCGATCAGGTACGTCGTCCTGCGCGTCCCCCACACGAACATGGAAAAGAGTTGCATTTATGGGCTTTCCCGGGATGGTCTGGGTCCCGTCTGTATTCTAACGGCCCTGCGGGGGTTCGGGCTTTTCAGCTCTTAGAGCTGGGTCATGACTCTATTGAAAAACGAGGCGCAAGGCAAGTTACGCAAGCATCGATGAGATGGGCAATCTATCTCGGTTACGATCGAGGTGTAGCCTGATGTTGGTCGCTTATGAACTCCTAACGAAAGTTTTATGAAGGATTTGCAACGAAACAGGTAGTCTCTAGATCGAAAGATACCTGGAACTGACCGATCGCGGCCGCTAGCCTCAAGTAACATCGAATCTGGCGGTTCCGAACGTCCGCCCAGCACGGAGTTGGCCGGCAGGCGTTTCGGACAGGTGCGCAATATCTGGCGTATTGCACACCCCAATATTCGCGACAGGATGGTTCTGACGATCAACGCGAGGCTTCGCTGAATGGGTGTGTGCCCCGATTCTGTCTCTGCTCCGTCCAATTGCTCTGCAAAATATACGAACTGCTCAGTCCTGTAGTGGAGATTCGCCCCGGGAAAGATTGGAAATCTGCATCGGGTCGTGAGGTCTATTTGATGAAGTACACGGTGGTCATAACGGCGGTCCTCAGTCTGGGGATATTGGCCGGTTGCGGCGGCGAGAAGCATGATCAGGCAGCGCAGGCACCGCCTCCCGTGCAGGTGGAGAGCGAAGGTGGCGTCAGCCTCATCACCGTCGACCATCCAAACCGTTTTCCCGTCGTCGCGGCAACCAAATATCAGTCGACCTCTACGCTCAACGTCACCGGGACAGTCAATCCCGATATTTCTCGTGAGATTCCAGTCATTTCGATAGCCTCCGGGCGCGTGGTTGCGATTCACACCCAGATCGGTGCTTTCGTCCAGAAGGGCCAGTTGATCATGGAGGTGCAGAGCACCGACATATCGAACGCCTTCGATCAATACCTGAAGGCTGTCAACGACGAGAGATTGGCGCGGACCCAGGACGAACGAGCCAAGATCCTTTACGAAAAGGGAGCGATCGCCAAGAGCCAACTGGATATCGCGGATGACGCTGAGCAGGACGCGAAGGCCGATCTGAGCGCAGCGGAACAGCAGTTGATCGTTCTTGGCGTGGACAAAGACCATCCCTCATTAACGGTCAAGATTTATTCCCCGGCAACCGGTGTCGTCATCTCGCAAAATGTCACCAACGCCGCTGCAGCCGGCGTGACGTTCTCTGGCATCGGCGACGGCGTTCACCATCGCCGATCTCTCTCACGTGTGGATCATCTGTGATGTTTATGAAAACGATCTGCCCATGGTCCACCTGGGCCAGACCGCCGATATTCGGCTGAACGCCTACCCGGATCGGGTGATCCAGGGCACCATCGGCGAGATCGACGCCGTTCTTGACCCTTCCATTCGCACCGCCAAAGTTCGCATTCAGGTCAACAATCCTGACCGCCTCATGCGCCTGGGAATGTTTGCCACGGCTACCTTCCACGGCCGCAGGCTCGCAGGACCACGCGGCGGTGCCGGCCTCGGCCATCCTCCACCTGCACGACCGTGATTGGGTCTATGTGCCGGCCGGAGACGGAAAGTTCAAGCGAGTGGGCGTAGTCGGCGGTGACATGATCGGTGACGGAAGGCAAGAGGTTATATCCGGCCTCGCTGATGGTCAGCAGGTGGTGACCAATGCGCTTGAGCTGCAGAATTCGGCGGAGCAGTAATGATCCGGAATCTGGTTGATTTTGCGCTAAACAACAGATTCATGGTCCTGGCAGCGGCCATCCTGCTGTTTATCTGGGGCGCCATCTCGTTTCACAATCTGCCGGTCGAGGCTTATCCGGACGTAGCCAACAACTACGTCGAGGTGATCACGCAATGGCCTGGGCGCGCGGCCGAAGAGGTGGAGCAGCAGGTCACGATACCCATTGAAATCCAGATGGCCGGCATCCCGCACATGGAGCACCTGCGTTCGTTTTCGCTGGCCGGTCTCTCCGACGTCAAGATGATCTTCGACGACGATTCGGTCAATGACTGGAACCGGGAGAAGGTTCTGGAACGGCTTTCGCAGGTCACGCTGCCTGCGGGGCTGACGCCGCAGATGGGCACCGACTGGAGCCCGGTGGGGCAAATCTACTGGTACACGCTGCATAGCACCAATCCGGCGTACGACAACATGGAGCTGAAATCGATCGAGGACTGGACGATGGAGAAGCAATTCAAGTCCGTCCCTGGCGTGGTCGATGTCGCGATCTTCGGCGGCATGACTCGCGAGTACCAGGTGCGGGTCGATCCCAACAAGCTCATCGCCTATGGATTGAGCATCGGCCAGGTCGAACAACAGCTGGCCAACAACAACATCAACGCCGGCGGCAGCTTTATCGAGCAGGGCCAGCAGCAGGTGAACGTTCGCGAAGTGGGCCTCTATCGCAACGTCCACGATATTGAGGAGACCCTGCTCAAGACTTCCAACGGAACCGCCCTGCGGGTCAAGGATATTGCCACTGTTTTGCAGGGGCCGAAAATTCGCCTGGGCCAGATCGGCAAGGCCATTCGTCGTGTGGATGGCAAAGTGATCGACGACGACGATGTGATCGAGGGCATCGTACTGCTGCAGAAGGGGGACGACTCCGACTCGACCCTGGTCGGCATACACGCCAAGGTCAACGAACTCAATAATCAGATCCTGCCCACGGGAGTTAAGGTCGTTCCTTTCCTTGACCGTAGCGACCTGTTGCATTACACCACCCACACGGTTCTGCATAACCTGAGCGAAGGCATCATCCTGGTAGTGGTTATTCTCTTTCTCTTCCTGGGCAATGTTCGCGGCGCTCTCATCGTCTCGCTTACCATCCCGTTCTCGCTGCTGTTTGCTTCCATCTGCCTCGACTTGCGTCATATTCCCGCCAACCTGCTGTCGCTGGGTGCGCTGGATTTCGGCATGGTGGTGGACGGCACGGTGGTTATGGTGGAGAACATCGTCCGCCATCTTGGGCGCCGGCGCGCCGATAGCACCAGCCCCATGGAGCAGATTCGCGAGGCCGCTCACGAAGTGCAGCGCCCGGTCTTTTACGCCATCGGCATCATCATCACCGCCTATCTTCCCATCTTCACCTTGCAGGCGGTGGAGGGCCGGCTATTCAAACCCATGGCCTGGACGGTGGCGTTTGCCTTGCTTGGCGCCTTGATTTTTTCCATGGTGGTGGCGCCGGTGCTGTCCAGTTTCCTTTTCTGGAAGGGCGCACGCGAATGGCATAACCCGGTCATGGTCTGGATTACCGATCGCTACCGCCATACAGCGACCTGGGCCATTGAACATCGTTATGTCACCGTGGGTGTCGCTGTGTGTGCGCTGCTGCTGGCAGGCTTTCTGGGCTTGAGCGGCGTGATTGGTTCCGAATTCCTGCCCCACCTGGATGAAGGCGCCATTTGGGTGAGAGGTACGCTGGCGCCCAGCACGGGTCCTACCACGGGCGTGGCCACCATGAATAAGGCGCGTGTCATCCTCGCCGCATTTCCAGAAGTGACAGACGTGGTCTCTCAAGTGGGGCGCCCTGACGACGGCACCGATACCACCGGCTTTTTCAACACCGAGTATTTTGTCGATTTACTTCCCAAAGAGAAATGGCGCCCCGCCTTCCACAAAAACAAGGACGAGTTGATTGGCGCCATGGATCGCGAACTGGAGAAGATGCCGGGGGTGATATGGAACTTTTCTCAGCCCATCTCGGACAACGTGGAGGAGGCAGTCAGCGGCGTCAAGGGCGAGCTGGCGGTCAAGCTCTACGGCGATGATCTGAAGTTGTTGGAGACCAAAGCCAACCAGATTGTCGGCATCATGGGCGGCGTTCAGGGGGTTCAGGATCTCGGCGTTTTCCGGGTGATCGGCCAGCCCAACCTCAATTACATCGTCGACCGGCCGGCCGCGGCTCGCTTCGGCATCAATGTGGCCGATGTGCAGGATGCCATTCAGACCGCGGTGGGCGGCGGCGCTGTCAGCGAGGTATTGCAGGGGGAAGCGCGCTATGACCTGGTGGTCCGCTACCAGAAGCCATACCGCGATACGCGCGAAGCCATCGAAGACATTCGTCTGCTTTCGCCGTCGGGGGAGAGGATTTCACTCGCTCAGTTGACTCAGGTTAAGACGGAAGACGGCGCGGAGGAGATTTACCGCGAACAGAACCAACGCTATGTGGCGATCAAATACAGTGTTCGTGGGCGCGATCTGGGCAGCACGGTAGAGGAATCCATTGCCAAGGTCAACCAACAGGTCAAGCTTCCTCCCGGCTACCACATCGATTGGGCGGGCGAATACCAGAGCCAGAAGCGAGCGAACAAGCGTCTGATGCTGGTGTTGCCCATCACCATCACCCTCATCTTCATCATTCTTTACACCATGTTCCGTTCGGGCAAATGGGCGTTGCTGATTATGTGCAACGTCATTATGGCTCCGGTGGGCGGATTGCTGGCTCTGCTGTTTAGCCACACCAACTTCAGTGTTTCCTCCGGTGTCGGTTTCCTGGCCCTCTTCGGGGTCTCGGTTCAGACCGGGGTCATCATGCTGGAATACATCAACCAGCTGCGGGTGCGCGGGCATTCTATTGAGGAGTCCGCGGTCGAAGGCGCCGTGCTGAGACTCCGTCCCATCATGATGACGATGCTGGTGGCCACGCTGGGGCTTCTGCCGGCCGCTACCTCGCATGGCATCGGCTCAGATTCCCAGCGCCCATTCGCCATTGTCATTGTTGGCGGCTTAATCGGCGCGCTGGTGATCAGCGTCTTTCTGCTGCCAACGTTGTATGTGTGGATCGCAGGCGAGCACGACGTGCTGCCAACGCCGGAAACGGAGTTTGAGAATTGAACTCCAGCAAAAGAATCCTGATCTGCGTCTGTCTGGCATTCGCTGCCGGCCAGGCCGGCTTCGCGCAGGCGCCGCCTCCGAACCCTCCGCCTCTGCCGACCGCTCCATTCACCATGCAGCAGGTAGTGGAGGAGGCGTTGGCCCATAATCCGGTCCTGCTTTCTTCGTTGGAGAACCTGCTCTCGATGAAAGGGCAGGAGGTGCAGGCAGGTGTCCGCCAAAATCCAAATCTCTTCGTATCCGGCACCGATGTCTCGCTTTCTGCCAACAACCCCGCCAGTCCCTATTCCTACGATGTTGGCGTTAATCGCTTGTTTGAGCGCGGACAAAAGCGGCGCTGGCGCCTGGATATTGCCAGGAACACGACCGCGCAGACGGACGGGCAATATCACGATCAGATCCGCCAGATCACCCTGCAGGTAAGGCAGAGCTTTACCACGCTCGTGTTAGCCAAGGCGACCTTGAAACTGGCGCAGGATAATCTGCGGGATTATCGCCATGTGCTGCAGATCAACCACGACCGTTACGATAACGGTGACATTGGCAAGTTGGATTTCGAGCGACTTGATCTGCAACTGGCACAGTATGAGTCCGACGAAAGCAATGCGGAGATGAACCTGATCCAGGCCAGTGACCAACTTCAATTGTTGATGGGTTATCAGAAGCCTAGCCGCACGTTCGACATCACAGGAGACATCGTACCGCAGCAGGTACCAGGCACTCTGACTGACCTGGAACAAAAAGCTTTGGCCGCCAGGCCGGATTATCGAGCAGCCCAGGCAGCGGTGCGCGTCGCCGATGCGAACGTCAAACTGACCTACGCCAATGGAACCGCGGATCCCACGATAGAGGGCGATTACCAGCGAGCTGCAACCTACAACTCGGCTGGCTTTAGCCTTTCCATCCCGATACGCATTTTCGATCGTAACCAAGGCAACAAAGACACGAGCAAATATCTGGCCATCGCAAGCCGGTTCAGCGAAGTCGCAGCCCAGAATCAGGTGTATTCCGACGTCGACCAGGCCTGGATCGGCTACACCACTGCTAAAGTGCTTTCTGACCGCTACAACGGTCACTATCTTGCCGAGGCGAAGGATGTCTTATCCATCGCGCAATTTGCTTACGAACGCGGTGGAATAGCCCTTTTGGACTATCTGAGTGCTCTGCAGGATGATCGGACAACCAGCCTGAACGCCTTGAACTCCTATGCCCAGACCTGGATGGCGATCCACCAGTTGAGCTTTGCCAGCGCTACTGAGGTTGTCCCGTAAAAAGAGAACCGCAGATCTCTCGATCCTCAGCCGACGCTCTTGGCTTCGAGTTCGGCCCAGCGTGCGTACAGCTCATCGAGGGTGTTCTGCGCCTGCTCCATAGCAAGTAGGGCTTGTTGCAGCCGCACCGCGTCGGTGGCTACTGCGGGGTCTTCGATCACTTCGCGTTCCCGGGCGACCTGCTCCTCGGCCGCGGTTACGCGATCTTCGATGGTCGCAAATTCGCGGGCTTCCAGGTAGGAGAGTTTCTTTCTTGCCGCTGGGCTTCGCTTTTCCTGCGGGGCAGTCGACTTGGCTTCCTGCTGGGGTTGACGCTGCCAGGCTTCCCATTGCCCGTAATCGGCGAAGCGCTCTGCATCGCCGCGTCCATCCAGCCCCAGCACGCTGGTGCAGACGCGGTCCAGCATGTAGCGATCGTGGGTCACCAGCACCAGGGCGCCGCGAAATTCCAGGAGGCTTTCTTCCAGGATCTCGAGGGTCGGGATATCGAGGTCGTTGGTGGGCTCATCGAGAAGCAGCAGGTCGGCTGGTTCCAGCATCAGTCTCGCGATGAGTACGCGTGCCCGCTCGCCTCCCGATAGCCGCCCCACCGGCTGATTGAGTTGGTCGCCGGTAAACAAAAATCGTGCCGCCCAGGAAGCGACGTGGATGACCCGATCCTGATAGATCACCGAATCGCTATCGGGAGCCAACGCGCGCCGCAGCGTGACGTCCGGTTCCAGAATGCGGTTCTGGTCGAAGTAAACCGTGCGCAGCGCGGTGGCTCGTTTGATCGAACCGTCGAGCGGTTCGATCTCGCCCCGGAGCAGCCGTAGCAGAGTCGTCTTGCCGCTGCCATTGGGCCCCACCAGGCCGATGCGCATTCCCGCGGTGAAGACAAAGTTGAGGTCGGAGAAAAGCGTGTGTCCGGCGAAGCCGTACTTCAGGTTTTCCAGTTCCACCAGGCGCTTGGTCTGCCGGTCGGTGGCAGAGAATTCGATGGCGGCGGTCGCGGTGCGGTTCCGGCTGGAGACCTCCGCCAGCTCTCCGATCAATTCGTGGGCCCGATCGATCCTGGCCTTGGCCTTGGTGGCGCGGGCTTTGGGCCCGCGGCGTAACCACTCGATTTCAGTGCGGACGCGGTTGGCAAGGGCATCCTGGTGCTTGGCCTGGGCTTCGAGGAACGCTTCCTTCTTCTGCAGGAAGGCGCTGTAGTTTCCGTTTACGCGCAGCAGCCCATCGGGGTAGGCGCGGTTCAGCTCTACCGTTTCTGTGCACACGTTTTCCAGGAAGTATCGGTCGTGGCTGATCACGATGCAGGCGAACGAGGAAGTATTCAGCAGGCTTTCCAGCCACTCGATGCCGCTCAGATCCAGATGATTGGTTGGCTCGTCCAGCAGCAGAACGTCGGGAGCCTGGACCAGCGCCTCGGCGATCGCCAGGCGCTTGCGCCAGCCACCGGAAAGGCGCGAGGCATCGGCGGCGAAATCCTCGAAGCCCGTCCGCCCCAGGGTTTCGCCGATGCGCCCTTCCCACTCCGACGGCGGAGCTGCGATGCGCTCCAGTGCAGCTTGCAGAACCGCGCGCACTGTGGTGCCGGGTGTGAATTCGGATTGTTGCGCAACGTAACTCAGCCGGGTTCGCTTGCGGGTTGTCACCTCGCCGCTGTCGGGCTCGATCTCGCCGGCGAGAATGCCAAGCAGGGTCGACTTACCCGAACCATTGGGTCCGATCAGACCGATGCGGGCGCGCTCTTCGATGGTGAAGGCGACGTTGCGCAAAAGCGGGTCGGCCCCGAATGATTTCGAGACTCCCTGGGCATTGAGGATAGGAGGCAAATTGTTAGCGACGTGCCGCGGCGGTTGCGTTCATGTATTCCTCGTAGGGCCCCTTGAAGTCTTCTATCGTGCCCTGATCGAAGTGCCAGATCCGGGTAGCCACCTCGTCGATCAGATCGTGATCGTGGGTCACCAGCAGTACCGTGCCTTCATAGCGCTGGAGGGCGATGTTCAGGGCATTGATGGCCTCCAGGTCCAGATGGTTGGTCGGTTCGTCGAGCAGGAGGATGTTCGGCTTTTGCAGCATGAGCCGGCAAAAGATCAGCCGGGCCGCCTCTCCGCCGGAGAGTGCCTCGGTCTTCTTCAATCCCTCTTCGCCGCCGAACAGCATCTGCCCCAGCAGGCCGCGAATATCTTCCTTGGTCACCCGAGGATCGAATTGATGCAGCCAATCGGATATCGTCATGCCCTGTTCGATAGAACCCGTATGGTCCTGAGGGAAATAGCCGATCTGCGCTTCGTGCCCCCACTTGACCGTACCGCCGTCCAGGGTGAAGCCTGGTTCGGCCTGGTCCATCTTTACCAGCAGTGACTTCAGCAGCGTCGTCTTGCCGAGGCCGTTGCGGCCCATCAGGCAGACCTTCTCCCCGCGCATCACCGCTGCGCCGAAATTATGGATGACGCGCTGATCCTCGTAGGACTTGCTCAAGTGCTCGAACTCGAGGATATGCTTGCCCGAAGGCCGCAACAGGTCGAAGCGAATATACGGACGCTGGATATTGGACCGCGCCAGCTCGGTGGTTTGCAACCGCTCCACTTCCTTCTTGCGCGAGGTCACCTGGCTGGAACGGGTGCCGGCTGAGAAGCGGGCGATGAACTCGTTCAGCTGTGCGATCTTCTTCTCTCGCTGGGCGTTCTGCGCTTCCAAACGAGAGCGGATCTGAGTCTTGGCCATGACCATATCGTCATAGCCGCCGGTGTAGGTGATGATGGTCTCGTAATCGATATCCGCGATGTGCGTACACACGCTGTTAAGAAAGTGGCGGTCGTGGGAGATGGTGATGAGGGTGCCTTCGAACTCCATCAGGAAGTTCTGCAGCCAGTGCACCGAGTCAAGGTCGAGCGAGTTCGTGGGCTCGTCCAGCAGCAATGCCTGGGGCTTGCCGAACAGCGCCTGGGCCAGCAGCACGCGCACCTTTTGGCCGCCCTGCAATTCGCTCATTTTGCGGTCGTGCAGGTCATCGGGTATATCCAGTCCCTGCAGTAGGATGGCGGCGTCGCTCTCGGCGGTATAGCCATCTTCTTCGCCCACGATGCCTTCCAGTTCGCCCAGCCGCATGCCATCTTCATCGGTCAGCTCGGCCTTCTCATAAATTGCATCGCGTTCTGAAAGTGCCTTCCACAGACCTTTGTTGCCCATGATGACGGTGTCGATCACCCGCAAGGCATCGAAAGCGTACTGGTCCTGACGTAGGACGCCGACCTTCTTTGGGCGCACCACTGTCCCTTTTTGCGGGTCCAGTTCACCCGGACAGGATCTTCATAAAGGTCGATTTGCCGGCGCCATTGGGACCGGTCAAGCCATAGCGGCGACCGGCAATGAATTGCGTCGAGACCTCCTCGAAGAGGAGCTTGGATCCGTAACGCATAGTTACATCGCTGACAGAAATCATGATTCAGTCTCTTGTTTTCTTAGATTCACTTCTATTTTCGCAGATTTATTTCGAACGGCCGCTTTAGAAGATGCGCGACAGTATCTGATTTGCCGCCAAGGCCGCGACGTAGGCCAGTCCGGTCATGTAGCAGAACTGCACTGCCGGCCACTTCCAGCTGTTGGTCTCCCGCCGGACCACGGCCAGGGTCGAGGTGCACTGCATCGCGAAGGCAAAGAAGACCACCAGCGCGATGGCGCCCCCAATCGTCATGTCATGCCGCAGCGCTGCCTGCAGGCCGACAGACTGGGTGGCGGGGTCGGCGCCGTAAAGCGTCCCCAGGGTGCCGACGATCACTTCCCGGGCGATGACCGAGCTCAGAAGCCCGATCCCGATCTTCCAGTTGAAGCCCAGGGGGTGCAGGACCGGTTCGATCCAATGTCCCAGCCTGCCGACCACGCTTTCGGTCAGCGGCGCGATGTGGCCGCCATGGAAGGGCACGACACTCAGCACCCAGAGCACAAACGTAACCGCCAGGATTACTGTCCCGGTCTGTTTTACGAAAACCGTGCCCCGATCCAGCAGCCGCAGCCCGATGGAGCGCAGCGTCGGCCACCGGTACTGTGGCAGTTCCAGAATAAACGGGGCTGCATTGGCTTTCAGGATCGAAGACTTGAGCAGGCGCGCGGTTCCCAGAGCGGCCAGAAAGCCCATCAGGTAAAGGCTCAACATGACCGCGGCGCGCAGGCCGAAAAAACCACCCAGGATCGGCCGGTTGGGTATAAACGCGGCAATGATCAGGGTGTAGATAGGCAGCCGAGCGGCGCAGGTCATGAACGGAGCCACCAGGATCGTCGCCAGCCGGTCACGCTTGTTTTCAATTGTCCGCGTGGCCATGATCGCGGGCACTGCGCAGGCATAGGCTGACAGCAGCGGAATGAAGGCTTTGCCGTTGAGCCCGATGGAGCGCATCACGCGATCAGCGATCAGGGCCGCGCGCGCCAGGTAGCCGGAGTCCTCAAGCACGCCGATGACCAGGAAGAGGAGCAGGATCTGGGGGAGGAAAACGAGAACCGCCTGGACGCCATTCCATAGGCCATCGCGCAACAGGACCTGCAGCCAGGGCCAGGGGAGGAAATTGACCGCTGCGGCGCCGGCTTTGGTGAAAATCACGGTGAGCCAGTCGCTGAGCGGAAGGCCGGCGGCGAAGACCACCTGAAATACTCCGATGACCACGGCCAGAAAAATGACCGGTCCCCAGATCTTGTGCAGCAGCACGGCATCGAGTCGGCGGGTCCAGTCCGGAAGAATACGGCGCCTTGTATTTGGTCCGCGAGCTTACCTGCGTGGCCCATTGATGGCAGGAGGCGGCATTTTGGAGCACGGGAAGCTGCATGGGCTCAAGGCGTGCCTCCGCCGGTTCGGCGAGCCGGCTGAGGAAGCGGGCGATGGCGTCCAACCCGGCGCCTTTGGTCGCGCTGATCAGGGCCACCGGTGCACCCAACTCACGGGCCAGCGCCAGGGGATCGATTTCGCCTCCGCGCGCGGTCATCAGATCAGACATGTTCAGCAGCACCATCGTCGGCAAGCCCATAGCCAGAATGGGAGCGGCCAACATGAGCTGGCGGTTCAATTGCAATGCATCGAGTACCAACAGGACTGCGTCCGGAGCCGGCGTGCCGGGCATGTTGCCCTGCAGCACATCGATTGCGACCCGGGTGTCTTCTGAGGAGGATTGCAGGCTATAGATGCCGGGGAGGTCGATCAGCGTGAGCTCCCGATGGCCTATGCCGCTCATCCGGGCGGAGTGCTGCTCTACGGTGACGCCGGGATAATTGGCCACCTTCTGGCGCAGGCCGGTCAGGCGATTGAACAGGGTCGATTTGCCCGAATTGGGCGGCCCGATCAGTGCGACTGTACTGATTTTTCCTGGAACCCGGGTACGGGCGGACTCGACGGCGACTCCGCCTCCGGGGCTGCAATGGCTCATCGTGCGGCCTTTCGCTCCGGCATGCAAACGCTATGGACCGAGATAAATTGGGCCGTTTCCTTGCGCAGGGCCACTTCCGCGCCGTCCACGCAATAAACCGTAGGGTCGCCGGCCGGAGCGCGGCGCAGCGCCAGGACCCGGCTCTCGGGGACAAAGCCAAGATGCATGAGGTGACCCTGGATCTCCTCCGGGAGGTCCAGCGAAGCCAAGGTGGCGCAGGATCCAACGGCGAGTTCGCTCAGCACAGTCGATGTCAGCGCACGCGGCATGGCAGTAAGGGTCGTCCTCGCGATCCGGGGGAAACAAATGCGACCGATGAGGTCGCATATCTAACTATACGATCCCTTGCCCCTGGAAGACAATGCCCCTCTGGATCGCGGGGACCTTTAAAGTGCCTCGTGGAGACGAACTGCACTGTCCACCACCGCGAGGCTTGGTGCAAAAAATATGCGCACTATGCGCACTAAGCGCGCAAAGTTACTTCTGGTTATCGATGGCAGCGCGGGTTTGGCCGCGAAATGCGCACATCCAATGAGATTCCAATTGGCCGTGTTTAGACGCTTTCCGCTCTCAATTCTCTCTTCCGGCGTAGAATGCGGCCATGACGATCGAGGAATTCCGTGCGTCTCTGCGCGAGGAAGTGCCCATGCCAAGCCTGACCCCTTTGCTTAAGGCTCTGTGGTGGGACGCTAAAGGGAATTTCGACCGCGCTCACGAGATTGCTCAGGACGATGATTCCGGGCAGGAGGCGGCGTGGGTTCATGCCTACCTCCACCGCAGGGAAGGGGACCAGGAGAATGCGGGGTACTGGTACAAGCGGGCGCACCAGCCCCACCCGGAGACTTCGCTCGATGACGAATGGCGGCAGATTACGACCGTACTGCTGCACCGCCATGGCGGTTGAAGTCGCCCTGGACGTCTCGGGGTAAGGTTTATAATCTTTACTGTAAAGGTGATAGGTAAAGATGCCTCCGAGTAGCACCATCAGCAGCAAAGGCCAGATCACAGTTCCTCTCGAGATCCGTCGCCGCCTCGGCCTGAAGGAAGGTGATCGAGTGGAGTTTGTAGTGGAAGGCGAGCGGACAGTCATTCGTCCGGCCCGTCCAGCGGAAAATCCTTTTGAGAAATACGCCGGGGCGCTTCCTGCTTTTCGCTCCGAACGCGAAATCGATGCGTGGGTAAGCAGCCTTCGCGATGAGGAAGCAACGGACCATTGATAACAGCGATTGATACAAATATCCTGTCCGCTCTTTGGTCAAACGAGTTTTCGGCTGCAAACCTCCCTCGACACCTCGGAGAGGCAAAAAACCAGGGGGCCTTATTCATTGCCCCGGTGGTGTACGCTGAGTTGCTCGCTTACCCAAACGCAACCGAATCGTATGTCGACGGCTTTCTTTCCGATACGGGAATAACTGTGGATTTTCAGATAGAAAGGGAAGTGTGGGTGGATGCTGGCAGGCGCTTTGCGCACTATGCGGTCCAGCGCAGGAAATCGGGATTCGCAGAACCCAAGCGTCTGTTGGCTGACTTTCTCATCGGTTCTCATGCTCTCTTACAAGCCGATCGGCTCATGACCCTTGATGCAAATCGATACCGGCAGTATTTTCCAGAATTGAAACTGATTTAGCCGCCCTACCTCTACGCCTGGAGCAGCGTTGTTACGTATGCGGGGGTTAGCGGGATCCGGCGCGGGGCTACGCCGGTGGCGTCGAAGAGGGCGGCCGCTACCGCCGGTGGGGCTACGGCGTTCGGGGCTTCTCCACCGGCGCCAAAGCCTTTATCGTCGCGTGATATTTGGACCACTTTGATTTCGGGCATCTCCTCCATGGTCAGAATTTTGTAGCGCCTCCAGTCTGTGCTGGTCACTTTTTCTTTATCAAAAGTGACTTCTTCCTTTAGTGCTTCGCTCAGGCCCATGACGAGCCCGCCGTGCATGCAGCGATCGAGTTGGCGCGGGTTGATGATCTTGCCGCATTCGACGCCGATGGTGAACTTTGTCACCTGCACTGCGCCGGTTGCCGGAATCACCACCACCTCGGCGATCCCTACCCAGTAGCCGTTGCCACGGACCACAATGGCCACGCCACGACCCGGCAGCGGGTCATTTCCCGTCTTGCGTGCACCCGGACGCGGCGAGGGGCGCGACTGCCAACCTGCCGCACTGGCCGTGGCGTTGAGGATGTTGATCAGCCTTGGGTCCGACGTGTGCTGCAGGCGGAATTGGATTGGATCGGCCTGGGCGGCCGCGGCCGCTTCGTTGATCAGCGACTCCAAGGCGAAGTTTTGCTGGCGCTGACCCGGCGTGCGCATGATCAGACCGCGCAGCCCTCCGAAGGGCGAGTCCGCACACACATTGGGCATCGCATATACCTGCTCCAGGCGGTTTTCAATCTTGTCGTAAGGCCATTCGGTCGCCAGGAAGCCGCCGGGCTTTTCTACCCCTGCGGGCATCCCGGCCAGGATCGCGCCCAGAGGACGGGCATCGAGCATGTGCGGCGAATAAAAGGCGCTGTGCACCGCGGTCAGACGGCCATCCGCGCCGAGTGCTCCTTTGATATCAGAGCACCATCCGGGGGATGCGCTCGACCAGGCGAGGTCCTCCTGCAAAGTCCACTGCACCCGCACCGGTTTGCCGGTCAGCTGGGACAGGATTACGGCATCGGCTTCGGCGCCGTCGCCACCGAAGGTTTTGCGGCCAAACTGGCCGGCATGGCTTAGCCAATGCACCACCACCTTCTCCACCGGCGTGCCCAGGATGTTGGCCAGGCGCGTGCGCGACGCCTGCAGATGGCCGGCCTGGGCCCAAATGCTGGCCGTTCCATCGCTGCGAACATCGGCTATGGCAAGAAACGGTCCAATGGGCGCGTGCTTGATATAGGGCTGCTCGTAGGTTGCAGAAATCGTCTTCGTGGCCTTCCCAAGCGCAGCCTGCACTTTGATGGCGTCTCCCTTACTTTCATCGGGAGCGCCCCACGGGTGGGCGCGAATCGTCTGGGTGAGATTTTCGCTGCCGGGAAGTCCGGACCATGCGTTCCATTTGGTGCTGGTGGCGACGGAGCGCACCGCGCTTACAGCCTCCCACTCATTGGGAGAAACCACGGCGACCAGATTCCCCTTCCTTACCACCTCCGCGGTAGGGAATTTCGTCTTATCGACTTCACCCATTGAGATCAGGGTCGAGCCGAGTGCCGGCGGCCGCACCATGCGCGCATGCAGCATTCCCGGCAGCGTTACATCGCAACTCCATTGTGTCTGCCCGGTGACCTTGTCGGGGATGCCGGGCATGGGATACGACGTCCCGATGACTTTGTACTCGCTTACCGGCTTCAGGGGCGGATCTCCCGTCACCACCAGCCCGTCCATGCCTGCCCAATCCAGTCCGGCCACGCTGTTGCTTCCGGGCAGAGCAAATTTTACCTGCGTGCCGGTGACCGGAATCCTCAGATCGAGTTGTTGTCCCTGAACCAGCTGTGCGTAGGCAATGCTGTTGCCGCCACCCGACACCTTGCCGTCGGTGACCGTAAGTGCCGAGGTGGGCACCTTGAGTTGGGTCGCGGCCAGCTGCAATAGTGCCTGATACGTATAGGCGGCAACCTTGCGAACGTTTACCGCCCCGCCCAGAAAGCCCGCCGAGTAACCGCCATCCGGCGTTTTGTCGGTATCGCCCATGATCAGCGTGATGCACTCCGGCTGGACACGTAATTCTTCAGCAATCACCTGGGCATAGAAGGCGCTCATGCCGGTACCGATTTCGGCACGGCCGGTGCGCGCGAGAATGGTATGGTCGCTTCGGATCTCGAGCCAGGAAGCGAGTTTGGAGGCCTCGATCGGCGGCTGGTTTACAGTGGCCGAGAGCGCCCTGGGTAGACCCAACGAAACAAAAAGAGCACCGCCCGCTTTGACAAAGCTGCGGCGGGTGAGAGCCGGCGTAACGGTTTCAAGTTTCGGAGGCATGGATTCCTCAGGCGGCCATGGCCTTGGCGGCGCGCTGCACCGCGGCAATGATCGCGGCGTAGGTGCCACAGCGGCAAAGATGTGGGGAGGGCGGCGTGTTGGTGAAATAGTCTTTTATCTCAGCCACCGTAGGGTTTGGATTTTTCGCCAGCAACTGCACCGCGGCAATCATCATCCCGCTTTGGCAGTAGCCACACTGCGGTACTTGTTCGTCAATCCAAGCCTGCTGCACGGGATGCAGAGTTCCGGATGCAGGGCTCAGGCCCTTCTGCGCGGCCCAGGCAGCCGCCAGCCCTTCGATGGTGATCACCGGTTTTCCGACTACAGAGGAGACAGGTGTTACGCAGGAACGCACTTCTTTCCCATCGACCAGAACTGCGCAGGCGCCACACTGTGCAAGCCCGCACCCGAAGTGGGGCCCGCGCAGTTTCAGATCATTGCGCAGCACATACAGGAGTGGAGTTTCCGCCGCGGCCGAGACAACATGCTGCTCGCCGTTGGCGGTGAAGGTAAACTGGCTCGGCATTTTGGTTTCTCGTCCTTACAACTACATTGTGATACTAATGGGCCGGTTGGGTCAAGAACCCTGGGCAAGGAAGGCAGAAATTGTGGAGTTTACTGCGGGGTTAGCCTGGCGGGCTCCTCTACGGCCTGGCATACCTCATCCTTGGAAGCCTGTGGCTGGGTGATAGCGTCGTTGACCCACGCGATGGCTTTCTCGATGTAGTCCGTCGTCAGCGGATCTTTCGTTGCCCTCATGGTGATGGAGGCGAGCTGACCGGTGGTAAGGTTCCAGCTCAGTGGAGAAAGACGGTCCTTGCCCTCAGGGATGGTGAAGACGACGTGATGTATATCCAGTCCGGGATAGTAGGCCTTCTCAAGGATGCAGAGTTCGCGTCGATTGCGGCGGGCTATGCTGACGTGGCCTGCATTCCAGAGACCTTGCGCGATGCCCGTGAGTTGAGAAATCGGGGTCCAGGGAGGAGCATTCGATTGATTGGCGATGTTGTCCTGGTCGGTGGTAACGACGCTTCCGTCGTCATCGCGAATTTCGATGAGCAGGATTTTATGCGGCTGGTTCTTCTGTAAGGGATCGTCCAGCGCGGACTTGAGGAATTCAATCGCCGAGGCGGTGCCGTCATTGTCGAAATAACCTCCGTCCAGGAAGTGATCGCCCTGCGGGTTGTAGGCCGGCGGAACACGAGTCCCCGAGGAAACGATCGGAAAGGTCGCCGACAGGCGGACAGCTGTAGCCAGGGGCAGATCGGCAAAGCGGAGCGGATGGTGGGCGGAGCCTTCGCAATCGTTTTCATTGGCGGCGTAGACCTGAAGAAACGATTCGGCGGGGATGAAGTCCCTCTTGCACGTGACAGTCGGGTCTACACGATAGTTAGAGAGCAGGAAACGGCTCCCGGTTTCCGCAGCGGTGGTATTGAACGTAAAAGCTGGAATGGTACCCGCCGTCAGTCTGCGCGCAGCGTCGGCGAGGGTGACTTCCTCGCCATCTCGAATGGCCGGCAAGGCCGGGGGCCCAAACCGTGCAGAGTCCGTCTTGCAGCGCCGATCGTGGAGGTTGCGATTGAAGGCCTGGGCAAGAGCCCGGCTGCGGTCGGGCGCTGTGTCATCGTCGAGAGATGTTGGGAAGCGCACGGGCACAATCAGGCGATAAAGGTCGTGATAGGTGAGGCCCCAGCCGACGGCCTCGAGGCTGGAGCAGCCGGACGGGCGGGTCATGCGATCGAACAGGTTATCTTGCTCAGGGAAAATGGGAACGCTCCTGGTGGGATCGTTTGGGTCATAAGCTGTGTACTCCAGCAGGAAGGGCAGCAGGCCGACACTGCCGCCGGAAACCCCGCTTGCCAGCAGGACGTGGTCATGAAAGGTATATGGCATGGGGCGGGTCTTCTTGAGACGCTCATCATTGGCGAATTCCTTCTCGAGGCGAGCCAGGATCTGCGAGGTCCACTCAGCGGCCTGGATGCCACCGCCCGAGGCGGTGACGACGATGGAGGGCTGGTTGGGATCGGGTGCGCGGGTCTTCATCGCCTGGGCGGGCGTGTCCACGGTTTCGAGCTGTAATGGCTGGGGGAGCGGTTTGACGGAGAAGTAGTGATCCGAGTCGAAGACTTCGGCCAGTATGGGGTGACCACTCTTGATGAGCTTTCCGCCCAGCCACGGGGCAAACAATTTGGGAATGAAGATGAGTGCGAGAACGCTGGTAACGACGGGCAGACGGTAACGATCCAAAAAGAAAGCAGCGCCGCTGAAGAACCACAGAATGAAACTGGCGAGCACCAGGATAGAGCCCAGGGTGGGAAAGGCGAACGCGAGACGCACCGAATGAGCGTCCAACAAGAGCGTGGTAATAAACAGCGAAGCGAGGGTCAGGGCAAGAAAAATGAACGTCCACTTGACGGGTCGAGCCCAGCGACTGGGGACCTCCGGATCAACGTTTTTGTCAGTGGCATCGGCAATCGAAAGGAGAAAAAGGATGGTAAGGAGAGAGCAGAATACAATCTGCCCGTAAACAGCCCAGCGCGCGCGTGGAACCGGCGCGGTGAGGGGATAGAGGAACAGATAAAGGACGAAGATACCGGTCAGGGAAAGCGCGGAAAGGAAGTGGAGCTCCCAGAGTGGCCCCTCCACGGATGGCGCATAGCCTGCATAACTCACGCGCCGGAGCAGAAACCTAACCACGTGATCGATACAGAAGACCAGACGCCGGGGCGGTTCGGCATTGCTGATATCACCGAAGAGCCAATCGTACTTGGGGAAAATCAGTGCAGCGGGTTGGCTCGTTGCCGGTTGCTCAGCGGACGCGACCACCGGCCGATAGGTCCAGTAATAAAAGAGGCTTACGAGATACCAGAAGAGGAGGGCGGTGATAAGCCCGGCACAGAGCGACAGAAGATAAAGTCTTTCGGATTCGTAGGCGGCGATGGCTTCAAGGTAGGCGATCACAAGAAACGTGGGAATATGTGCCAGGAAAAGAACACGCCATACGACTCTGGGCGCCGGATCTGTGAGCACTTTGTAAAGGCCGTCTGGTGGAGTAGAGCGAAATCGGCTTCGCCCATTGCGGACCGTGTTCCTCGCGGTCACCAGCACCGTCATGTTGATGGCAACAACGAGAAATACAGCATAAAAGACCTGCCAGGCGGAATCGAGAGTGAGGATGCCGCGAGACAGCTTGGCCGTAGCGCCTGAGAGGTCGAGGATGCAGAACACGGGAAGAAATAACCACAAGCTCAGGCTGATGCGCAGGAAGTAGAGGTACTGTAACCAACGAGCGATGCTGGTTCGGCTTACCATGATTCACTCCTCTCCTTTTCATATCGCAGAAGCGATGAAGAGAAAACCGTACCTCAGGGCCTAAAGGCCAATGGCTTTTGACTATAGGTGTCCGGGCTGAAGCCCGGACCTACACAACAGCAACTTCCCCAACCTCTAAAGTCGGGGCGATGAGATAGTCAGAAGGTTTTGACGAAGGCGATCAGAGCATTCTTGTCTTCGTCGCTGAGCCCCGGTTCATCGGCAAGCAGATCCGTTCCGAAGTAGTGGCCGCGATTCACAACGAAGTCCGGACATTTGTCGAACTTGATTAAATCCGGTTCAGCATTGGAGAAGATTTGCCGCACTTGTTCGTCGGTCGGGTTGGGGGGCAGCTTTTGCAGGTCGTGCTTGAGCTTAAGGAGGAAGAACAGCACATCGGTGTTATGACGGATTCGCTCGAGACGGTTCGTGCTGTCGCTCATCAGGTCAAGAGTGGCCAACAGGTTCACCGGAGTGCCGGCAGGGATGGGACCGATCTGGATACCTTGGTCGCTGAATAGCCAGGGCAAGATGGCGTGCTCAATCTTAGCCACGGTGGCGTTCGAGAGCGGCGGGGGAAGATAACCCAGGGCGACGCGCAGATAGGTGCGTTGCAAGGTGCGGTCGACATGGCTGGGCCCTGGGCCGTCCAGCAGGTAAACACCCGGAAAGGCGTCCTTTTGCTCGAGGTCTTTCTCCCGTGTCTCGGGCCATAACAGCTGGTGGATGGCGTCGTCGAAGCTTCTCAGCCTGGATGCGACATCGGGCTCCGGCTCGAACTTCCCCAAGGTGTTATTCAGCAAAAGCGGTGCACTCGACCAAACACTTATAAGGCTGGGAACACGGGTGTAACCACGACCGCCGGCCGGCATGGTATACGACCACGCCTTTCCGGTATACGGATCGCGCACCGTAATCGTGCCCACGGATGGCAGATCTTTGTAGCTCCGGGAGGAAAAATTGTCCCAGATGTTATTTTCCAGGGCATTGGTGGCGAGCGGGCTGCAGGCATTGGTCTGCAAGAGGGTGATCGGGATGCGGGCGTCGGTGGAAAGAAAGTTTCCCTCGAGAAAATCATCTTTCTGGACGATTTCCCGCATTTTGGCTTTGAAGTCCTCCGTTTGCGTGAGCTTCCAATAACGGTTAAAGCAATTCAAGTAATCGCTACCGGCACAGTTGGCCAGACCTTGGCCGGGGGGGAAGTCGGGGAGTTTGCTGGAGTGGCAACGAGCGCAGCGTTCGGCAAAAACGATCTTGCCTCGCGGCAGTAATGCCTTGTCTTTCTGAAGGATTGCTGCTCCACCGGGAGCATCGGCGAGGCGCTGGGGGTTGGTCGCCTTCAACATAAACAGGGCCAGGTCAACGGTTTGATTTTCTGTCGCCTTCCAATAGCTCGAATTTTTCTCGGCAACGGCGATTTCGATGGGTGTGACCTTCTTGCCGCCGACAAGAGCGTTGAAGTGCTCCAGCCACTCCTCGCTGAACAAGCCAATGTTGATATAGACGCGATTGAGCGCTCCCAGGGGGCCTACAGAGTCGGATCCATCCTTGAGGACATGCGGAGCCTCGACCCGATCAGGCGCCTGAAAGTACTGCGCAAGCGGGTCCGTTGCGGGAACGAAGTCGTTCAACTGCTTATTGTTGAGGTTGCCGCCTGCGAGCCGCTCCTGACCCCACTTAGAGGCCATGGCCAGCCGCGCCTGGAGGCTGTAAACCGCATTCATGGTCCGAGGATTGTTGATGTTATCGGTGGAGACCAGGGAGGTATCGAGGGAGCCGGGACGCGAGGTGTGGAAGAGTTGGAAGACGAAGCTGGTCTGATCGTGTTCCCAGGAGAATATGCGATCGATCCAGAAGTATTGCGCTCCGACGAAGGAACTGAGGTTTTCCCATTTGGGTTGATTAGGGTCCTGGGGAGGCTTCAGCGGATTGGGGCCGACATGGCAGAAACCGCAAGACATTCCCACGCGGTAAGGCTTCACCAGGCTGCGATCGTTGTAGTAACTGGGGTCGGTATAGTACCGCACCGGATCCCAGCGCTTTTTAGCCTGCTCATCGAAGGCAGGATTGGGGAACAGGCGCAGGCCAACAATGCCGCTTCCGTATCCGTAATAGGAGCCTAGTTTTACGGTAGAGCCACGAGCTCCAATTTTTACCCCGGGGTATTTCGATTCATCTTCGAAAGGGTCGGGTCCACAGTCGGCGGTGCGCTTGTCCAGCCACAGACCATATCTTTCGGGATCCGGCCCGGTCGCTTGTTGGTAGCAAGGTTCATTGATCAGGCCCAGGTATTCCCAGCGGTTGTTCCGGTTTGCAGGGAGTCCGGGCCGAGAGGAGAGGGTTTTAAGAAAGTCGAGTGTGCCAACGCTCTTGACAGAGATAAGGTCCCAGAATCGATCGTTTCCCCCAGTCCAGACGATCCAGTTATTGCGACCCGCTGCTTCCGCGGGAGTTAGTGGGATACCGCCATCCATATCATGGAAGTAGTCAATATCCGATCCCGGCAGACTCTCAGCCGAACGGTGAGCGAGCATCGCCTCGTCCTGAACCTTACCCGACTGAGAGAGGGGAAACACAAGTAGAGCCACGACCAGCAGAACCACAGTCAGGATCGCGACCGAAACGATGATGACGAGCCAACGGATGAGAAGAAAGCTGGCGGAACGTTTGCTGGGCGCTTCATTCATGAGATACCTCCGATGCATGGCAACGCCTTGGCATCACCTGCGCTCAAGGACTCGATAGGTTGGCCCGGTGAAGATGGAGTCAGGTGCGCACCAGGCCGACAAATCCGTGGCGCGCAATATCGAAAGGACACAGCGGGGGGTGGCGTCCCGACACAAAGGCCTCGCAACTCAACAGAATGAACGGGCTGTGCAGATCAGGAGCGAGTTGGAAGTAGCGGCTGTCTGCGTGTTTCAGGAAAATACAACAGCCGCTGATGGGTTTGTCAAGGCTATTATTCGTAGCCCAGCAGCTCTCTTCTCTGGAGAGCTGCCATGGAGTTTCTACATAATCAGGGCGAAGCGGTTGATATTTAAACCAGAGCAGCTCCTTTGGATGCTGTGTTTTTGCTTGTATCAGGGCACGACTTTTAGTCGGGCCGTAAAGAACAGAAGAGGATTGGGCTTCAGCCCCTGGCTGCGCCTGCGTGGTAAAGAAAAGAGCGCATGGGCTAAAGCCCTCAAGGTTTTCACGATTTACGGCCCGACTAAAGTCGTGCCCTGATACAAAGCATCACAGTTGTGGCTTCCAGAAAACTCGCGCATTCTGCAGATTTGGACCTATCAACCCGCGTGAAATGTAGAAACTTGAGAGCAGCCCTCTTCTGGAGAGCTGCCATGATGCTCGAGCTTAGATAAGGTTACCAGTTACTTGAAAGTCTATAGGCAACTACGATGGTCAGCGACCCATAAGCCGACGGCGCAGAACTGGCCGTTGACGATGAGGGTGGGCAGTATTAAAATCCGGGGCGCGTTGATCGAACGCTTCCTTCAAGGCGTTTAGCTCAGTTCCAGCAGCCAACCAGGCAGGGAGGATCCGTGGCGGACCATAACGATCCTAATGCTGTAAATACCATCTTCTCGGACGTGGACGTCAGCGCAGCCGATCTGTATGACATCTTCGGGTTTCCCTCCGCCGATGTATCCGGCGGCGACAAAGTGTTCATGGCCTTAACCTTCGCCTCAGTCCCGCAAGCGGGCGAATTAGATCCGGACATGCTCTACCGTCTGCGCATCGCGCCGGACCATCGTATTCAGCGCGCGGCCAATGAAGATCACAGTATTGAGGGCTTCCTCTCGTATGTGGAAGGGGTCAAGAAGAAGTACGAAAGTATCCTGGAGCCGTTTGAAGTGCGGGTGTCCGTCGATCGCGATCAGGGGGCACACATACGTTTTGCCGGCTTTCCGGGTGGAGGCTTCTCGACCACGATCAAAACCAATCAGGTCGCAAACCTGAAGGCCCCCGACGGCCAAGCGATCAAGGTGTATGTCGGCGGCCGCGACGACGCGTTCTTCAACGATCTTCCCGGGTTTTTCCGGTCCATCAATTACGCACCCCAGTTCTACCACGTCCCCCATACCATGACGGATGTCCGGGAGTTGAAGATTCCAAAGACGCTGCTTGAATTGGACGGGAACGATCTCTTCAACTACGACCCTGCATTTCCCACCTGGGGTCACGGCCTGAAGAAGGATTTACCCGCCTCTGCTTTGACCTGGACCGGCAATCGCTTCAAGAAGGATGAGAGCGGAAACTTCCGTTTCGTATATTCCGGTAAGGATGCGCAGGCAGGCAAGAATATCAACGCGATCATCCTCGAAGTTCCTCTCTCCTACATTACGAAGACGCCGAACGAGCATCGGATCGTCAACGTCTGGGGCGAAAGCTGGGTGCGCAAGGCTGCGGGCAAGGTCGAGGACATCCCCGATCACCCATTCCTCATTGAACATCCGTGGTCTTTCATCGAACAATGGACCCTGGACGATGAATTAAAAGCCTACAAACTGGTCGACACCGATGGGCAGGCCTTTGCCGACGCGGCATTGAGCGAGCGGGAGAACAACCGCCAGATGGGGGCAAACAATTTCTGGCTGGCCACGCACTTCGTCAGGCGGCTGGGACATCTTGGCTGGGGTTTCGGGCCGTCGATCAGCGCTCTCGGAATTGCAACCGCCTTTGACCACGATAACTCCCCGGTATCGGTCTACAAGACGTACGATCTCGTTGCCGAGGCTTTTCCCCGGGTGCGCAAGCTCCTGTTTCAGGACCTCGTCATGCCTGACGATTCCTGGAATCCGAAGAAGCTCGATATCCCACTGCGCCGGCCGGTGGAAATCTTCATCCCGAACGTATGTTCCATCGACATGGATACGACGGGCACCTGGCCGTTTGGCAGAAGGCTGGAAGACCAGGTTGCGACGCGCTTCCTATCGCTGTTTCTTGATATGACGGCGAAGTTTCGAGGCATCCCCTACCACGTCGATATCATGAACGACCAGGCCCTATGGGATGCGCTTCCCATTACGCCCAAGACGCCTCCGAATCCGCTGAAGAACGACAAGGAGTTTCTGAAGGAGTTTCCCTACATTGCGCCTCCGTGGTAGCTGCGATGGTTTTGGAGCAGGCATGACGGACTACGGGGCCCATGTGCAGCGCATCGAAGCGGATATTCAGGCCCTACGCCGCGAGGCGGAGAAGTCCTCCGGGCCGCATTCCACGACAGAGTTAGCTTGCCGGTTATTTTGCCGGCAATTCCAGCTGTATTCACTGAGCGGAGAGATCTCGCACCTTTCAACCCTGTACGACACGGTTGCAGAAGCGGTGACCAGGTCGCCGGTGCGCTCCGACCTGTGGCTGGTGCAGGCCTACATCGCTCTTAAACTGCACCGGTTCGCAGACGCCCAGCGCCTTATGGAAGTTGAGCCCGAGCGAGCAACGTGCCCCCAGGGACTGCTCATACAGTCCGAACTGGATGTGCAGCAAGGACGGTATCAGGCCGCACGCGAGACGATTCGTCAATCGCTGGACTCGCAATTAACGTGGGAAGGGCTGGCCCGCCTGGCGTACCTTACCGGGTTGCTGGGTGACGTTGACACAGCGGACAAACTCTACCACTGCGCGCAGCAAGAACTTACTGTAAAGCAGATGCACGCGTACGCCTGGGTCGAGGTGCAACGAGGAGTCCTGGCCTTCCAGGGGGGGAAGCATGGTCAGGCATTGGGTCATTACGAGAAAGCCGGCAGAGCGTACTCCGGCTATTGGTTGATTGCGGAGCGCGTCGCGGAAGCCAAAGGTGCTCAGGGATGCTTCGCTGGGGCTATCGAAGAGTATCAGCGGCTGTATGCAATCTCACCGAGACCGGAGTGGGCCCATGCTCTCGGCGACCTCTACTCTTTATCCGGGGCGATTTCGACTGCGCATACCTGGAAGACCAGGGCGCTGGATCAATATCTACAGTCGGTATCGTCCGGCGGAGTGCATTATTACCATTATCTTGTCGATTTAGTTTCCGAGCTGCCTGAGCTGAAGGAGCAGGCAGTGCAGTGGGCGCGCAAGGATGAGAAAATCCGCAGCAATTACCAGACACAAGGAAACCTGGCCTGGACCCTCTATCGCTGCGGCCGCGTATTGGAGGCCAGGGAGTGGATAAACCTGGCTTTGCAATCAAAGGTTGTGTGTGCGCGGCTCTTTCTCCAGGCAGCGTGTGTTTATTCCGCGGTGGGGGAGACGCAACGCAGCCATTCGTTGTATCGATTGTCCTTAGAAACCAATGCAGTTCCGGCCAAAGCGTGTTTGCCAGGGGACTATGCCGCGAGCTCCAGGGCTGCGACTTCGAGTTCGCACCCTCTTACGATGGTTGTTGCGGACGTGCAATGCGCGCAGGCCAGCTGCTGCATCGACGCGGGAACACGCTCAACACGACAGCCCGGGCAGTAAACCACGACGGCTACGGTGTTGATTACCAGGCGAGAGCCTTCGAGGAAGGTGCCGTCGCATGCGGCCTGGTAGCAGAATTGCAGCGCTTGTTCATCGACTCCGGCAAGCATGCCCAGAGAAAGATGCACTGCTTTGACGGTGAGGCCGCCTCTGCTTTCGGACTCCTCGGTGACCCGTTCGACGATACTAATGGCGATCGATATCTCGTGCACGGATGGTTTCACCTTCAAGCAAGCTCTTGCAAAATCACATCGGCGGCCTTCTCCGCGATCATGTAGACGGCACTGAGGATGAACAGGCCGGGAATTCGCGGAAAGACCGAGGCATCGACCACGCGCAATCCCTGGGTGCTGTGCACGCGAAAGTCGCTGCGGAGCACACCCTTCTCATCCGGCCGCCCGATCTGGCAAGTACACGACGCATGATGCCCCCAGGCATTGTTACGAACGAACTCACGAAGCTGATCGTCGGTCTGGACCTGGTCACCGGGCAAGTCTTCGTTCGCGATCAGTCCTTGGTCCTTGAGCTTCCTGGTCATGGTGCGCACGAACTTGATGCCATCGACGACTGCTTCCAAGTCTTCACCTTGAGCATCGGTGCCCTCTTCAAAATAGTGAAAGTCGACGCGGGGCATGTCCAGAGGATCCCTGGAGCGAAGCGTTACCTGTCCGCCGCGATTTACGGTGTGCCCCTTGAGGACCGCCCAGGTGAGATAGTCCAGCTTCTGCGCGAACCAGGCGGAGTAACCAGGTACGTAGCCCTTGAAAAAGCCCAGTAAGGCAAAGCACAAAAGATCCGGAACCGGTTGGCCAGCCGACGACTTTTTGATCACGCCAAGAACGGCACCATTGGTGGTGTAAACGCCACCGCGATCCTGATCCCACTCGGTAAATTGCGGATCCCCTTTGGCGAACTTCGCCCCTTTGAGTACTTCCCAGTCGCGGTTCATGCGATTGACGACGCCTACCTCATAGCGGTCCTGAAGGTTTTGGCCGACGCCTTCCAGATCCACACGCGTAGCGATGCCAAGCTGTTCCAGGTGGGCTTTGGGCCCGATTCCTGAAAGCATCAGAAGTTGTGGCGTGTTGAACGCTCCACCGGCAAGAATCACCTCGCGGGACGCCCTGACTTCGCGCACTTCGCCGGGTCCAGCGCCTGGTGGACAAAACGCCCGGTAGAGGCGGGAGCCCTTCAGGTAGCGGACGCCAGTCGCCTGGGCCGTGCCTTCCTTGAAGATAATTTCCGTTGCCAGCGCATCCAGTTCGACATGCAGCGGACACCTGGAGGCGACATCGAGGACGCGTTCCCGGGTTCCCGAGCGCTGGTGATTGCGCGTCATCAGAGGCGTATATCGAATTCCCGCTGCGTTCTTGCTGACCACACGCCAGTCATTGGGATCCAATTGACTATCGATCAAGTCGGCGATCTCGTCCAGGGGATGCCCGGTTTCGCTGAATGCCTGGAAGGCGGAAGCCGCGAGAGTGTGGAGAAGTTCACCGTCTCCGAGCGCTTCCTCGGGGATCGCTTTTTCTGTTTGGAGCCATCCATGAAAGCCGTGACCGGAAGGGTTGACCCCGGTCGTTGTGGCCAATGCTCGATCGAACGGGCGGTAGTGGCAATTTTCGAGCTTCTCGAAGTAGCGGCGCATGTTACTAGCGCTCCAGGTGGGATCGCCGGTCAAGGCGGCGATCTCGTCCCAGTCCTCATTGTTGGGATAGACCATGATGAGCGCATTGTGTGCCGTGCAGCCGCCCAGAGTACCGGCTCGCGGGTAAAAAACGCCGTCCTTCTCAGGGACGAATTTGTCGTCTTTCTTTTGTTGTGCGAGATCCTGGTAGTGCCTGACAAAGAAGTCCCACTTCAGGGCGTTGTTCTCCGTGGCAAGCCCGTGGAACACCGGTACCAGGTAGTCCTGGGGCAAGCAATTTGCCAGAGGCGAATTCGGATCGCCGCCCTGGAGGTCAACGGGGTCGCCGCCTGCCTCGAGCAGGCACACACTGTGCCCTGCCTCAGCTAGCCGCGCAGCAACCGTTCCGCCTCCGGGGCCCGATCCGACCACGACATACTCGTACTCGATCGTATCTGTCATAGCTGTTTATTTTGGGCTCCTGGCGCGAACCGTGGCCTGGAGACACACGATTACATCACACTTGCTTGTGACGAGGAAAACCAGTTTGCCGTAGGTTGGTTTCGAAGGTAAGTAATGTTTGCTGTCTGGATGAAGTGAAATTCAGGCTGCGGAAAAATCCTGGAGAGGGTGGGTCGTTCCCTCAGGGGCTAAAGCGTCTGCGTGAGAACTACACTCTCCGAAGAGTCCCGTGGGGACGGCTGAGAGTAGCCCAGGACGTAGTCCTGGGAGAAGAGATTCGAGAGACGAACCAGTCCCGCAGGGACGGCTGAAAAATTACCCAGGATGCAATCCTGGGGTACTTCTACACCGAAATGGACCATTCGTGATTCCCTGCAGCCAACACAGGACCATGTCTTGGGTAACCCTCAGCCGTCCCTGCGGGACTGCTCGATGGCGCATTGCTAATCCAGGACTGCCGTCCTCGGCTACTCTCAGCCGTCCCTACGGGACTCAATTTGGGAGGGTAGCTCTCACGCAGACTCTAAAGCCCGGAATTTCATTGGGCTTTTATGGCCTGATTAAAAGTCGTGCCCTGATACAAAGCGAGTTTTCCGCAACCTGTAAAGCCCGTACGGCACAGGCCCAGCATTGCCAGAGTTAGAGCGCATGATCGCCGTTGCTTAACTTCTGCGTGCGGTTGCGACCAGGTACCAGGCAGGCCAGCTCAGAGCCCAGTTAGGAATCCACGCACCGCCGCTGCCCCACATGGGGATGGTCAATGCCGTTACTCCAACCGCCAGCGCGAGGGCCGCATTGCGTTTGATCCGGGCGATTTGCAAACCTCTGTGCGCTCCCCAAAGTGCTGCCGGCAAGAAGAGGAGCAGGCATAGCCGGGATAAAGATTCCACCCGGAACCGCTCCAGACAGAACATGCAGGGAGCGAAGGATAACGCCGCACTGACCCACACCGTCCGCCGGGAGACTGATCCGACGACGAAACCACCGGTCCAGGACCAGGCAGCGAGAAGCAGGACGTTGCACAGGAACAGCGCGAAGCCTGGGCCCACGCTAAGCCCGGTGGCATGGTGAATGGTCACGCCCATGATTTGTTGATAGGCGCGGCTAACAGAGAGAGAAAACCCCATGAGGAGAAAGCTGCTGGGCAAGGCGAGGCCAAACGCTGCCAGCCAGGGCCGCCAGTTGGTCCAGAGAGCTGCTTCCCGGCGTATAACCAGGCCCAGAATAGCAAGCAGCGATTGCCAGGCGGTTTCACCGCCTTCGAGTAAATCGCCCTGTACGGCCTCGCGTTCGTCACGCTCCAGCAGTTGCGAAACGAGATTGAATAACCGCGAGCCGGCCTTAGACTTAAAGGTCTCGGTCATAAAAGGTTCAGCAGTCATGACGGTACCCGGGTTCTGTTTGCGGCCCACGACACGCCGCGGCTGGCGCTGGCTATCGCATCGTAGAAGTCGCGGGCTGCCTGCACGCCTTTGGGAGTCACACGAACCATGCGTTTGGAGCGGCCACCCCGTTGCGCTGTGGCCTCGCCCATCCAGGTTTTCAGAAAGCCCTTGGCTTCCAGGCGATCGATGGTGGTATAGAGCGCGCCGATGGAACATTTTCGCCCGATCGTTGCGGCAAGGTCTTCGCGAATCGCCGCGCCATAAGCGTCGTTGCCGAGCCGAGCCGCAGTGGTGATCAGGAGGTATTCGAATTCGCCCAGCATGGTTAGAGCTACATTGTGGTACTAATTGCCGATCGAGTCAAGGCCACCCTCATCTTTCTGAACCATTCATTTGGCGGTGACCGGGCTGTGGAAGGTGGATGGTATGGCCAACATCTCCAATGTCTCCATGGGAGTAGCGACGGACCTTGCTACAGGTCAGGACCGGCTTTACCAGAACTCAGCCGCGATGATGTGGGGATGGCCGGCACGTCCACCGATGACCTCGGTTTCCATAACTGCCTCCATATTCATACTCCGCCAATTGCGAGGCGCGTTGCGCGCAAGCTGGGTCATGTACGCAGCGGAGCTGACAAATTTGCTGGCGCTTTCCGTGCCGCCCGATCCGAGCCCGGCGATGACCATCACCTCCCCATCCGTCATATTGGCCTGAAAGCGGGCGATGATGGCATAGTCGTGGGTGATCGCGCTGATGGGTTGGTGAAAGTCCACCGTCCAGGGAGAACCCGGCTGATGCTTGCGATCCGCAATCTCCAGGGTTTGCGGAAGAACCTGGGGAAGGATCTGCGGAGTGGCAGTGTCGTCGCCATCGCCAATCCCCTCGCTGGCAGACCTTAGAGAGAAGCGAAGAGGGCGAAGAATGCGAAGGCTCCAGGGGTTATTGAATCCTCCTACCAGGATCGTCGGGCCCTTGCGCAGATCAGACAAGGAAGTAGAACTGACGCCGGTGATCTGATAAAGGTGATGATGCGCATCGAGCACGTTGGTTAGGTGAGCCATGGCAATGGCGTCCGCAAGCTCCAACTCGCTGGCGGGGCTCTGCTCGTAGACGCTACGGGACGGCGAGTTTTCCAGCTGGGCTATGTGCGGCTGGCCAACCACCACCAGAACCGGAGCCGGCGAATTCAGCAGCGGATACCACATCTGGGCTCGCTGATCTTTAGATTGCCACGAAGACGCGAAAAGCAGCAGCGCCGCCCCTATCAATGCAATCGTTATCAAGGCCAGCGCTGAGACTCGCCATGGCCACTTTCGCCTAGCTGCGCGTGGCAGGCGTTCCCGTCGTTTCCACGGATGCTTGGGTTTCCACGGATGCTTGGAGCGGGGAGCTCGCCGGAAACAGGTCCACTGGCTCCTTTGTTTGAGCCGCCTTGGGGGCCACCGGGTAGAACTCCGGCACATAAGACCCAGGCCGAAGATCGATGTAGATCTCTTCCCCGGCGCCTTCTTCATGGTAGAACTGCGCAATGCGCTTCCGAATTTCACCCGCGGTCACGCGAACGACCGGATCTGCATTGGCGTCGTAGTCCGGCGGACGGTGGAAGACCGCCATCCCCAGAACCCGTTCTTTCAATGAATCGGCGTTGCCCGCCAAGGTCTCTCGAATGATGTACTCCAGCAGTGCCGGGTAGCGCTTGCTGTTACAAAAGTGGTGGCTGTTGAGCAGCCGATCCATCTGCCGCAAAACTGCGGCGCGCTCTGCGTCCGTCGTCGGCATCCAGGGTATTTCGGCGCGCGCAGTTGACTGCATCCTGAGCTCTCTTGAATTGCGTATGACATAGTAGATCCGCCTGCGATCTTCTGTCACCCTCAGAATTCGGACGTATCATACCCCCCTCTCGCAGTCGGCAGACCGCTTCCCGAATCGTGGACCCGCTTGCGCCCGAACCATGGCAATTTCTTTGTCGCCAAGACTAATCCCTTGCCCGCCAACGACATGGATCGCTGGTTCTCATCCGCCTGGTGGATCCTGAGGCCGGCACGAGCCACAACCCGTATAGGTGTAGGGATTTGGGCCTTCGTAACGGTATGGCACTTGCCGTCTTTTTAGCTCGGATATAAGGTGCTCCAGAATTCCCAACAAGTTCCAGATTGCGCGTGCGCGGCGGCGGAAATCCGGTGTGTGGTTGAGCACCAAAGAGGCCGGCCGCATTCGGGCTTGGGCCAGACCTACAGGCGGGTCTACACAGAGCATAAAGCCTGCTGTTTTTGAACGACGTTCACCGGAGGTCATGATGAATCACCTTGAGACGAAATCACCCAGGTTGGCGATACACGCTGGATCCTTATTGCGCTGCCTCGGGGTATTGGTATCGGTTTTGGCGCTGAGTCTTACAGGTTTCACCCAGGTGGAACGCGGCTCCATTACCGGCATTGTTACGGATTCAAAGGGAGCTGCCATTCCAGACGCGACCGTGCGCGTGACTGAGGACAGCACCAACCAGACCATCACGATCCAAACCGATAGCGCCGGCGAATATACGGCCCGCAACCTCAATCCGGGCTCCTATACCGTCCAGGTTCAGAAGTCTGGGTTTGAGTCCCAGGTCAACAAGGGCTTCATCATTCAAGTCTTTCAAGCCGCGCGCCTCGACGTGGCCTTGAATGTGGGAACGGTCACTGAGTCCGTCCAGGTGACCAGCGCCCTGCCCTTGCTGCAAAGTGAGAATGCTTCCGTAGGGCAAGTGATTTCAACCCGGGCCATCAATGAATTGCCCTTGAATGGGAGGAATATGGCGCAACTGGCCATCATCGCGCCCGGCGTCACCGGCCTGAACTACGCCCAAACCGGCACCATTGCCTCCGGCGTACGGCCGGACGAACTGCGGCCTGGGGGAACCACCATTGTGGCTAACGGCGCCCGCGATAACGCCAACAAGGTGCTGCTCGATGGCATCGACAACACCGAGATGATCGCGGAAACCTTTATCGTTCGTCCCAGCGTCGACGGTCTGCAGGAGTTCGCTGTGCTCACCAGCAACGTCGGCGCCCAGTTTGACCGGGGGATGGGTGCGATCGTGGTTACCAGCACGCGTTCCGGATCGAATGAGTTTCACGGTTCCGCGTATGAATTTTTGCGCAACTCCTACGTCGACGCGAAGAACTTCTTTGTCCGGCCCGGTGCGCCCAATCCGCCGTACAGGCTCAATGATTTCGGGGGCAGGCTGGGGGGACCGATTCTGCACAACAAAACATTCTTCTTTGTGAACTATGAAGGCTACTTTGAGCGGGCGGCATCCACCCTGATTTCCAGTGTGCCTACGCTTGCCGAGCGGCAGGGAAACTTTTCAGGAGTCACCAGGATTTATGATCCCTTGACCACCACCGCTTCGGGGTCGACCTATACCCGCACTGAGTTCCCCAACAATATAATTCCCGCGTCGCGTTTCGATCCCATCGCCGTCCAGCTAGTGAACGCTTATCCCGCGCCTCAGACTTCCGCTCTCTCCAATAACTACACCTCGTATCCCCTCAAGTTAAGCGACGACAATCGGGGCGACGTCCGCATCGATCACCAGATCACAGCCAGCCAGAGTTTCTTTGCCCGCTACTCGATCGACGACACGCAGATTGACATCCCGAATACGTACAACGGCGTTATCGGCGGCAACGAAAACTCCTTCTCCGGCCACCAGGCAGACCGCGGCCAGCAAGGAGTGCTGTCCTATAGCAAAGTGATTACCCCGAGTATCATCGGGGAATACCGGTTCGGATTCAATCGATACACCAGCTTTCTCATCGCTCCTGTGTTGACCCTTCCTGTTTTTTCGGAGATTGCGGGTGGGGGCCCGAATCCTGGCTACCAACCGGTGGCGGCCGCGAGACGGGGTAACTCGGCTCCGATTATCAGTCCATCCGGATTTGGAGGCTTGGGCAATTCCCGGGGCGAGCCCAGATCCGCCGTGAGCATGGGATAGAAAACGTCGGCAACGTGTCGTGGCTGCGGGGAACACACAGCTTCAAGTTTGGTGTCGATGTGATCAATCACATGATCAGCGAAACCGACACGCCCCCATCGCAAAGCGCTTTCGGCCGGTTTAATTTCGATGGCAATTTCACCAACAACCCGGCGTCTCCCACCGGCACGGGGAATGCCATCGCTTCCATGTTGCTGGGATATCCGACCCAGACGGCGAAGGACTACTTCATTCCCGGTACGGCCCATGTGCTTTCTACCGAATTCAACTATTATGCCCTCGACGACTGGCGTATTACCCGTAAGTTGACGCTCAACCTGGGCCTGCACTACGAGATCGACACGCCTTATCATGAGGCCCACAACTATTGGGTCAACTTCAACCAGGTAACATCGGCAGTCGAAATCGCGGGTCAGAACGGGGTATCAAAATCCGCCGGCTGGAACACCGATTACGGTTCCGTCGGACCACGCGTAGGATTTGCCTATAGCTTCGACTCCAAGACCGTGATTCGCGCCGGCTATGGCATCTTCTTCGATCCACAAACGCAGGCAGGGACAACGATCCGGCAGCAACGGCAGTGGCCGTTCGATCTGATCTACATCATTACTCCGGGCAGCTTGTTTCCGCAGAACACGGTTTCTCAGGGTTTTGTGTCGATAGGGGACATTCCGCCCAGTGTCCTCGATAACCCTTACGGGACGCTCAAAGGCATTCAGCCCAATTTCAAGAACGCCTCCGGCCAGCAGTACAACCTGAGCGTGCAGCGGCAGTTAACCGGGCGCTCGACCTTGACGGTGAGCTATGTGGGTTCCGACGGCCGCCATTTGTCGTGGACCAATCCCATCGATCAGCCCTCTCCCGGGCCGGGGAATATCCAGGCGCGACGGCCCTACAATGCGCTGTATCCCAACGTGACCGCAATCTCCTTTTTGGAGTCGGTGGGAACGTCGAACTATAACTCACTGCAGACAAGCTTTCAGCAGCGCCTCACCAATGGCTTCTTTGTCACCGCCAACTACGTGTGGGCGCACGCCTTCGACAACGCCTCCTTCGATGGAGGGGCAGATGGACCCGTACCTCAGGATCCCACCAACCGCAATGCCGACTGGGCCAGCTCGGACAGCGACATCCACAATCGTGTAAGTATCTACGGAACCTACGAGCTGCCATTCGGACCTGGGAAGGCCTATCTCAATGGGAACTCCTTTGTGAATCGTTTTCTCCTGGGCGGATGGCAGGTGAACGGAATTTTTACCGGCCAATCCGGTTTGCCATTCACCGTTACCACCAGCGGCACCGCGACCAATACCGGCGCATCCGCCAGCCGCGCCAACGTGGTCCCTGGCGCACCCCAATATCCTGCGACCAAGACGGTGAGTCTGTGGTTCAATCCGGCTGCCTTCTCTGTGCCTACAGCTTACAATTGGGGTAATTCCGGAAGGAATATCCTGCGCGGGCCGGATGAGATCAATGTGGATTCTTCGGCGGAAAAGAAGTTCCCCATTACGGAACGAACCAACCTGCTCTTTCGCTTCGAAATGTTTAACATGTTCAATCATCCTCAATTCCAGATTCCCGCCAGCGTGATCGCCACTGGGCGGGGTGGGATCCATCACCAGCACGTCGAATACGGCGCGGCAACTGCAAGTGGCGCTCAGGTTAACGTTCTGAGAAGAACGGCAACCTGCAAAGTTCTCAATACCTTTATCCATAGCAACGAGGCCATTCCATGACTCGCGTTTTGGCACGAAGAAAATCTCTGCTGCTTTTTGCTCCGCCTCCGGCTGCCGATACGATTGCCACCGGCCCGGATCCGGTATCGGAAATACGTGCCTTCCAGATGGGCTCTCCCGGTTCGGGCAATTCCCACGTGATTCTTCAGGTCCGCACCCAATCCGGCCTGGTGGGTTATGGGGAATGCAATTCGCTTTCCCCGTCTGACCTCAAAGCAACAAACCTCGCCGTAGTGGGGCGTGCCCCGTCGGCCTACCAGGCTTTGGACAGTCTGGCGCCTCCGGCGATACGCGGAGGTTTGAACATCGCCTTGCTCGACATCGTCGGCAAAGCCACCAAGGCGCCGATTTATCGCGTGCTCGGCGGTCCCACCCGCAACAAGGCCCGGGCCATTACGCGGCTCACCGGATCGTCCGATGATGGATTGGAAAGCGACCTGGAGAAGCAGCTCACCGCAGGCTTCCGCGCATTTCTGATCCCCGTCCCGCAGCCGACTGCGCGTAACCAGGGCAGCGAATTTGTGCGCGTTGCTGCAACGCGCCTCAAAGCAATGCGTACCTCTGCCCCGACTGCCGATTTCGCCTTTGAAGCACATGCTCAACTTACGCCTGGAGACGCGGCCAGCCTCGCCGCGGAGGTGGAGGGCATGCATCCGCTTTGGTTCGACGAACCTTGTCCGGTCTCCAATATCGAGACGATTCGCAAGATCTCAGAGGAAACCGTCGTCCCTCTGGGTTTTGGGCGCACGATCTCCGACCCTGGAACTTTTCAGGATCTGCTGCGCGAAGGCCTGGTCGATCTACTGCGACCCGACCTTCTCACCCACGGCATCAGCGGGGTTCGCCGCCTCTCGGCGATGGCGGAGACCTACTACGTGGATGTTGCCCCCTGGCATGAAGGCGGGGCGATTGCCCATGCTGCCGCACTCCATGCTGCCGCCAGCATGCCGAACTTCTTCATTGCGCAAGCGCCCACCTGGGGCGCTGCAGCGGTGCCCAAGGACGGTTTCTTCGCCTTGCCGACGGGCCCCGGACTAGGCATCGAGGTCGACGAAAAAACATTCGAAGGGAATCGAATCGCATGAATCGAAGAAGGTTTCTTGGGGCAGCAGCAGTGATGGCAGCAGCGGTACCGGGCTCCAGAATAGGGGCCGCGGTGGGCGGCTCGCAGCTGATCGATTCCTGCGGATGCGATCCCTTTCTCGGTCAAGCGAGAGACGGGTCGTATGCCTTTAATCCCAATGGTCAAACCTTGGCTAGCGACGCTTTTCGCGACCTGAGCTCCGGCATCAAAATCACCAACCTCAAAGTCTTTGGAGTTTCTCTTACCCCCAACTCGGACCGGCCCTACGTCTTCGTCAAGCTGGAGACCAACCAACCGGGGCTGATTGGGTGGGGCGAGGCCACGCTCGAGGGCAAGGGCGGGTCCGCCATGGCGTGCGTCGAGGACTTTCGCGATTTCCTGGTGGGCAACGATCCCATGCAGGTCGAGCATCTCTGGCAGTCCATGTATGTGCACACGTTCTACCGCGCCGGCCCACTCATTGGCTCCGCCATGTCGGGTATCGATCAGGCCTTGTGGGATATTCGCGGGAAGGCCTTGAATGTCCCGGTTTATCAGCTCCTGGGCGGCCCTTACGACCAGCGCGGCATACGCGGTTACTATCACGTGGAGAACATACGCACGGCGGAAGATCTGGCCCACTTGCGCGAGACCGCTCTGCACGACGGAGTGTCTTGTCTCAAGATCGGGCTACCCGATCACGACTACGAATGGATCGAGACCAACGCAAAAATCGATCGCGCGGTCAAACACATGCAACGCGTGCGCGAAGGCCTGGGTGATTCGATCGACATTGCCGTGGACTTCCACGCCAAGATGGGCCCCGCGGTGGCTTCGATCATGATCAAAGAAGTGGAGCCGCTGCATCTGCTCTTTGTTGAGGAGCCCTGTCCTCCGGAGAATCCTGCGGCCATGGCGCGTATTGCCCGCCACTCGACCACGCCCATCGCCACCGGCGAGCGTCTGGTCGCGGCCTATGGCTGCCGTGAGCTGATCGAGATGGGAGCAGTCGACATTCTGCAAACCGACATCAACCACGTTGGCGGCATCTCCGCACTCTGGAAGGTCGCAGCAATGGCCAACATCTCCAACATATCCATGGCCCCGCACGCCTGCGAGGGACCCATCGGCGGCCTGTCGACCTTGCACGTAGATTCCGCCATGCCCAACTTCCTTGTTCAGGAAATTTGCAGCTTCGTAAAACCCGGAGAAAAAGAAAAAATCTGGGCCGAATGGTTCGGTTTCCCCGCAATGCGCATGGTGGACGGACGAGTTCCCCTACCCACGAAACCAGGCTTGGGTTTCGAGCTAAGCGAAGCCTCTTTAAGTAAGTATCCATTTGGAGGTACCAAACCGATGGAGTTTGTTTGGCATCAAGACGGTTCGGTCGCGGCGCTATAGAGCGATTCTATCGGCGCTGATTACGCTCCCCCAACGGAAGGACGGTCCTCCTGAATATCAACAGCAATCCATGGTCTCGCCGTCGTTTTGTCAAGATGGCGCTCACTCTGCCCGTGGCTGGGCTCTTCTCCCGCTTGCGCACATTTGCTGCGGCGCACACCAATCGCGTGAAGATCACCGACATCAAGGTGATGCAGATCCAGAAAATCGCCGGCAATTCTCTGATTAAGATCGAGACCGACAGCGGCTTGGCCGGCTATGGCGAAGCCGGTGTCAGCGGCCCCATGGGGCGCGCCCGCATCGAGGCCCCGATTCCGCTCCCAGGCGGGGTCGAGGGAATCGGTAGGATGCGCGACCTGCTGATCGGCAAGGACCCTCTGGCCATCGAGGTTCATTTTCAAAACATGACCTCGCTCATGCACTACTACATGGCCAATATTCCCACCGTGAGTGGCATCGATATTGCGCTCTGGGACCTCGCGGGCAAGATCACCGGCCTCCCTGTCTACACCCTGCTGGGCGGTCCGTTTCGCGATTCCATCCGCATGTATTCGCACGGAGATGGCGTGAATATGATGGACAAGGGATCATGCCGCGCCTTTGCCGACCGCGTAAAGGCCATGCCGGAAGGCTTTAACGCCTTCAAGTTTGGTGGGCTTGGCGTCCCGTCAGCCCGTTTTGCGCCGACCCTTGATCAGTCGCAGATACGTTATATCGCGCAGGGCTACAGCAATATCCGGGAAGCGCTGCCGGACAACATTGAAATCGCGTGCCATTGCCACGACGAATTCGACGAACCAAGCGCCGTTGCCGTCGCCAAAGCGGTGGAGCCGGTCAACCCCATCTTCATTGAAGATCTTCTCTTCCCCACATTCTCCCAGGCCTGGATGTCGGTTCGCCGCCAGGTGCGCGTGCCACTCCTTACCGGCGAAAAGCTGGAGCTACTGGACGGTTTCAAGCCCTTCATCGATAACGAGGCGGTGGATATTATCCACCCCGACCTTTCCTTTGCAGGCGGATTTACCGGGGTTAAGAAGATCGCAGCCTATGCCTATCTTGCCCGTATGCCGGTTGCGTTGCACAACGTAGGGTCGCTGATCCTCACTTGTGCAAACGCACACTTCGGCGCATCCATTCAGAACTTCTACCGTTCCGAAAGTCAGCTCGGCGAGCATGGCAACTACATCTATGGCATGGCGGCGACGCCGCTCGAAGTGAGGGATAGCCACCTTAAAGTCCCCACCGGCCCCGGCCTCGGACTCGATATCAATTCCGATTTTCTCAAGCAGAATCTCTCCGAAGGCGAGGTTTACTGGGGATAACTTAGCTGGCGATAACGCGGCGAGATAACGCGGCGAGATGATACCTATTTCCCGGAACTCCTGGAGATCGACGAAACTTAACCCGAAAATAAGTTCCGTGCCACACCACAGTGTGTCAGCGTGCTTGTCTTGGACACAGCTTCCAGGCTTGGCTTTGCGGATTGTTATTGAGGTAATCCCATCTTCCGCAGCAGCGCCGAGAATCGTGGATCGCTGCGCAGGTTCTCGTAGCCAGGCGCATATTTCAACAAAGTCAGGTCTTCCCCTTCACGTGCCTGGTAAGCTTTCTCCAACCATTCAAAGGCCTTATCCGTCTGGCCGGCCCCAGCGTACGCTGCGGCTAAGCCGCTGGGCGAAGGATAGGCTCCAGGTTGCTTGCTGGCTTCCAGCGCAAGCTCCAGATTCTTCTGCCAAAATCCCTTTTCCCCGCCGTTTTTGAAGGCTCTCTCCATCACATTGGCCCTGGCCGCTGCTTCCTCTGTACTGGAACCGCTAAGCACCTCACTCTTTTCCTGCTCCCTGATCGCCTCCTCGTATCTCCCCATCGTGAGCAGAAGCCAGGAAAAATATTCGTGGGCGAGCGGGAAGCTGGGATCCATGGCGATGGTATGGCGGAATTGGCGGTATGCATTCTCGTAGTCTCCAGCGAACATATAGGTCATACCCATGAAGTTGTTTATGGGTAACGAAAGGGGATCGATTTCAATTGCACGCTTGTTTTCAGCGATGGCTTGCGCTTTTCGGCCCATGGGCATGAGGAAGCAATTGGAATAAAACAAATGGGCATATGGCGAGTTGGGATTGACTTCAAGCGCTTTTAGAAATTCTCTCTCCGCTCCCGGGAAGTCAAACTCGTAATGCGATTTCTCCATACCAAGGGCGGCATGCGCTTCGGCGAGCAAGGGATCCAACTGAATCGCCCTGGTCGCAGCCTCTCTTGCCTGCGGGAGGCTTTCCCGAGGCGAATGCACGCCAAGAATATTGCTGATGTTATAGGCGTCGGCCAGGCCGGCATAGGCTAAAGCGAAGTTGGGGTCTTTGGCGGTAGCTTCCTGAAAATACCGAATACTTTCCTTAATGGCATCGGGAGTTCTTTGGTTCCAGTAAAAGCGGCCCTTCAGATAGAGGTCGTAGGCCTCGGGGTTCACACCGTGCTTTTTTGATAGCTCGACCTTCTGTTGCGGGGTGAGATTAGCACTGACCTGCTCTGCGATCGACCTGCCCAGGTCATTCTGCACATCGAGCAGGTCCTCGAGCTCGCGGTCGTAGTTCTGAGCCCAGAGGTGGGTCTGGTCACTTACACGAATCAACTGCGCGCTGACGCGAGCCTTTCCACCCTCCCGGCGGACGCTTCCTTCGAGGATGTAGTCGACGCCCAACTCCCGGCCGATCTGGCTGATGGTTTTGTCTGAGTGCTTGTAGGCCATGGCCGAAGTTCGGGCGATGACGCCAAGATTTTCCGGGCTGAGCTGGCCCAGGTCTGTAATCGTCTCCTCGGTCAGCCCGTCGCTGAAGTACTCCTGCTTCGGGTCATTGCTTAGATTCTGGAAGGGTAAGATCGCAAGCATCGCGCGTTTAGCGGGAGCAGAACCCGCGGAAGAATGCGTGCGCGTGATGTATGCGATGACGGTGAGAGCCAAAATCAGAAAAGCTGTCGCCAGAACAGCTGTCTTCCAGGGCCACCTCCATCCACCAGAGGTAAGGACCAGGTCATCCAGCGTGCTTACCGCCTGCCTCGAGCTGACGGTAGCATCCTCATTTTCCTTGGGCCCTGTCACAGCCACGATCGCGGACAAGTCATTTGCGGTCGCCGCTTTCAGTTACCGGAGCGATGAACCGATATCCTCGGCGGGGCAAAGTCTCGACGAATCTTGGGTTGCCGGCTGAATCGCCGAAGGCAGTTCGCAGCTTGCGGATTGCGGTGTTCAGGCCCTCGTCGAATCCAACATAGGTATCGGCAGGCCAGAGCCTCGCCTGCAAGTCCTGGCGGGTGACAATCTCTCCCGGGCGTTCCAGCAACATGGCTAAAACGCGAAAGGGTTGTTCCTGCAACGGTAATCTCCGCCCGTTCTTGCGCAATTCGCCCGAGGCCAGGTCAATCTCGAAAAGGCCGGTCCGAACTTTACGGCTGGAACTGGCTGGAGGGTTCATCGGTTCACCCTAACCCGCTGCCATGTTATCCCAGTTGCACAGTTCAGCAAATCACACAACTCCTTTGGCAGCATTTTCTTAGCAAGTCAGATGGGGGTCAGGTGCGGTCGATTGACTGGGTGGCGGGGGATGGCTACAAGAAGGATCGCGGGCAACTACGAAGGAGGAATTATGAACAGGAAACTATTCACAAATACTGCAGCGTTGGTTCTGCTGACACTCGGTGCTGTGGGGTCAGGACACGCGCTCACCGACGTCGCAGGCTGCAACAACAAACTACTTTATGGGCACTACGGATTCACGCTTCAGGGCACCAAATTTCCGGTCACGGGCGTCCCGGGGCCGACGGGTCTCCAGGTAGGCGTTGCGATGGCCGACTTTAACGGCGATGGCAGCTTTGAACAGATCGATTCGGTGACGATCGCCGGTGAAGCCGTCTCCGACTTCACTCACACCCCGGCCAACGGCAAGTACACGGTGAACGCTGATTGCACCGGTACCTTTACCATCGACTTCACCGATGGCAGGCCACCGGTGGTCACGAACTTTGTGGTGGTGGAAAATGGCTCCGAGATCGACACCGTGGTCACCAGTGTCGCCGGCAAGGAAGGCATCCTCTCGTTAGGGAGCAAAGGCAAGAGAGTCACCACGTGGTAGTCCTTTTGACCACAAAAACGAGGATCTCACGTCTCGATCATGAGATCAGGGATCCTCGCGCGATCAAATAGCTAGGAGCCGCATGCGAAAAATCTGGTTCCTGATTTTGGTTCTGGCCGCGACATGTAATTCGTGGGCTCAAAGCGGCTCATCGTCCTGGAAGAACCTGAGCAAGCTTCAAGCCGGGCAAAAGATTCAGGTGCTTGAAAAGAACGCGAGGCAGGTCTCAGGGACATTTCTGAATGCCTCCGAAGCAGCAATCTCGGTGCAAGACCAAGCGGGCTCGCAGGCGATCCAGAGGCAAGACGTTCTCAGGGTGAAACTGAAAAACAGACATCGTTTGCGCAATACATTCATTGGGGCTGGGGTCGGCGCCGGTGCGGGAGCCGTGATTGGTGGGGCGTGGAACAACGGTTTTATTGCTAGAGGCGTGGCGGCGGCGGTCATGGCGGGGATTCTTTTGGTGCCTGGCGCGGTCGTCGGAGCGCTGGTGCCGGACCACAGCACGATTTACAAGGTAAGTTCGCACTAACCGCGATTACTGTTGTCGGCAGGTCCCGGGCCATGTTTCAATTCTCCGCGACCAGGAGATACCCATGCGACTCACTCTGCAACCTATCGATGCAACGCTTGCACCCGCGCACCCGCGGCGCTTCCTCTGCCTGCTCTCCGCACTCCTCTTCACGTTCACCGCGGTCCTGGCCCATGCCCAGGAGTACACCTCCATCGTCATCTTTGGCGACTCCCTTTCGGATACCGGCAATGTCGCGTATCTCACCGAAAAAGAGCACGGGTTACGCATTCCGGGGCCCGGTCCGCTCGGCGGAAACTACACCGATGGCCGCTTCACCGACGGTGACGACACCATCCCCGCTGCGCAAAAGTACTTCGGTCTATGGGTTGAACAGTACGCGGCTTTGCTGCCGGCCAAGCCCATTATCAGGAACTCGCTCGACGGCGGAACTGACTACGCATACGGCTCTGCGACCACCGGGAGCGGTACCACGCTACTGACGCTCGGCCCTCTATCCGTCAACATCAACAACATGGGCCAGCAGATAACGGACTATCTCGCGACCTCTCCGGTAATTAGCGATAGGACGCTGTTCGTGGTTTGGGGTGGCTCCAACGACCTTCTGAACGCCACTTCCGTGGACGATATCTTCCAGGCAGCCATCAACCAGGCGAACAACATCCAGCGCCTCATCGATGCTGGAGCCACCCAGTTCATCATCCCTAACCTCCCACCGCTGGGATTGGTTCCCGCGCTCAACGGGAGCCCCAAGACTTCGGTCCCCGCGACCTCGGCCAGCGTCCTCTTTAACCAACTCCTCAGCGCGGGGCTGGATATTCTTCAGGACCTGAACCGCCGCAAACACCTCCATCTCGCCCGCCTTGACGTTTTTGGTCTCTTCTATAAAATCGTCGCTTCCCCTGCGAAGTACGGGCTGGCGAACGTTACCGAAAGCTCCCAGGGCGTCTACACGGACGACCCCGACACGTATCTCTTTTGGGACGACCTGCACCCCACCACCAAGGGCCACAATATCCTCGCCCTGACTGCCGCCAAGCTTCTCACCGGTGCCAGCGCTGAAGCTGTTCCGGCTGGTGGGGGAGGCCACTAAAGCAGAGCGAAAGGCGGCTACTCAAAGACTCCTCCTACTAGTCTAAATGGACAGGGTCAGGATGCGGTTGAGGCGTTGCACAAAGACGGCAGGGTCCTGCAGGGGCACGCCTTCCATGAGCAGAGCCTGATCGAAGAGCAGCCAGGCCGCATCCTCAGCGACAGCGTCATCGGAGCGTGCCAGCAGCTTCTTTACGATCTCGTGATCGGGATTGATCTCGAGCGTGGGTTTTAGCGCGGGGAGATCTTTTTGCCCCATGGCTCGCAGCATCTGCTGCATCTTCATCGAGGGCTCGTCCTCATCGGAGACGATGCAGGATGGGCTGTCTGCAAGCCGCACCGAGGCGCGCACATCTTTCACCCGGTCGCCCAGCGTGGCCTTCAGCTTATCGATCAGCGGCTTCAGCTTGTCGGCCTTGTCCGGCTCGGCCTCGTCTTTCAGGTCTTCGCTGGTCGCGGCTTTATTCACAGCCTTGAGGTCGATGTCTCCGTATTTCTCTACGCCGGAGAAGACGATTTCATCAATCTCATCATCGAGTAGCAGAACTTCGAGATCCTTCTTCTTGTAGATTTCGAGCAGAGGCGAGGTGCGGAGCAGGGCCTCGGTGCCCCCGGTGATGTAATAGATGCTCTTCTGCCCGTCCTTCATGCGCGACTTCACGTCGGCAAGGCTGGTGAGGCCCTCTACTTTGGTCGATTTGAAGCGAACCAGATCGAGCAGCATCTCGCGATTCGCATGGTCGCCGTACAGCCCTTCCTTAAGCGGACGGTTGTATTCGGTGATGAACTTCAGATACAGCTCGGGCTGGGTAGAGGCAATATTCTTCAGCTCGGAGAGGATCTTCTTAACGCTGGCGGTCCGGATGCTGGTGAGGATGCGGTTCTGCTGCAGGATCTCGCGGCTCACATTCAGCGGAAGGTCCTCGCTGTCGATGATGCCGCGGACGAAGCGCAGGTATTGGGGCAAAAGCTCTTTCGCATCATCCATGATGAAGACGCGCTTCACGTAGAGCTTTACGCCGGTTTTGTATTCAGCCTGGTAGAGATCGAGAGGGGCCTTGGCGGGCACGTAGAAGAGCGTGGTGTACTCGAGACTTCCTTCTGCCTTGGTGTGGAACCAGAAGAGCGGGTCTTCCCAATCGCCGGTGAGGGATTTGTAGAGCTCCTTGTAGTCCTCGTCTTTGAGCTCGCTCTTGGGGCGGCGCCAGAGAGCGCTGGCGGCATTGATCTGTTCCGTGGTGCGCTTCTTGACCGACTTTTTTTCGGTCTCGTCCCACTCACTCTTGTCGTAGGTGAAAAAGATGGGGAACGCAATGTGATTGGAGTACTTCTTTACGATCTCCTTGAGACGCCAGCTGTTGGCGTATTGCTGGCCTTCCTCGTTGAGGTGGAGCAGCACGGTGGTGCCGGCGACGGGGCGCTCCGCGGGCTCAATCTCGAAGCCGGTCTTGCCATCGCTCACCCATCGCCAGGCCTGGTCTTCACCAGCCTTGCGCGAGACTACCTCGACCCGGTCGGCAACCATGAAGGCGCTGTAGAAGCCCACCCCAAATTGACCGATGAGGTTGGAATCCCTTTTGGCATCGCCGGAGAGCTGGGAGAGGAAGTTTTTTGTTCCCGAGCGGGCGATGGTGCCCAGGTTTGAGGCTAGATCCTCCTCGTTCATGCCGATGCCGGTGTCGGCGATGGTCAGGGTCTTTTTTTCTTCGTCGAGTTCCAGATCGATGCGGGGATCGAAGGGGAGGGTTTTGTAGGCCTCGTCGACCAGGGTCAGGTGGCGGAGCTTGTCCAGGGCGTCGGAGGAGTTGGAGATTAGCTCACGGAGAAAGATTTCAGGATGGGAATAGAGGGAATGGACGATCAGTTGCAACAGCTGATTGACTTCGGTCTGAAATTCGCGTTTCGACATATGGTTTCATTATCAACAAAAACAGCGATCGAATCATGTTTGAGCCTGTTGGGGTCACGGGGCTGAGTGCATGGGGCTTCGGTCGGGATCACAAAGGGTAGGTAGCGCTTCCCTTGACTTGCTCTCTCTCGGTGCATTTGAGTACTTCAGGTAACACCCGTAAGTAACATGCCGGCGAGAGAGCCGGGCGTCCGATAACCAAAGGTGGGATTGTCCGCAGTTGAGCCACACGCTAACTTTCGCCTACACGGACTACGGTGGAGGGGCTCAGCTATGGAGGACGTCGCACGGTTCTCGGGTTGCACAATAAAGGTTGCGGTTCTCGCTCTGGCCGTCCTGGGTGCCCGAGCGGCTTGGGCTTCTCCCGATGGTGAGTCTCAACACACAATGGATTGCAAGGTATACGAGCAACAGGAACAGGCTAATGTGGAAGCCCAGAGACGCGCCGATCCCTCAATCCATGATGAAAGGTTCGACACAGTTTTCTATAGCCCGATCCGGAACTCATGCCTGGCCTCCGTATTCTTTGTAAAAGGCGGTGCTACCTACGGCGGCATCCTGGATATTGCCGAAGGTCGAATGCTCTGGGCGAAGAGTTACAGGGGTAAGAACTTCACCCCGGCCAATATCGTCGCAATGGACGAGGAGATGGACGACGAAATCAAAGCGCTTGAGTTTGCAACTGCAAGCAGTGGCAATTCTCGCTCTTTTGATTTCCTGCCGCTGCTCCTTGATCGAACCATGAACACATTCCCGGCAATTAAAAACGCCCTGACCGAAGAGCGCTAGAGCAGATTCGCTATTGGTGTAGACCGAACCCGGATTTCATGTAGAGGTTGGTGGAACCGCGGAACTCCATGCGACTTTCCGTGAAGAAAGTCGCTCATAATTGTTCTCGGCCAGTGCAGCGCCGCAGGAAATCCGGGGAGCGACAGGCCTTTTCGTGGTTTTCTCCCAAAGGAAAACCACACCTCGCGATCTTTTTCAGTTCACAGTAATTGCGAAACTTGCTCTAAAGGCGAGCAAGTTGAGCGTCGCTCTCTTGTACACCCGCCTGTATGTCCTCAGATTCATATAAGCTTCTGGCTTCCTGCCAGAGGGATTTTGCCGGCTCCGTCTCGCCAGCCGCTGTCCTGAGCAGTGCGAAACCTCTGATCGCGTTGGCGAGATCGAGAGGAGATGTCTCCTTATTCTCCCGGTAAACTCTTAACGCTTCCTCGTAACAGGGTCTCGCTTCTTCTATCGAACCTTCACTGCGAAGTATGTCTCCGACGTGTCTTATGGTGTGAGCCAGCCTAAGCGGATCAGGCAGGCTACGATAGATGTCCGCTGCTTTTCTATAGTGCCTCAACGCCTCAGCGTTGTTCTCCAAGTCCCGCTCTATCTGTCCTAAACCGGTCAGCGATTTTGCTAGTACTGCCTGATCAGCAGGTCCATTGCTCAAGCCAACGGCCTCAAGGAAAAGTTGCCTGGCATCCTTGAGCCGGCCTTCTCTCCGCGCTCGGTATCCAGAGGTGATTAGAGTTTCGGAAGTTTCGGGCATGATCGCCAAGTTTACTCCGAAGGCTAGTGCGGCGGCGAGTCAGACGTGTGGTGTTCCCAGGAGATAAGCTCGCATGGATTGGCGTCCGGGGCGAACATGGAAATCGCCATAACAAAGGAGCCGGAGAATCGCGGTGGGACGTAGATACCAACTGGCCCAGCTCAAGGGTGTATCCCCGTTCGCATCGGCGACGTCGATCCGGGCCCCCGCGTCGAGCAGAAGTTTTATTGTCTCCTCCTCGCCAAACGCAGCCGCGCGGTGGAGTGGAGTTTCTCCCCTGGTTCTGCAATCGCGCATAAAGCCCCCTGTCTCCGCTCCACTTTTCGTGGCCGTGTTGGGATTTGCGCCCCCGGATAACAGGACCTTGAGAACACGGTCGTACGGCACCCGGTCCGTTGTGCAAAGAGCCGCGTGCAGAGCGGTTTCCCCAGTGGTGGGAGAGGACCAGTTCACGTCTGCCCCTTGCTCCAGGAGAAATTTACACAAACGCCAGTGACCATGAAACGACGCTCCATTGAGACCGCGGTCTGGTCCGAGTGAATCGAGCGACTCGCCGTGTGAAAGCAAGAACTTAATTGCGCTCACATCGCCGTAGTAGGCGCACCAACGTAGGAAGGAAACTCCATGCTGATCCGTGGAGCCTGGCGGGTAGCCCCGCGCCAAAAGCTCAAACACAAGATCTGTGCGCCCATCCACAAACTCAAGCACCATCGCGTCGGAACTGTTCTCATTCATGCTCTTGTCCTTTGCTCACTAGGGATCACTAGGCCGAATCTCGTTTATCCCTGCTGTGTGCGAACGCCTTTTCGAGGAATGTCGAGACCTGCTCTATGCGGTATAGACGCGCCACCTGGCTCACCGCAACTACGGAAGCATCCCATGGCCACTTCTGCCGCAAGACATCTTCAAAACCATCGAGTCGCGGCGCGGACTTATCCGTTCCGGGTTCCGTGTCTCGCTTCAGCTCGGTCCACCTGGCCGCCAAGGCCTGAGCCCGGTCGCTCGCGGGATTTTCCCCAAGAGCGGATTCTACGTCACGAAAAAGCTCGACCCAAAGCTTGGAACGTTCCTCCTGAGGCGGTTTGTTGATAAGGGCGAGACGTATCGCGGAGAGTGAGCTGTAGTATTTCCAGCCAATGGCTTGTCCGATGAATTTGCCAACCTTTTCCACGCGCATCATCGACAGGTCTCTGGGGCTGGACGGGTCGAAGCCGAGACGCGCGAGAAGTGCATCTTGTTCAGCCAACGGCCAATTCCTATGATCTTTCCAGGCAATGATGGCGCCCGCCTTGATCTCGGGATCGCCCCCAGTGACGGCCTCTGCCAGCAGAACCCACCGCCGGGTGAGAAGTTGAGCTGTCTCACTCGCCGGGTCCAGCTCGAGCGCGGCCTCCACCTCCAGGAAAAGCTGTTTCCAGGCCTGGTGATAATCCTTCCAGGTTTGAAGAGGGGTTTGCTCTCGCAGCAGAGTTCTTTTCGCCCATCCCTCCTCGGTGTAGTACTGCCGCATGAAATCCTGATGTGGTTGCATATCGATAACCTCTATGATTTTCCTCAAAACGGAGGCGTCGGCCGGCTGGTTCGAACGAAGGAGTTTCTCCGCTTCTTTGATCGCGTGGATGGCGCGGTCTATTGACTCTCGTTTTTCTGTGAGTGCCCGCAGTTGCAGGCGCAAGGATTCCAGGAGTGTCAGACGATTGCAACCCAGGAGCAGCTTGATTTCTTTCAACGGAATGCCAAGAAATTTAAGTGCCGCGATCTGTTCCAAGCGCTCCAGATCTTCCAGGCTGTAAAGCCGGTGTCCGGAGCTGCTTCGCCGCGGCTTAAGTACGCCGATACGATCGTAATGATGCAGGGCTCTGACGGTCACACCAGCCAGTTTGGCAAATTCATGCGCTCTGTAGAATTTGTCCATCGCTTCCCAGCTCTATCGTCAGCCATGACGCAGGGTCAGAGTCAACAAAGAACGTCAGCGATGTTATGAGAGCCGGGCTACTTTTGTGCCGGCGCGGCAATCTCCTTTAAGTATGCGGCAGAGAGGGTGCCTTTGCTGGTGGCGATGGGCAGCAGGGTGGGGTAGAACTGGACGAACGTGGTGTCCACAGCCGCATGGGCGGCGTGGCAACTGTAGCAGTCGGTCGAGGTCGGAATCATCCTGGCTGTCTTGCCTTCGTCGAAGCCAAAGAAGGCCCATTTACCGGGAAAGCGTGCTTCGTCCTTCACGTGTACCTCGACTCCCATGCGGTCCCCCTGGTAGTTGCCTTTCTGATTGATCGAGCCTTTTCCCTGAGCCCCGCGAACTTCCAGCACCAGCATGGTGTGGTCCGGCCAGGTGCCCGTCTTCACAAATGCCTGGTAAGCAGCAGGATTGACAAACACGTTGTCGAACATGTGATGGCTGTCCATCTGCATAGACGGGTTGTAACTCATATCGAAGCCTGAGGTAAGGTAAACCCAATCGCGATAGTGCTCAGGGAACTGCAGCTGGGCGTCACTCGTGTATTGAGCAACCTGGTCTTCTGGTAAGGGGGCGGCCAGGGTAAATAGAAGGGTTACCAGAAGCAGAGAGATCTTGACGGTCGTGAGCATGTGGGCAGTATCCCTTAAGGATAGTCTCGAGGGCCAGACCGGCGGCTGCACAGTTCCGGCGATTCACTGCATCCTTGCTTCGCCGCAGGAGCGGTGGAATACCATCTTCCTATGGACACGAGCCCCACCCGTTCGCAGGCGCAGGGCTGGATATGGATTGCAGCGATCTGGTCGGGCTTCGGGCTGATTGCTGCGACGCAGACCGTGTTCGTCATGCGGTCGGAAGGCATGCACCACGCCTGGGTGAGACTGTTTTTCACCTCGGCCTTTTCCTTTCTGCCCTGGGCCCTCGCGACCGGGTTTGTGATGCGCCTGGGACGACGATTCCCCCCGGTGAAGCTGAAATCCTTTGTGACGTGGAGCGTGCACCTGGCCACCTGCGCCGGCATCGGTCTGCTCTATACCGCCTGGTCGACGTGGCTCGACAAAGTTCTGAATCCCTATGCAACCGGTTGGCCGGCAGGGCCCTTCGTATATGTATGGCTCGACAGGTTCGATAACGGGATTCTCTCGTCGCTGGTTGTGTACGCGACCATCCTGGCGGTCAGCTATGTGCTCGATTCGAGGGCGAGGCTTGCTTTTCAGCAGACCGAGACTGCGCGGCTGAACGAGCAGCTCTCGAAGGCGCAACTCGATGCCCTCCGGCGGCAGATCGAGCCGCACTTTCTCTTCAATACCCTCAATGCCATCGCCGGGATGGTACGTGAAAAAAGGAACGATGCGGCGGTGAGCATGATTGCCGGGTTGAGCGACTTTCTGCGCCGGGTGCTGGAGGATTCGACCCGGCAACAAGTTCCGCTAGGAGAGGAAGTGGAGTTCGCACAAAAGTATCTGGACATTCAGAAGGTGCGGTTTGTGGAGCGGCTCCAGTTCAGTGTCGATGTCCCCAGGGAGTTGCTGCTGGCCCAGGTTCCGACACTGATTCTGCAACTCATGGTAGAAAACGCGATCAAGCATGGAATCGCCAAACGGGCGCAGGGCGGAGCGATCCGAATTGCGGCGTCTCGCTCCGACGACCGGCTCACGGTCAGTGTGTACAACGACGGCCCGGCAGTGAAGTGGGAGAAAATGCGTTCCGGGATCGGGATTTCGAACATGAGAACCCGGCTCGAGAGCCTGTACGGCGATGCGTTCGAGCTGAATATGCAGAACCTGAATATGGAGGGCCAGGATCGGGGTGGAGTGGAAGTATCGGTGTCGGTCCCGTTCAAGGAGTGATGGGTGACGGCGGAAATACGTCCGGGCAAAATCCGAACCGTCATTGTGGACGACGAACCACTGGCGCGGAGCAATTTGTCGGTGCTCCTGCGGCTTGATCCGGAGATTGAAATCGTAAGCGAATGCGGTTCCGGGGTGGATGCGCCGAGCGAAATCCGCAGGACCAGACCAGACCTGCTCTTCCTGGACGTACAGATGCCCGAATGCGACGGCTTTGACGTGCTGGAGTTGCTGGGGAAAGACGTGCCCGCTGCGGTCGTTTTTGTGACCGCCTACGATCAGTATGCTTTGCGGGCCTTTGAGGCTGGGGCGCTGGATTATCTTCTCAAGCCGTTCGACAATGCCCGCTTCGATCGGGCGGTCGATCGCGCCAAGCAAAAGATCGCGCGGGAGAAGGATCAGCCACGAAAGCTGGAGTTTCTGGCCGTCAAGAGCGCCGGGCAGGTGACGTTTCTAAGCCTGCCGGAGATCGATTGGATCGAGGCTGCCGACTATTACGCGGGCCTGCACGTCGGGGGGAAAACTCACCTGCTGCGCCGCAGTATCTCGGAATTGGAGCAAGACCTGGATGCTGCCGTCTTTTGCCGCATTCATCGGTCGACCATCGTGAACCTCAACCGCGTCCGAGGTCTCAAGCTCAATGAAGATGGCGAGTATACGGTGGTGCTCGAAAGCGGAACCAGCCTTCGGCTAAGCCGGCGTTATCGCAAGCAACTGCAGACTCGCCTGGGCATCCGCGCTGGGGAGGATTCCTGAATTCCTGGATGAATCAAAAGTCATCCGACGGACATCGGAAAAGTCATGTATGCAGTCATGGGAGTGACAGGACAGGTCGGCGGCGCCACTGCGCGGAGCTTGCTGGGCAAGGGCACCCGGGTGCGGGCCATCGCGCGGGAGGCCAGTAAGGTGGCCGCGTGGGTGGCGCGCGGTTGTGAACCTGCGGTTGCGGACCTTGCGGAGCCAAACGCTTTGGTCGAGGCCTTCCGGGGCGCAGAGGCAGCGTTCGTCATGGTGCCGTCGATGTTTGATCCTTCGCCCGGGTTTCCCGAGGCCCGAAAGGCGATTGCAGCCCTGGGTGATGCACTGGATTCGGCCAGGCCGGGTAGGGTAGTGGTCTTGTCTACGATTGGTGCGCAGGTGGAAACACCCAACCTTCTCTACCAGCTGCATCTGCTGGAAGAAGGGCTGGGAACATTGCCGTTGCCGATCACTTTTCTCAGGCCGGCATGGTTCATGGAGAACGCCAGCTGGGATATCGCGCCAGCGCGGGAAAGCGGCGTAGTGCCAAGTTTTCTTCAACCATCGGACAAGAAATTTCCCATGATCGCTACGCAGGATATTGGTCCAGTGGCTGCCGAGCTGCTGGTCGAACCGTGGACAGGAAAACGAGTGGTCGAAATTGAAGGGCCCAGCCGTATTTCTCCCAATGAGATTGCGGCCGCGCTGACACAGGCTCTCAACCGCAACGTGCGCGTGCAGGCCGTTGCTCGCGACACCTGGGAATCGCTCTTTCTGTCGCAAGGGATGAAGAATCCGACTCCGCGCATACAGATGCTCGATGGTTTCAATGCCGGCTGGATTGAATTCGAAGGCGGTTCGCGAAAGATGCACACACCGTTCACAGAAGTGATCCGCTCCTTGATTCAGCAACAGGCAGCTTGATCTGTGAAGACAGTCGCCGAACACATTCATGGTTACACCTACGGCACAGCGGGCGTGGCGGCGTCGCCGGTGACACTCGAGGAACTCGAAGCCTTGAAAGTCAGTGTGGGCTTTACCAGCGAAAACCAGCGCTATCTGCAATTGGCAGGCGAAGTGCTTAGCGATCAGACCAGGCGAATCGTCGAGCGTTGGCGTAGCGAGATCATCGCAGGCATCCCGAATCTTGCCCGGCACTCTCGCTCGCCAGAAGGCAATCCGCTACCTGACTACCTGGCCAAGAGCAATCTTCGCTTCGAACAATGGATTCTCGATACCTGCCTTCGGCCCTACGACCGTGACTGGCTTAATTATCAGCAGGAAATCGCCTTACGGCATACGGCGGTCAGGAAGAATCAAACCGACGGAGTGCAGTCGACGCCGTATGTCCCCCTGCGTGACATCCTTGCGTTCATCGGCGTCATGAATGAGACCATCAAGCCGTTTCTTGCCGTAAAGGGCCACTCCGTAGAAGACGTGGAAAAGATGCATCAGGCCTGGTGTAAATCCATGCAGCTGCAAATGGCGCTTTGGGCACGACCCTACTCTGATCCAAGCCTGGCTCTGAATGAATGGTAGGTTTACTCCTCGCCGATTTCAAAACGCTTAATCAGACCGTCTTCCATGAAAAAAATGTGGCGCACCTCGCGGTCTGCGAGCACAACGCCGTTAAGGTCGCGTACGAGCTGATGAACCCGAATGATGGTTTCTCCGCGAGGACCTTTTGAGAATTCGACTGGCTCGACGTGTGGATCAATCATGGACCATTGCCGGGTCCAGTAATTCCGGACCCCGTCCCTTCCATTTACAAAACCTCCTTCCATTCCATTTGCCCAGGTGACGTCCTGGTGCATCGCGGCAAGTACGGTCTCGATTTCGCGAGCATTGAAGCTGCGGTAGACATGCCTGAGAAACTGCTCGTCATTCACGGTTGCACTCCCAGGTCTATTTAACACCTTTGTCCGGATCCCAGACACCCTGCAGCTTGCGTACATAAACCATTTGCCCGATGTGGTAGGCATTGTGGGTGCCAATGTGCGCGATAGTTGAAGCCCAGAGTGCGACCTTCGCATCATCCGCGGCTTCGACTGCCTGCTCCCACTCCGTCATTACCTGATCAAGCTGCTTGACTGTCTGATCCCATGTCTTGGCATCGAAGCTGTTGAAGGTTTCGTCGTTGTTCCCATCAAACTTCGGCGGCTTCTCGCCCTTGAATTTGGCTAACGACTCGCGATCCCAGAACACCAGGTGATTCGCCAGCTGACCTACGGAGTGATTCCCACTTTTGTCCGTCCAGCTCGCTTGCGCCGGCGTCAGGCCCGCAACCGCAGTGTTCGCCGGCACGAACCACTCGGCCTTGTTATGGGTTGAACGCAGCTGCTCGAGCAGAACTGCCTTCAGGGTCATCGGCTTCTCCTGCGCGAAGGCAAGGGTCGATAACGACAGGACGATAGTTACTAGGGCAAATTTCATGTTGATCTCCTGGCTCTCCGCTAATTTACCTTGAGTCGCGAGAAATTGTGTCACGGGCAGAGCGACTGGCGTTTGGGGGAGGGGATCGGATGTAGCAAAAGCAATGGAGGGGCTTCGCCCCGGATTTCCTGTTGAACTTCTTGGCGCTGGCGAACTTCATGCGGCTTTCCTTAATGAAAGCCGCACACGCGAACATGGTTGGAGCCGCGTACAGGAAATCCGGGTCCGCCCCGTCTTTTTCGTCCCACGTACGCTACGGCGAACGAGGGGCACCCGTCGGGTTCCTTCACCCGCCCGGTTCCTTATGGCAAGTCACCCCTGGGATTTTCGAAACCTGGCTCTTGCTTGCTCGATCGCTTTACGATTCCGCTCGGCCCAGATCCACACACCGCAAAAGGCTTCTCCCAGACTGCGGCCGAGGTCGGTCAGGTCATACTCCACTCTGGGCGGGATCACCGGGAAGACGGTGCGCGACACCAGCCCGTCGGCTTCCATCTGGCGTAGCGTCTTGGTCAGCATCTTCTGACTTACATCTCCGATGCACTCACCCAGGCGCGTGAAGCGCATCCGGCCATGCTCCTCCAGCGCCTCCAAGACCAGCATCGTCCACTTATCGGCGACCCGTCCGATGATCTCTCGAACCAGAGAATCCAACCCGGGATCAGGACGTGCTCCATTCTTACCTGCCATGGGGTCACTCTCCTTTTGGTAAGTATGGCGCTTTCAGGTGCCTACTTCCCAATAGTGTGTGGCTATCATACGATTTAAGTCAGGGAGAAACGACATGCAAATGACTGGGAATACGATCCTGATTACAGGTGGGGGTTCCGGCATAGGCCGCGCGCTCGCTGAGGCTTTTCACGCTCTCGGGAACCAGGTAATCATCGCCGGCCGTCGGCAGCAGGTGCTGGAAGAAGCCATCACCGCTAATCCCGGCATGAAGTCCGCTATCTTCGATATCGGGAACGAGGACGCGATCCGCAGCTTTGCGGCCCGGTTGGCAAAGGACTACCCGAGCCTGAATGCAGTCATTCACAACGCAGGCATCATGCACATGGAAGACTTGAAGAGCGGCGGAGTCGACGATGCCGAAGCGATTGTGACGACTAATCTACTTGGCCCTATCCGGTTGACGGCGGCTCTGCTTCCCCAGCTGCTGGCGCAGCCACGGTCTGCCCTCATGACCGTCTCATCCGGCCTGGCGTTTGTGCCGATGACGATTACGCCCACCTACTGCGCGACCAAGGCGGCCATCCACTCGTACAGCCAGTCGCTGCGCTATCAGCTCAAAGGAACTTCGGTTCAGGTTCTGGAACTGATCCCTCCGTATGTGCAAACGGGGTTGATGGGAGACAGGCAGGCGAACGACCCGAATGCCATGCCTTTGCGGGAGTTCATTGACGAAACTATGAACATCTTAAAGAGCTCGCCTGAGGCTACCGAGATATGCGTGGAGAGGGTCAAGCCACTGCGCTTCGCCGAGCGTAATGGCGGTTATGATGCTTTTTTCACCCGCTTCAACGATGCCGTGGCGGCAGCTTCGCACTAGCGGCGGCTGGTCGCGGTGCGATTGCGGGTTTAGACTAAGGCGCGCAGGTATTCGTGAACACGAGCAATGCAATTCGGAGCGGGTCTCACCGGGCACTGTTGAGTTTTATGATGGGTAGTGCTCTGTGCGCGCAGGCTGTTGCCCAGTCGCAGACCATTGGGGTGCGTGATGGGGGCACACGCCAGGTTCTGGAAAGCATCTTCATTCCACCTATGGAGAAGGCACCCTTCCAACTCACGCTGGTCACGGAGTGGACGCGTCCGTTGGGTAGAGACGGAAGTTATACCCTTACCAATCGTCGCCACATCATGCGCGATAGTACCGGCAGGTTCTATCAGGAACGCTGGTTCCTCGTACCAAAGGGGGGCAAGATCGAGTCCACAATGAACGTGATTCAGATTGCCGACCCGGTGCAGCACGTTCTTTACAATTGTTTTGTGGCCGACAAGCAGTGCAAGTTATTCCGATATGCCGGATCGACGACTAAGGTGTATCGTCCGGATCTGGAAGCCACCGGGCCATTGCCGGACGGCAATGGCTTCCAGACCCATGAAGACCTCGGCAGCGACAGTCGGAACGGGTGCGAGACACGAGGCTATCGAGACACTACGACGATTAATACTGGAGTTGCCGGTAATGACCGTCCGATGATCACGATCCGGGAGTTCTGGTATTGCCCACAGCTCGGCATCAACCTTTTGTCAACACTCGATGGTCCGCAGAGTGGCAAGCAATCTTTCGCGGTAACCGAACTGAGCACGTCGGAACCAGACCCGCAGTACTTCGACGTGCCCGCCGGGTACAGTGTTGTGGATCGGCGGAGCGAATCGCCGCCGGAGTTTTAGCATCCCACGGAAGCCGCTATCTAGCGATGGCCGCCGCCACCGGGGTGGCCTCCGCCCGAAAACCCGGGAGCGTGCTCGCCGCCGCCATCATGGCCGGCATTGCCTGGGTTGCCATGCGCATCATACGCTGCGTTGGCATGGAAATTGTTGAACGGCTCCTCTCCGTGTGCCGGGTACGGTCCGTGGTAGCCGTGGCGAGGATCGTAGCGGTTGTCGACATGGCCATAAAACCCGTGAGGACCGTGAAACCAGGGGCCGGCCCCGATGAATACCCCGCCAACGAACCAATCGGGCCCATAGTAGCCATAGGGCGCGCAGTTATAGGGAGCAAAGTCGTAGTAGCCATAGGGGCACACCGGCGCCACCCCGATGTTGACGGAAACCTGCGCCGGCGCTGCAGAAAAGACACTCAGCATGGCCGCAGCGAGAAAAGAAAATGCAACAAACTTCAAATGACGCATCTATTCCTCCTCTAACCAACCCTTAGAGTCTAATCTTGGGCGCAGAGTTGTGCGCGATGGCTTGTTATTCTAGGCAGGCTCGTCAGTTGAACGACGGGGGAGCCGAGGAAACCATGGCCGCATTGATCGACGCCATCGATGTAAAGCGCAAGATGTTTGTTGAATTTGAAAACGTCCCTTTCTACTGCCTGGAAGCGGAAATCTCCACCCCGACCGCCAGGGGCGGCCAGACGCTGGTCCGCCTTAAGATGCGTAACATGCTTACCCGGGCGGTTTTCGACAAGACCTTCAAGGCCAGCGACAAGTTCAAGGAACCCGACCTGCAGACCGTTGAGGCCTCTTACCTCTACAGCGACGCAGATGGTGCCTATTTTCTGGACCAGGAGAGCTATGAGACGCTCACCCTAAGCCAGCAGATGATCGGCGACGCACTGGATCTTCTGGTAGAAGGGGTCATCATTCACATCGACAAGTACAACGGCAACCCCATCGGGTTGCAGTTGCCGGCCCAGGTGGAATTGGCGGTTACCTATACCGAACCTGGGGTCCGCGGTGACACCGCCAGCGGAAGCGTGACCAAGCCGGCCAAATTGCAGACAGGGATTGAAATTCGCGTTCCCTGTCTTTATTAAAGAGGGGGAGAAAATCAAGGTGGATACGGAGACCCGGCAATTTGCAGGACGGGCCTGATGGCTACTCAGCTCTCGATTGCCATCTCCGATTTCGAAAATGCCCGCCGCGCGCGGCGAAGAAGGTCCGTCTTCATCGCCGCGGCAAAGCGATGATCGTATACGTAAGCCTTGATGGCGACCTGAACTCCGCGGGCACGCCTTGGATCCTCATCCAGCTCTGCTTCGATTGACCGGCCGAGGTGGGTGTAGGGGCAGCAAACCGCAATCTCCCGGCACGTTTGCAAGGCGCGGTCCGCATCGGTGTCTGGAGGGAGAGTCATTTCGGCCTCGACTACGCATTCGGCGACGCCGGCGTTGGCATTGAAGATAGATTTTGTCAGCACACTCGAATTCGGAATCGTTACCAACATGCCGGTGTGGGTCAGAATGCGCGTGCTGCGCAACCCGATCTGCTTTACTTCGCCATATGCGTCCCCAAACCTGACCCTGTCTCCGGTTTGATAAGGCCGGTCGACGATGACTACCAGGCCTCCAATCAGATTCTTGATCAAATCCTGCAACCCCAGGCCGATGGCCAAGGCTGCGGAGCCTAAGGTCGCCAGAAAGGCATCCCTGGACGGAGCGAGGATTTCCGCGGAAATGAGCAGCGCGGCGAACCAGATCGCAATGCGCATCGGCGGTTCTATCTGGCGTAACAGGAAGCGCAGTCTGGGGTTGTGCTTTTCCAGCCCGTTGAGAAGCCCGCGCAACCACCGGAGCAGCGCCCAGGTGGCCCCAATCAAGATCACGACGAACAGAGTCTTCGTGGGAGAAAGATGGGCCAATACGCTGGATTGGCTTTGCGGGTTGAATGACGGCAATCCGTGTTCCTCGCCGGGCATTGGGCAGTCTCCTCAAATCAAGTAAGGTTGGCCCTGCGCAACAGATCATTTACAAAACGCTGCGCTTCAGGACGTATCCTCAGCCCGGGATGGTCGGGATCATGATCGACTAGGCCGAGAGCGGTCAGCCGCTCCATGCGGCCGCGGCTGGCGGCAAAGGGCTCGCAGAGTACTTCCGCCAATTCATCTTCAGTCAAGGAACCGTGTTCCTGAATTTCCAGCAAGGTAAAGTGATCCTCCTGGGCGAGTTCGCTGCGGAACTTGTTAAAGGAAGGATCGAAGGGTTGACGTATGCGGATGACATCGCCCTCGACGTGCTCCACGGAGCTGAGCCAGAGCTCGAAAGCGGAGCGAAAAATTCCTTCCGACTGCTGATAGAGGGAATCGAAGAACATTTTGTGCGGAGAGTCTTCGAGGCCGGTCAAGCGCTTGAGGCGGTTAAACCTGGGATCGCCCGCCTGCCGGGGGGCGAATTCCAGCCGCAGGCCGGAGAGACGGTGCCGCTCCAGAATGGCGTTCTCCAGATCGTCACGGGAGATGTTCATGGCATTGATGCGATGGGAAAAGACCCGGTGCCAGTGTGTTCCCGCGTCCAGGGCTCGATACGACCGGTCATTCATCACCACAATCCAGAGCGTAGTGGCAGCGGTGCGATGGATGAGGTGCATGAGATGGTGGGCGGCGGAAAAGCCGCCCACCTTTCTCAGGTAAATGCGTTCTGTTTCCTCGAGGATCAGCACGCGTCGCTCCGCGCGAAAGGCTTGCTCGAGGTCTGCGTCTTCGGGTAGATGCAGCAGCCGGCGCAGAAAGGCTTCCATCTGCCCTGGGGTAAGCAGCCGTTCGCGAAACTCCGCCCGGACCCATTGATAGCCTTGAAGGGCTTCGCGGGTGGCGCAATTCAAAAGGCTGCTTTTGCCGCTGCCGCGGGCGCCGACAAGCAGGCAAGCGGCGAATCTGCCGGCCGCCCAGTCTTTGACTGCCTGATCGATGCCGGCAAGTTCCTGATCACGCCCCACCAGGAACCGGCGATCCTCAACCGGAGTGAGGCGGAAGAGCAAACGATAGAGAGCTGGAAGCTCACTCTTGGACGCCGGCAAAGCCAGGGTGTCGCGCAGAGTGGTGCGACGGACCACAGGAGGCACCGAAGGGTGCTCCGGAATTCTGCCTCCGATGGACTCCATCGCGCCTTCGAAGCGTGCCTTGCTCCAGCGGCCGGCTTGCTGCAGACCTTTCTGGCCTCGCTGCTGGCCGATCTCGACAACCGTAGCCAGCAGCGCACGAGCCCGGGGCCGCAGGGCAAGAGAAATCCAGCCATATTGTTCTGCTTCGAGAACCAGGAAGCTTTTCTGTTGCCAGCTGCGGAATGCTGTGGCGGTTGCTGCGTCCAGCTCTTCCGGTTGGGTAAGAATGTTGTCCGGGTCGGAAAGAGAAGCGATGGCATTGTGGCGAGCCTCCTCCAGCAGCGCTTCGTTGGGACGGCCGGAAGAGGCCTCCCTCCAGTAAGCAATCATCTCCTTGGATTGCTCAACGTCGCGTACGCGGCGCGCGCTTAGCTCCCATGACTGTTCGATGATGGCCGACATCGGCGTGCGGGCGTAGGTATGGAACGCTTTCAGGAAGGACGAGCAAGCTGCAACCGAGTGCAGGCGCGGGAAGCGACCGGAAGCCAACAGCTCAACCCGTTCGGGCAAACGTAGTTTCGCCTCCGCTTCTACCAAGCCACTCCAACCACGCAGCCGCTCCTCGGGGGTGACGAGCGCAAAGCTGCCCTCGGTCGCGGCCGTGTTTGGAGGTGCACCATCTTCGAGCCAGGTTAGGGCCGCTGCACGATAGGTTTGGAGTGCTTCACGCTCCTTATACACGTCGTTGACCAACGCATCGGTGGCCCTGAACCAGGTAAGGGTTAGATCGCGCAGGGCAAGTTCCACGCTTATCGTTGCAAGCAGGGCACGGTGGTGCCGCCACCAACTATCCCTATTTACGTTGGGGAGTTTGGGGGCATCCTTCGAGTCAGTAACTGAGACAGTTTGTGTCCAATGAGCATACTTTTCAAGGATGGCCGATGCTTGTTTGTTGTAAGTGTCGTGTCTGCTGTGCCAGGCTTGCCATTCGGCAGGATGATTCCCAGCGCGCCAGATTCGCCAGGGCTCACACAGGTCGAGAGCTGCAAGAGTAACCAGATGTTGAAATTGGCGATCCGATGCGGTCCTGGAACGCACCGCAACGGATGCAATTTCCTGGTCGCAAGCCTGCATCGATTCCAGGACATTCCTGATGGGCTGCAGCTGAAGGAATCGCCCCAGGGGGGCGGCCAGCAAGGCGCGCGTGGTTTCGTCGTACTGATCGCGCGTGGCACGCAAGTTGCCAACCAGGCTGGGGGCTTGCTGCGCAGTCGCGGAAGCTTGCGCGATGGCTGCGCTGCAATCGCTGATCTGCTGCCATGCCGTTCGCAGCTTGAGCAGGAAGCGCTGGGGAGCGCTGGGTGGGAGCTGCGTTACTGGCTGAGAAGATATCGCCACGTGTTTTTTCCGAGAGTGGCCCGATAGCTTGGAGTAAGAGAATCCCTGATGCAACTTACTCTAGCAGGCTGATTCAAGGCAGGGAAACGGCGCCGCGCATCGAGAGAGTGCGAACCGCAGGGACCCTGAAATCAGTACTATACTCGCGGCCGGTAGTTAGGGGTGCTAGTTCCGCCACCAGCGGGATGGTAGCAATCTTGACCCATTGCTCCGTTAACACGCAATGAAAAAAGCGCGACGGGACTTTTCGCGCTTATCGCTTTCCTAGAGGTTGGTGAAGCCGCCGGTAGTTTTCCACAGTGTGATGGCACCAACAGCTTCGTTCGTATTCAGATGATCGCATGAAAATAATTATTGTGAATTCACGTCTAACATGGTTGCGAATTTATCGTCATCAGACTTAGGCTTATCTCGAAATTGGAACGTCCGGTCTTGCGCTTTCAAATAGAGGAGGCAGTCACCGTGCCAAGTTCCTATCTTGCCAGCATCGCTGAAGCCATTCCGGCGCCAGCCATCCAAAACATCGCCAGTCAATTTGGAGCTTCCGAACAAACTATCCTCAATGGGGTTCAAGCTTCCATCGCCGCAGTGATCAGTGGTCTCTCGCAGAAATCCGGAGATAAGACCTTTCTCAACCAGGTTTTACAGACTGCTTCAGCCACGCCTGAGAGCGGGCTCGCTTCCGCGCTTTCCAATGGCGGCCTGGCCAATCCCGCGTCAAGCTTCCTGACTGGAGCCAGGCAATTTCTATCCAGTATCTTCGGCGATAAGTTGGGCACGCTCACCGAAGCTATCGCCTCCAAGACGGGCTTGCGCTCAGCGGCGGCGACAACTCTGCTGGCTGTGGGCGCGCAGACAGTTCTCGGCTTTCTCGGCGGTAAAGTTCGTGATGGTAGCGTGAACGCGAGTAGCTTGCCTGGATTGCTGGCCAAGGAGAGCACTGCATTGCAGGCAATGCTTCCCGCAGGCTTCGGCGCCCAGGCAGTCCACACCCACAAAGTAGATGTCAACCCGGTCGTTGCGCAAACAGTGCGGGATGAAAAGAGCCGTTCTCCGCTGCTTTGGCTTATCCCGCTGTTACTGGCCGTGTTGCTGCTGGGCTTCTGGTGGTATCGCTCGCATCAGCAGCCTGCGGTCGCAACGGAACCCGCTACTCCGGCTCCGGCTCCTGCTTCGATCACTTCCTCGACCGGCGCCGACCTGGGCTCGCTCATCGAGGTCAAGCTTCCCGATGGAACGACGGTTCAGATTCCCCAGCGCGGTGTGGAAGGCAAACTACTGGCCTTTATCCAGGACCCAAACCGGGCCCCGGATAAGACCTCATGGTTTGACTTTGACCGGCTGCTTTTTGCTACCAATTCAACTACCTTGGAGCCGCAGTCTACGGATCAACTGACCGCGATTGCTGCCATCCTCAAGGCCTATCCTGCGGTGCACCTTATCGTTGGCGGCTATACCGATAATACTGGCGATGCAAATTCCAACCTGAAGCTCTCGCAGGGGCGCGCGGATAGCGTAGTTGCGCAACTAGGGACGATGGGCATTGCTGCCGACCGGCTGGTGGCCAAGGGATACGGCGAAGATCATCCGGTTGGCGACAACTCCACTCCGGATGGACGCGCACTCAATCGCCGCATTTCTATGTTGGTGACCAGTAAGTAATTGGTTTTTAGAAGCTTGCGTTCTCTTATAGGTAGCCTTCATGAATCCTTTGATCAATGAATCCACGGCCGTGGAAGCCACGGCTGTGGATACGACCGGGCAAACTGTTATCCCGGTCTTTGAAGAGAATCTCTCCGTTGCCAAGCGCGTTGTGGAAACGGCGCGGGTGCGCGTGTCGCGAGTTACTCACGACTATCAACAGATGGTCGACGAGATGCTCCAGCACGAGAAAGTGGAGGTCGAGCGGGTTCCGATCGACCGGCCAGTTGAGGCCATGCCCTCGGTACGCCAGGAGGGCGACGTCACGATCATTCCCGTCGTTGAAGAGGTGGTGAAGATAGAACGACACCTTGTACTCAAAGAAGAGGTACATATTCGGCGGGTTAAGCATACGGAGAGATACCAGGAGACGATCACCCTGCGCAGGCAGGAAGCTGTGATCTCTCGCCACCCACTCGAACGGCCGACCGTCACCCAAGACGAGGCTAGCCCCAACGCACTCAACCCAAGAGAGGAAAACCAATGAGCAGCTACGAGAAGGTCGTTACGCTATTTGACACAGCAGAACACGCTGAAGCCGCCGCGCAGAACCTGCAGCATGCAGGCTTCTCGCCCGACGACATCAGCATCGTGAGTGGTGCGGAACTGCCCAAGAGCGCAAGTGCGCTGCGCGAGCCGGGTCTGTGGCACCGCATTTTCGGCAGCGACATTGAACAGCACGAAGCCATGGTGTACGCCAAAGCGGTTGAGTCGGGCGGCGTTGTGCTCACCCTGCGCGCTGAAAAAGAAGACGTACCCAGGGCGATGGGAATTCTGAACCAGCACAACCTGGTCGATGTAGCGGACCGCGCAGTCGATACCGGCGTGATTTCCAAAGAAACCGCCGCGGCTATTGCGGCCCCGGCAGCAGCCATGGCCGCAGTCGCACCGCCTGCCCGGCCCATCACCTCGGACCTGGGCAAGAACGAAGTTATCCGTTTGGCGGAAGAGCATTTAGAGGTCGGCAAACGCCTGGTGGAACAGGGCACGACCCGCATCCGCCGCTTTGTTACCGAGAAACCGGTGGATGCGGAGGTAACCCTGCACGAAGAGCATGCTGAGGTGGTCCGCCGCGCCATCACCGATCCGAACTATATCCAGAACATCGACTGGTCCGACACAACGGTGGAAGTACTGGAGACGGCGGAAGAGGCTGTGGTTTCGAAGAGTGCCCGGGTGGTCGAAGAAGTGGCCGTGGGCAAGACGGGTTCCGATCGCGTACAGACGGTGCACGATACAGTGCGGCGTCAGCAGGTGGAGGTGGAACGGGTTCCTACTACCAACCCCAAACCTTAGTCCATCCTTGACGCTTCCTTAGCGTTTCCCCAGCGCTTTCACGATGCGCCCGAGCAGGAGAAATCTCTTCGGGCGCATCGGTTTCCCGGGGCTCCGAGGCTACTCTTCTACCAGCCGTATCGTGAGCGAGTCACCATCGCCAATGGCTACCAGATAGCCATGCTGGGGAACGATCGCCACGTGCGGGCGTGCGTGGCGGTTACCGCTTTCCCGTAGTTCGTGCTCCAGGATCGCGGCCAATCTGGCCCTGGTAAATCTGCGGCGCAATTCGTCTGCCAATCAGTCCTCCTCGAGAAGAAAGTCGTGCCATGCCTCGGAGCCAAGGCATGGGAAGGCAATAAGCAAAAGCGCTTATTCATATTCCTTTAATAATACAAAGTTGCCCTGGGAGGGGGTGAAGCACCGTAACCATTGGATTCCCAATTACGGTTGAATCTCCTTCGATTGACGACAAAGATCTGGCTGGCGCGCTTGCCGAGGTGCACGTGACAGTTTGTTCTGACGGGTCCGAGTCACCGTCCATTGTCACGCTGCTCCCGAGGGAACGAACCTACAATGTCGCCAGCCTGGTAGACAACAGCTTCCTTGGCAGTGCGAGCGCGGTCATGCGAGGCGTGGTAAACGTAGGCGTCGATTTCTGTGGAGCCACAAGCGTTACTATCTGGTGCAGCAGCAGGAGACCGTGGCCTTCCTGGTTCCTGAGAAGGAAAGTGACTGCGGCGATGAACCAAGGCACACAAGCTTCGCCTGTCAAATCCTGCCAGTGCTCTGTAAAGACTTTATCCGTCCCTGCAACTCAGTGAATTTCGTGCAGATCGCTATACCAGAAATAATTGTGAACTCATCCACAAAAACAATCTGAAAAGCATGCGTCTCTGTTATCTAGCGCAAACAAAATGGAGCGACGCCAGAGGGAAACTTGTGCCGTCGAATACGCGAAGTTACGGGCGTGGCTAGAATTGCATTTGTGTCCAACCGAAAGAATTTCGACCAGGCGCTCGAGTGCTTTGCCGATCCGGCAAGGCGCCAGGAGTATTTCCGTCTGTATTCGGACGACATAGTTTTGCACGGTTATCAGGGGGTTGAACCGGGGCTGGAAAGCGTGAAGCAGTTTTACAACGCCTTCTGGGGAGTATTCCCGGACGCGCAGGTGACCGTTCAAGAGGTACTCGAGGAGGGCGAAACGCTGGTTGCACGTTATGTCATTACGGGAACACTGCAGGAGGATTTTATGGGTGTTACTGCGGCCGGACAGCGGATTGAGCTACCAGGGATCAGCATTTTGCACTTCAGAGCCGGTCGCTGCTTCGAGCGATGGGCTTGCTCAGATTCGCTGGTGCTGTTGGGTCAGATCGGGGCGCCGATCGCTCGTAGCGAATGATTATTCGGCGCAAGGCGACAAACAGGCACTCGAGCGGTCAGCGTGTTATCCAACGCTGCAGCACTCCGGTCACGATGCCTGGACGTTCGAGTGGCGTGAAATGCGCCGCATGGTCAATGATCACCAGCTCGGATCCAGGAATTTCCTGCGCCAGCGCCTCATGGGCTGCTGGTGTGGTGCGGCGGTCCTCTCGCCCGCCTATGAGGACGGTTGGGCAGCGGATCTGGCTGAGATTCGGAAAAGGATTCCTGATCGCGAGCAGCGCCCGCATCTGCCGCAGGCCGGCGTCCTGGCCGACGGCGCTGCGCCATGTCGATGAAGCACCGTTTCAGTATCGGGTCTTCAGCGTGGGTCAGCAGAAACATAGGTGGGATAGACGGCTTCCAGGTAGCTATCGAAGCTTCCTTGCTCGATGGTCTCGACTGCGCGGCGAATGGCGTTTTCAACCGGAGGAAGCAATCCACCATGGGTCGCGCTCAAAAGCGCCAGCCGTTCGACGCGGTCGCTCGAAGTGCTCATGATTTCGAGGGCAACCTGGCTGCCCAGAGAAAAGCCCGCGAGGGAGAAATGTTCAGGGGCTGCTTCGAGGACGGCGGAGGCCATTTCCGACATCGTCCCCTGCCTGGTCACATCGGCGACGATAGCGTCCGCATAACGGGTGAGGCCCGCGATCTGATCAGTCCAAAGAATCCGATTGCAAAGTAATCCAGGGATGAGAACGAGTGAGGTCATCATGCACCGGCAAGATGAGCACAGGTTAAATGTTTTCTCGTTTTTCATACCCCTTGGGTGGATGTCCGCATCCGGACAGGGAATTCCCCTGGCGGACAACTGACGACAATCCTGGTTTTGCAGAGGATATCGTAAAAGGCTGTTAAATTTGACGGTTACGCGGTTAGCGGGTTTTGGCCGGGCAAATGCTTGCATTTGATTGATTCCTTTTTTGCGAGGTCAGCCATGCAGAGCATCTTCAATGACATTTGTTACGCGCTGCGACAGTTGCGGCGCTCTCCAGGATTTGCTCTCGTTTCGGTGCTCACCTTGACCATGGCGATTGCCGCCAACGTAGTTGTGTTTGGTGTGTTGAATGCTTTGGTGTTGCATCCGCTGCCTGTGCCGCAGGCGGACCGGGTAGTTCAGGTGCAACAGCCGAACGGAATTCAGATGTCCTATCCGGACTACAGAGATATTCGTGATCGGAATCGCACATTTTCAGAGGTTGCAGTCTACCGCCTGGCGCGGATAGGCTTCGATGTCTCGGGAAATGCTCAACCCGTCTGGGGCTACGAGGTAAGCGGCAACTACTTCGACATGCTGGGCATAAAACCGGTGCTGGGGCGTTTTCTGCGAGCATCCGACGATGAGAAGAAAAACGGCAGCCAATCTGCGGTGCTGAGTTATGCCTGCTGGCAAGTGCGCTTTGGCGGTGACGCGAATGTTATAGGCAAAACGGTTCGGTTGAATAAACAACCCTACAGCGTCATCGGGGTCGCCCCGAAAGACTTCAACGGCACAGAGCACTTTTTCTGGCCCGAGCTTTGGGTACCGATTCAGAACGAAGAGCAGATCGAGGGGTATAGCTGGCTTGATAGCCGGACCAGTGAGAATTCCTGGGATGTCGGCAGACTAAAACCCGGTGTGACCGTAGCCCAGGCGAACGCCGATCTGTCTCGCATCGCCGCGCAGCTTTCCGAGGAATACCCCAGCACCGACAAAAACCTCGCTCTAAAGGTAGCGCAACCCGGGTTCCTGGGTGATGCGCTGGGCGGTCCGGTGCATGCGTTTTTATACGGCGTTATGGGGATGGCCCTGCTGGTGTTGCTGGCTGCGTGTGCCAACCTCGGCGGTCTTTTTGCCGCGCGCACGGCCGATCGCGCACGCGAGCTTGGGATCCGTATCGCCATTGGTTCCAGTCGCGGACGCATTCTGCGCCAGCTGCTGACGGAATCGCTGTTACTGTCGGCCATGGGAGGCTTGGCAGCGGCTCTGCTCGCCAGTGCTCTATTACGTGGGCTTGCGGCCTGGCATCCCGGCACAGAAATACCAGTGCAGTTTCTCGTGGCGCCAGACAACAGCACGATCGCCTTTGCTGCACTCATTGCTCTTCTGACAGGTCTCCTCTTCGGTGTCATTCCCTCCCGGCAAGTATTCAGAACTGATCCCAACCAGGTACTGAAGTCTTCCGGTGGAACGGATGCCGGGTCGCGTCGCCCGGCTCTGCGCGACCTGTTGCTGGCAGTGCAGATTGCGTTGTGCTGCTTGCTCGTGACTGCGTCGTTTGTAGCCCTGCGCGGGCTCGAGCGAACGCTGCTCATGCCGCTTGGCTTTCATCCTGATGGCATAGTGCTGGCGACGATGGATGTCCATCTTGCGGGGTATCAAAGTGCGCAGGCGCCTGCTCTGCAGCAACGTTTGCTGGATGCAGCCGCATCGATTCCCGGAGTCCAGAGCGCCTCCTACTCGGATACAACGCCATTGAGTCTGAACCAAAATCAGAGCGGGGTCTTTGCCCCCGGAACGACCGATTTCTCATCGTCCAATGTGAAATTCCTGGCGCATCAATACAATGTGTCGCCAAACTATTTTGCAACCACGAGGACCCGCTTATTAGCAGGCCGGGCATTTTCTCTTCACGATGATGAACATGCGCCACGTGTGGCGGTGGTGAACGAAACCTTTGCGCGGAAACTTTTCGGGACTACAGAAGTGGTTGGCAAGTATTTCCCTCTCGATAAATCAGCTCAGGCAGAAATCATTGGGATTGTGGAAGACGGGAAGTATGAGACGCTGACCGAAAATCCGGCGGCCGCTGTATTTTGGCCTATCCGACAGGGACCGTCCAGCGACACGGTAATACAGGTTCGCTCCAACCGCAGTCCGGCGGAGGTGATACCCGCCGTGAGGCAAGCGATTACCGGAGTCGATCCAATGCTGCCTGTTTTTAGCGTCAGCACCTGGACCGATTCGCTCGCGATGGTCACGTTCCCCGCGCGTGCTGCCACCATCGCGCTCGGCATTCTCGGCGGACTGGCGATGATGCTGGCCATTACGGGAATCTTCGGGATGGCAAGCTACACGGTGTCAAAGCGCATGCGCGAACTGGGCATCCGCGTTGCTCTTGGAGCCCAGGGCGCGCAGGTTTTACGCGCGGCGTTAGGGCGTACAGTGGTGCTGCTCGCTACCGGTTCGATTGCGGGGTTGGCACTGGGAGCGGCGGTGAGCCGGATCCTGGCCAGCATTGTGTATCAAGCTTCTGCGTCTGACCCGTTGGTGATTCTGGCTGCGGTGCTGACGATGGCTCTGGTTGGGCTGATCTCCGCCGCTGTTCCTGCGTGGAGGGTTCTATCCATTGATCCGGCTCGATTATTGCAGGATGAGTGATCTGGTTGCGACTCTCGCGTCGTTGGTCTCCCGCCTGGCGGACTGGCAATGTCGATCCAATTGAGGAGTTCCCCACGTGCAGTATGCTCGGTGACGATTATGTCGTAATGCGATATAATCTTAACCATGAGAAGCGAGACAGCAACCTCCGTACCGCTAGCCCAACTCAGGACACTGGCCGAGTTTCGCCATCGACTCCGCTTGTTTCTCCAATTCAGCGAGAATGCAGCGCAGAAGCTCGGGCTGCAGGCGCAACAACATCAACTGCTGCTACAGATTGCTGGAGCGCCCGATGGTACAGCTACGACAGTCGGCTATGCGGCCGAGCGTCTCGGCCTGCGCCACAATACAGTGGTTGAGCTGAGCAGTCGATGCGAAGAATCTGGCCTCATCAAGCGCAAGCCGGGAGACGATGACCGGCGGTGTGTGCTCCTGCAACTGACGCCCAAAGGCAAGCGGCTGCTGGACTCGCTCTCCATTGATCATGCGCGAGAGCTTAACGAACTTGCTCCGCAGCTTATTCGAACACTGGCTGAATTGGGTGCCAGTAAACAGGACCAACCATGAAATCTGAATCTTCCGTTCTTCGTGATTTCACTGTCGACGGCCGAGTCTGGTTGTTATCTGCGAGTCGCCTTGATCATCGGGATCGGCGCGACCTTGCTCGCATCGCTGCTTCTTACTTTGATTGCCGTTTCGACTAATCTTTTCTACTATCACCGGTTTAGCGCAGCCTCGGTCACTCCGGCCGGCAGCCCGCTGGGTTATTGGATGGTTATTGTGCCGGTAGTTGGCGGACTGCTGGTTGGATGGATGGCTCGCTTCGGGTCGGACAAGATCCGGGGGCATGGTATTCCCGAAGCGATTGAGGCCATCCTGTTGAACCGCGCGCGGGTCGACCCTAAGGTCGCCGTCCTGAAACCCATCTCGGCAGCGATTGCTATTGGTTCCGGCGGTCCGTTCGGGGCAGAGGGCCCCATCATCATGAGCGGCGGTGCGCTTGGCTCGCTCATCGCACAGTGGATCAAGCTCAGCGATGCGGAACGCACTACGCTTCTGGTGGCTGGAGCCGCAGCGGGTATGTCTGCTACCTTCGCGACGCCCGTGGCGGCAATCCTGCTCGCGGTAGAACTTCTGCTGTTCGAGTTGCGGCCGCGAAGCCTGGTTCCGGTTGCGATCGCCAGTGCGACCGCAGCAATTCTGCGCGTGTACCTCCTCGGCCCCGGGCCGCTCTTCCACATGCCCGCAATGAGCGCTATGGACCGGCTTCCCATCGCTGTGGGTCTCCTTAGTACTTGGCGCCTTCCTTGGTCTTGCCGCAGCAGGCATGAGCCGCATGATGTACGCCTTCGAGGACACATTCGAGCGGCTACCGTTGCACTGGATGTGGTGGCCTGCTGTCGGAGGGATCGGGGTCGGTATCGGGGGTCTCATTTTCCCCCAGGGTCTTGGAGTGGGCTACGACAACATCGCCAAACTGCTGCATGGAGATGCGCCCCTGGCACTCATTCTCGGCATCATCCTGGTCAAATCGCTGATGTGGGCGTTCTCACTGGGCTCCGGGACATCGGGCGGAGTTCTGGCGCCGCTGCTTATGATCGGGGGAGCTGTCGGAGCGCTGGCGGCGCACTTCGCTCACGCTGCCACCGAAATGCAGGCATTCTGGGCTCTCATTGGAATGGGAGCGATGCTGGCCGGCTCGCTCGGCGTTCCCCTGACGGCAATTCTCTTCAGCCTGGAGGTCACGCATTGTTTGCCCGCTCTGCTGCCCCTCACGCTGGGTTGCGTTGCGTCCTATCTGGTAACTGCGCTTCTGATGCCTCGGTCGATTCTTACCGAGAAGCTGAGTCGCCGCGGCTACCATCTCACCCGCGAGTACGGCGTCGACCCGCTTGAGATCGTCATCATCAAGGATCTGATGTCTCCGCTATCCGACGATCTTTCCTCTCGCGGGCCTTCACCCAGGATTTTTGTCTACGCCGATGGCACTTGCCGCAGTGCGGCGGAGTTAATGGCGACCGAAGCCCTGGTTAGCCTCCCAGTGGTAGACCGCAAGACCGACCGAATCACCGGGACCATTACGCTTCAGGATCTGCTGAAAGGGAGAAGCAAGGCAGTGGTGCGAGAGAACGAACGCTTGAGTCTTATCACCAGTACGAATAACCGGCAAGGCCGGTTGGTCACTCCCCGAGATTGAACACGACGTTGATCGTAGTTTCTACTTCGACGGGGTTTCCGTTGAGAAGATAAGGCTTGTAGCGCCAGGAACGGACCGCATCCATAGCTGCTTGCTGCAGCATCGGGGGACCACTCATCACTCTGAGGTTCTTGATTAAGCCGGTTGTGGAAATAGTTGCTTGCAAAACCACGATTCCCTGAATGCGAGCTGCCCTGGCGATCGCGGGGTATTGAGGCACAGTCTTATCCAGCAGGCTCCCGTCCATCACGCCGGAAGAGATGCTCAGGCTTCTGTGAGTCTGCCTCATTACTCTAGGTGGCCCAGTTCCAATACCGTCAATGATTGTGCTCATGCCGCCCGGCGTGCCATTCTCCAGGCCTTCTATGTCCTTAACACCGTCCATCGAGGGCGGTATCGCCGATTCCTTCACGAGCTTGCTTTCTTTAGGGATCTTGCTGGGCGCCTGCAACTCTTTGGTCAGCGTTTCAGACTTGGTCTGAACCTTAGGCGTCTGTGGCGCGGATGGAGGTGGTGGCGGGGGAGGCGGTGGCGCTACTATCAGCGGGGCCATCACATCGGTGGGCAAAGCCTGAGGATGCAACAGCGGCCAGATAATCACTGCGATCAAGACTCCGCCATTCAGTAATAGGGAAACCATCGACCAATATTTGCTTTTGGCCTTGATCTTATTACTGGACTCCATCAAAGAGTCTTCGAACATTGCCTTGCCTCATCAATCCCGACTTATACCTACTTAGACACCGGTCGAGATATTTTGATCCCGGCGAGGTAGTTCAGAAGTCGCGCTGTTGGATGACCTTGATGGCAATCATCGTTAATAGCGCGGCGATCACAGCGAAGGCTGCGGCATGAAACCACGGCACTGGCCCGACAAACGCAGCTGCGCGCCAGTGAAAGTAGTCGGATCCCAGCATGAATGCCCAGGGGCTGTAGTAGCGAAACTTGTCACCGCTCAGCGCGTAAGCAAGCATTATGATTGCACCGCAGCTCACGATTGGCGCCGTGTACTCGCCCTCTACGAGGGAGGAGATCAGAAGCGAAGCGGCGAGGAACAAGATTCCGCCGCCTAGCAATAAGAGGAGATGAAAGCCGGCTTGCGCAATGAATTGCGTTTTGCCCGCGACCTTCGCGCTCAACAACATTGCAATCCAGGGAAGGATCGCGAGTGCGACGGCCTCCATGAGACCCATGCCAATGCGGACTGACATCAAACGCAGGCGGCTCACCGGCAGAGACAGGGTGAATGACGAGGAGCCAGCCGCCCTCTCGCGCAGGAGGCCGCCCATCATCAACAGAGTGACCGCCAGGAGCCATACGACGGCAAGAGTTTCATGGGCCGCATGCAGCAGCTGGCCTGTTTGCCTGATCGATTCATTTCTGAGGAAAACGAACACCAGCCGTGAACAAAGCGCCGTACAGCCTACGAGCGCGATGAGGAATCTTGAGCGCGTCTCCAACCAGGCTTTATACCAAAGCATTTCTTAGCTCCCCTTCACCGTTTCCAGGAAAATCTTGCGCAGACTTACGGGTGAGACTTCAACCGAGCTGGCGTGTAAGTCGTGCGCACGCTCAATGACCATCTCCGCATTTCTGCTGACCACGACGCTCATCTGGAACCCGCTCGCCCGAATACTCTCCACACCGGCGAGGCGCACGGCAGACTCATCGGGAAGAGACGGAAACACGAGGTCAATTTGTCGATAGGACTGACGCATATCGTCCAAAGAGGCGTCCAGCACCAGGCTTCCTCGATGGAGCAGACAGACATGGTCCGCGATGCGTTCGACCTCTGGTATCTGGTGCGAAGAAAAGAAGACAGTCGTGCCCTCACTGTTTTGTGCTACCAGGCTTTCGAGCATGAGTTCGATGCCGATTGGGTCCAGACCCTCGCTGGGCTCGTCAAGAATCAATAACTCTGGTTTTCGCGCCAATGCCAACAGCAGGGCCAGCTTGGTCCGCATCCCTTTAGACAGAGACTTGATCCTTCGCTCCGGTGGCAGCTCGTAGGTGCTTAGGAGCGTTCGCTCCCTATCGAGACTCCAGTCAGGGTAGAACGGTCTTGTGAAGCGAATGATCTGCTCCACCGTCATGTAGTCGTAGAGCTGTTTGTTCTCGCTGACATAGGCGACTTTCCGCCGCAGGCACACGCTTTCCTTCACGTCGTCGATGCGATGGCCCAGCACCATGCCATTTCCGCTGCTGGGACGAATCATCCCCAGCAACATCCTGATAGTGGTGCTTTTTCCGGCTCCGTTCAAACCTAGAAAGGCGGTGATTTGATGAGGCTTTACGGAAAGGCTCAGACCTCGAACAGCTTCGACGCGGCCATAACGCTTGGCGAGGTCATTGGTCTCGATTACAGCAGTATTGGTCATCGTTTGTTCACCACCTCAGCTGGATAGAGCAGTTCCGCTTCGAAGATGCGGCGAATCTCATCTTCATTGAGTCCGGACTCTCGCAGGTCGTTGATGAGCTTGCGGACATGCCGGCTTGCCTCATGAACCCGCTGCGTTTGACCCAGCCCGCGCCGCTTTACCGAGATAAATGCGCCGGAGCCCTGGCGAAGTTCAAGCAGTCCGTCATGTTCAAGCTCTGAATACGCCTTCGCTACCGTAGTGGGGCTGACGACCAGCTCCTCGGCGAGGGTGCGAATGCCGGGCAGCTGATCGCCCTGGCGCAGGGCCCCACTCTCTACCGCATGGCGGATCTGCTGCATCAGCTGCAGGTAGAGGGGTTGACCGGCGGAAGGATTGAGCTTGAAAAGCATCGAGTGCAACTGTACTGGTGTATACATACAGTATGATGGATGAGTTGGTCAAGAGGGGGGATTTCAACCAAGATTGACACAAGCCCACTATTAGAGTCACAATGTGATCCTAATGATTGGCGAGTTTGAATACCTGGTGCTTACCGCATCCATCCACCTGGACGAAGATGCCTATGGCGCGGCAATCCGGCGGGAGATCGAGGCGGCAACCGAACGCCGCTGCTCCATCGGAGCGCTCTATACAACCCTGGATCGGCTGGAGACAAAAGGCTTTGTGAAGACGTGGATGGGCGATTCGATCCCGCAACGGGGCGGTCGGGCCAAGCGAATGGTCTGCGTAACCGCAAAGGGGATTCGCGCCGCTTCCGCCTTCTATCTTGCGATCATGCGAGTGAGCCGGAATGTCTCATGGGAGACAGAATGAGTTGCGAGCCAGCTATCAGTCGATTTTTGTGGTGGCTGGTAAATAGCTCGGCCCGAATGTTGGAATCCGGTGAACGCGAGGCGGTGCGCGGGGACCTTGCGGAGTCAGGCGAAACTGGCAGCCAGGCTTTGCGCCATGTGGTTGGTTTAGTCATCCGGCGCCAAGTATCTATATGGACGGACTGGCGACCTTGGCTGACCCTGGTGGGCTTGGTCGTTCCGCTAGGTCTGTTGCTCTCGGTAATTTCCAGGCGTATGGCCGCCACGAGCGCTGTTTATATCTGGATGTACGCGAACAACCTGGACCCGAGCTTGTTTGGATATCGCGGATTCTGGTACCAGTTTGCCGATACCGTCGCAGAAATCTTCAAGATGTACTTATCACTGGGTTGCTTGTCATGGACCAGTGGTTTTGTGCTCGGGTTCGCCTGGCGCGGCATCGTTCGGATCAACGGATTTTTGTTTTGTCTCATGTTGGCATTCGGAGTGCTGCTGGGGGCGCCACTTTATACTGCCTATTACCAACACTACCTACATCTTACAATCGGCTTTCCCATCTTCGCCCACCAGCACCAGCAACATGACCCGGTGAATGCGCTGATTTTTTACCGGGTCATGTTTCCCTTGATTGTGCAAGCAGTTTTTGTTCTGCTCCCAGCGTTGTGGGGAATGCGTGAGGGCGCAAGGGCCGTGAGGCTTCGGCTATGGCTCCGCACGATTCTATGGACGGCAGCAATCGCAGCCCTGGTCGCCGTTGTGATCCAGGATCCGGACCTGTGGATGTTTCTGAAGTTATATAGGCGAGCGGGGACGCATGGTTGGCAAGGAGATCTACTGCAAGTTTTGGCGTACTGGCCACTTGTGTTCATGCTCGCAATCGCAATCACGCGGCGCTTGCAGGGTGGCGCGGTCGTCTCTCATTCGGTGCTGCCATAAAAAACCAATCTTTGGCAAACCCATTCAAAGGACAGGAGGAAACTATGCAGGGCAAAGAATCGAGTATTACATCTAAACGTGCCGGTTCACAACCGACGCATAAGATTGCTGCTTTCATCATATTTCTTGTGTGGACGTGTATCACCCCGGCTCTCTTCGGTCAGCAAGATGTCCATGCGGCGCTTATACCTCCTGCAAATCGAAAATCAGCGCCGGCCTTTCAACTTGTGACTGAAGACGGTACGAAGATGCGGATCTCCGACTATCGGGGAAAGGTCGTTCTACTCAATTTTTGGGCTACCGATTGTGGCGGCTGCGTGCTTGAGATTCCATCGTTCATAGAGCTTGAGAAAGCATACAAGGACAAGGGCTTTACCGCAGTCGGTGTCTCGATGGATATATCTTATGAAGGCCTAAAGGACGCCAACGAAGCATGGGGCAGGGTGAGGCCGTTCATTGCAAAGCACGCAGTCAATTACCCGATTGCGATGGGTGATGATGAAATCTCCAAGGCCTACGCATTGAACGCGTTTCCGGCCACATACTTGATCGACAAATCCGGTAAGATTGCGGTCGCTTATGTAGGAGTGGTCATAAACAAGGATAACGTTGCAACAAACATCAAGAGCCTTCTGTCGGAGCGGTAATGCGATAGGGGATAGGAGCCGCGCTCCTTGTCCGTCGCACAAAGGGTGAGATCGGGGACGGGTCAATTCGGGTTTTGGAGGACAAACAATTCGGCTGGGGAATTCGTGGACGGAAGTGTCTACTTTAAAAGTAACTGCAAAGTGGCGCTTTCGGTCCGTCAGGCAGTCATTGACTGCGGTCGCGTCAAACTGTACAGTTCAGAATATTGAAGTGGAGCTTTTATGGCGACCTCGAGCACCGGAAAGAATGACTCCATCGTGGTTTCGGCGCTGAAGGCACGCGCCAACTTCGGCAAGCTCCTGAGCCGCGTTGACAGCGAACAGCGCTCCCTTGTTATTGAGAAACGGGGCACGCCCAGGGCGATCCTGCTGAGCATCCGCGATTATGTGAAGCTGGCGGCCCCCGAGCCGGAAGTCTTGCGGGTCATCGGCGAAGAGTCGAAGCGCAAGGGGACGAACAAACTGACTCCGCGCCAGATCGATCAATTGATAAAGGAATACCGGGCGGAAAAGAAGAAGCGGTAATGCTTCCGCTCCGCCTTGTCATCGACACGCAATATCCTGGTTTCAGCGGCGCTTAACCCCGACGGACTCCAGCGCACGGCGTTGCTGCTTGCCATCACGAAGCCTGCCCGCTTATACGTGACACTCCCGATCCTCGAAGAGTATGCGGGCGTGTTGATGCGCCCGCGTATCAACATCCGCAAAGGCGAGCGCCTGCGGCTGCTGCAGTTGATCAAGAACCGAGGCCACATCGTGACTCCGTCGCGCCACCTGCTGGTCGCGAGCGATCCCGACGACAACATGTTTATCGAATGCGCCGACGCCGCGCGCGCCGACTACCTGATCACCGGAAATCAAAGGCATTTTCCGGCCTTCTGGAAAGGGACCAAGATCATTACGTCACGGGAATTCGTCACTCTTGCGGCACCGCATTTGATCTCCTAGAGGCCTGGAGATGAGAACTTCGTGGACATCCATTCGTGGACCCATGATGGGTACCGATCCCGGCGGCACGGCTGGCACCACGACAGCGTGCTCGTCATCCTCGCCGGCCTGGCTGTTCAAATCCGGACAATCAACCTCAGTTATGGACATCACGCGCCAGGCGCTCGCAGCTAACTCGTGGTTTTTCAGTCCTCCCGTTATTCTGATTACGGCGACTGGAATGCTCCAGACTTCTTACAAAGCTGATCGAGCCACAGAAGGTGTGACCAATATGCTGGTTGATCTGAAATACGCATCCAGGCGTTTGTTGAAATCGCCGAGCTTCGCCATCACCGCAGTCCTCACCCTGGCACTGGGGATCGGCGCGAACGCCGTGGTTTTCAGCGTTTTGAACGGATTGGTTCTGCACACTCTCAATGTGCCTGATGCGCAGAGCTTCTACTCGATTGAAGAGCGGGATCAGTCGCTCAACTCGTATCCCGATTACCTGGATATCCGCGATCGCAACCGGAGCTTTGATGGCGTGCTCGCCTTCAACTTCGCCGCGGCGGGGTTGGACACGGGCGGCGATCCGTCCCAGATATGGCTCTATGAAGCCAGCGGAAATTACTTCGATACGCTGGGGATCAAGCCTTACCTTGGCCGCTTCTTTCAGCGCTCCGACGAGCACGGCCCCAACAGCAGTCCGTACATTGTGCTCAGCTATGACTATTGGCGCAGTCATTTCGAGGCGGATCCGGGAGTCATAGGACGCACGGTTCAATTGAATAAGCATCCCTTCACGGTGCTCGGCGTTGCGGGACCGGGGTTCCGCGGCACGGAGCGGTTTTTCGCCCCGGCTTTGTGGGTGCCGATGGTGGACCAGGAACAGATTGAAGGCTTGAACGATCAGAACCTGCGCACGGCGCGGAGTCTGTGGCTGATCGGGCGCGTGAAGCCGGGAGTGACGGCGGTGCAGGCGAATGCGGATATGCAATCGATCGCGGCCTTCCTGACCAAGACATACCCGAAGGAGGACGACGGGTTGACCTTTTCGCTGGCGCGTCCCGGCCTTCTGGGCAACCTGCTGGGGCGGCCGGTCCGCGCGTTCGTTGCCGGCCTGATGTTATTGGCGGGGCTGATTCTGCTGGCCGCCTGCGCCAACCTGGGCAGCCTGTTTGCGGCGCGCGCAGCCGACCGCTCCCGGGAAATTGCCTTGCGCCTCGCGCTTGGGTCGAGCCGGCGCCACATTCTGCGCCAGCTTCTGACCGAGGCTGTTCTGGTTGCCCTGGTTGGCGGGGTCGCGGGTATTGCCGCCAGCGTGGTTCTGTTGCGCGGATTGAGCGCGTGGCAGCCACTGTCGAATATCCCTATCAACCTGCCGGTGCGTCCGGATGCGCTGACTTATGTAGTTTCGGTGGTGCTGGCGCTGGCCAGCGGTCTTCTCTTTGGCTTGGTTCCGGTGCGGCAGATACTCAAGGCCGACCCGTGGATGGTGGTCAAAACTGGCTCGACGACGGCGACCGGCGGCCGGTGGTTTGGCACCCGCGATGTGCTGCTGGTGGTGCAGATTGCGTTATGCGCTGTGCTGGTCACTTCTTCGTTGGTAGCAGTGCGCGGATTGGTGCGGTCGCTGCATAGCGACTTCGGTTTCCAGCCGCAGAACGCGCTCCTGGTCAACACCGATCTCAACATGGCCGGCTACCACGGTGACCAGGTGCCGGTGATGCAGCGGCGCATGCTCGATGCAGTCGCGAACATTCCCGGAGTCGCATCCGTAGGGTTGGTCGACTACCTGCCGCTGGGCCTGGGCTGGAACGAGAACTCGATCTACGCCAATACCACCACCGACCTGCGGGAGTCCAACAAAGTTGCCGAGGCCACAACCTACGATGTTTCTCCGGGATACTTCCAAGCGGCAGGCACGACCTTGCTGGCGGGAAGGACGACCAGTTGGAATGACGATAAGAAGGCGCCGAAAGTGGCGGTAGTGAATCGGGAGTTTGCGCGCGAGGTCTTTGGCTCGGTCGCCCAGGCTGTTGGCGGTTATTTCAAGACCACTGAAGGACATCGGATCGAAGTTGTCGGCGTGGTGGAGGACGGAAAGTACCAGACGCTGACCGAAGACACCCGACCGGCGTTCTTCCTGCCCATTCTGCAATCGCCCGCCACCGCTACGTGGTTGGTGGTGCGGTCCAATGGCGATCCGCTACAAGTGGGGGCGGGTCTGCGCGACACCTTACGCGGGCTCGATCCGGGGCTGCCGCTCACGATCGCAACCTGGCAAAAGGAGCTGGACAGCGCGCTGTTTGCCGCGCGTATGGCGACGGTCTGCCTGGGTGTGCTGGGGGTGCTGGGCGCGATGCTGGCGGTTACCGGCATCTTCGGTATGGCCTCCTACTCGGTGAGCAAGCGGGTGCGGGAAATCGGCATTCGCGTCGCCCTGGGAGCGCGCCGCAAGGAGGTATTGCATGCGGCGCTGGGAAGAACGTTCCGGCTGCTGGCAACAGGCGCAGTTGCAGGCTTGCTGCTGGGCATGGCGGCCACCCGGGTGCTGTCTTACATTGTTTATCAGGCCTCGCCGCGGGACCCGGCGGTGCTCGCCGGAGTGGTGGTAACCATGATTCTTCTCGGCCTGCTGGCGGGCTACGCTCCGGCCCGGCGTGCCCTGGCGGTGGATCCAGCGATTCTGTTGCGTGAGCAGTGATGGCTGGCTATTGAAGTCTGCCGGAGTAGATGATCGTTCCTCCGCTGATGGTGTACGCGACCTTGGCGAGATTGCGCACATCGTCGGCCGGATCGGCTTCCAGCACCACCAGGTCGGCGTTCATTCCCTTTTCCACCCGCCCGGTTGTTGTCTGCTTGAAGAATGCGCTGGGATTGGTGGTCAGCGAGGCGAGAATATCGCGCCAGGGCATCGCTCTCCCCATGAACTCGAATTCCTCCGTGGTGTCGTAGATGGATTGGAAACCCACGTCAGTTCCAAACAGAATTGTGCCGCCCTCGGAGAAATATGACTTCAACTCAGCAATCCCCGCTGCCACCAGTTTGGCCTGCACAACCGGGTCCGGCACTACGGTGGTCCACAAGGTGAGAGTCGGAATCAAGGCTGTGTGCTGTTGCTTCATGCGGGATAGTTCCTCCGCCGTGTAGCTGCCCTCACCCGGAATGGTGTGCGCCAGTACATCGACACCGCCGGCCAACGCATTGTCCACGCCGGTGTGGTTTTGCGGATGGGCAAAGACCGGCTTGCCTTGAGCGTGCGCTACATCGACCGCGGCTCTTACGATAGGGGTATCCATGTTAACTACGGGTTTGTCACCCATGAATGCACCGGTGAAAAGCTTGATGCCGTCGAGACCCATCTTCAAATAGTTTTGTGACATCTGTTGTGCTTGTTGAGGGCTCGCTGCTTCAGGTAGCTGCATTTCTGGCGGAAGATACACCGGATGGCCATTCAGGGGAAAAATGTCTCCGGCCATCAGGATCCGCGGCCCCAAGATCTCTTTGGCTTCGATTTGTCGCCGAAGCTCCAGCGTGTTATTGGGATCCAAACTACCCAGATCCCACACCGTCGTGAATCCCCAGCGAGTAAGCATCTGCTGCATGTGCGCTTCGACTTTTTCCTTCGGGGTGTGGGGAGCGTCCTCCCACCCAGTCAAGAAATGCACATGGCTGTTCCAGAACCCCGCGACGATTACTTTGCCTGTGCAATCGATCACCCGAGCCGACTTTGGGATTTTCAACTCGCTCTGTTTCGCGACTGCAGCGATCCGTCCATTTTGAATGAGCACCACTGCGTTGTCGGTGGGGCCGGCGGTCGGGGAGGAGTAAACCTTGCCCCCTTGAAGCACCAGGTCGGCAGCTTCAGCAGCGCTCGCGTGGCCCAGAAGGAGGGGAAATGCCAGCAGGAGGCTAAGGTGCAGTTTCATCTGCAATCTCCTTTTGAATAGCTTCCAGTTTATGCTGGTGAGATTCATGGGCTTTCTTTGAAGAAAGTCCATGAATCTTCTACCTATTCGAGGAAGAAGCTCATTGGGCTTCGCATACTGCGGAAAAGTCTTCTAGAGTCCCGAAGGGACGGTTGAACTTAGCGCCAGGACGCCAGTCCTGGGTTTATATAACGAGCTGAACAGCCCCGTGAGCGGACGGCTGATCTCAGGACCACAGTATTTCAGCCGTCCCTGACGGGACTGGATCCTTTGGATCCGTGTGCGGCCGTCCCTTCGGGACTCTGGAAGACTTTTCCGCAGCCTGTAAAGCCCGGATCTACCCAACAGCGATTTTTCCGCAGCCTCTAAAGGTTTTGTGTTTTTCTAGTGGTGCCCGCCATGCTCTCCGCCTTGCGCTCCGGGGGTGTGCTCGGCGGCCCCATCATGGCCGGCAGGGCCTGTGTGGCCATGCCCGTCCTGCGCCTCGTTGGCGTGAAAATGGTTGAACGGCTGCTCCCCGCGTGCCGGATACGGTCCGGCGTAGCCATGACGAGGATCGTACCGGTTGTCGACGTGGCCGTAAAACCCGTGAGGGCCGTGAAACCACGGGCCAGCCCCGATGAACACGCCACCCGCGAACCAATCCGGCCCATAATAACCATAGGGTGAACAGTTATAAGGAGCGTAGTCGTAGTAGCCATATGCGCACGCCGGTGCCGTCCCGATATTGATCGATATCTGCGCAGGAGCACTGGAGAAGCCACTCAGCATGGCCGCAGCCAGACCAGAAAGCGCGAGAACTCTCAAATTACCCATTCATTTTCTCCTCTAAACATCCCTTTCAGCCTTATCGGCTGTGGAGAGGTTAGCCAACAATAGCGACCAACTTGAGGACGTTTTCGGCAAGGGCGGTATCGCCGAGAATGGTGAGTTGAGGGTAAGCAGACGCGCGGTCGATGCCCTTGGTGAAAATGCGCCATGCGATGGTTTGCGGGATAACGAGATGCGCGGCGACGGCTGAGGGCAGCTGGTTTGAGAAGACCCAGCCCGCTTGTGACTTGAGAAGACACCATTGGCCACCGCAGTCGCCGGAGACTTCGACCAGGATCGCAGTGCCAACGGACGCAGCTACGTCGCGGTACGTGTGCGGTAGGCCGCGCATAAAGGTGTCCAGGACAGGATGGTAGAGGGGCCGGATCATGATGCCGGGGCGGTTGGTGGCCAGGCGGATCTGCTCCTGATGATGCCAGCGCTCGGTAAGCTCGCGGGCATTGTCGAACCAGACAAGGGAGGTCACCTCCCCGGCCCAGGAAACGCCGAAAGCTGCAGCAGCAAAAGGGTCGAGCGATTCATGGAAATCCGCTGTTTGGCCGCACGCCCATTCCATGAGTTCCGTCAGGACAGGAGGGCTGAGCCGCCGATAGACGGCGACGCCTTCGCGGTTGAGGCGATTGACCAACGCGATGACATCCTGATGGGAGCGAATTTCTACCCTTTCCGTGTGGCATTGGTCGCGCGCTTTGGACAGTTTACGCAAAGCGGTATCGAGTAAGTGGGCAGCCACGTCGCGAACGCTCCACTGGGGAGCGATCGTTGGCAGTTCCCACTCCGCCGAACTGAGAGAAGTCAACAAGTCGATGAGACGTTGATCGACCTGACGAATGATAGGCGCAGAAAGGATGGGTTGTGTTCCGCATAGTTCTGAGCTCACCGCGTTGTTCCCCCTACCGGCTCAAAAAGATCTGCTCATAGCTTGACACCGACGCGGTTGCCGAGCATACCTCGTTGTTGATTAAACGCCGGATGATCCGTGGCTTCAGCCACATCCACAGTCCGCTCAGCACCACGACGGGCATTGCGATCCATCGAGTAAACCGTGCCGCGGGCGGTATGGATGCTACGGGTCCATAAAGGTAGCCGATAATCGGAATGCTCAACAGCAGGTGAAGCGCGCGCATGAAGGTGCGTTCGCGCGGGAGATTCATTGTGCCCCTCCTGGCAATGCCCGCTCGGTTGTGGCCGGCAGTGCAAAGCCCAGCGCAATCATCCACACAAACCCGGGGAAGCGCGTGAGGGGAATGAGAAACACCGCCGAGGGGAATTCAAGGTTCAACCAGCTTAGTTCACCGCAGACTGCCAACGCGAGACCCAGGTTGGAATCCAGCGAGGGACAAAGCGGTAGACAAGGAGCGGAACCGAGATACCGGCCATCAGTAAACCGAGCGGCACGGGTAGCCCGGTCCGCCCAGCCCGTAGCACAGGAAATACAGAGCCTGAGTAAGAGTTGTGTCCTGAGCGATGCCGGGATGAGCCATGGTCCACAACACCATCGAGCTGGAAGCGATGGCAAACGCCGCTCCGAAGCCACCGAAGAGCGCGATATACGCACCGGCGGCTCTTACCCCGAGGAACCGCATCCGGCTGACGGCCGTCGCAGTAAAAATTCCGAGGGGAATTGTCGATCCAAACTGAAGGAAAGCACAAAACTGCGCGGCAGTGGGGCGCAAATGAAAAAAGGAGACGATGGTCTGCACCGGCTCCCACGGCCCGGGGAAGTAGGGCGTCCCACCGAACGCCGTCACGGGATATAACCCGGCGCAGAAGAGGAGGGTGAAGGCAATGGCAACCACGCCCAGGGGCGGGCTGGGGTGGCGTTGGACGGCGGTGTTGGCAGTTGTGGATCGGGACATATATTCCTTTCCGTGCAATTACCAATTATAATCATTATATTATGTAATGATTACGACATGTAATATTGTTTTATGAAAGCCAAAAGGCCCGACGGACCGCGCTCCTCCGTCGCATTTCTCCTGGCGCAGGTGGGTGCCCGCGCGGCGCAGGAGTTTGCCAAAGCCCTGGTCCCTTTGAAGCTCACTCCATGTGACGCAGGCATTCTTCGGCTTCTTAGCCACTCGCCGGGTATCAGTCAGCAAAACCTGGCGCGGACCCTGGACATGCACGCCAGCAGATTGGTGGCGGTGATGGATGCTTTGGAAGAGCGGGGGCTTGTGGTCCGTGAGCCGAATGCCCAGGACCGGCGCATTTATTCGCTGCGGCTGACCGACGCGGGCGGAGAAATGCTGCGCGCCATCGGCGAGGTGGCACGCGCTCACAATGAAGCAATATGCTCCGGGCTGGATACTGCGGAGCGGGCGGAACTTGCCGGACTGCTGCAACGGATTGCCGCCCGGCACGAACTGCTCCGTGTCCATCCGGGTTACAGAGTCGGGCAGGTAAGTTATTTCGCCCGATGGCGGAATAAGGGGGCAGAGACAGGTTGCTATTTGGATTTGGCGGCGAGGAGAGTAATATCCCAGCGAACGCAGTTCGCGAGGGAAATTCATGGAGGATTCTATGTCCGATACCGTCGCCAACGCCGAAGCATCTGCGCCGTTGAGTCAAGTGGAACGCGTGGTCGATACCTTCATTGCTCCCTCCAAAACCTTCAACGACATTCTAAGAGATTCAAGCTGGTGGCTGCCCTGGCTGCTGGGCGTTCTGGTCACGCTGGGCTTTGGCTTGGCGATACAACAGAAGATCGGGTGGGACAAGGCGTACAGCAATATTTTGCTGCAGAGCTCGCAGGCACAGCAGGATCGGCTGGCGCAGCTTCCGGCAGATCAACAGGCGAGACAGAAAGCGATCGGGGCGTCGTTTGTAAAATACATTTTTTGGGGTACGCCGGTTCTGGGGCTGGTTTTTGCGGCGATCGCGTCAGCCGTGCTGCTGGCGACGCTGAATTTCGGGCTGGGCGGCCAGGCGACCTTCGGCCGGATGTTCGCGGTGTGGATGTACGGCACGCTGCCATTCGTGATTCAGGGCATTCTCAGCATCGTTACTATCTTTGCCGGGCTGGATGCCGATGCGTTCAATCTGAAGAACCCCGTAGGCACAAACATTGGATATTTCCTGCCCCTGGATTCACCCAAGTGGCTGATCGCGTTTGGCACCTCGATCGACGTGCTGACGATCTGGGTGTTGATTCTGCTAACCATCGGGTGCGCCATTGTGGGAAAAACAAAAAGGAGCACGGCAGCGGCGGCGGTGTGGGGATGGTGGATTTTGATTACGTTGGTGAAGGTAGCCACGGCGGGGTTGTAATCGATGCCGCAGCCTTGAGGTGATATGACGTCCTGGTCCTACCCAAACTTGCTGCAACGGCCGCGTGCATCGGCTTGATCGCGGGCTTAGCCGCGCAAACACAGGCTCCGCCGCCCTCGGCAAGCGACCGTGAGGCGACTGCCGCAGCTTCCCGCGCGGAGCGCGATCGGGAGCTCAAGCTGCTCGGCATCAGCGACATGCAGTCTCCCGCGACCGCCTACGACATCGGCAAGCCGGGCAATGCCAACTACGATGAGTCCACGGCCAATCCATATCCCAAACTCCCCGATGTTCTGACCATGAACGACGGCAGCAGGGTGAGGACGCCGGCGCAATGGCAGAAGCGCCGGGCCGAAATCAAGGCGATGTTCGATGAAAATGTCTACGGCAAATATCCGGCGCACATTCCCACGGTGACGTGGAACGTGGATAGCGTCGAACCAATGACAGTCCAGGGTATCCCCGCCATCGTCAAACATGTCACCGGTCATGTCGACAATTCGTCCTATCCGGCGATTACTGTCGATATCCACGCAGACGTGGTCACGCCCGCCAGCACCAAAGGTAAGAAGGTGCCGGTTATCATTGGCGGGGGTTCGATTCGTCCCCGCCCGGTTTTCGCCCGTCCTCCGGGGCAGGTGGTGCACCAGCTCTCGTCCCCGCCCGATGCGCCCGATTCCGCCAAGCTGCTTTTGCAGCACGGCTGGGGCTTTGTCGGGCGCAATTCCAACGAGGTGCAGGCCGACAATGGCGCGGGCCTCGACAAGGGCATCATCGGCCTGGTGAACAAGGGCCAGCCGCGCTCGCTCGACGATTGGGGCGTTCTGCGAGCCTGGGCCTGGGGCGACAGCAAGCTGCTCGACTATCTCCAGACCGATCCCGATGTCGACGGAACGAAAGTCGGCGTGATGGGCCATTCGCGCGGGGGCAAGGCGGCGCTGGTGGCTATGGTGGATGATCCGCGGTTTGCCATCGGCTTCATCTCCTCTTCGGGTGCGGGGGGCGCCGATCTCTATCGCCGCAACTATGGCGAGACGATGGGCAATATCGCCGGGGCGACCGAGTTCCATTGGTTCGCAGGCAACTTCATGAAATATGCTGCGGTGGGCCATTCCGCCAACGAGATGCCGGTGGACAGCCATGAGTTCATCGCGTTGGTGGCGCCGCGTCCTATTTTCATCGGTGGCGGGGCGCTCCTCACCGATCCGGTCTATGTTCCCGGCGATGCCTGGCAGGATGCGCAAGGCATGTTTATGGCTGCCGTCGCCGCCAGCCCGGTCTGGGATTTGCTGGGCGCGAAGGGCCTCGGGACAAGCACGTTTCCGCCAATGGGCACCTTCATCGACTCAGGGGACGTTGCGTTCCGCCAGCACCAGTATGGCCATACGCCCGCGCCAAACTGGCCTTATTTCATCGAATTCGCGGATAAGGAATTCAAGAAACACTGAGCCGCGATGCGGATAATTCCGAGCTTCCATCGGGACGGCGCCATAGCTGGCATACCAGCTCGCTACCCTTTCATTCTTGGCGTCGATCAGCAGTGGCACGCCCGGCTGCGAGCAAAATTCACACCTGCTTAGGTACCGCACGAGCAGCAGCCAACAATCTTGCATTCGGAGCAGGCGGATTCTCCAGCAGGTCTAAGACTCGCAGGCTATCTCGCTCGGAGAGCTGTACGTGCTCAGCCTTCTCGATTACGTTTTTGGCGGCACGCAGGGCATGTTTTACCACGAAATCCGTCAAATCGGTATGCTGCAAGGCCACTGCCCTCAAGAGCAACGTTTTTTCTTCGGCGCGAATTCGCAAGGAAATCCGGGTATCGCTTTCGATCGCTGCTCTCGCCATCAAAATCTCCTACTTGTGAACATTGAAATCTTACAAAGCGGAAAGAAACAGACAACCACTGAGGGCCGCCCATTCCCCGGATCATACAACTTTTAACGTAACTCGACCTGTTTTGCGTTGGAGTCGGCCTCGACCGTAATTCCCCAATGTCCATCCATTTCTGCGAGAGGGGCGCTGCGGCCGTTCACGGATGCTCGCTTCTGTTTAGGCGTCCATCCCACCACTTCGATCCGGTAGGACCGCCACCAAGGCTTCCAGGTACCTTCCTGCTTTGCGATGGTCACGCTCATCGAGCCGTCTGACGCCACGGCACAGGTAAAGTGAATGCGCGCATACGCGCCTTGACGGAACGCAAAGGTGTGGCCATCGTCGCTATAGACCTCTCCCCCACAGTCTTCTGCAGCATTCTTCAGGGCCGATGGATACACGCGGAGGGTCAGCGGGCCGCTGGGGGTTTCTGCCGTGCTCTGGGTGAGGGGCGCGATGGGAAGGATGCTCCCGCCACGCACATACACGGGCAGTTGGTTGAGCTTTGGCGTGACACTTAGCTGTTTTTCCGCGAGCACCAGATCGCGCTGTTCCGCATCCAGCGCACTGCCGGGAACTGCACGCACAAATTGCTCGCCGGTCCAGTAGTCGTACCAGGTCCCCGGCGGCAGGCGCACCACGTAAGGCGCGACTTCTTCAGGAGATGGATTGGGCGCAACCAGAATGCGGCTGCCCAGGAGAAATTCGCCCCCGCCTGTGGTGAGGTCAAAGGGAGTGCCGTCTGCAATCGCGTGCGGAAATTCCAGAAAGAGCGGCCGATTGATCGGTAAGCCCGTCGTGCGATGTTTCCTCGGCCACGGTGTACAGGTAGGGCATCAGCCGATAGCGCTCTTCAACGTAGTGCCGGCGAATCGCTTCCTGCTCCGGACCGTCGACCCATACCTCGTGCATGCGCGTGCCTTTTGCGGAATGATCCCGATCAATGGGCTGAAAGGCTGATACTTCAATCCACTTGGTAAGCAAATCGGCCGGTGGGGAACCGGCGAACCCACCCACATCCGCACCGGACAAAGAAAAACCGCTCAGTCCAAGGTTGACGATCTGAGGCACGGTCATGCGCAGATGATTCCACGTGGAGCTGTTGTCGCCGGTCCAGGTGGTGCTGTAGCGCTGGCCCCCTGCGAAGCTTGCACGAGACATGACGAAGGGCCGCTCGTCCGGGCCGAAGCGCGAGCAGGCCTTCATAGGTTCCACGCGCGTTCTGCATGCCGTACACGTTGTGGATTTCCAGATGAGACGCGGTGCGCTTGTTGAAGCCGGGCTCGTCGATACGATGCTGAACATCGTCGGGCATGGTCTTGGTGGGGGTCTCGAACACCGCGGGCTCATTCATGTCGTTCCAGAATCCGGCGACACCTTCAGCGACAAATGTCTTGTAGAGCCCACCCCACCATTGCCGTGTTTGTGCCTGGGTGAAGTCGGGGAAGACGGCGGGGCCAGGCCATACCGGGCCCACGTAGGTAGAGCCGTCCGGGTTTTTGACGAATTGGTCGCCGGCGACTCCGGAGTCGTACGGTGCATAGCCTACGTTGGGCTGCCTGGCGATGTGCAGGTCGGTGATGACGACAAGCTTGAAGTGCTCTCGGGCCAGGTCTTTCACCATCCCTGCAAAGTTGGGGAACGCCTGCTCATTTACGGTGAAGGGCCAGTTTTTGTGCTGAAAGTCGATGTCCAGCCAAAGAACGTCGGAGGGAATGCGATCTTTGCGCAGTCGCCCGGCAATTTCCCGAAATTGCGACTCAGGAAAATAGGTGTAGCGCGACTGTTGGAAACCGAGGGCCCAAAGTGGGGGCAGCGGGGTAGGTCCAGTGAGCCATGCCCAGGTGGAAACTACGTCCTTTGGTTCAGGGCCGTAAAGCAGGTAGTAGTCCAACGGGCCGTTCAGTGCGCCGAAGGTGTACCGGTTCGGGTCGGCATGGCCAAAGTCGAAATCCGTTCTCCAGGTATTGTCCAGAAACACGCCCAGGGCGCGTCCGTGATTCATATTGATAAAGAAGGGAATGCTCTTATAGATAGGATCGGTCGACTCCTGCCAACCGAAGGAGTCTGTATTCCACAACGTGAAGGATTCGCTCTTTCGATCCAACGGTCCCGGTTTGTCTCCAAGACCGAAGAAGTGATCGCTCCAGGTGCTCTGCTTGCTGACTTTGAATTTCGCTCCGTCCCATTGGACTGGGGCTGCGTCCTTTTGAATTACGTTACCGGCGAGATCGGCGATCGTCAGCAGCAGTTGGTCGTCCACGGTCACCCGCAGCGCCTTGGTGGAGAACCCGCGCGGCTCTGCCACTACCGCAACCGTGCTTGAGCGCGATGAAGGGAGAACGGCCCAGGATGCATCTTCGGGCGCAGCGGCACCTTTCCACAGGCGTACCCGAAGCACGTCATCGCGTAATGCGGTCACCTCCAGGGTTAGTCCACTTGAGGTGATCGTTATTCCCGCAGGCATTTGCGTTAGCTGCTGAGCCCCCGCATTCACAGCCAAGAAGCAGGCGATACTCATAAGAGCAGCGCGAGCCCAATTTGCTGTCGATGCTGACATCGTCTTTCTCCCGGCCGCGGCACTGGCCGGTTGCCAGTATACCTATTGCAATGCTCAAACGACTTTGTGTCGGCAGCAGCCTCTGGTCTGCGTGAGAGCAGGAAACCCCAGGGATTGGCGGTGCCTTCCCCCGCATTTATGCGGGGGAAGGAGCGCTTCAGCGCTCCCTGGAGTTTCTACATTTCGGGGAGGATGGATAGGTCCAAATTTGCGAAATGCGCGAGTTCTGGTGGTCACCGCTCTGATGCTTTGTATCAGGGCACGACTTTAAGTCGGGCCGTAAAGGCCCATCAAAGATCTGGGCTTTAGCCCCTGCGCTCTTTCGTTGCTCAGAATTGTCTTCGCACAAGCTTTTAGGTTATTTTTTTGCCTTAAATATTTCGTTGTCCTCACAAGAGGGAGGCTAAGACTTAGCGCGGATTGGTCCTGACACGTCGGCATGGCGGCAGGAATCCCGCAGGCACGGCAGGAATTACACGATGCTGCGGCGTCTATGGTTACTAATCCCGGGCGGGTCACAGCTCTTCGGACGGAGCGTGGACAACACCTTCCGTCCGTGTGTTCACACCCGTCTAAGCACCCTCCCCCGATCTGAAGTAGCTACGCATGAATTCCATATATTCCTGATCCGGCAGTGTTTGTTTCGCGTTTAAGAAGCCGCGGCTATCGACACCGATGAGATACCGCAGGCGCCTACTTCCATCGGTCGCGGCCTTGTAGATTTCCAGCGCGACATCGCGAGAGCTAATCCTTGAAGCCGCAGCCGTGCGCCTATATGCCTCGCGCATGTCTGCTTTGAACTGGTCGTAGTCGGCTACTGCTCGAACATCTCCAGAATCCTCTGCAACACGCGCATTGAAGTTCGTAGCGGTGACACCACCATGCGGCTCGATCAGTTTCACAACGATGTTCTGAGACGCCAGTTCATACGAAACGGCTTCGCTGAAGCCCTCCAGGGCGAACTTGCTTGCGGAGTAGATTGACATCGCGGGAACTCCATAGATACCGCCCCCGGAGCTGACGTTGATGATCATGCCGCTCCGCTGCCGGCGCATGGTTGGAAACGAAGCGCGCATCAGTTCGATGACACCGAACACGTTCGTCTCGAACTGCTGCCGAATGTTTTCGGGGGTGACCTCTTCCAGCAGCCCGTATTGTCCGTAGCCTGCATTATTCACCAGCAGGTCAATGCGCCCGAACTTCTTCAGTGTTTGACCGACAGCTTCTTGAATCGATGCCGCATTCTGCAGGTCCAGCCGCGTCAGCATCAGGTTGTCTGAAGGGACGAGATCCTGTTCCTTCTCAGGAGAACGCATCGTCGCCACAACATTCCAGCTGTCTGCAGCGAAGACCTTTGCCGCCTCCTTCCCAATTCCGCTTGAAGCTCCGGTGATGAGCATTGTCTTTGCCACGGAAAACCTCCCGCTAAATTAGATCGAACGCTCGTTCTAGAGGTTGCAAAATTATATATGCCCGAGAGGAGCTGCGGTCATGCTCCTAGTCGCTGGTCAGTGATTTCCAGACAGTTGAGGCAATCTTCTGAAGAACTGCTGGTCTCAGCTCTTCTTGCCGCCTCGCCAGTCGCAACGCCAGGCCGATAGACATTTCATAGAGAACAGGAGACGGAAGGTCTTTGAAGAGACCGCCATCCCTTCTTGAACGGAAGGTCGCAACGAACTGATCCCGCGCTTCGCCTACGGATCCGGTCTCAGCATTTCCCACGTCTCGGCTGAAGGTGGATGTCTCATATAATTCCAAAACCGCGACTCTCGATTTTGCTGCCGATAGAAGCGGTACGCGTTGATCCAAACCTTCTGGAAACCGACAGCAGGATCCAGATTCTGCGAGTAGCCCTTCAGCATGAAGTGGCGTTTCTCGGACTTCACCTTTGCGTATAGCGTGTGGATGATGTCTTCTTTGCTGGGAAAGTAATGGTAGATCACACCCGCGCTGGCACCTGACTTCTTCGCCAGCGTTGACATCGGAGCCGCGTGGAACCCCCGCTCCACCACGAGGTCCAGCATCGCATCCAGAATCGCTGTCCGCTTGTCAGAAGTCATACTTCCGCCACACCTCTAGAACGTTCATTCTAGCAGGCAGGCTGCGTGAACGAGCAGTCAGGTTCGCTGAGTGGGAGATCAGTCCTGACAAGTCGGCCAGTGTTTACGAATGCGTTCGCTTCACCTGGCCGGAAAGGCGACTTCTCGGACAATGGCTAAAAAGTCGCCCGTTCAGTAGTTTTCCGACAGCAAGCAACAGCAGAGTGCCGAACCTATAATCCCGTTTTTCAGGCACTCCGTTATGCAGGTCGGCTCCCCAGCGATGAGATAACTTCGGATTGGCGACAAACCGCTCGTTAACCACCGGCTGGAGCAGTGACTCAACCGCGACGGCTACCTCTGCCGAGGAGCCCGACCTGTCTTGTGGAGAAGTCCCATTCCCAATTTACGAATTTTCTGGCAGGTCCTACTTTGTGTCATTGAAATCCAAGAGGACCTTGCCGCCACGCTGGAAGTGTTCGATTGCTTCTCTGATTTGGGACGGTTTGTATGTTGCGGCGATTGGCAAACTTAATTTGCCGGAGGCGACTACTTTTGTCGCCTCAGTCAGTGCCGCTCGCATTTTGGGGAGATACTCTTCGTAATACATCCAGAAGCCGTGGATGTTTAACCTCTTGCCAATGAGATCCCCCTGCTGCAGGTGAATCGGCAAGCCACTCAGCCACGCATAGCTGACGAGATGAGCCCCCGGAGAGAGCACCTTTGCGATTGTCGCTGTCGCTGGACCACCTACCGCATCAAGACCCAGAGATATTGGCGTTCCGTCGGTTGCAATCTGAATTTGCTTTGAGAGTTCCGGCGATTCGACGCCAACGAAATCAACACCCAGCCTTTCAATTTCTGGGATAAGCTTCGGGCCGCCTCACAATACCTATAATGTTGAGACGCGCGCGATTTTGCAATCGCGATCAGGCATCGCGCAACTTGGGAGTTTGCTGCATTCAACACAATCCAGTCTTTAGGCTTTAGCTTTACAAATTCATCTAAGAGAAGAACTGCCGTCGTAGGGTTGATATTTAACATCGAGGCCGTTCTGGCGTCGACTGAAGGAGGAACGACGAAAAGTGCCTTGGGCTGGAGCAAGGACTTTTTCAGACCAGGTGAATGTTCCAAACGGGATCGTAACACGGTCGCCTACCTTGAGGCAGGTGACTCCCGGCCCGATCGCCTCGACGATTCCCGCACCTTCACCTCCAATGACAGAAGGAAGCTTCGGATTTAAAAAGTAAACTCCGTTCGCTAAAAGGAGGTCGCTATAGTCAATCGGCGCATACTCCATGCGCACCAGAGCCTCGTCCGCAGACGGCGCCTTTGGTTCCGAAACTTCGACCATCTTTAAGCTCTGACCCGGATTACCGTAGGCAGTGAGATGAATGGCTTTCATTTTAGGATTCTCCTCGCTCCAAGAGATCTCGACCTGCGAGGGGACCACCTGCTTGCTGGATTAGCCCTCCGTCGCGAAGGTTTCCAAGATCAATGACTGAAAAGCCCAAACTTTCGAGTAAAGTTTCAACTCGCTTCTTCGCGCCGTCGTCGTCTGCCGAAATAAATACAACTCTTCGCGCCCCGTTGACGAGGGGATCCGACTCCAAATTAGGCACGGTCATGTTGTTCAGTGCCTTAACCACTCGCGCCCCAGGAGCGAGCGCCGCAACAAGTTGGCTAGTAGATAGGTTTCCAACATAGGCGGGTGTGAAATCTTCCGGCCTTACCGTGAAAAGGATTAGTTCCATCGATCAGAATCTGATTGGTCCACTTGGGTAGACTAGCGAGTGTGTCGGGCACGTTGTCCCAGGGAACAGCAAGAAGTACCATTTCGCAAGCGGCCGCCTCTTCTCGGGTGGAAGCCATTGCTCCAGGGCCAACTCGATTGACAACTTCTCGGAGGCTGTCGGGGCCTCGGCTATTGCTAAGCTTTACCTTGTGGCCGGCCTGCAATGCCCGTTTTGCAAACGCTTGTGCGAAAGCTCCTGCTCCAATTGTTCCGAATTCCATGCGCTTTCCCTCCTAAACTGGGCTTCTCAGTGACTTCAGAAACGAGCGCGCCGCGTTGGCCCCATCAACCTCGAAGCGCTCCTGTGCGGAGTAGCGATCAGTCAGTCCCAGATCGTGCAGAATCGCCGAGACCGCCAAGAGTTCGGGATCTGGAGCGGGTTTGGCCCCCGCAGCAATCAGGACGCCAAAAAGCCATGAGCGCATCACATGGTTGTAAATATACGGTTCTGACAAATTCCGCGTTAGTTCCATCGCATCGTGAACCAGTGGCGTATCAACTACGTTGATGCCGGCTAAAATCATTTTCACGTTCCTCTCTTTCTGGTCAGCTCAAGCCAACGCGCATGTTTCTACACGCCGATATCCTTAGTTACTCAGTTCATCGCTTCGGCAAAAATCCACTGAGCACCTGGTCTCGCAGCAAGACCGAATTCAGCAGGGACGCTGCAATGACAGATGCCGGGTTGACATGAAACTTTTTCGGCAGGACGGGCGCGAGTAGGCGGGACACCGAGAGCGCGGCTCTCTCAGCGTTTCTCACCTCGGTCCTCGGGCCCGCGATAATACTTGGCCTGCAGATGGTGAGGGAACGAAAGCCGATTTGCTGAATGTCCCGCTCCAATTCGCCTTTCGTTCTGGCGTAGAAGAACATCGAGGCGGTGGAGGCCCCGATCGCAGATACGAGCGCGAATGTTTCTACATCTGCTGCGTGGCATTCCCTCGCGAAGAAGAGCGGAGGTCATAGTCCACGTGGCGCAGGGCTTCCTTTGTTCCTGCCTTGGCTGCCGTCGTTCCTAGTGCACATACGACAGCATCTACAACCGGGACTCCTGGCGCCTTCGCGAGTTCCTCGATTTGTTCGCTGACAGGATTTAAGAGTTTGTTCTGAGGTGGCAAAGGTCTACGAGTGATCGCGACTACTTCGGAGATTCCTGGGTTAGCTAGAGCCAGCTTCAGAGTGCTGCTCCCCACTAAGCCTGTCGCTCCTAAAAGTAGAAGCCTCATCAAATACCACTCCTGTTCATGGCGTCAGTTGTTGGCACCGCCCTAGTAGTCAAACCACTGGTTCAGTGCTTGAACCTTTTCCTTGGTATAGGGTGGGTACAAATGGTCGATTGCGACGTCTGGAGGGGATATCAAAACAGATTTAGCGTGAGTGAGGGAGTCGAAGCCGTACTTCCCGTAGTAATTTCCGATACCAGCTGTTCCACTCCTCCGTACGGCATGGACTCGATGAATAGGAAAACGTTGGTCTGATTTACTGCGCCGCCTCCGAAAGAAACAGACTGGAGCACCCGGTCAATTGCCTTGTGATCACGGCTGAAAACATAGCCGGCAAGTGGCTTCGGCATCGATTTGATCTTTGCGATTAGTGCCCCAATGTCGGAATACGTAAGAATGGGGAGGAGCGGCCCGAAGATTTCGTCCTCCATGATTTTGTCGGACCAGGAAATTGGGAAAAGGATCGTAGGGTCGAGATAGCGAGCTGCCGCATCGACTTACCGCCATAGACCACCTTGGCGGGATCGATCAACGACGCCAGTCTGTTTACTGCCGCAGGGCTTATGACACGGGAATAGTCCGGATTGCTCTTTGGGTCCGCGCCGTAAAGCTCCACAACCGCTTTCTTGCACTCGGCTACGAACGCTGCTGCCACAGAGTCATGCACGACCGCGTAGCCCGGGGATGTGCACCACTGCCCGCCCCAAGCCATTGCGCCCCACACAATTTTCTTGGCGGCATCCGGAATGTTGGCTGTCTCATCGACGATGGCCGGGTTCTGTCCTCCCAACTCCAACAATACGGGACTGACGTACTCGGCAGCCGCGCGCATCACCACCTTGCCTACTGCCACGCTTCCCGTCAGAAATATGAAATCGAAAGGAAGCTTCAACAGGTTATTACTGTTTCTCTGGCGCCCAGTACGGCACTTAGAGACTCCGGTTCGAAATATTTCGGAATCAGTTCTTGGAGCAATTCGTCCGTCGCCAGAAGTGCTTCGGAGAGCTTCAAGATGCACGGATTGCCAGCCGACAAAGCGGCAATCGCCGGACGCAGTGACAACAAAAGGGGTCCATTGAAAGGACAGATGATCAGCGTCACGCCGTACGGCTCGCGATACACCTTTCCTTTGTGTCCCGATGCAGCCAGGAACTCCGGGAGGGGAGCCTCGACCGGCTTCATCCACTCCTTCACCTGAGATTTCGCGTATTCAGCGGTCGCGATGGACGCGGACACCTCGAATGCGTTCTCCTGTGAGGCTGTCTTGAAGTCTTTGCACGATGCATCGGCAAAGCGCTGATAGTTCTCCTTAGCATTCGGCCAAGACGATTCAGCTGATCAACTCTCCACTCGTAACTCTTCGTCGCATCCGAGGCGAAGTAGGACTTTTGTTTGTTGAACATCGCCTCAACGGAGGCCCATGGAGTAGCTGACTGAGCCGGCCCTGCGGGAGCTTTTGGTTGCGGTTGTGTTGACATGTTCTTCTCCTTCTTGCTCTTCTCGTGTCCGTTTTTCGTCTTAACTCACTTCAGCGGAGCGCTGTTGCGCGCGCCCGCCTCTGTAACGAGAACCATGCGGAACCGCGCCTTTGCGGCCATCATCCGGTCATAGGCTTCGCGGGCCTTGGATAGAGGCATGACTTCGATCATTGGCTCCACATTTTCGAGCAAAGAAAACTCCACCGTTTCCTGTTCGTCCTGCACGCTACCGGTGGTCGACCCGGAGATGGAGTGCATGCCAAAAATGAGGGAGCCGGTACTCACTTCCAGGGGATCCGGGGCGATCCCAATCACCAACAGTTTTCCCCTCGCGGCGAGGCCGTTTACGAGGACGGACATTGCTTTGCCACTTGGAGCTGTGGCGAGGATGGCATCGGCTCCGCCGAGCGCTCGCCCCTCTGGCTCCCGCATCTTCCGCTCCGCTGTCGATGTATTGGTGGGCGCCGAGTTTCTTGCTGCGAGCTTCCCCGACTCCGAACCGAGTCCAATGGCGATAGTCCTGAATCCCATCCTTCTTGCGTACTGAATCCCGAGGTGTCCGAGCCCGCCAACCCCTTGGATTGCGACGAGGGCACCGGCACGCAAGCCGGCATTTGGCAGGGCATTAAATGTCGTCACACCTGCACATAACAGTGGTGCTCCCTTGACGGCCTCGAGACCGTCCGGAATCTTACCGTGGTGCGCGCTTCGATGATCATGACTTCTGCGTATCCCCCGTCATCGTGATGCCGGTCAGTACAGCGTTGGAGCAGTTGACAAAGTCTCCTCGGAGGCATGAAAGACAGGTGTCGTCCCATCCACCACGGATCCCGACACCTACCCGCTGACCTACGGAGCGGGTCGTCACATTTGAGCCAACGGCATCGATGTGCCCGATGACCTCGTGCCCAGGTACGCGGGGATAGGTAAGGTTAGGAAGTTCTCCGTCTATGATCGGGCTGTCGGTATGGCACACGCCACAAGCCTCAACCCGGATGCGTACCTGATTAGGACCGGGATCCTGCAGTGGTTTGCTTACTTCAGTGACGACTCCCGGTTGCGGACCTCGATTGCTCTGTACGTTCCGTTCATCATTGCCCTCCGTGTGATCGGATCCCTGTTCGTTACGCTGCGAATTGCCTCAAGTGATAATCGATGTGGATCTGCAGGAGCTTGCCCCACTCCTTGACCGTCAGCGTGCCGAACATGGGGTGCGGCCCCCAATCTGCAGCCCAACTTGCATGCCAAGCGGCATCCAGGATGTTCAGCAGTTGCTGCTTTTCGAAGTGCTGGTGAATACCTCCCTTGCGAAACTTGTTGCTTCGGCCCGCTGCGGCAACCGCTCCGGGTGCATGATTGTTCATATCAAGCAACTCCGCTCATTTCGAAAACGCGACTGAAGACTTAACCGAGACTGAAGCCGGGGCAACTAACTGAGAATTCCCCTCGCTCAAGAACAGGTTCGCATGTTGCAGGAATGTCCCTGCATGTTGATACTGGGCCCATGACTCGAATCCGAGTATACGATTAGCTGAGCATTCGGCAGGTGCTCTGCCAGAATGAGCGCGTTTATCGGCGGAACCACAATGTCCTTGTTGCCCTGAACGATGAGCGCCGGATGTGTGATGCCCTTTAAGGTGGCGTAACGGCCGGTGCGGGTATGGTTCCCCATTCTCTGATCGCAGCGAGCTGTGCCACGGCAGAATTTCTCGACACGGGAAGGTCGCGATCTTCCTTGCGAGATTCGAGTCGCCTCATGTATTCCCTGCCGGCCTCTTGGCTTGCTTCGGAAGGTGTAAAGAATGCGCCCAAAAGGAACGCAACAGGATCGGCTTGTTCTTCAGCGGATAGTTCCGTGAATGTTAGGCCTTCTCCACCGCGGGGCGCTGTCCCTAACAAAATCAGGCGCCGGACGAGGTCAGGATGGTCCAAGGCTAGTTGTTGCGCAATCATCCCACCCAGAGAGAATCCCACGATATTAATCGCCTCGAATCCGAGTGCACGGCAGAAAGCAACGCAATGACGCGTCATCCCCACGACCGTGTTGGTTGTTTCTCCTCCCGAAGCGCCAACGCCCGCATTGTCAAACAGAACGACCTCATGATCCGTTGCGAGGCTGTTCGTGACTGCCGGATCCCACGCATCCATGTTGGAGTTGAAATATCCAAGAAAGAGCAGCGGAACCGTTCCTGGTTTGCCGAAACGACGATACGCATAACGAATTCCTTGGGCCTCAACAATTTGTGTTGGTGCCGTTTCATGTGTGTAATTGCTCATGGCGTGTCTCCTCAATCCCATTGTTCGAGTCCCAACAAGATTCACCGCCTCAGCGGATTCGGAAATAGCAGAAGATACGGCCTAAACTCATCCAATAGGTTTCTCGCGTTCTTCATTTGCGCCTCCTTCTCGAAATCCGTGCTCCTGGATTTATCGCACCGGCTTATCTCGGAAAACCCGCCCCGAACATCGGTGCTTTGCTCTTGGACTCTTCTTCAGTGGCCTCGTCCTGAAGCACATCCCAGTGTTCTTGAAAAACCCCGTTTTCGATGGGCCAGGATGTAGGCAGCAATCCAACGATGCTTTCCGGCGAGCTCAATTAATCCTTTCAAGTACGCGGCGAACTTGTTGCGCGACGGTAGGCACAACAACTATTGCTCCCCAGCTACATGAAGGGTATCGGCCTTTGGACGGATAACTCTTGAACAAACCAACCACTTTTGGCGTTTTCGACTATCAAATCGGCGTGGCAGGCGAGCGTAGTATGGACTGCTCGGAGACGCCAAGTCTTTAGGGCGGTGAACTTCGATGGTCCTTTGGTTGGCCGCCCATCTGTTTTGCCGCCTCAACGTTTTTCCGAGCCGATTACCAGCATTGCGGGAGCGCATTAGTGATATTTCGTTGTTGGTCGGATACCTAATCAACCGCCACGCCCAAAAAGCGGGCAGAAGATTCGAAATATAGACAAGAAGACGATGGAACTCTTCCACGCATATGATTGGCCGGGCAACATCCGCGAGTTGCAAAATGTAGTTGAGCGGGCGGTGATTCTGTCTGAAGGGGAGACTTTCTTTTTAGATGAAGCCTGGCTTACGCGCGTTACTCCCAGATCGGCTGGTACTTCTGTTCCGCTGGTTGCTGACCTCGCCGAGCACGAAAGAGAAGCTCGAAGCCGCACTCCGGGAATCCGAGGGCGTGGTTGGAGGTCCGACGGGCGCCGCCGTTAAGCTGGGCATTCCTCGGCAGACTCTCGAATCACGCATCCAGAATCGCTGTCCCCTTGTCAGAAGTCATACTTCCGGCACACCTCTAGAACGTTCATTCTAGCAGGCAGGCTGCGTGAACGAGCAGTCAGGTTCGCTGAGTGGGAGATCAGTCCTGACAAGTCGGCATGGCGGCAAGGAATCCTGAACGCACGACCCAGTGGACGGATTAACCGATGCTGGCGCGTTTCTCGTTACCTATGGCTGCGGAGGGTTTCAAAAACGCTATATAAGGCATAGATTCGAACAATCGCGCCCGCACATCCTGATGCTGCACGGTTCAGGAAAGCGTGGGATAGCTCGTGTAGCCGGCAGCGCCTCCGCCGTAGAAAGTCGTTGGGTCGGGTTCATTCAGCGCGGCTCCGAGTTGCAGCCGCCTTGGTAGATCTGGGTTGGCTAGAAAGGCGCGGCCGTATGCGACAGCGTCGGCATGCCCGGTCCGTAATGCTTCCTCACCCCTGGGCCCGTCATATCCGCCATTCACGACGTAGAGACCTTTCCAAAGTGTTCTCAGGTGAGCCGACAAGGCGAGATCCTCCTCGCTGCTTCCTTTGCTGTCCTGCGCCCTTTCAACGACGTGGAGGTACCCGAGCCCATAGCCGTTGAGTCTTGCGACCGCGACGGAGAAGGTTTCGAGTGGGTTGTCGTCCCTCATATCGTTAAAATCAACCGTCGGAGAGATGCGCACACCGACCTGCCCGCTGTCCCAGGCTTCCAGGACCTGTTCGACTGCTTCCGTGAGAAAGCGGACTCGATTCGACGCAACACCTCCGTATTCATCGGTTCTCTGATTGGTTCCTGTTCGGAGAAATTGATCGATCAAGTATCCATTCGCCGCATGAATCTCGACCCCGTCAAATCCGGCTTCTTTCGCGTTGCCGGCTGCCCGCCGATAATCCGCCAAGGTCTCTTTGATCCCGCTAGCCGTCAAGGCAACCGGCTGCGAAACCTGTGCCGAACCCGTGGCAATGTGCGTGTGGCTATTGGCACGGATTGCGGATGGAGCAACGGGTTGCGCGTTGTTTGGCAACAAGGACGAATGAGAGATTCGGCCGACATGCCACAACTGAAGGAAGATTCGGCCTCCACTGTTATGAACGGATTCCACGATTCGGCTCCACGCTCGCACCTGTTCGGGGGAATGAATCCCTGGAGTATTGCTGTACCCCTTGCCCATGGGCGAGATTTGCGTCGCCTCGGTCACGATGAGTCCAGCCGAAGCGCGTTGTGAGTAATAAGTCGCCGCGAGTTCGCTCGGCACGCCATCTGCGTCTGCGCGGGTACGCGTAAGGGGCGCCATGAAGACGCGATTTGCCAGGACCAAAGACCCTAGCTGAACGGGTTCGAAGAGGGTAGCCATTTTGTGCTCCAGTTGTTCGACAACGCAGTGGGTTGGTTGTGATGAGCCGGCGGTGAAGAACCCCTGTTAGGTTCGACACGCCCGCTCGGTTCCTACACCGCAGCCAACGCGGGGTGGGAACCTCCACTCAACAGACCGCCGTTACTTCGTGGTTGCGCGGGCAGCCTGTTCGATCACATCGACCACGACGTCCGGGAAAGTGATGGGGATGGCGTGCGAAGAGTTCAGCTCAATGACCTGAGAGTGGGCACGATCGGCTTCGAACTTAAATTCTTCCAAGGGAATGACGGGATCCAGCAGGGGCCTGATTTGCCAGCTCGGCTTGCTCGTCCATGCAGCCGATGTCAGGGGCTCGTTGAGGGCTGCCAAGTCGATGGGGCGTTGGGTGGCGATCATCAGGGCGAGCACGCTCTCAGGCACGTCGGCGGCGAGGAGGTAGCTGTACTTGTCGGCTTTGACCTGGACATTCGTGCCGCTGGTTCCGTCGGGCAAGGTGTATGGGGTCAGATCGACGGACGAGGCGAAGTCGCCGCCGGGAAAACGTTCGAGGCAATCGTTTGTAGATTCCCCTACCCCGGGCATAGGGGAGCCCGCGTAGATAAGGCCCTTGACCTTGGGGTCGTCCCCGGCCTGGGTGATGACGGCCCCGCCGTAGGCGTGGGAAACGAGGATCACGGGCCCCTCGATCCTGTCCAGCACGCTACGCAGGTAGGCAGCGTCGACCGCCACGCCCCGCAAGGGATTGGAGAAGACCTTGACTGGGTAGCCGTCGCGCTGGAGCCGCTGGATCACTCCATGAGTCCAGAGCGACGAGTCTTCGACGGCCCCGTGCACAAGCACGATAGTAGGCTTAGATGATTCGCCACTCCCCGAGGTAGGAAAGTCGTTATGTTCGATTTGTCTTTGAGTGCCCATGCTGAGTTGTTCTCCCTTGTATTGATCCGTTGCGGTTTGCCTGCTGCAGGTAGGCGCGAAGGGCGCCGAGCCATATCAATCCTGCTCGTGGATCGTTTGGGCGTATGTCTTGCCGTATGGGTAGAACAGTTCCTTGCGGCCTTCCTGCCACGCACGTTTCATTTCGGGCGTCGTAATGTCCCAATCCGGCCTGCATTTGCCGGTGACAGCGCTTGAAGATTCCCTTCACTCAATTTCGGACCACTGCTGCAGCGTGGTCCTGGTTTGTGAGCGGTTTCACGCCCATATCTCCGGCCCCTCAGCCTTCTGTCCTTACTTACGGATATGCAGGGGCCGATGAAGCTATCTCCTACAGAGCCCGAAACCTTATTTCTTCCACGACCTAGACTTGACCAGAATCCAAAAGATCATCAAATGTGAAGCGACTACGACGGGAGCGTAAAACGTATAGATATACCAAATCGTACCTAGGTTGAAGCTCGGGACGTTCAACTGCAAGAGGCCACGCACTCCGTTTAGCAGATCCACGAATCCCCACGTGTTGAACACCCACACCAGAGGAATGGCAACACGCCAGTTGGTCCGCAGAGCAAAGATGGAAGCGAGCGCCAGCGCCGCCGCTATGAGATCACCGTAAGCAGCATTGAAGAGGAAGTCTCTGGGCAGTTTCGGATCGATCATACCCGCAACCAATAAAGTCATTCCGACATAGCGAAACACATGCACAAAGATCAGCGGAATGAGAGCAGAATTACGAGGAAGTTTGGTGAGTGACGGCCAAACGTACCACGCGACGACGGCGGCGCAGACGAAACAACTCGAAAAAAGCTGCAACCAGAAAATAGTGACGTTATTCATCGCGAGTGCCGTGCGCGAAGACATCTCCGCGCAAACCGCTAAGTGTGCTCATCATCCACGGTTACCTTTCATGAAGCTGATTCACCAAGACAGACGTGTCTGTCTGATTTGTGTTTTTGAGTATAGACAGACCCGTCTGTCTTCTGTCAAGATAAATTCGATGAAAACACAAAAACAATCCGATCCGCGAGAGAGAATTCTAGCGGTAGCGGACCGCCTCTTCTACGCAGAGGGGGTCCGGGCGACCGGCACCGAGAAGATCATGTCCATCGCCGAAGTCGCAAAGGCGACGTTTTATCGGCATTTCGAAAGCAAGGATGCCCTCGTGCTCACGTACCTCGAAAACCGCGATCAAGCTCTTTGGGACTATCTCTCTCAGCCCACTCCTCCAAAGGATCTGCGTGAGGCTCTGACCAAATTCGAACAATATGCGAACTGGCCCGAAGTAATCGGCTGCCCGTTCCTTCGTATCGCATCCGAATTCCCGGATACTGCCCATCCGTTCCATCGCCTGGCGATCGAACACCAAAACAAGATTCTTGACTATCTAACCGACCTGCTAAAGCCGGTCGCAATCGACAAAAGGGCGGCGGCGGCGGCGATACTTAGCGTCATCAATGGCGCCTTCTCCATTCGAATGCTCTATGGGACTTCGAGGGAGATTCCGCTTATCTCGTCCGCCGAGGCAGTAGTCAAGAGCTTTCAGAGCGCGCGAACTCAACGCCGCAGATGATTGGCTGTCATTATGGAAGCCTCGCTTGATGCAACATCGCCGAGTCACTTATCGACCGATCGGCACCGGAAAGTCGGCATGGCGGCAGGAATCCCGCAGTCTAAACTAAGCACGATCCCGGTAATCGATCACAGGCGCAATCCCGATATCGATCGGCAAAAACCATTGATCAAATCCACCGTCCGATCTCCCAGTCATGGTTCACGAGGCCACCAACCCGCCAGCCGTGGCCTTCCACAACAGCCTGGACGACCGCAAAGCCGGCATCACGCCGGGGCACCACAAAACTCCAAAACATGTGGGAAGGTTCTGGTTTGCCACCCATCTCATCCCTCTGCCAACGCGCATACCGAACCGCGAGTTACCTTTGGGCTTGTACTCCTGTGCCGAAAAACGCATCTCGCCACTTACATGCAAACTTGGAAAGGCTCTATCTCTTAGAGTAGAAGATATCGGCAGGCGACGGCTTCTCACGCAACCGCGCCCTGGCCGGCAGTTGCCGGTAGTTTCGGCCTTTAGCGCGAGCGAAGGATAGCGTCACCGCTGTCCGGTACCACACTCTATCCCTGTCACAAAATCACCAACACCAGCCATGACTGGCCTACCGCGGCTTCCAACCCTTTTGTGTCACTAGGAAGCAGCAAAGAACCACAATCTCCAGCAAACCGAGGAACGAGACTACCTATGCCCAAAAATACTGTCAGCGATCCCATCACCGATCAGGAAATCGCCTTTGCTCACCTGATCATGTCCGGAACCATGAATGACCGCCGCGCCGCAGAAGCCGTCGGTCTCAATCCCGACTCCGCTGCCTACACCAAAGCCAAGCCCCGCGTCCGCGCCTACATGATCGAGCACCGCGCCGCCGTCAGCGAAAGGCTGGTGGACCAGGAAGCCGAAGGGCTGCGCAAGTTGAACCTTGGTCGCGACCAGATCCTGGCCCGGCTCTGGGAACTGGCCAATCTCAGCCCCGAAGCCACCAGAGGCATCATCGCCGGTCAAATCAAAGCCCTTTCGATGATCGTAGCCATCGAAGGCTTGATCCCGTCCGGAACCATGAATGACCGTCGCCTTTCTCCATCCGGGACGCAGCCCGCGGCCCCGCCCGTCAAGGCACAAATCTACAGCGCTCAGTGGCGCCGCCAGCAGCCTCAAGCCGCGGTCGAGGAGCCAGGCGATCCCGTTGCCGCCAGGGAAGCCCAACCCGCCGCGCCCCAGGCCCCCGACCCGGAGCCTCCTCCGGCCCCTTCACCGGAACCCCGAAACGGGATTTTGTCCGAATTTTGACCCGAACCAGCCCAACCTTGCCAACCCCTTTGTCAACCCGCAACCGCTGAACCGGGTTCCCGCCGCGACCGGCTTCGTCTTCGATGCCGTTCTCGACACAGCCAGCCTCCCCAGGCTGCCCTTTTCCCCCAAAAAAGGCCCCTTTGCGCGCCTCCGCTGAAGTCTATAAAAAGCCAAATTTTATCCAATTTTATGAAATATCAATTTCGCGAATCTTCAGCATGATCGCGGCCACGTTGGTCGGGTCTTCGCCGATGAGATACCGTTTATACCCACTGTGCGCGCGCCCGTTTCGGGCTACTCTCCTCGCAAGGCTTGCATGGGTTCAACCGAGGCGGCAGTGAGGGCCGGTAATGCAGATGCGACCACTGCCAACAGCAAGACCCCTAGCGCGGACAGGACAAGCACGAGCGGGTCGAACGGGCTTACTCCAAAGAGCAACGAGCGCAGCAGGCCGGAGGCTGCCATCGCCCCCGCCAAACCAAGAACGCAGCCGATCGCAGCGAGCTTTGCTCCGGATTGCAGAATCAGACGAACGATGCCTGCGCGTTGTGATCCGAGAGCCATGCGGATGGCCATCTCCTGCACCCGCGAGGCAACCGAGAAGGCGATGATGCTGTAGATGCCAAGCACCGCGAGCAATACCGCCGCCAACGCAAAGCTGGTGATCAACACAGTGTTGAACCGGCGCGGCGCTTCGGTTTCCGCCACCGCCTGCTCCATCGTCTGCACCTGCGTCAACGGCAGTCGCGGGTCGATGGAGCGAACTGTAGCGCGCAGAGCATTTTCCATCTGCTCCGCGGGCAACGCGGAGCGCAACACAATGTAACCGCCATTGCCATTCAGGTCGCCCGGTTGAGCTAAGGAGCCGATGGCCTCTTCCGACTGATCCACGGGGAAATAAAACTGCTCCTTCGTCGGGTCATCCGGGGAACTCAGCTTCATGTCCGCCACCTCTCCCACGATCGTCAACCATGGGGTATGCATCTCCGGTGTGCCGATACGCATCCGCTTGCCGATCGGATTCTGGTTGGGCCAAAAGTGATCGGCAAGCTTGCGATTTACGATGACCACTAATTGCTTACCGGCCCGGTCATCATCGGTAAACAAGCGGCCATGCAAGAGCGGAGTTCCGATAGCGCCGAAGTAATCGCCGATTAATTGGGAGGTGGTGCCCAGGTTCATATTCGCCCCCTTCGGAGCAACATAGCCCTCGGGTACGATGGCCTGGTTATTGTCGTTGTTAGACGCGGGCAGCAGGCTGGTAAGCCCCACGGATTCAACTCCCGGCAACTGCCGCAAGCGGCGTACCAATTCATCATTAAAGGTGTTTACGGAGGACTGGGTCGAGTATTGTTTCTCGGGCAGCGAATAGCCGGCAGTGGTCACGTGCTCGGGCCGGAAGCCGAGATCCACGGAACGCATCTTTTCAAAGCTGCGCAGCAGCAACCCTGAGGCGGCGAGCAGTACCAGGGCGATGGCAATTTCCGCTACCACCAGCGCGGAGCGCAAACGCGCATGGCCCGCGCCCGCCGTCCCGCTGCGGCCACCTTCCTTCAGGGTGCCATTCACGTTGGTGCGCAACGCGGCAAAGGCAGGAGCCAGCCCGCACAGCAAGCCGGTGACGACCGCCAGCAGCAAGGCAAATCCCACTACATTCCAGTTGAGCGCAATTTCGCTGATGCGGGGAAGGCTTTCCGGCAGCAAACTTCTGCCGACGGTCAGCGCCAGTTTGGCAAGCGCAAGCCCCACCATACCGCCGCTTACGCTCAGAACCAGGCTTTCGAGAAGCGCCTGACGCAGTAGCGCCGCTTCACTTGCGCCCAGCGCCAGGCGTACGGCGGATTCCCTTTGCCGGCGAATGGCGCGCACCAGCATAAGTCCTGCCAGGTTGACGCAGGCGATCGACAAGACCACAGCTACGGCGAGGAAGAGGGTCCGCAACAAGGGACGAGACTGCTCTACCGTTTCCTCTTGCAACGGCCGCACCACGGAGCTGATATGCAGGCTGCCCATCTCGGCCGGATAGTTGCGCATGATTTCCTGCGCAACTCGCTCCGCATCGGCCTGGGCCTGCACCGGGGAGACCCCGGGGTTGAGGCGGCCGACCATATGGTAGCTCCAGTTCGAGGCGCCCGTGGACGAGAGTTCCTGGAGCTGTAAAGCTCATGGGAACCCACAAACCAATGCGGTTCAGCTGCCCCGGAGAACAACGGAAATTCGAAATTCCGCGGCATCACCCCGATCACCACATACGGTTTGCGATCGAGCAGGATCTTGGTGCCCAGAACTTGCCGGTCTCCATGGAACCGATCCTGCCAGGTCGCATAACTCAAAACAGCGACCTGCTGGCTATGTTCATCCTCGTCGGTGGTAAACACACGCCCCAGCAGCGGTGCGACACCGAGAGCGGAAAATACTCCCGCGGTCAGACGCGAGGCGTTCACGCGAGCGGGCTCACCGGTACTGGAAAGCTCATACGCAGCAAAGATGTATCCGCCCAGAGCAGCGAAGGACCTGGTTTCGCGGGTATAGGCGCGGATATCGGGCACGGTGACCCCGACACCGCCATCGCCACCTACATCCACTCCCTGCAAGCGGTCCGCAAGCACCACCAGCCGGTCAGGATCGGGAAAGGGCAGGGGCCGCAACAGAACGCCTTCCACGATCGAGAAAATCGCCGTGGTCGCTCCAATTCCGAAGGCCAGCATCAGGACTGCCGTCACCGTGAAGCCTGGGGACTTGCGCAGCTGGCGGACGACGAACTTCAAATCGAGAAGAAAAGAACGCATGTACCACCTCGTAGCACGTTGCCAGCCACAGTACACCGGCATTCACTTCCGCATACACAATCAAATAGTACGGAACCGCGTGCGATTGTGTTCGAATTTGTAGCTTGGTGTCCGCAAACGGACACGAACTCGTGGGCGTAAGAGCAAGTCAAATCAAGTTCGCCCTGCTGGGAACTTAATGAGTCTGCCGTGCGTATTCAGCTTGGTGGCTTACCAGGAGATATCCATGAACAGATCTGTCGTCGGATGCGTCTTCGTCCTGCTGTTCGCGGGCAGCCTTCACGCCCAGTCTTTTACTACCGCCCCGTGCAATGACGACGAAGGCAACACCAGCAACAACAACTGGTTTGGCCATCCGGGGCGCGTTTGCGAATTGCGGCGCACAACGCTGCCACTTATCAATGGACAGCTCAGTGTCTCGGGAGAGAACGGCGGCATTGAAGTGATTGGCGAAGAACGACAGGATATCGCCTTGGAGGCGCGGGTTATTGCGCAGGATTCAAGCCGCGACAATGCGCAGTCGATCCTGCACGACGTAACGATCGTCACCACTGGCACCATCCACGCTGAAGGACCACAGATGTCCGGTTGGTCGCACCGCAGCTGGTCTGTCAACTACCGTCTGCATGTGCCACGCCATCTCGCAGCCCAGCTTCACACCCAGAACGGCGGCATTGAGATTTCGAAGGTGGATGGCGTGATCCATGCTGATACGACGAACGGCGGTGTTTCGCTCGATGATCTGGCCGGAGAGGTGCACGCCACTACCGTGAATGGCGGCCTGGACGTGAGGCTCGACGGGGATCAGTGGCGGGGAAGCGGCCTGTTCGCGAAGTCAACCAACGGCGGCGTTTCCGTGAAGGCTCCGGATCACTATTCCGCACACCTGGTTGCAGAGACTGTAAACGGCGGCATCTCAGTGGACTTCCCGATCACTGTTCAGGGCAAGATTCGTAATCGTATCGACACAAACATCGGCCAGGGCGGCGCAACGCTTGAGTTCCAGACTGTAAACGGCGGTGTCTCGATCGATCGAGACTAAAGCATTTTCATAGCTGGTGTATACAGAGCAACCACTTCCGACGTGGCTTTTCCTCAAGAAAGCCGCACTTGGCTGCACTTGACGGCGCAAAGTAGAAGTGAAGATGCTCTAGAATAAGGTCGCTTCAGAGCCGGGACGCCCCTGGTGGGAATTGCTTTCAGGTGGTCTTTCTTGGGCAACTGAGACGCTTCAACTCTCGGTGCGCCGACAGCTAAACAACCCGCGAACCAGCTACTATGTGTCAATGGATGAAGGAGACGCGGGTTATGCTGCGCTTTGCTTTCGCGCTGTTCCTTGCCTTCTTGGTATTTAGACCGTTCCGGGTGGAATGTGCGCAGCAGCACGATCATGTGTCGGGCCAGCCGGAACGGATGGGAATAGTCCAATTCGACACGTCATGCAATCCTGAAGTGCAAGGTGAATTCGATCTGGCGGTGGCCGCTCTACATTCCTTTGGCTACCGGAAGTCAGCGCAGTTATTTGCAGACGTCCTGAGCAAGGATCCCACGTGCAGCATGGCAGAGTGGGGCATTGCGATGAGCCACTACCGCGAATTGTGGGATCCGCCCACTGAGGACGATCTGAGGATCGGCTTGGAAGCGACTCAAAAAGGTCTCTCGATGACACCGAAGACTCAGAGGGAACGCGACTATCTGAGCGCTATTCAGGTTTTCTATCAAAATTCACGCTCAGAGAGTCACAGCGTCCGCGCCAAACGGTATGAGATTGCGATGGAGTCGCTGCACAGTCGGTATCCGCAGGACAGCGAAGCGGCGATTTTTTACGCCCTGTCTTTGATCGCCAATGCTCCCCTCAATGACAAGACTTACGCGAATCAAAAGAAGGCGACTCAAATTCTCGAACCTATCTTCCTGCAGCAGCCAGAACATCCGGGTCTCGCGCACTACATCATCCATGCCGACGATAATGCGGCGCTGGCTCAGCATGCGTTGAATGCGGCGCATCGCTACTCCCAGGTCGCGCCGGACTCGCCTCACGCCCTCCATATGCCCTCTCATGTTTTTACGAGGCTTGGTTTATGGGACGACTCCATTGCCTCAAACCTCGCCTCGGCCGCCTGCGCGCGCAAACAATGGGCGGTTGGCGACGAGTTACACGCTTTGGATTACCTGGTTTATGCGTATCTGCAAACCGGACGTATAACGGAAGCCCGCAAGCTGACCCAACAACTCCCGGTTGTCGAACCGGGCGATGCGGCCAGATATGCCGGGCTTTACGCGACAGCTGCCATACCCGCCCGGTATTGGATCGAGCGTAAGCAGTGGGGCGCTGCTGCGGCCCTTCCATTGCCGTCGCAAAGCTCCCGAGGAGACGCATATGCGTCGACTGAGACGACTCTTTATTTCGCCCGCGCACTTGGAGCAGTCAGGTTGGAGGACATAAGGGCGGCGCAGACGGCAATGCAACCGCTGCTCACATTGCGCAACATACTGACGCAGAGCGGCGACCACGACGCGGATGAGGTGAATATTCAATTGAAGATTGTGACCGCCTGGATCAAGTGGGCAGAAGGTGATCACCGTGCGGCCTTGCAAGAGATGAGAACAGCCGCCGCAATGGAGGAAGCAACCGGAAAATCACCTGTCAGTCCAGGTTCCATCGCTCCCGCGCCGGAGATGCTGGGCGATATGTTGCTTTTGGCAAGGCAGCCGAGGCTGGCTTTGGCGGCCTATGAATCGAGCTTGAAATCCACTCCGGGACGTCTCAGAGCGGAATACGGTGCCGCCGTTTCCGCTCAGCAGGCAGGAATGCCGCGGGCCGCGGAGCAGCATTACCGTAGGCTGCTCACTAACTGCAGCCAGGCCGATTCAGATCTTCCGGAACTCGTGCAGGCAAGTCACTTTTTCGACAAAGACTAGCATCGCTTTCGATTGACCACGGAACAACCGCTTGGACCAACATGCCCCAGGGAAGACGTGAACGACGCTCTTCTTGATGGAAGTCCTGCAAACTGGAAGTTTGCGATGCTTTTGGCTTGATAACTGCTCTGCAAACCTGGGCACGGATCCGCATGGAACCATTTGCCAGTTCGCAGACCTGGTTGGTATAGATCAAGAGCGCGTTCGACTCTGGACGTTTGCTCGAGCAGCGGCAGAGCCCCGTGAAGATTGGAACGATGGCGCCCTCATGGCGATCGCGAGAGCAATATAAGTACATTCCATTGCTAGCTCAGAAACACAGCGATTACTCAGAGCGCAGCGCTTCCACCGCGTTGATTCTCGCGGCTCGCGCCGCAGGCACAGCCGAGGCAATCACCGCCGCAGCCAGAATTACGACGGCAGAGGCGATAAAAGAGAGAGGACCCGGTAGATGCACCTCGGTGAAGTACTTGCCGATTATGCTTACCAAAGCAAAACCAAACACCAGACCTGCCGCCACGCCAATGCCGGCGATCACCACGCCCTGGCGAAGAACATCGGTGAGAATGTCGCGCGGCTGAGCACCCAAAGCGATGCGGATCCCGAACTCGCGCGTGCGCCCGCTCACGGAAAATGCGAGCACACCAGCTACGCCCACAACGGAAATTAGCAGGGCCACGGCTGCGAAGCCGCCAAACACAACCGCATTCAAGCGGTCGGGAGTCAGAACTTCAGCGCGAATGTCCTGCAATGTGGCGGCATGCTCCACCGGTTGGTCGGCCGCTATGTCGTGAATGGTGCGTGTAATGGACGGGACCAGCGTGTATGGATCCTGCTTGGCGCGCACAAGCAGGCGGCTTTGCCATCCTTCCTGGTCGCTCGGCTGATACACCGTCATGGCCGGCGAGGGGATGATGTTTTCATCATCGAAATCGGGCACCACGCCGATGATCCGCCGTGGCTCGTAGCTGATACCGATAAACTTCATCACGCTGTCGGTCCAGCGCAACTCGCGGTTGATCGCGTCCTGGCCGGGAAACAGCATCTGGGCTACGCTCTGGCTGACGATCACCACACGTTCGGAGCCGTTGCGATCAGTGTCTCTGAAATCGCGGCCCTGGAGAACCGGCATTCCCAGGGTTCCGAAGAATCCGGGGGATATGGACCGGAACCGCGCGCGCAGGTCGTCCTGACCGTTCTTGCGGGTCGCGCCTTCGACCGCGAATGCGAAGCTGATGCCCAGTGCCTGCTCGTCGCGCCATGGAACACTGAAGCCCGAAGAGACGTGCTCCACTCCCGGCAGCGTGCTGACCCGGCGCTGCACGTCGTGATAGAAATCACGCACCTGCTCCGGCGTTCGCCCATACGACATCACGGGTAAATTCACCGCCAGAACGCTCGCAGTGTCGAAGGGGGGTTCGGTTTTCTCCAGCACATACAGGGTCCTCATCAGCACCCCGGCTCCGGCAAGCAGCAGGAATGAGGCCGTAATTTGGGTCACAGCGAAAATGCGAAGGCGGCGGCCGCTGCCTCCAGTGACACGCACGTCGCTGCCGGTCAATCCGGGGCCGCGCGATGTGTCGGCCGAGGGCAAGCGCGGAATAAATGCCAGGAAGACCGCCGCGATCAGCGCCAGCACAATCCCAAACCACACCAGGCTGAAATCGAGCGTCATGCCTTCAGCGCGCACCGAGAAGCGCGAGGCATAACGGGCCAGCACGGCTACCATCGGAGCGGCGATGATCAGGGCCGCCAACGCTCCGCTTCCGCACAGCACCATGCTTTCCGCCAGCAATGAACGGCGAAGGGTGGCTGTGCTTGCACCCAACGCCGAGCGTACGGCAAGCTCCGGCTCGCGGCGCACGGTTCGCGCCAATACAAGATTGGCGACATTGGAGCAGGCAATCACGAACAACAGGCCCGAGGCCGCGAACAGCACCCACAAAATCGTATTGGCGTTGGAATTAATCTGGTCATGCAGCCGCGTCACGCCGATGGCGAAGTGGTCTGCAGACTTGTACACTTCGGGATGCGCGGCAAGGATGGCCGCATAGGCGGTGCGGAGTTCTGCTCGCGCAGAGTCGAGAGTGGCGCCGGGAGCGAGGCGTGCAAACACTTCCGTCATGCGGTGCTCACGGCCAGTCACCATGGTGGCGGATAGATGATGCGGGCTGGTGACAACGTTGGCGATGATCTCTGTCGCCACGGGGTAGGGCACCGACGGTTCCAGAACCCCAACGATGACCGCGGTACGTGGGCCTTCGAAGCTCTCGAGCCGCACCGTCTTTCCAATCACGCTGGGGTCGGAGCGCAGCGACGTGCTCCAGAATCGATAAGTCAGCACAGCCGCGCCGGCCGCGTTAGGCCCGTCGTCGGCCGGAGTCAACAGGCGGCCGATGATCGGACGCAGCCCCATCACCTCGAAGTAATTGCCATCCACCACGCCGGCGTGAATCTCACGCGGCGTGCCCAGGCCAACCATGGTGAAGTCGATGGGGGAAAATGTGCCCAGCTCCTTGATGGTCTTCAGTCCCTTGCCAAGGTCTTGAATTTCAGGAATGGAGAAGGCCGCGTTCGCGAGGCCGATGCCGGGAGCGCTCTGGCGCAGGTAAAGTAACCGGTCCTGGTCGCGATTGACGAGCGGCCGCAGGAGCACGGCGCGCACCACGGTGAAGATTGCGGCATTGGCGCCAATACCCAGAGCGAGCGTAAGGGCCACGGCGATCCACAGCGCGGGGACCCGCGCCAAAGAACGGGCCGCAAATTTTAAATCACGCAGGAATGACATAGCAGTCCTCTGTTGGGGTGATTTTCTCTACCTGGTTTGGGCAAGCCCCTGATTCCTTTTGGGGCTTGACATAGTACGTTGATATCAACATATTAAGATTCCGGTCTTCGGACGGGCCCGTTGCCTTGCGTGTTCTTCTCAGGTTCACTGCAAAAGGTTCAAGCAGCAATAGCCACTTGAGCGGATTTCAACGAGGCCACTCAGCCTGCCCCAACTACTTTCACTATATTGTCGAACGGCCGGACTGGAATTCGACAAATCGTCCAAGAATTTTGGCAACCTCCCTAAATGTCTGAGAGGCCTGACAATGTACGTTGATATCAACAGCTTCGTCTGCGGCGTACACCTTTGAGGATGAAATATATCAACGATGTTACGCACACGGCAATGAGCGAAAACCGTATGTAGGTTGCCGCCGCCAGGGAAATTCCAATTCCGGTGCCGAGCGCCACGTAAGCAGCCAGGCACATGGGGCATTTTGGCAATACCGCAAGAATAGCAATCGGAACCATCTTCGTGGCGACGTTGCAAGACCGCCGGGTTAACGAGGGCGGATGCGGACCACCTTTAGCGATCCGCACTCCGGCCTCCTGATGCCCGGTATCGTTCGCTATACAGCACCCACGATTACCTGTATCGCTTAATCTCCCTTTCGTTTGCATGCCTTCGTCCCCGGAACCCGGTGTTTCTACGAAACGGACATTTCCTCGGAACCAATCAAGGGCCGGGGATCGTGCGCCGGCCCGCATCTGTACCCCTGCAGTTCCCAACGGAGCTTCTGGTTGGTTATCAGGAGCTCGGCGATAATGGCCCGCAAAGAGCCGTTCTCTTGGGCTAAGTGCTGCCAGTCCGATGGTGGGTTGTTCGCTATCATCGCCGGTCTCCTTTATGCTGTTTGTCACTCAATCCCCGAACCCGAACCCACTGTCTTAGCCTCCGGACCAGGCAAGGCCCTTTTTATCTTGCGGCCCTCTGCACGTTGGCGAATCTTTGACAAGATATAGGTCCAGCCAGTGTTGACATTTCTTTCGCCCTGGGTAACTTCGGGTGGGATCAGCCCCATGGCGCGGTGGACAAATTTCAAGCGCGTTATGCCGTTCTCCTCTGTCAACCGGTATTGCACATTCGAGACGGCGGGATATGACATGAAGAGCGGCCCACAGATTTCGAGCAGAGTTGGCGGCTTGATCGCCTGAACATGTCCCCAGAAATGGCCCGCGTTATTGCCCAGATCCCGATACCAGCGCCCGCCTGGCCAGGCCTCGATCTTCATCGCCAACGGCGTGCCATCGGGAGTTTCGTTGTACGGTCCCAACTGCTCCAGAATGCTCTCAAAGACGATCTCCACCGAGGCCGCGATCTGCTCATCCTTCACGATCTCCAATGTGCGTATTTCCTGTTCTGTACTCACCGGCATCATTCTCCTCCTTCGCGTTTGGTTAGTTGGTTCGCCAATTGGTTGGCCATCTTCAGCTCAGCCCGCTCCTTGATCCGGCTCAGCTGATTCGTCCAGTAGCGCTCATACGTCTTTACCCAGTCATGCACAGGCTTCAGCTCCTTTGCGTTCAGCCGGTACATGCGTAGCTGTCCGCGTTTGCTCACTGATACCACCCCGACCTTCCGAAGCACGCCCAGGTGCTTCGACACTGCGGGTTGCGGCATCCGCAGCCGAAGAACCAAATCTCCCACGGCATGCTCTTTTCCATTCACCAGCAGGTCGATAATTTCGCGCCGCCGCGGCTCGGCGATCGCGTTGAACACGTCGGAGGTGGTGGTTGCTCTGGGCATGAATTAAATGTATATGCCTATATGGGAATATGTCAAGGGATCGATCTGGAACCATTTCGATCAGGCTTCAAAAAAGATTGGCAGAACTCAAAGGGGAAACTACGGCGGGAACTGCTGTGATTGCAACCAAGCTACTACCCGGTCATGAAATTGGTGGTGGATAATCCGAGCGCAACCAGGGTGTTTACATCGAGGAGATATGTCATGGAAAATTAACAAGGATCTCTGCAACATCCTTGCTGGTCAGAACAGGAGCACCCTTACCTGCGCTGAGCACAGGGAGGCCGGTAACAGGATCGGTAATGGTCCTGATCTTGAGAGAATGCTTCTTAAGCGGGGTCAAGACGATGCAGCCGTCCTGGATATTGGCATCGAGCGAATCGCCGGCCCGAATACCCAGCCTGCGCCGTATCGGGCCGGGAAGAATGATCTGCCCCTTGGTGGAAACCTTGGTCTGCATGGTAAGACGATCTTACCCGCTCAACTGTTTTTATCCCGAACCACACCTTTGACACATCTGGATTACGGACCCGTTAGCTAGCGGTTGGAAGCGGACAAATGATTCCTCCTGGGGTTTGCGATCAAATCGTTCACCGAGAGATATGCCTGGGTGATACCTCGCGCACCGTGTGAGGAGCTTTGCGTCGCAATATGGCTCCACTCATGGATCAGGACATGGGAGATCGCCTGGGCCATGGCATACCGGCGATCTTCCTTATTCAGGCGGGCGACCGCCGGACGGAGCACCTGGGCGAGATGGGTGCAATCGATCGAAATAAAGGGTTGGACTTTTCCCGAAACCATCAACACCCAACCAAGCGGACCCGCCTGCGACGGATGATCTGTTTGCGGAAGCACATCACAGCGACCTAGTAACTTAACGGAAATGACCTTGGAGAAAGTGACTCCGCGCAGGTCTTCGTTTCCACGAACAATGGTGGGCTCTTTGTCCAAAACGAGGCCATTGGGCAATTCGCCGGCGCCGTCGGCCAGATCAGCGCGCAGGACTTGAAACAATACCGGCCACAGGTCGTCGCTCACTTGCGGTTGCGCATAGAAAACGAGCGCCGTACCGGATTGCTGGGCATTCCATGGAGAAGGCGGGATCGCGGCCGCCGAGGCGGTGGGCGTTTGAGCGTAAGCCAGCAATAAGACGAACAGAATGCCAGGGATCGCTCCAGTAACTTGCCGATGCTGCAACCGAAGTAAGATCATAAGCTGAGTTTCCGCCTATGCTGTACATCCGTCCAATTGATTGTTAGTATCTAATCGATCTCAAAAGGAGATGGCACAATGGAAGTCCGGCAGCTGCAAACCTTTTGTGTTCTCGCCGAAGAGTTGAACTTCACGCGTACCGCTGAACGAGTCCATACCGTCCAATCCAATGTGACGTCGCAGATCAAGGCGCTCGAGGCAGAGCTGGGGTCTCCGCTGTTTGACCGATTGGCGAAGCGGGTGGTTCTCACCGAGGCAGGCCGCCGTTTCCGTCCCTATGCAGAGAAGGCGTTAGCCGCCATGGATCAGGGCTATCGTGCGGTGAAGTTTGGCACCGAACCCGCCGGTCCGTTGCACATTTACGCGCCCGAGAGCGTGCTGACTTATCGTCTGCCTGAAGTGTTGAAGCTCTTCCGCAAGCGATATCCCAGAGTGGAACTTATCTTTCGCCCGGAGCCGGAGGGCACGCTGGCTGCGGAACTCGAGAGCGGCAAGATAGATTTGGCCATCAGCATGTCAGACTCGGTCGATGGGGAGCAGCTGTATTCGATTCGAATGCGTAGCGAGGACATCTATCTATTCGGAACGCCGGATCATCCGCTGGCCAACGCAAAGAAGGTGTATCCAAAAGATCTTCTGGATCAGACTCTGCTGTTGACGGAGGCTGGGTGCGGATATCGCAAGAAGCTCGATATGCAGCTGGCTTCAGCCAATGTAAGGCCGCAGCACATCACGGAGTTCTCCAGCGTAGAAGCCATTAAACAATGCGTAATCGCGGGCATGGGCATCGGCCTTTTACCGGAGATCGTGATCGCTTGCGAACTCAGAAAGAGGGAGTTTGCGGTGATGAACTGGCACGGGCCGAAGATGACCATCGCTACCCATGTCGTCTGGCATAAAGACAAATGGATTTCAGCCGGGATGCAGGCGTTTCTGGAAGTGTTGAAAGAGAAGTTGCAGCAGCCATTGTCACCGGTGCTGTTACAAGAACGTGCGATGTAGCAACAGCTGTCACAGAAACTGTTGCAGGGCTTCGGTGGTCTCCTTGAACAAACTTGCTGCCAGCCTTTTGTGGCATCTGACTTAGCCCGATGGATCGCACACCCGGTTAAAAATTTTCGGAACCGGCTCAGCCGGTCAGGCGCACCAACTGCTCCGCCTCGATCCTGGTCCCCAGGATCGACACCTTGGGAATCTGGCCGCGCGCCATGGCCACCTCATCGCAGCGGTAAAGGCGGGGGCAGTTCTGGCAGTCCTTGTAAATCTTGTCGGGTAGCGCGGTTCGATCCTCCACCACGCGGAAGCCATGATTGAAGAAGAAATCGGGGATGCGGGTGAAGAGGCAGACACAGCCCACGCCGTGGTCCTCGGCCTCATCGAGCAGCGACTGCAGCAGCAGCCTGCCCGTGCCTTTGCTCTTGGCCTCGGGACGCACCACGATCGACCGCACCTCCGCCAGGTGAGGACCGTAGAGGTGCAGCGCGCCGCAGCCCTGGAAGATGCCCTGGGTCGATTCGGCGATGGTGAAGTCGCGTACGTTCTCGCAAATCTCCGCGAAGGCACGCCGCAGCAGAGTGCCGTCCGACGACAGGCTGTTCACCAGCTCGTATATGTTCGACGCATCTTGTAATCTGGCCTTACGTATTTCCATCCATCTGTCCCATGGCAGCAGAAAGTCTAGCCTCCTGTGCTGCTAAAGCCTCACGCACCCGGCTGACCGCGGTGCCACCGATCACGTCATGGCAATTTACGGTCGCATCGAGGGTGATGTTTGAAAAAAAATCGGATTCGAACTCGGGCCCAAACTGCTTCAGCTCCTCGAGCGTAAGGCCATCGAGCTCGCAACCCTTCTCCAAACCATAGCGCACGGCCAGGCCAATTTTCTCGTGCGCCTTGCGAAAGGGAACTCCCTTGTGCACGAGGTAGGTGGCGGCGGCCATGGCATTGAGATAACCGGTCTCGCAGGCGGTGCGCATGCGCGCGGTGTTGAAGCGGAGAGCGGCGGTAAACCGGGCCAGCAACGCGGTCATCCGCTCGGCCGAATCGGCCGCGGCGAAGAGCGGCTCCTGGCTCTCCTGCAGGTCCTTGTTATAGGCCAGAGGAAGACCCTTGAGCAACATGGTGACGGTCTGCGCCGCGCCATTGATGCGGGCCACCTTGGCGCGCACCAGCTCGGTCAGGTCGGGGTTCTTCTTCTGCGGCATGGCGCTCGATCCGGTCGAAAATGCTTCGGGCAGCTCGACGAAGCCGAACTCCGCCGTCGCATAAAGCGTGATCTCTTCTGCGAACCGGCTGGCGTGCAGAGCGATCAAAGTGAGCGCCTGCAGAAACTCAAGCGCGAAGTCACGGTCGCTGGTCGCGTCCATGCTATTCGCCGTCGGCGCACGAAAACCCAGTTCCCGCGCGGCAATCGTCCGGTCCAGCTTCAGGGTTGCGCCCGCCACGGCTCCAGAACCCAGTGGACAATAATTCAGGCGACGGCTGGCATCCTCCAGCCGCGACCGGTCGCGCAGCAGCATCTCCGCATAGGCCTGCAGCCAGTGGGCGACGAGCACTGGCTCGGCGCGCTGCAGATGGGTGTAGGCGGGCATGACCGCATCGCCTGCGGCTGCGGCCTGGGCGGTGAGCGCACGTACCCAGTCCTCCAGCCGGCCGGCGATCGAGCCGCACTTTTCGCGCACGAAAAGGCGGAGGTCGGTGGCAATCTGTTCGTTGCGGCTGCGACCGGTGTGCAGCTTGAAGCCGAGGTCGCCGATGCGCGCCACCAGCTCGAGCTCCACAAAGTGGTGAATGTCTTCCGCTTGCGTGCAGCCGTAAATATCGCTGGGCGGCCGCTGGGCGTACTCGTCGCGAATGGCATCGAGCGCGCCCACGATCCTGTTTAGTTCATCGGGCGTGAGGATGCCGGCCGCGGCGATGGTACGCGCGTGGGCCTTGCTGGCAGCCACTTCCTGGGGAAGCAGCTGCCAGTCAAATGCCAGTGATCGTTGCCATTGTTCGAAGTCCTGGTCCAGTGGCTCGCGAAAGCGGCCAGACCACATCTTCACTGGTGAGCCTCTTTCTTCTGCATCAAACGCGCACGCGTGCGGGCCGGCAGTCCCAGAATCTGGATGAAGCCCTTGGCGTCTTTCTGGTCGTAGCTATCGCCCATAGTGAACGAGGACAGATCGTCGGAGTAAAGCGAGTACGGCGAATGCCGCCCGGCCACACCGATGTTGCCCTTGTACAGAGAAAGCTTGACCGAACCGGTAACCAGCTTCTGAGTATTGTCGACAAAGGCGTCGAGAGCTTCGCGCAGCGGAGTAAACCACAGGCCGAAGTAGACCAGCTCGGCATACTTGAGCGCGACCTGCTGCTTGTAATGCATCACTTCGCGGTCCAGCGTCAGAGCCTCGATCTCGCGATGGGCGGTGGTGATCAAGGTGCCGCCAGGGGTCTCATAAAGACCGCGGCTCTTGATGCCGACGAAGCGGTTTTCTACCAGGTCGATGCGGCCGATGGCATTGCGGGCGCCGATCTCGTTCAGCAGTTCCACGATCTGCACCGGCTCAAGCGCCATGCCGTCCACAGAGACCGGCCGGCCTTCGACGAAACCGATCTCGACCACTTCCTCGCGGTCGGGCGCTTCCTGCGGAGAGCGCGTCATGACCCAGGTGGTGGGCAGGGGTGCATTGCCCGCATTCTCCAACTCGCCGCCCTCGTGGCTGATGTGCCACAGGTTGCGGTCGCGGGAATGGATCTTCTCCCGGCTCGCCGCCACCGGGATGCCATGCGCCTCGGCATAGTCCAGGCAGTCTTCGCGCGACTTCAGCGTCCACTCACGCCAGGGAGCGATGACCTTCAAATCGGGAGCCAGTGCCTGGTAGGCATGCTCGAAACGGACTTGGTCGTTGCCTTTGCCGGTGCAGCCGTGGGCAACCGCCTCGGCCCCTTCCTGGAGCGCTACTTCCACCTGGTGCTTGGCAATCACCGGGCGTGCAATCGAAGTGCCGAGCAGATACTTGTGCTCATAGATGGCGCCGGCACGCACCGTCGGATACACGTACTCGCGCACGAACTCGTCCCGCAGGTCGAGCACCACGGCCTTCTTGGCTCCGGTGGCATAGGCTTTTGCAACTACGGCGTCCAGGTCTTCGCCCTGCCCCACATCGGCAATCATGGCGATTACATCCATACCGTAGTTCTCGTTGAGCCAGGGGATGATGATCGAGGTGTCGAGACCACCTGAATATGCAAGAACAACTTTCTTCGACATGCCAAACTCCTTACAAAGTTCGTTCGGTCCCTCAGGGGCTAAAGCCCGTCTATTTTGGGAGCATCTATGTACGGGCTAAAGCCCGTACCCTTCAAATGTCCACTGGCCTAGCGTTGAAGGGGCGGGGCTTTAGCCCCGCCATGAAACCCAGCCAGTGAACGGCTTTAGCCGCTGAGGGACTGCTATTAATTTGCCGCAGTATCGCGCGAGCTGCCCTGGACGCCGCCCAGGAGCAGAACCATCAGGGCCTTCTGGGCGTGCAACCGGTTCTCCGCCTGCTCGAAGACTACGGATTGCGGGCCGTCAAGCACCGCGTCCGTGACTTCTGCATTGCGGTGCGCGGGCAGGCAGTGCATGAACACGGCGTGGGGCGCGGCATGGGCCATCAATGCCTCGTTTACCTGGTAAGGCTTGAAGATGGGCGCCCGCTTGGTCACCTCATGCTCGAATCCCATGCTGGTGCATACGTCGGTGTACACGGCATCGGCGCCGCGTACCGCGCCCACCACATCGTGGGTGAGGGTGAGCGTGGCTCCGGACTCTGCTGCGAGTTCCTGCGCCTTGGCGATGATTTCCGGCTTGGGGTAGTACCCCTTGGGCGAGGCCACGGTGCAATGCGTGCCCAGCAGGGCAGAGGTCAGCATCAATGAGTGACAGACATTGTTACCGTCTCCTACATAGGTGAACTTGACGCCGCGCGCAGTGCCAAAGCGCTCTTCGACGGTCATGAAGTCGGCCAGCGCCTGGCAGGGATGCTCCAGATCGCTGAGGGCATTGATCACCGGGCAGCGGGCGTACTCCGCCATTTCGGTGATGGTCTCGTGGGCGTAGGTGCGCAGCACGATCAGGCTCACCCAGCGCTCCACGTTGCGGGCCATATCGGCCAGCGACTCGCGCTCGCCCAGTGGGGATTGCGTCTGGTCGACAAACATGGCCGAACCGCCCAGGGTGTTCATCCCGGCTTCAAACGTCAGCCGCGTCCGCAGTGACGCCTTCTCGAAGAACATCACCATCTGGCGAGCATCGAGCGAAAAACGGTAATCGGCGGGAGAAGCCTTGATGGCGTGAGCCAGCTCCAGGATGGCGGCAATCTCCGACGGGGAGAGATCGGCAATGGAGCAGAGATCGCGCCCGGCAAGGGAAACGGTGGCGAAAGCAAGTGCACTGCTCTCCTGATGTGTAGCCTTTTCGGCGACCACTAGAGTTTTGCTAGCCATTCCCCGACCCCCTTCTGTTTGGATGCGCCTTCTTCGGACAAGATTTCATGCAGTGCACGAATCGCCAGATCCACGTGCTCCCGGCCCGTGATGTAAGGCGGCAGAAAACGCAGGACGGTTTCGCTGGTGCGGTTGATCAGTATGCGCCGCTGAAGCATTTTGGCGACGATCTGCTTGGCCAGGTCGGCCGAGTCCATCTCCATCGCCAGCATCAGGCCCATACCGCGCACGTCGACGACGCTCTCGTGTTTTGCCGCCAGATCATGCAACTGCTGCTTGAAGTAGGCGCCGGTCTGCTGGATGTTGGCGAGCAAACCCTCCTGCTCGATGGTGTCGATGACGGCAATGGCTACCGCGCAAGCCAGCGGGCCGCCGCCGAAAGTGGTTCCATGCAGGCCGGCATGGATGGCGCGTGACGCCTCCTCGGTGCAGAGCATGGCTCCCAGCGGAAGGCCCCCTGCCAGCGGCTTGGCCATTGTGGTTACATCCGGCTGAATGCCAAATTGCTGGTAGGCGCACCACTTGCCAGTGCGGCCCAGGCCAGATTGAATTTCATCCGCGATGAGCAGGGCACCGGTCGATTGCGTTAGCTCGCGCGCAGCCGCGAAAAATTCCTGGGAGACGGGCCTGATGCCGCCCTCGCCCTGGATTGGTTCGATTAATACGGCGCAGATTTCGTTGGAGAAGCTTGCCCGCAGATGATCCACATCGTTAAAGCGAACAAAGTCCACTCCCGGCACCAGCGGCTGGAAAGGCTCGCGATACTTGTCCTTATGGGTGGTGGAGACCGAACCCATGGTGCGCCCGTGGAAACTATTTTCGAGCGCCAGGAATTTAGTCCCGAGGGTGTGGCCTTCGCTGCGCTTCAGGGCCGACCAGGCGCGCGCCAGCTTCATGGCCGCTTCCCACGCTTCCGTGCCGCTATTGCAGAAGAAGGCGCGATCGAGCCCGGTTCTCTCCGTCAGCCGCATCGCAAGCTCCGCCTGGCCCGGGTGGAAGTACAGATTCGAGATGTGCACCAGCTTGCGGCTCTGCTGGCTGATCGTCTCAGTCACAGCAGGATGACCATAGCCCAACGCGTTGACACCAATTCCGCTGAGCAGATCGAGATAGCGCTCTCCGCTGTCGTCGATCAGGTACATGCCTGCGCCGTCAACAAAGAGAATCGGATTGCGCTCGTAGGTAGGGAGCAGCAGTTTTGCCTCTGCCGCCTGTATCGCTTCCAGCTTCATGCCACCATCACCTCAGTCCCTTGAAGTACCCTCGTCGAACATAAGTCGGGTAGTACCGCGGCCGCGTCCGCGGGTAGTATTCGGACGCGTTTCACGCCTGCCAGCAGCGCCTCCCGGCAGGCGCTCAGCTTGGGCAGCATGCCTCCGCTGATGACGGCATCCTGGGTCAGCCCCGCAATCTGATCCACACTCAACCAGCGCATCACCTCGCCGTTCGATCCGCGGACACCCGGCACGTCGGTGAGAAACACCAGCGCATCGGCCTTGCACGCGACCGCACACGCGGCTGCCATCTCGTCCGCGTTGATGTTGTAGTACTCGCCGTCAAAGCCCAGCGCCAGGCTGGAGATGACCGGCACCGCGCCCATCTTCCAGATGGCATCGAGCCAACGGGTGTCCGAGGCCACGATCTCGCCTACAAATCCGAGGTCCGGAGTGGTGCGCTTCTTGCGGGCGCGGAAGATCAAGCCGTCTCCGCCGGAAAGGCCAACGCCTGCCTGGCCGTGACTGCCGAGGGCGGCAACCAGTTCCTTATTCACGCGGCCGCTCAGAACCATGAGCGCGGCATCCCGGGTTTCAGCATCGGTGATGCGCAAGCCGCCGATAAACTCGCTCTGCTTGCCCATCTGCTTCAGGGTGCGGGTCAGCGCCGCGCCACCGCCGTGCACTACGGCGACCTGGTTGCCGTCCTGCGCAAGCACGGCAATTGCCCGTGCACAGCCGTGAAGCAGGGCGTTATCTTCCAGGGCGGCACCTCCGAGTTTGACTACGAATTTCATTCCAGCCCCTCCGCTTCGTCCCATCCACACATCAGGTTCATATTCTCTATCGCCTGCCCGGCCGCGCCTTTCAGCAGGTTGTCCAAACAGGAAACCACGATACATCGCCGTCCATCCTTCGCCAGCTTGAAGCCGATGTCGCAGTAGTTGGTGCGCACCGAGTATTGGATCTGTGGCAGCTGGTTAAACACGCGCACCATCGGGCTCGATGCATAAAATTCACGGAAGCATGCATCCACCTCGGCGGCCTCTTTCTTCTCCCGAAAAGTCACGTAGGTGGTGGAGAGAATGCCTCGGGGAATCGGCAGCAGATGCGGGGTAAACGTAATCTGCGACTCCTCAAGGTTCAACTGCTCCAGCATCTCGCCCATGTGCCGGTGACCAAAGACCGCATACGCGGAGAGATTGTCCGCGGCATGACATGAAGTGCGTGGTGGCGGTGGGCGCCTTGCCCGCACCGGAGACGCCCGACTTCGAATCGCAGATGATGCCCCGATCGAGATCGACCCAACCGGCTGCTACCAGCGGCTTCAACGCGAGGATGATCGAGGTGGCGTAGCATCCGGGGTTGGCCACCAGCTGCGCGTTACGAATGCACTTGCGATGCAATTCAGGCAACCCATAGACGCTCCTCTCCTGGATTCGCTCGGCCAGACCGGCGTCCTGATCGTGAAAGCCGTAGATGGCGCGATGTTCGTGCGCCCGCAACCGCCAGGCGCCGCTCAGATCTACGACTCTCAATCCGTGCGCCAGCGCTTCCGGTACCCAGCTGCGCGATTGCTCGTGCGGCGTCGCCAGGAAAAGCAGATTCACACCACGCTCCCGCAACAATTCCCAGGAGAACGGTTCGACCAACAGCCCGGAGCTGCCGTTGTTATCGGCCAGCTGCGGATGCATGTCTGTCAGGCGAACCGGTTCCGCGTCCCGGCCGACAAACACCGGGGGGCGCCCCTTCAGGGCAGGGTGATGCAGCAGCAGGCGCGCCAGCTCCAGGCCGGCGTAGCCGCTGACTCCAGAAACGGCGGTTTGTATCGAATCTTTGCGCATGAGACCAGTCATCCGATCATGGCTTCCAGGCGATCCTTCAACAGGGTCGCCCGCTTTTGGTCCGGACAGATGATAAGGACAGTGTCGTCTCCAGCAATGGTGCCGACGACTTCTGGCCAGTCTTCGCCATCGATCGCCAGGGCGACCGGTTGCGCGCTGCCACTGGTGGTTATCAGCACCAGCTGGTTAAGCGCCTGTTTCACTCTCAGTCCGAAGCTGCTCAGCATCTCGGCAGTCCCCGGCATGGAATCTTCTTCGTCGAGCGCCACACCGTTGGGCACTGCGTAGCCGTTCGGTCCCTTGTAGAGATGCAGCTCATGGATGTCTCGCGAGAGCGTGGCCTGGGTGACCTCGAAGCCGCGCTTGACCAGCCGGCGGCGCAACTCATCCTGGCTGCCGATCAGGGCGCCTGCGACGAGTTCCCGAATTGCCGTATGCCGATCCTGCTTCATTTTGCTTCCTATTCCTTGCAACGTATTTCCAAATCGCTTTTGCACCAAAGTCTGAGCGCGGCCCAGGGCCGCGCTCGAATGTGCATAAAAATACATTTACATGTATAAATATACAGAGTCTGGTTGTCAACGAATGGATGTCTTTTTTTGGAGAAAAGTCACTCACCGGCCGTTGTCCTTTGTGGTGCAAAAGAAATTTTCACAGCCAGCTACTTGTCACGGAAACGGGGATTATAGTTACGTATGGGTTCCTTTGCCTCAAATTCGCTGGAGCGCAGCCTGACCCCCAACTTGCTCGATGCTCGCTTTGACCACGACTCCTGCGGGGTAGGATTCGTGGCCACGCTGCGCAATCAGCCCACCCACGAAATCCTGACCCAGGCGCTCACCGCGCTGGCTCGTCTGGCCCATCGCGGAGCCATTGCCGCCGACGGCAAGAGCAGCGATGGGGTGGGCATCATGACCGGAATCCCGAGGGAGTTTCTGCTCGCCTCGACCGGGCTTTCGCTGGACGCCAGCAAACCGTTGGCGGTTGGTGTGGTGTTTTTTCCCAGCGAATCCAGTTCCGGCCAGCTGGCGCTGGAACAGGCGCTGGCCGCGCAAAATCTGAACGTGCTGGCGTGGCGAGTGGTGCCCACCCGGGAAGAGGTCCTGGGCGAGATCGCGCTTTCCAGCATTCCTGTGATCCGCCAGGTGCTGGTGACGGCCGGCGATCCAGAGCACTTTGAGCGCCGCCTGTACCTCGCGCGCAAGCAGTTCGAGCGCGCCGAAGCTTCCGGCTATATATGCTCGCTGTCTTCGTCCTCCATGGTTTATAAGGCCATGTGCGCCGGCCGGCTGCTGGCCGAGTTTTATCCCGATCTCGCAGACTCGGCTTATACCACGGCATTTGCCATCTTTCACCAGAGGTACGCCACCAATGTTCTTCCCTCGTGGGACCGGGCGCAGCCGCTGCGCACCCTGGCTCACAACGGGGAGATCAATACTGTCTGGGGCAATCGGGGCCGCATGGACGCCCGGGCGGCTACCATTCCTGCGGAATGTCATCCCATCCTTTCCAAGGATGGCTCGGATTCAACCAGCCTCGACGAAATAGTCGAATTGCTCGCCCGCAACGGCCGCAGTGTTGCGGAAGCGGTCAGAATGTTGCTGCCTCCTGCCGGCCGCCAGAAGGAGTCGGCCTTCCTTCGCTACCACGCAGATTGTGTCGAACCCTGGGACGGCCCTGCGGCGCTGGCTTTTGCCGATGGCCACCTGGTAGGTGTGGCCCTGGATCGCAATGGCCTGCGTCCCTGCCGCTTCTTCCTCACCGAAGATGCGCTGGTCGTTGCCGGCTCGGAAGCGGGTCTGGTGGACCTTGATCCGGAGCGGATCATCCATAGCGGCCGTCTCGGTCCGGGGGAGATGCTGGTGGCCGATCTGGATGCGCACCAGCTGCTCGAGGACGATCAGTTGCTGAAGGAGTTCGACCGCTTCACAGCCTACGGAGCCCTGGTGGAGGACACTCCCCTGGAGCCGGCCGCATTCGCCCCTGCGGTGGAGGAATTGACCCAGCTGCAGCAGCTCTTTGGCTATACCCGGGAAGATGTCCGCATGGTGCTGGCCCCCATGGCCAGCGACGGTAAGGACGCGGTCTGGTCCATGGGCGATGATACCCCCCTGGCGCCCCTGGCGCATGCGCCGCGGCCGGTCTACGCCTTTTTCCGGCAGCGCTTTGCCCAGGTCACCAATCCGGCCATCGATCCTGTGCGGGAATCCATTGTCATCCAGTTGCATACCCGTCTCGGCCCGTGGCCGCCGATCCTCGACACCAAGTCGCGCATTCCCGGGCTCTCGCTGGGGTCGCCTTTTCTCTCCCTGGGCCAGATGCATGCGCTGCGCAATCGAGAGCACGCGTTGGCCGATGAGATGCCGCTGGCGGTTCTGGACTGTGTATTCGCGCCTTCGTGCAATCTGCGCCGGGCGATCGACGATCTGTGCGCTCGCGCGGTTGAGCTGGTGCGCGGCGGCGCGGCCATTTTGCTGCTCAGCGACCGGGCCATCGCGCAACCGGGGGCGCGGTCTGAACTGCTCCCGATCCCCATGGCCCTGGCCACGGGCGCAGTGCACCACGCACTGACCGAAGCCGGAGTTCGCACCTTTGCCGGCCTTGCGGTCGAGGCGGGCGATTGCCGCGACCTGCACCACGTGGCTGTTCTCATCGGCTATGGAGCGGGCGCTGTCTGCCCCTGGCTTGCGCTCGAGACGGCGCGCAATCTCGATCCGGAAAAGGGCGAAGCCAACATGCTTCATGCCCTGGACCTCGGCCTCGCGAAGATCATGTCGAAGATGGGCATCTCTGTGGTCGACAGCTATCGCGGGGCGCACTTGTTCGATGTACTTGGCCTCGACGCGGAAGTGGTTCAGCTTTGTTTCTACGGGACGCCCGTCGCCTATCGCCGGCATCGGCTTTGCCGGGCTCGAGGCCTCTTTACGCGAGTTGTGGTCCGCGGCCCAGGATGAGGACAGCCAACCTGCGCTGGTCAATGCAACTCATCAGCAGTCGCCTACAGCTACCGCGCAGCAGCCGGTCGCGCCGGCGGAAGCCAAAGCTCTTCCTGACTACGGCTGGGTGCGCTTCCGCAAAGACGATCGTGCGGAGCCGCACGGTTGGCAACCGCAGACCGTCCGCGCTCTCCAAGTGGTCACTGGGACGGCCCGCGGTTCGGCTGGAGCAGGCCTGTCGCCGGTCCAGGCCTGGAACGCCTTCGGCGTCCTGGCGGTCGAGAACAAGCCCACCGTGCTGCGCGACCTGTTGGAGATCCGTCCTGCCGCCGCGCCGTTGGCGCTGGACCAGGTGGAAGCCGCTCCCACCATCATGCACCGCTTCATCGCTTCCGCCATGTCCCTGGGCTCGCTGAGTCCGGAAGCGCACCAGACCATCACCGAGGCGATGAATCAGATCGGCGCCCGTTCGAATACCGGCGAGGGCGGGGAAGATCCCGCGGTCTACCCGGACTATCCCGGCGCTCCCGCGATCCTGAATAACAAGGTGAAGCAGGTGGCTTCCGCGCGCTTCGGAGTCACTACCGAATATCTGGCCCATGCTGAGGAGATCGAGATCAAGATCGCCCAGGGATCGAAGCCGGGCGAAGGCGGCCAGCTCCCTAGCCATAAGGTCACCGAGCTGATCGCCCGCCTGCGCCACGCACAGCCTGGGATCGCGCTTATCAGCCCTCCGCCGCATCATGACATTTACTCCATTGAGGATCTGGCGCAGCTGATCTTCGATCTCAAGCGGGTGAATCCTCGCGCCGCCATCGGCGTCAAGCTGGTTTCCGAGTGTGGCGTAGGCACGGTCGCCGCTGGGGTCGCCAAGGCCTACGCGGATTACATCGTGATCGCGGGTCACGCCGGGGGGACCGGCGCTTCGCCTCTTTCCAGCATCAAGTATGCCGGCAACCCGTGGGAGATCGGTCTGGCGGAAGCGCAACAGGTGCTGATGCAGAACGGTTTGCGGGGGCGCGTGCGCCTGCGCTGCGATGGTGGCTTGCGCACCGGCCGCGATGTGCTGATCGCCGCGCTGCTGGGCGCGGATGAATTTGCCTTTGGCACCGCGGTGCTGGTGGCGCTGGGCTGCGACATGGCGCGCCAGTGTCACCTCAACACCTGTCCTACGGGCATTGCAACCCAACGTCCCGATCTGCGGGCTAAGTTTCGCGGCAAGCCGGCCAACGTCATCCGCTTTTTCGAGGAGCTTACCCGCGATCTGCAGATGCTGCTGGCTTCGCTCGGCCTGCCTTCGCTTGAGGCCGCCATCGGTCGCGTCGATCTGCTGGAGCAGGTGAGCGCCGCCGGAGGCCTGGACCTCAGCGCGTTGCTGGCTCCTGCGGGTGAGGGGCACGTACGCTGGCAGGGCCAGCGCAACCGCCGCCCCAGCGATCATTCCGCCATTGACAATGCCTGGGTGCAGCCGGCGCTTGCGGCCCGCGCGGCCGGTCTACCCTTTGCGGTCGAAGAGACCATCGCCAACAAGCATCGCACCCTGGGTGCGCGGCTGGCCGGGGAACTGGTGTGGCATGGGCTCCATCACACCACCACTCCGCTCAACTTCAAGATGACCGGGGTTGCCGGCCAATCGTTCGGGGCTTTCGCTGTGCCTGGCATGCAGCTGGTGCTGGAGGGCATGGCCAACGATTTCGTGGGCAAGGGGCTGTGCGGAGGAGAACTGATTCTCCGCGGCCAGGGACGCGCGGCGCGGGAAAGCGAGCTGCACGTGATTCTCGGCAATGTCGCGCTTTACGGGGCTACCAGTGGCTCGCTGTTTGCCGCCGGGCGTGCTGGGGAGCGCTTCGCGGTGCGCAATTCCGGAGCGCTGGCGGTGGTCGAAGGCATTGGAGACCACGGCTGCGAATATATGACCGGTGGGCTGGTGGCGGTGCTCGGCTCCACGGGGCAGAACTTCGGCGCTGGGATGACGGGCGGTTTAGCGTGGGTCTTCGATGAGGACGGCACGTTTATTTCTCACACCCGTTATCACACCGGCTTTCTTGCTCCGGAACCGTTGTCTCAGCTGGACGAGGTCGCGGCGGAAGAGCTGCGTCAGCTCATTCTGCTGCACGCCGAAAAGACCGCCAGCACGCGCGCCCGCTGGATTCTCTCCGATTGGTCCAGCCTTTCCTCTCGCTTCGTGCGCCTGACCCCGATTCCTCAGGCTTGAGGGTAAAGAACACAGCAGGTCCCTCCACTACGCTCCCGGGGGAGCGCAGTGGAGGGACCTGCTGTGTTTGTTCTCCCCCAAACCTGCGACGGGCTTGATCGCCATTCCACTGACCGCGGGTTACAATCTACAGGCGTTTGCGATGTCTGTTCATGTTCAAACTTGAGACTTTAGTAGATGTGATTGGGCTGGTTGCGTCCGGCAAGCGCGAGCGCGCTGTGCTGTGGCAGGATACATCGGGTAACTGGCAACCCATGTCGAGCGACGAGCTCATGGCTCGCGTTTACGCCCTGGCCAACGCCTTTCAGTCATGGGGTATCGCTAAGGGCGACCGCATCGCCCTGCTGGCGGAGAATCGCTGGGAGTGGCCAGTGGTAGACTTCGCCACCCTGCTGCTGGGCGCTGCCGACGTGCCCATCTATCCCACACTCACAGCCGAGCAAATCGCCAGCCTGCTGATCGATTCGGGTGCGCGCGTTGCCGTGGTCTCGACCGAGGCCCAATATCGCAAGGTCGCTTCCATTCGCAGCCGCACGCAACTGGAACACGTCGTCGTCATGGACCCCATCGCGGGCCTGGAGGACGCTGCGGTCACGCTCTCATCTTTGCTGCAGGATGCCGCCACTCCCGCACTCGATATGCAACAGTGGCTGCGCAGTTTCGCCGTCAAGCCGGAGGATCTGGCCACCCTGATCTATACTTCGGGCACCACCGGGGAACCCAAGGGCGTCATGCTCACCCACGGCAACATCGCCTCCAATCTGAATTACTCCACCAGAACCTTTACCTGGGACCCCGACTCTTCCTGCATCTCTTTTCTACCCCTCTCCCACATCACCGCCCGCCATCTCGATTACGCGCTCTTTTGTTACGGCGCGACCCTGGCCTATTGTGGAAACTTCGATCACCTACCCGTCGCCCTCACCACGGTCCAGCCGACGGTCTTTGTCGCTGTTCCCCGGGTCTACGAGAAGATTCGTGAGGTTGTCCAACGGCGTGCTGCCAGCAAGCCCGTAACCAGGAAGCTGTTTGCCTGGGCTCTCGCTACCGGCCACCGTCACCGAGAGGAGATTTTGCGCGGGCAGACCCCCTCCTCCCTGCGCTGGCAGCTGGCCAATGCTTTGGTGTTCAAGAAAGTCAAACACGCGTTTGGCGGCAAGGTCCGCGATTTTATCGGCGGCGGAGCCCCGCTGGGCATGGACACAGCGGGCTGGTTCGCCGATGTCGGGATTCGCATCTTCGAGGGCTACGGGCTCACCGAAACCTCACCCGTGCTGGCCCTGAACAATGCGCAAAATCACCGCATCGGGTCGGTGGGCAAGCCGATCGAATCCGTCGAATACCGCTTTGCTGCCGATGGAGAATTGCTGGTGAGGGGCCCCTTTGTCTTTGCCGGCTACTGGCACAAACCGGAAGCCACGCGCGAAGCCATCGAAGCCGACGGCTGGTTCCACACCGGCGACATTGGGCGGGTCGACGAGGATGGGTTTCTGTACATCACTGACCGCAAGAAGGAGTTGCTCAAGACCTCGGGGGGTAAGATGGTCGCTCCCCAGCCGATCGAAGGGAAGCTGAACAACAGCCTGCTGGTGGCCAACTCCGTGCTGGTTGGCGATCGGCACAAGTTTCTAAGCGTGCTTATAGCGCCCAACTTTCCCGCGCTCGAGGACCTGGCACGGCAGCAGGGCATTGCCTTCTCTTCGCGTGCCGAACTGGTCAGCAATCCGGCAGTGAAAGCGGAGTACCAGGCCCTGGTCCATAGCGTCAACCAGAGCCTGGCGAATTTCGAGTCCATCAAACGCTTTCACCTTGTTGCCGACGAATGGTCGATAGCTTCCGGCGAGCTGACGCCGTCTATGAAGCTGAAGCGCCGGGTGATCGTCGCGCGCTACGCCGATGAGATTGCCGCCTTCTACCATGACGAGCCTATGGCTCATCGTTGACGTGCAGCATCTAACCAAATGGTAGAGGTTAATTGAGGTAAGAGCCTGTGAAATAAAAGTTTAGGAATTACATGGAGGGCCGCGCTGCTGCGAACACGAAAGCCCATGTATTGTAAGTAGGGTTGATATATGGGGTGAAAGGCTGCGGAAAAACCAGGTTTTGTATCAGGGCACGACTTTAGTCGTGCCGCACCCGGCCGGGGAGATGAGGGCTTTAGAGCGTGTGTGAGAACCCACCATTCACCGATTTAGTCCCGGAGGGACGGCTGAGATTAGCCCAGGACGCAGTCCTGGGAGGAGATTCAAGAGACGGACCAGTCCCGAAGGGACGGTTGAAAATTACCCAGGATGCAGTTCTGGGTACAACCTGGTTAACTTTCAGCCGTCCCTTGCGGGACTTTTCGTCGTTATGTGCATGGTTCCCAGGACTGCGTCCTGGGCTAATCTCAGCCGTCCCTCCGGGACTAAATCGGTGAATGGTGGGTTCGCCCACACCCTGTCTAGCCCCTGATACGAAACAGGAGTTATTCTGCAGCTTCTAAAGTCCCGTACCCCTCAGGAGAAGAACTAAATGCGAGTTGGAATACTGACCGGCGGCGGCGATTGCCCTGGACTGAATGCGGTGATCCGAGCCGCTGTGCGCAAGGGCATTTTCCACCATAACGATGAGTTTGTTGGCTTCATCGAAGGCTGGCGCGGAGTGGTGGAAAATAAGACCAGGCCTTTGACCATCGACACCGTGTCCGGCATCCTGCAACTGGGTGGCACCATCCTTCGTACCTCCCGCACCAACCCACGCAAGATGGAAGGCGGCATGGACAAGTGCCTGGCCACCATTAAGGCCAACCAGCTTGACGCGCTCATCACCATTGGAGGAGATGACACCCAGGGTGTGGCCAATGCGCTGGTGGAGAAGGGCATCAAGGTGGTTGGCGTCCCCAAGACCATCGATAACGACCTCAGCGGAACAGACGCGTGCTTTGGTTTTGATACCGCCGTCTCCATCGCCACCGAAGCAGTCGACCGGCTGCATTCGACTGCGGAAGCGCACAATCGTGTCATCGTGTGCGAGGTTATGGGACGCGATGCCGGGTGGATTGCCATCACATCCGGTATTGCCGGGGGGGCCGACGTCATTTTTGTTCCAGAAAAGCCGATTGACATTGATAACGCGGTGAAGATCCTCAAGCAGCGGCACGACCGCGGCAAGTTGTTCTCCATCGTGGTGGTTGCCGAGGGCGCCAAACTACCCGGCACAGAGAAGCAGGCTACCCAGGGAGCGAAGGTAGACGCCTTCGGTCACGCCCGCCTCAGCGGCATCGGGCAAACCATCGCAGAATTAATCGAGGAAAAAACCGGGTATGAAACGCGGTCCGTCAATTTGGGACACACGCAGCGCGGCGGGACCCCAACAGCCTATGACCGCATGCTCGCGACGCGCTACGGATCGGCAGCGATCGATTTGGTGCATGAGGGCAAGTTTGGCCGGCTCGTGGTGCTTCGCGGCACCGAGATTACCCACATTCCGCTCCAGGATGCGATCGCAAAAACGCGAACCATAGGTGACGACTTGATTGCCCTCGCCGCCGGTTTGCAACCGGAATTTTAGCCGTGCGCCGCCGATCGCGCTTCTCTATTAGCCGCGCAGAATGAGCGGGATAATCCAGATATAGAAACTTGAGGATTAACCATCCTGTGCAAGGGATCAGGTCGGATACGATGTCCTTGGTAACTGCAAACGCACCGCAGGTAATGCTTCGCGGGGCGGCGATTTCTGCTACGCTCCTGACGGAACTAAACAAAACCGCAAAAACCCAAAGGACTACAGCAATACGCGATAATTTCTTGTATTACGGGGTGAAAACGCGGTATAAGCACAACGGCGGGTTTGTACTCTCGCCCGGTCCCGCAGTTCCCAGAGGAGAGCACTTCGATGAGAACCACACCGGCGAGGGATGAGGCTCGCGAGGTCATGGACATCCGCATGGCTTCCGACTATCTCGGCATCAGTCCTGACACACTTTACAAATACGCTTCGGACGGTTTCGTTCCGGCGTTCAAGCTCGGCAACCGCTGGCGTTTTAAGCGCTCTCGCCTGGATGAATGGATGGATCAGCAGTCGTCTCAGGGGGCGCAGCCGCGCAAGCCAGATTCTCAGCCGGATGTGGGGCAGCCCAGAAAGCCGCAATCAGTGGCTCCGCGGCAGAAAAGGGCCGTCGGCGCGGTTCGCTAGCATTTTCACCTCTGATGTATACAGAGCGACCACTCCCGACGTGGCTTTTCCTCAAGAAAAGCCGCACTTCGCGGCGCTCGACTGTGCAGTGTAGAAGTGAAAATGCTCTAGTGCTACTGGAGATGGCTCCTGAGGATTACCAGCAAAACGCCGGCAGCGATGAAAAGCAGCAGGGTCAGCGTGCTGTAGGCGACTTTCAGGCGAAGCTTCTCTTTGACCGTGGGACGGCCAAAAGCCAACCGGATTTTTTCCTTGCGAAACGACATCGCCGTTTGCTGGATGCCCAGAACCAGCATGACCAGCGCGGCCAGAAAACTAACCGGCAGATGCTCGTGACTGGAATTGTTGTAGGCGCGGTAAAAGAACTGCCCCGTCAGTACCGAGAGCCCAAGTACGGTGGATAGTTCGAAGATGAGAGCGAGCTTCAAAAAGCGCAACAACGGACGCCTCCCGGGCCTGAAGCGGTTTCACGATAAGTCTAGCCGGTGAACGCCCTGCGCGGTGCTTTTCGCTAGCAAAGCCACAGGTGGCTGAGACCAGATCGGGCGTAGGAATCGTGAAATTGCTTTTTCTGCAGTAAGTTTAGTAAGGATCATCCAGATGGGGCAAGGCGGATTCCAAAAAAAGAAAACCTTCGGGTGCGTTACCTCGCCACCCCCCCTCGAATAAGAGACAATTCAGCCATGACGGCTTCGCCGACAACCGAACAGATGGTGAAAGGCGGACTGCGCTCCTCCCTGCTGGGAATCGTCATCAACCTGACACTGGCGCTGGTCAAATGCCTGACCGGGCTCATTGGGCATTCGTTTGCCCTGCTCGCCGACGGAATCGAATCGTTCCTGGATGTCATCAGCTCGACGGTGGTCTACTGGGGGCTGCGGCTGGCTATCAAGCCGCCCGATAAGGATCATCCCTACGGACACGGAAAGGCGGACCCGATCGCGGCCGCGGTGGTTGGCGTAGCCATGATCGCGGCCGCGATCGGTATCGCCGCGGAAAGCATCGAGCTGATTCGGACCCCGCATAAGCTGCCCCATGCATACACGCTGATCGTTCTGGTCTGCGTGGTACCGATCAAAGCTTTGCTGTCCAGGTACGTCGCCGGCGTTAGCCAGAAGATTGAGAGCTCCGCCTTGAGAGGGGACGCCTGGCATCATCTCAGCGATGCGATCATCTCAGCGTTTGCCTTTGTCGGTATCTCAGCTGCCCTATGGACAGGCGATCCCACAGCGGACGACTGGGCTGCCCTGTGTGCCGCTCCTGTCATCCTTCTGGGGGGCTGGCAGCAGCTGCGCAGGCCCGTAGCCGAGCTGCTGGACACGGCCCCGGCGCCGGAGATCGAGGAGCATGTTCGCCGCGTGGCTGCGGCGGTACCGCATGTGTTTGGAGTAGAAAAGTGCTTTGTGCGCAAGGTGGGCTTTCGCTACTACGTCGATCTGCATGTGGTGGTGCGGGGCGATCTCACGGTGCGCCAGGGGCACGTCATCGCCCATGCGGTCGCCGACCAGGTGCGGGAGAAAGTGGAGAAGATTGCTGAGGTTCTGGTGCACATCGAGCCCGAAGAAGAGCTTCTGGGAGGCAGTCACCCGGGCGAGTTGATGGGCGAGGAAGTGAGAGAAGTTCCTCGCACTACTTTGTGATCGAAGGGTAAGGGGGGAATTCGCGCTCCAGCTTGCGCGTCTGCCGGTCTTTCAAGCCTACCCAGCCGGCATACCCCAGTTGGCCGAGGATGGTGATGACATAGGCGAGAATGAGATGTCTGTGGGCCATGGTTTTCTTTCCTCAGCGACAAAAGCATCCTTAAAGTGTTACTTCCAGACTGGCTTCCAAAGCGTGTAGCGCAGCATGCTGTTCTGCAACTTGCCGCCGCCGCTCGACGCTGTACCGCCAGCCGGCCAGCAAAATCCCCCAGGCAAGCCATGCAGCCAGGTTCCATAAGACCGCAGGCCACATCGCTGGATCGAGCCCCGAGTTGGCGCCCCCTCCGATCACCGGGGAAGGATGTTGCGTGCGCCACCAGGTAGTGGAGTAATAGACAATGGGAACATCGACATAGCCAAAAATGGCCACCACCGCCGCCAGGGTCTGCATTTGCGGACCGTCGGCAAACTTACGCAGCAGCAGGTAACTGGCGTAGATGAGCCAAAGCACCAGGGTAGAAGTCAGCCGCGCATCCCAGGTCCACCAGATGCCCCAGACGGGTCTGGCCCAGAGCGGCCCCTGGATCAGGACCAGGGTACAAAAGACCATTCCCATCTCCGCAGAGGCGAGGGCCGCGGCGTCGGCGTTGAGAGCTCGCTGGGGATGATTGCGGCGAGAGGCAAGATAGACGATGGAAGCGACAAAGCTGATAAAGAAGAAAAGGAACGTCATCATCGCCGAGGGGAAATGGTAGTAGAAGATGCGCTGGATGTCGCCCATGGTAGCCTCGGTGGGCGCGACATACATGCCCTGGTAAAAAGCGTAGCCAAGCAGGCCAAGGGTGATTGCGAGCCAGACCCAGCGGAAGATCTTCATCACACGACTCCTGATGCGAACAAATATCAGTTTAGATCATTTGGACGGGGTCGCGCAGAGACGAAAATGAAGCTTTTGACGGAGGAACAGCTATGACCTGGTTCATGCTCGGGGCAGGTTTCTTTCTGCTCATGTCCGGGATCCTGGGGCAGGCATACAGTCTCAAGACCAAGCGGGGTGTTCTGCCGCCTAAAACCCGCATTTGGCGGGTGCTCACCCGGCTGTTGCTGTTTCTTGTCGGCCTGTTGCTGATGGCTCTGGCGGTTGGCCGGATTGTTCTCCATCACAGCTGAAATCATTCCGCGTTCAGGACTGTTGAAAAGAGCAACAGGCTCACGGTGGTGAAGATCACATCGTAGCCGGCGAGAAGCTTGATCCACAGCGCGGGCTCGGAATCGCCTACCAGGATAGCGGTGGTCGCCTCAACCATGCCCAACAGCGCCGGAATGAAGATAGGAAACAGCAGCAGCGGAAGCAACAGCTCACGATTTCGGGTGCGGACTGAAAGCGCGGCAAAGAAGGTTCCGTTCACTACCAGCGCCCAGGTGCCCAGGGGCAAGACCAATAGCAACAGCCACTTCTCTCCCAGCGGATGGAGATTGTAGAAAATCGCAAACAGGGGCGCGAGCACGATCTGCACCACGGTCACGAAGATAAAGTTGGCAATCGCCTTGGCCAGGAACAGAGAGGCCGCCGGGGCCGGCGCCATGCGTTGCGCATCCAGCACCTGGTGGCGCAATTCGCGGGTCCAGGCTTGATTGAGCGCGGTCACGGAAGCGAATAAAGTGGCGACGCAAAGGATGCCCCCGGCGATCTGCCGCGAGATGGCTGCGGTGGGATCGAAAGCCAGGCTGAAAAGCACCACCACCATCAAGGCGAAAAAGAGCATGCCATTGATGGCGTCTTTCGAACGCCATTCCAGGCGAAGGTCCTTGGCCAGATGGATGAGGAGATAGCTCACGCGGGCGCCTGCCCCTTGGTCAGGGCGGCGACCGTGGCGTTGGCGGCGCGCAGGTAGTCCTGGGGCGCGACCAGTATCTGAACCCCGCGCTGGCCGGCGGAGACGGAAATGAAATCGAACAGCTCGATGGTCTCGTCGGCAAAGACGGGGAAATCTTTTTTCGCGCCGAAGACAGTAACGCCGCCGCGGATGTAGCCGGTGAGCGGCTGCACGTCCTTCAGCGAGACCATCTCGGTTTTGCGAACTCCGGCAGCGCGGGCCAGCTTCTTGAAGTCCAGCTCTGCGTCGCCGGGAATGACCGCGAAGGCGTATTGATCGGGACCCGTGATGGTGAGCAGGGTCTTGAACACCTGTTCGACTGGCAGACCGATCTTCCGGGCCACGTTGATGGCGGAGAGGTCTTCCGGATCGACTTCGTACTCCTGCAGCGTATAGGCGATGCCCAGGCCTTCGAGGATGCGTGCGGCGTTGGTCTTCATTGTGGCTGCGCCTGAATCATTGCCGGGCCCTCAGTGGTCGAAATCAGCTGGCCCGCCTCCATCATCAGGAAGTAGTCCGCCAGAGGCTCAGCGAGCGATCTCTGATGGGTGGTGAGAACGACGGTGCGGTTCGCGGATCGCAACCGGCCGAGGAGAGCCACCATCTTGGCTGCGCTGGCCGCATCCATGTTGGAGAAGGGCTCGTCCAGCAGCAGCAATTCAGGTTGGGAAAGCAGTGCCCGAGCCAGAGAAGTTCGCTGCCGCATGCCTTGTGAGAACTGGCCCACGGGCCGGGTGAGGCTAGGATCGAGGCCCACCGAAAACAGTGCATCGGTCGGGGTAAGACAGGAGCAGGTGCGGTAAAGACCGGCAAAGTAGCGCAGGTTTTCCAGGGCGGAAAGTTCGTCATAGAGCATGGGCGCATGGCTCATGTAACCGATGCGCGCCCGCTGGTCGGCAATCTTTTCTGGTTTACCGCCGGTGAAGATGCGCGCGGTGCCCATGGTCGGCTCGAGAAGACCGGCAAGAATGCGCAGCAGGGTGGATTTGCCTGCGCCATTTTCTCCCAGCAGAACATAACAGCACCCGGAAGTGAAGCTGATCGATACTTTGCGCAGAGCAGGAAAGCGGCCAAAGATGCGCGATACGTTGTCGAGTTGAACTAGAACCGGTGCCATCCCATTGGAGTATAGAGCGGGAAGGCTCTTACTCTATTTGGGTGCCGGCGCCACCGGGGTTTTAAGCGAGGCAGTGTTAGGCGCAGGCTTGGCAGCCGCATACTTCGAGGCGCACTTGGCTTGCAACTCCGTGGCATGGAAGACGCCATCCCGGCCGTAGGTGCCCATGGCGAGCGCCTGGGAGCCATCTTTGAAGGTGTCGGGCGGAGGCTCAATGCCCTGATAGCTGACCTGCAGTGTGTGACCCTGCTCGGTGAGGACAAAATGTGCGTTGGTGCCGCTGCGCTGGATGGAGTTAGCCGCCACATCGCCGGCTACGCGCAGATGGCGGGTGTAAGCTTTGTTGCCCATGGCTTGCAGCTCGCCAATGGTGACGTAGTAGCTCTTGTCCGCCTGTACGCCGGTGACCGCGAGGTAGGCGATGGTGCACAGGATGATTACGGCTGCGGCGCCGATGCGAATTGTCTGCGGACGGAGGCTCATCGCTACTCATAGGGTAGGAGCGCTGGTCCCTTCCGTCAAGCGCGGCATCTAACCGTATAATTCTTCGTGAGGCGATTCGACAATGAGCAGCAATGGAAACGGCACGCATGAGATTCTCAAGCCGCGGGCTGAGTGGATCGTAAAGCGGAAACTCGAAGCGGCGCGGACCGGCGACAGCAACATGTCGCAGATGCATTTTGCACGTCAGGGGAAGGTCACCGAAGAGATGGCCTTTGTCGCCGAGCGGGAAAAAATTTCCGTGGGGTTGATTCGGGAGGAGATCGCCGCCGGCCGGCTGATCATCCCCGCCAACATCAACCACCCCGAGTTGGAACCGATGGGGATTGGGATCGCGACCAAGTGCAAGATCAACGCCAATATCGGCAACTCTGCCGTGAGTTCTAATATCCGCGAAGAGCTGGATAAGCTGCATACGGCGATCAATTTCGGCGCTGACACAGTGATGGATCTTTCGACCGGCGGCAACATTCCAGAGATCCGGGAGGCAATTCTGCGCCATAGCGTGGTGCCCATTGGTACGGTTCCGATTTACGAAGCGTTGAACCGGGTGAAGAAGCTCGAAGATTTGAATATCGACGTGTACCTGGAAGTGATCGAAGAGCAGGCCCAGCAGGGGGTGGATTATTTCACCGTGCATGCCGGCGTGCTGATTCAGTACGTGCCCATGGTGGCCAAGCGAATCACTGGCATCGTCAGCCGCGGCGGCGCAATTCTCGCGCAATGGATGACGCACCATCATCGGCAGAATTTTCTCTACGAACACTTCGACCGCATCGTCAAGGTGATGGCGAAATACGACGTGAGCTTCTCCCTGGGAGACGGATTGCGGCCCGGCTGCATCGCCGATGCCAGCGACGAAGCACAGTTTGCCGAGCTGAAGACGTTGGGTGAGCTGACCCGGTCGGCCTGGAAGAGTGATGTGCAGGTGATGATTGAGGGCCCGGGCCACGTGCCTTTGGACAAGATCCAGGAGCAGGTGGAGAAGGAGGTAGAGCTTTGTGATGGAGCGCCCTTCTACACCCTGGGACCGCTAGTGACGGATATCGCACCCGGTTACGACCACATCACCAGCGCCATCGGCGCGGCCATGATCGGCTGGCATGGTGCCTCTATGCTTTGCTATGTCACGCCTAAGGAACACCTGGGACTGCCCAACGAAAAAGACGTGAAAGATGGCATGATTGCCTACCGGATCGCCGCCCACGCGGCCGATATCGCCAGGCGCCGGCCGGGGGCGCAGGACCGGGACGACGCCATCAGCTATGCGCGCTATACCTTCGACTGGAATAAGCAGTTCGCGTTGTCGCTGGATCCGGAGACGGCGCGCTCCATGCACGATGAAACGCTGCCCGACGACTACTACAAGGAAGCAGCCTTCTGTTCCATGTGCGGGCCCAAGTTCTGCTCCATGAACTGGTCGAGCAAAGTGGATGCATTCAACAAGGAAGTCCACGGCCTGGAGAAGAGAGATCTGACCGAGCTAGTGACTTTGCAGGCGGAAACGCTGGCCGCGCGTAGTTAGAGAACTTGGACACTGGAACGAAGCAGTCCCTGTCGGGTACCGCTTCGTTCCAGTGTCCAAGGCCCTTTGAACCCCTCAACAGATTCCAGAACAGAGCGCTGTTGCGAGTAAAAAGCAGCCCTCAGGGGCTAAAAGCCCATTCATTTATGCGCCCTGGTGGGCGGGCCAAAGTCGTGTCCTGATACAAAGCGAACCGCATAGACACAGGGGACCCCGCTGTTGCTTTCCCCACCTACGGCACCTCTTCCAGAGTAGCCGTGGCGCGCACCAGCGCGGCCGTTACGCTTGCCATTTGTGACTGGGCTCTTGCGGAGTCGTGGGCGTCGATCGCTTCGTTCACGCCGGGGATGACGACCGCGGCGTACCCGGTGTACTCTCCCGGAGCAAAGATGGTGTGCCGGAACCAGGGCCGGCCAGGCAGCCCGTCCGGCGCCAACAAATCTCCCTCAACCGCGCGCAACGATGCATTCAGCGCGGTCAGGTTTCCTTTTGCATCGAGCTGTTTGGCAAAGGTTAACGTTGCCTCGGCCGTAAACCGGGTAGCCGCGGCAAGCGCAGCGTTGAAGTCGACACTCAACATCCCGGCATCCCGGGCGCGCGCCTGCGCGGCGAACAAGTAAGCCTGTATCTGCCTGGCGTAAGTGACGTAGTCGTAGGGCAGCACATCTGCGTCCGCCATGTGCAACGTCTCAAGACCGAAAACCCGGGCCATCTGCTGCTCGTACGACAAAAGTCGGATCAGCATTCATGACGAACCACGCGTAGTTATCAAACACGGAGTGATACACGCCGTAAGAACCAGTGGAACCGATGTCCGTCGAAGGAACCCCGAGGTGCTGGATAAAAGGCGTGTAGTCCGAACCGCTGCCCAGATCTCCCACCCGGACCTCGCCGCCCACTAACGGAACCGCCGGAGCATCGCTGAACTCTTTTGCCACGTGGCGCCGCGCAGCAGAATCGCTCAGATCTTTTTTCCACTCATCGTAGACGGAACCGCCCTTGGGGCTGACCACCTCCATGGTGACTTCGCGAATGAACTGCTTGAGCGAGGGCACGGCGGATGCTTCAAAGTGCACCCCGGAAACGCTGGCGTCGGTATTGATGTAGGCCACCGCATGAGCCAGCTGTCTGGCGTGTTCCTCAGCCCATTCAGTAGAACCGATCAGGCCTTCCTCTTCGGCGTCCCAGCTGCAAAAGAACATGGTGCGGCGCGGTTTCCATCCTTGCGCGAGCAGGGCGCCAATGCCATGGACGGCTTCCAGCATGGCCGCGGTTCCACTGCCGGGATCGACCGCGCCGTAGACCCAGGCATCGCGATGATTGCCGGCGACCACCCACTCATCGGGAAGTTCAGCCCCAGGGATTTTGCCAATCACGTCCCACACCGTGCGTTGGGCGTAATCCATCTTCAGCCGCATATGCAGTTTGATGGAGCCCCCACCGCCAACGTGGTAGCTGAACGGCAGGGCTCCCTGCCACTCCCTGGGCGCGACCGGACCGCCCAGATTTTCCAGGATAGGCGCCGCATCGTGGTAGGAGAGCGGCATCGACGGGATAGTGGGCAGGCTGCTTATCTGGGAGAGTTGCAACCGCCGCGACGCGGGCAGGCCCGGCGTAGAGGCGACATCCGGCGTGGTGGCGTCGCCCGGATACTTGAACATGTACTGCACCGAGCCGCGCTGCACTCCGGTATCCGGACGCCACGGGCCATGGGGATATTTGTCGCCCTGGAAGTAGCCATCATCGGCAGGATCGGAATAGATGATGACTCCGGCAGCTCCTCGCTGTTGCGCCAGGTAGACCTTGACCCCGCGGAAGTTCATTCCATAGCGAACCAGAACGATCTTTCCCGCAACACTGATGTGCATGTCGTCCAGTCTTCTTGAAGTCCTCAGGACGCCCGTAATTGACATAGACAGCTTCGGCGGTCACATCACAGGACGGAGACGCGCCATTGAAAGGGGGCAGCACGCGGGGATCGTCCTGGTAGGGATCGTTGTCGACATGCTCGCGCGTGGGTCCGCTCATCAGGATTTTTCCGTCGGCATTGGTGGCCTCAAGAAAAACTTCCTGGGGCAGATTCATCCACGCCTTGTACGGGACAATCTGGGTGTCGAGGCCGGCGGCCTTGAACTTGCCTGCCACATAGAGCGCGGTGTCGTAGTCCTCTTTGCTGGCTGCGACGTGGGGGGCGGCGGTAAGGGTTTTGAGCTCTTCCTGGGCCAGCTTTGCATCCGGAACGGCCAGGAAATCCCGGTCGATTTTGGCCTGGCGGCTGAAGTCGCGGTACCCCAAAACTCGATCGGGAAAAGGAGAAACCTGGGCCAGGACGGAGAGGTGGGCGAGGCCCAGCAGGCAGAAGACAAATCGTCTTGGCAATGAGCAGGTGATATCAAAGTCTATACGAAGGAACTGCTGCCGCTCCGGAGGCAGTCCCTTCGATAGATCTTTTAAGCTACCAGTTGAGCGCAATGGGAGCAGCGCTTGGCGCCGATCGGGATATCGCTCAAGCACTCCGGGCACGGCTTGGTGGTGGGCGCCGCAACCACCTTGGGTCGAAACCTGTTCAGTAAGAGTATTGACCGGCAGCACGACCAGGAAGTAAATGGTGGAGGCGATGATCAGAAAAGAGATCAGGGCATTGAGAAAGTCGCCGTACTTGATCACGCCGCCATGGAGATGCAGTGTCAGGAAGGAGAAATCCGGCTTGCTGACGATGGCCGCAATCAGCGGGTTGATAATATCGGCGACCAGGGCGTTGACGATGGCCGTGAATGCGGCGCCGATGACGACGGCTACGGCAAGATCGACCACGTTGCCGCGCAGGATAAAGTCGCGAAATCCTTTAAGCATTGGTTCTCCTGATGAGGGGATTGTGTTTGGCCGGTCTGCCCGAAGATTCTACTTCAGTCCGAGCAGGCGCTCATACCCCCAGGTTGAAACTAATGTTTGGCGGTCTACAACAGCCAGCGGCCGTAGGGATACAGGAGCAGGAAGAGGATCATGCACAGGGCCATGATGTCCATGTAGATCAGCACCACCACTGCGCCGTGATAGAGGCTCCAGCGATGGCGCAGGCAGCGTATGGTGTCCCAGGTTCCCAGCGCGGCGGCGAAGGTAGGAATGAGCAGCTTAAGCGAGGGGCGATCATCGGGAAAGCCGGCCAGCATGAAGGCGAGCACCAGGCTGCCGAGAACCAGCGCGATTCCTCGCGGCAGGGACCGATTGCGCGGGTTCAGAGCGCTGAAGACCATGCTTAACTCTATCCAAGCCCGTGGCCGGTGTGACTGCCGCCTGGAATGCGCTAACGGGCGGCCGCAGCGACCGAGCGACCGTTTCCAGGCCCCTTAGCGCTTCTGCGTAGGGCGGCCGGAGAACGCCACGCTCGGTAATGATGGCGGTGACATACCGCGCCGGGGTCACATCGAACGCCGGGTTCTCGATCCCGACGCCGTGCGGTGTCATCTGCTTGCCGCCATGGTGGGTGACTTCGACTGGAGAGCGCTGTTCGATGGGGATGGCGTCGCCGTTTGCGGTTGCCATATCGATAGTCGACCAGGGGCAAGCGACATAAAACGGGATACCGTGCTCCTTAGCCAGGATGGCGACCCCGTACGTGCCGATCTTGTTGGCCACATCGCCATTGGCGGCGACCCGGTCGGAGCCGACGATGACAGCCTTGATCTTGCCCTGGCGCATGAGGCTGGCAGCCATGTTGTCGCACAGTACGGTGGTGGGGATTCCGTCATGCATCATCTCCCAGGCGGTAAGGCGCGCGCCCTGCAGAAACGGCCGGGTTTCGTCGGCGTAGACGTGGAGCTGGTGCCCGCGTTCGACTGCAGCGCGGATCACCCCCAGCGCCATGCCGTAACCACAGGAGGCAAGAGCCCCCGCGTTGCAGTGGGTCAGCACTCCGCCCGCTGGAGGCATGAGGTCTGCGCCGTGTGCGCCCATGGTCCGGCAGGCTGCGATGTCCTCGTCGTACATGGTGCGTGCTTCGGCGATGAGCGCGTCTTGGATGGCGGCAATGGTGATGCCGGGCTGGGCGGCGAGCGAGAAGAAGCGGCGTCGCATGCGTTCGATGGCCCAGAACAGATTCACCGCCGTGGGGCGCGTTGCGGCCAGGGTCTTGGAGATGCTCTCCAACTCGGTAGTGAGCGCCGGAAGGGTAGTGGCAGAGCTGTTCTTGACGCCCAGGGCCACGCCCATGGCAGCGGCAACGCCGATCGCCGGGGCTCCGCGCACTACCATGGTGGTGATTACATTGGCCACCTGATCGCTGGTGGTGGCAAGCACATAGGTTTCTTCCAGCGGTAAGCGCGTCTGATCGAGGAAGCGGACTCCGTCGGCGGTCCATTCAAGGGTAGGTATCATCGGACCTCCAGTCTAAAGCAAGGGCGGTGAGTCACGCCTGCGGGGGGGTACAGTTCCCGTAGCGGGACGGCTGAAAGTTTTGGCAATGCCTACCGGGTCCCTTCCATTGCCTCTGCCATGGCCATCAACTTGTTGACGGTGTTCCAGTTTCTGCCCGTGGAGGAACATTGCAGCGCCTTCTCCAGGCGGGCCAAAGGTATTTTCGGGCGAGCCATTCCGTTGGGATAATAGATATAGACTTCGCGGTTGCTGATGCGTAGTTCCTCAGGATCGCAAGCCATCGCCAGCACCTGGTCGCGGGCCTGCCGCGTGGGAGCCCGGTCCATGAAAAACGACCAGCAGCTTGTTGGGCTCGATTCCAGCGCGTCCGGCAAACGGGTTTTTGGCAATCACCTTCCGCAGCTCAGAAGCGGTGCGCACGATGACTGCGGGCCGAAAGCCAAATTCGCCTTCAATTCCGTCCTCGAGCCTCCGCGCGAGCGTCGCGAGGTCTTCGCTCTCCTCGCGAAAAACAACGTTGCCGCTTTGAATGTAGGTTTGCACGTCCCGCAGTCCGAGGGAGGTACAGAGACTCTTGAGCGCTGGCATGCTGATTTTCTGGTGAGCACCGAGGTTGACTCCACGCAGCATCGCAACGGCCATGGTTCGTCCAGTATGCACACGAAACGATGTAAGGTGAAGGGGACCGCTGATGCCATCAGGAATAGTCTTTCGCGCTGCGTTGCCCGCCGATGCTTATGCGCTGGCCGAATTGTCGATCATGGCCGGTGACGGCATGTACGAATTCCTGCTGGAAGAGATGGCGCCGAAAGAGATGCTGGCGGGGCTGATGGCGCGCAGCATGAAGCAGGATACGGGTGGATTTTCCTGGCGTCACTGTTTTGTCGCAGAAGACAAAGGTGTGGTGGGGATGATCAACGCCTTTCCTGCCGCATGGCTGCGGGATGAGGACCAGGAGCTTCTTCCCCAGGATCGGGTGCAGATCCTTAAGCCGATCGACGACTCGCAGGATTGGAATAGCTTCCTGGTGAACGGTTTAGCGGTTCGTGCGCCCTACCGGCGACAAGGGGTAGGGAAGCGACTTTTGGAGTGGGCTATTGACCAGGCCAAGGCAGGCGGCTTCGCCCGGCTAAGCGCCAATGTGTGGGCAGACAACGTGGCCGCCCGGGGGCTCTTCGAGAGCCAGGGCTTTGCCCTGCAGAAGCGGATTGAAGTACCTGAGCACGCTGGACTTAGTCACGTTGGGGGTAGCTTGTTATATGTGCTTACGTTCGGGTGATTTAAAGCCACTGAAGGGGCATTGCGGGTTTTTTCGTGGCCGATAAGCTGAACATATGACTCCCCTGCTCAGGCGTCGCTCCTTACAGGTTGCCCTGCTGACCCTCGGCGTCCTCGCGTCCACCGGTGTCTCTCTCATCCCAGGCGCAGGTTGCTGCCGTGGCGGCCAATGCGAGCGCGCAAGCTCCGGTGCTGCCGAGCAGACTTTCTCCCGTGAGCCAACTGGTGGTTGCCGGATGCCAGCTGGCGCTGGATAGCAATGGCACACTCTTTCGCTCCGACGATCAGGGAAAGCATTGGCATCAGGTCAAACAGCAATGGGATGGCAAAGCGGTTGAGCTGCTCGGGATACCTGCCTTGACTTCCGCACCGGGAAGCGGCCAGGCTCCGAGGTCGGGCGCCGATCAGGAAACGTATGTTGCTGTGCTGCTGAAGAGCACGACTGCGTTGCATTGGGTGAGCGTGGACCGGGGGAAAACCTGGTACCCCTCCACCCTCGACGACGTGAGGCGTAACGACGTCCGGTGGTCCGGTCAGTAAACCACCGAACCTGGTTTGGTCGCACGGGGAAATTACTGGATTGTGCTATCCTGGCGGATGATCCGGGCCAGCAGCGGGGTCCAGATTAGCTTGTAGCGCGCGCTCTTGCGTACATTCGCAACAATGCTGGGGCGAAAACAGGCAAGGCAGGTGCCGCCTTCGCGGCGTACGCTGGGATAAACAATGCCCAGCGAGCCGAGCTCCATCAATTCCACTGCCAGTTGCTGCGAGCGCACATAGCTGGTGGGGCTTAGGGCCTCGTCCTTCACCCCCCGCAGGTCGTGGAAGGCGGCAGTGAAATCTGCCAGGTAGTCGTCGTATCCAATCTCTTCTCGCTCTTTCCAATCAATTTCCGCGTATTCAATGCTCTTGTGAAAAATCACCTCCGCCTTGGCGGTGGCCAACTCGAAGGCGGCATACCAGGCGCCGCGCTCCGGGGTGGAGAAGCGACCCCCCAGCGGATTGGCGTGGGTGAAGGCGGCGTTGATCACGCGATAATTCGGCACGTGGAAGACCAGTTCGCGGGAGCTGATGCCGATACCGGGGCCTAAGGTTTCTTCTGCCTGCAAACGGGCATTGGTGGCGTTGTCGAGCTCGAAGATGAGCGGCAGATCTTCATCATCCGCGATCGCGGTGAGAACGGAATCGTAGTTGGGAGAGTATTTGGCCGGCAATAAACGATGGGTATCGAAACGGCGCAGATTGGTTAAGGGAATGCTCACCGGCCGCCGCGGCGAGCATCGAGCAGGCGACGCACCATGTCCATAGCGGGCGCGCCTCCGCGCAGGATGTAATCGAGCGGAGTGCGGCCGGCAAAGATGGGGTTGGTGTTGGGTAACTGCATCCATTGATCGGCGAGCCGCTGGCTGTAAAGAATGTTGAGCGACTTGAAGATCCCAATCAGATAAGAAATGCGGACCAGCCTGTCCTGGTCAAGGGTCCTGGCGGCGCGCAGGATTCCCCTTGAGTTGATAGTAGGTTCCATTGGAGACGCCGCCGAGAAGCTGACGCGCATCCTCATCCACCACTTTCCAGCGTTCGACGATTTTGAACAGGGCCCGTAGGCCGGCTGCCGTTAGGCGCCGGCGCTCTTCCTGACGGGAGAGATCAGGCAGCACCGGAGCGTGGTAGTGGGTTTCGGGATAGGCCAGGGCGCCGGGGTGCGGTTTGGACATACAACTTAACTCTCCAATTATGGAGCATTATAACTCCCGGGCGAGCAAATAGACCACTGCGGTGATAGCGGCCGTGAGAAACACCCAGGCAAACTGATACCAGTAAAAGAAGGGGAAACCGAAGAGTGCCGGGGTTTCGCGCGCGTAGAGGGCGGGAAAGAGCAGCCCCAGGGCAGGAAGAAGGAGAAGCCAGTTCCAATGAGCGCTCCGCTTCTTGCTGCCGGTGTCGGCCATGCGAAGAATTATAGACTGGAAGCATGAAGCGCCGACTCATCGAGCACTATGAAGTGATTCGCAAGCTGGGCGCCGGCGGCAGCGGAGTGGTGTACCTGGCCAACGACACGCTGCTGATGCGGCCAGTGGTGCTGAAGATATTGAAGCGGGGCTCACTGTCGATCGAGCAGATGCGGAGTACGGTGCTGCGCGAGGCACGGCTGGCTTCGGCCATCGAACACCCAAACGTATGCGCCATCTATGAGGTGGGGGATTCCGAAGACGAAGCCTACATCGTTATGCAGTACGTGCCGGGAGAATCGCTGGACAAGATTATCGCCAACGGCGCGGCCAGCGTGCAGCTTGGGCTCTCGGTGGGCATTCAGATTGCCGACGGCCTGAGTGCGGCGCACCGGTTGGGAATTTTTCATCGCGATCTGAAGCCGGCGAACGTGATGCTGACCGATGGCGGGGTGGTCAAGATTCTGGACTTTGGACTGGCCAGAAGAATCTCAGCCGCTGAGGCCGAATTCGATCCGGCAAAGCCGCGTCAGGATGCGTCGAAACGCGAAGTGCGCACGACCTACACTGCGCGCGGCGGGACCATCGCCTACATGGCGCCGGAGCAGTTCGTGACCGGCCAAACCAGCGTGCAAAGCGATATCTTCGCGGTGGGCGTGACGCTCTATGAGCTGTTGAGCGGGCGGCATCCGTTTGTGCGGCCGGAGGCGGAAGAGTTTCAGAGCGTGCGCGCGATCCAGTTCGCCGAACCTCAGCCGCTGGCCGAGTGCTGCCCGCAGGTGCCCGCCGAACTGGCCAGTGTGATCGCCACCTGCCTGCAAAAGACGCCCAGCGGGCGTTACTCCTCGGCCGCCGATCTGCGCGAAGCCTTACGCACCATCATGAAGACCATGCAGCTCGAAACCGGTTTTCTGCCCGGTGATACCGCGGCCAACTTGCAGGTGCCGGCGGCCGAGCGCGCGCAGCGGGCAACGGGATTTCTTTCCATGCTCGCAGAGCGTTTCCGCGAGTCGGCCGATGTGCAGCAGAAGCAGAATACGATTCTTGTGCTGCCGTTTCAGAACTTCGGGCAGTCGGACGAGTCGCCGTTGTACGGTTACGCGCTGGCGGACGCGATTGCAGCCCGGCTGGCGCGCATGTCTTCGCTGGTGGTGCGGCCTTCCAGTTCGCTGATGCAGTTGCCCGTGCCCATGCAGCAGATGGATCCGCTGTCGGTGGGAAAGAAGCTGCTGGTGCAGTGGGTGTTGGCGGGGAATTTCATGCGTTCGGAAAAAGGTTTCGATCTGAACTGGCAGTTGCTGGACGTGCCCGGGCAGAGCGTGCGCGCCGGGGGCACCATCAGCGTGCCTTCCTTCGATCTGATCGCGGTGCAGACGGAGATTTGCAACGAGGTGTTCGCCACCCTGCAAGGGCTGGGTAAGCTGCAACAGAACGGCGAATCGACCCGCAGCGCGCCTATGGCGGAGGCATTGTCGGAGGAATACCTGCAGGCGCGGGCGCTGCTGTCGTCGTTCATGTCACGATCCGGTGCCCGCAGCGACCTGGATAAGGCGCGGGAGATGTTCGAAAGCGTGGTGGCGCGCGACGCGGAGTTTGCACCGGCGTGGAGCGGGCTGGGCATTACCCACCTGCAATATGTGCGTCACGGGTTGGGCGGCCAGTTGCACTTATTGGCGGCACGGCGCAACTTCGACCGCGCACTCGAAATCGATCCGGGGTCGATCGAGGCCAACCTTTATCGCGTGTACATGCTGCTGTCGCGGGGAGAGAAGGAAAGCGCGCGCCATGGCATCGAGCATCTGCTGTTAACGGCGGATAACAACTGGAATGTGCACCTGGTGGCCGGTCAGACCCTGCGCCTGGATGGGATGTATGAAGAGGCGCTGCAACAGTTCAATCGGTCGCTGCAACTGAACCCCTCCAATGCGCCGATCATTTATAACCACCGGGCGCGGGTGTATCAGTATCAAAACCAGCTGGAACTGGCGGAGGAAGAGCTGCAGAAAGGATTGACCTTGGAACCCAGGCATCCCTTGCTGCGTACTTCGGTCGCTTACCAGAGAATGCGCCAGGGAGACATGCAGGAGGCGATCAGGATTCTGGAGGCGGTGATCCACGACGATGAGAGCATGCGCATTGCTTTCCCCACGCTGGCGTTGTGTTATGTGCAGGTAGGCGAGCGGGAGCGAGCTACGTCGCTGATCGAGGAAGATTCGCTTTCCGCGGCGGAGGCGGATAGCGAGATGGCTTATCGCCTGGCGACCTACTTTGCGGTGGAAGGGGATGAGAGCGAGGCGCTGCACTGGCTGCGACGGGCGATCTATTTGGGGAATGAGAATTATCCCTGGTTCTCAAAAAACCCGGCGTGGAACAGGCTGCATGGGCATACCGACTTCGAACGCATTCTGGAGGATTTGAAGAAAAGCCACAGGATTAACCAGAAAACCTGGCGGCGACTGCTGGAGCGGGTTCCTACAGAAAAACTGGCTTAGGGTAAATTGTGGGCCGAAGGCCCATGGGTACTCCAGTCGAAAAACATTTCCACGAGAGGTCCGCTGAACTGCAGATCCCTCGGCTTCGCTCGGGATGACAAAGGGGAGGGCTGCGCTTCCCTCGGAGAGTCGTTACAATGGGACGAGAACTGCGGATCGCTCCGTCCAGTAACAAAATGCCCAATGGAAGCGCCGCCTCTCCTTTGTCATCCCGAGCGAAGCCGAGGGATCTGCAGTTCAGCGTACCTCTCGTGGAAATGTTTTTCGATGGACCTGCTGGCCCCCTCTACCTTCCATCAAACGTCTGCGGCAGCAACTCGGTCTTCTGGTCTTGCACCGGGTTCAGAAACATGGGATCGGTCAGGCTGAAGACCACGGTGGAATTAGCGGGAAGATTCGCTGACCAGTTGGTCCGCAACCAATGTGCGGTGACCACGCCTGCGCCGACGGCCGTGCCCACTACGGCGCCGACTCCGCCGCCGACGGCTGCACCTACGATCGCTCCGCTGCCGGCGCCCAGGCCGAGCTCAGCTATCGTTCGCTTGCCGTGCTGGTTGGCGACGATGTTTCCTTCGCCCTTGGCCTTGGTGTCGGAGCCGAAGGTATCGATGACTTCAGCGTGCAGATGGTAGCGGGTGCCGTCAGGCAGGACGAATTCATCGGGGCGGAGGTGGATGACAGAGCCCCCGTTGAGACGATTGCCGGCAGTGGCATATACCACCCTGCCACGCAACTCCGAACCTACCGGGACGACGACCTTGCCGTTGCGCATGACGTCCTGGGTGACCGTTCCCCGGAAAGGTGTGTTCGGAGCGGTGGAACCGGCGTCGATATCCTGCAGCATCCGAACCCTGAAGACGGTTCCTTCAGGCAACGCATTCGCCGGTCCGGGAACATAGGTGACGATGTCGTCATCGAGATTGTCGGCCGAAGCATTGAAGCTGCGAGCTTGCAGGGCAGAACTGTGAGGCTTGTAGTCTTCCGCGGATGGCGGCAGCGGGGTTTCGATAATGCCCGCGTCGGGATTGCTCTTCGCGGCTGGCGCCGGCGCCGGTGCGGTTGCGGGCGGAGGAGTGGCAGGCGCCTGCTCGGTGGTGGTGATGGCATCGCTTGCGGGCGGCACCGAGACGCCTTCATAAGGACTTGGCTTGGCTTGCGCCAGAAGAAACGGGGAACTCAGAACTAAACTCAGAGCGGGGGTGGCCGCTGCGGCCAAGGAAAAACATGTCTTTTTCATAGCTGGTCCTAACCTGTCCCTAACCCAATGTTAGGTGCACTAACAGTGCACCTATAGATTAGTCCAAGCTTACATCCGGAAGCCTGACAAGAGAAAGAAAGAACCACGGGGGTAACATGCGGCGGCGCTTCACCGGAAGCCGCAACACGCTTTGTTAGAATTCGTTCTGGCGCGAAGATGGGAAATTTCATCAGCATGATTGGCGGGGTGGATGGACAAGCGATTGCCGTCGACCGCCGGACCCCATCTGAAAGATCGTCTACGACATCGCATTACAAGGAGTGATATGACCGAGATTGTTGCCATTCACGCACGCGAGATTCTGGATTCCCGAGGGAACCCGACGGTAGAGGCCGATGTGCTTCTCGCGAGCGGAGCCATGGGCAGGGCGGCTGTACCCAGCGGAGCCTCGACGGGCGAGCACGAGGCGGTGGAACTGCGCGATGGCGACAAGGCGCATTACCTGGGCAAGGGAGTGCTGCACGCAGTAGAAAACGTAGAGAGCGTGCTGGCCCCTGAACTTGCCGGCATGGATGCGGCCAACCAGCGGCTGATCGATGCCACCATGATTGCGCTGGACGGCACCGAGAACAAGGGAAAGCTGGGCGCCAATGCGATCCTGGCGGTTTCGATGGCCTGCGCACGAGCCGCAGCCAACGCCTTGCAGATTCCGCTTTACCGCTACCTGGGCGGGGTGAATGCGTCGGTGCTGCCGGTGCCGATGATGAACATCATCAACGGCGGCGCACATGCCGACAACAATGTGGACTTTCAGGAATTCATGGTGATGCCGGTAGGCGCGGAGCGCTTTGGCGATGCGCTGCGCTGGGGGGTGGAAGTCTTCCACACCTTGAAAGGGGTCTTGAAGAAGCGGGGATACAGCACCTCGGTGGGCGATGAGGGCGGCTTTGCCCCTTCTTTGAAATCCAATGTAGAGGCCATCGAGGTGATCCTCGAAGCGATTGAGCTGGCGGGATACAAGGCAGGAGAAGAGATCGCCATCGCGCTCGATCCGGCATCGAGCGAGTTCTTCAATAAGGAAAAAGGACTGTACGTTTTCAAGAAGAGCGACAAGAGCGAGAAGACCAGCGAAGAGATGACGCGCTTCTGGGAGAGCTGGGTGCGGCAGTACCCTATCATCTCGCTCGAAGACGGGTTGGCCGAGGACGATTGGGCCGGCTGGCAGTTCCTGACCAAAGAACTGGGCGAGAAGATACAGTTGGTGGGCGACGACCTGTTCGTGACCAACACGGAACGCCTGCAGCGAGGTATTGAAGAGGGCGTAGGCAACTCCATCCTGATCAAGGTGAACCAGATCGGGACGATTAGCGAAACGTTTGAGGCCATCGCGCTGGCCCGCCGCTATGGATACACCTCCGTTATTTCCCACCGCAGCGGCGAAACCGAGGATAGTTTCATCGCCGACCTGGCGGTGGCCACGGGCGCCGGACAGATTAAGACCGGCTCGGCTTCGCGCACCGATCGCATTGCCAAGTACAACCAGTTGCTGCGCATCGAGGAAGAACTGGGGCAGGGGGCGGAGTTCCTCGGCCGCGAAGCAGTCAACGCTGGGGAGTAATGGTGGCGCTGAAAAAACCGGTGGTGCTGACGATTCTGGATGGCTGGGGTTATCGTGCGGAGCAGTTTGCCAACGCCGTTGCGCTGGCGCGCAAGCCTACCTACGACAAGCTGTTAGCGGAATTTCCTAATGACTTGCTGCATGCTTCGGATCATTTCGTGGGCTTGCCCGATGGGCAGATGGGCAACAGCGAAGTGGGCCATCTGAACATCGGCTCGGGCCGTGTGGTGCACATGGACATCACCCGTATAGACGATCTGATTCGATCGGGCGAATTCTTCCGCCATCCGGTGATCGTCAAGGCGCTGAAGCATGCGGGCGAGAAGGGACGCGCCCTGCACTTGCTGGGGCTGGTCTCCGACGGCGGCGTGCATTCCCAACAGGAGCATCTATATGCCCTGTTGCTGGCGGCCAAGCAACATGGTGTCGAGCGGGTCTTTGTCCATGCCTTCCTGGATGGCCGCGATACGCTGCCCACCAGCGGTGTGGGGTATCTGGAGAAGCTGCAGCGCAAGATCGATGAAATTGGTGTGGGCAGGATTGCCAGCGTGAGCGGGCGCTACTTTGCCATGGACCGTGACCGGCGATGGGAGCGGGAGAAGAAGGCATTCGACGCCATGGTAGGGAAGACCGAAGGCGGCGCTTACAGCGACCCCATCGCGCGGGTTAAAGAGTGCTACCACAACGAGGTGACCGACGAGTTCGTGGAACCGTTTGTGGTGGTCGACGCCAAGGGACAGCCCGTGGGCCCGGTGCGCGATGAAGATGCATGCATCTGCTTCAATTTTCGCGCCGACCGGGTGCGGCAGATTACGCGGGTGTTGGCGCGCAACAGCGGCCTGACGAAAGACGATGGCAAGAGTCTACCCGGCGCGGAAGATATGGACCGGATGATTCCACCGTCCGAGGTGCCGAAGCGACTGCACTACGTGTGCATGACCCAGTATGACAAGCAGTTCTCTTTGCCCATCGTGATCCTGCCCGAGTCCATGGAGAATCTGCTGGCGGATATGCTGGCCCAGGCCAATTTGCGCAATCTGCGCATTGCCGAAACGGAGAAGTATGCCCACGTGACGTACTTTTTCAACGGCGGTATCGAGAAGCCATTTGCCGGCGAGGACCGGGTGCTGGTGCCGTCGCAGAAAGTGGCGACCTACGATTTGGCGCCGGAGATGAGCGCAGCGGGGATCGCGGATGCAGTGATCAAGGCGATTGGCGACCCTGCGTTTGACCTGGTGGTGGTGAATTTTGCCAACGCCGACATGGTAGGGCACTCGGGTAAGCTGGAGCCGACGATTCAGGGGGTGGAGACGATTGACGCCTGCCTGGGCCGCATCTATCAGACGCTTAAACAGCGGGGCGGCTCCATGCTGATCACTGCCGACCACGGCAATGCCGAGTTGATGATCGATCCCGTAACCGGCGGCCCCCACACCGCGCATACGACTAACCCGGTGCCGGTGATTCTGGTCAGCGACGATGCGGGCAAGTATCGGCTGCGCGCAGGCGGCTCGCTGCGCGACATTTCTCCCACTCTGTTGGGCATGCTAGGACTGGAAAAACCGGGACGCATGAGCGGCGCCGACCTAAGGGTGGAAACCAACTCAAACCACTAACCAGAAAGCATCTTCCAGGAGGAACGATGGCAGGCAAGTTCGAAATCACCAAAGCTAAGGATGGCGATTATCACTTCCATCTCAAGGCCGCCAATGGACAGATCATCCTGACCAGCCAGATGTACAAGGAAAAATCCTCGGCCAGGGGCGGGATCGAGGCGGTCAAAAAGAATGCATCCGTAGACCGCCGTTACGAGCGCAAAGAAGCCCACAACGGCGAGCACATGTTCAACTTGAAGGCTGGGAATCATCAGGTCATCGGAACCAGCCAGATGTACAAGTCCATCGAAGACCGGGAGGAGGGCATCGCCTCAGTTAAAGAAAACGCGCCAGAGGCGACTGTCCACAACGAAGCCACGTAGCAAGCCAAGGCTACTTTTTGCTGCGGAAATCTTCAACCTTCTTATCGAGCGCTTGCCCGACCGAGGAATCTACCTTGAAGGCGCCGTCCACGGCGCTCGATTTGGCATAGTAATTGTCTTTACTCTTGCGTACTTCGAGTGTCTGTGTGCCGGTGTCGCCGGTTAACTTTGCCGTTGCCACTGCGGTGGCCCGGGCAAATTCCGCGGCAGCATCGTTGGCGCTGAGGTCCATTTTGGCGCCGGTTAAAGTGCGGACAAGATCGTTCACTACGGTGCTGTCCGCGGGGGAGGATGTGGGTTTCAGGATCTGCCAGCCGTCTTTGGTGCGGTCGAACTCTATCGTCTGGCCCTTTTTAAGCAGCTCAACGCGGCTTACCTTGTCGGCGTTCAACGATAACAGGCTCTTATCCCGAAGATCGTTCAGGCTTTTATCCAGACTGCTCTTGTTGTAGCTGGCGATGGTGAAAACCCTGGGATCTGCGGCCAACGCGGCGTATGCATCCCCACCCGCCGGCGTGTCGTCGCCCAGCAGCAGCTGACGCACCCCTTGGCCTTTGCCCGTAATGTCCAGCTCGACTGCAGGGGCGTCCAGTCCGTATTGCTTGCGATCGGACGCCTTATCCTCGACCACACGGTCTGCATTCAGCGCTGACAGGGTCGAGAGCACACCGATCACCGCATCCTGATCAGCCGGGTATTCCTTCGGCTCGGTAATCTGCCACTTGCCGGCCTCCGTCATTTTGAGCGTGACCGGATCTGAGCCCCTGTGCTTGATCTCGAGCTCGGTTATGTCTGGCGTATTGACTTTCAGGATCACCGGCGCGGTGTTGGCCGAAACGGCGGTGCTCTCTTCGGGCGGCTTGCGGTGCTGCGACCAGTAAAGAACGCCGGCCAATGCGGCGAGAACAATAACCGCAACCATCAGACCACGGGAATTCATCTTCTCTTCCACCAAACAAGAGTTCCAGCGACCACCACCATCAGCGGCAACACGAACTGACTGGTCGCCCGCACCACGTTCAACTGGGCCCTGGTCATGGTGATGCGCCGATCATCCTGCTGCTTGGGCCGGATAGAGATCAAATCCTCGTCGGACGAAAGCCAGTTCACGGCGTTCAATGCCAAATCGCCGTTGCCATTGAAACCGAGGAAGCGGTTCGCAGCCCACGAGGAGCTACCGGTCACGACGAAGCGGCCCTGCGAGTTTTGCTTGCCGGTGCTATACGTGCCCGCTGCGGCAATGGTAAGCGGTCCCTTCTTGTTGTTGGGATCGGCGACGCTGACTTCGGGGGAATTAAGGTTGGAGGTAGCCAGGCTGCTGCTGGAGGAATCGAACAGTTTCTCGACACTCGCCTTGCCGGTGTCCTTGATCTGCATGGAGCGGGAGAGCGGAAAGCCGACGGCGCTGCCGCGCATCTGCGCCACGATGGGCTGGTTGCTGTAGGTGCTGACAAGCGCCACCTGGGGGCCGAGGCCCGCAATCTGCCCGATCGGGTTCAGATCGAGAATCATGTCCTTGTCCATGGTCACACCCCAGCTCTGCAGCAGGCTGGTCAGAGCATCATTGGCGGCAATTTCCGAACGCCCGAACTGAATCGGCGGATCGAGCATGAAGAAGGCGCGCCCGCCATTCTCGACATAGGTCTTGATGGCGTCGACCTGGGGCTGCTGGTAGTCGTGGGTGGGGCCGGCGATCACCAGGGTCGTGCAATCGGCAGGCACCTCTGCCTTTTGCAGCAGGTCAACGGATTTAGATTGATACTCATCCTTTGCTAAAAGATCCTTGAATTGTGACAATCCATCGCGCTCGGTGTCGTCGATCGCGTGCTCTCCACTGCCGGTCACAAAACAGACCGTGCGCGTGGTGCCCTTGAGATCACGTATGAAGGCTCCGGTGATCCCCTCTTCGGTCAAGCTTTTTGCGGTCTCTGTTTTGCCGCCAATCCTCACCACTGCAGTGCCGAAGTCGCGGATGCCGGCCGCGCGTGCTAATTGCGGCTGCTTATCCGGATCCACGTACTCGATGTGGATTTTGGGGGAGAGGCTCGCGTATTCGTCGAGCAGGTCCTTACCGTCGCGGAAGCGCGTGCTCTGGTTGAAGTAGGTAATGGTCGCATTCTGCTTCAGCCCATCTATGATCTTTTTGGTCTGGTCAGAGAGGCTGTAGCGTTTGTTCGAAGTGGTATCCAGAGACTTGTTGTAGCGGTCGGCAAGCATGTTCGCCACCACCAGGATGGCCAGCACGACCAGAATATATAAGGCTGCGTAGGCTCCGTACTTTGTTTGTCTCGCCTTTAGCCACTGACTCGCCATCTATGACCTCCAGCGCAGCGATTCCATCGAGCGCGCAGTAAAAAAGAGGCCGAGGAAGATCCCGCTGAGATAAAAGATGACGTCTTTCGAATCAATCACGCCTCGAGCGAAGGAATCGAAGTGGGTAATCACCGAGAGATAGCTGAGCACCCGCGCCCAGGCTGCCGTTTCATAACCGCTGGTCCACTCCAGCACCCAGAGCAAAAGGCAAACGCCAAAGGTGGCCGCCCCGGCAATAATCTGATTCTTAGTCAACGTCGAGATGAAGGTGCCCAGCGCGAGGAGTGTGCCCGCCTGTAACAACAGGCCCAGGTAACCGACGGCCATCGGTTTCCAATCCGGGTGGCCGTAGCGGAAGAGGAAAGCAAAATTGAGCGCGGTAAAGAGCAGCAGGCAGGCGTAGAGGATCATGGCCGCCAGCCATTTTCCCAGGATGATTTCGATGTCGCGGATCGGAGAGGTGGCCAGCAGCTCAATGGTCCCGGAACGCTTTTCTTCGGCAAAGAGGCGCATGGTGATCATGGGGATAAAGAAGAGCCCCACCACGCTGACGTTGGAAAGCAGCGGCCGGATGATCTGTTCGTTGATGTTCATGGGGAACGACTGGCCGCGCATCTGCATCTCCATTCCCTCGATGACGAAATAACCGAGCGCGTTCCAGAAGAAGAAGCCGAAGATCAGGGCAAACATGGTCAACAAGAGATAGGCGATGGGAGATACGAAATAGCTCCGCAGCTCCTTGGCGCAAATGGTCCAGGTATTTCTCATAGCTGCACCTTCTCGGGTTCGGCCGGAGCCTGGCTTCCGGTGAGCTGGAGGAAAATTTCCTCCAGGCTTCTTGCGGCTGGCCGGAGTTCACAGAGATCCCAGCCGGCAGCGACCACGGCGCGCGCCAGGTCTCCCCGGACCAGCTGTCCCTTTTGGCTTTGCACCTCGAACAGCATCCCTGCGTCTTTGCGATCGTTCAGCAGCACGCGGCTGACGCCGGGGACGGCTTCGAGCTTCTGTTGCACCACCACGGGCGTCTGGCCATCGGGCCGGCAATTTCAAGCAAAAGGGATTCGTCGCCGCGCGTCCTGGCCTGCAGGTTGCGGACGGAATCGGTTGCCACCAGCTTGCCTTTGTTGATGATGATGACCTGTTCGCAGATCTGTTCGACCTCGGGCAGAATATGGGTGCTGAGAATGATGGTGTGGTCGCCGGCCAGGCTCTTGATCAGGTCGCGGGTTTCATTGATCTGTTTGGGATCGAGGCCGGCCGTTGGTTCGTCAAGGATCAACACGTCGGGGTTGTGAATGATGGCTTGCGCCAGCCCAACCCTCTGGCGATAGCCTTTGGAGAGTTTGCCCAGAAGCTTGTTTTTCACATCCGCCACAAAGCAGCGCTCACATACATAGTCGATGCGCTTTTCAAGGTCGGCGCCTGCAAGGCCCTTAAGCTTGCCGACGAAGCGCAGATATTCGGCGGTCTCCATTTCCGGATAGAGCGGAGGGGTTTCGGGCAAATATCCGATTCGCTTTTTGACTTCGAAGGGCTGTTCGAGAACATCGAAGCCTGCGACTGAGGCGGTGCCGGCCGTTGGGGAAAGGAAGCAGGTGAGGATGCGCATGGTCGTCGTCTTCCCGGCGCCATTGGGGCCGAGGAAGCCAACGATCTGGCCCTTGGTTACGGAGAAGGAAATTTGATCAACAGCAACGGCGCGGGCGTACCTTTTTGTAAGGTCTTTGACTATGATCATCGCTGACAAGGCATTTGACGTTAACGACTATGAATGGTGATCCACCGGTTTGTGCGACTCCTCGACGAGTCCACGCGTGAGCGGTGCGCAAACAACATCCTAAAAAGGATACTCTGCCGATGTCAATTCGAGCGGCAGGAGTTGCAAGGTACTAGTTCTATCAGAAATCCGAATCAACTTGGCTGCTCTGCGCATCAGGGATCTGAATGAGCGCCGCCGCCGCAACACTAACACAGGCAGACCATGACTGGAAGCCCAAGACCAACCCCTGGCTGATTGCCTTTGTGGTGTCGCTGGCGGCATTCATGGAAGTGCTCGATACCAGTATTGCCAACGTCGCCCTGCCACACATAGCGCGGGAACCTGGGCGCCAGCCAGGACCAGAGCACTTGGGTGCTCACCTCTTACCTGGTTTCGAATGCCATCGTTCTGCCCATTAGCGGCTGGCTGGTAAGCATTTTCGGCCGCAAGCGGTTCTTCATGACCTGCATCGTCATCTTCACCATCAGTTCGCTGGCGTGCGGCATTGCGCCGAGCCTGGGGATTCTGTTAATCGCGCGCGTGGTTCAGGGTGGCGGCGGGGGCGGCCTGCAGCCGATGGCGCAGGCCATTCTGGCGGACACGTTTCCGCCCCGCCTCCGTGGGCTTGCCTTTTCGCTGTATGGGGTGACCGCTATCTTCGCTCCTTCGATTGGTCCCACCCTCGGCGGTTGGATCACAGACAACTACACCTGGCGCTGGATTTTCCTGATGAACCTGCCGGTGGGCATCCTGGCGATTATCCTGGTCTACCAGTTGGTGGAAGATCCGCCTTATCTGACCCGGGCGCGCCTGCTTGGCAAGCGGGTTCAACTGGACTACGTTGGCTTCTCCTTGCTGGCCCTGGGGGTTGGGGCGTTGCAGATCCTGCTCGACAAGGGTCAGGAGGACGACTGGTTCGGGTCGAACTTTATTGTCACCTTAATTGTGATTGCCAGTGTGTGCCTGTTCGCACTGGTCATATGGGAGCTCTACCAGAAAAGCCCCATTGTCGACGTGAGGCTGTTTGGGAATTTCAATTTCGCTACCTCCAGCATGATGATGTTCGTGGTGGGCGGCATGTCGTTTGCGACCACGGTGCTGGTGCCGCAGTTTCTGCAGGCCAACATGGGTTACACCGCGGAGTCGGCAGGTATGGTTCTTTCCGCCGCGGGCTTTGTTTTGCTGGGGGCATTGCCTTTCATCGGCATGCTGGCGGGCCGGTTCCAGGGCCGTTACCTGATCGCGACGGGATGGCTTCTGCTGACCTGCAGCATGTGGGTGTCGACGCGGCGGATCGATCTGCTGATTAGTTTCAGCTCGGCTACCTGGCTGCGGATCGCCCAATACGCTCCTTTGGGCCTGGTCTTCATCCCCACCACGGCCGCCGCTTATTACGGCATGCCCAAGGACAAGAGCAATGCCGTTGCCGGGCTGGTCAACTTTATGCGCAATATCGGCGCCAGTGTGGGGACTTCGGTGGTGACGACGGTGCTGGCGCGGCGCAATCAGTTTCATCAGGAGAGGCTGGGCAGCAACATCACTGCTGGCAACCCGGTCTTGCGCAGCACCCTTGACGGTCTGACCCACCAATTGCAGCAGAGCGGCATGAGTCCGCACGATGCGGTCGGGGGGGCGTACGGGCGGGTTTATCAGAATTTGCAGATACCAGGCTTCCACGCTCTCTTACATCGACACCTTCTGGCTACTCACGATTGCCGCGGGCACGATGTTCTGCATGACGTTTGTCTTGAAAAAGAATGATCCCCGCGGCGGGGAGAAGGTCGTCGCCCACTAAGCCCCTCACCAGTGTTAGGCTGCGAGCATGGAACCTGTGGTTGGAGCTACTCTGGATGCCCATGGCATGTTGGCGGTCGCCCTGGAGCAAGCGCGCATTGGCTTGGCTGAGGGCGGCGTTCCCGTGGGGGGAGCGATCTTCCGCACCGACGGCACGCTGCTGGGCGCGGGCCGGAACCGGCTGGTGCAGCAAGGCAATGGCTCGCTGCACGGAGAGACCGACGCCTTTCGGGCTGCCGGACGTCGCCCGACCTGGCACGACACGATTCTGGTCACCACGCTGGCTCCTTGCTGGTACTGCAGCGGCCTGATTTATCAGTTCCGCTTCCACCAGGTCATTGTGGGCGATAGCGTCAACGCCCAGGGCGGTATGCACTGGCTGCGGGAGCAGGGCTTCGACGTCGTCGATCTGCACTCGCAGGAATGCATTGACCTGATCGCCGAGTTTCAGCGGGCGCGCCCGGATCTGTGGAAAGAATGCATCGGCGAAGCCTGATGCTAGACGCGAGAGTAGCCCAGGACTAAAACCCAACTTGTTTGAAATTGAACGGGTAACAGACTGCTTTAGGTCGCACGTCGACGATTCGCAAACGTAGCCGAGGCAGGCTTCGTAGAGTTGTCTCGTGACGAGCTCTGCACTGGGCGTCGCCGAAGGGACGGTCTGTAAGTAGCCCATGCTGTCGGCCTAGTCAACTGGGTAAAGCCTAAGTCATTCTGATCAGACCCGCCAGGGACGGCTGGATATTGGGCCAAGACTTTCAGCCGTCCCTGGCGGGGCTAGTCCAGATTGCGTGGCGTTTACCCAGGACTATCGTCCTGAGGCTACGCTTTCAGGCCGTCCCTTCGGGACTCAGTGCAGAGCTCTCGACGCGGCCTCTAAGGCCGCTGAGGGGAACGACTCTCTCCCCTCAAGGCCTTTTCCCGCAACCTGTGATGTCTCGTTCCGGGGGAAATGTATATTCTCCTTCATGGAACAGCTAAAAGAAAAAATGCGCGCCACATGGATGGCCGGCGATTTCGGGAAGATTGCCGAATATTCTGCAAAGGATGCGGAGGTGTTTGTTGACTCGCTTGGCATCACGCCGGGGATGCAGGTGCTTGACGTCGCCTGTGGCACGGGCAACCTGGCCATCCCTGCCGCCCGTAAAGGGGCGCACGTCACGGGTGTCGATATCGCGACCAACCTTCTGAAACAAGCGCGCCACAGGGCCGCCGCTGAGGGTCTGGAGATAACCTTTGAGGAAGGCGATGCGGAACAGTTGCCGTTCCCCGATGCGGAATTTGATTTGGTGATGAGCATGTTTGGAGCAATGTTCGCCCTGGACCCGGAAAAGGTCGCGTCGGAACTCGCGCGGGTCTGCCGCCACGGCGGGAAGATTGCCATGGCCAATTGGACGCCGGACGGTTTTACGGGAAAGATGTTTCGCCTCACCAGCCGGTACGTGGCACCTCCGGTGGAGATCCCGGCACCCACGCTGTGGGGCGATGAAGCGGTGGCTCGGCTAAGGCTCAGCTCCAACGGGGTGCAGGTCGAAACCAGGCGGCGCACAATCCTATTCGACTACCCGTCTCCTCCCCGCGACGTGGTGCAATTCTTTCGCGAATATTTCGGACCTACCAAGGTCGCGTTTTCGCGCTTGGATGATGGCGGCCAAACCGCATTCCGCGACGATCTGGAAAAGCTCTGGTCAGAGCATAACCTGGCAAGTGATGGAAAGACCCTGATTCAAAATGAATACCTGGAAGTGATCGGCACCCGGGTCTGAAGCCTTATTGCCCGCACTCCGCCAGAGGGGCAAGATTGCGGCCGTAGTGACGCAGAGCGGTTTGCAGCGTGGCTGTGGAGTGCGCCCAGGTTTCATCGGCGGCATCCACACGTCCGTGCAAGCCAGTAAAGAGGAGCGCCTTGCTGGTGCCGCAAACGTCGACCCGCTCAGCCGGGTGCGAAGGCGACAACTTGTCCAGCAAGTCAGGATCGCCCCAGATAGGCTCGCCCTCGACTGTCACCAGCGTGACCTGGGCAGCAGTTGCGTGGGTGAGCGTCCACCAGGCGTCATGCTTGGACCCATCTGCTTCCGGACGGATGACCAGCAGGTCAGCGTCGTGTCCGGCTTCGAGCGCGCCCAGACGATCGCTGTCTCCAACTATGGCGGCAGGGGTGGAAGTAGCCATGGCAAATAGCTCGCGATCGGTAAAGGGATGCGGGGTCTGGGTGTCGTTCCAGGCCGCGGCGTAATTAAGTTCTGCCAGCAGGCCGTCGCTGCCGGTGGGACTCCAGTCGGGCGAAAGCGCCATCTGGACGTGAGCAGCCTTGGCGGCGGCCACATCGGCGGTATTGCCGTAAAGCTCGAGGTTGCTGCGCGGCGACCAAATCAGGCTAACCCCGTGAGCGGCCATCTCAGTGAAGTTTTCCGGTTGCAGGGCGACGCCGTGAATAAGGGCGACGCCGGGAATCAGCAGTCCGCGCTCTTTCAGCACGGAGTACTCGTGTGCCGAAGATGCGTCCTGGTGACTGCCTTCGCAGAGATGAATCAAAAACGCGTGCAGCTGATGATTTGCCAGCCGCTGGCGAATGGGGGCGAGCTCGCTTTCGGACATCCGCAAGGGAAAGACGTTATAGGCGACATGCCACTCGTCTTCAGTGTCGAGATTATGCGCCAGCCCCTGGCTGCAGGCATCGGCCAGGCTGCCGACGGCGGAGGTCTCGCCTTCGGAGAGCGCTTTCACCTCGGCATAGCGCTCCATCTCGCATTCAAGGCCGTCTGCCACCATGGACGCATGCGGGGACTCGAGCAATGTCTGGTATATCTCTTTCTTCTGCCAGTCGTAACGGCTGCCGAACTCCTGGATCGGGTGCCAGCGAGGAAAGACGTTCCAGGTGAGATGGTTGTGCAGGTCGATGAGACCGGGCGCGATGATGCCATTTACATCAATGGCGGTTACTTTGTCGGGGAGTTTTACCTTGGATCCGACAGCGATAATCTTGCCTTGCCGGATCAGGATGGTGCCTTTTTCGACGATGCCGCCGGGCGTGACCAGAGTGCCGCGCAAGGCCAAATTGTCGGCCGGCGATTGGGCTAACAGCCTAAACGCGAAGAAACCTATTCCCAGCATAAGTAGCCGGATGCGATTTGCCATGTCACCCATGGTAAGGGGTGTTGGTTGTTTATGGGGTTTGAATCATAGCCATTGCGCTTCTCCTGGGAAGAATAAACCTGCGGAACGGGATCCCGCAGAGCACAATGGCTACCCCAACCAGGGCCGGTAGGGGATTATGCATAAGGATAAGGAACGCTACCAAGGCGGATAAGACAATGAAGCTGACGGGCGCGATCCGAAACCACCAACCGCGCACCGGTTCGCGCAATCGGAAGAGTGTGGAAGCGGCCAGCGCCAGAAAGATTACCGCCGAAAAGATGATATAAGACAACACCCGGTCGAAGGCGCCCAGGAAAAGCACGGCCAGCGCAAGTCCGGTCTGCAGCAGTATGGCATTCGCCGGGGTACCGAAGCGGGGATGTAGTCTTCCGAATACTGCAAAGAAGGCGCCGGTTTGTGCCATGGCGTAACAGACGCGGGGCGCAGCCATGGTGATGGCGGCGATCCCTCCGCAGACACATACCAGCACGCAGGCGGACAGAACGCGTGCACCTGCTGCGCCAAAGAGCACCCCGCCGAACTGGGCGACGAACGCGGTGTTCGAGGTGACTCGATCAATGGGAAGAACAGCGAGAAATGTAGCGCTGATGAGCAGATAGATAACGGTGACGACGGTGACGCCGCCTACAAATGCAAGCGGCAGGGTGCGCCTGGGATCGCGGATTTCGCCGGCAATCTTGCTCGCCTCCCACCAGCCGCCGAAGCTGAAAAAGGCGCTCATCACACCGCCGGCGATCGCCGGAAAGAGTGCGTCTGAGCCGGGGCGACGAACGGTGAAGGGCATCAGGTTGCTTACGTGGGCGTGACCAGAAATGGCGGCCCAGCCAACCAGCCCGAAAAGGATGAGGAGTTTGAAGCCGTTGACGAACGACATGACCGCCGCGCTGAAGCGTGTGCCGACGAGATTAATGGCGCCGAATACGCAAAGGAGTAGTGCGGGAGCAGAAGCCAGTGCTGGGGTACCCGGTGGCAGCAACTGTTGCACATAAGGCGCGGCGCCCACGGCCAGCGCAGCAGCCACTCCGGGGTACATCACGATGGAGCTCATCCAACCATACAGGAAGGCGACTTGCTCGCCGTACCCGGCCCGCAGATAGACGTACTCTCCTCCCGATTCGGGGAAGCGAATGGCAAGTGCGGAGTAGGTGAGCGCGCCGCACATGGCCATCAATGCGACGCTGAGCCACGCCAAGCCAAGCAGCAACGGCGATCCCAGAGACTTAGCCATGGCCGCCGGAGTCAGAAAAATCCCCAGCGCGATCGATTCTCCGGTAACTACAGCGATGGCGGCCGCTAGACCCAGCTGCCGTCGCTCCTGCTTTCTCCGCTGGTGCATGTGGCGATTATCCTACGTTGCCATTCCCCATAGCGCCTCCATCGACAGGTTGGCTTCGCTACCCACCGACGGGAGGGCGACAGGATCGTTTGCTTCATTTAGATTTGCCGCGCGAAAGAACGGAGTTGGCCAGGCCGATGGATCGCTAGCCCCGGCCACTTGAACGCGTTTGCAGGTTCTCCTGTGGACATTACAAAGGAGTGCATGTTAACTTCTTTGGTGTATCCAAAGGAGCGGGCGTGGACGCTAAGAAATCCGAAGTTTTGCAGGGAACCCTGGACTTGATGATCCTCAAGACCCTCCATGCGCTGGGGCCCTTGCATGGCTTTGGGATTGCCCGGCGTATCGAGCAGTTGAGCGAAGACGTGTTGCAACTGAACGAAGGCACCGTGTACACGTCGTTGCTTCGTCTGCAACAACAGGGCTGGATCGTATCCGAGTGGGGGACTTCAGAAAACAACCGCAAGGCGAAGTTCTACTCCATCACCAAACGCGGACTGAAACAACTGGCGGTTGAAAGCGAGAACTGGGAGCGCATATCGGGTGTGATTGGCCGTGTCCTGCGGCTGGAGAGGGAAGGATGAGCAGCGGAAGACTCCTGCGCATTTTCATGGCGAAACTGCGCGCACAGTTTGCGCGCGATAAAGCCAGTCGCGAGTTCAACGACGAGATGCAAGCACATCTGCAATTGCTCACAGAGCGATACCTTGGCCAGGGTATGTCTCTGGAAACGGCTCGGCAGGCCGCGCGCCGTCAATTTGGCAATTCCTCGCTGTTACAAGAGCGGCATAGAGAGTTACGTGGTTTCCTCTCGCTTTCTGCCTGGTGCCGGGATGTGCAGTATGGGGCGCGCCAACTGGCACGCAACCCGCTGTTTACGGTTATCGCCGTATCGTCCCTGGCGCTGGGAATCGGAGCCAATACGGCGATCTTCAGCGCAGCGAAAAGGGTATTGTTCGATACCTTGCCGGTAAGCAATCCCCATGAGCTACGTATGTTGACCTGGGTCAGCGGTCACGAGCAGCCAGTGCCACCGGTTTGGGGCGATGTGTGGTCTACCGATGGCGGCGGCCTGGCGAGCAACGCTTTCTCTTACGCCGCGTTCGATGCGATGCGTAAGAAGACAGAGGTCTTTCGAGACCTCATCGCTTTCAAAGACATCAAGATGACTGCGAGTGTCGACGGACACCCGGAGCTTGTGGGCGGGGAAATGGTAAGTGGATCCGCCTTTGATGCCCTCGGGGTAGAGCCGATTCTTGGCCGGCCTTTGAACCCGGTTGACGACGCCGGACCCGGCAAGGGCCCAGTCGCGATGATCAGCGAAGGTTATTGGGCCACGCGATTTGGCCGGTCGCGCTCTGTACTCGGCAAATCCATCGCTCTCAACGGAGTGGGCTTCGCCATCGTAGGGGTGGTTCCGGCGCAATTCACCGGCTTGCAGATGGGCAACGCGGTGCAGGTTTTTGTGCCGCATCACCATGCAGCCCGTGCTTGCGCCGCGTGCGCAGCTGGTGGGAACCGGTGACAGCTCTCTACTCAACAATCCGCAGTCGTGGTGGATCAATATCCTGGCGCGTCTGCGCCCAGACGTTGCACAGGAACGCACTCAGGCTGCGCTCAATCTCATCCTGCGTGGGACCGCGATGGATACGCTACCCAACGCGAAAGGCATGGATCAGTTTCGGCTGCAGCTGGAGCGGGGAGATCGTGGATTGGACGATCTCCGGGGGCAGTTTGCTAATCCCTCGTACGTATTACTGGCTTTGGCCGGCCTGGTGCTGCTTTTGGCCTGCGTGAACCTGGCCAACTTATTGCTTGCGCGCGGTGCAAGCCGCCAGGGGGAGATGAGTACCCGATTGGCTCTCGGAGCAGGCAGAGCGCAGATTTTGCGCCAGGTACTTACCGAGAGCTTGCTGCTTTCGAGTCTTGGTGGTGTGGCCGGTGTGGGGCTCGGATTCCTGGGACGCAACGCTATCCCCAGTCTGCTCGGTCGCTCCTGGAGCGGGTCCGCCATCAAGGTTCGCTTCGACTGGCAAGTGTTGGCCTTCGCCGCGTGCATCTCGATTGCAACCGGCCTGGTGTTCGGCATTTTTCCGGCATGGCAGGCCATGCATAGCAACGTCAACGGTTCGTTGAAAGGCTCTGGCAACACCACCGTCGGGCGTAACAGGATTTGGCTGGGCAAAGGGTTGGTGATTACGCAAATCGCGCTGTCCACCATTCTGCTGGTTGGCGCCGGACTGTTCGTGCGCACGCTGGTTAACCTCAGCAAGACGCCGCTCGGCTTCCGCACAGATCACATGCTTCTGTTTGAGCTCAATCCTCCGCGCACACGCTATACGGACGACGCGGATGACCATGCTTTACAGCTCACTGGAGGATAAGATCGCCGCGATCCCGGGTGTTCGATCGGTCTCGATGAGCAATATCGCCATCATCGGCGACGGCCATTCGGGTACCAGCTTTCATCCGTCAGGACGCCCTGCCCAAGCGGCAGAAGAACGGGTGCAGATCAACAGTGTCGGAACGGATTTCTTTTCCACCTTGGGCATCCCCCTTCTGGAAGGCCGCGCCTTCAACCCGCGGGATACGGCTACTTCACCCACGGTGGCCGTGGTGAATCAGGCTCTCGCACGGAAGTACTTCCTCAACCAGAATCCGGTCGGCCAGACGTTCGAAGCGGACTCCGATGATGCTAACGGACCGATTCAGATCATCGGTGTTGCAGCCGATACCCGGTATGCCGATCTACGCACCGAGACCCCACCCCTCTTTTATCTTCCCTATCAGCAGTTGCCCAGAGCCGGTCACATGGTCGTCGAGGTTCATACTGCAGCTGAGCCCGGCAGCGTCCTGAGCCAGGTGCGTGCATCGGTCGAGTCGCTGGATCGCGAGCTGCCAATGATCGATGTGCGTACCATGACTGATCAGGTTGCCTCCAGCCTGTCCGCGGAACGCAGCTTTGCAAATTTGACCGCTGGCTTTGGCTTTCTGGCTTTGGTGCTTGCCAGCATCGGCGTTTACGGCATCATGGCCTATGCTGTATCCCGCCGCAACCGGGAGATTGGCTTGCGTTTGGCCCTGGGTGAGCAGCCGGCCTCGGTGATCTGGACGGTGATGCGCGAGGCGTTGGGGATGCTTGGCATGGGGTTGGTCGCCGGCATTGGCTGCTCGTTGGCGCTAAGCCGGTTTGTCGCTGCGCAATTGTTCGGCGTGCAGGCCACCGATAGCTGGACGTATGTCGCAGCTATCTCTCTTCTCAGCGGGGTAGCCCTGGTATCGAGCTTCGTGCCTGCGCGACGAGCCAGCGCAATCGATCCGCTTTCGACTTTGCGCTATGAGTGACGGAGCAGACCTGATCTAACATAGGCAGCGGGACGCGGCTTATGGCAAAACGCAGCGCAGGTCTGCTGATGTATCGGTGGCGCAATCGCCGGCTGGAAGTGTTCCTGGTGCACCCGGGTGGCCCATTCTGGGCGAAGAAAGATATGGGTGCGTGGTCCATCTCCAAGGGAGAGTACGTTGAGGGCGAGAGTCCACTCGAAGCTGCGAAACGGGAATTCCAGGAGGAGACGGGCTTTATTGCGCACGGAAGTTTTCTCGAGCTCGGCACGGTGCAGCAAGCGGGCGGCAAGATTGTCTTCGCGTGGGCCTTTGAGGGCGATTGCGACCCCGCCGAGCTGATCAGCAATCGCTGCCAGGTGGAGTGGCCGCCTCGCTCTGGCCGCATGATCGAGATTCCCGAGGTGGATCGCGGCGGTTGGTTTTCCATCGGCGACGCGCGAGAACACATTTTGAAAAGCCAGGCGCCTTTTCTCGATCAGGCTCTGCCAGATGTTGGAGTTTGCGGAGTAGTATGCGGCTTTTTGTTGGGATTCCGCTCGCGGCTGCGGTGATAGAGGAGCTCTCGGCGATCTCGTTGCGGCTGCAATCGAAGGAAGACGGCCTGCGCTGGTCAGCTCCGGAATCGTGGCATATCACCCTGCAATTTCTGGGCAATACCCCGGAGTACGATTGCATCGTGGAGCGACTTCGCGAGCTGCGCTCGCCGCCCGTTCCCATCCGGCTGGAAGGGCTGGGATTCTTTGAGCGGGCTGGGGTTTTCTTTGCAGGGGTTGGCCTTACTCCGGAACTGCAGCTACTTCAGCAACGGGTCACCGCTGCGACAGGCCTGTGCGGGTTCATCCCCGAGACTCGTCCCTATCATCCCCACATCACCCTGGCGCGCAGCAAGGGCAAAGGAGCACATCGGCTCCGCGAACTTAAACGCCGGATCCATCGTGAGCCGACGTTTTCCAGTTTTGTCGCGGAGGAGTTCGTTCTTTATGAAAGCCGAACTAGACCCACCGGCTCAGAGTACAAAATCCATGAGCGCTTCCGCCTCGAGAGCTAATGAGCGCTTGGGATCTTTCCCTGCCACAAATCAATGGGTGCAACCAAGGCTTTTTTCATGATTTAGTCCGCAGCAAAGTCACGATTGCGTCGAAACGGATTCCAGGGCCGAGGGCCTTTGGGGCTCTCAGGGCGGTAGACGATGGCCGCCGGAACGTGCAGATCGATCTGCGTTCCACCTTCCTTGGAGCGCCCCACGCGCAGATCGCCCCGCATTTTGTTAGCACGCTCCCGCATACCCGGCAGACCCCAGTGGCCGCTGCGGTAACCTGCCTGCAGCACTCCTTCGTCTATGCCGCGGCCGTCATCGCTAACGGACAGATGCAGAGCCCCGCTTTGGTAGGACAACTCCGCCATGATGTTCTGCGCACCGGAGTGGGTGAACGCATTGGTCAGGGCTTCGCGACCGATGAGCAAAATCTCTTCCTGCACGATGGTATCCAGCGGCCGCGGCCGGCCTTGCACGGAGACCTGGAAATGCGCCGGATGAATGGACCGAAGTTGATGGCCAGTCTCCGCCAGCGCGTCCGCCAGGCTGGCGCTCTCGGTGTGCCTGGCGCGGAGATTCAGTACCCGTTCGCGGCCCTCCTGCATCACCCTGTCGGACTGCTGCAAGGCGTCGTCGAGGGCTTCACGCGCGGGGTCGCCGAGCGGCAGGCGGCCGGCTGCGGTATGAAAGCGGAGTGTCAGCCCGAACAGACTCTGCAACAACGTGTCGTGCAGCTCCCTGGCGATGCGCTCGCGCTCCGCCACTCGTTCGGCAAGCCGCCCATGAAGCTGGCGGGCAATACTGGCGATGCGCAGACGAACCGCCCACCACAGCAGTGCGGCAGCGGCCAATATCACCAGCGCCGTGAACCACCAGGTCTGGTAGAAAGCGGGCTGGATCACCACCCCCAGACTCGCTCCCGTCTCGTTCCAAACGCCATCGTTGTTGCAGGCGATCACGTGAAAGCGATAGTTGCCGGGGGGTAAGTGGGTGTAGAACGCCTGCCGCCGGGTTCCAGCGTTCTGCCAATCGGGATCGACGCCGTCAAGCTTATAACGAAACATCACCCGCTCAGGAATGGCAAGGCTGAGGGCAGTGTAGTTAATTTCAAGCCGGTCGGTGTGCGCAGGCAGCGTGAGGTCGCTCGAACCCGGATAGGCCTTCCCGTTGGAAATTATGGAAGTGATCATCACCGGGGGCGGCAAGCGGTTAAGATTTTTGTGCAGCGCCGCCGGGTCGAGCCAGGCGATGCCGCGGGTGGTGGCAAAGTACAGCCGGCCGTCACGCCCCTCGGCGAGTGATGGCTCGGGAATTCTTTCTGCCGAGAGCCCGGGAAGCCCGTCCAGCGCGTCGAGGTGCTCGGCGGAAACCGCATAAGCCGGGTCGCGGAGCCACTTAGCCAGCTCGCCAGCAGGGACATGGGTGACGCCGGAGAATCCGTTCATCCAAAGGTCGCCGGTTTCTGTTTCCAAAACGCCGGAGACTCGGCCCGGCAGGTCCTGGTCTTTCCACTGCATCACGTCGAAATGACCGTTGGTGAACAGTGAGACGCCGCCCGTTCCGCCCATCCAGACGTGGTCACCGCGGATCGACATCGTGCTTTCCGAGACGCCTCGTGTGCCGTTGGGAAAGGAGAATCTCTGGAATCCGCTGCCATCCCACTTGATCAGGTAATTAGAGAAGCCAAACCAGACGTTTCCCGCATCATCGCCCGCTAAGGCTCCCAGGACCCCAGGCTTTCTTTCCAGCGCCTCATCTTCCCGGTTCCAGCGACCGCCGGTGAGACGGTAGGTTCCGCCGGATGCGGTATTGATCCATAAATCGCGGTTGCGATCCATAGCGAGCGACATTACCGGGCCAAACTCATCTTCGGGGTAGCGTATGGGCATAAATCCTGACCCTGAAGAACGCCACAGTAGGCCCTCGCCTCCGCCGGCTGACCAGATGGTTCCATCGCGAAATCTACGAAGACAGACGGTCCCGCCGGTCTTGGGAAAGGTGGTGATGGTGCCATCGGCTGCCACATGAGTGAGAGGCAGGCTCCTGTTGCCCGTCCAGATCGAACCTTGTTCTCCGGCTACGATGCTGAAGTCATGTTCCTGGGCCGGAGGAAGCGCCAGGACGGAGAGGGCGCTGCCTCGCAGCCGGTCCAGGCCGGAGTTGGTTCCGACCCATATGGTGCCCTCGCGATCAATCATGACCTTCCATACGGCGTCGGAGCTGAGCCCTCGCTTGGTAGTGAAGCTTTCCCCGGGAGCACTGGAGGTCGCCCGCGGTGTGGGCCACTGGTCAACGTGGTCAAACCGTCGCAGACCCTGATCGCTTACCGCCCAGATAGAGCCGTCGGCGGCGAAGGTAAAGTCTCCGAAGCGAATATTCTCGCTGGTTCCTTTGGCGGAAGGGACCTGAGGGATCGGAGCGCCTCCCTGGTTGGTCAGGCGGCGGAGTCCATGGTCGTCGGAAAGCCAGATAGAGCCATCCGGGGCCTCATGGAGAAAGAAGGTGTTATGCGTGGCCGCGGCCAGAACGAAAGTGGGGGAGGCTGCGCCAGGATCGTATTCGATGCGTTGGAATGTGGACTGACCGAGAGGCATAGAGAGCAGAGCGCCGGTCAGCGTTCTTACCCAAACCGTTCCTTCTCGATCCACCATAATGGCCGCGGGAAAGCCACCCGGGTATCCATGTTCCGGGCCGATCTGCTCGCAGACAGGCCCATTCATGTGAAACAGGCCCCCCGATGCCTGCAACCACAAGGAGCCGTCGCGACCCTCGGCTATTCCTTCCATTTGCAGGACCGGTGTGCAACGCCGGTCGGTAAAGGTGGTGAGGCGTCCGTCTTTCCAGAAGAGAAGTCCGGCAGCGCGCGTCTTGAGCCAGAGGCCCCCGGAAGAGGATAGAAAAACGGCGTGAATTTCGCTGTTGCGTACGGCCCCGTTGGTTGCTTCCTCCACGGATTGGAAGCGCCCTCCATCGAAGCGGAAAACGCCGGTGGAGGTGGTGAGCCATAGGTACCCGTCGGCGCCCTGCTGGATATCGATGACTGCTCCGAGGCCATTCTCGGAAGTCCACATGGTGTGGTGGAAGTTGGTAAGTTCGGGAGTCGCCGCCCAAGCGACCGGTGCACACACTGCGAGCGCCAGCACGAGAATCGAAGCGAATAACCACCCGGTCTTCGGTGACAGTCTCCTCATAAGGCGACCTTGAACGATTCCACTGAGCGGTTGGGGTACCAACAGATAGGGCTGGCCGGCATGATACTGCCGCCCGATTTCCGAACCTTCAATGATTGTAAATGCAGCCGATTGCGGGCAGCCCCGATGTTCCCTGTGGCATTACCACAGAAAATGTGGCATGGTTATGTGGCATCAACACAGGAGAGGCCGATGGCGGAATTGAAGCTGGATTTACTGCAGGGCACGCTGGACATTATGGTGCTGCAGACGCTGACGACTATGGGAGCCATGCACGGCTACGGCATCGCAAGGCGTATCGAGCAGGTAAGCGGGGATGAGATCCTGCTCAACCAGGGCACGATTTACGCTTCGCTGGTGCGGCTGCAGCAGCGGGGATGGATCGCGGCAGAGTGGGGCACCTCGGATAACAATCGTAAGGCGAAGTACTACTCCATCACCCGGAGCGGCCGCAAGCAGTTGGCCGAAGATGCGGCGCACTGGCAGAGATTGACGCGGGTGATGGGCCGGGTGTTGGCCATGCCAACCGAAGGAGGGTTGTCATGAGCGCGCTACGGGAAGCGCTGCAACGGGTGCGCTCCTTCTTTCAAAGGCGGCAGCGAGATTCGGAAATGGATGCGGAGGTAGCAGCGCATCTGGAGCTCGCGGTGGAAGAGAATATGCGGCGCGGCATGTCCGCAGAAGAGGCGCGGCGACAGGCGATGATTCGCTTTGGGGGTGTGACGCAGGCAAAGGAGCAGCAACGCGAGGCGCGGGGCTTGCCGTGGCTCGATGTGCTGCTGCAGGATATGCGGTTCACCTTCCGCACCCTGGGCCGGGACCGCGGATTTACCGTGATCGCGGTGATTATCCTCGGCCTGGGGATCGGGGCCAACATCACCGTGTTCAGCGTGGTGAACACCATCCTGTTGCGGCCGTTGCCGTTTCGCGACCCGCAGCAACTGGTTCGGATCCTGTCGAAGAAGACTACCGGTGGGGAATCCAGCATGACCTATTCCACCGATGCTACGGAGGAATTTCAGCGTCGCAACCGTTCGTTCCAGTCGGTATCCGGCTACTTTGCCTTCTCCCCTCCTGACAACCTCAAGCTGATGGGCAACGGACAGCCCACGCCGGTTACTGGCCTAATGGTAGCGGAGAATTTCTTTCAGACACTGGGGGTAGAGCCATCCTTGGGACGGCTCTTCACGGCGGAAGAATGTTTGCACAACAGCCGTCCCGTAGTGCTGCTGAGCCATGCGTTTTGGAAGCGGCAGTATTCCAGCAATCCTGGGATTGTTGGACAGGCTATCGACTTGAATGGGACACCCGTCACCGTGATTGGCGTGCTGCCGGATAGCTTTGACTTCGGTTCGATTTTTGCTCCCGGCTCGAAGGTCGATGTTTACGGTCCCGTGATCTTTGCGGATATTCATGACGATGGAAATACCATGGCGCTGATCGGCCGCCTGAAGCCGGGAGTGAGCCTGGCCCAAGCCCAGGCTGAGGCCGATCTTATCTTTCCCTCGCTGCTGCAGGATCTCAAGCATCCGAATTATGGCGGAGACTACACCGGCAGACTGCTGGGATTGAAGGACTATGTAAGCGGTAAATTGCGGCGGTCGTTGATTGTGCTGTGGTGCGCGGTGGGCCTGATTCTGCTCATTGTGTGCGTGAACCTCTCCAATCTGCTGCTGGCGCGTGCGGCCTCGCGGAGCAAGGAGTTTGCCATGCGCACGGCGCTGGGCGCGAGCCGCGGCAGGCTGGTGCGGCAGTTGTTGACGGAGAGCCTGATCCTTTCGCTCGCCGGCGCAGTCCTTGGGCTGGGAATTGCGTTTGCGATTACCGCGTATCTCGCTCACCAGGGGTCGATCGCTCTGCCGCTGCTAAGCAGCGTGCGCATCGATTTGGCTGCACTGGCCTGGACGCTATTGGTTGCCGTGGCCACGGCGGTTCTTTTCGGTCTTGCTCCGGGGCTCAGGATGTCCAGCGGCAATTTGCAGGAAGCTCTCAAAGACTCGGGCCACGGAACCAGTGACGGCAGGAAGCATGAGGGGCTGCGCTCGGTGTTGATCGTCTCAGAGATTGCGCTGGCCTGCGTGCTGCTGGTGGGCGCGGGATTATTGTTACGGAGTTTTTTGCGCATCCTCGATGTCGATCTTGGCTTCTCGCCCAGCCGGGCGGCTTCAATCAGCGTGGATTATGACGATGGAAGGGACGCGGTCAAGAGAGGCGTGATCTGGCAGGAGGTCCTGCGCAGGGTGGAGGCGATTCCAGGGGTGGAGACGGCGGGTATCACCGATAACCTGCCCATGAGCCGGAACCGAAGCTGGGGCATTCGGGCGAAGGGCAAGCAGTATCGCAGAGGGGAATTGGAAGACACCTTCGTCTATATGGTTTCGCCCGGGTATCTGAACGCCATTGGTATTCACCTGTTGAAGGGCCGGGACATTCGTTGGGACGACAACGATAAGAAGGAAGGAGTTGTCATCATCAATGAGACGGTTGCACGCCGGCTTTGGCCGGGGCAAGATCCCATCGACCGCATGGCTGTTGCGGGCGGTACGGATGTCCGCGTCATTGGGGTGGTGGCCGATGTTCACGAGAGTAGCGTCGAAGGCAATCCAGGCTGGCAAATGTATCTGCCCGGGGTTTCGCCTCTCTTTGGGCCAGATGGAGCAGAGCTGGTGGTGCGCACCAAGTTGCCGCCGGAAATGCTCGCTTCCACTGTGATGAGCACTTTGCGGGAGATGAATCCCGCGCAGCCGGCGACGGAGTTTCGCCCCATCCAGCGGCTGGTGGACCATGTGGTTTCGCCACGCCGATTCTTCGTCTTGTTGGTGGGCGTCTTCGCTGCGCTGGGATTGATTCTGGCTTCGCTGGGAATTTATGGCGTGATCTCGTATTCGGTGACCCAGCAGACTGTAGAGATCGGGATTCGCATGGCGCTCGGCGCTAGCCAGGCACGGGTGCAGTTGGGAGTAATCTGGAAGACCATGCTGCTGGCGTTGATTGGAATCGTAACCGGGATCGTGGCGTCATTCATGACCGCCAATCTGATTGAGTCGCTTCTATTCGGGATACCGGCCACCGACCGGGCTACGTTCGTGAGCATGATTTTGTTACTGCTGTTGGTGGCGCTGTTCGCCGGATACATACCGGCACGGCGAGCTTCGCGGGTAAACCCGATGATTGCTCTCCGCAATAACTGAGTCAAAAAGCAATTTGGCAACGTTGCCAAATAAGTCGTTTGTTTCATGAAGATGCTCAAGGTGCTCAAGTAATTAATTTGAGCATCTTGCCTCGTTGACCGGAGGATACTAATCCTCCGGAGGGGGCAAAGTCCACCACCAGGCACCTGATTTTCCGTCTTTGGAGCTACGAACGCCGATATCGAATTTGGCGCGGCGCAGGGTGGCGATGCAGACACCATCGCGCTCGGCGGCTATCTCGATGGAGCCCTGGGTCTGGCTGCCAGGTTGCAGGCAGTCACGCAGCCATTGGGCGGCAAACTTGCGCTTGGGCAGACCGGCGCCGGTGGGACGGGCCGCGAGGAGATCCTCCGGGGTGAGGTTGCTGAGCCCGGTCCAGTGGAAATTGCCGGCTTCTCCAATCCGGTAATCGAGCGGCGGAGCCAGCGGCCCGAGGTTCGATTTGACGTGCAGCAGAGCGGTTTGCGCGGGTGCGTCGGGCGAGCTGCCGACGAGAAACTCGGTGCGGAGAGCGGCGGAGCACTCCATGGATGCCCGACCTCGATGGACAGGCCTGCCGACGGTAGGTTTGGCGAGGTGGCGAATGAGGAGAATGCAGCAGCGGTGAAGCTCCGCCAGGCGGGCGAGACGATCGAGAAGAGGGCGCGTTTGCGAAGCGCGATCGAGGTCAACCTCCGAGAGACCGTCCCAGGGATCGAGGATCACGAGGTGGGCCTGGGTTTTCTGGAGCGCGTCATTGAGATCGTCCGGGAGCGCTCCTGGAGCGCGTTCGGGAGATCGCGGAGAGCGGAGTCAGGCGAGGACATGGAACGCGCAGAGACGGCTCTACGCAGGATGACCAGGCGCGCGGGATCTCCGTGGAGGCCGGCGAAGCGAGGTTGAATGATTTGCGCGGCAGCGTGTTCCGCCGAGGCGTAAAGGACGGTGGCTGGTTTGAGCTTTTCGCCGGTGAACGGGTCGCGGCCGCGTGTCAGCGCTGCCGCGATGGCGAGGGCGACCCAAGTCTTTCCTGATCCTGGCTCCCCGGAAAGCATCGCTAACGTACCGGCGGCGAGCCTGTGCTGCCAAAGCCATTCGACGGGTTGGGGCTGGAGGTCGGCGAGGTAAACGATATCTGTGCCGGTTACGGTTGCGTCTGCATCCGCGGGCAACGGTGATAGCGTGTGAGGCGAGAGTGTATCTTTCATCATGGCTTGCTGTGGGATCATCGCTTGCTCCAGACTGGAAGGCTCCGTTTGGCATAAGAATCTTGTCTTATGGCCGACATTAATACGCTCGGGAGCCGCCGTCCATGGGCCGGGAGAATAATCATGTGGAAGAGCGGGTAGTAAACTCGTGATTACTCCCTACTGTTCAAGGATAACTAAGTAGTTAGCCACGCTTTTTGGCAACGATCCGACATATCGGTACCACTACCATTGCGCATGACGTGCCGCCGAGAGATGATCGCAAGTCTGATATTTTGTGGACAGTTAACCCTCTTCGACAATTGCCATCCCTGTCGCATGCTCAGCCGTAGCTTTGCTGTTCCATTGAACCGCGAGCTTCTGCCATTGCAAGCCGTCGTCCTCAGACCGGTAGACCATTCCCTCAGTTGAACAATAGAAAACTCCGGGCTTGGAAGAACTCGCAGCCACTACGGGGATCCGCAAGCCTTGCGGATCGGGGAGACCTTTTCGTACCGGTTTCCAAGCATCGCTTCCGGTGCGGCGATAGATGATGGAGTTGGCCGACTCTTTATAGTGCGCTCCGTATGCGCTCTTCGAAGTGGACAGCAAGAGAGTCTTTGAATCTGCAAGGCTGATGGCGATGCTCCAGCAGTACTGATGCTCTAAGCCGTCAACAACACGTCGCCAACTATTACCGTCATCCACACTTTCGAAATAACCATCGCCGGCGGCTGAGTGCAGCCGGATGGGATCCAGCGGGTGAACCGCGAGGCAATGTGTGTCTCGCGGGGCGCTCGAAACCCGGTCACACCATGTCCTTCCCGCATCATCGCTGTATACCAGCGCTCCGGCCTCGATAGCTACATGCAAACGTGCCGGGTGTGCCAAATGTGGAAGGATGAACTGGACGTGATGGGTTTCCGGACGTGGCGGGAAACTCCAGGACTTCGCCGAAGGCAGCGTCAGCAACGTCTCCAGTTCACACCAGGATTCTCCACCATCCTCGGATCGATACATCGCGCTCAGTTCCGTTCCCGCGTAGAGCGCGCCAGATTGAGATGATGCAAGCGCCATTACGTTAGGCTCAGTGAAATTCTGCAATGGATGCCAGGTCGCTCCCTGATCGCTGCTTCTCAACATTCCATTGCCGAATGTTCCGCAGTAAACAATGCCTTTACGAGTTCGGTCAGCGGCAACGCATTGGATCTGCTTGTCGTTCAAACAGACCTCCCCGACCCAGCTTTCATCGCAGCCCTGAATCACCGCGAGGCCACAAGCAGTAGCTAGATAGATCGTCGTCCTCATTCTTGTATCCCTTTGTAGATTGAAGTTTGCGCGTTCGTGCATTCTCAAGACTGGAGACCGCCGGCATGACTTGCCTGCCGTCGACACACCCTCCACGCGCGGGAAGTTTGTCCCCCCAGGAATTCGCTTCCACTGAGATAGATGGCAAATACACGACGTACGATCTGTGCTGAAAGTATGGAAAACTACTCCGATCGTACGGGGTGAGCATGGATTCTTTATCCGAGGTACTGTCGCTGCTCATACTCAAGCTCAAGGACTATGTCTCGGGCGGCTTCATCGCGAACAGGCTAGCCCTCATTCGTCGACGCACGCACACAGGCTAGCCGCTGGGCAATGCCGAGTTTATTCAAGCCTGGAGAAGGCGATGCAGCGGCGGCTCACGCTACAAAAACGAGGTCCCCACGAAAAACTCGTTACGGATCGAAGACAAGGTGAACTCACATTCGATCCTTAGCAAGCTCTGTTTTCTCAAAGTACCAGTCCTGTCTGACGACTAAATTCCCGTCTGACGACTAAATTCCATGATCCCGTTGCCTGTAAAGCGCAGGAGGGCGAGCTTTGGGATCATCCAGGTCGAAAGAATTTAACGTGTGAAGAGAAAGAAACTCCCCTAAGATAAAGCGCAAAAGGGAACCGAAACGGATCAGGTATCCATTCATTTTTGGTGATATACTTCGGGGCCATGGGGTGAGGGCCGGTAATGCAAGAGCGACCCACTGGTGAAGTCACTGTACTCTTGCAGCAAATGAGGTCGGGCGATTCAGAGGCAGCCGATAAACTGATTCCTCTGGTCGTCGACGAGCTCCGCCGTCTCGCCCGGCTTCAACTGCGAGACGAACGGCCCGGTCATACCCTTCAGCCTACAGCCCTGGTCAACGAAGCGTATTTGCGCCTGGTGGGCGATCAGTCAAGAGACTGGCAGAATCGCGCTCATTTCATAGGCGTGAGCGTCTCTGTAATGAAGCGGATACTGATCGATCATGCGCGCCGCAAGCAAGCACTGAAACGCGGTTCGGAGATTCAGTCCCTTGCAGGGGCGGAAGATTATGCCGGCTTTTCGCTGGAGCAAGCAGAGGAACTCCTCGCCCTGAATGTCGCACTCGACCGTCTGGAAAAAATGAGTTCGCGCCAGCGGCAGGTGGTCGAGTTGCGCTACTTCGGTGGCCTGTCAACGGAAGAAACGGCGGAGGTCCTGAAGGTTTCTCCGATCACTGTAAAGAGGGATTGGGTTGTCGCCAGGGCTTGGCTAAAGGGACAATTGCGTCCCGCAGGGTCTTTCTAATTTTGCATGACACCCGAGGAATGGAATCGGCTTTTCGACGTGTTTCATGCCGCCCGCGAGAAGTCCGGTGGGGAACGGGTGATGGTGCTCGATTCGGCTTGCGGAGAGAACACACTGCTCCGGAAGGCCGTCGAAGAACTCCTGCGAGAAGACGAAGCCGCAAGCGGCTTTTTGAGTGAGCCGCTGTTCAGTTCGATCAAGGGTGAACTCCGTGCCAACCCTATCGTTCCTGGTCAGCGCCTCGGGCGCTATGTCACCGTTGCACTGATTGGGCGCGGCGGTATGGGTGAAGTCTGGTCGGCTCAGGACACCGACCTGGACAGATTGGTCGCGCTCAAATTTCTCACTTCTGAAACGCTCCTGGGGTTGGATCCACAGCTGATCACGCGGGAGGCAAAGGCTGCGTCAGCCTTGAACCACCACGGCATCGTAACCATTCACGAAGTGGTTCCCTCCGAGCCTACTCCGGCGATCGTAATGGAACTGGTGGAAGGCAAACCGCTCCGCGAGGTGTGCGGGAAACCACTGCCGATTCCTGATGTGTTGGACATCGGTCTTCAGATTGCTGAAGCTTTGGCTGCGGCCCATGCCGGTGGCGTGATTCATGGAGACATCAAACCCGAGAACATATTCCTGCGCCCCGACCGATACGTGAAGTTGCTCGACTTCGGTTTGGCTCGCAAAGTAACGACGGCAACCCTCGCACTCGGCTTCAGCCCGGTTCTCGGCACGCTGCGTTACATGTCCCCGGAACAGGCTCGTGCGGAGCCTTTGACTCCGGCGAGCGATGTTTTCTCTCTTGGCCTGGTCCTCTACGAACTGTTAGCCGGACGGCATGCTTTCCCGGCGACCTCTGCTCTCGATACCGTGCAAGGCATCCTCGAGAAAGAAGCGGTTGCAGTTTCTTCTTTGAATCCTCATGTGCCGGCCCGGTTGGATTTGCTGGTTCGAGCCATGCTGGCGAAAGAGCCTTCTGCTCGCCCCACAGCGGCCGAAGCCGTGCCCACGCTGACAGAATTGCAGAAACCCCGAGAGGGCTTACTGGACTCCGTTGCGGCAGCCTGGAAGTGGGCAGCAGCGGCAATACTAATATTGGTGGCGTGCTTCGGGGGCTGGCGATGGAAACAAGCTCGAGTCGCAGGCAACACGGCTACCTTTCGCCAGATTACAACGCTGATTCCGGAAAACCGGGCCACCGCTGCGGCAATCTCCCCCGATGGAAAACTGGCGGCATACGCCAACGTCGATGGAATCTTTCTTCGAACAATTCAGAATGGCGATACCAAGACGCTGTCCGCGCCCGGTGATTATCTGATAGATCGTTTGGCCTGGTTCGCTGACGGCACAAAGTTGGTCGCGAGCGGGTTCTCGACAACAACAAACCTACCGAGCATTTGGCTGATCTCAGCAGCCGGGGCTGACGCCAGGCTGATTCGATCGCAAGCTCGTTTAGCAACCCCCTCGCCGGACGGAACACGTGTTGCGTTCGTGAGCCAGGATTGGTCGCAAATCTGGGTGAGTGGGATGCACGGCGAAAAGCCGCGAAAGGTCGTCACCGGCGCTGCCGACGATACATTTCCCATCGTGTTCTGGTCGCCGGATGGACAACGGTTAGCATTTCAACGGCGACACTTCTATCAACATCATTACGTGTATCGGTACGAATCGGCGGAGATAGCCACGGGAAGGGTTGTCGTTGAAGCACCCAATTTGTTAATGAATTCAGCTTCGGCGCTGCCCGACGGCCGAGTCATGTTCCTGCGCTGGGACAACGAGGACTTCACTTCTTCTCATGAGTTGTATGAGGTGCAGACCGACGTGGCGACCGGTGCTTTAAGGGGAGAACCGCGGAAGATCGCGGCCTTGGCCGGCGACGATACAACCACGTTACAGGGCCTGAGCGTCACCGACAACGGAAAGCAAGCGATGGCCCTGCTGCGGTCTACGCAAAACAGCGTTTTCGTGGGGGACTTTAGTCAACCTCCGCCAGCCATCAGCAATGTTCGCCGGCTAACCTTGGACGAGCAAACAAACTATCCTCATGCATGGACCGCGGACAGTAGTGCCGTGATCTTCGAGTCAAATCGCAGGGGCAGCTACGACCTTTTCAAACAGGGAATCAATCAGCGAACACCTGACGTCATTGTCGCCACTCCAATGACAGAGATGCTGCCGCAGCTCGCGCCGGATGGTCACTTTGTGCTCTACGACGCGCGCCCGCGCGTAGGCGACCAGCCGTGGTATTACAGACCGGGAATGTCCAAATTGATGCGTGTGCCGGTCGAAGGAGGCACCCCACAGGAGGTTCCCATCGGCGGACCACTGGATGAGTTTCGTTGCGCGTTGGGTCCCGGTAAACGATGCGTGCTGAGGGCCACGGTACCGGGAGAATGGCGCACCTACTACGATCTGGATGCCGTACGAGGCAAGGGTCCTGAACTGGCTCGCACCAGGTGGTCTGTCGAAGTCTTAGGAGATTGGGATATTTCTCCTGATGGTCTGCAGGTAGCCATTCCCAACCACGATGCACGCGAGGCCCGCATCCGCGTGGTGTCGCTGGAGCCGAAGCCGAATCAACCACGTGAGCGTGAATTGGTACTGCCAGGGGTGACCGCTTTGCGCGGCCTGGTATGGGCCGCCGACGGCCAGGGCTGGTTCGTGTCAGTGGATACAACCGTGGGCAACCAATTGCTCTACGTATACCTGGATGGCCGATTCCATTCGCTGGGAGACATCCACGGCTGGGGCGTGCCATCTCCGGATGGGCGCCGGGTGGCATTCTTGAATACCATCGTTGCCACAAATGCCTGGCTCATTGAGCGTCGCTGAGAAGGGTCCGCCCTTCGTCCTCAATTGCCGCCGCCGCTAAAGCGCTGATCCCAACTTAGGTTCGCCGAACTAACCCCCTCCCGAAACAATTCGCAAACTTTTTTTGCTTTGGATGATCCCAAAGCTCCCCCGCCTGCGCTTTACCAGACAGAACGATCCCTAAGAAAGAAAATCAACCAGAGGAAACAGGTGTAGATATGAGATTGCGCTCATTCAGCCCCACGTTCGTATTTGCGGTTTTGGCCTTGGCACTCCTGGCGGGTTGCAGCGGTGGTGGCGGCGGCACACCCGCCCCACTCCCAGTTACCGTCACCACGACACCACGCTTACCCCGGGGACGGTCAACGCCCACGCCGGTTACCGTCACCACGACCACGCTTGCCCAGGGGACGGTCAATACCACCTTTAATGCGACCCTGGCCGCAACCGGAGGTTCAGGTACATACACTTGGTCGGTCTCGAGCGGAAACCTGCCGACGGGACTGACTTTGAGCAGCGCCGGCGTAATTACGGGCACGCCCACCACAGCTGGACTCAGCAGCTTTACCGTCCAGGCCGAAGATTCAGAGTCCACTCCGCAATCGGGAACGCAAGCTTTGAAACTGGCCATCAGTGGCGGAACTTTGGCCATTACCTCACTACCCCTCCAAGGTGGCCAGGTGGGCCAGGTGTATCCCAACTTCCCGCTGGCGGCGAAGGGCGGGGTCCCTCCCTACACCTTTGCTATAGACTCCAGCAATCCCCTGCCCGCGGGTTTGACGCTGTCCAATGGAACGATTTCAGGTACCCCGACAACGGCAGGAAATTACACCGTCGGCCTGTCGGTCACAGACTCCGCAAACAACACAGCCTCGCAAACTGCTCCGCTGGCCATAGCCGCCTCTGGCGCATCGCTCCCCAATGGCACGTACTCTTTCGAATTTTCCGGCACCGGCCCGCATGGCGCGATAGCCCTCAACGGCGGCTTCTTGCTTCAACCCACATCGGCGCTTGGATTCTACGACGAAAACATCAGCTCGACCGGATCAGTAACCAATCAGAGTATTACGGGGATCACTCTGGTGCCCGGAACCAACGGCTTGTCGCAACTCAAACTTCAGCTCGCCACGGGCGGCTCGGTGACCTTTGCGTTGGCTGCACCGGCTTCCATCGTGACGTCCGGCAACGACACCGATGTCCGCATGATTGAGTTTGATGACACGACGGGATCGGGCACCCGAGGATCCGGCGTCCTGAAGGTCTCAAATGTCGCCCTGACCACCTCGGCCATCGTAAATAACTATGCATTCTCCCTAAGTGGGGTCGATTCTTCGCAGAATCCGGTAGCTGTCGTTGGCTCCTTCAACGCCGACAGCAAGGGAAATATTACCGGTTACGGCGCGGACGAAAACGACAACGGCGCGATGACGACCGTTGCCACATTCACCGGCACTTACGCGTTGAATTCAGTCCGCGGAACCATGCAATTCACGTGGAATGGAAACACTTACCATTACAGTTTTTATCCCGTAACCAACACCGAGCTGTTCTTGATCTCGCTCGATACCGTTGCCGCCAATATTCCGCTGCTCAGCGGGGTGGTCGAGCAACAAACCGGCACCTTTAGCGCGGCGTCTCTCAAGGGGGCTGGAGTGCTGGAATTGAATGGGCTTGCGTCCCTGAGTGGAGCGTTGGCTCCGGATGTCACTCTCGGCTTGGCCACCGGTAACGGAGCGGGGAATATAACTGTTGCTTATGACGAGTACAAGGGCCAGCTCTTATCGCCGCAGAGCTTCACCGGTACTTACGCCGTGACAGCAGCCAGCGGCCGGGTGGCGCTTAGCTCATCGGGTACTCCGGCCGTCCTCTACCTGTTAGACACCAACGAAGCTTTTGTTCTTGGCGGGGATGCTTCGGCCAGCACGGGACTTTTGGAGCCGCAATCGGGCACTTCGTTCAGCAACAGCTCCTTCAAAGGGAATTACCTCGGCGGCAGCCTCCCGTTGGACAGCCCAGCGGCGATGAATGAAGTGGACTTGGCCGTTCCTGATGGAAACGGCAACATAGCCCTCACCTACAACAACAGCGGGCCTAAAGGACTAGCCACGAACCAAAGCACCAGCGGCACGTACTCTGTGGGCTCTAATGGGAGGACCGTTGTCAAAGCAGCCGATGGGACAACGAGAATCTTCTATGTCGTTTCCCCGACTGAGGCGGTTTTGCTCTCGGGCGAGGGCAACGGCTATCTCGGTAGTCTAGAGCAGTAGAATCCGGATCCCGATGTGCTGCGAGCGATGAAGACCGCTCGCAGCACACGGGCTCCGGGCAACAACCTTGGTTCTCATGCAATAAATGACTGCGCAGGATGAGCAGAGCGCAGGAGACGGACGGGATGTCAACCAATGAGTACGTTGTAAACAGAGGTATCGTCCCGTCTGTAAGCACTTCGCATGAACTCGATTACTTCAGGAAGAAGAATTGTGCTCGGGCATAGAAGGGACAGAGGGAATGTTTACTAACCTAATATGGTCTTCGAAGCAAGATAACGTTCCACCCGTCCCTCCTCTGTTTGAATGTATAGGTATCGTGAAATGAAATCCTTCGCTCGCTTCCATCGGCTTCTGCTCTCAGCTATCTTAGGTTGCTGCAGCATTTCTGCGATCGCACAGAATGGCTCCATGCTGGGCCAAAGCATTACATGGAGGCCCGTTCAGTCTCCGTTTACGCCGGACCAGTCGAACGGGGCAATCGCAGGCGGGCCGGGCTCCGACCCGAATCCAGGGACTCCGATGTTTATCTGCCGCGCGCAGATCCAGGGGAGTGTTGTTCCCGGCAAGTGGGTCCAGGGTAATTGCAACGTGCCGTATGGCGGGTCGGAGCAGATCATGCGCTCCTATGAAGTCGCTTACGGGAGCGCGCGCTGGGGGCCATATCAGGGCGGCGTCTATGGTCTTGCGCAGACAGGAAGCAACGCTGACGGAAGCCCACTCTATTCATGCCGCGTTCGCTACTCTCCCAATCCCGGAACCGATTACGGCTACCAGCCCGGCAAGTTGGTTTCCGACGGGACGTGTCATATCCCGATGGGCGGAGGCGAAGTGGTGCAGAGTCCGCCGTTCGAAGTGCTCTATGCTACCGGTGGCGGACGACGGCCGTATCCTTATCCACCGTATCCGTACCCTAATCCCTATCCGGCGCAGCCGGCGCAACCGTATCCACCGTGCCGGCAAAGCGATCCATTGGTGAAGCGGGAGATACAGGGAGGTACAAGCTGGTATGTTGGGCAGCGCTGCTCTTCGATCGATGCTTTTGGCAACGTCCAGCCCAAGTATCCTCAACCTGGAGATGACGCGCCCCCTCCTCCGTATGATCCAGGACCAAGCTCAGTGACCTGGCAACCGGCACAAACGCCCTTTGTTCCGGGAGACAACGCGGTTAAGGGAGGCCCAGGTAACGGTGGCAAGCCGGATGCGCCGCTTTACGTCTGCCGTGTCTACGACAACAACGCTCTCTTGCCCGGCAAGTGGGTCCAGGGGGAGTGCAATTATGTCAATGACGCTGGAAAGGAAGACACATCGAAGACCTATGAGGTGGCCACTGGCCCGGCGGAGTGGCGCAATTTCGATGGCAACATAGGAGCGCTGGTGCCTGGCGGTTACCTTATCGACGGCACTCATCTTTACATCTGCCGCAAGCAGATCAGCTACTTCGGCAGCAAGAAGGGATATCAGCCAGGATTTCTCGTCAACGGCAAGTGCCATATTCCTTATGGCGTTGATAATGTCGAGGGCACTCCTTTTGAGGCCCTGTACAACGTCGTTTCCGCGCCGTCCCAGGCGGGTCAGCAAGGGCAGGGAGGGTCAGCAGCTGTTGCTGCAGGGCCGGCTCAGCCGCATGGGATTCTGATTTCATTTGCGAGCGGCACTGGCGCCACCGAGGGCACGGTCAGTGTGACCAACGGATCGACCAACAGCACCGTCACCAAGCCGTTGCCGGCCAACTCTAACCCACAGCAATGCATGGAGATCGTGCAGCAAGCTGCTTTTCAGGCGGGTCTTCAAATTCAGGCCCAGCCCGATGGCGGTCTGCGGGTCTTTGGGACTAAGAATACGGTCAATGTTACGCAGGCTTCGATTTCGGTGAGTCAGTTTTAAGCCCCGCATAAGTGAAACTGGTTCGACCTCAATCTGACCACTAAATTCCTGAGGATTAGTGGTCAAGGATTAGTGGTCGGGACTGGAACTTTGCTAAGAGTGGTGAACCGGCCGTCATTTTTCAGAAGCTCTACAGAAGCGAGGACCCGCAAAAAGAACGCCACTGACCGAAGGCAACGTGAGCTAATTTCGACCCGTAGCAGACTCTCGTTTCCCTAAGTGACAGTCCCGACCACAAATCTCTGACCACAAATCTCCGAGCGCAGCTCTTGCACTTACCGCGAATCTAGCGGGATCACTTCGGATCGTCCGTGACTCGCTCACGACCTGGGGATGCTCCCCAGCATGCCGGCGTCGGATGGATGCGTCTAGGCCATCCACCCACTACTAAAGCAGGCTGTTTAAACCTGCCAGCCTGGAATACAATTCCCATCACACAAGTCCTGGATCAATTGCCGACTGTAAGGCATGAGATTGCCGATCAGGACCTCCGCGTTCCTCCTACTCATGCGCGCGCATGTGATTCCGGACGGCAAGTACCGCGTCGGCGAATGAAGAAGAGCCGGGCAGGTATTATCCGACAGCGAATGAGGACTCTGTATTGATGGACCAACGGGCAGTTCACAGACAGCAGTACCGCGGAAGGCAGAGTGGGCAGCGCTCAACGGCCCTATACGTCGCATTCGTCGCTCTGTTCGTGGTTGCCTTCGCTTATCAAGCCCGTACTCTCGAGCAACGGTTTCCGCATTGGTTTGGCGTCCATTTGATTCAGCCGCCCTTTCTGCTCGATGCAGAAGATCAGCCTCATTTCAAGCTGCAATTCCTTACACAGAATGCGCGAGACGCCGGTCTGCGGGAGGGCGACACGCTGATCGCGGTCAAGGGCGTTTCGGTCACTTCGCGATCAGTTTACGCCGATGCGCTCGCCGCCTCACATGTCGGCGACACCATGATCGTGACGTTTAAGGGGAAGGAAAAGGAGCTCGAAGAGCAAACCCGCGTGCGGCTGACGGAGCTCAGGGGCAAAACGAATCCGTTGGCTGTGCTACTCTTCGCCGGTATGCCGGCGCTCTGCCTGTCGTTGGGCTTCTGGGTAGTGATCGTCCGGCCGCGCGACGTGCGTGGCTGGCTGCTGCTGGCCCTGATGCTAAGCCTCGCAGCATTCTTTAATTCCTCCACGGACTTCTGGAGTCCTCCGTTTAGAACCCCGGCAACCATTTACTCTCAACTCGAGGCCAACAGCTGGCTTGGCTGGCTATTCCTGCTTGGGATCTTTTTTCCGGAACCCTTTCCGACCGCGCTTCGCTGGAAATGGTGGAACTGGATGCTGTGGACCGTCGTGCCCCTGTGGGTAGTGTCTGCTTTGGCCAACATCGTCAGCTTCGTGATGGAACTTCATAGCATCCGGTCCGCTATCCCAATCAACCGATTCTTAGGCCAGACTGGTGTTTTGCGACACCTTGTGAACTTTCTGATGGTGCTGGGTTTTCTGGCTTGTATCGGGGCCAAGTATCGACTGGCTCTCTCAGCGGATGCCAAACGCCGGCTGCGTGTAATGTCGGCCGGAACTGCAGTTAGCCTCATGCCGCTCATCGTCTTATTCACGATTTCGAACTTGCACGGGGCCGCCATGGAGCAGTACTTTCCGGAGTGGTTGACGGTTACTGCGTACCTGGCATTCCTCCTGTTGCCTCTGACACTCGCTTATGTAGTTGTGGTCCAGCGCGCGATGGATGTGCGGTTGGTTATTAGACAGGGGTTGCAATACACGCTGGCACGGCGTGGTGTGCTCATTTTGCAAATCCTACTGAGCGCTACCTTGTTTATTGCGATCGCTTACCTGTTAACGTCGCATGTCATGAGGCCGGTGGGCACGGTGGTGATTATGGCAGCTGGACTCTGGGGTATTTTTTTGCTTCATGGGGCGAGCCAACGATTGGCCGTCTGGGTTGACCGGCGTTTCTTTCGCGACGTCTATAACGCGGAACAAATCCTGAGCGAGCTGGCTGAACAAGTTCGCATGATTGTGGAGACCCAACCGCTGCTCGAAATGGTCACTCAGCGTATCGCGGACTCGCTGCACGTGAAGCGGGTAGCAGTACTGCTGAATGGGAGCGGGCCGTATCGTCCGCCGCACAGCCTCGGCTATATCGCGTTGCCGGATATGGCTTTCCCTGGCCACGCGGCAACAGTGCAAGTACTGAAGAGCGAGAAACAGCCGGTTCGTGTCTATTTTGACGATGCAGACTCGTGGATTTATCGTCAGTCCGAAATGAGCGATGAGGAGCGCGGCCATCTGGCAACGCTTCAGTCCGAACTGTTGCTGCCGATTTCGGTTAGAGACGACCTGATCGGATTCATGAGCTTAGGCCAAAAGCTTTCACAAGCACCCTATTCTGGCACCGATCTTCGGCTGTTGAGCTCAGTCGTGGCGCAGACCGGGTTGGCGCTGGAAGTTGCCCGGCTGACCTCGGCCATAGGTAGCGAAATTGCGCAGCGGGAACGCGTGAATCGCGAGTTGGAAATTGCGCGTGAAGTACAAGAGCATCTGTTTCTTCAGCATCTCCCTTCGGTTCATGGCTTGGACTATTGCGGATGTTGCAAACCTGCGCGAACCGTGGGCGGCGACTATTACGATTTTTTGGAGTTACCGGAAGACAGACTTGGAATCGCGATTGGGGATGTGTCCGGTAAAGGCATCGGCGCGGCACTCATGATGGCCAGCCTCGGAGCTTCGCTGCGGGGCCAAGCGTCCGTGGTGCAAGATGTGACGGAGCTTATTACGCGAGTAAGCAATCTTGTCTATGGGGCTTCCTCGGTGAACCGCTATGCCACTTTTTTCTACGCTGTATACGAACCACGAAACCGCCGGCTTTTGTATGTGAATGCGGGTCACAACCCACCCTTTATGGTGCGCCAATCCAATGACAGCCGCCAAGTTTATCGTTTAGATGCTGGAGGTCCTCCGGTGGGACTTTTGCCAGGCTCCTTGTATGCGCAAGGCTCTCTCACGCTGGAACCCGGAGACCTCCTCGTGCTGTTTACCGATGGTATTTCCGAATCGATGAACCGCGACGACGAGGAGTGGGGCGAGGAACGATTAATCGAGCTCGCAAGAACCTGTGAGGGCCTGCCAGCGGTGGAAGCCATGAAATGCATCATGGCGGCTGCGCAGACCTTCGCCGCCGACACACCGCAGTACGATGACATGACAGTGGTCGTACTTCGTGTTCTTGCCTAAAAGGACGATGGGTGGTGTCCACGTCCCGCTTGAAACCGGATGAAGCAATGCCTTGTCGTCCTCTCTAGATTCAGAAAAGAGGTGACATCCATGATAGGTAAAAGTCAACGGGAAACGGAGATTCCCGACGACTTGGCGGAAGGTGTTCTCCCGACGGGTAAAGGTTTGGCGTAGCGAACTGTCCTCGATCCTCTGACAAGACCAACGCATAAGCAGCGTGGCCAGACATCCATTTGCGGGAACAACGCTGGGTAAGCGTTGGCCGCGAAGATTGAGTGAGTGCGAACCGGCCGACCTCGAAACAGACAGTGGGGTGTATAGGGAGTGGAAGCTCCCGTGCACAGTCACCAGAAACGCGAGGACCGGCCGGTGGATCGCTGACAGATCGAAGCGATGATATCTCTGCCGTTAGGCGGCTTTGGCGATCGAGGCTCGCTTTCTTGTTTTTGTTTTCGTGGCGTTTTCCAGTGTTGGCGGCGGAGTCAGAACCTGGAAGGGTTGACCGCTTTTGTCCACAGCCAGCAGATAGGCAACCAGCTTTCGCGCCACTTGCACGGTAGCCCGATTGGGATGGCCCAGTTCCAATTGTCTGGCATGCAGTGCGGCCAGCGATGTGGGTCGGATACCTCCAACGCCCAGGTCAACGCTGTGATCGGACCCACTCCGCGGATGCTCAACAAGCGCTCGACGCGCTGTTGTAAAGCGCGCTCTGATAGCAGCCTTTTGATGATCTGCTTCTGGGTCGACTCGAACATCTCCATCGAGCCGCGACTCATCCGCAGCAGATCCTTGACCGACTCCGGCACCTCCTCCAGGCTCTTCATCAGCTCGGAAAAGTACTTCTTCCCATGCAGCTTGTCTTTGACGAAGGCGGTGCCGCTCTCCATCAGCAAACCAGCCATCTTGTTCTGCATGCGTACCGACTGCTGGACCACCATATTGCGATAGCGCAGCAGCCGTCTGAGATCCCGCATCTCCGGCGGCAACACATAGCAGGTGGGCAACAGGTCGCACCGCAGCAGGTCCGCGATGGTTCGTGCATCGATCGTATCGCTCTTCTTTTTGCCCGCAGTGATGGCCTTCATCCTCGCCGGATGACCCATCACCAGACGTTGTGCGTAAGGCTTCAGCGTGTCGTAGATCCAGGCACTGAACAACGTGGCTTCCATCGCGCCACACCACGGCTCCCGCAGGCCTTCCGCCCAGTTTCGAAGCGTTGAGCGCAATGCCTGCAGTTTGCCCTCCAGAACGATTCCCCCGTCTGCCGTCTTTATGCAATAACTGATGGTTTTCTTGTGTACGTCCAATCCGATATAGTGGATAACATTCATGGGGTTCTCCTAATTGAGATTTCTGAGCCGGCTGCTCCAAACAGCCGGTCTCAGCATCGTAATCTCGAGGAGAACCCTTCTTCATTTGCCCACCTCTCTTGGCACCTATACATTCAAACAGACAGGACGATCACCTATGAGCTATGAATATGTAAGTAATCGTCCAGTCCAGTCTGTCACCGGGTTTGTCTGAGACATTCTGGACTGCACCCCTCGTCACGGGAAGCCGGTCGCCTAGAACATGTGGCTTCCGCGATAAGAGCCTTGCATAATTCTCTCTTCCAGTCCCTCGTCTCCCCAAACGCATTTGAGTTCCAACGAACGATATTCGACGGGAAGCCTGCCGATCTTTATCGTTTTCAGTCCGTCCCAGATTCTCCAATCGTGATAAGTACCAGGCTTTGTGCCCATTGTCTGACGAAATGTTGGATGGGCGAAGTAGGTGACCGGAATGTTACCGACCTTTTTCCATCGGCCACTGCGGACTGTCGCAAGCAACCCAACGAATACTGGAGGAAATAACGGAGGAGCATTTCGTAGTTCTTCGGTCGAGGCAGGCAGGTCAGTGCGGAACAGATCAAAAACTTGCACCAGAAAGCCAAGTTCTCCCCGATGCAACAGCCGGCAGTATGCAAGCCGTCCGTCTCTCAGTGGGATCTCAAAATAGTCGCCGACCTTGATTACCGTTCGAGATGCCATGCTGTCTCTTGCAACGAGATTCTACGTGAGTTGTCGGGTGGCCGCGTAGATTGGCCTGCGAAGTCGGGTTTTCGGTAAGTCCCCAGCCGAGCGTTAAAGGGACAGGACGGATCAATCACCCCAACGAATTCGCAATCCTAATGAATGCAGATGCGATGGTGGTTGTTCCGTCTGTTCCGTCTGTTTGAATGTATAGGTGTTGGAAGGGATTGTTGCGCAATGAGAAAGGGTTCTCCTCAAGATTACACTGCTGAGATCGGCTGTTGGAAGCAGCCGACTCAGAAATCTCGATTAGGAGAACCCCATGAATGCTATTCACTATATCGGATTCGACGTACACGAGAAAACTGTCAGTTTTTGCGTAAAGACGGCCGCCGGCCAGATTGTGGAGGAAGGCACACTCGTAGCGGAGCGTACGGCGTTGCGGCGCTGGGCGGCAGCTCGGAAACGTGGCTGGCATGGTGCGATGGAAGCGACGCTGTTCAGTGCGTGGATTTACGACACCCTGAAGCCTTACGCCAAGCAACTTTCCATGGGCCATCCGGCCAAGATGAAGGCCATTACCGCAGGCAAGAACAAAAGCGATCAGATCGACGCACGCATGATTGCCGATCTGTTGCGGTGCAATCTTTTGCCCGCCTGCTATGTATTACCGCCGGAGCTGCGGGACCTGCGACGCCTGCTACGTTATCGCAACCTGGCGGTACAACAATCGGTGCGCATGCAGAACAAGGTGGCCGGCCTGCTGATGGAGAGCGGCACTGCATTCGACAAGCAGAGGTTGCACCAGAAGAAATATTTTGCCGATCTGATGAAGAGCCTCGAGGAAGTACCAGAATCGGTCAAAGACTTACTCCGCATGAGTCGCGGCTCCATGGAGATGTTTCAGTCCACCCAGAAGCAGCTCATCGAAAGACTGCTATCCGAACCTGCTTTGCAGCATCGCGTCGAACGGTTGATGAGTATCCGCGCGGTTGGCCCGATCACGGCTCTGACCTGGGCGCTGGAGATCGCCGACCCGCACCGCTTTGCCTCCATCGCGGATGCAGTCAGCTACTGCGGATTATCCGCAGCCTTTCGCTCTTCTGCCGGCAAACAGCAACGTGGTCCGATTTCCAAACAGCGCAATGCCTGGCTGCAGACGGTGTTGATCGAGGCTGCCAAACTGGCGCCCCGCTGGAACCCGCAACTGGCAGCATTGCATGCCCACGAATTGAAGCGCGGGCACCCCAATCGCGCGACCTTGCAAGTGGCGCGAAAGCTGGTGGCCTACTTGCTGGCTGTAGACAAGAGTGGCCAACCCTTTCAGGTCCACACCCCGCCTCCGCCTGCAAGCATAAAGACGAAAAAGAAGACGGCGGGAAGGAACAAAAAGGCAGTCGCTTTGATCCCAGCAGCTTAAAGGGAAACACACCACCGGCTTACGCTCTTACCATCAGGTTCGTGAAGACCGAACATGTCAGTGCGAGTTTTCTGAGGCATGCCGATCTTTCCCCCGATGGTCACTCTGTTTGGCGCAACACAAAGGGGAATCTAGCTTCGCAGATTCCCCTGAGGACACATCGGTGGGATGAGTCGGATCGAGTATTCCTGGCAGGTTGCTCTCCAGCAGAGCCTGCTTCCGCTTCCTCGATTCACTCAGCCTACCAGAGTTTCTATGTTCGATCTGTCAGCGATCCGCCGGCCGGTCCTTGCGTAGTGCGGGACTGTGCACGGGAATTTCGGTTCCCAATACACCCTACCGTCTGTTTCAAGGTCGGCCGGTTTACCATAACTCAATCTTCGTGGACGACGCCTACTCGACGTTGTTCCCGCAAATGGATGTCTGGCCACGCTGCCATTGCGTTGGTCTTGCTAAGGAATCGAGGACAGTTCGCAACACTAACTATCTGCCCGCTCGGAGAACCTACCCCGCCGAGTCAAAGGGAATCTCCCTTTCCCGTTGACTTTTACCTATCATGGATGTCCCGCCTTTGTCCTGTCCCGCCTTTGTCCCGCCTTTGTCCAAATTCTGACGACTAAATTTCCTACAGGCTTGCGATTTCCAAGCCAGGCGGGTCCTGGAGTCAACCTGGTCGTGTACAGAACATGCTGTGCTCCGAACGCACTGAAGATCGAAAACGAAGCAGCTTTGCGCGCCACCATCGCTGCTATCGCGAGTTCGACCACGTAGAGGTGGCCGAGAGGCCTGGATACAATAAGTTGGGCGATCCGAGGGCGGTAGAAACTGAGCGGGAGGGAACCCAATGGAACCGATAAGCCTACAAAGTCTCATCAATCTTACTCAGGACGACGGCAGCGTGTTGTCGCCAGAGAGCGCGTGGACATTGTCTGACTTCAAGTCGTATTGGCCGTTCCTGAGGAAGTATCAGATCAGCCATCAGACCTTTGCCGATCTGTCACGACTCGTCTACTGCATGGAACATGGGCTCAAGTTTGAGTGGTTGAAGGCGTGGGAAGCCCACCACGCCAAGGATTGGCCGGAGCCGCCCCTGGACGCGCAGATGCGATGCCTCGAACACAAACTGGTGTTCGACTCTCTGATCCGTGACCGAGTTTACGAGGAAACCATGTAATACCAATCGCAGTACAAGAGCACGACCCAAGCCGCCCAGACTCGGAAAGGAGCTGGCAGCGGCTGGTAAATGGAGATCACAACATGACGACGAACCCGACGGCCCCCACACCCATAACCCTATCCCCCCGCGAACACGAAGTTCCTCCCGCCAGCAATCCGGTGACAGCGAACCCATTTACCGGGGTTCGTGGTATTTTGCCTGCATGAATCGGGCTACTTCCGTTTCAACGTGAGCTCAATGAGCTGCTATCGCAGGGCGCGCGAGGTGCATCGACATCGTTACGAGCGGACCTCCGACAGGCGTCCAGAGGTGCGGGGTGCCTTCGGGTACGAAATAAAAATCACCCTTCGTCAAGGAATAGTCCGTTCCGCCCTGAATCGAGGCGCCCCCCAGGTTCGATGGATTCGTGCGGTGCTCGTCGGTCAGCGTTCCGCCGACGGTGAGCGTGCCCGAGCCCTCGATCACATAAAAGAGCTCCGCCTCCGTCTCGTGGATCGCCGGTGGAACTCGCGAGGCGCGGTATTCCAAGGCCACGGTGTACGGAGCGAGCTTTACGATGGTCTCGCCCTTGTAGGGATCGCCGGGCTTCAACTCGGAACGCGCTTTGGCAATGAGCGCCTGCACGTCTGCGGAAGTCGCCAGATTTTTCATCGCCGGCGCCGGAGCGCCCATCGCCTCGCCGAACGCCTGTACGGCGCTCATCAAGATGGTCATTGCGAAAAGCTGGATGCGCATGTCGGCTCCTAAGGTTTTACTTACCCACATATTCATACCATTTCACCGCGAAAGGCGGACGCGCATCTATGCAGACGACATCCGTTTTACGGCCAGTGCCTTTCACGTCGGCATCGACGCACTGGTTGGCGGCCATCTCATTGTCCATCAGCATCTTTGTCCAGTTCTGGCCGGTCTTATCGGTGGCGCGATAGAAGAAGAGATTGGCCTTGGTATGGTTGCCACCCGCCACGATCTCGGGAATGCGGTCATGATCCACGTCGACCAGTGTGAGCGCATGGCCGGTGGTGAGCGCATCGTCGATCACATGGCGTTGATATTGGTGTTGCGCGTCCTGCATGTAGACCACCACCATGTTGCCGTGGAAGGGCTCGATCGAGGCAAAGAACTGCTTGCCGGCAAGCTTGCCTACCACCACCGAACCCGCTCCACCGTTGGGCCACGGCGACGAACTGCCTGCCGCGATCATGGTGCGGCGCCACGTGCCATCACTTTCCCGCGTATGCACGTCGATCCCGCTGTAGCCGGCAGTCAGAATGTCCTCCCTGCCGGTCCCGAACCAGTCATAAGGCAGCAGCCCATGGACCACGCCCTTGTTCTGGTCGGTGACCAGCTCGCGCTTCCATCCATTCTCTTGGCGGTAAGCGTAGAGCGGCGTCGTGAGGTGGTCAGGATCGGGGAACCCCGGCGACTTTTCATTGAGAATGGGCGCCAACATCAGCGCCCCGTGGCCCTTGCCGTCCACGTTGGCAAAGTTCACGCGATGCGTGGACGGCACCTTGTCGACGGTGCGCATCAACTCCCAGGGTTTCCGCGGATCGCCGTTGTGGCGAAAGATGGAGACCGTGCCGACGCTCTTGGACGGCAGCGCGTTGAAGTCGTAGGACACCGCCAGCTCAGGGATGCCGTCGCCATCCAGGTCGGCCGCATCCATCGCGACCATTTTCGGCGCTTCGGTCGTGAGGACATGCGGAATCCAATAAGGATTCTCGAACCAGACAAGGCTATCGGCCGTGAGTCCGAGAGCGACGATATCGGTTTTGCCATCCTTATTCAGATCGACAGCAAGCAGCGCGTAACCGCCGGCAATGTTCTGGGCAATGACGTGGATGCGGAAGGGCGCGGTGATGGGCGGCAGAGGAGCTGCGTTCGCCTGTGCACCCGCGCCGGCGCTGCCGTTCCCGGTTACGGGCGCACCGCTGACTCCGGACTGCGTGGAAGGAGTGCCGGCCGCAGGAGCGGAGACTGAGGCCGCAGGCGGAGTGGCGGGCGGAGGCGTTGCGGCATTCTGCGCAATGACTGAGCCCGTGAAGATCATGCCCAAACCCAGCGTCATCCCCAAGAGAACGGTTGCGATATGCATAGATGTCTATCCTTAGCTGCTTATCGGAGGCGAAGGGGGCAAACGAAGCAGACGAACCAGTTTCGCTTCCCCGCCCCTGTAGCGACGACATAACAGTATAGTCACGCGCAGGGTGCGCCACGGCGAAGTTTAGAGATGATCTATGGTCGATCATCTCCTCCGCAGACCCTTTCCGGATGGGCAGTGATCGTGGGCCAGGATCTGGACGGAACCGTCAGCATTACGCACCGGGGCACCGCCTAGAACACCGCACCGCGCCTGCGTGCGCCCTTGAAGAAAACAATTTTGCCGGTATCCCGGGGCTGTGCCGCAACCATGGCCGCTGGCCGAACCCAAAGCTGACAATTCGTGTGCCAAGGATAAATTTAACGATCAGCCTTGACAATATGATCGTTCATGGATGATAGTACGGCCGGTGATCGTTTCTGTGCCCGACGGAGCTTCTAGTTTCTGGCCTTCTCCCTTGTCCCTTCTGTCGCGCGAGGCCCATATGCAAGCAGCGCCATATCACCGTCGGCCTTGCGGCGTACCAGGCTCGATTGGAATGGTTCTCAAAACGTCATGGCTTCGATGCTGGAAGCGTCTACCGCCGGTGGACCCCTGCCAGCGCGCGAAAGTGATTGAAGATCGCGTGAGCTGGGCGACTTTATGCGCAAGTTCGGATGCGATCCCCCGAAGAGCAACTATGGCAACAAGACATTCGGGGGGCCGGAGCAAAGAGAGCCGCTAAATGCCAAAGGTACAGCGGAAAGCCTAGGAGGTTAGAATCTTGAGAAAATCTTTAAGTCTCGTAAGCATATTACCGCTGGCTTTTTTCTGTGCAACTCTCCACGGTCAAACCCAAGGCGAAATAACGGGTCAAGCAACTGACCCCAGCGGCGCTGTGGTGCCGGGCGTAACCGTCACGGTCACCAATACAGATACGAACGCAACCCGCCAGATGCAGACGAATGGGAGTGGCGTATTCGACTTTCCTTCCCTGCTGCCCGGCAGCTACTCGCTGCGGGCTGAAGGAAAAGGCTTCCAGCCCGAGGTGCAGACCGGAATCGAGTTGCAGGTTCAGCAGGTAATTCGCGCCAACTTCACTATGAAGCTCGGACAGGAAAATCAAACTGTCACAGTTTCAGCCGCGGCGCCACTTCTCAGTCCTGAGGATGTCACGGTGGGCACCGTGATCGGAACGAAGAGAATTACGGACCTGCCATTGAATGGCCGAGAATTCCTTCAATTGGTGGCATTGAGCCCCAATGTTGTGTATGGATTTGCTGCATCCGGGCAGCAGACCACTATTCAGGGCGGCCTGCGCGCCTCCACCACCATCAGTATTGCCGGGCAGCGCGCCGAGTTCAACTACTACACCCTCGATGGTCTGAACGATACAGACGATAACTTCAACGATTATCTTCTGCTGCCGTCGATCGACGCGCTGCAGGAATTCAAGGTGCAATACGGGATTTATCCTGCCGAATACGGGCGCAACGTGGGTCAGGTCAACGTCTCCACAAAGTCCGGCACCAACGAGTACCACGGCGTCTTATTCGACTTTGTTCGCAACTCTGTGATGGATGCGACCAGCTACCAGTTCACCGCACTCCCTCCGGCGAAGAGTCCGCTGACCCGGAACCAGTTCGGGTTTACGCTGGGCGGTCCGGTCAGGATCCCCAAGCTGTTTAATGGCACGAACCGGCTCTTCTTCATGACGAATTACGAGGGCCAGCGCTGGTATACACAACTGGTGTCGACGGCGATTGTTCCAACCCTTCAAGAGCGCGGGCAATTGGCAGGCGACCCATACTTTGACTTCAGTGATCAATCAAGAAAGATCTACGACCCTCAAACCCAAACGGGCACCGGCAACAATGTTACTGCGACGCAGTTCCCAAACAACCAGATTCCGCTGAGCCGGGAGGACAGTAGCGCTAAGTTGCTCATGGCGTACTATCCGCAGCCCAATGTTGCCGGGGCATTGGCAGGTCAGACCAACTATCAAATTCAGAATAGCCAGAGTCAAAATGCGGACCAGTTTACGGTGCGCATCGATCTGACTGAGAGTGACAAATCGAGCTGGTTTGGCCGCTACAGCTGGAGCAACGAGTCTGACCTGACACCCTCTACCTTTCCAGGTCAGGGCAACATTCTGGAAACCGTCGTCCACCAGTCGGCACTCGGCAACACGCGCGTGCTGACTCCTACAATTACCAACGAGTTTCTCTTCGGCTATAGCGGCCTGCGGAATTACCTCATCACGCAGGGCGCATTCACCAATAACGTAGTTGGCGCCCTGGGAGGCATTCAGGGCCTTGCGCCCCCCACGCCGATTACGTATGGCATTCCAGCGATTGGGATTACAAGCTATACAAGCTTTGGAGACTCCAGTACGGCCCCTGACACCTCAAACGATCACGTCTACGAGGCGATTGACAATCTCACAATGGTCCGGGGGAAACATACGCTCCAATTCGGAGCGGAGTGGCGGCGCGACCAATATAACCAGCAAGGCAATCAGTTTGTAGCCGGGAACTTTAATTTCACCGGCAACGCGACGGATAATCCGGTGGAGGCGTCAACCACCGGCAACGCATTTGCCGATTACGTCCTCGGTTTGGTGAACAACAGCGCGGGCACCGTGGTACCGCTGGCGGTGGCACAGTTGCGGGCCACCAACCAGTTCTACTACGCTGAAGACACCTGGAAGATTCTCCCGAATCTGACCATCACTCCCGGATTGCGCTACGAAAACATCCCGCCCTTCTGGTCAAAGCACGACGAATTGATGAACACGCAGTTAAACACCATCCCCCAGACAAGTGATTTTTCGACCTACAATCCTGCTGATCCTCCGGTGGTTGTGCGGCAGGGCTCCGACAATAATTTCTACGCAGGCCTGCCATGGAGATTTGGTCCAGGCATCGTAGTCGCTCAGGACGGGCGACTGGGCAAGCGCCTGGTTAACCCCGATAACACCATGTTCGCACCGCGCCTGGGACTTGCCTATAGTCCGACGGCGAATTGGGTCTTACGCAGCGGGTTTGGCATCTTCTACGCACAGGATGTCGGCAATGCCGTTTATGACATGTCAAGGAACCTGGCGGTGCGGCGCAATGTCACGGGCCGCAGCACGTATCCAAATCTCACCCTTGAGAACCCATTCGGGTTACCTCCCGGGGACGATGGGCTAACGGTAACAGCGCCGACCATTCTCTCTAACTATCCCACCAAGCGGGCCGCGTATCAGATCCAGTATGAGCTCAACATGCAACGGCAGTTGAGCCCGAAGATGGCGCTCGAGATTGGGTATCTCGGCGGCCAGGGACATCATTTGAATCGGTTCCGGAATTTTAACGTGCCGCTTCCCGAGGCCGGCAATCCACAAACCAACCGGCCCGACCCGTTTCTTGGCGCCATTCAGGAAGGCGGTCAGGACTATGTAAATTCCACCTATAACTCGCTGGAAATCAAGTTTACGCACAATATGTCGCGCGGGCTAAACGCGCTGGTTGGTTATACGTGGGCCAGGTCCATTGACACTGGCAGCGCTATTCGCAGTCACGGCGGCGACGAGGACTTTGCACAAAATCCTTATTGTGTTATCTGTGGCGAACGTGGCCCTTCCAACTTCAACCAGGATCAGCGGCTTGTGACGTCATTGCTGTATGAACCGCCGATTGGCAAAGGCCATGCGTTCCTGACTCATGGAATTGCCAGTGAAGTACTGGGCGGCTGGCAATTCAATTCGATATTCACGATCGCCAGCGGACTCCCCTTCACCTTCACGGAAAGCGCGAGTCTGTTGAATGGCGGCGGCGGAGCCTCAGGCGGAGGCGGAGGCAGGCCCGACTACTCGGGCTCGACCCTGGTACCCACGGGGGGAAAGAATCGATTCCACTGGTTCAACCCCGCTGGATATAAAGCTCCACCGCTTTACGCCTTCGGCAATGTGAGCCGGAACAGCATGTACGGTCCCGGTGAACTTTCGTGGGACTCCTCAATGATGAAGATGTTCCGGGTTTACAGAGAGCAGGATCTGCAGTTCCGGTTCGAGGCATTTAACACGCCCAATCACCCCAACTTCGGGCTCCCCAACGCGTCTCAGGGGTCCGCTACGTTCGGACAAATTACCAGCCTTAGCACAGCTGTTTCAATGCGCCAGCTTCAGCTATCGCTGAAGTACATCTTCTAGGCAAGGTTCTTTGCGAGTGGACCCCGCCGGGATGGTCACCGCCGGTTATGAGCCGGAGATTGAACCGTCAACCGACAATACTTGAGGTGGACCGATGAAGCTGCATCTTGTCCTCGCGCTCTCAGCTTTGGCGCTGGCCACTACCTGCGTAAGTACTGAGGCGCAGCTCGCTCTTTCCGCCAATGACGGCAAACAGCCGCTGCTTGGTACTGTTCCCACATCCCATACATCGGACAACGTCGCCGTCATCGATCTGAACCACTTTCCGCCCAAGGTAATCGGGACGGTAGATGTGCCCACCAGCATGATCGGTCCGCCCCTCGCCGTCGCCGTCGCCCACAATGGAAGCTTTGCCCTGGTATCGAACGCGCAAAAATTCAACCCCTCGGATGCGTCCAAATTCGTCCTGGACAACACGGTGTCGGTCATCGATCTGAAAGATCCCCGGCATCCTACCATTATTCAGACCCTCCAAGCCGGGAATGGCGCGACCGGTATTTCCTTCAACAAAAGCGACACGCTCGCGCTGGTCGCGGCCACCGGCGGTACTGTTTCGGTTTTTTCGGTTGCCGGTAAAAAACTGACGCCGGTAGATACAGTCCAGCTTGATCCCAAGGCGCAGCCGGTGGATGTCGCGATTTCACCGGATGGCAAAACCGCTCTCGTCACCCAGCGTTCCGCAGACGTGGTCGTACGGCTCGCGATCGACGGCGACAAAGTCACCAGGACCGGAATCGAAATCCCCACGGGACATCAGAATTACGGCGTGGTCTTCAGCCCCGACGGGAACTTTGCCTACAACACCAACCTGGGAGGCCGCTTAACTCCAGTCAGCCATGAGGCGCCCGCGGGCTCGGCGGGGGCGGGCGCAGGCGGGCCTCCGCGTGGGCCGAGAATCGGAACAGTCACGGTCATCGACGTGAACTCCAACAAAGTTGTAAACACGATAGATGTGGGCCAGACTCCAGAACATTTGACTCTGTCACACGATGGCAAGTATCTCGCCTTGACCATAGGGAATGGCTCATCCTCGCGTCCTGGGTCGCCTAACTTCAACCCTGATGGGCTGTTGAAGGTATACAGTGTCGACGGCTCACATCTCACTGAGGTCACCGAAGTCAAAACCGGCGCCTGGGGTCAGGGCGCAACCTGGAACAAGAACCACACCCTCCTTTTGCTTCAGAGCGGCGCCGACAAGGATATCGAAGTTTACCGGTTCGATGGAAAAAGCCTGAGTCGGCAATCGGCGATCCTCAAATTTGATGCTCGCCCGGGTTCGATCAGCACGGCGCTGAGCCGGTGATCGAATGGGCCTGGCCTCGAACATGGCAGGAGTGAAATAGGAAAACAGGGAAAAAGAAACAATAATGGATCGCGAAAACGAATACCCACGCAATGAGCAGGTGAATGGACTGGCAGGGAGGTTCAATTTGAACGGACGCAATTTCACATGGATTGCCGCTATGGCGCTGGGTACGGTTTTCACCGCAACATCAGCCTTTTCTCAAACCCAGGGACCGCCAACTTCCGGACCCGCCGAAGGCGGATCGCCGGCCTGGTTTTTCCAAGGATCCATCCCCGATCCGACTGGAGGAACCATGGTCGCCGAGGGTGGTGAGGTCACCGTGCTTCCCAGAACGCCCGCCGCCGGACGCTCCGCGCTAACCGCTATCTGCTCAGACGACATCGCGAACGCGTGCCACGGCCAATCCGGCTTCGGGGTGCAGACCTGCCTGATGCAGAATGTGGACAAACTCTCGGGGGAGTGCAAGACCCACGTCTCCCAGATGCTGGCTGCCAATGGTGGCATACCGTCTTGCAGCCACTCGCCCGTCTGCGGGAACCGGATGACCGATGGTGTCCTTGGACCACAACAGGGCGGCCGGGAACGGCAACGCGTCCAATGGAAGCAAACCATGGGGTACACATTTACTTACCCATATACTTTGCCCGAAGGCATCGGCGGTGTCCCTTCGGTTGCCCTCGATTCGAAAGGAAATCTTTGGGTATTTAAGCGCAGCCCCGCCGGAACCCCGCAATTGTATGAGTTCGGTCCGGATCACAAGCTCATCCGCACCGTCGGCGACGACGTGATCGGCCACGCGTACAAGGCGCACGGCATGGCCATCGATCCGAACGACAATGTGTGGATATGCGATGCGACCCTGGCCACGGTCAAGGAGGTCAGCCCGGAGGGAAAACTCCTGAAGACGATCGGCGTGAGCGGGCATCGCGGCGATTGGGATGAAGCCAAAGAACAACGGCTGTTGTGGCAGCCGGTGATGATCGCCTTTGCTCCGAACGGCGACATGTACATTGCCGAAGGGCATGCGAACGAGAGCCCCAATGACACTGACTCACCCGATCCGGCCAATGTATCGGGGGCGGCCCGCATCCTTCATTTCGACAAAGACGGCAAATTCATCAATCAGTGGTATGGAGACAACATGGGCCCCGGTAAGTTTTACAATTCACACGCAATTGCCATCGATCCCAAGAACGGCAACGTCTGGATCGGCGACCGTGAGGAATACCGCATCGTCGTCTATACCGCTGACGGCAAGTTCATAAAAACGCTATCGATGCGCAACCTGGTGTGCGCGCTGAATTTTGACCGCGAAGGAAATCCGTGGATGGCTAGTGGCCAGGACGGACAATTCCTCAAGCTTGAACATAATGGCCGCGTGCTGGGAGCGATCAGCAACGGAATGGGTATCGGCGCGGGTCAATTCATTGAAGCCAGTTACTGGGTCTTCGATAAAAATGACAACCTGTATGCGGGCGACACCAGCGTTGGCCGGATCACGGTAATGGTTGCGCCCAAGAAGTGAGAAGTGACGAGTGGTTGGTGAATCTGCCCGCAGCGACGCGCCGCCACGGTGTCGCGAAGTGTATTCTGAGCGCAATCGGCGACATGACTTCATTGATCCCAAAGCAGAACTATGTTCAGCCCTTGGTGCGAGCGCTCCCACTGACGGCGGCCGTCGATGCGCTGCGGGGAAATATGCTGCAGGGGATGAATCTAAGGCACCTGACTTTCCAGGTAGGTATCCTGCTCGCTCGGCTGGTGGCGCCGTTTGCAGTCTTCCTGCGGATCTTTCGTTGGAGATAGAGGAAGGGCGAGCGTCGGCCATTTCCCGGGAGACTCAGACAGTCTGAGGCTGCGCAAATAGCGTCTTGCCTGCGTTCCTGCCACCCTCCGGGTCGGTGAAATCCGGAAGCACCGCAAGACCGCATCGTCCGTTTCAAATCGTGGACACCAGCGAATCCTCAGAAACAATACTCAATAATGGACTTGCCGGCCCTCAATAGCCAACGAACCGGACAGTTGTGGGACACGATACCTATCCCCCCAAAATTGCCGCAGTAGGTATGCTGTCAGTGCGCCAAGCAAGCTGGCGTGTTCCAGCCGGTGCAAGTCCGGCCCAGGTAAGGCGTAGCGGCCGCCTGGTAGTGAGTGTTGCGTGGTGGAAGGTGACGACCACTGCGAAGCGTACACAACGATTGTGTGGGGTAGGCTATTGAGCCGCGAAAGATACTATGCCGCTGAGGCCGAGGCCGTTGACAGAGCCGAAGGCAACATGTGTGGACCCGTTATGCGAGGGTCTATCGCTCAGCCGTGGTCGAAGACCCTATCACGCACAAAGGGAAGACGTCGGAACTTGGGAGATCTCGCGTTTGGCCGGGCAGGTAGCATCGCACCGGTCCGCATGGGGAAGGTGATGAGCCGAAGCCGATGATGAACGAACGCGAGAAGTCAGACCCCGCAACAGTAGCTGCGAAGTCCACGAACGAAGCTGGGCGACCAGGGGAGGAGTGGATGGAGCCAAGGGCGGGGGCCAAGGGAAATGTGGACCGGCAAAGCACGCTCCGAGCACAGGATCGGGCAGGCGTGTCACAAGCGCTGGGCCGCATACGGAAAGCCGCAAGGCAAAGCAAGACGGAGAAGTTTACGACGCTGCTTCATCATGTGGATGTGCGGCTGCTGCGGGAATCGTATCTCTCACTGAGACGAGATGCGTCGCCCGGGGTGGATGGCATGACATGGGAGGACTACGGGCTCGATCTTGAGTCCAGGCTCATGGAGTTGCATGAGCGGGTCCATCGAGGCGCGTACCGGGCGCAGCCGTCCCGGCGGGTGATGATACCCAAGGGTGACGGTAAACAACGCCCGCTGGCGATCACCACGGTGTTCTCATAATGCACCTTCTCCAGTGTGCCTTGGGGATGCGATGTGAATCCTGTTTGAGTTTTGGACCCAAGCCAGGAGCTTCTGTTTGTCCGTTTCGTTGAGTAGGATCCAATACGGGGAGCCGGCATTAACTCTGCGTCCCTGAACATGAGCGCGTTCGATCCAGTAGTAGACCACGCCTGGGCTGACGCCAAATTGTTTTGCCACCTGTGCAACAGTTAACTCTTCGGGCTTGCGAAGCGCAGGGGGCGGGATTCGATAGCGGAAGCGAATCCAACGGATAATTGTCGTCGAGTATGCTTTGCCGGTTGCACTACTATACCCTTCCTCGCGGAATCGCTTGGCGATTGCGGCATCGGGCAATTGGCGAGCCATTTCTCGCACTCGGTCGACGACTTCGGCAGGATATCGCATTCGATCCGCCATGCTGGGCGGGAGCTGGACGGTGAGATCCGTAGAGGTATTTCCTTGCCAGCGGATGTGTGCCAAAACGCGCTTGGGAACAGAGGATTTCTCGACGGTAATGTCCTTGATGAGCAGTCGCAACATCTGTTTGCGGTCTTTGGCCTGTGTGGTGGGAGCGTGCCATAATCGCGGGAGATCTTTAGCAAGAGCAAGGACCTTCGCCTTCTGCTCAGGCGTAGCGACGCGCCCCTGCTGCTGCCGGAATTGCGTAGCTTGCTTCTTGAGTTCTTCCCATTGCAGCAGCGCTTCATTCCAACGCCGTTCCAAAGTAGCCGCCACCAATCGCTGCGAAGGATCAACCTCCAGATAGCGCCTCTCGGCGAGAGCGGCCTCATACTCGGCACGTTCAAGCCGCATTTGCCACTGGCGCCCGATGGTCTGATCGCGCGCTTCCAACTCTTCGAGGGCGGCGAGAGCCAGCTCCAGTTGGGCCGGCTCGAGAGCCTTCAGAACTTCCTCGGCAACGGCGCCATCGAGCAAATCGCTGCGGAAGTTTACACAGTCTTTGCGGGCCAAACCATCACGGCGTAACCGGTTGCACAGATAGCATGGATAGATGCCGCCGTTGCCCATGTAGCGGACGGTCAGCCCTCGGCCACAGTGGCCGCACAGCAGCATCCCCTGGAGCAGAGCCAGCCCTTCGCGGGTTGCACCACTCAGCATCATTTCCCCGCCATTGGTGCGGTTTTTCTCCAAACGCTCCTGGTTCTTCAAGTACTCGTCCCAGCCGATATACCCTTCATGATGCTCTTCGAGTCGGACGCGCCAGTCTGCCATGGCAACCCGGTGTATCCATTGATGTACTTCCCCGGAGGGACGAATCTGACGGCGGTACTGATAACGGCCAAAAACATACATCCCCGCATAAGCGGGGTTTTTAAGCATGCTCAGAACCCGACCGTGCGTCAGCTGACCCCAGATCAACCTCCCGTTCCACGCTCCGCCGTAGGATCGTTTGGGAAAGCGCAACGTGGTCTCCGCGAATCTTTGCACAACCGCGAAGGCGCTCCCTGTCTCATGAAACAGGCGAAACACTAAAGCCACCGCACCCCGTACTTCCTCATCCGGGTCCAGGACGATTCGGCCTTCTTCGTCATAGCAAAGCCCAACCGGCAAGGGAAAGCGTAGTTCCCCTTTTCGCGCCTTATTGAGCTTGCCACCGAGGAGGCGCCCGCGCAACAGATGAAGTTCGGCCTGAGCCATCGTCCCCTTTAATCCCAATAACAGGCCGTCGTTGAAATCCGCCGGGTTGTAGCAGCCATCTTCGTCGATCACCAGCGTACCGGTGAGTGCGCACAGCTCCAGCAATCGATGCCAGTCCAAATTCGAGCGTGCCAGCCGTGAAACCTCCAGCGCAAAGACTGCCCCCACCTGTCCCATCGAAACTTCTGCTACCAGCGTCTTGAAATCTTCGCGGCCCGCGATCTGTGCTCCCGACTTGCCCAGGTCCCGGTCCAGGATCTGAATCGAGGGCTGCCTCCAGCCCAGCTCCAAAGCCTTCTCCCGGAGTGCATACTGCCGCTCCGTGCTCTCCTGATGATGGCGCACTTGCGCCAGCGTCGATTGCCGCACATATACATAGGCGGTCCTGCTCAGATGTTGCTCGCTGATTGTGGAATTCATCGCCGGCCTCCACAGAAGATGAACTCTCCCGGTGTTCGTCGAGCCAGCCTGCGAGCATATTGGCCAGAACCACGCCGCCAGCTTCCACATCGATCAGACCATGTGGGATAGTTGGCCATTCGCTCATGGCGCCTCTTTAGAGCGCCTCGCGACGACGCAGCAGCTCGCGGTTGATCTCGCAGATCTCTTCCAGAATCTCTCTGATCCGTTGATAGTTGGCGAGAAACTCCGAGGCCAGCCCATAAGTCCCCTGGGGCACGTAATCCATCTGCGGCCGCAGGCCCGGATAGCTCACCGACAGATAGTACTTGGGTCCATGTCCGGGACCATCGGCACATTTGCATCCTGGCTTGCCGCACCGCTTGTATCGCTCGATCAGCGAGCCACGCAGGATGGATCGGAGTGGGGGCAACTGACGTACAAGGGCACTGCGGCGTTTGCGAAGCGCAGCAACGGGTTCCGTCTGTATATTCATCGGACCACGTATACAACTGGTCTGATCGTATGCCGTACGAATAGATGCCACTCAACATTTTTCGCTTCTCCCCATCAGGAGTTCCACAAGGGTAACTAATTGGAAGAGGGACTCGGCTTCGAAGCGTCGGGGCGGACAACTGAGCCCGTCGTACACAGACGGATCCGCCCAGTCCGTCCATTCGCGGGCAATGCTCATACTGCCACGCTCGCGCTCGCGCAGAATCAGTGTATCGACGCCTGCTATACGTCGCTGCTTGAGTACTTCGAAGCGCTGGCCTCGAAATGGATGGAACGGGTGACATATCTCCGCCCATCCCAAATGCGAACTGCGGTCAAGTGCACTTTGCACTGACCGTGACTGCACTGGAGGATAAGATTGTCCAGAAGGCGACACTAGCGATACTGAACAGTATTTATGAGGAGGACTTCCTCGGGTTCAGCTATGGTTTTCGGCCAGGGCGAAACCAACACGAGGCGCTGGATGCGCTGGTGGTGGGGATCTCCGGTCGAAAAGTGAACTTCATCCTGGACGCCGACATCCGGAGCTTCTTGGATACGGCTTCATACTGCCCTCTGATTCATGAAAGGTGCTCGAACAGCATCGGTTGCTTATCGACCACTTTGATTCTCAAGCCTTTACGCCGGCCCTCCCTTACCAGGACAGCTTCGAGCTCGCCGCGCTTTACACGCTGCAACACCGTTTGGCGCGAAACGCCGAGTTTCAGTGTAGTCTCCAGCATCGGCAGATACTCCGCAGGCGCCTGCTGCACGATGCGAGCTCGCAACTCATCGCAGATTCGAATCTGCCACGGCGCGCCCGGAGTGACTTGCTCACCCGCGATGAAACCATCGGCTAGCCAGCGATGAATCGAAGATGTGTTCATGCCCAAAATCTGCGCCGCTTTGCGAATCGAAACGAGCTCGCCAGTGGGCGGATCAGCGGATGGCTGGAATCGCGGGATGTTGCGGTATCGTCGCAGGCTGCCGACCTGATTGGCGGTGAATCGTTCGCCGGTAGCCGTCTTGCGGTCCTGACGATTCAAGATTCCGGCGATGACTTCATCTGGATAAAGAGTGGCCAGACGCCGGAGCAGCGAGATTGTATCTTCGTCGGTGCGCGGTCCCATGGGCTTGAATCGCGGAACAGGGACATCCAGCACCGTAATCGCGCCGCCGCGCCAGCGCAGAGTCAGGTGCGCGTGACCTTCGGCTCGTTTGAGATTCAGGATCACTTCTTCCAGCAGCGTTCGCAGGAGTTCCTTGCGATCGCGATTCGTGATGGCCGGCGCAGTCCAGACTTGACGAATATCGGAGCCGAGCATCTGAATGTGTTTGAGTTGCTCAGGGCTAATCGGATTGGGCCGCTGTTGCTCGCGGCGGCGTAGTTCTGTTTCGGCCGCGGCGAGATCGCGTAGGCGGTTCTCCCATTCGGTTTCTAGCCCGCGGGCAACAAGGCGGTTTTCCGGCTCCACGGCCCGGTATCGGCGTTCCGCCCGTTCCGCCTCATAACGCGCCCGTTCCACTTCCAAACGCCACTGCGACAAAGCAGCATCGTGATTCGCTTGGAGCTGTTGGAGCGAGAGCATGGTTGCTTCTACGGCCGCCGGTGTAACGGCCTCGAGGAAAGCGTTGGCCACAGTTTGCTCAATCACCATTCCGCCGACGTTGAGACAGTAAACACCGCGTCCGTTGACGAGGTCTTTGCCAGCGCAGTGATAACCCGGTGCCGAGTTACGGCCGCGATAATGAACATGCAGATGGCGGCCACAGTGCCCGCAGGTGGCGAGGCCCTGCAGCAGGGCCGATCCCTCTCTCACTGCGCCCCCAGCCTGGTGCGGCTTGGGCCGGGTGTTGGAGTCGAGCCGTGACTGGTTGGCTTGAAAAGTGATCCAATCGATGAAGCCAGGATGATGATCCTGGATGAGCACGGACCACTGATCCATGGGCAAATTCCGAATGCGTTTTCTGACAGCGCCGTTTTCATCAACGTATCGTTCGTACTTGGTCTTGCCGTAGGTGTAAGCGCCAGCATACACCGGATTGGTCAGGACTTGGTGGAGTGCGTGGTAGGTTGGGGCCACCCAGCGGATCGGACTAGACATGCCGGCGGGCATCGTCTGCAGTGGAAAAGACAGACCTTCGGAACGGAACCAGAGCCAGACCCGTCGCGCCGAGCCGAACTCGGCGAACCGCTCGAAAACCGCGCGGATGGCGCCGGTAACGGCCTCGTCCGGATGGAACAAGACTTCACCATCCTGTTCTCCCCAAATGAAGCCCACGGGCAATCCACGGCGCAGTTCCCCGCGAGCTGCCTTGTTGCGGATGCCGCCGTCCAGGCGGGCGCGAATGATGTGTAGCTCGGCTTCGCTCATCGTGCCCTTCAGCCCCAGCAGCAGTCGATCGTTGAACAGCGCAGGATGATAAACGCCATCGTTGTCGCCAATGAGAGTATCGGTTACGCCGCAGAGTTCCAGCAAACGATACCAATCCGCGTTGTTCCTCGCGAGGCGAGAAACTTCCAAGCCGAGAACGATGCCCACGCGAGCGAGGGCGACTTCGCTAGTGAGGCGAGCAAACCCGGAGCGCTTGTCAGTGGTGGAACCGGACAGCCCCAGATCTTCGTCAATGATGATCACTTGCTCTTTGGGCCAACCCAGTTGAGAGGCCCTATCGGCCAAGGCGTACTGGCGGGCGGTCGATTCGCGGTTATGCTCGACTTGGCCTGCCGTGGACTGGCGAATGTAAACGCAGGCGGCGCGCTGGGTGTGCGTAGGTTTGATTTTGGAGGGATCAGTCATTGGTCTGCTCCCGGTGCTTGTCGCGGGTTGTTTGGACAAGGAGGCGCGCCAGAGTCTCGATTACGATCCGTTTTTGCTCGTCGTCGAACTGCTCCCACAGGTGCGTTTCCGGAATCGGGATGTCGTTGAAGTTCAGAATCAGTTGCGGCATGGCTCTCCTGACTTGCCCCAGATGTTACCGGCAAGTTGGGGGCGCGGCGCTGGAGAGCGTCGATAAGGCTGCGAAGACGCAGCAGGTCATCGAGCGAGCCAATGAGCGGAATAGGTTGTGGCGTGTAGGAGATGGCCTTGTAGTCCGTCCAGTCGGCGGAGATCAGAGATTTACTGCCGTCTGGCAGAACAAGAACGAACTGCAAGCCACCAGGCATCCGAGCTTGACGGAGTACCTCTAGAGATTGTCCGTGGAATGGGTGATGCGGACGCGTAATGGTCACGTGTTCGGGGAAGTGCTGATGATGGGTAGTGTGTGGTGGTTTCCTTCGACTCTGTTGACCAGCGATGGTTGATCAGGTTCCTGGAACATCGGATCGGTGACAAGCGCGTCCTTCGCCTGATCCAGAAATGGCTAAAGGTGGGGGTACTGGAAGACGGGATTGTGACGGTGAGTGAGACGGGAACGGGACAGGGAGCGGTGATTTCACCGTTACTGGCCAATATCTATCTGCACTACGTCTTCGATCTCTGGGCTGAGCAGTGGCGCGGGCGAGAAGCACAGGGCGACATGATCATCGTGCGTTACGCCGATGATGTTGTTCTGGGCTTCGAGCACGAAGCCGAAGCGAGGCGCTTCCTGGGGGCCATGAAGGCGCGGCTGGAAAAGTTTTCGCTTGCGCTGCATCCGGATAAGACTCGATTGATCGCGTTCGGCCGCTTTGCAGCGGACCAACGCGCCCGAGCGGGTCTGGGTAAGCCGGAGACCTTTGATTTTCTGGGCTTCACCTTCATCAGCGGCAAGACACGTGAGGGCAAATTCCTCGTCAAGCGGAAGTCCCGGCGTGATCGCGTGAAGGCCAAGTTGCGAGAGATCAAAGACACGCTGCGAAGAAAGATGCACCTCCCCATTCCCGAGCAAGGCCGATGGCTTGGGCAGGTCGTCACCGGCTACTTCGCCTACCACGCCGTGCCGAGTAACCTCGCCACGCTCGTGGCGTTTCACCACTACGTCACCGGCTTATGGCGGCGCACGCTTCGGCGACGCAGTCAGAAGGACCGTGTGAACTGGTCGGACATGACGAAGTTAGTCTCACAGTGGCTCCCCCAACCGCGCATCCAGCATCCGTGGCCTAATCAACGCTTCGCCGTTAAATACCCGAGGTGGAAGCCGTATGCGGGAAAGCCGCACGTACGGCTTTGTGCGGGGGGCGCATAGCGATATGCGTCCCTACCGCGATCCGTCACTGTTGCCTGTATGTGTCGACAAAGGTCTTCAATGTTCTGGACAAGAAGTATTTCGACGCTGGCTGCCCGGGGGAGCCGGAGACGCCATTCAACAGGACGGAAGTGTTTCGGATCAAAAATCACTACCTGGTTTCGAAAGAACAAGACGGCGACACAAACTGTCAGGCGTCAAAAAAGGCTTAGAGTGTAATTCCATCCACCGTGCGTACCGCATTTTTACGCAATCCTCGCAGAATGTGCACACGTCGAGCGTTGATCCATGGTTCTAGCACTTTCGTTTAAATAATCGTCGCCAGAATGGCCTTTTCGGTCCGCGGAATTGTGTATGATCCGCTTTCAAGCAGCAATTTGTCTCTGATCTTCGCGCGGTAGGCGAATGGGAATACGATGTTATCGCTCGCGCCGGTCTTCGGCCTACTTAACTCGCTCTTCAGGAGAATTTGGCTGGTGTAGGCAACACAACTGGAACAAAACTCATCAGTACCTGCAAACGTGGCGTCGAAGCAATTCGAGACCAGCATCTTAGGCTTCCGCCTCGAGCATCCCGATAGTGACTCCTGTTGTCCACATTATCTGCCTGTTTTAGCTCATGCTGCTCCCGTGCTTCAGGGAGCAGAGTGGGTGAACGTGTTTTATTACTTTGTGCAGGGAGCAGTCAGAGAAGGTAAGCACTCACTAAAGTCGGCATCAACTCAGCCAATCACCCTAACATGCCCTATCGAAGGGATGCATTTGGGTTCGCTTCGAGGACATCTAAGTTGATTGAAATTAAACCGAACACCGTTTAGAGCGCCTGGAGTAGTCTCAGCGTGACACAAACACTAATATGTCAAGCCACATTTGCGATAGATACCTGCATGAGGGGTTCTTGCGCCCGAAACGCGTGTCTCCGCAGTCGACGCACGCTAACGTCATTAATTTTCCTCTTGTTGGCGTGCGGTATCCTATCGGCACAGGCCTCATCTGCCGCCCAGGCTAGGGCTAGCGAGCGCTATAACCATATAACGTTGAATTCGCTGTCCTGCGGCAGTTCGTCTATAACGGGGGCAGGGAGCGACACTTGCACGGCAACGCTGAGCGCGGCTACAAGATACAGCTTGAACCTGAGCTTGGCGAGCAGCAATGCGGCTGTTACTGTGCCGGCTACGGTGACAGTTCCTGCAAACGCGACCAGCGCACAATTTACGGCAAGCGCGTCGGCAGTCACGTCTGCCCAATCGGCGACATTGACGGCAAGCTTAAACGGCGTCTCGAAGAGCTTCGTCATTCAGCTCCTCAATACTACGCAACCGGGGTTAACGATAAGTCCGTCTAGCCTGGTGTTCGGGAACGTGGCGCTCAACACGGCAACTACGTTGCCGGTGACGTTAACCTCGACGGGAATTACGGCAGTGACCATCAGCTCGGCGACATTGAGCGGAACTGGTTTCGCAATGTTGGGGGGCGCGACCTTCCCGGTTACCTTGAATCCCGGTTTGGCGCTGACCCTGGACGTTCAATTCGATCCTACGGTTACCGGGTCAGCGACGGGACAATTGGCCATTCATAGTAACTCGGCGACTAGCGCTAGTGCCGTGATCGGCCTGAGCGGCACCGGGGAAAGCACGTCACATCAGGTAAGCTTAAGTTGGAGCGCACCTGCAAGTTCCCCTGCTCCAGTCGTAGGCTATTACGTCTATCGATCGTCTGGCGGCAGTAGCGCTTACCAGCAACTCAACTCCTCAGTCGACACTCAAACTACATATGTGGACAGTACAGTTCAGGCGGGTTTGACCTACGACTACGTTGTAGAAAGTGTTGACGCTGCCGGGGTAGAAAGCAACCCGTCTGGCAGCGTCGCTGCAACGATCCCCTAAGGCGAGGCCAGGTTGGAGTTACCGTCGCAGGATCGTTGCGCTGCCACTAGCAAACCAATGTTCTTCGAAGTCTTGTCTAATGTAAATTGAGGCCATCAACGACCACGCGCATTAAATTCTTCCACTCTTCGCCTGGGAGATGAGATGTTCGGCCGCACGAAACGCGAGAGGCTGGATTGTCATCGTGGGGTGATTGCGACCACCGGTGATGAAGCTGCTGCCGTCCACGATGTACAGGTTGGGGACATCGTGCGCGCGATGGTACTTGTCGACGACCGACGTCTTCGGATCATTCCCCATTCCGCAGGTGGCCACGGCTATGAGCACCTCCGCGAGGTTGGCCCACCGGCTCCGCCCACACTGCGGTCGCCCCCGCGGCCTGAAGAATCTCGATTGACTTCTGCTTGAAGAACTCCATGCACTTGATGTCGTCAGGATGACCTGTCATCGTGATTCGCATCGCCGGCAAACCCCAGGCGTCCTTCAGGTCGGGATCCAGATGCACTCGATTGATTGGCCGGGCGCTCCGGTTCTCGCGTCGGTTTCCGCCCCAAACACCGATTGCCCTTTTCCTACCAAGGCAATATCGCTTTGCGGCGAAGGCCAAGGTCACCTCGGTAGTTTCAAGCAAGAGGAGAGAGAAGCTAGGCCCCAGACCAACGCCACCCCTAGGTTACTTTGGTTACGTGGTTAACGATAAAAATAAGGTGCAACGACACGGACGTAATCCTGCACAATTCGTGCCACACGATGCATGCTTCTTCTGACCTAGCCGAGAAGGATGGCTATGGCAAGTCTAAGAGCCCGTTCATTTACCGGTATTGGTTGTGGTTACCGCTTGGGAGCCCAAACGTCTAAATCAACCAGTGACTAATTCGTGTCATTGAGGACCCCCGAAGATGGAGTGACAATCCCTTGACGCGTTACCTTGCAAGATTGAGTTACCAGGCGGCTTCGATCTCAATTTGCATGAGGGGATTACAATGACGTGCGAAGTCCACAGTGGGCTCCAAAGTGAAAAGCCGATAACCTTCACTGGAGCCGGACGTCTCCCTCGAATCGAGGGAGCTGCAGGCCCCAAATTTACGAGCACCATGCCTGGGAATGTTCGTTTATCAACCTCGGAAGAGTAGGCACATTTACAGAGGTGAGGACGTTGTTCAGTTCATATCGCCCATGCAAGCGAGGTCCGATCTCCAGACTCGATGGTTTGTGGGCGAAGCTGTTCACAATATTGACGTGCTGCCTCGCCGTCGTCTCAGTCTCAGGTTGTGGTAGTGCGGCGGGAAGCAGCACGACAGGCGCGACCAACACGGGCACGTCGGGCACAGGGACGGCCGCGTCGGCGGCATTGAGTGCTCTCTCTTGCAGCAACGCGTCCGTGACAGGAGCGGGGAACGATACTTGTACGGTTACGCTGAGCTCGGCCGCCGGGAGCAGTGGTCTGAGCGTGGGCTTGGCCAGCAGCAATGCGGCGGTCACGGTTCCTGCCACGGTGGCGGTAGCGGCCAATGCGACCAGCGCCGGCTTTACGGCTACTGCGTCGTCGGTTAGCGCGGCGCAATCGGTAACCCTGACGGCGAGTGCGGGTGGTGTTTCCAAGACGTTCGCTCTGCAGCTGAATGCTGCAGGTACGACGGTCCCCACGTTAACCATTAGCGCGACCAGTTTGGCGTTCGGTAATGTGACGGTAAATACTCCGTCAACGCTGCCCGTGACGTTAACCTCCGCGGGGACGGCGCCGGTGACTATCAACTCGGCAACATTGAGTGGGACGGGTTTCACGATGTCGGGCGCCACCTTCCCGGTCACCTTGAATCCAAGCTTGGCGGTAACACTGGAAGTGCAGTTCGATCCAACAACTGCGGGAGCCTTGACCGGGCAGCTGACTTATCCAGAGCAACTCGTCGACCAACGGTACGGCGGTGATCGGCCTGAGCGGCACAGGAGCAAGCGCAGCGGAAGCAGTTCACATCAAGTGACCCTGAATTGGGATGCGCCGAGTAGCTCTTCTGATCCGGTAGTAGGCTATGACATCTATCGCGCGACAGGTGGCAGCTCTACCTATCAGCTGCTCAACTCGTCGGCTGACGCGCAGACAACGTATGTGGACACGGCAGTTCAGGCCAGTGCGACATATGTTTACTACGTGACGAGTGTAGACTCCTCCGGGGTGCAAAGCACTTCGTCCAACCAGGTCACCGCGACGATTCCCTAGGCGCGAAAGCGCCGTCGCGGGCCGTCTGGCAGCATTCCCGCGCCATACGCCTTCCGCAAAACCCCACCCGCAAAATCTAAGATTCGCGAGCAGGCTTGGATATGAAAGCAAATTAATTTCTCCAATCTCATTCGTTTGGAAAACATCGCGTATCCTTCCGGTATTCCTGGGCACAAGGTCGGCACACAAAGGTTACTTAAGGAACGTCTTGTTACTTATGTACTGATTCGCTCCAAACCTATGACTAATTAGTGTGATTGAGGAGGACCCATAGTGGAGTAAGAATCCATACAAGTTGCAATCTACCTCGTCAGGCTGTCACTGCACCGCTGAACTACCAGGCGACTCGATCTTAACTTGCATGAGGTTTTTTCCAACGTAAACAATGATCGAGTTCACGGCAGCCGGATGCCCCTTCGAGAGCTCCGCAGCCTCCAAATTTGACGAGTAACACTTCTAACAATTCTTCTTTTTGTCTGCCTCTGGAAAGCTTGCACGTTTACAGAGGGGTGACGCGTTGTTCAGTTCATATTGTGCCGGCGGGCGCAGTTCGATCCGCAGATTCGACGATTTGTACTCAAAGCTGTTTGTCATATTGGCATGTTGCCTCGTCGTTGCGCTGGCAGGTTGCGGATTTTCGCCGAGTTCTTCAGCCACCGGTCCGCTTAGCGTCTCGCCTGGTTCAATCAGTTTTGGTGCTGTACCTGTCGGGCAAACCGCCACTAGCAAAGTCCTGCTTTACAATGTCACTTCAGCGCCCATCGATGTTTCCCAACTAAACGTTTCCGGGCAGAGTTTCTTTGTCAACGGTCAGAGCAATCTTCCCGTTACTATCAATGGCGGCGCTGTTTACAACTTCCAGATCGGGTTCAAGCCCGGCAACAATACCAGCTACTCTGGCCAATTCAACGTGATGGGTCCCGGGGGCAAGCAGATCTATCAGGGTACAATCACCGGCCAGGGAGTCGGTGGGAGTACCAGCAGTTCGACGCCGATTTTAACCGTCAGTGCCGCCAATTTGGCATTCGGCAATTCAACGGTTGGCTCGGCATCCACGCAGCCCGTAACGTTGACCTCCACGGGGACTGCGCCGGTCACGATTAACTCGGCAGCGGTCAGCGGTACTGGCTTCATGCTATCGGGAGGTACATTCCCGGTCACTTTGAATCCGAGCCAGTCGCTGACGCTGAATGTGCAGTTCGATCCCGCCACTACCGGAGCGGCCTCTGGCCAGCTGACTATCCAAAGCAATTCGTCGACCAATAGCACAGCGGTTGTCAATCTGAACGGTACAGGCACGCTGAGCGGCACGGGCACGGCGGATGCCAGTCCACAGTTGACGCTCAGCACGGCCAGTCTGACGTTCGGCAATGTGTCGGTTAACACGGCGTCGACACAGCCAGTGACTCTGACTTCCACCGGGATTGCGCCGGTAACGATCAACTCGGTAGCACTCACCGGTTCTGGCTTCACAACGTCGGGCGCCACGTTCCCGGTGACCTTGAATCCGAGTCATGGTGACGCTGAATGTGCAGTTCGATCCCACCACCACGGGAGCGGCGTCTGGCCAGTTGACGATCCAAACCAACTCCTCGACCAACAGCACAGCGGTTGTCAATCTGAGCGGCACGGGCACGGCAGTCGAAAGCCCGCAGTTGACGCTTAGCGCGGCGAGTCTCACGTTTGGCAATGTGACGGTGAGCACACCGGCGAGATGCCCCTGACGTTGACTTCTACGGGGACGGCCCCAGTCACGATTAACTCCGCAACGCCCGGTGGAAGCGGCTTTACGGTGTCGGGAGCCACGTTCCCGGTCACCCTGAATCCGGGCCAGTCAGTGACCCTGAACGTGCAGTTCGAGCCGACGCGACGGGACCGGCGTCGGGTCAGTTGACGGTCCAAAGCAACTCGTCGACTAACGGCACGGCGATTGTTAATCTGAGCAGCACGGGCACGGCGGCCACCAGTCCTCAGTTGACGCTCAGTGCGGCTAGTCTGACCTTCGGCAATGTGACGGTGAACACGGCTTCGACACAGCCGGTGACGCTGACTTCCACCGGCACGGCGCCGGTCACCATCAGCTCGGCAGCATTAACGGGCACGGGCTTCACGATGTCGGGAGCCACGTTCCCGGTGACCTTGAATCCGAGCCAGTCGGTGACGTTGAATGTGCAGTTCGAGCCCACCACCACGGGAGCGGCGACGGGCCAGTTGACCATCCAAAGCAGCTCGTCGACCAACAGTACAGCGGTTGTCAATCTGAGCGGCACGGGCACGGCGGCCGCAAGTCCGCAGTTGACGCTCAGCGCGGCCAGTCTGACGTTCGGCGATGTGACGGTGAACACGGCATCGACGCAGCCTGTGACGTTGACCTCCACGGGGACGGCGCCGGTCACCATCAATTCGGCAACAACGGGTGGAACCGTCTTTACGGTGTCGGGAGCTACGTTCCCGGTGACCTTGAATCCAGGACAGTCGGTGACGCTGAATGTGCGCAGCCG
>CAWCKO010000045.1:0-75633 GCA_963796145.1 uncultured Acidobacteriaceae bacterium | reverse complement strand
GTCCGGGAGTATTCGGGCTAATAGACACATATCACTCGCTCGGAAGATCGATGAGCGAACCAGGAACAATAATGCCGCTGCTTCGGGTGAGATCGGTGGAGTCGGACTTGATAAGTGATTGTTTCGACCCAGTCAAGCCGGCGATCAGGGTGCCGGCCGGTTCCAAATAGCTGACTGCCTTGCCGTCGCTTCCACCAAGAACTGCATTGAAGCCGTCTCCGGCGATATCGACCTCATTCTGCGCAGTCCGCACACGGAGCCCTGCAGTACGCTCGGCAAGCAAAATGGACAGCCCAAGAGGGAGCGTAGCAGTGTAGTCGAATTTATCGAGGATCATCTGTGGCAGCTCCTGGTGTATGCGCATATCCTTCTTCGCCGCCATGTAGTCCGGATCGCCCTCGATCCTTGCATAAAATTGGGCTGCGTGCTCTGGAGTCAGATCCAGCAGATCGATCGAGTGCTGGAGCTTGTATCGGTAATACACGTTCGTCGCCTGTAGCTTGGAATACTCTCGTGTCGCCGGGCCGAAGGTGAAGTACTCGGCGCGACCGCCCTGCCAGGGAATAGAGCGGACATCCTTCGTGCGGGAATAGCGCATGCTTTCGTTCAGGAAACCATTAAGGTCTTGAGACACATACAACGCGCCATGCTGTACCTTCCTGCCGCCACTGAGCAACATGGCGCCGCTCCAGCGGTTAGCTATTTCTGAGGAGTGTGGAGGAAGCTCCCGGGCTTGCTCGATTGTCAACTTAGGGGTGCCATTGAGATCGCCCTTTCGGCCCACGGCGCGGAGCACCTCATCACCTTTGCGCAGGGTCGTGGGATTCAATAGCGAAGCCGCACGCTTAGCAGCGTCAAGCAGGGCTGTCTGAAAGTTCTGCACGAGCCGCGGCTCACGTCCGGCGTACCGGAAAGCCATGGGACTGATGATCGTCGCTTCAGGCATCGTATACCGCCTTCGGTATCGGCGGACCTAGGAGGGACAGCCAGATTATCCCTCCGCCGCCTTGATTTTCTCACTCAGCGCCGGATCCCCGAAATTCGTCTTGAGGAATTCTGCCGACGTAGGTAACTCCACCCGGAGATCATGCACTGTGCAAGTCTGCACTTTACCGGCACGAATCCGATAGTCCAGTGCATGTCCTCCGGCGTGTTTATCCCGCCGCAAAAAGTGCAGGTGAAACCCCGCCACCCCGATACCCTGCGCATAAGTTGGAGTACGAAATCCGGCCAAAGTCCCCTCGACGTTGGTGAAGACTTTCTCTGCTTGATGTTTCGTTGCTTCTGTGAGCGGAGGAAATGGCCTGGCCTGACGTTGCACGGTTCGTGTGCGGACTTCATCGAAAATGCCATCCACTCTCACCGCGCTGAAGAGGTTGGCATCCGTTGCCTTCTCGAGCGTCGCCATAAGGTCGCTCTTCGTCATCGGCTGTACCACATTCAACTCCTGCTCCGGCTGGAAAAAGGTAACCACCGCAAAAGGCGTCCTTTGGTCGTCCGTGACCGGACGAGCGGACCCGTCCGATCGAAGCTGATAGAACGTCCCGTCAAAGCCGACCATCTCACCATCGAGATCATTGAAAGTGCCAAGGCCGAAGTCGCCGTACTTCCGAATCTGCCCGTATGTCGCCTCACCTTCGTAAATCCCGGCCATCAATGCGGACATCAGGGAGGTTTGATACAACTCTCCCGCTCCATGATCGTTGCTGCCTGACACGTGGTGCCACGCCGGCTGGATCATTGCCAGTGATCCGGATACAACCGAATTCGTCATGCCCTTCCTCCTCAATCCCAGGCTTCGGGAATCAAGTGTTGGCCAATTTCCACGTTCTTGCTGTAATCCGTCGGAATGTCGACCACTACCATTCCGGGAGTGTCGAGTGCCCTTCGTAAAACCGGCAGCAGTTCATCCGGTTGGTTGACCCGCATACCCACGCATCCGAGGCTCTCCGCGTACTTCACGAGGTCCGGATTTCCGAAATCGGTGCCGGAAGTACGCCCATAGATAAGCTCCTGCTGAAAGGCGACCATGTTGTATCCGCCGTCGCGAAAGATGATGACCGTAATGTTCAGCTTCAACCGAACCGCAGTTTCCAATTCCATCGACGAGTAGAGAAAGCCCCCATCGCCAACGACCGCCAGCACCTTCTTTCCTGGATAAGTCAGACTCGCCGCCATCGCCCACGGGATCCCGACGCCCAAAGTCTGCTGGCCGTTGCTGAACAACAGCTTCCGTGGCTCAAAGGCGAAGAAGTGGCGCGCCATCCAGATGTGGACCGACCCCATCTCGGTTGCCACCACCGTGTCGTCGTCCACCATGCTGCGCAAGGCCAGCACGATGCTAAGCGGATGAACCGATCCGTTTGATTTCGGAACAGAAGGATTTTTGAGCGCGTTCCACTCCGCCTGAACCGCTTGCAACTCCGGGCCTGCCGCGAATGAACGCTCCTCCAACGCGGAGGCAAGGGCACGCACGGTCTCCGGAACTGATCCACGAAGCTCCAGCTCAGGTTCGTAGTGGTTATCGATGTCGCAGGGCAAACTATCGAGATGAATGATGGCGCGCGCTTCGCCAACGTTCCAGAAACTCGGGTCGTACTCAACCGGATCGTACCCGATGGTGAGCACCACGTCCGCCATGGCGAGCACCTTGTCGCCCGGTTGGTTCCGGAAGAGTCCCACGCGTCCGAAGAACAATGGAAGCAGCTCGCGCGAAATGGCGCCCGCCCCTTGAAAAGTGCCGACTGCCGGCACGGCGTGTCGCTTCAGGAGTGCCCGAACCGCGGCCGTCGCGTCGGGGTCGCTGGCCCCCATGCCCAACAGGACGACCGGACTCTTCGCCTTCGAGATTTTTTCCGCGGCCTTGCGAATCAGATCCGCAGGGGCTGCGCCAAGCGACGGCAAAGGCAGTGATGGCGGCACGCTGACTTCGGTCGTCGCACCCTGCACATCCCTCGGAAATGCGATAAACGATGCTCCGGGACGAGGGGCCATGGCCGCACGGAAAGCGTTCACAACCGCTTCACCGGCGGCATCCGGCGCGTTGATGGCGATGCTCAATTTTGTAACCGGCTTCATGATGGCCACCGAGTCCATGGACTGGTGCGTCTGCTTGAGGGTGTCCGGCAAAGGAACAACGCCGCCGATCGCCACCATGGGATCACCTTCGGTGGTGGCAGTGGCCGCGCCGGTCACAAGATTGCCCGTGCCCGGGCCCGAGGTGACAAGACAGACTCCCGGCCTTCCTGTCAAACGACCGATAGCGGCGGCCATGAACGCGGCGTTCTGTTCGTGCCGGCAGACGATCAGCTGCGGACCCTCATCACGCAATACATCAAAGGTCGGCATGATCTTTCCGCCCGGTATGCCGAATATATATTTGACATCCTGTTGTACCAGGCTTCGTATGAGTAACTCCGCGGCGGTTTTCTGATTCTTCTTCATTGTCGTTCCATTACCCACCGCACCTGGTTCCGTGATCGTTCGAGTGGCCATTTCGCATACTCCTGCAACGTCTACCTCTTCGATCTATTCGCGGAGGAAATCGGATCACGCCACAACCAATTTTTTTCACACCAACAAAGCATCGCTTCAGGGAGGAACTAAGGTCCGGCCATATTCAAGCCAAGCGACAGGAGATAAAGGGACAGCATACCTATTGCAGCATTTGGAGATAGGTACCGTTACCTTATCTCTCGCCGCTGCCACCGACAGTCGCCTCAAGGCGAGCTGAATGGCAACGCCGTTCGGATAATGGTGATCCCGTCTTGTCCCGAATACCCACCACTACATCGATTTGCCCGACTGGCAGATACCCTGCCTCAAGAGGGTTTTTGGCGACCCCTAAAGGATCAATTTCGAAATGGACTGAATCCCGGCACATTCCAATCCGTCCGCCACGAGCGCGCCTGGGGTCATCCTTTTGATGCGCTCTCGGTTGTCGAGGCACCTGGTTGTCGAATGACGACCCCAGGCCAATGCGCTCATTGAGTTCTGTCGTGCCTGCTTGCTCGATCCCGATGCTATTGTGGGTGAAGGATTTATCGTGGCGAGGACGATTCGAGTGACGAAGCAAAATAGTTGGGTTCTGGGCACTCTGGTTTGTTGTCTATTGGGCCATCGCTTCACGATGCTGGCTGCTGTCACGGAACCGACGGTGAAGACCGCGCTGGGTAAGGTGGCAGGTAAGTGGATCGAAAGTGGCACTGAGAAGGTTTTCCTTGGTCTCCCGTACGCAGCGCCTCCGGTCGGTGACTTGCGCTGGAAGGCTCCGCAGCCGCCGTCCGCGTGGAAGGGCGTGCGCGACGCGACGAAGTTCGGCGCCCGCTGCGAGCAGTGGCACATCTGGAACGATTATCTTTTTCTCGACTCCGGTCCAAGTGAGGATTGTCTTTACCTGAACGTTTACGCGCCTGCGCCTGCAAAGCAGACTAGCAAGATGCCGGTGATGCTCTGGATTCATGGAGGCGGGTTTGCTGCCGGCGCAGGGTCGGAGCCGCGCTATACCAACCCAGCGCTTGTCTCAAAGAATGTGGTTGTGGTCACGATCAATTACAGACTCGGCGTCTTCGGCTTTCTGGCCAGCGACGACCTGATGAAGGAAGGCCACGGGCATGCCGGCAACTATGGTCTGATGGACATGGCGGCCGCGATGCGATGGGTGAAAGCTAACATCGCGCAGTTCGGCGGTGATCCGGAAAACGTGACGATCTTCGGTGAGAGCGCAGGATCGTTTTCAGTCAGCGCACTGATGGCTGCTCCCGAGGCGCGCGGCCTCTTTCAGAAAGCGATCGGAGAGAGCGGCGCGTTCTTCGGAAATGTGATTTCGTTATCCCCGGTGACGGAGCGAGCCCGACGCGATCAGACGTGGGTCGATTCGCTGGGCGCCAAGAACCTGACCGAACTACGGGCAATGCCTGCGAGCAAGGTGATCGATGCAGCGTCGAAACAGCCAGTTGCATGGTTTTCCCCTGTTGTGGACGGACAGTTCCTGATCGAGCCGATTCCCGCAACCTATGCTGCAGGCCGACAGGCGCATGTTCCGACGATCATAGGCTGGAACCGCGACGAGAGGGCCGGCACCCTGTCGAAGGGAATGACCGCGGAGAAATGGAGGGCATTTGCTGCTGAGCACTACGGAAACCAGGCAGAGCAGTTCCTGGCAGCATTTCCGGGTAAGAGCGACGAAGAAGCGATGAGCTCAGCAGACGCCTACACCACCGCTGGCTTTATTGCGTTCGGCGCGTGGAGGTGGGTGGAGGCTCAAGCCAGCACCGGCCAGGCGCCGGTCTATCGCTACCGCTTCGATCTGCCCTCACCGCCGAGCGAGGTGCACCCCGAGGGTAGATACGCCTTCCACTCCGACGAACTCGAATATGTCTTCGGGACGCTCGACGTTCGGCGCGGATCTACCTGGCGACCTGAGGACCGCAAGCTCAGCGAGCAGATCGTGGCCTACTGGACGAACTTCGCCCGCACCGGCGACCCCAATGAGGAAGGGCTACCGCATTGGCCCCGCTATGACAAAAGCAAAGAACTGATCCATCTGGACAGCCCAATTACCGTGAGCCCGGATAGCTCCCGTTTCCAGTTTGAGTTTCTGCTCAACAAGGAGACGCAATCTCAATGACGATTCTCCGCCCCCACCCGCGAAAGAGCGCATAGCTTTCGGGCATGGGCGAATTGACGAAGACTCTGCTCCGCCTCAACGAGAAAGATCTGGCCGGCTTCTGTCAGACGGAGATGACGGCTCTCGCGATGAAAGAGTTCGACCCCCAACTCGCTCTCGAGCTGCTGAATGTTCTGAGTGAGTGCCGGCTGGGCGATGTGAAGCCGCTCCGCTGCTCTTCTGACGTGCAAAGACCTGGCTACTTCGATGAAGTACCGTAGATGGCGATTCTCCAGCATGCCCTTATCACCTTGCCGATCAGGGAAATGTCCGCGAACGATCGCAATCGGGGAACTTTGCGGGGACTGGGAGATTGTTCGACATGCGCCCTGGTTTAGATGCGGCTTGTTCTCTCTTCTGGTATGCCTCCGAGGGTATCAGGCAGGAATCACGGTGGCGTGACCCTGCTTGCGCGCAAATTCATACAGCGCCCGGTCGAAGGTGACTAGCGCCGCCTGAAGTTCCCTCGCATAGGCCAGCAGGAAGCAATCTCCGACCGCTTTCGGCGCCTGCCGTGCCGCGAAGGGCTCGCTGGTCTGACGGAATCCTGGGTCCAGGTTCCGCGGTTCGGGATACAACTCCACGCGCGGGTCTTCGAGCCAACGGTCATAAACACCCCAAGCTTTGCGGAGTGTCAACGTCTGGTCACCCATCACGGATACATTGGTGAGAAGACGCAAGAGCCCGATCTGGGTATACCGGGAAAAGATGAGCTTGTGATCGTCCGGCAGTATCTTCAGCCATTTCCATGCACTGGCGCTATGAGCATGGCCAGAATCGGAGAGGGCCAGCCAGACATTCAGGTCAGGAAAAAACAAAGTCATGTGGGTTCTCATCCGTAGGGTACTGCGGACCACGTTTGCCGGAGCCGCGAATCAGAGGTCCAGTGACCGGTCGCCCTTTTGTGGCACCTGGGTAGGTTTGCTCAATCGCATGCACGATCAGTGAGCGGATCGAGGTGCCGGAGCGTTCCGCGCGGTCGCGCAGCCGGTCATGTAACGGTTCCGGAATATCGATGGTGGTTCGGACTACCATGCCATGATTATGGCACAAGCGATAGAAATACGTTTCACGCGTGTTCGACAAACCCGGTGACGGGACATACTGGAGTCACGCAACAGAAATTGCTATGGACGCATTCCCCGCTTGGCACCCAAAATTCGCCTCGTTAAGGAGCTGACGGTTCTCCACTATCCGGACCTAGAATCAAGATCCGGTGAGAGCCCTGCTCACCACCATTCGGGGGAAATCGAACAAATTTAAAATGGATCCGGAAACAGCGCACTCAGACCAATCAACGATCATGATCTTCTCCACAGCTTCAAGGCGAAATCTTGGCTAGTCAGTTTGCGGCCGTGGCGGATTAGCCCAGTGACCGGATTCGTCTTTCCCGCTCACAACGACCCCTTTCGCGTTCCAGCCCAGACCCGCTCGAACGATAGCCGGGCAATATCGCAGAGTCAGCCCACAGCGTCGTTTGCTCGATTGATTCGCTTCCGATCCATGCAATAGCAGGTCGCTGTGGATGGAAATTTCTCCGGCCTTCAGTTCAACATCGACAGGTCGTCCAAAAGTCTCAGCGCCCGGAACAGTTTGGTTCAGAACATTCGCTTCGTCGTTTTCACTCAGTGTGTAGGTCAGATGGCCCAGGTGGTGCGAACCAGGAATGAACCGCATGCAGGCGTTTTCGATCGTGGCATCATCGATCGCCAGCCATGCGGTCACGGCCATCGACGGCGTTAACGGCCAATAGCTCGAATCTTGATGCCAGGAGACCCGTTTGCCATCTCCAGGCATTTTGCAAAAGAAATGCGAGCCCCAGGCAACCACGTTCTCGCCAATCAGGTCCTTGATGCGGGCCACAATACGAGCATCCGTCAGGATGTCGTAAACACGTCCATAGCGGAGGTGCGCCGTGCTGATCGAGTAGCTGTCGCCCCCTGCGGCGAGCGTCCTGGCCAGCAGTTCATCAAAGTAACGACGAATGCCGGCCATCTCTTCTTCATCGAAGATCCGAATGCCGGCCAGGTAACCGTCGCGATTAAAAGCTGCAATCTGCTCCGGGGTCAGAGCTGCGGGACGCTCGGTAGTGGAAGGATGAAACCGCAGGTCGCGGTCAAGCTTGCTCAACTCTTCGCTGCTCGGGACGAACCTGGGTGTAGTCAACGGTCTCAGTTCCAATTCTGTCAGTCTATCGTCCGGATCCATCTACCGGGTACTTACAAAAGTCTAATGCCAAACATGATTGTTTTTCGATACCCAGGCGATATCGCAGAGTCAGCCCGCTGCGTCGCTTGCTTAGGAACCCATATGCAGCACGATCTTTCCCACGATGTGTCCTTCTTCGATCCTATGGTGTGCCTGGACCACGTCTTTAAATGGAAACACATGGGTCCTGAGCGGAAGCGTCCGCGAACCGATCGCTGCATTTAACTTTTCAAACGCCTCATGGGACATCGAACCATCGAATGCTGACACCGGATGCCCATTGAAACGCGGTTTGGGCTCAACGCCATTCGGATAGGCAATAGGCGCCTTCGCCTTCAGATGCGACAAAAAGTAAGGCAGCGTGTCACTGCTGGCCGTGACCAGGGTCGCGTCGAACCCGGCCGCGGCCGCGCGTTTGATAACGGCCTCACGTTCTGAGGAGTTCGGATCGATGGTGTGCGCCGCCCCCAGCGAGCGAACGTACTCTTGCGCGTCGTGCCGTGCGGTGGCCACGACCGTTACGCCTTGTTCGCTCGCCAGCCAGACGGCGCAGGAACCGACGCCACCACTGGCGCCGAACACTAAAATCGTTTGCCCACGGGTCGCTTTCAGGGTCTCCAGTCCGGATTGAGCCGTCAATGCGATGCAGGGCATGCCGCCGGCGACCTTCATTTCCAGGTGTGCTGGAACCCGCGCTACCCGGTCAGCTGGAACGCTGACATACTCCGCATAAAATCCACCCGTGCTATTGCCGTAGCTGTAAGAGTAGACGCGATCGCCCACGTGGAACCTCGTCACATGAGAACCGACGGCAGCAATCGTTCCGCTCCCGTCGGCGCCCATGATCATTCCCGGCTTGACCGCACCCCACGAGCCTGCGCGCTGCTCAGCGTCCCATATGCCCACGCCCGCATACTCGAGCGCGATGATTACGTGGTTAGGGGGCAGCGCGGGTAAGGGTACCTCTTTGATGTGAATTGCTTCTGGTGATCCGGCCGTATCTACAACCGCAGCCTTCATGACTTTGGGAAGTTCTGATAAGTTGCTCATCGCTTGACTCCATGAACGCCCATTCCCAAAATAGCGACTTTAGCGCTCATGCCTTTTTAGATGCCAATGATAGCGTTGGGACGCCCCTGTACAACCTCAGGTCTACAAACCCCCAGAGACAGATAGGGAAGTGATCACATGATTTGCACAACAGAATTGTCGTCCCGGCCGGAGCGCAGCGGAGTGGAGAGCCTGCCCTGAGCGAAGTCGAATGGGGATCTGCAGTTTCCTCCGCCACTATCCGATGCAGAATGGAAGCGCCACCCTCCCCTTTGCCATCCCGACCGAAGCGGAGGGATCTGCAGTTCAGCGGACCTCTCGTGGAGATGTTTTTCTACAGTGCGAAACACAGTACAGGCGGTTACTTCCGCGCAGTCACCCGATCACCGGCGTTCCAAAATGAGTAGGTCAGATAAACCGAACCGGATCCAATCGGTATCTAAATAGTCAAACGGAAAATTATGCAAGGAAGCGTCGCCAATCGAAACCAACTCACGCCTCTTACCACCCACATTCTTTCGCCCACGTGGGACCCGGGAAAAAGGGGCGGCAAATACACAAAATTTGAGCACCTTGGCGAAACAAAGGACTTACCCGCCAACATGCTCACTCCACATGGTAATTGGGCGCCTCGCGCGTAATGATCACGTCGTGGACGTGACTCTCGCGCAGGCCCGCGCTGGAGATCCGAATGAAGCACGACTTCTCCTGCAACTCCTGGATCGTGTTACAACCCACATAGCCCATCCCCGACCGCAATCCACCCACCAGCTGGTAAACCATGGCTTCCAGCGGTCCGCGATGAGGCACCCGTCCCTCGATCCCTTCGGGAACAAACTTAGCCAGCCGGTTTTCCCCATTGCGCTCCCGTGCCACCACCCCTTCGGTCGAGGGCTTCTCCTCAATATCGCCCTTCCCCTGAAAGTAGCGCTCACCGGAACCCTGCGACATGGCCGACAGCGAACCCATGCCACGGTAGGTTTTGAAACTGCGGCCCTGGTAGAGAATGGTTTCGCCCGGGCTCTCGTCCACCCCGGCAAACAACGAACCGATCATGACCACGCTCGCACCCGCGGCGATCGCCTTGGTTACGTCGCCGGAGTACTTGATGCCGCCGTCGGCGATCACCGGAATGTTGTGTTCGCGCGCCGCCCGGTAGCACTCGCTGATGGCGGTGATCTGCGGCATCCCGGCGCCGGTGACCATGCGCGTGGTGCAAATGGATCCAGGCCCGATGCCTACTTTGACCGAATCCGCGCCCGCTTCGATCAGCGCCTTTGCCCCTTCATACGTGGCCACATTGCCCGCGATCAGCGCTACCTCAGGAAAACGCTTCTTGACCGCACCAACCGCCTCAAGCACACGCGTCTGGTGGCCGTGCGCCGAGTCAATGGTGAGCACGTCCACCCGAAAACGCACCAACTCCGCAGCACGCTCCAGAAAATCGCCGGTCGCGCCAATGGCCGCGCCCACCCGCAGCCGGCCCTGATCGTCTTTCGCTGCATTGGGGTACTTCAGCTTCTTCTGGATGTCTTTAACCGTGATCAGACCTTTGAGCTCATATTGGCCATTCACCACCAGCAGCTTCTCGATCCGGTGCTTGTGCAGGATCGTTTCCGCCTCTTCAAGCGTGGTGCCCACGGGAACAGTGATGAGGTTGTCCTTCGTCATCACATCGCCGATGGGGATGTCGGTGCGGGTTTCAAAACGCAGGTCGCGGTTGGTGAGAATCCCCACCAGCTTTTTGCCCTGGGTCACCGGAACCCCGGAGATTTTGTAGCGCCGCATCACCTCCAGCGCATCCGAGATAAGTTGTTGCGGCTCAATCGTGACCGGGTCGACAATCATGCCGCTCTCCGAGCGCTTGACCTTGTCCACCTCGCTGGCCTGCTGCTCGATGGTTAAATTGCGGTGAATAACCCCCAATCCCCCCTGTTGCGCCATGGCGATGGCAAGACGCGATTCTGTCACCGTGTCCATGGCCGCAGAAACCAGGGGGGTATTCAGGGGAATGGAACGCGTGAGCAGGGTCTGGGTGCTTACTTGGGCAGGTACAACGTCGCTGTATGCGGGGACGAGGAGGACATCGTCAAAGGTAAGAGCTTCCGGTACGGGTGTCTGGATCATAAAATAGCGCTACTGTTAATCCTATAACCTATAGGAGAGCAACGCCGAACCGTTGAAATTGAGGGGAAAACGGCGTATTCTTAAGAAGCAGACGAATTTGTTCCTTGGCTTCGCCTTAAGCGCACAGCGGAGAAACACGGAGAAATGAGTGGGCGAAAGCCCACTTTTCTTTTGCTGCGAAGCCTCTGCATCTGAAGCGGCAATTATGGCATTGAGTATTGAGCAAATCCGTCGTACGGCGGATCGGGTCGCCGCATCGCACGGGCTGGAAGTAGTGGATATTGAGTACCTGGGTGGCAGCAAGCATAGGGTTCTGCGTATCTTTATCGAGCAAAACGCGGAACAGCGCGCCCGCCGCGCGCAGTTGGCCAGCGAACAAAGCCTTTTGGAGCATCTGGGAACGGGAGGCATTGCGCTCGACCAGCTGGCCTGGGTCACGCACGAGGATTGCGAACGCTTCAGCCGGGATTTTGGCACCGTGATCGACGTAGAGGAGCTGGTACCGGTAGACGACTACACCCTGGAGGTCTCGTCACCAGGGTTAGACCGCAAGTTGGCAACACGGGCCGATTACGAGCGCTTCCAGGCAAGTCCGGTGAAGGTGCAGACCTTTACACCGGTTGCGGGCAACCGCCACTGGCTGGGCAAGCTCACAGAGGTGAAGCCGGAAGGAATTGTGCTCGACCTGACGGCCAGAAAACACAAAGGGACCAGGAAGGGGCCGGCCCCGGTGCAGACAGTCGAGATTGCCTTTACCAATATCGAAAAGGCCAATCTGGCCCCCGAAATTTAGTGAATAGGTAGAAGAGAAAACCATGGCGAGTGTTCTTTATCAAAGTATCGAGGCGTTGAGCCGGGACAAGGGAATTGATCCCCAGATTGTCGTTTCCGCGGTGGAAGACGCGATCGCGCTGGCCACGCGCAAGTACTACAAGACCCAGGAGAACATGCGGGCCGAGCTGGACCGGGAATCAGGCGAGATCCGGGCCTACGTCTACAAAACGGTGGTCGAGGCTCCCGAGCAACTGGAAGATCCGGTGAACCAGATCACGCTGGAGGACGCCCGGGCGCTGGCGCCGGAAGTGGAGACCGGCGGGGAAATTCGCTATTACAAGCCGACCGACGTGCTCGGCCGTATCGCCGCCCAGATGGCCAAACAGGTCATCTTTCAGAAGGTTAGGGAAGCCGAGCGGGACACCGTCTACAAGGAGTATGCCCATCGCCTGGGCGAGGTGTTGAACGCCACCGTAAAGCGGCTGGAGTTGCAGGACGTAATCTTCGACCTGGGCAAAGCCGAAGCCCGGATGCCCAAGCGCGAGCAGTCGCGGCTGGAACAATTCGCTATCGGGGAGCGCGTGCGGGTGGTGCTGCAGCGGGTCGACCGCGCCGCCAAGGGCCCCCAGGTGATCGTTTCCCGCGCCGTGCCGGAGCTGGTGCAGAGCCTCTTTCAGAGCGAAGTGCCGGAGATCTACGACAACACCGTGGTCATCCGGGCCATTGCCCGCGAAGCCGGCGAGCGCACCAAGATCGCCGTGCTCTCCCGCGACAAGGACGTGGACCCGGTGGGCGCCTGCGTCGGCATGAAGGGCATGCGGGTGCAGTCCATCATTCGCGAACTGCGGGGCGAGAAGATCGACATCATTGAGTTCAGCGAGGAGATCACCACCTTCGCAGAAAAAGCGTTGCAGCCGGCCAAGGTGAGCCGGGTGAGCATCACAGACTTAGGCGAGAAGCAGATTGAAGTGATCGTCGACGACTCCCAGCTTTCGCTCGCCATCGGCAAAAAGGGCCAGAACGTGCGTCTGGCGGCCAAGTTGCTGGGTTGGAAAATCGACATCAAGAGCGAGGAAGAGAAGCGCCAGGAAGTCGAGCAACAGATGCAGGCCATGAGCGGCGGCCCGTCGACGCCGATCGAACAGGTGACGGAGCTGGGCGAGCAGATCATCCAGAAGCTGGTGGTTGCCGGCATCACCACGGTGGAAGCGCTGGCCGACATGACGCCGGAGCAGCTGGAAGAGATTCCGGGCATCGGCGAGAAAACCTTGGAGAAGATCAGTTTGGCGGTACGCCACTACTTCGGCGAATACGAGCCCGGCGAAGAGCGTCCTGCCACCAAGGCCAAGTCAGACGAAGAGCAGGTCGAAAAAGCCAGGGCGATTGAAGATGCCCAGGTGGCAGAGGAGCTCGACGCGCTTACCCTCGACCAGGAAGGGGAGCGGGAAACTCCAGACACCGAGGACGGTTCGGGCCGGATCAGCGATGACGTAGCCCGGATGCGCATGGAAGAACTGACGGAGTCAGGGCCGGATCTCGACGACATCGGCGGGATCTCGGAAGCACCCGGTCGCGAAGATACCAGCGCGACCCTGGCCAGTCACGTACCCAACTACGAGATAGCCCGGTCGGAGACTGTAGATGAAGGAAATGTGGAAGAAGCCAGCCAGGAGAGCAAGGAAGACCCGAAAGTAGATGAGGGAAGCGTTTAATGCACGCTTATCGCGTGGTTGGATGGTGCACATTCCACGTTTCAGAGGATAATAATAAGACCTGTCAATCCCACGGCCGTGAGGATGCTATGAAAGTCTGAAGGGCGCCGGGTACGACACAAAGGGACGGATGAGCAAAGTTCGAATTAACGATTTAGCACGCGAACTGGAAGTGAAGAGCAGGGCGATCCTTGATGCCCTGACCCACGTCGGCGTGACCGAGAAGAAGACCCACTCCAGCTCGCTCGAAGAAGACGAAGCAGAACGGGTACGCCAGCACTTTCAGCGCAGCGGCAAAAACGGAGCCGGCGCGCCGAAGGCAGAGAGCAGCGAGCCGAAGCAGAAGATCGACTGGTCGCGCGTGTCGAAGCCAGGCGACGTGCTCAAGGCAATTCAGCAGCGGAAAGATGAAGCCGCAGCGATAGCCCAGCGGCCTCCCCTTCCTCCGGCCGGCCAGGCCCCCGGCTCCAGCTCATCCGGTAGCTTCCGCCGCCCCGGTGTCCAGCCCGGCACCCAGCTCGGCACAAGGTTCGGCGGTAGGCGTCTCGCATCCGCCATCAGCGGCCGTGCCTCGTCCGGCCCCGAACACGCCGCCGGCGAGCGTGGCCCCCAGCGCGCCTCCCCAACCAACCGTCCCACACGCCGCATCTGCCCAGGGTTTGCCCGGTCAGGCCCGGCCAAATCTGGGTGGTCCCAACCTGGGTGGGCAAGGTCAACGGATTGGTCCCCCACCACCGCCTGCCCCGCGACGGATCGTACCCCAGCCCCGGCAGGAGCCGCGGATCGTGGTGGCCCCGCCGCCGCCCGCCCCGGCCATTTCCGCCAAACCGCCCGCTGGACCGATAGTTGCCAGGCCACCGCTTTCGGGTCTCGAAGGCAGGCCCTCGGCGGCTGCGCCAGGTATGGCCAGGCCCGCAGTCCCAGGCGCAGACGTGCGCCCACCCACGCCCAATGCGGGTGTGGTTGCGACTTCTCCTGTCCAGCCCCGGCCTCAAGCACCTCCACCGCCACCGCCTCCGGCGCCTAGTGCTCCTGAGATCGCGGCCGCTGGTTCGACAGCCGCACAGGCTTCTGTGGTCGCGGAACCGGTAGCTCCCGCAGCTCAAGCTCCGCCGCCACCCGCGCCGCGGCGCGTCATTATGCCCCAGACCGGCCCGCGTCCGGTCTACACGGCCCCGCCTCCTCCACCCGTGACCCAGGTCGCCGCATCCACCTCGAGCGCGACCCCCCCACCAGGGGGTGTCATTCAACGAGGACGCCCGATCTTCGATCGTGGCCGCCCCGGCGGTGGACCAGGATCGGGGACCGGCGGTGGACCAGGATTCAGCCCCCGTCCGCAGCAGGATGGACCAGGGGGTGCGCGCCGGCCCATGCACCCAACGCGAACTCAGCCCGGCGGAGCTCCCGGCCCCGGCGGACGGCCTGCTTTTGGCGCCCCGCGGCCCGGATTCGGTGCCCGGCCCGGCTTTGGTGCGCCCCGCCCTGGTGTCGGTGGCGCAGGTGGCCTGACCCCGCCTCCAGGTGAAGCTCCGCGGCCGCAGAGAGCCGCTCCCCAGCAACGCCGCGGACGGCAGCAGTACCCGAAGACCAAGGAAGGCCCAATGAAGGGCTTTGCGCCCCCGCCTCGGTTCGGCGGAGCGCAGATACCCCAGGAGCCGGTGCCCATCTCCCGTACCATCACGGTGACAGAAGGCATCAGCGTAAAAGATCTGGCCGAAAAGCTGGGCGTTCGTGGCAAGGACCTGATCGCATCGCTCCTGATGCGCGGTGTTTTTGTCACCGTCAACCAATCGCTCGACGCTGAGCTGGTGAAGGATGTGGCGGCACAGTTCGGCGCCGACACCCAGGTCATCACCTTCGAAGACGAGATGGCCAATGAGGCCCTCGAAAACCTCATGAAGGATGAGGACGTCAGCGAGATCGAAGTCACCCGCCCGCCGGTGGTAACGGTGATGGGCCACGTCGATCATGGCAAGACGTCGCTGCTGGACGCCATCCGGGAGACAGATGTTGCTTCGGGTGAGGCCGGTGGCATTACCCAGCACATCGGCGCGTACAAGGTGCGTATCACCAAGCCCGACTCGCCGGCATTCGGCCGTGAGATCGTGTTCCTTGATACCCCAGGTCACGAAGCCTTCACCCGCATGCGCGCGCGCGGAGCCAAGGTAACTGACATCGTGGTGATCGTGGTTGCGGCGGATGACGGAGTGATGCCGCAGACGCTGGAAGCGGTGGATCATGCCAAGGCAGCCAACGTGCCGATCATTGTCGCCGTCAACAAGATCGACAAGCCGGATGCGCAGCCGGATCGCGTGAAGCAGCAATTGGGCGATCGCGGGCTGGTGCCGGAGGCGTGGGGAGGTTCGACCGTATTCGTCGATGTCTCGGCGAAGAAGAAGCAGAACCTCGACCTGCTGCTGGAAATGATCTGCCTGGTCGCCGACCTGGGCAATTTGAAGGCCAGCCCCGATCGCCCGGCAGTAGGCACCGTGATCGAAGCCAAGCTCGACCGCGGACGCGGCGCTGTAGCCACCGTGCTGGTGCAGAACGGCACCTTGCGCGCAGGCGATAGCTTCATCATGGGCAATACCTTCGGCAAGGTGCGCGCCATGTTCGACGACCGCGGCCGTCCCACTCAGGAAGCCGTGCCGTCCACCCCGGTTGAGATTCTGGGCCTGGAAGGCATGCCGGATGCGGGCGATACAGTCCTGGTCGTTTCTGACCGCGACAAGGCCAAGGGCATTGCGCAGTATCGCAAGATGAAGGAGCGCGAGTCACAGCTGGCGAAATCTTCCCGCGTGTCTCTGGAAGGTCTGGCCGAGCAGATCAAGCAGGCTGGCGTTAAGGAACTGCCACTGATCCTTAAGGGAGACGTGACCGGATCGGTCGAAGTACTGGCCGACTCGCTGCAGAAGATGTCGACGGAGAAGGTTCGCATCAAGGTGTTGCACACCGGTGTAGGTGCCATCACCGAAAGCGATATCCTGCTCGCCTCGGCTTCCAATGCAATCGTCATCGGCTTCAACGTACGCCCCGAGCGCAAGGCGGCCGATCTGGCAGAACAGGATGGTGTCGAGATCCGTCTGCACTCGATCATTTATGAGTTGCAGGACGAGATCAAGAAAGCCATGCTGGGCCTGCTCGAGCCGACCATCAAGGAGAATTACGTTGGCCGTGCCCAGGTGCTCAACGTCTTCAAGATCCCGAAGGTGGGCACCATCGCTGGTTGCCGCGTAGTCGACGGCTCCATCAAGCGCGATGCGGAAGTTCGCCTCATGCGCGATGGAGAGCAGATCTTCAAGGGCAAGATCTCTTCCCTCAAGCGCTTCAAAGACGATGCGCGCGAGGTGACCAACGGCATGGAGTGCGGCATGGGCATTGCCAACTTCAATGACATCCAGGTGGGCGATACGGTCGAGGCATTTGTAACCGAGCGTGTTGCCGCTGAGCTGACTGCTCAATAAATCAGCTCATGGACCTGGTAAAGATACAGACCGCACTTCGTGAGCAGCAGGTCGACGGCTGGCTGTTTTACGACCACCATCACCGGGATCCGATTGCCTATCGGATCCTGGGCCTGAGCGACTCGTTGCATGTATCGCGACGCTGGTACTACCTCATTCCAGCCCAGGGCGAACCCCGCAAGCTCACCCACCGGGTGGAGAGCGGAAAGCTGGCCTCCCTGCCGGGGAGCGGCCAGCTCTACTCGTCGTGGCAGGAGCTGGAGAACGGCCTGCGCACCATGCTTGAGCCGTATAAGACTCTGGCCATGCAGTACTCCCCCCGCAACGCCATCATGTACGTATCCATGGTGGATGCGGGAACGGTAGAGGTGCTGCGGGAGATGGGTAAGACCATCGTCAGCTCCGCGGATTTAGTGAGCCGCTTCGAAGCCGTTCTGACGCCCGAGCAAATTGCCAGTCATTACGAGGCACAGAAGGCTATCGACGAGATTGTCCGGGAGGCGTGGAAGTATATCGCCGCGCGTCCCCGGAATGAATTTGAAGTGATGGTGTGGTTGCGGGAGGCCATGCGGCGTGCAGGAATTGCCGACGGTTATGGCCCGAATGTCTCCGTGAACGCCAACAGCTCCGACTCCCACTACGAACCAACCTCTGCCAGTTCCAGGCCGATCAACAAAGGCGATTTCTTGCTCATCGACATCTGGGGACGCCTGGATCGTCCGGACGCTTGCTTTTACGACATCACCTGGACCGGCGTGGTTGGCCGCGAGCCAAGCGATCGTGAACACCAGGTCTTCTCCCTGGTAGCACAAGCACGAGATGCGGCAATAAAGACAGTACAAGAAGCGTTCGCGACTGGAAAACCGTTAGCGGGATGGCAGGCGGACGATGCAGCCCGCAGCGTGATTCGCGACGCCGGCTTCGGAGAATACTTCACTCACCGCACCGGTCATAGCATCTCCACCGAGACGCATGGCAACGGAGCCAATCTGGACAATCTGGAAACGCACGACGAGCGCCTGATTCTGCCCTATACCTGCTTCTCAGTGGAGCCGGGAATCTACCTCCCGGAATTCGGCGTGCGCAGCGAAGTAAATATGTTGACGGAGCCGGGCCGGGCCGTAGTGACCGGCCCGATCCAAACCGAACTGGTGCGCATCTAGCTTGAGCAGTTTCGCAATTGATGTAGACCGAAGCGATAGGCCCTTTCGTGGTTTTCTCTCAAGGAAAACCACTCCTCGCGATCTTTATCCGGCCACAGTAATTGCGAAACTGCTCTAGTGGCGGATGAAGTACATGAGCCAGCTGGCCGCGATCACCGCCGCCAAAAACAGCACAAAACAATAAGCGCCATAGCGAACCATCGCCTTGGGAGTGCTTCGCTGCGTGATGCCGAAGATGATCGAGGCAAAGATGGCAAACAGAACGACCGTGGTGAAATGAGAAGGAGCGATGGTCATGGCTTCCTCCCAACCGCGATACTGTGCGCATCCACAGCGGAGATCAGGTTCAACAACCCCGCGACCACCACAAATTTTGCCCCGTAATCTGCCGTCACCACCTGCACCGGCGCCTGACCTAAGCCCATGCCGTGGCCAACCAGGTAAAGCAGGCCCGCTCCCAAATCACCCAGAAACCCCAGCATGTCCAATAGGTCGGCGGTGTTGGGCGCATAGAGCCTGGCCCCCATCATGATGCCGAGCACAAACATGCAGCTGATGGAAGCCAACACCAGAAGGCCCCGGCCCCAACGTTTGAGCAACAGGTGTCCTGCCCCAGGAATAAGCCAACCGGCAATCAATGCCATGTATCCCAACCGGCTAGCCTTGGATGCTGCCGATTGTTTCGCCGCGTCTACTCTTTGCGCCATCATTTAAGAATACACAAGTCCAGCTATGCCCGGCCTCTCCCGCGGCGCTCCCAAACCATGGCATCGAACGTCTGGCGGGTGATGAATCCGCTACGGTGATAGAGCGCCACTGCCTCCGAGTTCTGCCGCGTGACCGTGAGCGTAAGCGCCTGGAAGCCGTGACTGCGGAGCGCCCGCGAGCATTCAGCTAAAAGCCAAGCCCCGAGGCCGCGACGCCGATACCGCCGGCTCACGCAGATCTGGGTCACGTGGCCCACGTCTTCGCGCACCCGCGAGCACAGCAACAGAGCCGCCATCTCCTCCCGGCCGCGGTAAACCAGCACCCGCGAGGCAGAAGGGTCGAACTGGCCACAACCAGGGAATCGGACAATGTTGTGCAGGAACCTCAGCGAGCCGGCGACCGATCGGTACTGATCGTTAATGATGCCGTCCAGATGGCCTTCATAGGCATGGGCGATGAGGTGGCCGGCAGCGGAAAAATCGCTGTCCCTCCAGGAACGCAATTCCAGGTCATCCAGCCGGCCGTCCGGCGGCCCTTCGACCAGCTTGGCGGAGCTTAATTCAAGCTCCATAAACAGTCGTTCGTAAATCTGAAATCCAGCGTTTCGAAGGGTTTCCGCGTGGGTGCCGTGGGGGCGCAGCAGCAGTTGCGATTCAATGCGGTCGACCCCGGGAGAATGTTGCAGCAACTCGATCATGTGTTCGAGCAGCCGGCGCTCGACGTCCGCGGTCGACTGGGGATTGCTGGCGGAGGGGACCGCGAAAACGTCGCCCACCAAGGCCTTTTCGCTCTCGTAGACGCAAAAGACATAGCCGCAGATACGGCCGTTCTCGATAGCCACGTAGCCAGGCAGAAGGCGGGAGTCGAGGTACTGCAGCAGCAGGTTGGCGGAAGCGTGAAAATCCCAGCTCAGGCGCTGGTTCCAAACAAGGCTCTCCGCCTCCAGCACCGGCTTGAGATTGCTGGCGGAGAAATGTCGCAAATCGAGGATTTCCAGATGCAGAGCAGGTGTCATCCGCGTCTGAAGGAGTGTACGGCACAAAGCCATGCCATGGAAACCCAGAGTTCCTCCCAAGCCCAGGCTAAGGCTTGGCAAATACCTGGTAAACCGCAAGGTTTTGTGCAGGATAGGAAAAGAGCGGCTGGTAAGACCGGCCAGCGAGCAAAGTGTGTAACTGGCCAACATAGATTTCGCGGGTTATCAGGATATGCTCCCCAGCGGGGATGCCGTCCTGGTCATAATTCTCGACCTGGTTATTACGGTAGAAGGAAAGGCCATATTCGACGTCGCGCCGGACCTTGTAGACTGCGACGTCCTCCTTCGGCCGGGCAATCTGGCTGATGATGGCGGCCAGCGGACGGGCGGAGTAGGCAGCGTCCAGCAGGCGGATGTTTTTCTTGGTGGACGAGATAGCAGGCAAGCCGAAGAAAGGGCCTACACCGAAAATAAACAGCAGCATCACGACCAGCGGCACCATGGTGGCCACGCGCAGACGCTTGACCCCGAAGCGGGCCACGACCACCAGGATAAGAAGCGCGGCAGCCACACCGCTCGAAACCGCCGGCACCAGGATGCTGGCGGGCGGCATGCCTCCCGGATGCACGATATGCCATGGCAGCAGCAGGACCAGAATAATGGTTACCGCGGACAGCACGGCATGCAACAACAGCAGCCACACATTCAGACCTTTGTGGCGAATGCGGTTGATGTAATCCCCGGTGAGAATGGTGAGCGGCGGAATCGAGGGCAGAATGTAGCCCGGCAATTTGGATCGGGAAAGGGAAAAGATGACGATCGGAAAAAGGGTCCACAGCACCAGAAATTCAGGAAAGGCATCGCCCCATCGGGTATGGCCGATGTAATGGTGCTTGGCGAGTCGCGCCCGCCACTCCGCGATCGATTGCTGAATCGCTTTCACCAGGGCGCGCAGGGCAATGACTGACCAAGGCATGAGCGCGAGCAGCAGGATGGGCAGGTAGTACCAAATGGGCTGCTCGTGCATGTAGCGGTTGGTGGCGAAGCGCTCCAGGTTGTGTTCCAGGAAAAAGATACGCAGGAAATCGGGATTACGCCGCTGTACGGCGATATACCAGGGCAGCACCATGGCGAAATAGAGCAGCACCCCCGGGATCCAGATGCTGCGGCGTAGCAGGGACCACTCCCGCCGCAGCGCGGCGAAGCTGAAGATGATGCACCCGGCCATGACCGGAGCCACGGGGCCCTTGGCGAGGGTGGCTACTCCGACGAAGAAATAGAGGTCGAAGAGCCAGAATTTCTTGTCCGTCTCATACCAGGCGTACCAGCCCAACATGCCGATGCAGAAGGGCGCAGCCAGCTGCATGTCGGTGGATGCCCCGCGAGCGAAGCCCACGATACCGGCGCAGGAAGCAGTGATCAATGCTGCATCCAATTGGCTTCCCGGGCGGAAGCGACGCAGGTGCAGAAAGATTAATGCAACCAGGATGAACGCGAAACTGGCTGATGGGAGACGCGCCGACCAGTCGTGTACCCCAAACTCGAGGAAGGCAAACATCGCCCGCCAGTAGTAGAGAGCGGGCTTCTCCAGCCAGGGATGGCCCCACAAGACCGGGGTGATGTAGTCATGGCGCAGAAGCATCTCGCGGGCAATTTGCGCATATCTGGGTTCGTCGGCGCCAACCAGTCCGAGCCCATCTCCGCCGAAGATCGGCACCAATCCATAGAACAGAAAGAAGGGGGTAAAAACGAAGAGGCTGACGGCTTCCAGGGTGTCGTGCAGACCAGGGAAACGGGCTTTCAACGCGTCCAGGCCGGTGCCCGGTCGATTAAGGACTTGAGGCGTACCCAGCATTGCTTTTTTCTCAGCCATCGATTCTGCCAGGTAGTCTACGGGCACAAGGCTATCAGATTCAGCGGCCATGCGAGAGGGTAGCGCGGCGGCCGATGAAGCAGCACGAAAACGCGGGCTTCATGCGACCCCATCGACCGAGGCAGCGGCGGCTATCTCGCTGCGGAGATACTTCAGAATCCGCTCCGTGGCCACTGGGAGTGGGCCGTCAAGGGTGCAGCCGCTGGCATTCTCATGACCGCCCCCGCCAAACCGCTCTGCGATGGTGGCCACGTTCACCCGGCCCTTGCTGCGCAGGCTGAGTCGAACTTGGTGGTCGCGCAGTTCGCGCAGGAAAACAGCCACCTCGATCCCCGCGATGGCGATGGCATAGTTGACGATTCCTTCGCAGTCTTCTTCCACCGCGTGGGTACGGTCCATATCGTTCTCAGACACCCACAACCAGGCCAGGTGTCCATCGTGGTGCAGGTTGGCCAGAGCTGCGCCCAGCAGAAGCATTTTGGCAGCCGGGTTAGAGAAGTAAACATTCTGGGCAATGCGTACCGGATCGGCCCCCTGGCGAACCAGGTTGCGCGCCAGCTCAAAGGTGTGCGCATCGGTCCCTTCGTAGCAAAAGGATCCGGTGTCGGAAAGCACCGCGGTATAGAGGCAGGTTGCCATCTCCGGCGTGATGTCGATGCCGGCAGCGCCCGCCAGCTGGTAGACCAGCTCCGCGACAGCGCAGGCATTGCTGTCGATCCAGTTCACGTTGGCGAAAGCCCGGCCGCTGGTGTGGTGGTCAATATTGATCAGGAAGCGGTTTTCCAGGCCACCCAGGCGCGTGCGCGGGATGCCGTCACACTCCAGCAGAATCACAGTGTCGTAGTCGCCCTCTACGTGGCTCCAGTGCCGCACCTGCGCCGCGCAGGGCAGCCCGCGATAAATGCATGGCACCCGGTCGCTCAGTGCCATGTCAGCGTTCTTGCCCATCCTCTGCAGCATCATCCAGCAGGCAATCACAGAGCCGACGGCATCTCCATCGGGACGCGCATGTGCGGTTACCAGCAGCCGATCGGCCCTGGCGATGGAGCTGAGTACCCCGTCGATCGTTGGATTGGGATTGGATTGCGGAGTGGATTGCATGGTAAGCCGGCGCGACGCTGCTGCTACTCCTTGGATTTCGCGGTCGTCAGGGGCTTGGGGGCAGCATCTTTCGCGTCCGCTTTCTGGGTTTTTCTGGTGCGTCCCAGCAGCTCGTCGATGCGCAGCTTGAGGTGCTTGGACTTATCGATCTGAAACGACAGTTCAGGAACGTGCCGCACCCCCATGCGCTCCAGTAATTCATGGCGGATGAAGCCCCGGGCTGCGGTCAGCGCCTCTCGTGTCTTCTCTTCTTCTACCTCGCCGCCATCGACGGCGATGTACACCCGCGCGGACTTGCCGCCCGGGTTCAGCACCACCTCGCTGACATAAGCAAAACTGATGCGCGGGTCGGCGAGTTCACCCACAATCATTCCACTGATCTCTTCGCGCAGCGTTTCGGCAACGCGATCCCGATGGTACTTTCGTGCCCGTGGTTCCACCATGCAAAAAGTCCTTAGCTAAACCTCTAAGGTTATCAGAAAGCGGTTCGAGGGCCTATTCCTCACCTTCCTCCTCGAGGAAGGTGCACCAGGAGTCTGCCACCTGGGCGCCCAGGTCATTGGCGATCCGCACGGCCGCATTCTCCACCTGCCGCATGAGGCCGGTAAGATAATCGCGCGAGCGGGAAATGGCGGTGACGCCGATGGTTGCGGACTGCCAGGTGACCGCCTCATCCAGCTCGGCCACGGAAATATTGAACCCATGGCGAAGCTTCTCTTTGAGGCTGCGGACAACCTGGCGGCGGTCCTTCAGCGAGTGAGCCTGTTCGATCTGCAGTTCCAGCGTGAGGGAAACAATGGCCATGGTTACGCCAGCGCCACTTCCGCGGCGGCGATGAACTCGGCCGGCTGCATCGCCGCCAGCGAACTGCATTGGATCAATCCCCTGCGGCAGGAGTTGTTGCCCCGAAGCTGCAGGCATGGGGAACACGCTGGCGGATGGAACACGCTGCTGCTGCCCGGGCCGGTCGGCCGGAAGCGGTGCGGATGGGCCGGTCCGAAATAGCCGATCGCCGGCACGTCATAGAACGAGGCCAAGTGTAGGGCAAAACTATCCGGAGCGATCACCAGGTCGGCGGCGGAAATGCTCGCGAATAATTGTTGAACGGACCCTTGGCTGTAGGCAACAACGCGTTCGTCGAATGCAAATTCTTTGACCGCCGCGGCTGCGCCGTGGACCATGATCGTATGTTTCGGAAACGCTTGCAGAAGGCCGCGAAGGATGGCGGTCCATTGTTCATCCGTAAGCTGCCGTGCACGCCAGCCGGCTTCTGCCGCGCAATAGATATACGGATTTTGCGGGCGCATGGCTGGTGGGGATGCGTGCGTACCACGATACGAGGCGAGCGGCCGGCCTTGGCCCTGCAGGTCAAGCAGTTCGAGTTCCACTTCGCTGTCGTGCTTGTCTTCAGGACGGCGGATCCTGCCCGGCCGGTAGACGGCCTTTACTAACGCCGAGAGCCACGGCCGAACGCTCCTCCATTCAAAGAATCCTTCTTCTGCATAGAGAAGGCTGATCCCCTGAACCCATCCCGTCTTCCGTTTGCCCCTTACCAGCAGGGAGAGGACCAGCGTGGTGCGGCTGTCGTCCAGGGCCAAGACCAGGTCCGCCCGCGGCATGGCAAGAAGTGTGCGGAGCATGTGCAGCTTTGGGTCACCATGGTCGACGATGACCAGCTTCAAGCGCGAGTCGACCAGCGGGTATACCTGGCCACCCTTACGGTTGGTAATCATGGTGACTTCGGCATCGGGATAGAGCCGGGCGAGTTCGAAGAGAAAAGGCGCTTTGAGTACGTAATCGCCAAACGTGCGGAAACTTAGCAAAGTAATGCGCTGGATAGCGTTGTTGGGCACGATGTTAGCCTTATTAATTATAGTGCGCTACGTCTTTCTGGATCGCGATGGCGTTTTGAACCGCAAGATGCCCGAGGGTGCTTACGTCACCGATTGGTCGCAATTTCAATGGCTGCCTGGAGCGGTGGAAGCGGTCGCCCGCATGAATCGCGCCGGCCTGACTTTGATCCTGGTCACCAATCAGCGCGGCGTCGCGTTGGGCCACTTAACGGCTGAGCAGTTGGAACATATTCACCAGGAGATGCAGACTCACCTGGCAAGGCATAGCGCACGGCTGGACGCAATCTATTACTGCCCCCATGACAAGAACGAGTGCCATTGCCGTAAGCCAGACATCGGGCTCTTTGACCAGGCCTTCAAGAATTTTCCGGAGGCCAACGCGGACAACAGTATGGTCATCGGCGATTCCATTTCCGACATCCAGGCCGGTCAGCGGCTGGGCATGAAAACCATCTTCATCCAAGGCGAGCCAGACCGTCAGAAAGCAGGGGCGGACGCAGCTGCAGCCCTCGCTGACGGCGTGGCCGGCTCCCTGCTGCAAGCAGTCGAATTTCATCTTGGACTTCGATAGGTAGATGGTTGTGAGGCCTGTGGTATATCTGAACTAGTCATTTTCAAAGGGTTTGGCCTATTCGGAATCCGTTGCAGCAACTCCGGGAGCGCTTCCATCCGCTGTATTACGCGCGCAAGTCGGCTGCGGGGCGGTTTGTGATCCGACTCATTGATCTGCCGGTATGGCTCTCGGTTCCGGCTGTAAGTTTCAAGGTGCGCGGCCGCCTGGTCACCCACGGCTTGGCTTTTGCTGCGATAGGATCCCAGGAGCCGGGATCCGAAGCCCTTGCCCTGGTGTGTATCGATCGCCTTAGGTTGGAATCCTTCTGGGATGTCGGCGCCAACATTGGCTACTACACCTGGCTGCTTAAGTCAGCTTCCCCGGCACTTCGAGCTGTATTGTTTGAAGCCTCGCCGGCAAACGCTGAGTTAGCCCGCACAACGCTCCAGAGAAATCAGCTTCCCAACGTCGAGTTGATCGCGGCAGGAGCAAGTGACTGTCAGGGCAATGGCTATTTACGAGTAGATTCTCTGGCTGGCGCTACATCGACACTCGACGACTCCGCAGAGGAGACTTTCGAGGAGCAGCATTTTGGGGTTCCTTCAGGAAAGATCCCTGTTTCACTCGTCACCATCGATAATGAACGCTCCCGCCGCGCCAGGGTCGACTTCCTCAAGATCGACGTAGAGGGGCATGAGGCAGCCGTATTGCGAGGCGCCCAAGGAACAATCTCATCGGATCAGCCCATACTCTTCGTCGAATGCTTTCATCCAGAGCATGCTTGCTTGGTAAATCTAGAGCGACAAGGCTATAGCTTCGTAGACAGCGACCGGCTCACGGCACAGGTCAATCCCGGGACCACTAATTATTTTGGCTTCCCGCGGAAGTTTCACTCCAGTATTGATCTGCTACTCGAGCAGGCGCGCGCGCGCCTGAAGTCGCGGAATTATCGCGATACGACGGGGGACCGCCTATCCACGGAAACGGCAAACTCAAATATGGGCTCAGGCGCGCGATGAGATTTTCCATCAATCCAAATCACGGATCAATCTTCGTTGCACGGACGATTCTCAACAGCTTCCTCGAGGTACGCCGCGACCTGGCGTCCGTACTGTAACCAGGAGTAGTTCTCCGTCACTGTTCTCATTGCGTTTCTGCCTATAGATTGGCGCAGACCCTCATCCGACGCAACGCGAGAAATGGCCTCGGCGAGAGAGCCAGAATCGTTCACCGGTACGTAGATCGCACTTTTCCCATGCTCCAGGGGCAAGCCGCAATTTTCTGTCGTAATGATAGGCAAACCAGCGGCAGCGGCTTCCATCCCCGAGCGCGATGAGCCTTCGGCAAAGGTGGGGAAGACGAATAGATCCGCACTGGCAAATGCTGCGGCGACCTGCTCCAAAGGAGCGAAGGGTGTGTGGGTAAAGAATTGCTCGTCGCCGGGTTCGACACAGGACGCCCCATTGCCCAGGTTTCCCATCAACTGCAGACGAACCTCAAGCCCGGATCGACGGCAGCAGCGGATCGCCTCGAGCAAGAGCCGCACCCCCTTGCGAATATCGAAATTCCCGGTAAACAGAATGCGAACCGGGCCATCGATGCGGTAATCGCGCTTCAAGTCGAAAAATTCTTCCCGTACTCCGAGGTACGCGACCCGCACCTTGCACGCAGGATATCCCTGTTCGACGAAAGTCTTCTTCACGAAGTCGGAGTTGACCAGGAGCATGTCGGCATCGGCGCAATCACGCAACACCAGCTTCCACAGGTCCGCGCGCGAGTCGTAACCGGCCGGCAGACCGAAGCGGGCAAACTCTTCGCGCAGGGCCAGGTGAATGAACGCTGGATGGGCGATCGAATGATCGGTAACGATGGCAAGTCCGTTTTCGCGCGCCCTCTTGATCGCGCCTGATTGACCTGCTCCGCTGCGAACCAGCAGCACGTCGGCATTCCTTAGGTATTTCCGGCTTCCCCAGGCGGCCAGGCGGAACTCCATGCCGTACGCCAGATCGAGCGGGATGACGCGGGTATGTTGCACCAGTTTGATGAAGGTCCCGGCTACCTCGACCCAGGCCACAGGAGTGACAGAGACGCCGGGAATGCTGATCCGCCTGGCAGCCATGCGCCCTGCCAGGTGCTTTTCGCCGAGGAACTTTCCCAGCAAATCGACCAGCGCGGCCTGATTGTCCCTGGGTACCCAGCCAGTGAGAAAGTTTACGTCGACTCCCGCAGCGGCCAACGCGCGGGCTGTTTCGTGGAAGTGGAGCTTGCCGAATCCCGTGGCAACGATTGCTTTCAAACCCTACTCTTCGACGTCCACGCGCGATTGGTAGTAGTCGTTGTAAGCCCGGCCATAGTACTCGGCGTAATCGGATGATTGCAGGTCCACCGCGTTCAACACCACGCCCAGCAGGTGGGCGCCGGATCGCAGCAGGATCTCGCTGGCCCGCGCGACCACATTCCTCGAGGCCTGTCCGTAACGCAGGACCAGCACCACGCCGTCGCTGATGGATACCAGCACCGCCGCGTCGGTTACCGTAAGAACCGGCGGCGTATCGATCAGGATGAAGTCATAGTTGGCCCGCAAACCTTCGATTAACCTCTGCATCTGCAGCGAGCCCAGTAACTCGGCGGGCATGGGGGCAACGGGACCCGCGGGCAAAATATGCAGCGTAGCCAACCCGGGCACCGCAGTGATCGCCTCCTGCAGCGGGGTCTTGCCGGCCAGGACCGAGGTAAGCCCTACCTTATTGGCAATCCTGAAACGGAGATGTACGGACGGTCGTCTCAGGTCCGAATCGATCAGGAGCACGCGCGCGCCGTTGAGCGCAAACACGATCGCCTCCAGCGTGGTGATCGATGTCTTGCCCTCGGAGGGCTTGGCGCTGCTGATCAGGATGACCTGAGGCGGCGTGCCCGCGCGGGAGAGAAGAATCGTGGTGCGCAGCGAACGGTAGGCTTCGGCCAGCCGCGACCAGGCGCCGGGGACCGGCGAGGTTGCGTCCCTGATAAAAGTTTCCGGTGAGAGCAGCTTGGAGTCGACCTGGGGAACGACGCCCAGCATCGGCAGACCAAGCCGCTCCTCGATGTCATAAATGGTTTTGATGTTTGTATCCATGGCTTCCACCATGAAAGACAGCAGCAAGCCAATGCCGAGCCCGCAGAGCAGGCCAAGTGTCAGGTTGACCGACTTGCGCGGGGAACTGGGGAAGTCGGGAGCATCCGCGGGGTCGATGCGCCGGATATTGGTGGAGTGCAGGCCGGCGATAATGCCTGCCTCCTGGAGTCGCTGTTGCAGCCCGTCGTACAAAGCTCGATTGGCTTCGTACTCCCGGCGGGCGAGCGAGTATTCGACAGCCTTGGAGTTGCCCATGTACGCGGAGCCTTTTTCCTGTTCGAGTCTCCTCTGCAGAGAGTCCTGATTCTCCTTAGCCGCGTTAACCTCCTCCTGTGCGCGGGTAATGACTATGCTTTGCTCACGCTTCATGCTGTCGGTCACTTCGGCAAGCTCTGAGCGAATCTCGAGCAGATGTGGATTCTTGGCGCCATACTTGGCGCTCAAGTTCGCATTCTCAGCCTGCAGGGCGGTCATTCTTTCCTTCAGGCCCATCAGCACAGAATCGTTGCTCAGGGTGGCCAGCACATCTGGCGGCGCACTTTGCAGCGTAATCAGCCTGGCCTGGGCGACCAGCCGCTGCGATTCAGCCGTAGTCAGATCATGGCTGATGTCGACCAACCGGGAAAGCACGATGCTCTGCGTCTGATCGATGCCCACCAGGCCAATATCCTTCTGCACGGTAAGCATGTGCTCCTGGCTAGCCTCCAGGCGTTTTTTCAGATCGCCCAGCTGCAATCCCAGCCAGTCTGAGACCTCCTGGGTCGCGGCATAATTTTGGGTGAAGTTGTGCTCCACATAATTCGCAATCAGGGTGTTACAGATAACCGCGGCCAGCTCCGGATTGCGCGCGGTGAAGCTGAGATCGAGAATATTGGTGTGCCCAAAGCGCTGGGCCGCCAAACCTCCCTCGAACATCCCTATGAGAGCGTGCCGATCCTGAATTTTGTCTAGATTCCAAACATAGTTCGATCCCAGCGGCAGAAAATCCTTATTCTTATCCAGGTGCAGCGACTTGATGGTCTGCATCGCCAGGGTCGAGCTCTTCAGGATCGCGATCTCCGTATCCAGCTTGGTGACGTCGATGTATCCGCTGTCGTAGCCTCCCCCGGTGTCCATGCGGAACTGGTCCGCGGTGTCCTGGGTAATCTCAATGTTCGCCGTGGAGGTGTATTCCTTCGGGGTCGTCGCATTCTCCACAAACCCCGCCGCCGTGCCGAGAATGGCGCAAACCAATACCAGCCAAATATATTTCTTGCCAATCAGAAGGAAGTGCTGCAGCGTCTGGCCGTCGTTCAATCCGAGGCTGAGAAAAGAACGCTCGCGTTCGCCTGGTTGGCGATACTCGGGTAGTAAGGCCGGTTCCGAGGGTGGGGGATAAATACTCATGCGCTTGGAAGTTCACCGAATGGGTAGATTAGATGCCCTGTAGCGGACGTCCCTCGACCTCAACCTCCAACTGCCGGAAAGTGGTCGGATTCTTTCCGTTAAACTCCAGATTATAGAGCCCCGAAAGGCCGTTCACCAATCTTTCTCCGTGGACTGAACCACCATCACTAAACCCTGCTCTTCGGATTACTGGCTCCTGCGCATCCGGGCCCGGATCGCAGACTCGACAGCGCCAGGATGGGTGAGAATGCGCTGGAGCCGAACCAGATAGACGCGCAGTGTATCCAGGGCCGTCCAGCGACGTCCGCGGGAAAGAGAAAACATGCGATCTGCGTCGGCCTTCATCATTTCGCTATGGCGTTTCGAGCCAGTGATGGACTTCTGATGGATGCGAAAAAGCGCCAGGTCCTGATTGAGATATTTGACCCTGGCGCCCAGCCGGACCATGTCCACAAGCAGTTCTCCATCCCAGCAGGAACGATTGTTCACGTTAAATCCACCCACCCTCTCAAACGCCGAGCGTCGGAAAAAAGTCGCCTGCTGCAGCCAGGTGGCTCCCCCGTAGAAATACCGATCCAACGTAAAACCACCGGCCCGGATGCGGCGAATGCGCTTGCCGTGGGCATCGACGATAAAGCCGTTGCCCATGACAATGTCGCAATCGGGGTTCTGCTCGAAGGCCTGGCTGACCCTCCTCATCGCTCCCGCCAGCAGTACGTCGTCGGAGTTCAGAAACCCGAAAATGTCGCCGGAGGCGTGCTGAAACCCCTTGTTCAGGCCGTCGGCCGCTCCCTGGTCGGGTTCAAAAACAACGTGCGCCAGCCGGTCGCGAAAGCTTTCGATCAGTTCGCGGCTTCCGTCCGTCGAGCCCGGGTCCACCACGATGTATTCGATCGCAGGGTAGTCCTGCGTCAGTACCGAGGTGAGAGCTTCCTCCAGATACTGCCGCTGGTTGAAGGAGATGGTCACCACACTGAACTTCATTGGCAATTCACTACCATGGGCTCTTCGCGGGCAGGGATTTAGAGAAATGCTTTACCTCGTATAGAAAAACGCCTGGGTAGCGAATCCTACGGCGGCTGTCAAAGCAGTTTTTCCGGCCGCCTTGAGTACGCTCGGTGGAACAAAGACAATGTCGTCCGGCTGCATGGTGATGTCCAGCTGACGTCCACGCAGCACGGAGTCGAGTTTGACGGTTTGCACTACCCGGGTTCCGTTTCCCGAGCTTCTCAGCAGCAGAGTTTTTTGCGTCGAGGAGGATGGCTTGGCTCCCTGGGCCAGCGCAATGACTTCGGAGAGTGTGGTGTGGTTGGATTCGCACAGCGGAAAGGCTCCCGGCCTGCCTACGTTGCCACCGACGTACACCACACCGCAACGGCTAACCAGGATGGTCTCTCCTGTTTTAATCTGCAGTTCGGCGTTGTCATTTTCGCGCAGCGTTGGATCCCAGAGCACGGTCGTCGGATTTTTCATCGAGCCGGGGGCGAAGATTTCAATGACATGTCCCGCCGCAGTGGTCACGCCGCCCGCCTCGGTGAGCAGGTCGATCAGCCGTTTCCGGCCTGCGAGGGTGTAGATGCCGGGACTCTTTACCTCGCCCATTACCGTGACGCTATAACCGAACTGTTGCGTGGTGACGATCACGCGTGGGTCGCGCAGGATCTGGTTCTGCACAAAGAGCCGTGCGATCGCCTGCGCTGCCTCGATCGAAGTCATCCCTTCTATATGAAAGAGACCTGCGTAGGGGATCGCGATTTGCCCCGCGGGTGAGACCGGCATTCTCACCGAGTACTCCGGAGCATCGAAGATCTGCACTTCTACGATATCTCCCGGGCGGATGGGTCCATAGCCCAGTCCAGCTCCCGATGCCGGACCGTTGGGTGTCGCATAGATCGAGGAGCGGGCCGCCGAGGGCACGGTCGATTGGGGGGTCGTTGCTTGAGGGAAAATAGGCTCGAGCGGCGTATTTGCCGAGGGGTTACCAGGCGCAGGCGTGATCGTGACCGGCGCCGAATTCTGTTGTGACAGGCCCCCGTTATCGGAGTTTTGTCCCAGGGCTTGGGCAGCGCACAGGGCAACCAGAGAGACTAGAGCTGCAATCGTTGCCCGTCGAATCGGGCTCGAAACTCGGTTTCTAGAATCGACGTCCGGCTGCATCGTTGAGAGCATTTCTCCTCTGTCTACCTGATCACAGTAACAGGAGAAATGGACGAAATCATTCCTGCTCTTGGTGTGGACTTCAATTCATTACTCGGCTGCACTGCCCTGTTCTCGTCCCACTCTCTGCTTGATTGGTAGTGCCGGAACGCCGGCGTACACGGTCCACGGCTCCAGATCTCGCGTGGCCACCGAGCCGAGGCCGAGCACCGCTCCCTCGCCCACGTTCACTCCCGGAGAGACAGAGGCGCGGGCGCACACCCAGCAGTAGGCCCCGAGGCTCATGGGAAAAGAAATGAGAGGGAACGCCGGGTCGTTGTAGTCGTGGGTGGCTCCGCAAATGTAAGCCTGTTGAGAAACGATGGCGTGCGATCCCATAGAGACGGGGGAGGGGTTGTATATTTCTGCCTCATCGCCCAGAGTTACGCCGTCGGCGCACACCAGATTCCAGGGAGCCCATACCCGGGATCGGGGATAAAAATGACAATTCGGTCCCAGCCTGGCGCCGAAGCAGCGCAAAAGAAAAGCACGCCAGGCGTGAAAAGGCCGGGGCGACAGGCGAAACAAGAGAGTCCAGATGATGGACCACGCCAGCCTGCCCATGCGGTTCGATACGGAGAACGAAGGCCTGAGGTAGGGGTCGGCGGATTGGGCGGCTCGATACATCTTTACTTCAGGCGACATCAGGGAAGCACCGATACCGTTTTGTAGCATGCGGGCTTGAACTGCGGGCTTCGGGCTCGCACACAAATCTAGCATCATCCAGTGGGCTTTACAGGCGTGCGGAAAAACCCAATGCTTTTGAAGAGTACGCCCGGCTTTAACCGCTGAGGGAACGGCTCTCGCCCCCTCCAGGATTTTTCCGCAGCCTGTTTAGAAGTTGAATGATGTAGCGGCAACCGCAGCCGTGCTGGCTTGACTCACCTGACCCGGATGACAACGCCGAAGCTCAGAGTATACGGCCGGAGCTTGGTGTCGATGTAAACGCCGGGCTGTCCGGGCAGTAATCCAGGGGGATAGTAATGGTTTCCCAGATCCCAAAACTGATACTGAAAGTCGATCATGCGAAAATTCAATGTGCGGTTCTTATGGTAGTCGACGCCGCCGCCCAATTCGTAGACGATGCTGTTGTCTGTCTGCCCCGAATGGTAGGTAATGTTCCCGGGACCGATCATGAAGTCGCCATAGGGGCGGAACTTGCGATAGATGTAGTGAAGTTCGGGGCCAAACATCGCGGTTCTCTGGCTTCCGGTTTGGCCGCTGCTGTATGTGTAACGCGCCCCGAGCGCCGGCTGACCAAACACGAAGCGGCCAAGACGGAAGTCAGCGCCGACGGAAAACCCCTGGTTCCAGCCATTGGCATCAAAGAAGTAGGGTGGCGGAGGATTGGCGGGTGGATAGTCCAAGGCTGAATTGAAGTCGGTCTTTATCGGAACATAAAGCCCATAGACATTGATTTGACTTCCGCCACCCTTGATTGCGGGTACTACCTGGGCATCCGAAGCATTCGGCAGTATGGCTCCCGCCACGAGAACTGCCAAAGCTAGTGCTCTAGAGAGAAGTCGCATGTTAGCCGCCCGTGAAATCAAATGTTGATCCTTCGGTGTCTGGAGATATCGGAAAGCCAGGGCAAAAGTGGCCCATTCGCTCCCTTATTCAGGCTTTCATCTCATCACGCATAGTACAGACAAAATTAGAGCATGCGCCGCATCCAGTCGTTTCTACCAAGTAACCTCTCTGGTTACAAATCCAACAATAGTTGCAGCGCTAGTACACAATACGATGCCCGTAACGGGCGGCTTGCCGGGTGATTCCCAAGCCGGAACTCTAATCGATCAACCCACTGTCAAGGCTGATGCACAAAGCCTCGCAGTGGATGTGTGCACGAGAGCCCTAGTTTTCGTGCTATTTGCAACAGCTCTCCTGCCGGTGCACGTTCAGGGTAATCAAAACGTACTCGTCTGTCTAGAAGAGAAACAGTGCTGTAGCAGAACAGAACAGCGCTAACAATTAGCGCACAAGGTACCGCATCAATACGAGATGAACGAAACGGAGACCCATCGTGGTAGGCTGTTGCACGGCAAGCGTGTGCGCAGCAGTGACAGATTCTCTTCTCGCATCTAACGATCAGCTGGAACCTTCGAGGGTAATAGCACGAAGAGCACGCAAAACGTTCTGAAATCTCACCAGGGTCGCACGCCGTTAACCCCGGCGGCTCGCTCCACTGCGAATGCAGCGTTTCAAAAAGCATCCACCCTGTTACCGTGGTATTGATGAGGTAGCCAACCCCCCGGGGAGGGTGCGTCTCATGTTCAGTGGTACTTGATCCCCAGCAGCTGGAGTGTTCATGCCTAAAACCGCCTTACTCATCGGCGCCGGGCCCGCGGGGCTCACGGCCGCCCTGGAGTTTCTACGCCGTTCGGATGTGCATCCCATTGTGCTCGAGGCCAGCCAGGAGATTGGCGGCATCTCGCGCACCGTACGGCACAACGGCAATCGCATCGACATTGGCGGCCATCGGTTCTTCTCAAAATCGGACCGGGTGATGAACTGGTGGATGGACTTGATGCCGCCTGAGGCCAGCGCGGATACCCAGCACGCGCTGCGGCATCAGAATAAGCAGCGAACCCTCAAGACCAATCGCTCCGGGCTGACGCCCGAGACCACCGACCTGGTGATGCTGGTCCGCCCGCGCAAGAGCCGCATTTACTTTCTCCGCCGGTTCTTCGACTATCCCATCAAACTGACCGGGGACACGCTGGGCAAGCTCGGCCTGGTCCGCACCATTAAGATTGGTGTCAGCTACCTGCTGGCCAGGCTCTTCCCGCGCAAGGTGGAGAAGTCGCTCGAAGATTTCCTGGTCAACCGCTTCGGCCGCCAGCTGTACCTCACATTTTTCAAGTCTTACACCGAGAAGGTGTGGGGCGTTCCGTGCGAGCAGATCAGCGCCGAGTGGGGAGCCCAGCGGATCAAAGGACTGTCCCTCACCACCGCTATCCTGCATTTTCTCAAGAAGGCCTTTGCCTCTTCTAAGGATCAGGCGATCCAGCAGAAGGGCACCGAGACGTCTCTGATTGAAAAATTTCTGTACCCGAAATATGGTCCGGGTCAGCTCTGGGAACACGCAGCCGATGAGATTCGCGAACAGGGGGGAGAAATCCTGCTCGGTTGGCGCGCCACCCGGCTGTTCGTCGAGGGCGATGCGATTACCGCAGTCGAGGCGGTCAGCGATACTGGACAACGGCGCCGCTTCGCAGCCGACTATGTCTTCTCCACCATGCCGGTGCGGGAACTGATCGACGCCATGGACACCCCCATCCCGAGCGAGGTACGGGAGGTGAGCGACGGCCTGCAATATCGCGACTTTATTACTGTGGGGCTTCTGGTTAACCAGCTGAAGGTGCGCGAAGCCGACGGTGGCCCGCTCAAGGACAACTGGATCTATATTCAGGAGCCGGATGTACTGGTGGGGCGGCTGCAGATCTTCAACAACTGGAGCCCGTACATGGTCGCCGACCCCAGCAAGACCTGGATCGGCCTCGAGTATTTCTGCTACCAGACCGACGCCCTATGGAAGATGGGGGATGAGGATCTGAAGAAATTTGCCATCGCCGAAGTGGAAAAAATTGGGATCTTGCAGGCCTGCGACGTCACCGATGCCCACGTGGTGCGTGTCCCTAAGACCTACCCGGCCTATTTTGGCACCTACGACCGGTTCCATATCATCCGCGAATTTCTCGATCGTTATCATAATTTGTACCTGGTTGGCCGAAATGGGATGCACAAGTACAACAATCAGGACCACTCCATGCTGACCGCCATGACGGCGGTCGATAACATCCTCGCCGGGGTCCGGGACAAGGAAAACGTCTGGTCCATCAACACGGAGATGGAATATCATGAAGAGGAAGCAAAGAATGAAGCACGGGCCTCCGGCTCCCCCGCCAAGAACACAAATAGCGTAGGGGCCACCGTCTAGCCACGCTGCGGAAAAACTCGGTTTTGTATCAGGGCGCGACTTTAGTCGTACCGTGCTTGAAAATACTCCGGGCTTTAGCCCCTGTGGGATGATTTTCTCGCAATTGCTAAGTTTCTCTGCAGCCTGTAGAACCCGAAGTTCCCCAGTGTGGCGGGAATTTCTCGAGCGTTTTTTGTTCTATAGGGTGAGGAAATGCTGCTGACCTTTAGCAGCCGGGGGTGGAAACTGCTCATTCTGCGGCGTATCGACCGCTCTTTCGTATCGATCTTGCACCATTTGAGTATGGCTTTCCCCCAAAACTGGTAGTTACATCAAGGTATTTGATGCCGAGGCGGAGTCCAGAAAACAAGATGAGCGAATCCATTGCAATCACAGTAGTCGGATCGGGATACGTTGGTTTGGTGGCGGCCGCGTGCTTTGCTGAAATCGGCCACCGGGTGTTGTGCGTCGACAATGACGAAGACAAGGTAAACAAACTCAATCAGGGGCTGGTGCCGATTCACGAGGAGTTTCTTCCTGAACTGCTGGGAAGGCACCGGGCCAGCGGCCAGGTTCAGTTCACCACTGACCTTGGCCACGCCACGCAGGCATCCCAGGTCATTTTTATTGCCGTAGGCACCCCGCAAAGCGAGACCGGCAACGCGGATCTGTCTTATGTAGACGCGGTGGCCAGCGAGATTGCCCGTTCGATTCACTCCTATAAGGTCATCGTCGAGAAGAGCACGGTGCCGGTCTACACCAACGACTGGATTCGCCGCACCATCGAACGCAATGGGGTCTCGAGGGCGCTATTTGACGTGACTTCAAACCCCGAATTCCTGCGCGAAGGCACCGCGGTCAAGGATTTTCTCCATCCTGACAGGATTGTTCTCGGCGCCGACAGCGAAGCCGCGGCGAAGCTGCTGGCTGCCATTTACGAGCCACTCACTTCAGGCAGCTACTACGATCGCTCCGACGCGGTTCCGGGCTCCCGCTGCGCCGCCGATCTACCACCGATTCTGCAGACTTCGACCAAGGCGGCCGAGATCATCAAGCATGCCTCCAATGCTTTTCTGGCCATGAAGATCTCCTTTATCAATGTGGTCGCCAACCTGTGCGAGGCGGTGGACGCGGATGTGGAGCATGTGGCCCAGGGCATGGGAATGGACAAGCGGATCGGCAAGCGATTCCTGAGCGCCGGCATCGGTTATGGAGGCTCGTGTTTCCCCAAGGATGTCGCGGCTTTTCGCTACGTCGCCCAGCAGTTGGGTATCGACTTTAGCCTGCTTGAGGAAGTGGAAAAGATCAACGAACTGCAGAAAGAGCGCTTCTTTCAGAAGATTCGCTCCGCATTGTGGACCCTGCGCAAGAAGCGTCTGGGGGTGCTCGGCCTGGCCTTCAAGGGGGGCACGGACGATATTCGCGAGTCTCCGGCGCTGGAAATCATCCGCATGCTGCTCGATGCGGGCAGCACGATCTGCGCTCATGATCCCGCAGCCATCGAGCGGGCCAAGCTGGAGATGCCTCCCCATGCGTGCCTGCAATACACCGACGATCCCTATGCAGCGGCAGACAACGCCGATGCCTTGTTGATCCTCACCGACTGGGCGGAATTCAGCCGCCTGGACCTCAAGCGGCTGCGCTACACGCTTCGCTATCCCATCATCATCGACGGCCGCAATCTTTTCGACCCCTGGGTGATGCAGGATCTTGGATTCACCTACCTCAGTGTAGGCAGGCCGTCTCAGCACACCTCGGTCGAATCCGCGTCGACCAAGCGCTGGCCGTAGATTTTCAATATCGACTCTTAAGACGGGGGAAACCGTATTTTGACGACTCATCGTGTCTTGGTCACCGGCGCCGCCGGCTTCCTCGGCTCTCATCTGTGCGATGCCCTTCTTGCCCAGGGCCACCATGTAGTGGGGGTAGACAATTTTTCCACCGGGCGTCCTGCCAACCTGGCCCACCTGAACAAGGACTCGCGGTTCACCCTTGTAAAACAGGATATCTGCGAGCCGTTCGACCTCGGCCCCGTCGACTATCTGTTCAACTTCGCCTCCCCTGCGAGCCCTGCCGATTACGCGCGGCTCGGTCCGGAGACGCTGAACGTCGGCTCCCAGGGGACCCGGAACGTTCTCGACCTGGCGCGCAAGTATCAGGCCGGTTTCCTGCATGCTTCTACTTCCGAGTGCTACGGCGACCCCGATGTTCACCCCCAGACGGAAAGCTATTGGGGCCGCGTCAACCCGATCGGCCCGCGTTCGGTCTACGATGAGGCCAAGCGCTTTTCCGAGGCCCTCATCATGGCCTACCACCGTTACTACGGTGTCGCTACCCACATGGTGCGCATCTTCAACACCTACGGCCCGCGTTTGCAGCCCACCGATGGACGCGTTATCTCTAACCTGATGATCCAGGCGCTGCTGGATGAGGATCTCACCATCTATGGAGATGGTATGCAGACCAGAAGCTTTTGTTACGTGTCTGATCTGATAGCCGGGATTCTTCTTCTTGCGCGCTCCGAGCGAGCATCTTCCGGTCAACATCGGCAACCCGGTGGAGTGGACCATCAAGGATTGTGCGCGTGAGGTTTTGGCAGTCACCGGCTCGCGGAGTAAGATCCGCTACGAGCCCCTGCCGATCGACGATCCCATGCAGCGCTGCCCCGATATCACCAAGGCGAGAACACTGCTCGGATGGGAGCCAAAGATCAGTCTCCGCCAGGGCCTGGAGCTGTCCCTCGACTATTTTCGAGCCAGCCTGCCCACGCGCACTTAATCAGAGGTAAAGGATGCTGAACGATTTGTCGCCCATCGTCGTCACCGGGGGAGCTGGCTTTATTGGGTCGAATTTCGTACTGGACTGGCTTGCGCTGGTGGGCACTCCGGTCGTCAACCTGGACAAGCTCACCTACGCCGGCAACCTGCAGAACCTGACTTCTGTGGAGCGGCATTCCGCTTACCATTTTGAGCAGGGCGACATCTGCGACCCAGCGTTTCTCAATCGTTTGCTCGACCGGTATCAGCCGCGCGCCATCCTGCATTTTGCGGCTGAGAGCCACGTGGACCGTTCTCTCTCCGGGCCTGAAGCATTCGTCCGGACCAACATCGAGGGTACCTTCCGGCTGCTCGAAGCCACCCGGGCCTATCTGGCAAAATGCTCCCCGGAAGACTGCCAGCAAGTTCCGTTTTCTGCATGTTTCGACGGATGAGGTTTACGGCACGCTGCGTGCGCAGGATCCGGCCTTCGAGGAGACCACTGCCTACGCGCCCAACAGCCCCTACGCCGCCTCCAAGGCAGCCTCGGACCATCTGGTCCGCGCCTACGTTCATAGCTACGGGTTTCCCGCGGTGACCACCAACTGCTCCAACAACTACGGTCCGTATCAGTTTCCAGAGAAGCTTCTGCCGCTGATGATCACCAATGCGGTTGCCGGCAAACCGCTGCCGGTGTACGGCGATGGCCGGCAGGTGCGCGATTGGCTCTACGTGGGCGATCATTGCTCCGCTCTGCGGGTAGTGCTGGAGCGCGGGGAGATCGGCGAAACGTACAATATCGGCGGCCGCAATGAGCAGGCCAATCTGGATACGGTCGAGTTGCTCTGCAGCCTGCTGGATGAGATGCTGCCCCACTCGCCCCACGTGCCCCACCGTAACTTAGTCACCTTTGTAACGGACCGGCCTGGACACGACCGGCGCTATGCCATCAACGCGACGAAGATCGAGCAGAAACTCGGCTGGCGTCCCGCGGAAACCTTCGCCACCGGCCTGCGGCGGACGGTTCAGTGGTATCTCGCGCATCAGGACTGGGTGGAGCAGGTGACCAGTGGGGCCTACCGCCAGTGGATCGATCTGAATTATGCCCACCGCGGGAGTGCCGCGCGATGAAGGGCATCATCCTTGCCGGCGGTTCCGGGACCCGCCTCTATCCTGTCACCCACGTCGTCTCCAAGCAATTGCTCCCCGTCTACGACAAGCCGATGATCTACTATCCGCTGTCGGCACTCATGCTCGCCGGGATTCGCGACGTCCTGATCATCTCTACCCCGGCGGATACGGCGCTGTTCGAGCGGCTTCTGGGCTCCGGAGAGCAGTGGGGAATGTGCTTTCAATATGCCGTGCAACCTTCTCCCGATGGCTTGGCGCAGGCGCTGATTATCGGCGAAGAGTTTATCGGCGGTGCGCCGTGTTCGCTGATTCTTGGCGACAATATTTTCTATGGCCACGACTTCGCCCACAGTCTCCAGGCGGCGGCGCAGATTCAGGATGGCGCGGTCGTCTTCGCCTACCCGGTTTCCGATCCCGAGCGTTACGGGGTGGTGGAGTTCGACGCCTCCGGCCGCGCGTTATCGATTGAAGAAAAGCCGGAGAAGCCAAAATCGCGTTACGCGGTCACCGGCCTGTATTTTTTTGACGGCGAAGCCTCGCGCGTGGCCCATCAGATCGCGCCTTCGGCGCGCGGTGAACTGGAAATTACCGATGTCAATCGCTGGTACCTGGAGCGGGGCAAGCTGCACACCCAAGTGTTGGGACGAGGCTTCGCGTGGCTCGACACCGGAACCCACGACTCGCTGATCGAAGCCGCTATCTTCATCGAGACCATCGAGAAGCGGCAGGGACTCAAGATTGCTTGTCCTGAAGAAATCGCCTATCGCCTGGGATGGATCGACGCCGTAGGCCTGGAGAAACTGATTGCCAGGGTAGCGAAGAGTGGCTACGGAAGATATCTTCGCTCCGTTCTCGACGAGCGCGTATTTTGAAGGTTGGGTGAAACAGCAGGTCCCTCCACTTCGCTACGCTACGGTCGGTATGACATTGTGCGGAGTAAATAAAGGGCACAACAGAATTGCATACGTAACGTGAAGAGGAGACAGTTGTTTGCAAATAGCATTTCACTCAGGCGTATCGGCACGCCTGACGCGGTTCAAGAGGAGGGCACCTGCTACGCTTGCCTGTCAGAGAAGTAAAATGCCTTAGGGCCGCGGCCGCAACGCCGCCAGGAAATCCTCGACCGGCCTGGTGTTCAGAACATCTTCTTTCGCGAGCCAGGCGCGGCGCAGCTGCCGGATTCCATAATTGCATCGCGTCCAGATGGCTAGTGTGGTGCGAGTCGGTATTGATCACGATGTTGCAACCCAGCTCCCGAGCCCGGCGCAGATCGATATCGCACAAATCAAGCCGGTCGGGATAGGCATTGTGTTCTACCGCAACACCGAGCTTCGCTGCCTGCTTCAGCACCGCCGCTAAGTCCATTTCGTAGCTATCCCTGCGCAGTAATAAACGCCCTGTCAGGTGGCCAAGGATCCTGATGTAAGGATTCTCCAAAGCTTTGAGCAGACGCTCTGTCATCTGTTCTTTGGGCTGCTGGAAAAGAGAATGAACGCTGGCGATCACCACGTCCATCTGCGCCAGCACATCAGGCGAGAGGTCAATCTCTCCATCGCCCAGAATGTCGACTTCGATCCCGGTCAGCACACGGATGCGTCCTTCCATCCGCGCATCCACTTCGCGAATCTGGCGCATATGTTCGAGCGCACGCTGGTCATCGAGTCCATTGACCATGGCCAGATTCTTAGAGTGATCCGTGATTGCGATGTATTCGTAACCGCGCGCGATCCCTGCTTCGGCCATTTCGAGGATGGTGTTTCGACCGTCCGTGGCCTGGGTGTGCATATGCACATCGCCGCGCACATCCGTGGCCTCGATCAGCCGCGGCAGGCGGTGCTCCGCGGCGGCTTCTATCTCGCCCTGGTTTTCGCGCAGCTCCGGGGGAATCCAGTCCAGGTCCAGCGCCCGGTAAATCTCTTCTTCAGATGCGGCGGCGACCACGGCGCCGTTATCGAGGCGCGCCAAGGCGTACTCGCTCAAGGTGTAGCCGCGTTTCAGCGCGCGCTGGCGCAGCGAAACATTATGCATTTTCGAGCCGGTGAAGTATTGCAAGGCCGCGCCATAAGACGCCTCCGGTAGCAAGCGCACATCGACCTGCAGACCGGTGCGCAAACGGAAGCTCACTTTGTTCTGGCCTTTCGCCAGCAGCTCGGCGATTGGAGGATAGGCTGCGGTGTACTCAACCGCTGCGGCAACCGCCTCTTCCGCGCAAGCCGGACCGGTCACCAGCAGATCCAGATCGCCTACGGTTTCTCGGCCGCGGCGTAGAGACCCCGCGGGCATGACCCGGTCGATCCCGGGGAACTGTTGCAGGTAGAGGGTGACGCGTTCCGCCGCTGCCTCGGCATCGTCGAGCAGAAAGCGGCCGCTGTTCTTGCGATACTCCGCAATCCCTCTCGACAACTTTTCGATCAGCTTTTGCCCAAAGCGGGGCAGCGTCGCGAGCTTCCCGGCGTCAATTGCGGCCTGCAACTGTTCTACATCGCTTACCTGCAATGCCTCCCAGAGCAACGCAACTGTCTTCGGTCCCATCCCCGGAAGCTTGAGCAACTCCAGCATCGTGGGCCGGTATTTGGTCAGCAGCTCGTCGCGCAGCTTCAGGCTTCCGCGGGTTTCGATTTCCTGGATGTTGGCCGCCATACCCTTGCCGATTCCTTGAATGGCAAGCAGCCGGTCCGGCTCGTTCACGAAGGTGCTGAGTTGTTCGGTACTGTTTTCAACCGATTCGGCGGCACGCCGGTAAGAGCGGATACGAAAAGGGTCTCCCGCCGCAATCTCCAGCAGGTCGGCGGTTTCTCCCAACAATTGCGCAATGGATTTGTTATCCATCCAAGGCACATTAAATCATTTTGCGGCAAAGAAGCAGAGGGGCGCCCCAGGTTCGGATGAGACGGACCTGGGCACCCGTTCGGCTCAACTGCCCAGCGCAACCTTTGGTTTGTTTTTGGTTAGGCTACTTCTCGAACGCGAGTTACGGAATCGGCTTGAGGTCCCTTCTGCCCCTGAACGATATCGAACTCCACTTCGTCACCTTCCTTTAAGCTCTTGTATCCATCCAGTTGAATCGCGCTGTAGTGAACAAACACGTCGGGTCCGTCGTCCCGGCCGATAAAGCCGTAACCCTTCGCATTGTTGAACCACTTGACTTTGCCTTTGTATTGAGCCACTAGCCTGTCGACCTTCCTTGACGCGGATCGAGCATGAAGAGAACAAACTGCTCTCCTTTACAGACGCATCAAAGGCTCGTTTGGTTTTCCCCAAAAGTCGCCCGAATTGCGTGCAGCTTCCACGAAGGCGGCAGAACAACTATCTCATTTTCTGTTCTTTTTCTTCTCAGCCTGCCTCAAACGGTCATAAAGCATGACTGAAATCAATGTCTTACCGTCGTAGATCTTGCCCGCTTCGATCATGCTGAGCAGCCCGGAGAGCGGGATCATTTCGATTTCTAGTTGCTCGTCGTACTCCGGTTGTGCATCTCCCAACGTCAGGCCCTCGGCGATAAACACTTGCATCCACTCACCCAGGAAGCCAGGGCTGGCGAAGTAGCGACACATTTTTCGCCATCGCTTCGCCTTGAAGCCGGTTTCTTCCAACAGTTCGCGCTTGGCCCCGGCCAGCGCATCCTCTCCCTGTTCCAGTTTTCCCGCAGGAACCTCCAGCAGAAATTCCTTTGCGGCGTGACGATACTGGCGCTCCATCACGATCATTGGATCTCGCTTGCTCTTCGTGTCATCGATCGCCAGGATGACGACCGATCCGTTGTGGCGCACCACATCGCGGGCTATCTCCCGGCCGTTCTCGACGATGGTGTCGGTGTATACGCTGAAAAGAGGGCCTTCATAGCTCAATGTTGATGAGATCACTTTCACTTGCGTTTTGGCTGATGCTTTTTTTGCCATGCCCCTCCTTTACGTTGCCGGACAATTTTAAAGTACCATCCGGTATGCAACGCAGCGTTTGCATCATCGGATTAGGCAATTGGGGCTGCTCGCTAGCCCACGCTCTCAGTGTTGCCGGAGTTGGGTTGCACGAGGTGATCGTTCCCAGTGTTCGCTCCGCAGTTGGCAACAAAAAGTTGGCACGCACTCTGCCGATGACCACTCTCGATCGTGCCCAACTCGATGCCGATGTCCTCTGGCTCTGCGTGCCGGATGCCGCTATTGCGCGGGTAACCGGCCGCTTGGTTAAGCAGGTCAGTAAACGCGGTCTCAAGGGACAGGTTGTCGTTCATTCGAGCGGTGCGCTCACTGCGCAGGTGCTCGAGGCGGCTGCTCATGCGGGCGCCTCCGTGGCCTCGGTGCATCCCATGATGAGCTTTCCAACGCGAACACCGGTCTCGCTGCAAGAAGTACCGTTTGGGGTCGAGGCGGACGCCGCCAGCCGCCGCATTCTGAACGCGATCGTCCGCCGGATCGGAGGCCGCCCTTTTGCGATTAAGGCGGCGAGCAAAGCGCTCTACCATGCGGCCGGCGTGCTGTCCTCGCCGTTGCTGGTCAGCCATTTGGCCGCAGCCCAGGAAGCGGCGGCAAGGGCCGGATTCAGCACCCGCCAGGCGCAGCAGTTGATTGAGCCCATTGCCCGGGCTACCCTGGACAACTTCTTCCTCCGGGGGGCCGGTAAGAGCTTTAGCGGGCCGATTGCCAGGGGAGACGCGCAGACAATTCGTCTGCATCTTCAGGCCCTGAAGCCCCATCCTATCTTGGCGGGTGTGTATCGCTCGCTGGCGCTGTATGCGCTGGATGCGTTACCGGCTTCCGGCAGGAAGCAGCTCCGCGCATCGCTAAGGCGGAAATGATGAGAAACTACAACAGGTGAGGGCGAGCGCATGGCGGTGGAGCAAGTGAAGACCGAGTGTTATCCCATCTCCGTGCTGCCTGGTCTCAGCCGGCTATTTCTGGACTTCGCCGACCGGCGTGAAGCGCTTGCGCCCTTCTACACGGCCAGCGCCTATTCCACCGAGTGGATGGTCAAGCCGCCTGTGCTTGCACCCGCTCAGCGGGAGGCGCTTTGCGATTTGCTGGAGCAGCAGAATCGCGGTTTCGGCGCTGCTGATCCTGTTTTTGAAAACATCGCGCGGCTGCGCAACGGCGCCGGCGCGGTAGTGACTGGCCAGCAGGTGACGCTGTTTGGCGGCCCGCTCTTCACCATCCTCAAAGCAGCGACCGCGATTCGCAAAGCGAGAGATGCTTCCATCGCCGGCACTCCTCACGTGCCGATCTTTTGGTTGGCGACGGAAGACCATGACCTGGCGGAAGCGGATCACGTAACCTTGCCCAACCGGCACGAGCTGAAGACGCTGCGCCTGAGCACCGATCAAGTGAATGTCACCGCGGTCGGCGCGTTGACCTTGGGAAACAACATCGAGGAGCTGGTGGCCCAGGCGGCCGAGATCCTCGGTCCCGGCCCGGTACTCGATCAGCTCGCGGCCTGCTATCGCCCGGGGCAGAGCCTTGGGCAAGCTTTCGCGCAATTTATTTCCCACACCTTCGCCGCCCAAGGGCTGGTGGTGGTGGATGCTTCCTCCCGCGGCTTCCATGCCATGGGAAGCGATGTTCTGCGCCAGGCGATCGTGCGCGCCGATGAACTACGGGTGGCGCTCAACGATCGCGACCAGCAGCTTGTTGCCGCCGGCTACCACACCCAGGTGTTGGTTTCACCGTTGTCCAGCCTGCTCTTTCTCTTCGACAGCAACTCCGGGGCGCGGCTTCCGCTGCGGCGCACGGCCGATGGTGGATGGCAAGCTGCGCGGCAACAGTACTCCACTGCAGAGCTGCTGGCGATTCTGGATGCGGCGCCGGAGCGGCTCAGTCCCAACGCTTTGTTGCGGCCCGTCTTTCAGGATTCCATGCTGCCCACTGCTGCCTATGTGGGCGGCCCGTCCGAAGTTGCATATTTCGCTCAGTCACAGGTGCTTTATGAGCGCATCCTGGGCCGCACCACGCCCGTCCTTCCCCGCCTGTCGGCGACGCTCATCGAGCCCGCGATTGCCGGATTGCTGGCCCGGCATGAGGTTTCGTTGCCCGATGTGATCCAGAGCGCCTTGAAGGATCCGCTGGAGTTGGCCCAGCGGTTGGGTGCCCGGGCGATTTCCGTGGTGGGCAAGCGCAAGCTTGCCGCCGCCGGCAATGCTCTGAATACCGAGCTCTCGGCACTGGCCACGTATATGCATTCTCTCGACCCGGGTCTGGGGCGGGCGGCGGATGTCAGCAGCTCCAAAATGCGCTACCAGATGAATCGGATGCGCCGGCTGGCGGCAAATTACGAACTCCGCCGGGAACAATCCCTGAGCCGCGATGCCGGGCTGATTGCCCTCAACCTGTTTCCCAATCGCCATCCACAGGAGCGGGTTCTTGGCGCGGCATGGTTTCTCTCCCGCCACGGTGAAGATCTTTCCCAGCTGCTGGTGGAGGCAGCCGGACAGCAATGTCCCGGCCACAAAGCCATCTGGCTGTGAACTTTCCCTGCCGCGAAGCCCGGGTTCCGCGGCAAGGAGAGTGTTAAATGTTTTAGAATGTTTGCAGTTATGAAGGCCAACCCGGTCAAGCCGTTCGATGTCACCTGTCCCGATTGCGGGGCGATCCTCAAGGTCGACCCTGAGACTAAGGCGATTCTCTCGCACACATCCGCGCCCCGTAAACGAACCTTCGAGGATTTTGAAGCTGCCGCCAAGGCCATGCGCGAACAGGATGTGCGCAAGGAAGACATTTTCCGTCAGTCGGTTGAAGCCGAAAAAAACAAACAACAATTGTTCGACAAGCGATTCGAGGAAGCGTTGCGCAAGGCCAAGGAAACTCCCGACGAGGGCCGCCCTCTGCGTGAATTCGATCTCGATTAAGTTAACTCTTTTCTCCGCATCTATAACAGAGCAGTGCACGCGAAAGAGAGACAACGATGGGGATCACACACATTCCGCAGCAAGTGGCATCTACCGTTCAGGACGCCACCGACCGCCTGAAGCAGCAGGGAAACCGTCTCCTCGACCAGGGTTGGGACAAAAACTGGGTGCGCACCGTAGCCGCAGGCTCGCTGGTGACTGGAGCCATTCTGCTGGCCTCCGGCAAGCGCAAGGCCGGGTTAGCCATCGCTGCTGCCGGAACCGTCTTCGCTCTGGTCGAAGATCCTGAAGGGGTCAAAAAAGTCTGGAATAACATCCCGGATTATCTCGACAGCGGTCACGGCCTGCTAACCCGTTTTGAAAAGTTCGTTGGCGAACTGACGACCCAGGGTGACAAGCTACGCTCGGTAGTCGAAAAAGTCGTGCGACAGGAAAAGCTTTAACCGATACCTAGCTGTTCGCGCGCCTTCTGGCTGATGCGGTCGGGCGTCCAGGCCGGTTCCCATACCAGGTTGACCAGGGCCTCACTTATCTCTGGTATGCCCGCCAGCCGGTTACGCACCTGCTCGATGATCATGACGTGGGCCGGGCAGCCCTGCGAGGTCATCGTTATCTCTACTTCAACACGCTGCCGGGGAAATGCGCGTTTGGAGTTTGCGTCCGGGGTCACCGTCACCTTGTAAATCAATCCCAGGTCGACGATGTTCACCGGGATTTCCGGATCGTAGCAATCCCTTAGGGCGGCAAGAACATCCTCTTCGTTGACGGCCATATTAGTTCTGCCGCTCCACCAGGTACCGCGCCACCGCCTTCAATCGATCGCCCCGCTCGCCATAGACGTCTAATTGTGTGAACGCCTCATCGATCAGCCGCTTCGCATCCTTTACGCTCTGATCCACCCCGTATACCGCGGGCCAGGTAGCTTTCTCACTGGCTAAATCCTTGCCCGCAGTTTTTCCCAGCTGGGACGAATTCTGGGTTACATCCAACACATCGTCCATGATCTGAAACGCCAGCCCTGCCTTGCGTCCAAACTTCTGCAGCCGCTCGATGTCCGACGCGGCACCGCCCGCGTAGATACCCCCGGTGACCAGGCTGACGCGAATCAACGCCCCGGTCTTGGCGCGATGGATGGCCTCCACCACCTCTGGTGTTGGCGTATGCTCTTCGGCCTCCAGGTCCATGACTTGGCCGCCGATCATGCCATCAACCGTTCCTGTAGCCTGTGCGATGGAGCGCACAATCTCTACCGTCTGCGGAGCCGGGCATTGCAGGCCAGCGAGTACTTCATAGGCCTGGGTCTGTAGCGCATCCCCGGCAAGGATGGCAATCGCTTCGCCAAAGACCACGTGGCAGGTAGGCTTGCCCCGGCGCAGATCATCGTTGTCCAGCGCGGGCAAATCATCATGAATCAGGGAATAGGTGTGCAGCATTTCGATCGCCGCACCCAACTCTTCCACCCCGGGAGGAAGGTGACCAGAGCACGCGATCATTCTTGCCGCCTCCATGCACAGCACGGGGCGCAGCCGCTTGCCCCCGGCAAAAACGCTGTGCCGCATCGCGCCGTGAATCGAGACCGGCGCTTGATCCGCACCGGGCAGCAGACGATCCAGAGCGCGATCGACAAGCTCCACACCGCTGTTCCGAATCTCGCGCGCATTTTCCTGCATTTTGGTAATCATACCCGACGCTCGCGGCGCTCCAGCAAGGCGACTACGGCCAGTGCCAGCAGGGCGATGGCCGAGACTTCGCGTCCGGCGATGACGTCCCTGGTCGCGCTCCATTGCGCTTCAATCGCATGACTCCCCGCCGTCACCGGCACGGCCATCAGTCCATCGTCCCGCGCCGGGCGGCGCGGTGCCGGCTTGCCATCGACGGTCACTCGCCAGGATGGATAGTCCATCAATCGCAACACGGCATAACCCGTCTCCGGGGTCACCACGCTTACTACCCAGTGCTCCCCATTCCATCGTTGGGTGTCTACCTTGGCTGCGATGCCGCCTGGGTCGCCGGCTCGCCACTCCGGGTTATCCCCCTGGGTGCTGTCGGCGGTGTCATCCTGTGCCGCACGCAGTACGCGTACCAGGGGCAAGTGTTGTTGGACCGATGCGTTGTCGGCTCCCACCGGCGTGTACTCGTCGGTGCCTTGCGTGCCTTGCCCCAGGCGGAAGCCGGCGACCTGTGCCGCCACCGCGTCCTCGTCGTCGCAGGGCTGGAAGAACAGAATACCGCCGCCGATGGCCATGGCTGCGATCACTACCGTGGCTATCATCGATGGCCACCGGGCTTGCCATCGGCCCGGTTTCTTAAGAGCCATGCCGGCGAGCACGCAGGCTACCACGCTCAACGCCAGCAGCCAACGCCACGGAAACTGCAGAAACTTCATATGCGGCGCGTATTTCCAGATTACGTCGCTGACAGGCAATTGCAGCAACAGGATGACCGGGAGCGAGGCCGTGAGCGCGATCCTCGCTGTGCCGTCAGCTCGCTTTCTCCACGCCAGGTAGGCGGCGATCGAAGCCGCGGCGAGCTCCGCGATAAAAATCCACGAGGCCGCCCGCAATACCTGGTCATGAAACGCATTTGCTGTGTGGGCGAAGAGGAAGCTGTCCTCGACGCGCATCCCGGGTGTGATCGCGCGCTCTATTTGTACCCATCGCTGTTCGAATGCCGCGGGCACGATGTAGAACGCGGCCAGTCCCAACCCGAGAGCCATTCCACCCATGGCGCGCAGGGCCGGCCATGGCTTGCCTTCCGCGATCCACATTCCCAGAGCCAGAAGTGCGAGCATATAGCTGCCCACCACCGCGGCCGGTGAATTGGTTAGCCAGAGCGCCGCCATCGACAGGCCGAGGAGAGCAATGGAGGAACGGGTTCTGAGCGCGAATAGCACCATCAACGGAAACCATGCGCCGGCCAGTAACTCGCCCATTGCTGAACGCTCATAAACCACGAACATGGCATAGGGATTGGCGACATAGAGACAGGCGGCAAAGGTTGCGGCACCCGTTGACGAGCTTAGAGGCGCCCACTCCCGCACCAGCAGGTACATGCTGATCCCAGCGCCCAGCAGCGCCAGCAGCACGAAAAGCACCGGGGCCGCGTGCCACCCGCTGATGGTTCCCAACAGGCCGCCAAGCAGCCAGGAAGCCGGCGGATAGAAGATCAAGCGCGGCTCACCCGCGCCATAGTTCGCGTCCTGTACCCAGTGCGGGTACAGCAGACCCGTATGCCATGCCCGTGCCACCTCCATCCAGGAGAGAAGGTGGAAGTCGAAATCGTGGCCGCACGAATTGCCTCGCACGACCAGCGTTCCGACCGCGAGCAAGGCGGTGCAGGCGATCAGGAGGCCACGAAGCTGTGAAGAAAACCTCAACTCAGGATTTCACCTGCGGTTGCCCTTCGACATCACGGCACCAGTCGCAGGGTGTGCTTGGTCGATGCACTCACGGCCGCTTCCGTGAAGGGCATAGCAAAGGTCTTGCCGGCTATACCAGTACGGCCACTGGTCCAGATAGTAGGGACTGAGTGGATCGCCCGATTCGCCCATCACGATGTTTTCCGTAGATCCATCCACATTGCTCCAGTCCACCGTAAGCCGCTGGCTTGCGCCCAGCAGCCCGCGCACGTGGTCCAGGGTGGTCTCATCACCCGCCAGCTGGTGCGGCCCGGTGCTGGTCCATTTGAAAAACGGCAGCATCGCGTACAAAGGATGCTTCACATCGATCACATGCTGGCTGCCAAATGTCCAGTCGCGAAGCGACGGCGGAGCATGATTGTCGACCATGCCCTTCTGCACCGCAGCGGCAATCAGGTCATCCCAGCTCTTGTATTTCGCGGGCAGCCATTCCGGCGCAGATTTCTCCACCATTTCTTCCTGCACGAAGTTCTTACTTTGCCAATCGTAGAGCTGCCAATCGGAGCCCAGTTTAGGCTCCAGGACCAGCGGCCACAGCGCCTGCTTAGTCGCATCCACGATCTCCGCCGCAACCGAACCTGTGGTGATCACACCATCCCAGGTGCGCATCAGGTCCGCGGCCTGGCGTAGTTTTGCGTCCGCAACTGCGGAACGGTCGATGGAATAGGCAAAGCGCTGGGCCAATTCCCGGTCCACCTCGGAATAGGTGTCGGTCTGCAGCGTGAGCATATCCGCCGGTGTGAGCTTGGTGTGAGCCGAAAGCCACTTCCATATGCGCTCATTACGATAGGGTGCGTCCCAGTTGAGCGCCAGAGGGTAAGGATAGTCGTCGGGAGCAATGCGCGCATTGGCGGTGGCGACAATACCGTTGTCAGGGTCAAGCACGGTCGGGAGCTGTTCGAAAGGAACGTACCCTTGCCACTCGTGCTCGCTGTCTGCCGCGGTTCCCGTCTCCACGATCGGGACCCCGCTCAGGCCCGCGGGCCGGATGGGAAACAGCCCGACCGCCTGGTAGCCGATGTGGCCCTGGTCATCGGCATAGGCCAGGTTCTGGGTTGGCCCCCACCATTCGCTGGTCGCCTGGCGGAATTCTGTCCAGTTGCTCGCCGCGTCCATTCCCTGTAGCGGCAGACCGTGCAGTTGATTCGAGTACAGGGTCCACTTGAGCGCCAGCATACGTGTCTCATGAGGCAGCAGTGGAGTGATCACCGGTCCGTGGTCCGTGGTCTCCACATCGAGCAGGACATCGTTACCGAAGCGCACGTGGATATGCTCCCGATCATGCTCCGGCTGATGCCATCCGTTGCCGGCCCAATACTCGCCCTGGCTATTGGTTTTTTCCACGTACACGTCCTGAACATCGCCGTTGAGGGTGGTGAAGCCCCACGCAATGTGTTCGTTGTGCCCCTCAATGATGAGGGGAATCCCGGGGGTAGTTACCCCCGCCACGTGGAAGCTTCCGGCCTGCAGGTCTTCTTCGTGCCAGATGTCGGGGATGGAGTGCTCCAGATGCATGTCGTTGGAGAGCATGGCCTTTCCGCTGGCAGTCCGGGCGCCGCTCACGGCCCATTCGTTGGAGCCTGGTTTGCAGCTGTCGCACCCGTCTGAGCCCAGCTTGAGAATTTCGCGCAGCCGCAACAGGTCTTCGAGGCTGGATTGCGACTCGTCGAGGGGAACATCGGGAATATTCTGTTGCGGCGCGGTCAGGTCGGGAATCGACTGCGTAGGCGGATGATCGCGAAAAGTGGTCGTGGGGTATAGCTCTACGAGAAGGTTGGGCGGCAGCTTGGCCTCTACCTTCTCCCGCTCCAGTTTCCAGGGATAGAGCGTGTCCAGCCGGGCCACCATGTTCAGCGCCACCAGCCAGGAATCGACGGGCTGCCAGGGCCGGGGCTTGTAGCCCAGGAGCCGGAACTCAGCCGGCAGGTTGTCCTGATGGCTGGCGGTAAAGGCGTTCACGCCCCGGGCGAAGGCTTCAAAGAGACGCTTCTGGTCCTCGGGCATGGTTGCGGTGAGATGCTCTGCAGCTGGTCTGATCTGCAGCACCCGCTGCAGCTTATCGTGCTCCACTACGCTTGGACCCAGCAGCTCGGCCAGCTCGCCCGCGGCAAAGCGCCGTGCCATATCCATCTGCCATAAGCGGTCCTGGGCGACGACATAGCCCTGCGCTTCGAGCAGGTCGTCCATGTTTGCCGCCTGGATGTGGGGTATTCCATGGCCGTCGCGCCGCACCACCACCGGAGCGGAGAGGCCGGGCAGCTGCAGCTCGCCGTCGAGCACCGGCAATTGCGCGCGCATGGCGTCCTTCAGCCAGGCCGCACTACCGACGGTGCCTACTGCCGCCGCAATCAACAGGCTGATTACCAGACCGGCGGCAATCCGTCCTAACAAGGGTAATCTTTGCCGCTGAGCGGCACCCACCTCGATCCTCGCCATCATTTCATCTCTTCTTCCAGCGCTCATTGTCTCATCGCGGCCTGATTTTCTGGGCCAGCAGCTTGACACGTGAGCGCCTCCCGGCAATCCTAGTCATTCGTCCATGGAGAGGAACATAACTGTTTGAAGGTCTGCGTTTTCTATCACGACCGGTGCTTTGACGGAGCGTGCTCTGCTTCGCTCTTCATGCGCTTTCACCGCCAGTGCATCCGCCCGGATGCACAGTACGGCTATCACGGACTGGTGCATCGGGCCGGAGCGCTCTTTCAGGAGTCCGACTTTACGGGTGACGAGAATGCAATTGTCGACTTCAAGTACAGCTCTTCGCCGCGCATTACCTGGTGGTTCGATCATCATCTAAGCGCCTTTCTTACTCCTGCGGATCAACAGCATTTTCTTGAGGGGCAGCGGGATGGCAGCGCGCGCGATCGCCACTTTTACGACCCGAATTACACCTCCTGCACCAGTTTCATCGCCCACATCGCGCAAACCCGCTTCGGCTTTGACGCGGCGCCGGTGGCCGAACTGATCCGCTGGGCTGACATTGTGGATGGTGCTCTTTACGAAAGTCCCAAAGCCGCGGTCGAAATGGCGGAGCCTGCCATGAAGCTGACCCTGGTGATTGAATCGAGCCAGGATCCGAAATTCATTCCGAAACTGATTCCGCTGCTGACTGAAATGAGTCTGAGCGAGGTATTGGAGCAGCCTTTTGTGGCCGAGCTCCTTCCGCCGCTGCTCGAACGCCACCAAGAGTCGTTAGCTATTATCGGCGAGCGCACTGAATTGGCGGATGGCACGCTGTATTTCGACATAACCGATCAGCCGTTTGAGGGTTACAACAAATTCGTTCCCTACTTTCTGCATCCTGAGGCGACTTACAGCGTTGGGCTGAGCAAGTCCAGCTTCCGCACCAAGGTTGCCGTAGGTTCTAATCCGTGGACCAAAGCGCGGCCGGAGCAGATGGTCAACCTGGCGCAAATTTGCGAACGCTACGGCGGAGGAGGGCACGCCCGCGTGGGCGCCATCTCCTTCCCGCCCGACCAGGGGGACCGGGCCCGCACTGCCGCCGCCGAGATCGTCACCGAGCTTCGCGCCCACAATCCATTCCCTGATTTTGCTTCAGCCGTCCCTGGCTGCAAAGTTCTAGAGCGGACAAGTCCCGGATAGCTGGGACGGCTGAAGGATTGGCCGCCTGCTTACTGTCACGGTAGACTCCTTGAGGAAGGCAAACGACGGATGAAACTTTATCGCACCGCCGGCGGCTACATAATCGAGCACCAGGATCGGTTCTATGCAGTCGCGGACGCATCCTGGGATCAGCTGGTCACCCGGGAGGATCTCCAGGCCCATTTGGCAAAAACTCTTGAGCAGCAGAAGCCAATGGATGCCAGCTCGTTCGCAGACATCGAAAAGCTGCTCGTGGCGCCCATCGGCAGCCAGGAGGTGTGGGCCTCAGGAGTCACCTACTACCGCAGCCGCAACGCTCGCATGGAAGAAGCAAAGACCGCCGGGGGCGGAGACTTCTACGACCGGGTGTACCTGGCGGAACGGCCCGAACTTTTTATGAAGGCGACACCCAATCGGGTGGTCGGCCATCGCGGCAAAGTTGCCATAAGAAAGGATGCTACCTGGTCCGTGCCAGAGCCCGAGCTGACCCTACTGGCCGGCCCCAGGGGAAACATCGTGGGCTACACCATCGGCAACGATATGAGCTCGCGAGACATTGAAGGCGAGAATCCGTTGTATCTGCCGCAAGCCAAAGTCTATGACCGAGCCTGTGCCTTGGGCCCGGGGATACTCGTGACCGGTGAAACGATCCCACCCTCGACCGAAATTCAAATGCAGATTCTGCGCGTGGGCAAGACCGTCTTTTCCGGCTCCACAGCGCTCACAGAATTGAAGCGTACTTTCAGCACCCTGCTCGAATATCTTTACCGCGACAATCGATTTCCTAGCGGCTGCTTCCTGCTTACCGGGACAGGCATCGTTCCCCCGGATGAGTTCACGCTGCAGCAGCAGGATGAGATTCACATCACCATCACCGGCATCGGCACGCTGATCAATGCTGTTGGATAGCTAAGGCTTGGGCGCGTTGATCTTATACGTCAGCTTGTCCGATTCGAACCTTCCGCCGGGCACTGCAATTCCGGCGTCCTTCAGCTTTTCGTCATCCGCCGGGGTTGCGCTGGGCCCGTCGTAAACCACGTGGAATTCGTACGTCCCGTGGGCGTTGGTGTCGACACCCATGGCCAGCGGCCGCCTGGCCTCATAGTTCTGACCCGGCTTCAGCGCCAGCCAATTCTTGGCCCGCTCGCGAATGTCGGGCAGTCCGCTGCCGTCCACTTCCAGACCGCAATCGATGGCCGCCTGCGGTTGGCTGGAATTCTCAGGGATGAACTTCACGTCCAGCGAAAGCGCACCCGGCGCGCTCTTGCATAACAGGGGTGGGTCGGGGATACGCAATAGATGGCCCGACTGGTTCATGATGTGGATCACCAGGATCGGCTGCTGCTCCGGCGCCGCCATGTCGAGCGAAGCCATAAGCTTCAGATCGGGCTTGTTGGTCTGCTTGGCGCCGGCGCCCAACGCCACCAGCATCACCCACAGTCCGACAGCCGGCAGCGTTCGCATAGAGACCCCTCAGCCTATGATCCTAGTACATTTCCTCCGTTACGGTCGTTCCAGGTCGAAGCGGTCGGTGGTACGTACGTAAGTCGAGCCTGCCATGCGGCCGACCGCGCGCAGCTGGTCCGGATCGATGCGGAAGTTCTCGACCAGACCCGCGCGCACATGAAAGCGCAGCACTTCGCCCAGCACCAGGGTTCCCCCGCCGGGCTGGTCGCTCACCTGCACCACCTGGAGCAGCCGGCACTCCATATGCACATGGCTTTCCGCCACCCGCGGCGGCTTGATCAGCTCACTTGCGATCGGGGTCAGCCCTGAGAGTTCGAACTCATCCACCTCCGGACCCACCTGGGCCGCTGTGGCATTCATGCGCTCGACAAATTCCTCCGACACAATGTTGACCACAAATTCCCGCGTGGCCAGAATGTTGCGCAGCGTATCCTTCGCCATAGGCGGAGCAGGGCGCAGGATGGGGCAGAACACAACCACCGGCGGATTGGAACTGCAGGCGGTGAAATAGCTGAAGGGCGCAAGGTTCCGCACGTTGCCCTGGTCCAGGGAAGAGACCAGGGCAATCGGGCGGGGCACAATCGAACCAACCATCAGTTTGTAGATATCGCCGGTCGCAGTGTTTCCCGGATCGAAAGCCAGCATGCTCAAAGGTTGCCGCGCTCCGCCTGCTCGCGTTCGATAGCCTCGAAGAGAGCTTTGAAGTTGCCCTTTCCGAAACTGCGGCTCCCCTTACGTTGGATGATTTCGAAGAACAGGGTCGGCCGGTCTTCTACCGGCCGGGTGAAGATCTGCAGCATGTAACCCTCGTCGTCGCGGTCCACCAGGATGCCGAGTTTCTCCAGGTCCTCGATCGGCTCTTCAATGCGGCCGGTGCGTCCCTGCAACTCAGCGTAGTAGGAGTGGGGCACGCGTAGGAACTCCATGCCCTGCGCCTTCAGACGGCCCACGGTGTGCACAATGTCGTTGGTAGCCAGAGCAATATGCTGTACGCCCGGCCCGTGATGGAATTCCAGGTACTCCTCGATCTGTGACTTCCTCCGCCCCTCCGCGGGCTCGTTCAGCGGGAACTTTACCCGCCCGTTGCCATTCGCCATCACCTTCGACATCAACGCCGAATATTCGGTCGAGATGTCTTTATCGTCAAAGTGCTGATAGAGAGAAAAACCCATCACGTTGGCGTAGAAGTCGACCCAGCGGTTCATCTCATTCCAGCCCACATTGCCGACTACGTGGTCGACATGCAGCAGGCCGGTGGGACGGGCCAGATGGTCTTCCCCTTTGGCAACGTACCCGGGTAGAAACGGCCCGTGGTAATTCTTGCGCTCGACAAAGGTGTGGATGGTGTCGCCATAAATGGCGATGGACGCCATTCTGGTGCTTCCGTGTTGGTCCGAAACTTCAAACGGCTCCTGCACGCTGCGCGCGCCTCGCCGGGTGGTCTCTCTCCAGGCCTGTTTGGCATCGTCCACCCACAGCGCGATGTCGCGAACACCGTCGCCGTGCAGGCGGATGTGTTCGGCCATTTCGTTGTCTGGCCGCAAAGGGGTGGTGAATACAAAGCGAATCTTGCCCTGCTGCAAGACGTAAGAAGCCCGGTCACGCTGGCCCGTCTCGGGGCCCGCGTAGGCTACCAGGCTGAAGCCCATCGCCATCCGATAAAAGTAGGAGGCCTGGCGCGCGTTGCCGACATAAAACTCGACGTAATCGGTGCCGTTCAGTTGCAGAAGATCTTCGGTTGTCTGTGGCTCTTGGTGCGTAAGCGTAGTCATAACTCTTGCGTTACTCCTTGGGTCGCCCTTCTCTTAGACGTTTCACAATGGGGTCTACGGCAATTGTGAAACCTCCTCAGGGCCGGAAGAAAGATATACCCTTGGGGACGTACTTGGATAGGCCCCGGAAGGTAGGATTAACTGTGTGGGTATGCCCATTTTGGGTCATCCCCATTGTCGGATGCTGCAAATCACTAGGATGCGTCGCCGAGATTAAATCCTCTTGCAGGTGTCTGATATGTATACGGGCAAGAAGAGGTAGACGATGGCGATCGGTTCAGCAACGCTTGGGGCAGCCGAGCCCTTCTTAATCCAGCAGGATTGGCCGGCCTATACGCCGGAGCAACACGCCACCTGGGCAGAACTGGTGGGCCGCCGCATGCCTCAAATCGAGGCACACGCTTGCGAGGAATACCTGCAGGGTTTTCACCAGATTGGTCTCAGAACCGATCTGATTCCCAACCTGGCCGATGTGAATCAACGGCTTAGACCACGGAGTGGCTGGAGCGCTACCCCGGTGAGTGGCTTTCTTCCTCCGGACGCGTTCTTTGCCATGCTCGCGGCCCGGCAGTTCCCCACCACCACCTGGTTGCGGAGCCGGGAATCGCTGGCCTATATTCCCGAACCGGATATCTTCCATGACGTCTTCGGCCACGTTCCCATGCATGCCCATCCGGTTTTTGCTGATTTCCTGCAGCATTATGGCGTTGTATGCGCGGCCCTGACGGATAAGGAAGCGCTCGAAAAGATGGGGCGCCTGTTCTGGTTTACGGTCGAATTCGGGGTGATTCGGCAAAAGGGACGCTACCGGCTCTACGGAAGCGGCCTGATCTCGTCCCAGGGCGAATCCACCTATGTGATCGAGGGTGGGCCGGAAATCAAGGACTTCGACGTGGACCAGGTTCTGAACCAGGAGTTTTCTACCTCGGAAATGCAGCCGGTTCTGTACGCGGTGGACTCCTTCGACCAGATCTATGAGGCCACGCGCGAAGCCGAGAAGCGCCTTTGCCACGTGCGGTAAGGCGCACCTCGGACGGAAGGCCCATATTTTCTTCAAACTGTCACGGGCGATGGTGCACAATTTTTGTACAAGGGGGCTACGGTGCCGCGCATTCACTTTCAGCAGCAGCTCGCCGCGCTCAAAGACAAATTGTTGGCCATGGCTGCGCTCTCCCAGCAGGCGGTGATCTCCGCTGTGGATGCTTATCTGCAACGGGATGCCGGGTTGTGCCAGTACGTGCGGGAAAACGAGACGGCCATCAACGCGGCGCAGCGCGAAGTGGACGAGATGGCGTATGAGCTACTGGCCCAGGAACAGCCCATGGCCATCGATCTGCGCTTCATCCTGGCGGTCATCAAGATCAACGGCGATCTGGAGCGGGTGGGTGACCAGTCCATGAGCATTGCCATCCGAACCCAGGAATTGCTTGAATATCCTGCGGTCCCACTGCCGGTGGATATCGCGGGCATGGGCGAATATGCTTCGCGCATGATCCGCTCCGCCATCCAGGCGCTGCTCGATGCCGACGCTCAGTTCGCGGAAGCGGTTGTGGCCATGGATGATGAGATCGACCGCATGAATCGCGTTGCCCGGGGCGAGCTGATGAAGGTGATGGAGGAGCAGCCGGATGTAAGCCTGCAGGCCTTGAATGCGATTATCATCGCGCGCGCGCTCGAGCGCATCGCCGACCATGCCACCAACATCTCCCGGGACGTCATTTTCTGGATCCGCGGCGCCGACATCCGGCACCAGGTAAGTAGCGCCATCGATTGAAGAGGGTTGTTCCCTCAGCGGCTAAAGCCGCACCTGTTTGCAATAATTTACGTACGACCTAAAGGTCGTACCCTTCAAAAACATTGGGTTTTTCCGCAGCCTTTTAGCCCCTGAGGGCCTAGGCTTTCCAAACCCTGCTAGCGAGGATGTATTGACTTGAGTCCGCTGCAGGATTACGTTTGTACTATGTCCCTGTACTCCCGCCTCAGCGCTGGTTGTCGCGTGATTCCATCACGCCGTACGGGTGCGTCCTAAGAATTAAGCGAAACATCATCTTCGGAACCCGGGTGTCGGCGATCAACGGCACCCGGGTTTTTTATTGCAGGGGAGAATATTTGATGGCCGAGGTTAAGGAAACAAAAGCCCAGCGCATGGAGCGCCTCAAGCGGGAAAAGAACCCATGGGAGGCTTTTGATGAAGTCCGCGCCTTCGCCGCTGCCGGCAGGGAATCGGTGCTCCCGGAATGGGCTTCCGCCTACTTCAAGTGGTGGGGTGTCTATACCCAGGGAGACGGGGCCGGAGCGCTCGGGGGCAAGGGCGGGGAAGGCAAGGCGACCGAGTACTTCATGATGCGCATAGCGATTCCCAACGGCATCGCTACCGCGGAGCAGATCGAGGTGATCGCCGACATTGCCGCCAAACACGGCCGGGATCTGGTTGACATTACCGTGCGTCAGGCCATCCAGCTGCACTGGCTGACCATCGAAGCCCTGCCCCAGATCATTGACCGGCTCGATGCCGCCGGGCTCTCCCCAAAAGGCGCCTGCGGCGATGTAGTGCGCAATGTAACCGGCTGTCCCCTGGCGGGTTTGGATGCGGACGAAGTTCTGGATGCCTCACCCTTCGCCCTGGCTGCTGCCGGCGACCTGAACGGAAACCCAGAGCTTTTCAACCTGCCGCGAAAATTCAAGGTTTCGATTACCGGCTGCTCCGTATGGTGTTCCTACCCTGAGATCAATGACATTGGCTTGACCCCTGCCGTGCGTTCCAGCAGCAACGGGCGTGAAGTGGGATTTTCTGTCCGCGTGGGTGGCGGCCTCTCTGCCGATCCGCATCTCGGGGTGCGCCTGAATGCATTCGTACAACAGCACCAGGCGGCCGCCGTGGTGCGCAAGATTACCGAGCTTTTTCGCGATCAGCAGGGATTGCGCGAGAGCCGCGACCGCGCGCGCTTGAAGCATCTGTTTCTGCGTGAAGGATGGACCGCCGAGACCTTTCTGGCCGACTTGAACCGGCGGCTCGGCTACCAACTCGATCCGGCGGTAGAAGAAGTGATTCCGGATGACATTTATCGCGATCATGTCGGCATCCACCGGCAGAAGCAGGAGGGACTTTGCTACGTGGGCCTTTCTGTGTTGCGCGGGCGTATGACCGCCGCCCAGCTGAGCGCTGTGGCCGGCTTGGCCAGGCGCTATGGCAATGGACAGCTGCGCACCACGGTCATGCAGAACCTGGTGGTGGTGAATGTGCCGGCGAACAAAGCCCGGGAGCTGGCTCGCGAACTGGAGGCGCTCGGTTTGCCGGTCGAAGGCTCCCCGTTCTGGAGAGGCGCGATTGCCTGCACGGGAAGCGAATTCTGCAAGCTGGCGATCACCGAAACCAAGGGCTTCACCCGCTGGATTGTCGATGAACTCGAAGAGCGGCTTCCCGGGTTCGACCAGCAGCTCAAGCTCCATGTGACCGGCTGCCCCAATAGCTGCGGACAGCACTGGATTGCGGACATCGGCATGGAAGGCAAGAAGATCAAGCACCAAGGCAAGCTGGAAGACGCGTACTACTTCTGCGTGGGTGGTTCGGTGGGCCTGCATCAGCAGACCGCCAGACCCATTGGATACCGCTGCCTGGCGACGGAAGTGCCGGATGCGCTGGAACGCCTCCTGGGCGGGTATTTGCAGGCGCGGAAGTCAGGGGAAAACCTGCGCGCTTACTTTGCCCGGACCAGCGACGAGCAGTTGCGGGAGCAGCTTGCCGGTGAGGTGCTCGAGTCCGTGCCCAGGGATCCTGCTCCGGTCGGGGGGAAACACCTTGAGTAAGAGCGCGAGCCTCTTTCCTTTGTTTCTGAAGCTGGAAGGGAAACGGTGCCTGGTGGTGGGTGCGGGCTTGATCGGTCTGGAAAAGGTCGAAAGCCTGCTGCGCTGCGGAGCATCCATTCGGGTGGTTGCTCCCGACGCAGTAGCGCGCGTGCAGCAACTGAGCTCGCAGGGAGAGATTGAGTGGCTGCCTCGCCGCTACGAACCTGAAGATGCGGACGGTTGCGATCTCATCATTGCCGCTACCAGCGATCGCGAAGTGAATCGGGCGGTCTTTGAAGAGGCCTCGCGCCGCTCGATCCTGTGCAACACCGCGGACGATCCGCCCTTGTGCGACTTCTTCTTTGGTTCGATGGTGCAGCGGGGTGAGTCTGCAGATTGCTATATCGACCGCGGGCCAAAGCCCGGCGCTGGCGCAGCGGCTGCGGCGTGAGATCGACGCTCAACTACCGGCTGACCTGGGACCGTGGCTTGCCGAACTGGGACAGTTACGGCGCGAAGTCCTGCAAGCGATGCCTGCGGGGACAGAGCGCAAGGCACTGTTGCACGAACTGGCGCATCGCGAGGTTTGTGGCTTACCCGCTTGCCCAGCGCGAGCGTTTGCCGGCGCCCAGATTCAAGCATGAGGTGCCGCAATGAGCAAGGCGGAAGCGGGCAAGGTCTACCTGGTCGGTGCGGGCCCTGGCGACCCGGATTTGCTTACGCTCAAGGCAGCGCGGCTGCTGGCCGAGGCCGGCGTGGTGCTGCACGACGACCTGGTGCCGCAATCGATCTTGAACCTGGCCGGCAAGCAGGCCCTGGTTATCAGTGTGGGCAAGCGCTGCGGGCGGAAGAAGATCACCCAGGCGGCGATCCATGACCTGATGATCGTATCCGCGCGGCGCGGGCTGGCCGTGATCCGGCTTAAGTCCGGAGACCCCATGATTTTCGGGCGCGCCGCGGAGGAGATCGACGCCCTGCGCGAGGCTGGAGTGAGCTTCGAAGTGGTGCCCGGCGTGACTGCAGCATCCTCCGCGGCGGCGTTTCTGGAGGCTTCGCTCACCGACCGCAGGGTGTCTTCCCGATTGATTGTTCTGAGCGGGCACCATGCCGCGCGTACAGAGCCGCAGCGGGACCTGTGGCCAGGCAGCCTGCCAGCCGATGCCACCCTGGCGATCTACATGCCGGGGCAAGATCTGGCTCAAGTAGCAGCTTCCTTGTCAGGCAGCGGCGTCCCCGCCTCGATGCCCTGTGTGGCGGTCACCGACGCATCGAGACCAGAAGCTGCGTACACAGCTTCGCGACTGAGCGGGCTGGTCGATCTACCCACTTCCTTTGCTCCCACCTTGCTTTGGTAGGCCGCGTGTTTGAGGCTGTACTGAACCGGGAAGCGGAGCCGGAGTGTCTCGATCTCATTACGGCGCCACTATCCTCAACACAACCGGAGTCTATCGAGTAGCTCTCTCCACCCCCGCATCGTGGACAGTTGGAAGTTCCCGGTTGAGTGAGTTTACTGCCATCAAAGTGCGCCGTGGCGGGCACGTATACTGACCAAACATGCAAATCATCTCAACGGCCACTGCCTTTCCCTCCGCATTATTTTCTTCAGGAAACCGTGACCGAGGCGCTTAAGGGCCAATGGGAGGATGGTCTGGAAAATGCAGCGGTATTGGAACGGCTGCATTCCCGGACGGGTGTGGCAGGCAGATACTTCTCTCTCCCTTTAGAGCAATATCCGCCGCTTGATACCTGGGGCAAAACCAACAACGTCTGGATCGAGACCGCGGAACGCCTGGGTGAGCAGGCGATCGAATGCGTACTCAACAAAGCCGGCGTGGATCGGAAGCAGATCGGCGCCCTGTTCTTCGTCTCCGTAACGGGAGTGTCCAGTCCGTCGGTGGATGCGCTGCTGGTCAACCGGATGCGGCTCGCACCCCACATCAAGCGCAACCCCATTTTTGGCCTGGGTTGTGTGGCCGGTGCTGCGGGGCTTGCTCGCGCCGCCGATTACGTCCGCGCCTACCCTGATCAGATTGCAGTGCTGCTTTCCGTCGAGCTGTGTTCGCTTACCTGGCAGCGAGACGACTTCAAAGTCGCCAACTTGATTGCTACCGGCCTGTTCGGGGACGGCGCGGCCGCGGTGCTGGTGGCAGGGGACCAGGTGAAGCTCCAAGGGGCAAAGATTCTGGGTAGCGCATGCTCCTTCTATCCGGATACACAGGATGTGATGGGCTGGAAGATCTCCGAGAAGGGATTCCAGGTTGTGCTCTCACCCGACGTTCCCACCGTCGTTCGGGAAAATCTGGGGCGCGATGTGGATGCCTTCCTGGCCAGGCATGAGATGACGCGGGCCCAGGTCGACTCCTGGATCATGCACCCCGGCGGTCCCAAGGTGCTGGAAGCTGTGGCGGATGCGCTGGGGCTGCACGATGGCGAACTCCAGCTCTCATGGGAGGCACTGCAGCGGGTGGGCAACCTGTCCTCGGCCTCGGTGCTCGTGGTTCTGGATCAAGTGATGACGCAGCGGCGCCCCAAGCCGGGATCGCGCAGCGTGCTGGCAGCCATGGGCCCGGGATTCTGCTCCGAGATGTTGCTGCTGGAGTGGTAGATAGGGAGCGCAGAGTGATCGGCTGTGACGCATTCATCGTCGGTGGCGGTCCCGCTGGTCTCGCAGCCGCGATCGCACTGCGGCAAAAAGGGTTGGATGTTCTGGTTGCCGATGCGCTTCGCCCGCCCATCGACAAGGCCTGCGGCGAGGGGCTGATGCCCGATGCGCAGAGAGACCTGGCCGCACTCGGCATATCAGGGTCCTATGGCGCTGCCTTCGACGGCATCGCTTTTCTTGCCGGGCGCCACCAGGCGGCAGCTCACTTTGAGCGCGGCAGCGGCATCGGCATCCGCCGCTTGCAACTCCATTCACTTCTGGTTGAACGCTGCCGGCAACTGGGTGTGCGACTTGCCTGGGGCAGCCGGGTAAACGTAGCCGGGAAGCAGCCCCTTCGTCTGGATGGCGAACGATGCGTCTATCGCTACGCGATCGGCGCGGATGGTCAATCCTCCCGCGTGCGCCTGGCAATTGGCCTGGGCCAGGGGAAGATCCTGAGCCGCCGCTTCGGCACCCGCTGTCATTACCGTGTGAAGCCGTGGAGCCGCATGGTGGAGGTGCATTGGGGCGATCTGGGCCAAGCCTACATTACCCCGGTCGGTGCGGAAGAAATCTGCGTTGCCACCGTCGCCCGCGAGCCCGGCACCAGAATGGATGCGGTCCTCGCCGGCCTGCCGGCGCTGCGGGCGCGTCTTGAAGGCGCGGCCGAACTGAGCAGGGTGCGAGGCGCGCTAACCACCACCCGCAAGCTGCGCCGGGTGACCGCCGGCAATGTGGCGCTTACCGGCGACGCTTCCGGCTCCGCCGACGCCATCACCGGCGAGGGCATCGGCTTGTCATTCCGCCAAGCCCTGCTGTTGGCCGAAGCCATCGCAGTCGATAATCTAGCCATCTACGAAGCGGGTCATCCCGCTATTCAGCGGATGCCGCATCTTATGTCCAGAGTCATGCTCCGCATGGATGCGTGGCCCTGGCTGCGGGAGCGGGCCATGAGTGTACTCTCAGGCCAGCCACAACTCTTCGCCCACTTGCTCGCGGTTCATCTTGGTGAGCGGTCTCTCGGAGATTTCCTGCTTCGGGACGCGCCTGCGTTGGGGTTGCGGCTTTTGGCGTAGAGCATTTTCCTCCCGACGCGGCTTTTCCTCAAGAAAAGCCGCACTTCGCGGCGCTTGACTGTGCAGAGTAGAAGTGAAAATGCTCTAAGGGTGAGAGATATTGAGAAAAATACGGGGCATCATCGCAGCATTGGCCATCATGAGTGCCCATCTGGCACTGGCGCAAAATAAGAGCCTAAAGGTCCAACTCGATCCGGCGCAGACGGAAATTCACTGGAAGCTTAGCGCCGGCTTGCACACGATCCATGGCACCTTCAAGCTGAAAAGCGGCGAGTTTCTTTGTAACCCGGGAACGGGAGTGGCCGAAGGAGAGATTCTTGTCGACGCGACCACCGGGGAGAGCGGCGACGCCGCCCGCAACAAACAGATGCAGGACGAGGTGCTGGAGAGCAATCGTTATCCCGGTATCTTCTTCCATCCAACCGCAATCAAAGGCGGGTTCCAGGATAAAGAGGGCGAGCAGGATCTGATGGCGGACGGGACGTTCAACATCCACGGGGCAGACCATCCCCTGGAGTTACCGCTAAAAGTGCAGATTGCCGCTGGCATGATCACCGCAACCACACGTTTCACCGTTCCCTATGTGGCTTGGGGAATGAAGAATCCAGGCACATTCCTACACCGGGTAGGCAAGCAGGTGGAGATCGAAGTTACTGCGAAGGGAACGGTCAAACAGGTAGAGTAACGGTGCGATGGGGAGGGCCATCGCACCCAAAGAGCCCTGCGCTTCCAAGCCTCCTACATGTAGAAAGTCTTGATCGCGTCCCAGGCGTAAATGCCAATGATCGCGGCGGTCAAAATGCTGGTCACGCCGGTAAAGATCCTTAAAAAGGGTTGGATCTTATCCAACTTGCGAATGATGGCGTCGTTTTCCTTGTGTTGACGGTCGGAAATATCGTCCAAAAATAGCTGGTCATCCTCGTAGCGGGTGATGGTTCCGCGATAAAGCAGCAGACCCAGCAGGCAAACTGCGAACACCGCCCAGACTATCCACAAAGTTGATACAACATGCATAATTGCCTCCCGGGAGTTCCCAAGAAGTCCCAGATACCGAGCGGGTCCGGAATAGGCGGGCTCGGAGGGTAGGAGGGGCTTACGGCTTAAAAATATAGTCCCGGAGAGGGTCGATTGCCCAGAATTTTCTCATTTACCGGGTGGGTTCCCTGCATCTCAGACTGATGGAGCAGTGTAAGGAGCAAGAAGATGAATTGCAGGACGAAACAATGTGGTTTAGCGGTAGCGACGGTCCTAGGGCTGGCGTTTCTGGCAGCCTGCAACCCACCCGCCTCGGACCAGCACCTGCAGGAACAGGCGGCCCAGGCCACCGAGCAGGCGAAACAGGGATCGAAAGAGGCCCTGGCCGACGCCCGGGTGGCTGCGGCCAACGCCGAGCAGGCCGTAAATGATGTCGCCGCTGGAGTTAAGCAGGGCTTGGACAGCAAAAGCACGCCCGCCGGGGGCGCCCGCCTGGACCTGAACGACGCCTCGGAGGCCGATTTAGCGTCGCTACCAGGAATCTCCGTAAGCAAAGCGAAACAGATTATTCGCCACCGGCCATACACCTCTACTCATGACTTGGTAACGTCCGGTCTGCTGACGGAGAGCCAATTCAACGACATTGCCCCGAAGATTACGGTGCACTAGGGTGAGTCGCCCTGGGCGGCTCGCGCATCTCTTGGTAATAGGATTCCGGCTTGTCCCGATCCGGGTCCGGGTCTAAACTAATTAAGTACAAGCTGCCAACGGAGATAACCAAGATGTCAAGCGTCGCTGAACCGGTAACAAACCTTAATCCCGTATCTATGCCCCTTACGCTTTCGCCGCAGGCGGTGGCTAAGGTCCACGAAATCATGGCAACCCAGGATCCGTTGCCTGCAGGACTGCGCATTGGCGTGGTGGGCGGCGGTTGCTCCGGATTTCAGTATTCGATGTCCTTTGAGAACCAGGCGGGCATGATGGACAAGGTCTTCAAGTTTGACGATCTGAAGGTCTTTGTCGACGCAACCTCGCTCATGTACCTGAACGGCTGCGTAGTCGATTACGTCGAGACCCTGGAGGCAGCCGGGTTTAAATTTGATAACCCAGCGGTGAAGAGCACCTGCGGGTGCGGTTCCTCTTTTAACGTTTAACCCTCCCCCCTGATTAGCTGCAAAAGGGCTTCGCCATGCGGCGGAGCCCTTTTTGCATTTGGGCACAATATTCGCCCTGCAATTCCGTCTTCACTGTAGAAACTCGATGTCGAGCTTGGACCAGGCAACCGCGGAGCAGAACCAGTGGATCGCGCAGGCGATGGAAAAAGACGAATCTCGTCTGCGCAATTACATCCGCAAGCATGTGGTCGACCTGGAGGCTGCGGAAGACATCCTGCAGGACGTTTTCGTTGAACTGGTTGAGGCCTACCGGCTGCTCAAGCCGATTGAGCAGGTAAGCGGTTGGCTGTTCCGGGTCGCGAAAAACCGGATCATCGATCGCTTTCGCGGCCGCAGGCTCGAGTCGCTCAGCGATGCCAAGTATGGCGAGGATGACGATGCGGCGGTCTCACTTGAGGACCTGTTGCCCTCACCGGACGCCGGACCGGAGGCGGCTTATGCGCGGAGCGTGCTGCTGGACGAGATTGACGACGCGCTGGAGGAGATGCCTCCGGAGCAGCGGTCGGTTTTTGTCGCGCATGAGTGGGAAGGATACAGCTTCAAGGAGCTGGCCCAGGAAACCGGCGTGAGCGTCAACACGTTGTTGTCGCGCAAGCGCTATGCAGTGCTGCATCTGCGCCGCAGGCTGCAATCGATCTATGAAGAGTTTGTGAAGAAATGAGGCAAAGTATGAGCAGGAAATGGTTGTATAGGGCACCTGGAATTCTCCTAATCGTAATCGCAGCGGTGGCATTATTTGGCGTCATCGTGCAACATCTGTGGAACTGGTTGATACCTGCGATTGTCGGTTGGCATGCCATTAACTTCTGGCAGGCGATCGGCATCCTGCTGCTGAGCAAAATTCTCTTCGGCGGCTTTCGCGGCAGAAGTGGAACGCACTGGCGGCATCGTGTAGGAGAGCGATGGGGAAAGATGTCTCCCGAAGAGCGGGAAAAATTCCGCCAGGCGATGCGCGTGCGTTGTGGCCAGCGTGAGTTTCAACCCGAGGAGCAGAAGATTTGAGGCATGCGATGAACACCTGGAAGGCCATCGATGAGAGGCCAACACCGGATGAGTTGGAGAGGGAGAACGCCAGGCTGCAGAAGCTGGTGGCCGAACTGCTAGCCAGAAACCAACAGCTGCGGCAGGCGCTGGAGTATGCAAACCGTGTGGAGCGGTTGTCTGCGACGTGAGATAGTTGCTATTCTCAGGCTTCCTGCTAGTGTATGCGTCTGAAGTAATAACGATTATGAATGTCGTGCGTCCATACAATGAGAGGACGACACGATGCGAGTTGCGCGGCCGGTCGAACTGAATTCGGAAGTACGAAAGGCTGTGGAGCGGCTTGCGCGAGGCCGTTCCCTGCCGGCTCGGGTGGTGGAGCGTGCGCGCATTGTGTTGCGGGCCGCCGACGGCCTGCAGGACAAAGAGATCGCGCAGGAACTTGGCGTTACTCCGGAGAAGGTGGCGCGTTGGCGTAACCGATTGCTCGATGGTGGAATCGCCGCATTGCAGAAAGACGCCTCGCGTCCGGGCAGGACGCGCACGATTACCGACGACCAAGTGAAGCGCGTGGTAGACATGACGATTGGCCACAAGCCTGCCAATGCCACGCACTGGAGCACGCGTACGATGGCCGCAGCAGCAGGCATCAGCGAGGCCAGCGTGCGGCGCATCTGGCACGCCCATGGTCTCAAGCCGCATCTGGTCCGGACGTTCAAGCTCAGCAGGGATATCCGCTTCGCCGAAAAACTGGAAACCATCGTGGGCCTGTATCTGAATCCACCCGAGCGCGCCATCGTGCTGTGCGCTGATGAAAAGAGTCAGATTCAGGCCCTCGACCGGACACAGCCGGGTCTGCCTCTGAAGAAAGGCCGCTGCGGAACAATGACTCACGATTACAAACGCAACGGGACGGCTACGCTGTTCGCCGCGCTGGACGCTCTCGACGGTCAGGTGATCTCCATGTGCGACGACCGGCACCGTCATCAGGAATGGCTGAAGTTCCTCCGCGTGATCGACCATGTGACCCCGGCGGAGAAACAGATCCACATGATTGTGGACAACTACTCCACCCACAAACACGCTAAAGTGCAACTGTGGCTCAGCCGTCATCCCCGATTCCACGTACATTTCACTCCCACCGGCTGTTCTTGGCTCAACATGGTCGAGCGCTTCTTTCGCGATCTTACTCAGAACCGTTTACGCAGGGGCGTCTTCCACGATATCGAAGAACTGATTATGGCAATCGGCGACTATATCGACAAACACAACGACAACCCCAAACCATTTATCCCATAAATAAACGGCGCGCTTCTCTGAATAATTGGCTATCTGTATGACGCACTACACTAAGTATTTTCACTTCTGGTGCATACAGAGCAACCGCTCCCGACGTGGCTTTTCCTCAAGAAAAGCCGCACTTCGCGGCGCTCGCCTGTGCAGAGTAGAAGTGAAAATGCTCTAATGCCTGAAGACTGGGAACCCATTTGAGAAGCCGACATCTCGCTCTGCCCGCCATTACGCTGTTCGCCGCTGCGGCGTTAGCGCAAGCACCCCAAGCCCCCCACGACAAGCTGCCCCTTTGGGCCTATCCGGATCATTTTTCGCAAGCGTCCTCCGCAGCCAATCGCGCTGAGGTCGAACATCTTCCCGGCAGCAAAGCAAGCTATACCAAGGCTGAGATCGGCGATCTTTTTGTTGTTCCCGATTGGTATCCGGACATTCACCCGCCGATGCCGGACGTGGTTGCCCGCGGGCGCAAGCCCGACGTGTACGCGTGCGGCCACTGCCACCTGCCCAACGGCCAGGGGCGTCCGGAGAATGCAAGCGTTACCGGCCTGCCCGAGGCCTATATCGTGCAGCAGATGGCGGATTTCAAGAGTGGCCTGCGCACGGGCTCTGACCCGGACATGGTATCCGTCACCAACATGGTGAAGCTGTCCAAGTCGATTAGCGACGAGGATGTCAAAGCGGCGGCGGCGTATTTTTCCTCCTTCAAGCTGAAGCCATGGATTCGCGTGGTCGAAGTGGAGCAGGTGCCAAAGACCAAGCCTGAGGGAGGCATGATGGTAGTGGAAGAGGGCGGGGGCACCGAGCCGATCGGCGACCGTGTGATTGAAGTCTCAGAAAGCCTGGAGCGGACTGAGCTGCGTGATCCCACTTCCGGCTTCATCGCCTACGTTCCCAAGGGAAGCCTGGAAAAGGGCCGGGACTTGGTCACGACAGGCGGCAATGGAAAGACCATGTCATGCACCATGTGTCATGGTCCGGACCTGAAGGGAACGGGAAACATCCCCTCGATTGCGGGCCGTTCGCCCAGCCAGATGGCTCGGCAGATTATCGATTTCCAGGACGGCGCAAGGAATGGCTCGATGGCCCCCATGATGAAAGGCGTTGTCTCCAAGCTGACCATGGAAGACATTGTGGCGATTACAGGCTATCTGGCCTCGCAAGCCCCTTAGGGCCGAAAAAGAAACCGCAGGTCTCTCCATGCTCTGTCGAAAACATCTCCACGAGAGGTCCGCTGAACTGCAGATCCCTCCCCTTTGTCATCCCGACCGGAGCGCAGCGTAGCGGAGGGATCTGCAGTTCAGCGGACCTCTAGTGGAGATGTTTTCCAACATTCGCCCCCACGGAAGCTGCCGGGTGGCCCACATCCATGTGGGCCACCACTGCTCTAGACCCACGGCCAAACTACAGTTTGGCCGGAAACTCCGCCGGACCCGTCACCGGTTTCTTGCTGCGGAAGAACTCCAGCACAGTCTTGAAAATCACATAAAGCACTGGGATGAAGATCAGATTCAGGATGGTCGAAAGCAACATCCCGCCCACCACCGTTGTGCCTACAGAACGCCGTCCCATGGCGCCGGCGCCAGTAGCGAAGTAGAGCGGGAGCACGCCGAGAATAAACGCAAACGACGTCATCAAAATAGGCCGCAGGCGAAGTTCGGCCGCTTCAATGGCAGCTTCGAGGATCGACTTACCCTGCCCGCGGATCTGCTCAGCAAATTCGACAATCAGAATGGAGTTCTTCGCCGAAAGCCCGATCAGCATCACCAGTCCGATCTGGCAGTACACATCGTTCGCCATGCCGCGCAGGCTGACCAATCCCAATGCTCCCAGCACCGCCGTCGGTACCGCGAGCAGGATGATGAAGGGAAGAGCGAAGCTCTCATATTGTGCGGAGAGCGTGAGGTAAACCACCAGCAGGCCGAGGCCGAAGATCAGTACCGCCTTGCCGCCCGCCTCGATTTCTTCCAGCGACAACCCGGTCCAGGAGTACATCATGCCCTGGATCATGTTCTTCTTGGCCAAAGCCTCCATGTTCGCCAGGCCTTCTCCCGTGCTGTACCCCGGAGCGGCAGAGCCATCAATCTCCGCCGATCGGAAGAGGTTGTAATGGCTGATAACCTGCGGCCCGGATTGCTGCGCGATGTTCACCAGGTTGTCGAGCGTGACCATTTGGCCGGAGTCGGAACGCACATAGAACTTGCGCAGATCGCCCGGGGTCATACGTGCGGATTGCCTGGCCTGCACATAAACCCGATACGAGCGGTTGTTGTAATTGAAATCGTTGACATAAGCGGAACCCATGTAAACGCTCAACGCCGAACTGATCTGGCTGAGCGAGACACCGAGGGCCTTGGCCTTGACCCGGTCAATCGTAATCAGCAGCTGAGGATCGCTCGCCGTGTAGCTGGTGTACAGGCCGATCAGCTTATTCTCCTGACGGCTGGCGCCGATGATCTGGTGGGCCACGCGGTCCAGATCCTGCAGCGTATTGCGGCCCAGATCCTGCAGTTCGAAAGAGAACCCGCCGAAGTTGCCCAGCCCCTGAATGGCCGGCGGTTCGAAGATAGCCACCAGTCCCCCAGGCACGCCAAAGAGCTTGGGAGCAAGCGTATGGCATAGATGTCTGCAGCCGTATGGCCCGGACCCTTTTTCGTGCGCAGATCGACAGACTTGAGCGGAACAAAGATCAATCCATAGTTGGAGGAGCTGCCCCCGCTGAGACTGAATCCCATGACGGCAAAGGTCCCAAAGACATCATCGTTCTGCCGGATGAGTTTTACTGCCTTGTCCGCAACGTTCGTGGTGTAGGTGAGCGAAGCGCCGGGCGGCGTCTGCACAATGCAGATCAGATAATTCTGGTCTTCTGTCGGCAGGAAGGCGGAAGGAACGTGGTTGATAAAGATAGACCGTTGCTGCCAGGCCACAGATAAAGAGCACCAGCACCACATACCGCAACCGCAACACCTGGCGGATGGCCTTGCCGTACAAAACTGTGGTGCCAACAATAGCGCGATCGATCAATCCCAACAGACCGCGCTTATGCTTCTCTCCGCGCAGAAAGATCGCCGCCAGCGCCGGTGATAAAGTCAGCGCGTTAAAGGCAGAGATGGCAATGGAGAAAGCGATGGTTAGCGAGAACTGTTTATAGAGAATGCCGGTCGTACCGGGAAAGAACGAGACCGGTACGAAGACGGAGATGAGCACCAGCGAGGTGGCGATGACCGCGCTGGTGACCTCAGCCATAGCAACGGAGGTAGCCGTGTGCGGATCGGAGTGGTCCTCGTTGATATGGCGCTGCACATTTTCGATCACCACGATGGCATCGTCCACCACCAGGCCGGTGGCCAGCGTAATGCCGAACATGGTCAGCGAATTGATGGAAAAACCAAAGATCTTGATGAAGGCGAAGGTCCCGATCAGAGAGACCGGGATGGTGATCGCGGGGATGATGGTCGCGCGCCAGTCGAGCAAAAACAAAAAGATCACGACAATGACGATTACGATTGCTTCGCCCAGCGTGCCCACCACTTCGCGGATGGAATCGCCAATGACCGTGGTGGTATCGAAAGGGATGACGTAGGTCATGCCAGGAGGAAATGACTTGGCCAGGTCGTCCAATGCTGCCTTGGCCGCCCGGTCCACTGCGAGCGCATTGGCATTGCTCAGCTGCTGCACGCCGACACCTATGGCGTCTGCGCCGTTGTAGTTGAGGTCGGTGGAGTACGTCTCCGCGCCTAACTCGGCGTAGCCAACATCCTTCAACTGAACGATGCCGCCGGGGCTATTCTTGACGATGATGTTGTCGAACTCTGCCGGCTCGGAAAGCCTCCCAATCACGCGCACCGGGATCTGGTAAGGCTGCTTCTCATCGGAAGGCGGCTGGCCCACCTGGCCGGCCGGAATCTCAACGTTCTGCTCCGCCAGCGCATTGGTCACGTCAGCGCTGGTCAGGCCGCGAGCCGCCAGGCGGGCCGGATCGAGCCATAGCCGCATGGCATATCTGCGCTCGCCGAAGATGACCACATCGCCCACCCCGGGGATACGCTTGAGCGCGTCTTTCACATAAACGTCGAGGTAGTTGCTGATAAAGAGATCGGAATAGCGGCTGTCGGAGAATAGAAAGCAGCCGCGAATACGAAGTTGGAGTTCGCCTTGGTGATGGTGATGCCGGTGTTGTTCACCACCTGCGGCAGCCGGCCGGTTGCGGCAGAGACGCGATTCTGTACGTCGACGGCGGCGATATCGAGGCTATAACCCGTTTGGAAGGTGGTGGTAATGGAGCTGGTTCCGTCATTGGAACTGGTGGAGGAGATGTAGCGCATGCCCTGCACGCCATTGATCTGCTGTTTCCAGGGGAATGGTTACCGCGGACTCGACCGTCTGCGAGTTGGCTCCCACGTAGTTGCTGGTTACGGTTACCTGCGGCGGCGCCAGCGTCGGGTACAGGGAAATGGGCAGCGTCGGAATGCAGACGGCTCCGGCAAGGATAATCAGCAGGGCGCAGACAGTTGCAAACACCGGCCGGTGGATAAAAAAATCAACCACGAGAACGCTCCCTTGTTGCGCCCAGCGTTAAAGCTCAGAGGCTGTTAGCTTTTGTGTTTAGCCCAAAGGCTGGACGGGGGCGCCATCGATCAGGAACTGCGTCCCCGACACGATGACCTTCTCCCCATTCTGCAGTCCGCTCAAAACCGCGTAGTCGTTGCCCACTGTGTCGCCGACGGTGATAGGCCGCTGCTTGGCAATGTACTTGCCGCCCTGGTTGGTGGCGACGTAGACGAAGGTCTGGCCGCCCAGCCGGGTAACCGCCAGCACGGGCACCACCGGGATGGACGATGTGGTCCAGACCACTCGTGCCTTGATCTGTTGCAGGTTCCGCAGCTTGCCCAGGTCCGCATGGACGGGAGCTTTGGCCAGGATCCCCTGCAGTCCGTTATCCACCTGGGGGGAAACAAAGTCGATCGCGGTGCGCTCCAGCACATTCTCCTGGTTGTCGAGAATCACCACCGGCAGGCCTTTGCGAATCTGGGTGACGCGTTCGGTCGGAATATAGATGTAGGCTTCGAGGTCGCGGTTCTCATCCACCGTGGTGAGCACCGTGGTGGGAGAGACGTAGTCGCCCAGGTGCACGGGGTACGTCGCCCACGATGCCGTCGAAGGGAGCCGCGATGTGGTAGTAGCCGAGCTGCTTCCTCTGGCTCTGCGTAGTCGCGACGGCAGACTCGTAATCGGCCTGAGAGTTCTTGTAGGCCTGTTCCGCCTGGTCGAAAGCATCGCGGCTGGTGACGCCCTGCTCGAAGAGCTTGCGTTGCCGCTCCACTTCGATCTGGTTGTACTGGAACACGGCGAGCTTTTGCTGTTCCGTTGCCTTGGAGGAGGAGACCGTCGCCTCCTGCTTGGCCGGGTCGATTTCCATCAGGATCTGGCCGGCGTGCACCCGGTCTCCGGAATGGACGTAGATCCGGACCAGGTTCCCGTCGACCTGCGGATTGATGGTCGCCGACCGCCGGGACTTGATGGTCGAGACATATTCATCGTATTGCGGAACGGGAGCGGCCGCGATGGTCTGGGTTTGCACCGGCATCGCCTGCGGCGCTGCTTGCGGCGGGGCGGACTTGGCGCAGGCTGTGAGCGCCAGCACTGCGAGGGGCAGACATTGAGCGATCCAAACGGGAAGCCTTCTCAAAACGAATCCTCAGATGCGAAAAATAGCTGCAGAAACGTTCGCGTTTCTTTCCCCTGCAGACAGCTCTACTTCACTCCCCGATCGAAGGGGGCAGGAGAAGTTAACTCTTGCAGTGACACTTGGATGTGATGGGGGAGGAGGTTGCTTCAGAAATTTTACCCCGTGCAAGGTTGCCTCAGTCCATCAACAGAACGATTTTCCCGGTATGGCGTCCCGATTCCATCAGCCGGTGGGCGTCGGCGGCCCGTTCCAGAGGAAAGGCGGAGTCGACGACGGGACGAAGCTGTCCGCTAGCGAACAGTGGCCACACTTCCTGCTCCACGGCCCGCGCCAGCGAAGACTTTTCCGCCACCGAACGGGAGCGAAGGGTTGAGCCGGTGACCAGCAGCCGTTTCATCATAATGGCGCGCAGATCGGCGGTGACCTGGCTGCCGTGGGAGGTGGCGATGTGCACCAGCCGTCCGCCGGTGGCGAGCAGGTCGATATGCTTGGGAAAGTAGTCGCCGCCGATCATATCGAGGATGGCATCGATGCCGTGGGGTTGGGCCCAGCGGGCCAGTTCCGCGGCCCAGTCCCCCATGGCGTAGTTGGCCCGGTAGTTGACGGCAACCTCAGCGCCGAGGCCGAGGCAGAAGCTGCATTTTTCTTCCGAGCCGGCGGTGGTGGCGACGCGGGCGCCAAAAGCGCGGGCCATCTGGATGGCCATAGTGCCAATGCCGCTCGAGCCTCCCTGGACCAGGAAGAGGTTGCCGGGGAAGAGGCGGCGCGGCTCGAAGAGATTAGCCCAGACGGTGATGACCGCCTCGGGAATGGCTGCGGCGTCTCGAATGGATACGCCGGTGGGCACGGCCATGCACTGGCCTTCGGGCACGGCGCAATACTCGGCATATCCTCCCCCGGCGAGCAGGGCACAGACGGCGTCGCCCACCTGCCAGCGGGAGGTGGTGCCAGAGCCGAGCTCGGCGATGTGCCCAGACAGCTCCATGCCCAGAATGGGAGAAGCGCCAGGCGGAGGGGGATAATGCCCTTGCCGCTGCAGCAGATCGGCGCGATTGACGCCTGCCGCCAAGGTGCGGACGAGCACCTCCCCGGCCCCTGGCCGGGGCACAGGCCGGGTCGCGATGCGGAGGACCTCGGGTCCGCCGGGGGTGGCGATATCGATGCAACGCATGGATTCAGGGATGGCAGTCAT
>CAWCKO010000044.1:0-10421 GCA_963796145.1 uncultured Acidobacteriaceae bacterium | reverse complement strand
AACCGATAGGCCGCTCTCAAGGACAATCAGCCAGACACGAATCGCACGTAAATGGTTGGCCTGTCGTAGGGGACTCGTCATAGGGTCGTCTCGGACGATATCACCGGTAAGCTCCCGGCGTTGGCTTCCTTTCTACGGTTTGTTGTCGCGCTAACCCGGGAAAGCACACCTTCGAGCAAGGGCGTCACCTGGTTAAGCTGCCGTGCCCGAATCAGTAAATCCCAAGCCAATTCAAATTTCTTCCACCCTGAAGCATAGAAGAAGTGTTTTGCCTGATGCTTCAACGTGCCATGGTGCAGCGAGGCGCGCGCGATCGATGTCCAACGATAAAACTCACGATAGGCCCAGTCGTATCCCGCCTTCAACACCTCTGGCCTAAGCTGCGCCGGGCGATAGACAACATGTCTGGTGTCGTAGAGATTCCAGTCCCGGGTCAGCATACGACCCTCGCTAACCATGCGAGCGTGCAGTCGGGTCCCCGGGTACGGGGTTTGGATATGAAACGTTGCAGTGGTAATGCCGTGCTCAATGGCCCAATCAACCGTGCGCCGGAACACGTCTTCCCCATCGTCATCCATACCGAAAACGAAGCTGCCATTGATCATGATGCCAAGGGAGTGCAGGCGGTCGGCAACGGCCTTGTAGTCGCGGCCGAGGTTTTGTCGTTTGTTGCTTCTTTTCAGGTTTTCCGGGGCAAGCGTCTCAAACCCGACGAAGAGGCTGCGCAGTCCTGCCTCTGCTGCGCGCTCTATGAGGTCGCCGCGCAAAATGGAATCCACGGTCGCAGCAGCCTGAAATAACCGCCTCATCCCCTTCATGCCAGCAAAGAGCGACTCCGCAAAACGTCGGTCGCCCAGCAGATGATCGTCGAGAAAGTAGAGATGACGTCCGGGCAGCCGCTCTATTTCCGCCAGCGCATCCTCGACTCTCTGGGTGTAAAACCCCCGGCCTCCCTGAAAGAAGGCATCCTTATAGCAGAAGTCGCAATGTTGGGGGCAGCCGCGGGTCACCACGATGGAGTTCGGCACCAGATAAGACGCACGCCGGATGAGATCGCGGCGAACCCGCGGAACACGCTCCAGCGTACGCCCTGCGGCTGAGGCATAGACGCTTTCCGCCCTGCCGGCGCGAAAATCCTGCAGGAATTTTAGGAAGGTCTGTTCGCCGGGCCCCAGAAATATGGCGTCCGCGTGAAGGGCTGCCTCGCCCGGGAGCGATGTGACATGCAGCCCGCCGAGACACACAAAAGCCCCCTGGCTGCGGTAGTGGTCGGCAATCTTGTACGCCCGGTAGGCGTTGGTGATGTAAACCTGGATCACAACCAAATCAGGCGCGTCGTCGACGGTGAGTGGCTCCCCATGTTCGTCCACAATCACGGCGCGGTCATCGACAGATAGATATGCGGCGAGCGTGGCCAGGCCCAATGGTGGAAACAACGAATACTTGATGGGACGCCAATACGGATCACTCGCTTCCTTTAATGCGGGAAGGATAAATTTGACGTAGAGAGTGGCTGGGGCGATCATCGCGCACCGCCGACTGGTAAAGCTGCCGATGACGCGGGCACACCCCCAAAGCGGCGTTCTCTCCGACGGAATTCTTCCAGTGCGGCATCCAGATCGTCGGTGTCAAAGTCCGGCCACATACGATCGGTGAACCAAAGTTCGGCGTAGGCGCACTCCCACAGCAGAAAGTCAGAAAGGCGCTTCTCTCCGCCGGTGCGGATCAGCAGGTCCACCTCGCCGCTCTCTCCGGTCAAGGCGTGAGCGAGCATCCCTCGCAGCAGTTCGGCCGATGGGCGCTCATGCGGAAGGCTGTTTGATAGACCAATGGCAGCGCGCATGATGGCATCGCGCGAGGAGTAATCGATGGCAACCCGCAGGATGAGCCGCCGGCCTGCGGCGGTTACAGATACCGCCTGGTCAATTTCGCGCAGCAACAGTTTGGGCAAGCGGTCGCGCCGGCCGATCACTTCCAGCCGCGCACCGGCCTGTCTGAGTCTCTCCCTCTCCAGCCGCAGGAACGCTCGCAGCAGCCAGAAAATGCTCTGGATCTCGGCTGTCGGCCGGCGCCAGTTGTCGGAAGAAAACGCATAGAGTGTCAGGCGTCCAATGCCTACATCCGGGGCATGCTCCACAATGCGCCGTACGGCCGCCACTCCGGCACGATGGCCTGCGACACGGGGCAATCTGCGCCGCGCAGCCCAGCGGCCGTTGCCGTCCATAATGATGGCCACATGCAGTCCCTGGTGCTTTTCACTTTGCACTGTAAAGTTTTTGGATGTGAGTACACTTTGCACTGTAAAGTTACCTCGCAAAAAAAAGGTTCAGGCTCTGGTGGGCGCGAGACTGCGTATCAAGCCTGATGCGGGCTCGTCTTTGGTTACCCTGGCAGCATCTCGAACCACCTGCTCAAGCGTGGAAAGGTATTCGAGGTAGCGCTTGCGGCCAGATGCGGTAATTCGACAGGTCGTCTGCGGACGATTACGATCGTGTGCCTTCACCATGTCAACCATGCCTTCTTTCTCCAGAACCTGGAGATGCCGGCTCAAGTTGCCGTCGGTCAGCCCACACAGTTGTTTAAGGTCGACGAATGTCAGTCCTTTGGGATTTGTGATCAGAGACGTCAGCACGCTAAGGCGAGCGCGTTCGTGGATCACGCGATCCAATCCCTCGTAAGCGAATCGTCCTTCGTTGGACGGAGCTTTAGCTTTCATCTTCACCCTCGTGCGTGCCAAAGAGCAGAATTCCTGCGACCAGCAGTTGTCCGGTTCCATAGGGAATACCCATTGCCCATGGGGAGAGTGCCCGGCCACCGGCAAGTGCGATACAGATCAGGCCCGTCAGCAGGTACCACACGCCCGCTGCGAGCATCGGCCGGGGTAGAAAGCGACACGACGAAAACACGCCCAGGCTGAAAATGACCTGCCAGATTCCCGGCAGCATCCAGAGAGCCGCTGGAATATAGCGCACCAGCACGATCGTAGTAAGCAGTCCCGCTGCAACAGAGGGGAGAAACTGCTCCACGGCCGTGTGCATCATCTCCTGCGACATACCTGAATGGATGCGGCGAGTGCGGGTGTACATCTGCACCCCAGTCAAAGCGGCCGAAAGGACGGCGGTACAGATCCAGATGCTCAAATAACTGGAAATATGACTCGACGGATCTGGCAACCATAGCGCCTGGAACGTCGCGGCCAAAACCGCGATAAGACCCGTGGCGGCGAGAGTCGCCGGGCCGTAGCCACGAAACTCCGTGCTGCGGGCCATCTGCCTGCGGATGCTGCTGATGTCGCCCAGGGCTCGGTTCAGGTCATTCATTCATTCTCACTTTACACTGCAAAGTATCGCGAAGGACAAGCGTTTGTCAATGATCCCGGGTATTGGAATCTTAGAGGGACTTGAGCATTTCGGATTCGAAGAGCGCAGGGTGGTTAGGAAATGGCTGAGAAATCCCGGTCAGGGTGAAACCACATTTCTCGTAGAAACGGATCGCTGTTGCATTTGTGCTTGTAACCATGAGACGCAATTCGTGGACTCCCATGTTTTGTGCCCATGATTGCACCGCGCTCACCAGCCTGGACCCGAGACCAGTCCTCCTGTGCGTAGGCGCCACCCACATCGACAGCACGTAAGCCCGTTGCAGATCATATTCATCGCATTTGCCGGCTATGATTCCGCATGGTGCACCCTCATCCATCGCGATGTAGCACGTGGACCGGTCGCTATTCCAGGTGGAGGCACGTGCGAGCCAATCTTCATCGGAAAGCTGAGATTCCCTGGAATATGTACTTTCGAATGCAGTCGGTGTGTCTTCGAGCGCGCTCAAGCGGACCATCTTGAGGTGCCTGACCAGGCGCGATGACAGTTCTTCCACAGTAACCATGGTCGGAACCATTCTATTGTCTAACAAGAAGCCCCAGCGGATGGGCCACGCGGGGAGGTCTACCTACGGTGAAACCGCTCGAGGTGGAGCGGGGTGGTAATCTCGCGCGAGGGCGGTGGCGGCTTCGGTTTGCTGCCGGGCCCCTTCGTGGTCGCCCTGCCGCTCCAACAAACGGCTCAGTTGCGTATGGACCTGGAAAGCGGGCGAGTTAGCTGATTTGTTGGGCGATTCCAGATAGAGCCTGAGTAGCTGGACGGCGAGTTGCGGATCCTGGTTGTTGCGGCTAAGAATGGCAGCCCCGTCCACCAGCGCGGGCCCGTGCGGTCTCACAGCCTTTGCATCCGCATCAATCCCTGCGTGCAACGCCTGCAGCATCTGGTCCCATTGCCGGTGACGGGAGTAGAACGAGGCCAACTCCATCCACGCGTCGGCAGCGTGGTTGGAGGCTTCAACTGCCGCCTTGAACTCGCTTTCCGCCAGCGCGTAATTCTTATCCTTCTCCGCCAGCCGGCCTTTGAGCTGATGAGCCTGCGCCGGCCCATAAGATTCCAGTGCCTGGGCTACGCCCTGCGCCTTTTTCTTGCCGCCGCCAACAATACCCGGAGCAGCGGTGTAGAACTCGCCCAGGTCGGAGAGGGCGTCTACATTTGCGCTGTCGAGTTGGACCGCCCGCTCGAATTCATCCCGCACCTTTTTCGCCAGTCCGTAGGCCTTGATGGAATGGATTTTGTCGGCTTTTTCACCATAGGCACGCCCCAGCCAGAGGTGATATCCGCTATCCAGCGGCATGAGCCGGACCGCGGTTTCGCACTCGCGGATGGCGTCATCCCATCGTTCTTCCTGGTAGTACACGCGGCAAAGCAGATTGTGCGCCTCCGCGTCTCCCGGATTGGCGGCAAGCGACGAGCTCAGGCGCGAAATTGCGTCGTCTGCCCTACCCGCATTCAGATCGGCACTTATCGGCTCGAGGAGATTGTTTGGAATGGAAGCAGCATAGGCTGCCCGTGCTTGCATTACGCCGAGCACGGCTAGAAACAGAAGAGAAAGCGCTGAAGAGCGGAGTATTCGCACGGTATTACAGCAGGAGCCGTCGACCCTTACTATCATCTAGCCGACATTTCCGTTTCCTTAGTGTTGATGTCCGGAACCGGGTGGAAGATTCGCTCAAGTGAACGTGAATTCGGCCTTCGTCGTGGGCGCAATAAGAATCGAAAAACGAGTACACCGGCCGCATTTTCTCTGAAACGATTTGCCTGCACCTGTCACCATCCAGGAAAGCGTTTATCGAGAGATTCGCTTTTACCGAAGACTGCCTGGGCCGTTCGGGGGGGCGGGCCAGGCGTCTTAATAGGCTCGGACGAAATGATTTGCGGTGCTGTCGCCGTGTTATGGCCCGCTACTTTGTACTTACCTCCCGCGCCCCCATCATTAGCTCCACTACGGTCCCAAACAGCCGGTTGCGCGTCTCCAGCCGTACCCCTGCCCGGGTTACATAGCGGACCACGATATCCACACCCCCGCCCGCCGGCCGCATATCGACCGAAGGCGTCGCACTGAATTGGGGCAGACCCTCCTCGTGGGTCACGCGTTTCCATTCCTCTTCCGCCATCTTCGCGTCCGCCTCGGTCGCCTTGACCGCTGCTTCGCGAATTTTATCGATCAAGGGATAAACCTCGGTTCCCGGCGGAATGCTCACCTTGATCTCGTCCCACATCCATTGCCCTGCGGTGGAGAAGTTGAAGTACTTGCCATGAATCGCATAACCGTTCAGGAAGGAGACCCGCCGTCCGGTTGGATGGCCATTCGCCGTCCAGTTTCCGGTCTCCAGCAGCCAGGTGCGGAACACCCCAATCTCCACCGCCTCGCCTCCAACCCCGTCGATCTCCACCCAGTCGCCCACGCGTATTCCGTTCCGCCCCATCAGCACAAACCACCCACAGAACGCCAGGATGAAGTCTTGGAAGACCACGGTCAATCCGGCTGTGGCCAGCCCCAGGATGGTTGGCGTCTGCTGCGGAAGTCCGAAAATTACCAGCAGCACCAGCAGCAACCCGACGACTTGTGTCCCCAGGTTCAGAATGATGCGCAGCGTCTGCCGTTGCCGCCGGTCGCGCGATATGCGGTCGAAGACCACCTGCAAACCCCAGCCAGCCAGGATCGTCAGCAGGACAACGGTCGCAATCAAGGTTAGCGACTGCAGCATTAAATGGAGCATCATCTTGTGTTGCAGCTGTACCTGGTTGCCCCAGCGAACGTAGAGCGCCACCAGTTGCTGCTGTGCCCCCAGGCGATCGTCGAGGATGCTCAAAATGGTTCGTTGCGAAGCCAGGCCCTGCAGGTCCTTAACCCGGGTCGAGTTCGACTCTCCGGCCGCTTTCCCGGCTGCACTGGCAACAGCGGCCTGCGCCTCCCCCTCCAGCTTGGCGAGGTCCGCCGTCAGTGCGGCAACATCCGCCGTGGCCAGCTGCTCCGCCTGCGCGATCAGTTGCATCCGGTTCCGCTGTGCCCACCACTCCGAGATCTGCCCCGCCAACGTCTTGTACTTCCCTGCCAAGACCACCGCAGTCTGTCCGTCATCCCCGACCGCCTGCAGGGTGTACTTTTTGACTTCCGCCTGGTGCGCCGTTAGCTCCTGCTGAATTTTCCCGCGATGATCTCCAGTGGCCCGCGCCAGATCCTCCATTGAATCGGCCAACTCTTCCTGGTCGAGGCTCAGCTGTGCCTTGGCAACATCCAGGTCGTCCCCGGTCGGGGCGCCTGAATCGGGGACCGCACCTGTTGCGGAACCAGGCTTCGCGGTCAAAGCTGCTACCCGTTCCTGGTCCTCCTTGACTGTCTGCTGCAGTTGGTTGACCCGCTGCTGCAGTGCGAGTGCCTGGCCCGTCAGCTCACGGGTTTCCGCGCTCGCCTGGCGCAGAGATTGGGCAAACGCCTGGTCCACTTCGTGGTCCGCCAACCGCTCGGCCTCGCGCGCAAGCTCCAGCTCCTCCGCCGTTACTGCCAAAGCTGCCAGCGTCTTCGCCGTCTGCCAGGGTCGCTGGTCCACGATTCCATACGGCCGCGGCACGGCGTTCCAGCCTGCTTTTTGCCCATGCAGGAAGGGTAGATGCTCCATAACTCCCCTGGTCATGAAGGTCCCGAGCATACACAGAACCACCACTGCCAGCGATACCGCCGCAGTTATCTTGTGACCGCGATTCATCCCAGCCAACCCCTCATTCCGGCTACCTGTTCAGCGTAAACCCAACCTGGCTCTCATTTGCTCAAAAGTCCCTCTTCGGGGAGTCTGGACTGGAAACAGAAAATGCCCCTGAACCCAAGTTCAGGGGCATTTCTCTGAAAACACCTTGCGGCAAGATTTCTAGGCGCGAACGGTCACTACGCTGGTTTCGCTTACAACCTTCGCCACCCCGGGAGCGCGGCCGTGTCCGGAAATGTATCCCTTCCGATGGCCGTTCCGGCAGACGAACCACTGCTCATAAATCCGGTCGGAATGCTTGGGGACGCCTGGGAGGTTTACCGTCTCATATGCACCCGGTTGCTCGGTCATGATCTCACCGCAGTGTTTGCATTTTTCAGTAGGCATTATCCTTCCTCCTGCACCATTTATATGAAATGGAACAGTAGTTCGGCTACATCTGCGGTGTCTAGTTCGAACTTTGGTAACTGTGGCAGGCCTCGTATTTTGGTAGCCGGTACGGGCTTATCGTCTGGCAGGAGCTAAGTCCTTTGTTTGTGAAGGCTCTATTTTTGCATAACTCCGGCAAGGTGGTCATGTTACCAGGTGATAGGCTAGCGGACCCCTCTTCGGTGAAGGGGCTGCCGGGCATTTTTGTACCGGCTGTGTTCACTTTTCACCATGGGTAGGATATTGCCACCCTAGAGTTTCTACATTTCACAGCGGGTGGATAGACCCAAATCTACAGAATGCGTGAGATTTCTGGTAGTCACAACTGTGATGCTTTGTATCAGGGCACGACTTTAGTCGGGCCGTTTAGGCCCAATAAAGATCTGGGCTTTAGCCCCTGCCATCTTTTTCTTAACCACGCAGGTGCAGCCAGGGGCTGAAGCCCAATTCTCCTTCAGTCCGTTACGGCCCGACTAAAAGTCGTGCCCTGATACAAAGCCGAAACACGGCATCCCAGCGAGCTTCTCTTGTTCAAAATGTCTTATCCGTCGTCCCTGAAAAGTAGAAGCTCCCTGTTGCAGTAAACAGCGATCTTTCGCGGCTTGGCCTGTCCCGTGTTAGCCGCATCATCCTTATCGTGGACATCTGTTCCGCCCTGGCGCAGCAGGCTATTCGTCGCTGTCGAGGAATAGCTTTCTTTGAAAATCTTCCCGCGCGTGTGCGGCGGGTTGAAGAAGATAGCCACACTCCTTGGCAAGCTCACGCAGAAGTTTTTCCTTGTCTTCTCTGGGTAGCCCGGCGACAACGATAGCACAGGCAGAAGTTAACGCATGTGACGGCATAGGGGACCTCCGAACCGACCTTGGATAGGTTGATTTACGATGATTATCATTGGAGCTAATTACAACAGTCAATGTGACTTTTTGGCGTCTGACATTACCCTTTCACGGCCGCTTCAACGCACCGGTACCCAAAGACGACCACATGAGCGCCGGCCGCTCCCACCATCGATCAGTCGTCTGACGCTGAAGCGGCATGGCACATGTTGGCCATTGGTATAAGCGGGGACCCGGCTTCGCTTTCGGGGGTAGACCGCTTGGGCGGCGAGGGCAGTATAGAATTGCAGGCGAGGATCCCAAATGGTTTACAAAAAGATCAACCTGGAACTGATCGTTGTCGCGGAGGATGCCGAGTCAGTCATCGCGGAGTTGAACGCGACTCTCGACCGGCTGGAAGAGGGGCGCACGATTTTCGGTGGTGGGATCGAGAGTGTCTCCGTTGAGCATAGGGGAACACGGAGGAAATCGGCGCTCACGCATACCCTTGCGGCCGGAGAAACCGCGGCCAACGCGCTCAGGCTGGCGGGTGAAAAGGTGGCTGGCGCGTTCAGGGTAATCATTTGACTTAGCCCGCGACACTGGTCACCAACGATGACCTCCGGATAGCAGTGCGTCGCTCTCGATGACCTCCGATGGCGGGCGTGTGAGATACGCGCTGTAACTACCTCGATAGCCAAGGAATCGAGCTATTGGGGCGAGCATGGAGAAAAGAACGCCAGGAACAAACCTCGAGGGTTTCAGAAAGCGAATGACATCATCGAAGTCCTGGGCCAGAACCGCCAGCTGGAGAAGGTTGGGCATTCCCATCGGATCGGTCTTGCCGTCCTGAGCCAGGCCGAAGATATTACGAATGTAGTCTTCGAAACGAGCGGCGGGTCGAATATCCATCGTCACTCTCGCCTCATAGATCCCGGCGTTCCACCAGCGGTGAGCCAGACCTGGGGGAATCTCTATTGTCGAACCCACCTCAGCAATCGATGTCTTGCCGTTCAGGGATAGCCCAACGCGTCCGCTCATAACAGTCAATCGTTCATAGATGACTGGATGCATATGCAGGGGCGACCCGGCGCCACATTTTCGCACGTAGAGGTCGACAATCAACTGCTCACCATTTGTTTCCCAGGTGCCGACCCGCACGACTACCTTTATTCCAGTGACCGGATTCTCATAAACCTCGCCTCGTCTGAGCATGACCATACTCCTAAGGCTCGTTGAGCCATACGGGGGTTGTTTGTGTGAGTGCGTCATCAAGGGCGTTTGGGAAGGCCGGCTTGAATGGGGTTCGAGCAGTCAGGCGACCAAAATCAGCTGACCAGCTTCTTCCGGACCGCGTAGAGGACGATCTCCGCGGTATTGTGAATATTCAGCTTCTGCATCAGTTTGGTGCGGTGGCTTTCAACCGTATAGGGGCTGACGTCCAGCAGGATCGCTACTTCCTTGTTGGTTTTTCCTTCGGCCAGTAATTGGAGCACTTCTTTCTCCCGTGCAGTCAAGAGGTCGAATGTATCGGAGAGACCCTCCTGCTTAAGGACACGCATGTAATCCTCAAGCAGCGTTTCGGTGATAGCGCGGCTGAAAAAGGGCTTTCCGTTGGCCACGGCTCGTATTGCCGAGAGCAAATCTTCTTCCGCCGATTCCTTTAGCAAATAACCCTTTACACCGACGTGGAGTGCCCGCAACAGGTAGCTCTCATCTGCGTGCATGGTGAGCATGATGACGGCCGCCTGACCGTTCAGCTTTAATATCTGCGTAGCCGCTTCAATTCCATTCAGCAGGGGCATGGCAACATCCATGACCACAACCTGCGGAGAGAGGTTCGCGGCCATGGCGACGGCGTCCCGGCCATTGGCCGCTTCTCCAATCACCACCAGCTCTGGATATTGCTCGAGAAGGAGCCTCAGACCTTTGCGCACCACTCCGTGGTCGTCTGCGATCAGCACTTTTAATCTCATGCTTCCTTTCACCTTCTGCAAGCCATCGCCATCTCCAAGTGTAGGCGCGTTGTCTCTGTGGACGATGTCCGAAGCAGATCCTGAGCGTCCCCCTCGTTCAAGACTTGGAACATCGTC
>CAWCKO010000043.1:0-47080 GCA_963796145.1 uncultured Acidobacteriaceae bacterium | reverse complement strand
GTCGGTCTGCAAACGTCGCAGCGAGTCCTCGACTGCCTGCTCGATGTAGGCCGGCTTCAGTCCCTTTTTGCCGTCTCCCATATCGATGCCGAGCTTGGTTGCCACGATTACGTTGCTGCGCTTGCTGCCCTTGGCCAGCCATTTGCCGAGAATCGTCTCTGACTCGCCGCCCGTATGGCCGGGCGCCCAGCGAGAGTAAACGTCCGCGGTATCTATAAAATTCAACCCTGCCTCCAGGGCCGCATCCAGTTGACGGAACGAATCCGCTTCCGACAGTGTCCATCCGTAGACATTCCCTCCCAGGCAAAGCACCGGAACATCCAAATCAGACTTACCAAGCTTCACGCGCTGCATAGCCAACCTCCTTGTCCAGTGTCCGATGTTTTGCATCGAACACGCAACCGGATCACCTTTTTGCCGTGGCGAGGATTAGGTCAGCTTTCGTTTTGCCTGGGGGTGCACCACTTTTTTGCCGTGCGTCCTCGCGGAACGTTTGCTGTAGCTCGCGACCCGAAGCGTGGCGGTGGGCCGGCTTTTGGTTCGATACTCTACCGGGGGACGAAGTACCGCCTCCACTCGCTGTTCCGCTGCGCTAGGCGCCTGGTTGTAGTCCGGATCGAACATGGCGATGACGGTTGCGGCCCGGATGGTATATCGTCTGGCCCATTGGCTGTCGATCAGCGTGCGCTGCACTGTCCGCCAATGCTCCGGCTCCGTTTCGAGATAACCGTCGAGTCGGGGCAGTTCGCGGGCCCCGTTTTCATCGTTTAACGCAGCTAGAAACTCGACAAACTCCTCCAGATTTGTGCCCATCTGGAAAACCAACTGGCTCAGCGCCATCTGCTGCGAGCCCGTTAGTTGTTCGAAACCCCGGCAATAAGCCTTCGCATTGTAGACCGCTTGTATGGCGGAGATACGCAGCAGCCGTGTGCCCTCTTCCTCGGTTAGCTGGGGCGTCAGTGTGTGCCTGATGATTTTCCGGCGATACTGTTTCGCCGTCCATCGACTCGAATCACGGTCGAACTGCTCCAGGATTTGCTGTAACCGCTCCGGAGCCAGCCCGGCTGCTTGCCAGAGCTGAGCCGAGGAAGGCTCAACGAAGGGATGCGGATTCAGAGGATCGCGCTGGGGATGCTCCGTTGCCTGGACATCCAGGCTGAACCCTGCGCCAATGAGCGGCCGGCGCGTGTTCGGGTCGGGGTACGCTGCCAGCACCCATCCTTCGTGCTGGTGGTCGCGAAGGATATCCATCAAGTTGCGCAGACTGAACTTGATGTCGGAGTCCTTGAAATCAAGCAATGCTTGCGATCCGTCTCCCGGCAGCAAGAGACCCTGCGGAACCAGCGAATCAGAGGGCGACGCCAACGACTCCACTGAGAGCGAGAGTTCGCTGGTCGCCGGCGGCGCGATTTGCGCGCAAGCGGAGGCTGCCACCGCGAACATCAAGGCTGGAAAAAAAGAACGCATCTCTTTCAGATCGCTAACCGCGGAATCTTCCGTGCCATACACAATGACTCAAAATTCGCAAATAAACAATCACTGAAAAGTGCCAACGGCAGGGAAGGTAGTGCGTCCGGCACTGGCACGAACGGGTATCGAAGACCGTCTGCCTGCGTGGGTCGTGGTGCCTCTCCTGATAACGAGTTTCGTCCTGACCGTGCTGGTGAGGGCGGCGGCTTTCTACCTCGAACGGGTTGAGTCTGGGCGCGCGTGAGGTGGGGCCTAGTAAAGTGAATGCGTAGAAGCTTATGTGCCCCCTAGCGCAGTTTCGCGATTGGTGTAGACCGAAGCGACGGGCCTTTTCGTGGTTTTCTCCCAAGGAAAACCACACCTCGCGACCTTTTTCAGTCCACAGTAATTGCGAAACTGCTTTAAACCCCACCGGCCTCGCGAGCGCCCCGTCGCTTCCCCCCCAGCCCGCAGCTGCAAGCAAGCGTCTTCTACCGTGGTTGGTGGCAGTCGCGTTTTTCATGGAGTCGCTGGACACCACGATTCTGAATACCGCGGTGCCTGCCATTTCGGCCGCTCTTCATGTGTCTCCGCTCAGCATGAAGTCGGTGCTGGCCAGTTACACCTTGAGCCTGGCGGTTTTCATTCCAATTAGCGGCTGGATGGCAGATCGGTTCGGAACCCGGCGGGTATTTGCCTCCGCGATTGGCCTCTTCACCCTGGGGTCTTTCCTCTGCGGCATATCGACCAACATTCACCTGCTGGTCGGCTGCCGCATCCTGCAGGGCTGCGGTGGAGCCATGATGGTGCCGGTCGGCCGGCTCACCCTGGTGCGAACCTTTGCCAAATCCGAACTCATCCGGGCCATGAGCTTCGTCGCCATTCCGGGGTTGGTTGGCCCTATGCTGGGACCCGTCGCCGGCGGCCTTATCGTTGGCTACTTTCATTGGCGATTTATCTTTTACGTGAATATACCGATAGGCATTTTCGGTTTGCTGATGGTGTATCTCCATCTGCCGGACTATCGCGAAGAGAAAACTCACCCCCTCGATATTGTCGGGCTCATCCTATTCGGTTCCGGAATCGGCCTGCTGTCGTACGTGCTGGAGATATTCGGCGAACATACACTCAGCGTGCCCGAGATTCTCGGCCTATTGACCCTTTCGCTCGTTCTGCTCGCTGGTTACTTATTGCATGCGAAACGAACTGCTTACCCTTTGCTGCAGTTGACTCTATTTCGCATTCGCACCTTCCGTGCGGCCGTTAGCGGCAGCTTTTTCACCCGCCTCGGCATCGGCGGAGTGCCATTCCTCTTACCGCTCCTTTACCAGGTTGGCCTCGGGTTTAGCGCCATACAATCCGGCCTGCTGATCATGCCCCAGGCCATCGCGGCCATGAGCACGAAGTTTCTCATGCCCAAAATTCTCGCCCGGGTTGGCTTCCGCGGGGTGCTGATTTCGAACACCGTGATCCTCGGCCTTCTCCTCATCCTCTTCGCGACCATCGGGCTGGGCACGCCCGTTTGGCTAATCGTGCTGCAGGCGTTCTGCTATGGGACCATCAGTTCGCTGCAATATACCAGCATGAATACCCTTACCTATGCGGACATCGGCGAAGAACAGACCAGCAACGCGAGTTCCATCGCCAGCACCATGCAGCAGATGTCCATAAGTTTCGGGGTTGCATCGGCTGGGCTCGCTACTGCATTTTTCATTCCCGCTCGCGTTCACGCCGACCGGGGAGAAATGATCCACGGCATACACCAGGCGCTCCTCGTGCTTGGCGGATTTACCATCTTATCCACGATCATCTTCCGCAAATTGAAAAGTGGAGACGGCAGCAGCGTCAGCCAACAGAAAGTTGCCGCCACGCACTCGACCTAAGTGAAAAAGCTTCCTGGAAATGTAACGAGCAAGTCCGCCCGTTCACTATAGTCCTCGAGCGAGTAAATTTATCTGCTCAGCGGCTCGCATGCTCGCAGTGCAGGCTCGTGGCGCGCGTGTGGGGAATAGTAAGGTATCTGCGCAAAATTAATCTACATCGGCCTTGACTAGATCAAAAGTGTGAGCGCAAAATCGCTGGTGCCTCGGGGCCGGCGCTCAAGAAAGATGTCAAAGTAATATCCGCTCCCGTAATTGGCAACGTTACAGTTACCGGCATAGCCGATTATTTTTGACGCGGATCTCGCGGACGGCTAAGACGGACCGGACAGCGAAGAGCGGCATCCCGCCGCCGTCACCTACTTGATCCGCCGAGCAGCCCGCACGAGCAGAACGACCCGGATGCCCTGGTCGAAAGTTACGGGCATGCGATAGGCGGCGCCCATCGGGCGCTGCGATTAACAACGTGCTATGTGCGCAAAGGAGATTACACCACAATGGCTACGCTGACCGAGATGTTGGAACGAACAGTTGACTTCGCGAAACGCCCTACGGAGGCCTTCCGCGCTTCGGCCCCCTTCACAGCATTGCATACACAACTAGGGCCCCTCACCGAATTACCAGGCACTTGGGTCGGCCAGGGTTTCAATCTCATCGCGTTGCCCAACTTCGCCAACGATAACAAGCCGCTCCCATTCCGACTGAAACTTACCGACACCCGGGAGACGCTGACTTTTACTTCCATCGGCGGCCCTATCCCAAACCGCGGCGAAACTCAGCCGGACATCTTTTTCGTGGGGGTTCATTATTTCCAGCAGGTGAGCGATGCCTCGAATCTGAGCGGTTTGCATCTGGAGCCCGGCATGTGGCTCAATCTGCCTCCGACCCTTCCCGGCGGGAAAGATGCCAGCGTGGTGCGCCTGGCGACGATTCCCCATGGGGATGCTTTGCTGGCACAGGGAGCACTGATCAATCTCGGCAGGCCCATCCCTAATGGACCGGATATCGAAGCGGTGGACCCAATACCCTTCACCCTGTCCCCGACCGGCACCAGAGTCGACGACCCAAATCCTGCTTATACTGCGCCCTATCACAATCCGGTCGATCTTCCCGCCGGCATCACGCCAGACATCGTGCTCAACCCCAATCAGCTCTTGTTGAATACGATCGCGAGCCAAAAGAGCGCCGGCCAAAAGATTGTTGAAACCACGGTCCTGCGTGTGGATGCCAGCCCGCTGCCCGGAGTCCCCCTCAACGGAGCGCTGCCTACTACCGACCCGCCACTCCCGTTGGGAGGCATCACCAACATTCCCTTTGTAAATAACAATGCCAAGGCCACGACCATGTCTGCCATCTTCTGGATAGAGAAGGTGGAGGACGCGACCGGTAACCTGTTCATGCAACTCCAATACACACAGACAGTGATCCTGGACTTCATAGGGATCAAGTGGCCACATATATCGGTGGCGACGTTGGTCAAGCAATAAAGTCGGGTGAACCCGGTGACCGGCAGAAACAACAGGAACCGAATGTTGGCGGCGGGAACGTCAGGTGCTTCGATTGTGGCCCTGACGTTTCTGCCGAAGTGTCCGCTGTGCTTGGCGATGTGGCTATCGGCCATTGGTATTTCGAGCTTATTTTCGAAGCTCGCGATCGCTGCGTTTTGCGGCGTGTCGGTGGCCGTTCTGTTCGTCCAGTACCGTTTTCGTACCAGGAAGCATCGAGGAAAAGCCTCGAACCATGGCCACGTATCTGGCGGCGATAATGGTAGTCATGATTGTTGCAGTTAACCTGTTTTCATTCGCAGCTAAAAGGAGGACAACCGATGTCAGCTTCAGTTTCAGCTCCCGCTTCAGTTTCAGCTTCAGGTCCAGCCGCGATGGGACAATGGTCCCCTCCCTTCGATTTGAAGAATGTAGCGATTCACACCCATCTGCTCCCGAACGGCAAGGTTCTCTATTGGGGCCGTCGCAAGGAACCTGGGTCATTGAAATTCTCTACCCTCAACGAGCACGAAACCCTGACCTATGTCTGGGACCCGGCAACCAATACCAGCGTGCAAACCAAAAATCAACCCATGCTTGCCGATGGAAAGACTACCGTCAACCTTTTCTGTTCCGGTCATACCTTCCTGGCAGACGGCCGCCTGATGGTTGTGGGCGGACACATTTTCGATAGCCAAGGTCTGAATCAAAGTTGCATCTACGATCCGGTTACCGATCAATGGACGGCCGCCGCTTTGATGAACGAAGGCCGCTGGTATCCATCGGCGCTCACACTGCCGGATGGCGGCGTAATGGTACTGTCGGGCTCCTTCGCCACCGGACCTTTGCAGCCGCCGAACAACGACAGCGCAGTCAATCCGACTCCGCAGATTTGGCGCGGAGCCGGCTGGGAATCCGTGACTGACTTTGATACCCTCACTCTCTTTCCGCGATTCCATGTCGGGCCGGATGGCCGCGTTTTTATGTCCGGCGGCCTGGGGGAGAGCTTCTTCTTTGATACCAGCGGCGGCGGCAACTGGATTCCCGGCCCAACCCGCCAGGCCGGCTTGCGCGACTATGCTCCGTCGGTCATGTACGACACCGGCAAGGTTGCCTTCATCGGCGGCGGTCTCGATACCGGAACCCAGGCTCCAACCAATATCGTTGAAATCATCGACCTGACCGCACCGGCGCCCGCCTGGCAGATGACGGGGTCGATGCAGTTCGCCCGGCGGCAGCATAATGCCACCATCCTGGCTGATGGTTCGGTGCTGGTCACCGGAGGAACGCGTGGAAATGGCTTCAACGATCTGGATAAAAACGCGACGGTTCACGAAGCCGAGCTCTGGAATCCAACCACCGGCAAGTGGAGTACCATGGCGGCCGAAGCGGTCGACCGGTGCTATCACTCGACCGCAGTCCTGTTGCCGGATGGCAGAGTCTTAAGCGCTGGCGGAGGGGAGTATGCGCCCTCAAATAACGTAGCGAATCCATCGACGGACTCGCATATCGACGCGCAACTATTCTCCCCTCCTTACCTCTTTACCGGAACCCCGCGCCCAACGATCGCGGGTGCTCCCAATGCGGTGTCGTACGATCAGCCGTTTGAGGTGCAGGTTCCGGCGGCTGAGAAGATCGTAAAGGTGAGCTGGATACGGCTGGCTTCCGGCACCCACTCTTTCGATCAAAACCAGCGTCTGAATTTTCTGACCTTTGTCGCCGGCGCGGGAAAGTTGACGGTGACCACGCCGAAGAATGCCAATGTTTGTCCGCCAGGACATTACATGCTCTTTGTCATCGACGACACGGGTGTGCCCTCGGTGGCGCCCATTGTGCAAATTTCCGGTCCGCAGGTTGCCGCGCCCGCAGCCAGCAAGGCTCTGTTCAATGTGGTCAAACCAAGTCCGATTGAGAAGGATGCTTCATTTGCAAAGAACGGCCGCCCACTGGTCACGATCGGGATCACGCCTACCTGCCCTTATGGCATCCAGGCCTGTTGGGGCGGCGCTAAGGACGCACTGCAGCGGTTGTCTGGTGTAGAGGAGGTTCGTTACTCTGCTGACCGGCATGATTCCACCGCTCAGGTCCATCTCCAGAGCGATGCTCTGCCCGACCTCGACCTTTGGCGTAAGGAGTTTGCCGGTGTGGCCAATGCGTCCTACACCTTGCGCGGAATCGAGATGACACTTGGCGGTGTCGTAAGTGAGATCGGCGGCCGGCTTACGCTTATGGGTACGGGAGAGAGGCCGCCGTTACCTCTGGCGCCGCTGGAGGCCGGCGATAAGGTGCAATGGAACTTCGCCACACGCCAGAACTGGCCGGTGCTGGCTGACGAACAAAGCGCATATCAGGATCTTCTGAATAGGGTGCAAACGAATCCGCCGCCCCCAAAAGTAACCGTGACTGGACCGCTGGTCAAGAACGGAAACGGATTCTCCCTGGAGGTCAGGCATTTCGCAGTGTAATGCAACCGTAACAGCAACGCACAAGGAGGTGCGGACAGATGGCCATGAAAGCTAACTACATTGCTCTATCCAAAAGCGACCGCAAACCGGTCGCCGGCGCGCGGTTGACGGCACCGGCCAACCCAGACGAACGTATGGAAGTATCGGTTCGACTCCGCCGCAAGACAAAGACGAGACCGGCATCAGAACGCCACATCTCGTATCAGGCATTAGGCGAAACGTATGGATCCGATGCCGGCGACTTAGCGAAAGTTACAGACTTCGCCAGTCGTAACGGTCTCGTCGTTGTGGAAGCAAATGCCGCAAAAAGAACTGTCAAGCTGTCAGGAACCGTGAAGGCTTTCTCATCGGCCTTCGACGTACAACTCGGCCATTATGAGCACGCGAACATGACCTATCGTGGGCGCACCGGCCCGGTCGGTCTGCCCAAGGCGCTTGAGGGAATCGTGGTTGGAGTATTCGGACTGGACAACCGGCCTTTTGCCAGGCCACATTTCAGAACCTTTAAGCCACGGGCCGGTGCGGAGGCACAATTTGCCGGCCTTTCTCCGCTGACCGTCGCCAGCCTGTACGGGTTTCCAGAGGGGGATGGTTCAGGACAAACGGTCGGGATGATCGAACTGGGAGGTGGGTTTCAGCCGGCCGATTTGCAAAAATATTTCACTTCCCTCGGCGTGGCGAACCCGAAGGTGGTAACGGTCGCCGTCGATCACGGCACCAACCAGCCCGGGTCGGGGGCTGATTTGGAAGTGGGGCTGGATATCGAGATCATTGGAGCCCTGGTGCCCAAGGCGACCCTGGTGGTCTACTTTGCGCCGTCAGGGACCGAAGCCAATTTTGGCGACGCCATTCTTGATGCGGTTCATGATACGGTGAACAACCCATCCGTTATTTCCATTAGTTGGGGAGGCTCTGAGGACCAGGCGACCGGTCAATTCATCGATGACGTCAACCGCACTCTGGAAGATGCCCAGAACCTGGGAATCACTGTCCTGGTTGCCTCCGGCGACAACGGCGCGGCAGATATGGGTCCCAATGAATGGGATGGCAAGGTACACGTTGACTTCCCCTCTTCCAGCCCCTTAGTCGTTGCTTGTGGCGCAACCCATATCAACACTTCGGGAAACACATTGGAGGGAGAGTCAGCGTGGAACCAGGGCTTCGCCGACACTGACCCGGAGGTTGACAGCTTCGGCGCCGTCGGCGGTGGCATCAGTGATGTCAACACTCCTCCGCCGTCGTGGCAAGCTAATGTGACCTTGCCCGCATCTCCGAATGGTGGCCCCCCCGGCCGGGGCGTGCCTGACGTCACAGGCAACGGTGACCCGAGCTCCGGTTACACCGTTCTTGTTGACGGATCCTCCACCGTGGTCGGCGGTACCAGCGCGGTCGCGCCTCTTTGGGCGGCGCTGATCACGCGTATCAATCAAAAGGTCGCGGGACGTGTCGGGTTCATCAACCCACAGCTCTATTCCAGTCCGGGCGCTTTCAACGACGTGAAGATCGGAAATAACCGGCCAGGGGGAGGGGGCAACCCCGGCTACGACGCTACCGATGGTTGGGATGCTTGCAGTGGGATGGGAAGTCCGAATGGGAATGCCGTGCTGGCAGCACTGAAAAAGTGATTGAGGTGAGCTGACCAGACGTGAGAGCAGCAACGGATCGATTGCGGGCGTGGAGCCCTTTAAAGCGACTGCCCGCGATCGATCTAACCTTTTGGCGGAAGCTGTCAGCAACCAAAAAGCTTGATGTCCGACGACAACGATTCACGAATAGGAGAAAGCGATGGGCGTGCTTCTGCAGGGATTTTTCTTCGGTCCGGGTAAGATTGCCGGGGTGCCCTCGCCGCTCGACGGGGACAAAACGATACCGTTCTGGTGGGATCATCTCGCCGCGCAGGCAAAGGCGCTGAGCACCTCGGGTTTCTCCGCAATTTGGATCCCCAGTCCGCTGAAAGGAGCTTCGGGAGAATCCTCGAGCGGCTATGACGTGTTCGATGATTACGATCTCGGCGCGAAAAATCAGAAGGGCACCGTGCCCACCCGGTACGGAAGCCGCGAACAGCTCGAGAGCTGCGTCGCCGTCATGCGTGCCAACGGAATCGATGTGTATGCCGACATCATCGAGAACGATCGGGATGGTGATGACGGTAATTTTGAGTTTACCTACGTCGATGCAGCGGGTAAGCCTGGCGGCGGCCGCTTTTCCAAAGGTCCTGGAGATTTCCATCCGCATGTCCCCGAAGATCCCGGCGTATTCAGCGATCAGTTCACTTTTGGCCGCGACCTCGCGCCCATTAACGGCCTGCCGCCGCACCACTGTTTTAACGGGCTTCTGAATGCAGGGGACTGGCTGACTCGTTCCTTGGATGTTCAGGGTTTTCGGCTGGACAACACTAAAGGAGTATCAACCGATTTCATGCTCCCGTTGCTGAATCATGGCGCGCTGGCCGGAAAGTTCGCGGTGGGCGAATTTGCTGACGGTAATGTCGGCCTGATTGAGCAATGGGCCAACACCATGCAACATCGCGCAGCGTCCTTCGATTTCCCCTTGCGTTTTTTACTCCAAACCATTTGTAACAATCCTGACAGCGCGGACATGGGTTCGCTCGATCATGCCGGCTTGGCCGGGGTGGACCCGCTCGGCGCGGTGACTTTCGTGGAGAATCATGACACCGATCGCGGCGGCATCGGCGGACCGATCATTCGTAATAAGACGCTGGCCTATGCCTACATCCTCACTTCAGAAGGTTATCCCTGCGTTTTTTATCGCGACTACAGCACGGACAAGAACTGCTTTGGACTGAAAAAACCCATTGACCGGCTCATCTGGATCCACGAACATTTGGCCAATGGTGGAACCCAGCAGCGCTGGAAAGATGGTGGCGTATTTGCGTTTGAACGGCTGGGCACCGGTCCAGCGCCAAAGCGTCTTCTGGTAGGGCTGAACAAAGACTCCAACGCTTCGCGCACGATAACGGTGCAAACCGGTTTTCCGCCACATACGCGGCTGGAGGATTTCGCTGGTCACGAGGAGGCAGTTTCCACCGATGCGCACAGCAACGTGACCATTACCATCCCCAAATGCACCAACGGACTGGGTTATGTTTGCTATTCGCAGCCGCAGCCAATCACCCTGTTCGCCGCTAAACCGCTGGTTACCACGCAGGATTATGAAGGCGCGCCCGATCTGGATATCCCGGCGGCCAGCGATGCAAAGCAAGTACAGGTGTGCCGTGTTTTTGCGGACGCAAACAGCGCGATCGAGGCCAAACTTCTCTTCAATCCTTCGGGCTGGGCGAACAATACATCCATCCAGCTCGAAGTGCGCGACCCCGCGGGGGCCGTCGTTTCGCAACGCAGTTTCGATCGAACGCAACAGGGCGGCTCACTGCAATTGCAGGCGAAGAACCTGGGATTCTATACATTTCTGCTGCAGTCGTCGAACACTCCGGCAGCTCAGAAAGAAACGCCATATACCCTCCGCGTCTCTTACCTGGCGCCGCGAAGCATTTAGTTTGGAAGGCGTTGATCTGAATTGCCGGATCGTGCTGACACAGCAGAGTAACTTCTTCGAGTAGTCTCCGGGCCCCTGGACTTAGCTGCAGAAAGGTTGTGCAGGGGGCGTTCTGCTGCAACGTTGTCGAAGTGAGGCGCACTATCTAGTGATTTCTAAATTACGTCACAATTGGAGGAAATCATATGCCCGCACTTCCGACACCGCCGCCTCCGACGCCGCCACCGCCTTTTGGAGTGCAGACTCCCGCTGCAAGAGCAGCCACCGCCGAACAGATTCGTTGCGACGCCGCTAAATTCGAAAAAGCTGTTCCGTTGCCACCTCACCATGACAATGGCGACGAAGCTCTCTATCCCAACAAAATCGGCAGCTACTCGAAGGGCCTTCCTCACGACGGCTTCGGAGAAGTGAACCTCGCCGCGTATGCCAGCCTTTCCAAAGCAGTGACCTCCGGTCTGCCCGCTGACTTTCAGGCCATCACGCTCGGCGGACCCGCTGGAGGCTCAGTCAAGCTGGTCAATCCTCAGGCAGGGCTCGCATTTGACCTCATTGGGGCTGACTCGCACGCCCTTAGCATTCCACCCGCGCCGAAGCTTGCAAGCGCAGTAAGGGCCGGCGAAATGGTCGAACTCTACTGGATGGCCCTTTGCCGGGACGTACCTTTCAGCATGTATGGCCTGGAGCCGATAACCACGGCTGCGATAGCGGATCTGAACAATCTCTCTGCTTTCACCGGGCCCAAGGGTGCAGGCGGTAAAGTTACTGCCCATACCCTGTTCCGCGGGGATACTCCCGGCGAGTTGGTAGGCCCTTATATCTCTCAATTCTTCCTGAAAAGTGCAAACTTCGGCGATCTTGCCGTGAATGATCCGATGGGCAATCCTGCGCAGCAGTATGTTGCTTATCAGCCGGATCTGGACTACATGACCGATGTTGCGTTGTGGCTGGCAGTACAGAATGGCCAGGCCACGGTGAGCCCGTTACCTCCCGGCAACTTCTTTGGTCCGAACGTTACCATCGGTGCACGCTACCTTTTCGATGGGCGATGCGGTTCGGCATTCGTCCACGTGGACGAACTGTACCAAGCCTATTTCATGGCCGCGCTCAATCTGCTCGATAGTCTTAAGTTCAATTCCTACGACAAGGACAATCCCTACCAGGCACCAAACCCCTGTGCTGCTACCGAGGCAGGCTTTGGAACTTTCGGCAATCCTCACGTCGCAACTTTGGTTGCCGAAGTAGCCACCCGCGCGCTGAAGGCGCAGTGGTTTCAGAAGTGGTTTGTACATCGCACCCTGCGACCTGAAGCGTATGGCGGGCTGGTACACTTCACAAAATCGGGTCTGAAGAATTACCCCGTACACGCGGACGTTTTGAATTCAGCCGCGGCATCTCAAGTCCACGCCAAATACCTTACCTGGTTTTTGCCTATGGCCTTCCCGGAAGGAAGTCCACAGCATCCTTCCTACGGTTCCGGACACGCTACCGTGGCAGGCGCCTGCGCCACCATTATCAAAGCGTTCTTCAACGAAGACATGCCTATCGAAAATCCAGTTCAGGCCAGCCCCGATGGGACCAGCCTGGCTCCCTATACCGGCCCCGACGCTAACAAATTAACTGTGAAAACCGAGGCCAACAAGATTGCGGGAAATGTCGGCATGTTCCGCAATCATGCGGGAGTTCACTGGCGCTCTGACCACGTCGAATCGATAAAGTTGGGCGAAAAGATTGCCATCTCCATTCTCCAGGATGGGAAGTATCTCTATAACGAGCCCTTCAAAGGCTGGACCTTCACCAAATTTGACGGCACTCACGTCACCATCTAGTCGCTTTTTGCGACCTGGCGCGGCTCACGCGCCGGGTCACTTGAAATCCCTCAATCACGACTCTCCCGCCACTCGATACGTTTGCTCGGGCGTTTTGAGGCTCAGCGTATGCTGCTGGTTTTGCTCTTAATTTCCTGCGTAGCCTTCGCCAACGGGGCCAACGATCTCTCCCGCGCAACTGCAACCCTGCTCGGCGGCCGCGTCACTCTTTATCGAAAGGCAGTCTATTGGACAGTAAGCTGGACCCTGGCTGGCTCGTTGCTCAGCGGACTGCTGGCACGCGGTGTAGCGATGCGCTTTGCCCACGCCATTCAGAGCAGCGGCCTCGAAACTCCCGCCCCCGTTTTGTCGACCGCGCTGGCAGCGTTTATCTGCATCGCAATTGCAACCCGGCGGGGACTGCCTATCTCCACTACACATGCGCTCCTCGGTGGCATCGTGGGGGTTGCGTGGCTTCGGGGAGGACCGCAGCCAGGCAACAATCTTCATTTGTTGCGCGGCTTTGTCTTGCCTTTGGTCACGAGCCCGATACTGGCGATCCTGCTTGTGCTGTTGCTCCGTGTGCCCATTCGCCGTCTATGGATGGATTCACTGCCGTCGCTAAACCGCACCCATTGGATTTCCAGCGGGCTGGTTGCTCTTTGCCGCGGGATCAACGACTCAGCCAAGATATGGGCTCTTGCGATTCCACTGGCTGCAACCTCAGGCTTCGGAGAAGTGATAACGTCCAGGTTGGCGCTTTTAACCGTAACTACTGTGATGGCGCTGGGAGGCTTGTTCGGCGGACGGCGAGTCACTGAGACTGTGGCGCATCGTATTACGAAGATGGATCTTCATGAAAGCCTGGCCGCAAACCTCACGACATCCCTCATCCTGATAGCGGCTTCCTTACTCAGTTTTCCGGTAGCGTCGTCCCATGTTCTGGGCGGAGCAGTCTTCGGCACCGGGATCGCCAAAAATAAGGCGGTACGCCGAGGGCTTGCGGCTCAGATGGCCATTGCGTGGACGGTAACGCTGCCGGCCGCTGCGCTTCTGGCGGCATTCTGCGAATTTGTCTTCTCCTTTCATCTGGGATGGATTCTCCTGCTCGTCACGGTCTTAACCGCCTACATGGCCTTTTTGAAGGCTGCCCCCCCGGCAGTCCATCCCCATGTGGGCCAGCGCTTGTTTATTTTTGTTTGCAGTGGAAACACCAGCCGATCGCCCATGGCTATGTGGATCTGCCGCGCGGAATTCGCGAAGCGCTTTGGTATCCCTGTGTCCTCGCTGGGGCAGAAGGGAATTCGCATTGTCAGCGCCGGACTTAACCACGGTATCGGTCAGCCGATGACTGCGGAAGCGGAAGCCGCGCTCATCGCTCGAGGAATTTCGCCCGAGCCGCACCGGTCCAGCAATTTGACCGTCGAGATGGCGCTCGAAGCCGAGGCCATCTACTGCATGACTACCGAGCAGCGAGACGCCGTGGCTCACAGATTTCCCTTTGCCGCTTCCAAGACGTTGCGGCTGGATCGCCAACTCGATGTGCCGAATCCCGCGGGGAAGGACCAGGCCGTCTACGACCGGGTCGCCTCGTTCATCCACGCCGCCGTCACAAAGCAATTTGCAGCGACGATCTTTGCCTGAGCCTGGTTAGAAAACAAAGTCGGTTAACCAAGAGAACCACCGCGCCCGTGCTCGGCAGTATTCGAAAGCAGGACGAACTGGGGGCATCATGGTTTCAGAGCGTACACGTCGACGCGGCCGTCATACGTGGCGATGTACAACTTGCCGTCGGCTACCATCGGCGGGCAGAACTTACTGAAGTTAAATGTGCTGCCTGCCATCGTGCTGTCCCACAGCAGCTTTAGCCGGGGAGACCCGTCCGCATTCGTTGCAACACCTTCAGGATCGCTGCTCTTGTGCTGCAGACGGAGCATCCAGCAGATACACATATCCGGTGTTGCGGATAGACCGAAAACGTTCCTGTCCATTGGGAGACGGGCCGAGCTTCTTGCGCAGCGCGCTGATCAGGTTATCGACTCCCCTGTCATTGCCGTAAGTAGAGCGTCCCAGCGCGATGCGCGTGAGGTGTTCTCTGGTCACCACCTGGCCGGCCGAGGAAGCGAGTGCCTGCAAGACATCAAACTCCGCTGACGTGCAATCGACCGGTTGTCCATCGCACTGGACGGTTCGGGACCCGCCGTCGAGGATCAAGTCATCGATGGCTAAGAAGGGAGTTCCGAATCGAGAGGGAAGGCCGCGGCGCAGCACACTACGAATTCTTGCCAGAAGCTCGATTGGGGTGAACGGCTTTGGTATGTAGTCGTCGGCACCGGCCTCAAGAGCCCTCACCTTATCCGGGACCGCTGCTCTAGTGGTGAGCATAATCACCGGGATCCGGCTCTGTTGCCGGATCTCGTGTAACACACTGAACCCGTCCTGATCTGGCAGCATTACATCAAGAATGATCAAAACCAGGCCACCTTCCTTAGCCCGGTCGAGCCCGGATTGCGCGGTATACCTCAAGTGAACAATGTATCCCTCAGGCCCAAGGTATTCGGCCAGCATTTCGGCCATGTCCCGGTCGTCATCAATCAGCAAAATAGGTCGCTTCTGTATCTCCATCGAAGGCGATCTCGGCGCCGCTGTATCTTCACTTGGCAAAGTATCCGTCCCTGGTATCGACGATCAGATGCTTGTCCTTGGTTACGAGTTTGATCTTGTGATATTTTCCATCGGCAGCGGGCCGGCCCGGCGTATAACCAATATTGTATTGACTTCGAAGTACGTCTTCGATTTCCGCGTAGATCGATTCGAGCGTTTGCCCGTTCTTGACTTCAAAGACGACGCCACCTGTCTCCTTGGCCATCCGATGCAGTTCCTGCTTACCGCGCTCCTTCGCGGCTTCGCGAACCGCCATTCTGATAGGGCCCCGTATGCCAACAGGATCAGAAAAGCGAATGGCGTAAAGGATGGTGTCCGCGCGTTGTGCAAACTCGATGGCGGTTCCGATCGACGTGGGGTCTTTATACGCAACGCCATCTGTGAGCAGAATGAAAGCCTTCCGCCCAGGCTGCTTCGCGGTTATGTTTTCTGCAGAGTCGCGGACCGCACTGTAGATGAGGGTGGCATACTGATCGGGAATCGTCAGCCGTTCGAGTGCAGCCGCGAGCTGGCTGCGCGAAGACGTCAAGCCTTGGAGTGTGTCTACGCTGGTATCAAACTTTACGACAAATGCCTGATCTTTACCCTCGCGGAGCACCTGGTTGAGAAATCCGGCGCTGGCTTGGCTTTCCTGTCCTAGTACGCCTTGCTGGCTACGGCTCGTGTCCACCAGGATCCCAACAGTAAGAGGAAGATCCGTCTCTTTCGAGAAGTAGCGGATTTGCTGCGGGACGCCATCCTCTTCGAGCACGAAGTCGTCTGCCTTCAGGTCTTTTACGATCCGGCCGTTCTGATCGTGAACGGACGCCAGAAGTGACACTACATTCACATTTACAGAGAGTGTGGGCACATCTTGAGCGCACAACCGCATAGCCATGGCCAATATCAAAATGTGCAGTGCGATTTTCATAACGCTGCTTCTCTTCGCCTTAGATCATTCCATCATCGGCAACCAATGACCACTTATTGCTGAGCGTGCCATTGCGGTTTTTAGCATGTACGCTGTTTTCCTGATCACCGTAAAGCGCTTGCAGCCGGCGGTTGGCAAGGTGGCCCGTGATATGTAGTTTGACCTCGGTCTGTACCGGCTTGGAAGCGCTATGATTCGCGACTACCACCGTTCTTACCAGTCCGCTGAGTGCAATGACTCTTCCCGCAGTTCCGCCAATGAGCGCGCCAGTCAGACCTACGCCCGGCGCAAGCAGAACGTGCAAGCGCTGCTGCGGTTGCGGGGGATTGACCGTAGTTGCAGCACTAGCGTTTGCGACGAACCCATCGGGCTCTGTCGGTTGGATGGAAACCATGGGATTCACAGGTCCGCTGGCCCACGGAACGTTGAGCAGAACGGGAAACGAGGTTGCCACGCGTGGGTTGGTGCCGATGCGCGCGACTAACGAAAGACGGCTGACGAGCTCTTGCTCCCTTTGGTCGGAGGTGGGCTGCAGCGCGCCGGATGAGTCAACCGAGAGATCGAGGTTTCGCGGTTCCTGCCCATCGGCGTCAATCGTTACGCGGACTTGATTTTCGGTGACTTGATGGTCACCAACACGGCTTCGCTTTTGGTTTGCTTCGGACTGGTAACCGTATCCAGGTACCGGTAGTGTGCCGTTTGGCCGACTTGGGGAAGAAACGTCGATGACGAGGATGCGTCTAAGGACGTGGCAGGCCCATCAGTCGCCGGCAAAGCACATCCCAAAAGGACAATTAACGAGAAGAAGCTTACAGGATTCTCCGCTGTTCAGGGCTGTTCAACAATCACTCTGACAGTGAGTATGTTCCTGATGTTGCAGGCATTTTGTCGGGTTTTGTCGTCGTTCGGATTGTCGCGGGAGTGTATTCGGTAGGGAAATTTCCGGCGCCGGAAAGGGGTGACGCTTCTTTCGCGGCGGGGACGGATTGCGGAATACGCATCTATGGATTGGTTGTGAACCAATACAGGTCTTTCACCTTGGCCCCGCCCTTTTTCATTGGCGGAGGATTTTCTTTGCCCCAGGTGGCGCGGTTCCAGGTAACCGCCTGCAGTCCATCGTGGCCGGGTTGAAAAGCCATCGCAGGTTCCGCCGGCTTCCCCTCCTCTGCGTCGAAAGTGACTGTGACTTGGCTGCCGGAGTCGACCCAATGACCAAAGAGAGTTTTCGTGCCGTCACCCGGATCTTCCGTGACTGTTGCCGTGCCATCCCGACCCAGGCTCAGATTCATGAACGCACCCGATTTCGCGCCGTCACGCGGTTGGGACATATAAACGCCGACAAATTTGGAATGGGTGTTGGCGCTGCCGGAAAATGCGGCTACCGGAGACAGCAACAAGGCCCCGCACACCGAAGCCTGGAAAAGCAAGCACCTGATAGATCGCATGGCACCCCTATCCTGAAACGCTAACCACTCCTGGCAAGATACAGAGTCAAGTGGCAAGTGCAAATCTTGCTGGACAAAAACGTGCTTGAATGGCGCTTCAGACCATTTTACCTCCGGAGGTGGCGTGCACTCTGACGTTAAACTCGGTTTAATCGCAAGCGTGGCGTGGTTTAATCTTCGCAGCTGCATGCCGGCGGCAAAGCCGATCGGCTAAGCAGAAGTATTCTTTAGCTTTACCCGGGGAAGACGAATGGAAGCTCTACCCAGATTTGATGTGCAAGGCAGGATCGCGCTGGTTACCGCAGCGTCAAGAGGATTGGGCCGGGCCATCGCGCTGGCCCTCGCCGAGGGCGGTGCGGAGGTCGCGCTGGGTTTACGTGACGCAACCAGCGACAACGGTGTAACTGCCGAGATCGCTGCTCGCGGGCGGCGGCCTTTGCCCCTGCAGATGGACATGACCAGTCCCGAGCAGATCCGCCAAGCCGTCGATCGCACGGTTCAGAACTTCGGCCGTTTGGACATTCTGGTCAACAACGCCGGGATCGCGCCCGATAACCTGGCGGAGAAAGTCACCGAAGAAGATTTCGATCAGACCATCGCCATTAACTTGAAAGGCACATTTTTCGCCTGTCAGGCCGCAGCGCGGGTCATGATCCAACAGAACAGCGGATGCATCATCAACATGAGTTCCCAGGCAGCTTTCGCGGCATTGCCGACCGAGTCTGTCTACTGCATGACCAAGGCGGCCATCAGCCATCTGACCAAGTGCCTGGCGGTAGAGTGGGGTAAGTACAACATCAACGTGAACGCTGTGGCGCCGACGTTCATCCGTACCCCGGGCACCGAACCCGCGCTTGCCGACCCCGAGTTTCGTCGGGACGTCATTGACCGCATCGCCGCGTTACATCGAATCGGAGAACCGATCGAAGTGGCCGGCGCTGTAGTTTTTCTCGCTTCGCCGGCTGCCTCCCTTATCACGGGCCACACTCTGGTGATCGACGGCGGCTGGACTGCGCGCTGATGCTAAGTATCCAGGAGCAGTTTGGGCAGATTGACATCTATGTGTTCGATCAAATCCAGCGCGGGAACATCGCGCCCGGTATGCGTGTGCTCGATGCCGGGTGCGGGTACGGGCGCAATCTGGTCTACCTGCTGCGCGAGGGGTGCGAGATATTCGCCCTCGACGCGGATGTCGACGGCGTGGAACATGTCCGCCAATTGTCGGCGGCGCTCAATACTCGATTGCCGGCAGATAACTTTCAGGTGGGGTCCATTGAGCGGATGCCGTTCCCGGATGGGTTTGCCGATGTAGTGATCTGCAATTCAGTGCTCCACTTTGCCCGCGACGATCGCCATTTCCGGGCGATGTTAGCGGAGCTTTGGCGAGTTTTGAGGCCGGGTGGAATGTTGTTCTGCCGGTTGGGTTCAAGGATCGGAATGGACTTCGAACGAGTGCGGGGCAACGTATTTATCGTGGGCGACGGTTCGGAGTGGTTCCTGGTCGATGAGCAGATGCTTCTAGGGTTGACCGAGGAGATGAACGGAGTCCTGGTAGACCCTTTGAAGACCACGATCGTTCAGGATTATCGCTGCATGACCACTTGGGTGACGAGAAAACGAAGGAATCGTCAGTCCGCGTAGTCACATCCAACTCTTGGTACGACCCAATCTCAATCCCGCAAAGGTTCCCATGAAATACAACACTCTAGGCCCAACCGGCCTCCTCGTATCCGAGATCTGTCTTGGCACCATGACCTTCGCCGCCGGAGAAGGTATGTGGAAGCCCATCGCAGGTGTCGATCAAAACCTGGCCGACCAGCTCCTCAAGCAGTCCTTTGACGCGGGCGTGAACTTTGTCGATACCGCAGATGTTTACACCAATGGCGAGTCCGAAAAGACCCTGGGGAAGGCCATCGGCAACGTGGGCATCGCTCGCAAAGACCTCGTGATTGCCACCAAGGTGTATGGCCGCACCGGCCCGGGCCGGAACGATGTGGGCGCCTCGCCCGGCCACATTATGGATGGAGTCGAGCAGTCACTCAGGCGCCTGCAGACGGACTACATCGACCTTTACCAAATCCATGCCGCCGACTCTGTTACCCCGGTGGAAGAGACGCTCCGCGCGCTTGACACCCTCGTTTCGCAAGGCAAGGTACGGTATATCGGTTGCTCCAATTGGTACGCCTGGCAGCTTATGAAGGCCCTGTGTATTTCTGAGGCAAAAAACCTGGCCAGGCTCGACACTCTGCAGGCCTACTACTCCATTGCCGGCCGTGATCTCGAGCGGGAGATCGTCCCGTTGCTCAAGGACCAGGGCACGGGTCTGCTCGTCTGGAGCCCGCTGGCTGGGGGTCTTCTCTCCGGCAAGTATTCCCGCGAGAGCCAAAAACCTGAGGATTCACGCCGCTCCGCCTTTGATTTCCCGATTGTGGACAAGGAGCGCACCTGGCGCATCCTGGATATTCTGCGGCCGATCGCCCGGGCCCACAACACCAGCGTCGCCACCATCGCCCTGGCTTGGGTGCTGGCTAAGCCATTCGTCACCTCCGTCATCATCGGCGCCAAACGCGCCGAACAACTGCAGGAAAATCTGGCTGCTGTCGACGTCCAGCTCGAGCAAGGGGAGATGAAGCAACTTGACGAGGTCAGCGCCCTGCCGCCTGAGTATCCCGGCTGGATGGTTCCTTTTCAAAACGTGAATCGCCTGGCCGACGTTCCGCGCTTTTGAGGTCTTGTCGGGGAACTTGTCGCACCACGCAAAGAGCTTAATTCGTCAGTAAGGCGGTTCGATGCTTGCATCCGCAGGAGCGGCGGATCACGATTTCGACCGGCAGTGCGATGCGTGTTCCAGTCTGCGGTAATTCTCCCCGTTCGATCCGCTCGAAGAGCAGGCTGGTCGCGACCCGTCCCATTTCCTGGGCGGGTTGTCGCACGACCGTAAGTGGCGGTGAAGTCAACTCCGCTAACTCAAAGTCGTCGAAGCCCACCAAGGCAACGTCTGCCGGAACCTTGACACCGAGATGCAGCAGCGCGGCAAAAACATAGCGCGTCGCGAGGTTATTCGAAGAAAAAAAGGCAGTGGGTCGGTTTTTCAAATTCAACAGCTCTTCCACCGCGCGCCGGGTGTCCTCGCGCGAATTGCAGCCGAAGAAAGAGTCCTCTTGTAAGCCGGCATCGTGCATAGCGCGGTGATAGCCAACGTGGCGGGAATTGATTGTATACAGACTTCGGCTGAGTCCCATAAAGCCGATGCGTTTATGCCCATGCTCAATCAGATGCTGCACGATGCGTCGAGAGCCGGAGGTATTTTCCACCAATACAACATCGACGGACGGGTCTGAAACCGGACGGTCAAAGGCGACCACAGGAGTTCTTCCGAACAAAGACCGGGTTAGACGCGATTCGCGAAATCTGGAGGGGATCACCACCAATCCCTCCACATGGCGCTGCAGCATCTGCTCGACTTCTGCATATTCGATATCCGGATCCTCGTTGGAAGTCGTCGTGAGTACCGAATAGCCATGTTCCTTGGCGACGGTAGTAACCGCGTGAGCACAGTTAGCAAAGAAGGGGTCGTAGAGGTACGGAATGATGAGACCGATGGAACGGCTTCGCTGGCCGCGAAACGCCTGCGCCAGCTGATTAGGGCGATAACCCAGTTGTTCAATTGCGTTTTGTACCCGGCGCGCAGTTTCTTCGGCGACTGGAACTGTTCCGCTGAGAAAACGGGAAACAGTCATTGTGCCCACGCCAGCCAAACGGGCAACGTCGGCCATAGTGGGTTTTCGATGCACGGATTACGCCCCTTTTAGCCTTTAGCATACTTGGTAGAGGCGACGGCTGGATATTCTTAATTTGTTCGCTGCACAAATACCTGCCTTCCCTGCAAAAATCTGGAACGTCGACCCCGAACCTGTCACCGTGGCAAGGAAGAGGGCAAACCACAGAGATCTGACCTCCGTGGCAGCCGGCAACATGCCGCGCCGACCTTGAGGCCGAACAAGTCAGATCGCAGTAGTTCGCAATTTCTGGAGTAACCAAGGCACGCAAGTCAGAAATGCACCGTTGTTAGTTGCAGCATAGCTGCGACTAAAAGTTTGGATATGTGGAGGACGACAGATGTGGACACCTCACACCAGTCCCTTGAGCGCGCCGAACGTTGACTCCATGCTCGGTGCCATTCAATCATTTCTGTCAGGATTTGGCCTCGGACAATACAGTCATGCTGCTTGCCTGTGGGTGTTTTTCGCCGCATGCGGAGTCACCGAGCTTGCCATCAGTTTTCTCATCTGTACGCCACTCGAGCGATTCTGGCCGCTGAAGAGTTGGCCAAAACGCAACTCCATCGTCGCCGATGTAACCTATGCGTTTTTCGCGCGCATCGTCCTGTTTCCTCTCATCGCCTACTTCGAATTCAATTGGTTGCGTCAGAGTTTGGACGGATTTCTGCGTGCCCGGGCTGTTCCACCGCCGTCCCTTCCTGGACTGATCCCTATCCTGGCTTTGTGGCCTGCCGTCATCTTCATCGCCAACTTCGGCATTCTCGATCTCGCTGACTATTGGCGTCATCGTGTATCTCACCGGGTTGGGTGGTGGTATGGGATCCACTCTCTGCATCATGCCGAAGAGCAATTGACCTTCTGGTCCGATGACCGCTCGCATATTCTTGAAGACACCATCACGTATGCCTGGCTGATCACCGTGGGGCTGGCCATCGGGGTACCCTCGACGCAGTTTCCGTTCCTCATTCTTTGCTTCCGGCTTCTCGGCAGCATGTCCCATGCGAACACCCGGGTGGGCTACGGATGGCTCGGGGAGCATATCTTCATCTCCCCGCAATTCCATCGCACGCATCACGCGTTGCGCGCCGCTGGGCGGCGCAGCTGCAACTTCGGAACTACCTTGTCCCTGTGGGACATTTCTTTTGGCACCGCCAGATTCCGCGACAACACCGTCGAGACGGGCGATGCCGGAGCCGAGCCGGCTTTAGTCAACGGCTCGTGGGGCGAACAGCAGCTCGCAGGCTTTCGCCGGATGGTCCGCTTGGCGCGGCGAGGGAAAAAGATGCCGGCAGCGAGGACGGCATGATCACCCTCACGGATCAAAACTGGGCGGCCCGCGTCCTCGATCAAGGTAAGCTGGGAGTCGCCGTCAAAGATAAGTGGAAGCTGGATGCATACGAACAATACCAAGCCAGGCTCCGCGCCCATGAGTATCCATGTTTCTTCGGTCAAAGTGCCGAGGCCCGCGGAGAAATGCTCTATACGTTTATTGCCCAGGGCAACCTCCACGAAATCGTGACCAGCATGTGGCAGTTTGTCAGCGTGGTCAGGACTCCTCCCCATGAACGCTCGAGCCTGGTTGCGTTCTTCGAGCCCGACCCCTCGACCGCGGATCACAATTCCTTTGTCGAGCGCTTTTGGCAGGTGCTGCAGTTCCTTCATGAGCGCGACCGCGATCCGGCCTCAGACAGGACACCCGATGATCCTTTTTGGGAATTCAAGTTTGGGCGTTGCGAGATGTTCGTGGTCGGAGCCTCACCCACTTATAAGCGCCGGCGTAGCAGAAATCTCGGTCCAGGCATGGTGCTCGTTTTCCAGCCCAGGTCTCTTTTCATCGATCCGGCAACGTCGCAGCCGATCGCAGCAACCATCCGGCAACGTATTCACAAGCGTATGCTGGCCTATGATGGAATGACAGTACATCCCGACATAGGATTCTACGGGAACCTCGGCAACCGCGAATGGAAGCAGTATGCACTTCCTGACGACAACAAACCGGAGATGGGTAACTGCCCCTTACATACACGCCCGCCAAGGATGCGTCCCTGATACATCGCCCGCCCTCTGACGATAGCAAGCGCTTCGCAATTCAAGCCAAGCGTAGATAAGCAACCGCAATTCGTCTGTGCAGAGGTGGTTCCGCACCTCAATGAAGTGAACCCGATAATGGAAACCGAGAATCTCGGGTGCCCTGGTACTGACTGCGGCCTCGCGCTTCCGCTTGACAGAGGACATGATCATGGGTGAGACATCACCGAACACTCGCGATGTTACCCGGGAACAAAGGTACGTGACTATCCGTATCAAGAAAAGAAACGTTCCGAGGGTAATCCTGTGATCAGGAAGCTTTTAAAAATCGTTAAGTATGTCGCGATATCAATCGCCTGCCTGATCCTTGCCGTACTTTCGTCTGCCCTGTTGTATCGAAAATATTTGCAACACAAAGTGGCTGAAAGACGGGCGATTCATTCACCCAAGGGCATCAACAGCCTGGAAGCCGTGCGAATCGGCGGCATCGATCAGTGGATCGAAGTGCGTGGCCAGGACGTGAACAACCCCATTCTTCTCTTTATCCACGGTGGGCCTGGCATTGCTTTCATTCCGCTGTCGGGATTGTTTCAGGGTCCATGGGAGAGCCACTTCACTGTAGTGCAATGGGACCAACGGGGAGCGGGAAAGACCTACGCCTCCAATGACAGAGAGATTCAGCGCAGAACCATGAATGTGCCTCAAATGGAACAGGATACGCTTGACGTGGCGCACTATCTTCGTCAGCGTTTTCAAAGAAAAAAGATATTTGTTATCGGCCACTCATGGGGAAGTTCACTCGGCCTCTGGTTAGCCCACGAACACCCGGACCTCATTTACGCGTACGTAGGGGTTGGCCAATTCGTGAATATGAAACAGAACGACGGGCTGGCGTACAGGGACGCCCTCCAACAAGCACGCACGCTTCAAAATGGGCGAGCGATTCGAGACCTGGAGAGTATCGCGCCCAATCCTCCAAACGCGGTTCCCACAGATGAATCGGTCGCAAGACACTGGGAGGGAGAGTTGCTTGGACCGCAGAGCCGAGAGGGGTTCACGGACATCCGAAGGCTACTCACAGACTTGGTGTCAACTCCTGAATACACTCTGGCGGATGACATCAACTTCATCCGGGGCATGTCCTTTTCACGCGATATCTTTCTTCCGCAACTCGCCCAAGTTGATCTCACCAAACTGGGCCCCGACTTTCATGTACCGATCGTCTTTTTTGAAGGAAGACGCGACCCCTACTGTCGTCCCTCCCTGATTTGGGGTTATTTTCAAGCCATCACGGCTCCGGAAAAGGAATTTGTCTGGTTTGACAACTCTGGCCACTTTCCATTTTTCGAAGAGCAACGGAAGTTTACCGATGAATTGGTACAGCATGTCTTGCCTCTCGCCGCTTATCGCCCTGACGGCAATTAGTCGATATCGTCGGCAAACAGGATGGAATGAGCAGCTACTCCTACTCACGACCTTGGGGTTCATAAACCAAAGGCCCAGGAGGCACTCATTGAGTACCTTGGCCCTTTCGCAACAGTTAGGAATGCATTAAGTTTCTACTTTTCAGAGAAGGTGGATAGATCCAAATTTGCGAATTGCGCGAGTTTTCCGCAACCTGTAAAGCCCGTACAGCACAGCCCTGGCATTGCCAGCGCTAAAGCGCATATCGAGTCGAGACTGTTTCTCGGAGCGCTGAAGCGCTCCTTCCCCCGCATCAATGCGGGGGCTTCCACCTTGAATCCTGAAGTTTGCAGTTCTCACGCACACTCTGAAGGCCAATTCTCTTTCTGTCCTTTACGGGCCGACTAAAGTCGTGCCCTGATATGATACAAAGCCAATACACAGCATCCAATGGATGCTTCTCTGGTTGGAATATCAACCGGTTCGCTTGAAAATGCAGAAACTCAAGGCATTCGCAACCGTTGCGGATGCGGACTCAAAGTCACCGCTGGCCGTAGTCTCTGATTATTCGCTCCGCAGTGCTACCATCGGCTCTACTCCTGCAGCGCGCCGCGCCGGAATGAACGACGCCAGCAGCGCTGCAGTGCCAAGTAGCAGCGTGGCCAGGGTCAGCATGATGGGATCCCATGGCCTCACTCCGAACAGCTGACTGGTCATCAGGATTCCCGCCCCAATCGCCGCCGGAATGCCCAGCGCAAGCCCGATGCCTACTTGTGATAAAGCGCCGCGTAGCACCATCCGTACCACATCTCCGCGGTCCGCTCCCAGCGCCATCCGCACCCCAATTTCGCTCGTTCTCTGTTCCACCGTGTAGGCCATCACTCCGTACAGCCCGACTGCTGCCAGCACCAGCCCCAGCACGCCGAAGAGAGTTGTCAGTGTGGCGATCATGTTTTGCTGCTGAAAATCCCCGCTCAAGATTTTGCTATATGGGTCAACCTCGTAAAGCACAAAGTCCGGATCGATACTGACCAGCGCCTTGCGCACCCGGTCTTCCATGCCCGGCGGATTGCCCGGCGCCCAGATCACGATGTTGTACAGGTAGAGCGACCAGATCTCACCACTCCGGAAAGCCGGATCGTCGTACTGCACTGTTTGTGCCTCCGGCAACCAAAACATCGGCCCTATCGGATCTTTGTAGTCGTAGGTCATGTACCGCATGTCCCTGGCGACGCCGACGATTTCAAAATTTGAGGAATATTTGATCTTATCGATCCCGAAATGCTGGCCGATCGGGTTCTGGCCTTTGAAAAACCTCTTCGCAAAGGCTTCGTTGATCACCGCTACCTTCCGCGTCGTTGCTGTGTCATCCTCCGTGATCGGTCGACCGAGCACGATCTTCGCACCCAGGGTTTCGAAGAATCCCGGCATCACTCGGGCCCACGCTGCACTCGTGTTTTCCTTCGCCCCGGGTTCCGGCCGGCCCTGCACGCGAATCCCGTCGTTCCAGCTATCGCCGGTCATGGGCGCATAGAGCGCTGGAGCAACCATGCGCACACCGGGGATCTGACGCAGGCGGTCATCGATTTGCCGGAACATCGGCTCCATTTGTTCCGGCTTGTAGTTACCCAGCATCGGATTGATCTCCGCGATATACCGGCCCTCGGTCTCGAATCCGAAATTCTGGTGCTCCAGGTTCCGCAGGCTCTGGCCCAGCAGAGCTGCCGCCGACAGCAGTACCACCGACATCGCCGCCTGCCCGATCACCAGCGACTTCTGCGCCCACGAGCCCTGGCCACCCACCGAACGATTCGAGCCACGCATCGCCTCCACCGGGTCGGCATGCGAAGTCATCCACGCCGGCGCGATGCCAAACAGCACCCCGGTCAGCAGCGACATGCCCAATGCGAACAACAACACCGGCCAGGAGGGCGTCGCGTCAATGGGTACGTAGTTGTTCGGGCCGCCGATATGGAAGGCCAGATAGAGAACCAGCCTGGTGCCGGCATAGGCCACGGCGATGCCCAGGGCTCCGCCGATCACCGCCAACATCACGCACTCTACCAGCGCCTTGCGCACCAGCCTCTGCCATGAAGCACCAAGTGCCACGCGAACCGAGGTCTGCGTACGATCCTTCAGTCCGCGCGCCAACATCAGATTCGCCAGATTCCCGCAAGCCACCAGTAGCACACATCCTGCCGCCACCAGCAGCAGCTTCAGCCCATCCTGATATTGATCCCTCATGGCCGCCACCCCGGCGCCGCCGGGAATGAGGTGCAGTGTCTGCTGCTGCCAGAGTTGCTTCTCTCCTGGCTCCATATCCGGCACGTGGCTGGCCAGCCAGTCATGCAATTCCACCTTCAGCTTTGCTTCGAGCAACTTGGGATTCGTTTCCGGACGCACTCTGCCGATCAGGTCCAGGAAGTTGCCGTTCGGCCTTTTCAACCGCGCTGTCGCTCCGTCGATCAGCAATTCTGAGGTCAGTGGCAGCCAAAAATCCGGCATGCCTCCCCCAGCCAGCTTCGCTCCGTAAAATCCCGGTGCAGCCACGCCGATCACGGTGAACGGATGCCCGTTGATCTGATAGCCGGCACCCACCACCGATGGATCGGATCCGTACTTCTCGCGCCAGATGCGGTAGCTCATCACTGCCACCGGCGGCGCGCCCTCCTGATCGTCCGTGTCGGTCATTAGCCGGCCGACCCACGGCTGCACCCCAAGCGTCCTGAAGAAATTTCCAGACACATACTCCCCGTTGCGCGTATCCGCCTGCGCCTGCGATCCCGCTCGACGTACGCCGAGCGGCGCATTGCCGGCCTGCAGTGCCGCCAGGTCACTAAACTCCGGTGTGTGTCCGCGAAAGTTCCTGTACGCCTCCCACGAGAAGAGGGAAAAATCCCCATCGCTTCCCTGGGTATACCCGCCCCAGTTGCAGCAGCGAACTTTATCTCCGATCCTCCACAGCTCATCCGGCTTGGTCACCGGCAGCGACTTCAGCATTACTTTGTGCACCAGCGTAAAGATCGCCGTCGTCGCTCCGATTCCCAGGGCCAGCGTGATCACCGCCGTCGCTGTAAACCCCGGCGACTTCCGCAGTTGCCGCAGCGCATCGCGCAAATCGTCCAGCATTTTCGTCCCCCATCCTGTCTGCGATTTTCGGACTCCCATCTTGCAATACGGGGGCGGGCCTTCCGCAGTTCCCGGCAACACGACTTAAGTGAGCGTGCGAACATGCGTTTGTCGGAATCACCATTTCTGTCCGGAAACGAACAGTCAACCAGTGTGAGGGAATCAGGTGAAGAATCCAATCCGCTTAGCGGCTGAGCCGGAGCTGCAATCGCGCTGGCGAGGATGCGGCACGTGGAGCTCGGGGCCGCATAATTGACTTGCATGCTGTAGAAGGCCGAGAGGGGCAGACCAACTGGCCCGAAGGACACGCAGAGAAGATTCCGCTTCTGATCGAGCGGTTGGCCGCTCGTCCCGATTTCGCAGTGCTTCCATTGGTGTGGGCCAGCGGGGTTCGTGATCGCCGTCAGAAAACAATAAGGGTGTCGGATGAACAAAAGAGTGGGTGTCTTCGGATGGGGCATTGTTGCTCCCAAATCGCCAAACGTCGCAGTGTTCAGAAAGAACCTTGCTACATCGGAGAGCTGGTTGACTCCTTTCGATGGATTTGGTCCAAATAACTTCCTGGTTGGTCAGCCTGATTTCGACTTCAATGATTATCGAAGTTGGATCGACTCTCGCTTTGCTCCTCGACACTTTCAGAATTTGAAAGAAAAGATGGATACGCCGTCGCTATATGCGATTGGTGCGTTCATTCAAGCCCTCGAACAGAATCCAGGCTTGGACAGACTTTTCCAGGACTTAGGCGGACAGGCCCACGTGTATATCGGAACAGGGCTGGGCGCGATCGAGACCTCTTACAAGAGCAGCATCGCCCTTTATGAGGCGCAGAAGCGTTGGAATGCATTCTGGGCGCTGCCGATACATAACTCCGCACTCGCCGCATACCTGGAGACGGGACAGAGCGAAGGAATTCAGCAGCACACTTCACACATTCCGGCCGATCCTGAACGGGTCCCGGCGGGCCAAAAGTATGAAGCGACGGAGGCGTGGAACGCCTTCTGGACGGCTGTTTCACCCCAACTTGAAGCATACCTGGCGGAAGCCGCCGAGATTGATGGATCAAGGGTTGAAGGAGACGTGGACAGCGCCAAGCTGAACGTCCTGAGAGAGAGAAGCAGGCGTCATGCTCGCCTTCAGGAAAAATGGCAATCGCCCGAACCTCCGTGGAAGGTGTCAGCCAACTTCATTTGGAACATCCACAACACTCCCGCGTCACAGGTGTCGATCCTGGCAAAGATCACCGGGCTTGTTTTTGCGCCGGTTGCCGCTTGCTCTACTTTTGGAGTTGCGCTCCGTTTGGCAATGAAAGCTATCGAGACTGGAGATGCCAGGCTGGTCGTGGTTGGCGCGACTGATCCGCCCCCTCATCCGCTGACGGTAGGCTCTTTCTACGGAGCCCGCGTACTTGCGGCCAATCGAAAGGTATCGAATCCTCTTACGTATCTGCAAGGAACGCACGTGGCGGGAGGAGCGGCAGTTTGGATTATTGGCGATCTGGAGTACCTGATGGATCGCGGCTTTCATCCTCTGGGCATGGAGCCGGTTTCTGTCGGTGTAAGCGCGGATGCGCATCACATCATTACTCCGTCAGTGGAAGGCCCAAGAGCCGCTATTGAGCAGGCGTTAACAGAAGCAAACGCTGATGCACACGACGTGGGCACCTGGGACTTACACGCTACTGCGACGCCGGGAGATTATGCTGAACTGAAGACTCTTCGTTCCATGCTTCCGGATGGAGTGTTGGTGACCGCCCGAAAGGGAACGTTCGGACACGGCATGAGTGCCGGGAGCGGCTGGGAGCTTACAGCCCAGTACATGGGCTTCGAGAGCGGGCGCCTCTTTCCTACTCCGCTGATACCGGCTGATCTGAACAGTGCAATGAGTGCCATCCACAGGGGTTTTGTTTTCTCTGAATCATGTCCATTACCAGCAGGATTGGCTGGGAAGCTTTCCATGGGAATTGGCGGCATCAATGCCTGTGTAATCTCACGGCCTCTCAAGAAGTGAAACTGATGCTTACTCGCAAGCGGTCGTGATTCATAAGTTGTGCTGTCGTCCTATTCATCTCTCAGTGTCGTTGCAGGATCGATGGCTGCAATGCGCAGAGTTGGCACGATGGTAGCAATGAACGTCACAGATGCGAGCGCCAATACGACGGTGAGAATTGTAGGCGCGTCGTAGACATCTACTCCGTAGAGCACGCTGCGCATCGCCCGCAATACCCCTGCGCATAAGATCAAACCCAGCATAAGTCCGAGCAGAGACGCTCGGACTCCAGGCCCTCCTGTATGGATCATGGCTTGACGAATGGTGGAACCCAGAGCAATGCGAATGCCGATTTCGCGTGTTTTCTGGGCCACGATATTTGCCACCAGGGCGAAGATTCCGACCGCGCTCAGCAGCAGGGCCAGAGCCGCCATCGCGCCCAGTAGCGCCACTTCGACCCGTTGCGTTGCCAGCGTTTTCGCCCGCAGATCGCGCATGCTGTAGAAACCCGAGAAGGGCAGGTTGGGATCGACGCTGGCCAACGCCCGCTGCATCTGCGCGGTCAACCCTTCCACCGGGCGGGCTGTGCGGACGATCCAACTGGGTTGGAACCAGGCGTGAAGCATCGCCAGTGCACTAGCCTCCACTTGCGTGGCAGGAATATACATTGTTTCCTCGTCGCTGAGCGGCGCAACCGGATCCACGCCCGGCGCCATGGCCACATCTGCAACCACACCGACGATCACAGTGTCCTTATTCACATGGCGTCCGACTGGAATGGCCCCGTGGAAAAATTTGCGCACGAAGGTCTGGTTGACGATGGCCACGTGCTGCGTATCCGGGCCGTCTCCTTCGTTGAAAGAGCGCCCTATCAGGACCGGAATCTGCAGCGCCTCGAAGTATCCGGGGGTGATGTATACCTCATCCGCCGTCACTATTTGCCCGGCCTCCTTCCCGTCGTTGATGGCCAACCCTCCGAAGATCAACGAGCGCTCATAGGGCAAACTGAGGCCGGCAGCAGCCTGTTGCACGCCGGGGATCCGCCGCATCGCCGAGATGCTTTCACTGAGCAACGTCCTGAAGGCCGCAGGGTCGTGATAGCGCGCATCATCCAGCGATGCCCTTGCGGTCATGACTCCATCCGGGTTGAAGCCGGCGGGCAGAGTCTCAAGGTGGATGAGAGTACGTATAAGCAGGCCTGAGGCGGCCAGCAACACCACCGTCAAGGCGACTTCGCTGCCAATCAAGGCCTGTCGCAAACGTAAGTGGTCGCTGCCGGTTGCGGCACGGCTGCCGATGGCCGAGCGCAGATCGAACCTGCGCGTTGCAAGCGCCGGGAGCATGCCGAAAAGTACGCTGGTCAGCAGCGAGAGAAGAAGGGTAAATAACAACACACGGCTATCGAGGGGCACGCTGGCGACAGGCAGAAAGTGTTCGGGCAGAAGCAGGAGCAGTCCGCGTAATGCGACCAAGCCGACGGCTACGCCAGCCATTCCGCCCACGAACGCCAGCAGAAGGTTTTCCACCCAGAGTTGTTTTTGAATCCGCCCGCGCGAGGCGCCGAGCGCCAGGCGCGTTGCGACCTCAGGTGTGCGTCGCAGCACGCGTACCAGCGTCAGACCGGCCAGATTGGCGCAGGCAATCAGCAGGATGAATCCTGCCGCCAGCATCAAAGCCCAAACCTGCGGGCGCAGCGTACCCGCCTGGCCTTTTTGCAGTGGCACGGAATAGTAGGTCACCTTTGCCCCGGGGTTGTCCTCTAATTCGTAACGATCGCTGCGATGCAACCAGGCGCGGTTGATCTCCGCATCCGCCTCCTGCCAGGTCGCGCCATCGCGCAGCCGGGTGATGGCGTCAAAATTCGTCCCTCCTCCTTCGCCGTCGCGGCTCGGCTGGAGCGCCGTGTACAGGCCGGCGTTCAAGGGAGTCGTTGTACCCTCGGGCAGCACCCCGATGACCGTGTACGGCTCGCCTTTCAACAGAATGCTCTGACCCAGAATATTGGGATTCGAGCCGAAGATGTTGTGCCAAACGCTATAGCTCAGAATGGCTGTCTTCGGCCCATGCGGACGATCCTCAGTGTCTGAGAAGTTCCGTCCGAGCAGGGGATTGATCCCTAACACATCGAGGTAGTGCGCCGAGATGCGTCCCTCGTAAACATACAGCACCTGGGATCCGGCCTCAAGATTAACGCCTGAAGCTCGTGGCCTGGAAACAGCCGAGACCAGGGAAGGGACATCGTCGCGCAGCAACTCCCATTGCTCTCCGTCCACATGGTGGCGCTCTTCGGAGGATATGGGGCCAGTGATCCGGGTGTAAATCGTGCCCATTCGTTCGGGACGCGAATAGGGAAGACTTTTCAGCATGAGCACATTCACGATGGAAAAAATCGCGGTGTTTGCGCCGATCGAAAGCCCCAGAGTCACGATCACCGTGATGGTGAAACCTGGATTACGCCAGAACTGGCGCAATGCGTAGCGCACATCCTGCCCCAGCAGCTCCACACCGGCGCCGGCACGGTGGTCGCGTACCGCCTGCTTTACCTGTTCAATGCCGCCGAACTCCGCCAGCGCGGTGCGGCGGGCCTCGGACGCGGGCATGCCAGCGGCGATCCTTTCGTCTGTCACCATATCCACGTATGCCCGAACCTCATCGTCGAGCCGGCTCTCCATCTGCTGCTTGCGGAACAGGTTTCGCAAGGCGCTGCTGATGCGGGATGGGAATTTCATCATTTACCCCTTACGTTGCCCTCAACGCGTTGCTCATCGCGAGGGCCACCTTTGTCCATTGCTCAGTTTCGACTTCAAGCTGGCCTCTTCCTGCCTTCGTGACCCGGTAAAACTTCGCGCGACGGTTATTCTCCGATTCGCCCCAGAAGGAACTTAGCCAACCCGCTTCCTCCATGCGATGAAGGGCGGGAAATAACGAACCAGGCTTGACCAGAAATGTTCCGTGAGTCATTTGCTCAATGCGCCGCGAAACCCCCAGACCGTGCAGCTCTCCCGGGCTAAGCGCCTTGAGAATGAGCAGATCGAGCGTGCCTTGCAGGAGATTTGTCTGCTTTGAGCTCATAAGAGCATTCCTATCGAATGACTGTATGAGTCTGAACTCATTCATATAGATTGTCAATAGGAGTAGCGGTTAGCGGGGGAGCACCGGCCTCTAATCAGTCTTGCATGATGGCTTCATCCTCGACACCGAGGATCCGAGGCCGGCGGCTTATCTGCGGGGTTCCTGGGTCACGATGTGAACATCTACTGTGGGGGAATCGCGAAGCAGTCCGTGGATGGAGGAGAGGTATAGCAGCCACCGCCAACCGGCGCGTACGGACCGTCCAAATATCACTTGCGTGATGTGATATTCGCGAATGAAATCGCGAACACCTTCGATTAACTTGCTCCCCGATGCTCGCACCACACGGGCACCGAGGTTCTCTGCAAACCGGAGGTTCTCCGAAAGGTTCTTCCATTCATCCGAGTCCAGGCTTTTGCCCAGATCGATGTAAAGAACGTACAGCTCGCCGCCCAAACCCTGAGCCATGCGCGAGCCGCGAGCAATCAGATACTGAGCTCCGGGATGCGCATTGATGCATACGCCGATTCGTTCAAGCACGCCCTGCGCCGGTTGGGCGCCGTCCTTTTTTAAATAGGAGTCGAGGCTACGGTCGACCACTTGTGTGACTTGGCGGAGCGCCAACTCACGCAGTGCAATCAGATTGCCTGGTCTGAAGAAGTGAGAAAGAGCGCGTTCTGCACGATCCACCGGGTAAATGTCGCCTCGCGACATACGCTCTTTCAGGGCTTGAGGCGTCAGGTCCACTAGATGGATCTCGTCGACGCGCTGCATCACCCAGTCCGGGACCGTTTCGCGGATGTGCACGCCGGTGATCTGCAACACGGTCGGGCCGAGGCTCTCAATGTGCTGGACGTTCATCGTGGAAAGGACATCGATCCTGGCCTGGAGCAGGTCCATCACATCTTCAAATCGCTTGGTGTGCCTGCTGCCCTCGATATTGGTATGCGCCAGTTCGTCCGCCAGGACGACAACGGGCTTGCGTGCGAGGATGGCGTCCACGTCCATCTCTTCAAACACCGTCCCCTTAAATTCGAGTTTTCGCGGCGGAATTCGATCAAGCTTGCCCGCCAGTTCTGTGACTGCCTTGCGGCCGTGGTTTTCCACCACGCCGATGACCACATCTTCTCCCCGGCTCGCACGGCGTATGGCTTCGCTTAACATGCTGTAAGTCTTCCCGACGCCGGGAGCGTAGCCGAGAAATAGCTTGAAGGTGCCGGTAGATTTCTCGGGGGATATCTCGCTCAACCACTCTTCGGACGTCTTGGTCACCAAGCTCCGGTCGTTCACCGCGCCACCGTCGCCTCCATCGTACAATACAGGGGTGAAAAGCCATGCTCGGATACAGGCTGTCCGGTTTAGCCTGGTGGTCGCAGCGATTGGCGTCATTACGGCGATCGATTTTCGACTGCACGTTAACGCCACCACCGTAGCGTTGACGTTTTTAGTAGCGGTCCTGCTGGTCTCGGCGTATTGGGGTCTGAGTTATGCCTTGGTCCTGGCGCTGGGGGCGACTGCCGCCTTCAACTTTTACTTCCTTCCTCCGGTTGGAACCTTTAACATTGCGGATCCGCAAAACTGGGTCGCACTCTTTGCCTTTCTTATCACCGCGGTCGTCGCCGGCAATCTGGCGGAACGCGCACGGCGTGATGCGGAGGCGGCCAAACAAGGGCGACGCGAAGTGGAACTGCTTTACGACCTGAGTCAGCGGTTCCTGGTCTCGGAGAATGAGCTCGAACTCCTGAATGCCTTGCCGCTCTACGTGCAGGAGACTTTCCCGGTTCGCAGCGTCGCCATGATGGTGGCGGACCGTCCTTCGGTTTACCGCTCTTCGCCCGATGTCGGAGTGGACGAAAACCTGTTGCGCTTGACCCTCTTGCGTGGTGAACCCACGGTGCAGGCGGGAACCGCGTATGTGCCTCTGCGCCTGGGTGTGCGCACTGTCGGAGCACTTGCTGTGTCAGGATACGAGCTGTCGCGCGAGACTCTGGATGCGATGGGAAGCCTCGCCGGTTTAGCAATCGAGCGTACCCGTGCTCTCGAGGCCCTCAGCAGGAATCAGGCTATGCAGGAGAACGAGCGTCTGCAAGCGGCCTTGCTGGATTCGGTGACGCATGAGTTTCGCACCCCGCTCACCGCCATCAAAACCAACGTCACCACCTTGCTGTCGGGCGCCACGCTTGACGACCACGGCAGGCGAGAGTTGCTTACTGTCATTGACGATGAGACCGATCGGCTGAATCGACTCGTGGGAGAAGCGGCGGAGATGGGTCAGCTGGATGCCGGCATGTTCAAACTCGACCTGCGTCTGCATTCCATTCAGGAGGCGCTCCAGCCGGCATTGGGGGACGCGAAGGCATCGATCGGGAATCACCCCATGGAGATTCTGGTGCCCCAGGAACTGCCGATGGTACGCATGGACGTGCAACGCATTCGCGAGGTGCTGATGCATCTGCTGGACAATGCCGGTAAATATTCCAGTCCGGGAACTCCTATCAAAGTAACTGCTGAAGTAAAAGCCGACCGCCTCGTCATCAGTGTCGCTGACCGGGGCATTGGCATCGATTCTCTCGAACAAACGTTGATCTTCGACAAGTTTTATCGTGGTGGACGCCAACGCTACACGGCGCCGGGAGCGGGCATGGGCCTGCCCATCGCAAAGGTCATTATGGGTGCACACGGAGGCACCATTGGCGTGGTCAGCCAGTTAGGCAGCGGTTCGGTCTTTTCCATTAGCCTGCCGATCTACAGCACTCCGACCCCTGCCCGCCAAATACATTCCGGCGCGGCGCGCCCCGTCGGATCGCAAGCATGATGATGGCATCGACCTGAACAATGCCAAACCACAAAAGCTCCACGAAGTTAGGATCCGCTTGCAGCTCTTCTGGTCAAGGGAGGAATCGCCAGCATTTAGTCATATCCATTTTGAAGTTTGGGGAGTCTCCTCGGATGTTCTTCGTGGAGTTCATGGTGCAGTTCATCGACTTTTCCCCTGGCCTGATCCAGGGCAGCTTTCCCTGATGCCGTGATTCTGTAGATTCTTCGCCTCCGCCCTCCGATGTTTTTAAGCTCTGACTTCAGCAGCTTAGCGCGTTCCAATCCATGAAGAAGCGGATAGAGAGTTCCAGGCCCGATGCGGTAGCCGTGGTGCTCGAGTTCCTCCATCATCCCCAGCCCGAAGATCGGCTCATGAGAAGCATGAATAAGCACGTGGATGCGTATGAGGCCGTTAAAGAGTTCCCGCCGAATCGATCTAGCCAAAGAACACCTGCCCGATGCCCGCTTTGATCATAGTATCGAATTTCGATGGTATGATTCGTCTCATTCGAGGGATTCGTCCTGGTATGGACCCATGGCCTACTTCTGTGCGGTTTGCCTTCGTGTTTGCCATAGGCTCACTCCTCCTGCAGTACGGAGATGGGCAGAGCGCATTTGCCCAGGTTCCAACACAGGGTAGTCCGGCTGCGTTAACTCTTGAGCAGGTGGTCCAAGCAGCCCGGAACCATTATCCTGCGATACAAGCTGCCCAAGCGCAACAGAGAGCAGCGGAAGCCGCTATTAGGGTCGCGAAAACAGCGTATCTTCCTCGCACTGATGTACTCTGGCAAACGAACAGGGCGACCGCTAACAACATACTTGGGCTTTTGCTTCCTCAGGCGGTGATCCCCAGCGTTACGGGTCCCGTTCTACCGTCCGACCCAGGGCGCAGCGCTTGGAATAGCGCGGGCGGCGCCTTGTTGAGCTGGCAGCCCTTCGACTTTGGAGCGCGCGGGGCTAAGGTCGAAGTCGCGCGACAGGAGAACGAAGCGTCGAAGCAGGCTGCATCGCTCACAGAGCTTCAGGTCTGCGCCAGCGCCGGGAGCGCTTTTTTCGACCTGGCCGCCGCCCAGCAACTTGCCGTTGTGGCCCAAGCGAATGTCCGCCGCTACGAGGCCTTCGACAAAGTCGTCCGCGTTCTCGTCGACAATTCGCTCCGGCCGGGCGCGGATGCTTCACAGGCAGACGCGCAACTTGCCCTCGCCCGCAATCAGCTCATCCAAGTGCAAACGCAGGTGACCGTGCGGCGCAGCGCACTTGCCGAGTATCTCCAGACCACACAGGCTCAGGCGGAGATCGACGCATCGAAGCTTCTCAGGTCGCCTCCGCCAGAGGACCTGCAACCAACCACAGCGGCAATCCACCCTGCCGTTCTCGAAGAGCACGCCCTTACCTTGCAGCAAGAGGCGCAGAAGCGCGTTCTCGAACGCAGTTATGTCCCTGTGTTCAGCACGTCGGGAATGGTCTTTGGGCGCGGAGCAGGAACCAATGCGAGCGGATCGTTTCCCGGGGGTACTGCCGGACTCGCGCCGGACGTCTTCAACTGGGCTGCGGGCATCCAGGTGTCGTTCGCGGCGTTCGACTTCTTCACTCTGCGCGACCAAAGCAAGGTTCAGGAGGCGAACGTCGAGGCTGAACATGCGCGCTATCAGCAATCGATAAGCGACGTTACCAATGCTCTCGAGCAGGCGCAGGCGGCGCTCGACGGCGCGCGCAAATTAGCGGCAAATACACCGATCGAATTAGCCGCCGCCCAGACCAGCGAACAACAACAGCAGGTTCGCTATCGGTCTGGATTGGCTACTGTCGTGGATGTCTCCGCAGCCGAAGCGGTTTTGGCGCAGGCCGAAGGAGATGACGCTGTCGCGCGCCTCGGGATGTGGCGGGCCGAACTCGGCGTAGCGGCCGCGCAAGGCGATCTGGACCCGTTTCTGCAAATGCTGAAGAGCCAGGCGAAAGGACAATAACGACCCATGTGGCTGATTCGCGCAGCTCTCCGCCGGCCCACAACTGTCATGGTCTTTGTCGTAGCAATGGGGCTTGCGTCCATACTTGCGATCATGCGGACGCGAGTAGACATCTTTCCTAATCTGGACCTGCCCGTGATCTATGTCGCACAGCCGTATGGCGGCATGAGCCCACAGCAGATGGAGGGATTCATCTCGTACTACTACGAGTACCACTTCCTCTATATCAACGGAATTCAGAGCGTCGAAGCAAAGTCGATCCAGGGCACGGCTTTGCTACGTCTGACGTTCCACCCGGGGATAAACATGAGCGATGCGCTGGCGCAAACGATCTCGTACGTCAATCGTGCCCGCGCCTTCATGCCACCCGGAACGGTATCTCCGTTCGTAATCCGCTATGACGCTGGAACAGTGCCGGTGGGTTATATGGTGTTCTCGAGTCCTTCCCGGACGCTTGCGGAAATTCAGGATTTAGCGCTCAATCGCGTTCGCCCGGTCTTTGCAACCTTGCCCGGTGTCTCGTCACCTCCGCCCTTTGGTGGAAACCAGCGAACCATCGTCATCAATGTCGATCCGCAAAAGCTTCAGGCCTATGGCCTGTCTCCGGAGCAGGTGGTCCAGGCGTTGACCAGCGGCAATAGCATTCAGCCTGCGGGCAATGCTGATATTGGAACGACGCACAGTCTCGTGACCACCGACTCAACCGTGATCCAGATCAGCGATCTGCTGAACATTCCTCTGAAACTCGGCTCCGGCGCCGCCGTGTATATCCGGGACATCGGCAGCGTAGCCGACTCCTCCGATCTACTTGCGGGTTACGCCCTGCGGAACGGTAAGAGGACGATTTACATACCGGTCACCAAGCGCCCAGACGCCTCTACGCTCACGGTGGTGCAAGAGGTCCGCGACAATCTGGCACGTTTCCAGTCGCTGGTTCCGGAAGACATCCATATAACGTATGAGTTTGACCAATCGGCCTATGTTCGCAACGCGCTGATGTCGGTGTTGCGCGAAGGCATCATTGGAGCGCTCCTCACTGGACTGATACTTTTTCTCTTCCTTCGCGATTGGCGTTCCTCTCTGATCGTCGTTATCACGATCCCCTTTGCGCTGCTCACAGCAGTGGTTTTGCTCAAGCTTGCGGGACAGACGATCAACATCATGACCCTCGGAGGCCTCGCCTTGGCGGTGGGCGTGCTTGTCGACGAAGGCACGGTTCTGCTCGAAAACATCCACGTACATCTGGACCACGGAGAATCCGTGGCTCGCGCCGTACATCTCGCCAGTCGAGAAGTTGCCACACCGCGCTTGCTTGCGATGCTGTGCGTCATGGCAGTCTTCATCCCTTCATTCTTTATGACCGGTGTCGCGCAATCGCTCTTCCTGCCGCTCTCGCTCGCCGTAGGATTTGCGATGGGTGCTTCGTACCTTTTATCCAGCACCTTGGTCCCGGTTCTGGCGAATTGGCTGTTGAAGGCCACGCCGGCTGCAGAGCGGCAGGGTGCTCATCATGAAGGAAGCTTCGATCGTTTTCGAAAGCGTTTCGAGCGCGCTTTGGAGCGGGTCATGCTTGTTCCGGCCCTGGTTCTGAGCGTGTACGGCATCGTCGCGTTGCTGGTGCTCCTGTTGGTGACTCCCAATATTGCGGAAGAAATCTTCCCCTCCGCGGCATCAACCCAGTTTCGGCTCAGAATCGACGCTCCCGACGGGACCCGGGTCGCCGTAACAGAGGCGTTGGTCAAGCGCGTTCTCACCGCCATCGAGGAAACGGCCGGTGAGAAAAATCTCGATCTCAGCCTGGGATATGTCGGGACACAAGGCTCGTCCTACCCCATCAATGCCGTCTTCCTGTGGACAAGCGGACCTCAGCAGGCAATCATCAACGTCGGGCTCAAGGAGGATACGTCGCTGAAACTTGCAGACCTCAAGGAAGAGCTTCGCAAGAAGCTCGCGCAGCAGTTTCCCGAGCTACGCTTCTCCTTCGATCCTGGCGACCTGATCAGCCAGATTCTGAGTTTTGGCTCGTCCTCGCTCGCCGAGGTTACGATTACTGGGCCACAATATGCCGATGTCGCCAGCTACGCGGAACGAGTTCGTCAAAAGCTGGCTAGGGTTTCCTCGCTTCGAGATCTTGAGTACGAAGAACCGCAACATTACCCGGCCATTGATATTCGCGTGAACCGCCCGCTGGCGGGTCAACTTGGAACGACTGCGGACACCGTGGGTTCCGCTGTCGTTTCTGCTACGGCATCCAGCCGGTTTGTTGCGCCAAGCTACTGGCGCGATCCGAGATCTGGCGTCAGCTATCAAGTGCAGGTGCAGGTACCGCAAGCGAAGATGACCTCGTTAGGTGACATTGGAAATATTCCGGTGGCCAGCACCACCGCGGCAAGACCGCTCCTCAACCAGGTTGCGGACCTTCGCGGCACCACTGTACCCGGCGAGCTTGATCGTCAGAATGGGCTATGGATGCTGGCCCTCTCCGCGAACCTGGCAGGGCGGGACCTTCGCCAAGCGAAAAGGGTCATCGAGAAGGCCATGGCGGAGGCCGGTACCCCTCCGCGGGGCGTCACCACGGAGATTCGCGGCCAGGTGAGTGCGTTGCAGCAGATATTTGGCGAACTCGCGATCGGTCTCGTCGCGGCGATCGGGGTCATCCTATTGCTGCTGACAGCGAATTTTCAGTCTTTCAAGCTCGCAGTGGTCGTACTATCAACAGCGCCGGCAGTGCTTGCGGGCTCGGTCCTAATGCTCCTGCTCACGGGCACCAGCCTCAATCTCGAAAGCTTCATGGGGACAATCATGGCGATTGGTGTCGCCGTTGCGAATGCCATCCTGCTGGTTAGTTTTGCCGAGCAGAATCGGCTTAAAGGCGTTTCGGCGCATGAGGCCGCTCGGGCCGCGGCCGTCGAGCGTCTCCGTCCGGTCCTGATGACCAGCCTGGCCATGATCGCAGGAATGGTTCCGATGGCCCTCGCCTTTGGACAAGGCTCTGAAGAGACGGCGCCCCTTGGACGCGCTGTCATCGGTGGCCTTTCGGTTGCGACGGTGGCCACACTTTTCCTGCTGCCGATAGTCTTTGGTATTGCCCAGCGCAATGCTTCTATTCGATCCAGTTCTCTCGATCCGGAAGATCCAGCTAGTCCCTGGTTTGAACCGTCTTCGGAGGTCGTGCGATGAATCGGTTGTGGCTTGCCTTATCTCTCTTCGCTCTGGCTGTTTTGGGATGCAGTACATCGCCGTCCTCGCCGAGCGGCAGTTCGAACCCCGCCCCTGCGCCGGCCGCCGGCGCACCCACGACCGTGAGTACAGTTCCGGTCGAGTACAGGAAGTTAAAGACAACGATCACTTTGCCGGCACAACTTGTTCCTTACGAGCAAGTGGACATCTACCCAAAGGTCACCGGCTTTGTTCAGACCGTCACGGTAGACCGTGGGTCACATATCCGGCGCGGGCAATTGCTGGTTCGCCTCACAGCGCCAGAAATCGTGAGCCAGCGCTCCCAGGCTGAGGCAGCGGTCCGAGCCGCCGAGTCACAGCTTGCCACGGCTCGAGCTAAGCTCGCTTCTGACAATGGAACTTATCTGCACATGATGGCCGCAGCGAAAACCCCAGGCGTCTTGGCGGAGAATGATGTTGCAGTCGCCGATCAGACGGTGTCAGCGGACAAAAGCACAGTCGGGGCGGCGGAACAGAACGTATCCGCCGCCCGCGATGCTTTGAGCAGCGTCCGTCAAATGGAGTCTTATTTGAACATCACAGCGCCATTTGACGGCGTAGTCACTACCCGCAGCCTGCACCCCGGAGCACTGATCGGCCCAGGGTCCGGCCAGGGAGCAGCACCACCGATTCTCCAGATTGTCGACGATACCCGGCTCCGCCTCGTTGTGCCCGTCCCTGAGGCAGATGTCGGCGAGATGAAGGCCGGTCAACAGGTCTCGTTCACCGTTCCTGCCTATCCCGGCCAAAATTTTAAGGCTCCGATTCGGCGTATCTCACGCGAAGTGGACCAAACTACGCGGACAATGCCGGTGGAACTCGACGTTCTGAATCGCGATGCGAGGGTTTCACCGGGTAGCTTCACGACCGTTTCCTGGCCGCTCGAACGGACTTATCCCACGCTTTTCGTTCCCATTTCGGCAGTGACTACCGATCAACAGCACACCTTTGTAATCAGAGTCCGCAACGACAAAGCGGAATGGGTCACCGTCCAAACCGGGCAAACCGTCAACGGGCAAATCGAAGTATTCGGTGACTTGGCGGCAGGAGACCAGGTAGTAAAAACCGCTTCAGACGCTATTCACCCCGGCGATTCAGTGCACGTGCAGAATTCCGCCACCGGTATCGGAGAATAGTTTCTGCAGCCTCCCGAGAACGAACTCCGGTCCCACATCTCGCGCGTGCCCTCCTCATCCAAGTCTTGTTCACTAGGATTAGGTCAAAGGCAAAATCTAGAGAATCACTTTGCCGGCGTACTTGCGTTGGCCTCCACGTCAATTTCGATCCCCACGTCCGGTCCCTTCGGGTTCGGCCCGAGCTCCATCAGATTGTCGCGCGTCATTCCGAAGTCGCCGCGCTTCACGGCTGCCGTTGCGTGGAACGAAGCGCGCGCGGGCTCTCCGGCCGGCATGTCGGGGAACAATCCTTTGAACTGGAACGTCAATGGCACTTCTTTGGTAACGCCGCGAATGGTGAGCGAGCCATCCATTACCCACGCACCATCGGCGGTCTTCCGAATGCCGCGGCCGCGATAGGTCATTGTCGGAAAGTTCTTCGCATAAAAGAAGTCCGGGCCACGTAAGTCTTCGTCCCGCTTGGCGAACTGCGTATCGATACTCGCCGCGTCAATCGAAATATCCACGGCGCAATCCGCCGGCTCCTTTGCGGCGGAGATCGTTCCGGTGACCTTGTCGAGCCTGCCCCGCACCAGTCCGACAATATGGTGCCGCGCGCCAAAGTACGCAAAAGTATGGACCGGATCGATGTTGTACGTCCCCGGTGCCGGAAGAGTATCCATACTTGAAGCAAGCCCCTTTGCCCCGCTCATCGTAAATACGGCAATTCCGCACAGCGTCAGAACCACAACACCCAAAACGATCTTTACCATCCCTCTTCGTACAGTCATTCCGCCACCTTTCGCCTGAATTTCATCAATAAACCTAACGTCGATTCGACCCGGACGGAAAGTCACAGGTGGCAAACCCCCGCAATTCTGCGGTGAGTCGTGTATCTCATGCGCCCAGTCGGTTTCAGCGGAAGAACTCGGTCGTTAGAATGGACACGTGCCCCAGATTGCTCTCCAGCGCCGCGCACCTTCTTTTTGGCCGCTCCAGATCGGCGGATGGACGCTTTATGGCCTGGCAACCGCCGTCTCATACATCCCATTTCGTCACATGCGGGAACAGGTGGATTACCAGCTCGCTCTGCTCTGTTCAACGTTTTTGGCCAGCTTCGTTCTGTATGCCTCTTGTCATTTCCTCTGGCGGCGGTCTACCCCATTAGCTTCTGCCCTGTTTCTATCCGTGGGATTTTCATACATTCTGGGCGTTCTATGCACCGTCGTATCAGCTCTCACCACACTCCACTTGAATGAGCCCCGGACACAGCTCAGCTGGAGCATGGTCGCCGCCCGAGCATTCGAAGCTACGATCGTTCTCATCGCATGGAGCGCACTTTACTTCGGGATCAAGCATTACGGTACCGTCGAGGAGCAGAGGAGTAGATTGTTGGCGTCAGAAGCGACCGCGCGTGAGGCACAACTTCAGGCGCTCCGCTACCAATTGCAGCCTCACTTCCTGTTTAACACTCTAAATGCCATCTCGTCGCTCGTCGTAAGCAAACAGCCTGAACGGGCTACGGAGATGATCGCAAAGCTCGCCGGTTTACTACGAACAACCCTCAGTTTCCCAGAAGCTCATCTTGTGACTTTCCGAGAAGAGCTGGCCGTCACAGAGGAATATCTTTCCATCGAACAGGTCCGCTTCGGACCTCGTCTTGCCGTCTCGCTGAGCGTTAGCCCAGAAGCTTCCGAGGCACAGGTCCCCAGGTTTCTCTTGCAACCGATTGTGGAGAATGCGATCCGGCATGGCATCGCACGTTGTCCGAATGGGGGCGAGGTCTCGATCACAGCTTCTGTAATCGAAGGACAGCTTCGAATCGATATAGAAAATGACCGTACAGAAGGCCTGCTGCAATCCGGTGACGAAGGAAATGGGCTTGGCCTGGCGAACACCAGGACGCGACTGGAAAAACTCTACGGAGAACAAGGAAGCGTTACAGTCACCACTGCGCAGAACAATCGGTTCTTAGTCTCGATTCAATTTCCTCTGACCACGGCGTCTTCCGTAGCTTCTTAAGGGGCTGGACAATGAGCATTCGCGTTCTGGTTGTCGATGATGAGCCGTTAGCTAGAGTTGGCATCACTACGCGCTTAAGAGCCTATTCCGACATGCTGGTCGTTGGGGAGTGCAGTACCGGCGAGGAAGCGCGTGCGGAGATTCCGCAGCTCTCGCCCGATCTGATTTTTGTCGACGTTGAAATGCCCGGCATTTCCGGATTAGATCTCCTGCGAGAGTTGCCTAAGGAGCAAGCCCGCTGCATTGTGTTTCTTACGGCGCATGAAGAGTACGCTTTGGATGCTTTTAATGTTGAAGCGCTCGACTATCTCCTCAAGCCAATTGACGACGCACGATTTGCGGCTTGTATCGAACGTGCAAGGCGCATGTTAGCTCTTCACCGGCAGGAGGCCAATTTCGAGCGGCTTTACGGACTTCTAGACGTTCGCAGACAAAGAGGACAATCGGGGCGTAATCAAGCGTTTTCCAGTGCGCCGCGGTAATGAATTTACCTTCATTCAGGTCGGAGATGTGGATTGGATTGAGGGGTTGGGAGACTACGCTGGATTGCATGTTGGCGATAGAACCCACTTGGTCCGTGAACCTCTCACGTTGCTGGAGGCTCGCCTCGACCCGACGCAGTTCGTACGGATTCATCGCTCGACGATCGTGCAGGTAGAGCACATTGCGCGCGTAGATCCTTCGGCAAATCGAGATGCAGTTCTAACCCTACGCGACGGCAAGACGTTGCGCGTGAGCCGAACCTATCGCTCACGTCTGGATGAGCTCCTGCATTAGCCCTGGCGGAGGGTTCAACAACATTCTGGGTCTTGATACCATTGCCGATCGCGTGAGTGCCCGCCCCGCTAGCTATCACTGTTTCAGCGCTCTGATTGGATAATTCTTTTCCTGCGAACCCACTGAGCGAGCCGACGACACTCCCCCGAATGAGGGAGAACAATTCGCTATGCGGAAGGAAATTCGGAACAGCCCTCTTCGAAGCGGAGGCGCGCCTGTCCAAGCACGATTTCATCTCCGTGGCGCAGAGCGACGCCTTTGCTTGGGCCCTGAGGGACTGGAATCACGGAGCCATCCCTGATGACGGTGGTTCCATGGGCGCTTCGATCATCGAAGAGGCGGAACACACCCTTCTCGGGATCGAACTCAATGTGGGCATGAGCCCGCGAAACGGATGGGTTGGGAGCCTGCGCGTCGTCTCGGAATGCCACGTCATTTTTTCGTGTGAGCCGCCCGTCCGCGTCGATAACTTCCACAAGACGTCCCAGGTTAATGCGCTTCTTCTTCAGGCAGAGCTGTTGCTGCTCGGCAGATCCGGTGATGACGGTAAGCCGGACCTCCATTCCCTTCTCCGATGGCTGCGGGGTGGGAATGCTTCCGTAGTGCACATCAAAGCCACGAGCCGCCACATCAGGCGGCAATTCCGTCACCAGTTCCACCTGCACCGCCAGATGCGCCGGGAGTTCTACGCGCTGATCCTCAAGGCGAAGGCGGATATCCCGAGCCAGAGCATCGCCTTCGACGAAGACGAGTTCGTAAGAGCGTCGAAGCGCCGGGTCCGGCAGAAGGATCCGCACGTCCAACTGAGTATAAGGGAACCCCTGCTTACCGCGCCGCAACGTGTCTACATGAGCAGTGACATCGTCGAGCAGGGCTCGATGAATCTCCAGCAGTTCGCGTTTCTGGTCCGGTGACGAGGAGCGCAGCATGCCGCGCAGTGTTTCATCGATGCGCCGCTCCAGATCGTGCAGTCGACTCATGGCGCTCCTTGCAGGTAGCCCAGTGCCTTGGCTGCCTTCATGACTTCCGCGGCGAGCGGAGCGGCCGCGGTGCCGCCGTATTGTCCATTCTCGATCAGAACGGAAAATGCCAGTTTGTGTGATCCGCCATACGGGGCAAAGCCGATGAACCAGGCGTGCGAGGGAGCATGCTCCAGCTCCGCTGTCCCTGTCTTGCCGGCCATGGGGATATCCGGCAGATTCGCGCTGCGGCCAGTGCCAGAGGTGACGACACCGCGCATGTACTCGCCCACCTGTGAGGATAGCTCCGGATTGAGAATCGCTTGCGGCGGGTCCTGCCGAGGGTTCGTCTGGCCTCACCCAGCGGCCGAAGGGCATGGAGCCACCATGGGCAATGGTAGCTGCCACGCGCGCCATTTGAAAGGGAGTGGCCACCACCTGACCCTGGCCGTAGGACGTTTGCGGCATCTCTGCGCGCAGAGTTTTCACGTTCGAAGGGTTTGCTACCGAGATGCCGAGCTGCGTGGCAGTATCGAGCAGCGCTTCCGGACCCACTTTGTAAGTGCCCAGCTGCGCGAAGTATGCATTGCACGAGACGACGATGGCAGTACGCATCGCGATCGCTCCGTGAGGCGCGGTGTCTTTGACGTCGTCATGGATCGGGCGCTTCCATCCCTGTATGAAGGCGCCCGTGCGGCCATCTGGAAGGCGCTTGCATTCATAGACCTGATCAGCGTTCGCTGGATCCTTCCGCAGAGCCGCGATGGCAGTCACGATCTTGAAAGAGGAGCCGGGCGGATACAGTCCATACCGGGCGCGATCAAGCAGGGCGTCATCCTGATCCGGCTCTGCAGGGAGAGGGACTGGTTCGGCCACGGATAACTTACAGAGGCAAGCAAGTCACCGTTTTCCGGGTCAAGCACCACGGCCGCGCCTTTTGTACGGCCAAGTTGGCGGAGCTGGTTTTGTGGCAGCTCCGCTGTCTTCAACTGCAGGCGAGCGTCGATCGTCATATGCAGATTGCGATCGCGATCGAGGACCTTCTTCACGTCAGGATGATTGGGTTGCCAGCGATGGCGTAGCAGCGGCAGCAGCTCGCGAAGGTCGTATCGGAGGATGTGCTGCGAAGTCCTGGTACGCGGGTCAACCACCGCGACAACGCTCGCACGATCGTCATAGCCCTGC
>CAWCKO010000042.1:0-9705 GCA_963796145.1 uncultured Acidobacteriaceae bacterium | reverse complement strand
ATAGCCGTTGTGGAACGCGTGCCGGTAATCCTCCATCAGCGGGGGAGGAACGGGGGGATTACGGAAGCGTGGGTGACGATTGACATCGGGTGGGGCTCCCTGGGAAATGTCATGGCGTGCTGCCTCCAGGCCATCGTGGTGGCCCTGTTCGGCAGCCTGAGAGTAAGCCGGAGGAGGAGGTGGTGGTGGGGGTGGTGGGTAAAAAGGGGCTGGCTGTGGATGAGAACATCCCGCCAGAGCGAACGGAATCAACAATATTGCCACCGCGAACAGTTTCTTCATGACGTCTCCTCGTGTTGGCTTTCTGAGAAGGGAACCCATGTCCGGGAAGAGGTGTTGCGCGCGTGTGTCAAAAAAGAGAATCGAATGGGTTACTGGTCCGGGTGAGAATCACACATGAATGGGTACCCCTTATCTCGCACATTTTTTTGCGCGAGATGTGGGAAAAGCCGGCGTTGGCTCATAGCAAGATCGGGCATCACGATTGAGAGGCCCTTAATGAAGAATTTTCAGACCAAACTGGATGATGCGCGGTTCAAGTCACCGCTGCTGTTGCTGGTGACGGAAATCTCGATGTTGGTCGCTGTGTCGGTAAACAGTAATGAATATGAACAATTGATGAAAGACTTTCGCGGTTGCTTTTAGCTCATGAAAAGCTGCCGGTCCGTGCTCGCCACAGCGCGCCGTCGATGGGATCGACCCCTTTTTCCGGCGCACGCACGCCAGGAAACTCGCGCTGCACCGCTGCGATCAAAGCATCGCGCACTGGCGGAACATTTTCCAATATGCTGCCTGCAAAGGCAATGGGCGGTGTCCACCCGCGTTCGCTTGAGGCCCGCACCAGCCGCCGGATTACCAGCCGCACCAGGTACGCAAGGTCATCGCCTTGCTTCCGCAGTACGGCTAAGGCGATTTCGTCCCCTAGCTCCGCACAATTCAAAACCACCCCGGTCAGGGTTGAAAAATCGGGTGCCGGAAGGCTGTTCGCGTATTCCACCAGGTGATCCAACGACGATAATTGCCAGAATTCCAACACCGCGGATAGCAGCAGCGTCTCCCGCTCCTCGTCCTTAGCTAAAAAGATCGCCCGCAGGCTTTCCAGGCCGATGATGTGCCCAGATCCCTGGTCGGCCAGCGCCGGCCCCCATCCTCCCGCAGAAATCAGCTCCCCCGCACCGGTGCGGCCCACCACATTCGAACCGGTGCCTGCAAGCACCAGCACTCCAGCTTGACCCGGAAAAGCTGCGTCCAGTGCGATCTCGACGTCACCGAGAATGAGCAGTCCGCCGCCCACTCTGGCGGAAATCGCCTCCCGCAGCCAGTCCTTCACCAGCGGAACCGTCTCCCCCGCAGTCCCCACGCAGGTGCGGGTTACCGACTTCATGGAGATCCCAGTCTGCGCACTCAGTTCGGCCAGCGCCGACTCCAGGTTCCGGCAGGCGGTCCCTGCGTCCACACGCATGCGCTTGATGGTGCCCGTGCGCACCCGGGCCAGCTCGCGCGTTTCGTCGGCGAGCACATAGTCGGTCTTCGTTCCCCCCGCATCCAGAGCTAAAAAGAAATTCATTCGGTTATGCACTCCGGACCCGGCAAGCTACGCAGCTGCAAAGTGGGCCTCAATCTCCTCCAGCGTCTTGCCCTTCGTTTCCGGAAGAAAGAAGGCCGCAGTCAACAGGTAAATCAGGGTGAAACCACAGAATAGAAAAAACATCATGGAATATCCATACTTGCCCACCACCGGCAGGAAGATGGCCGCCAGCGTAGTCGAAACCATCTGGTTGATGACCAGCGCAATACTCATGCCATTCGATCGGATGCGCGTGGGCATCAATTCGGAAAGGGCCAGCCACACGCAAACCCCCGGGCCCAGTGCATAGAACGAGACAAAACCGTACAAGCCCAGCGCCACCAGCCAGCCATGCACTGCGTCCGGCAGGGGACCAATATAGGCATGCTCAATTTTGAGCGGAGCCGTACGTGCCCCATCGAGGTTAGCAAAAGGGTCGCGGAAGAACGCCTCCACCTTACCCGAAGGCAGGCTGCTCTGGCGGTCGATGGGGATGGCAGCTTCTCCATCCGCCGAACGCATGGTCCTGGTCGCCGCGGCAAATCCGCCATAAGAGTAGATCACCGTGAGAGCCAAACGGTTGGATGCAAACCTATCCGCAGGCACCATCCGTTTTGCGTCTGCCTGATCAAAGTGGAGCTGCAGATTCTGCTCCGGCCCCACCTGCGCCTGTATGCTATCCCGGGCGTCATACCGGTTCTTTTCCGTGCGCAGGAACAGGGTGCCGACCAGCAGCAGGCACACCATGATCCCCGACGTTCCCAGGGTCAGCAGGAACTTGCGCCCTTTGCGGTCGACCAGCGTCATGCCGATGAGGGTCATGAGGAAATTCAAAAACGTGAACAGCACGTAGCCCCAATGCGCCTGCAGGTCCGACAAGCCGCTCTGCAACAGAATGTCCGTGTTGTAGCCAATGATGGAGTTGATGCCTGTCGCTGTGTTGCAAAACAGGATCACGCATGCCAGCAGGAAGGGGAGAACATACTTTCGCCGCAGCAGTGAATCCCGGGCCGCTCCTTTTGGCGAGGAGCGGGAAATCTGCTCCATCTCCTCCAGTTCGATCGCCGCCTGCTCTTTGGGTCGCGATCGAAGCAGCGCATCGAGGGCTTGTTCCTTGCGCCCGCGCCGGAACAGCCACCGGGGTGACTCGGCGACAAACAAGCTGCCTACCAAAAACAGTACGCCCGGAGGCATCGACATCCAGAAGATGCGTCGCCACGCCTGATCTTTGACGCTCAACAGAACCGCCGGCGTAGAGGAGGTTACGAGGCCAGCCACTCGATAGCTGTAATAGATGCCGATGACTGCGGCGAAGAAAATACCCAGGGTCAGGAGCCATTGGAACGCTCCTGTGCCTTTGCCTCGATCCTGGGCTGACAGGCACTCGGCCAGGTAGAGTGGAACCACGATGCCAACCAGTCCTCCGCTGATGCCCTGGAGCAGGCGCCCAAGAAACAGCGGAGCGAACCCATGCGAAAGGGCGATGACAGGAATGCTCAGGACGAAGATTGCCGCGCTGATCACCATCAGCGGCTTGCGTCCCAGCCAGTCTGCGAGCAGGCCGGCAAACAGGGTAGAGATCACGCTTCCGAGCAACACAGCTGCGACAATGATCGACAGCTGGCTGGGATTGAGTCCAGAGGTAGCCTCGAGGTAAGGCAGTGCGCCGCCGATGATGCCGACATCCACTCCGTAGAGCAAGCCGCCCAACCCAGCAACGAGGAGAAGGAGGCGGTTATAACTGCGGTTACTTGGCATTATGGCGACCGGGCAAAATGGATTGAACCCCAAACCACCAGAATAACCTGCGGACCGGAGCTGCTTGGGGCAACTTACCGAAAACCCGACTTTTCAAGCACTCAGGCACGGAGAAACATCTTCCGCAAGACGCTGAAGATTTGCTAGTTAATATTAAAAAGACAGCAGGTTGTCCAATTTCGGACGGCAATTCTTGATTTCGAGCAGAACCGGCACGACGTCCACTGCGTAGAGCGCGTAAAGTTACCGCGCACGAGTTGATTTCGCCACTCATGGTTTGGCCGGGAAATTGCACTAGTCAATGTACTTTGGCTGTGATCGAGGACTGTATGCAAAAGCTGTTCCAAGATATGCGGCATGTAGTGCGCCAGTTGAGCAAGGCGCCCGGCTTTACTGCCACCGTGTTGTTGACCTTGGCGGTTGGGATTGGCACCACCACGGCGATTTTCACGCTTGTTTATGACGTGATGCTTAGACCGCTGCCGTTTACGCATTCTGATCGGCTAGTAGTGCTCGAAGAGCAGGTTGCCGAGTTCCGCGACATCTATCCGAAGCTGCCGGTGACCGCCAACCACTTCGTCAACTGGGAGCGGAACAGCCACAGCTTCCAGTCCATGGCAGCCATGGAACAGAAGTCCGTCCCGCTGGGGACGGATGAACATCCGATCCAGGTAAAAGTCGTCCGCGCGACTTCCGGCATTTTCTCGGTGCTGGGCGCTACGCCGCAAATAGGCCGCCCGTTTGCCGAGCAGGAAGCCCAGCCGGGCCGCGACCGCGTTGTGGTGCTGATGAACGACCTGTGGCGGACACAGTTTCAGAGCGATCCAGCGATTTTGGGCAAAACAGTCTACGGTTCCCGTATACCTCATTGGCGTGATGCCGCCGTCGTTTCATCTGCCTGTCATGCAGGATCTCGCGAACAACACAGATCGTGCAAAGCCGGTGGAAGCTCTTCTGCCTCAGGTGTTCCCGCCGGATCAGTTGGCGGGAGCGATGCGCGACTTCAATTACTTCGCGCTCGCCCGGCTCAAACCCGGCGTGACCGTCGCAGAGGCCAACGAGGAGATCGATGCTTTGCAGCACTCCATCTCGGCGTCGCTTCCAGCGAACGAAAAGGGCACTCTCTCCGCAGTGCTGACGCCGTTTCAGGAAGCGCTTGTGGGCGACAATCGAACTTCGTTGCTTATCCTGCTGGCCGCGGTGGCTGGGCTGTTGCTGGTCGGGTGCGTCAATATCGCAAATCTGCTTTTGTCCCGCGGGGTGGGCCGGCGGCAACAGATGGCGATCGCCGCGGCTCTGGGTGCAAGGCAGGGCGAGCTGCTGCGCATGTCGATGCGTGAGCCCATACTGCTGGCGGCGCTGGGCGCAGCGCTGGGCGTGCTGCTGGCGGCGGCCCTGGTGCCGGCAATGCAAACTTTCCTTCCTCCTGCGCTGGAATTCCGCGGATCGCTGCATCTGGATTGGGCGGGTGCGGGGTGTGCCCTTGTGCTGGCGATTGGGGCAACTCTGCTGGCAGGCGCGGCGCCGGCGTGGGTGGGATCGCGGACTCAGCCGGTCGAAGCGCTGCGTGGCGAGTCGCGACTGGCGAGCGAATCGCGCAGCAGCAAGCGTCTGCGCCGGGCGCTGGTGGCTGTGGAAGTGGCCGTCAGCGTGACACTCGTGCTCATGACCGGCTTGCTGACGGCGAGCCTGGTCAACCTGATGCGCACCCATCGCGGCTTTGACGCCGATCGCGTCCTGACCGCCAAGGTGGACTTGCCGAGCAAATCCTATTCCGATCTGCAGGCCCGCGCTGCATTTTATGAAGCGGCGCTCGACCGTGTGCGCCAGCTTCCGGGTGTCGAGTCCGCTGGCATCGTCAGCGTGCCGCCGCTGGGGGGAGACTTTTGGCTTGAGATGATCCGCGTACCAGGCGACGCGCGTGCTTTCATGCAGCTCCCCACGGAACACTTCCGCTGGGTCAGCCCAGGTTACTTTCAAACCGTACACCTGCCGCTCGCCGTCGGGCGATTCCTCGCCACGAGTGACCAGGGCAAGCGATTCGTACTCGTCTCTGAACTCACTGCCCGCACGCTTTGGCCGGGTCAAAATCCCGTGGGCCGGCAATTCATTCGCGGGAACATGACGGAGGCTCCTTTTACGGTGATCGGAGTCGTCAAAGACGCGCGGACGATCACGCTTGCCCAACCCGACCCAATGATGGTCTACGTCCCTTACTGGTTCCGCAGCGATAGCACTGGCGGTCTGCTGGTGCGCACGCGGCAGGATCCGGCTTCCATGGCGGATGCGGTGCGCAAGGCTGTGTGGAGCGTGGATGCCGCGGTGTCTGTGCCCGTGGTGCGCTCTCTCGATGGAGTGGTTGCGGACTCGGTGGCCAACCGCCGTTTCGAAATGGACCTCCTACTCTTGTTTGCGGTGAGCGCCCTGCTGCTTGCGGGATTAGGCGTCTACGGCGTTGTCACTTATTCCGTTGTCCAGCGCCAGCAGGAGATCGGCGTCCGACTGGCCCTGGGCGCTCAAACTGCAAACATCTATGCTCTTGTGCTGCGCGACGGAATGATGCCGGTTTTAGTAGGTGCGGCTGCCGGAGTTGGGATCGCGGCCGGATTTGCCCGCATAGTGAGGAGTTTGTTGTTTGAGGTGAGCGCGTCCAATCCGGCGATCGTTGCCAGCGCGGTAGGAGTGCTTGTAGCTGTAGGAATCATTGCTTGCCTGCTCCCTGCACACCGCGCTGCCGCAATTGATCCCATGCGTGCTTTGAAAATGGAATAACGACCTCAGGTAAGCTCCGCAACTGTTCCGGGAATAGAGACTACATGAGGCGGCAGTTCAAAATGCTTTCCCGTGTGCTTGCTCCCGGAATACCCCGAATAGAATCGAGGGCTCGTATATCGAAGTGTCTGAAAAACGGGGTTTTCGGTGTGTGTCCAGCTTAAGGCTGGCGTATTCAGTAGGAGGTAGATCTACCAGGGCAAGAGTCAGGACCCTGTAGCTGGGATCGCATTCGCGGAGGAAACGAAGCGAATGAAGCCGATCGACAAAGCCATCTTTTGGATGGTGAGCGAGTCATCGGGCCGCAACGCAAGTGAACGCATAGGTGGCCTCGAAAACCCGAAAACTCCAGGGGCCGAGCCCGCACCGAAAGGGCGAAGGCAACATGGACCGCCGCAACTGACTGAAGCGGTGGGACACTCTGGCGGGGTGTTAGCGGCAGCACGATGACGAAGGATGCGCTAAGCAACTGGAGAAGCCCTCCTCGTCCCGACGAGAAATCGGCGGAGCAGGAAGTCGTATAACTGGCGAACCCAGGAAATCGATGGAAGACGAGAGGGTTGCGGATGGGCCAGTAGTAGCGAGGAAGCGGAGTAATGTCCGTGGAGCGGTGCGCCGTGGAAAGCCGGTGCTTTTCAGTGGGAGATAACCCCACCCGGGAACTGGTTCGTTCCACCCGGTAATAACCGAAGCGGCGGCAGAGGTAACGAAGCCGCTGGAGCCTTCGGTGTAGAGGGTCGTTTTAGCGACTCTGTGAGCATGTAGGTTGCAATGTGAGTAAACGTCGAGCAGGCCTCGAAACACATAACGCAGGAGCCGACCCGCCCGTTCCTCGGGGAAGGCCGCCGCTGGTGGAGGGGTATGAGCGAACAGCTTCCATCGGACCTGCCGGGGTATTGACGGCGACATGCATGCGTAGGAAAGCACTAGGAACACGGGAAACCCCAACAGTGGTATTGGAAGTTCAAGACCAACCGGTAACTCGTGAGAGCCAGGCTGGGCTGTTAGGGGCTGCGGTGAGGCTCGTAGTACCGATGAAGCCGGGTAATGCCGGGGGAGGGAAGGGGCCTTAGTTGGAAAATCAACGCAAGACGTGACAAAGACGAAGGGATTGGTGATGAGCCTAACAACCCCGGAAAGTGTTCAGAAGTTACAGGCAGCGTTACACGACAAAGCGAAGAAATCGCCCGACTTTCGCTTCTATGCGCTGTACGACAAGGTGTACCGGAAGGACGTATTGCGGTTCGCCTACGAATGCTGCAAAGCCAACGGTGGAGCGGCGGGAGTAGACGATCAGACGTTCGAGGACATTGAAGCGTATGGAGCAGAGTGCTGGTTGGACGAATTGACGCAAGAGCTGAAAAGCCGAACGTATCGACCACTTCCGGTGCGGCGGGTTTACATACCGAAGCCCGGGGGACAACAGCGCCCGTTGGGAGTGCCCGCCATCCGCGACAGAACGGTGGAGATGGCGGCGGTTGTGGTACTCGACCCCATATTCGAGGTCGATTTACAACCAGAACAGTACGCCTACCGGCGAGGCCGCAGCGCATTGGACGCGGTAAGACATGTCCATAAGCTGATTAACTCCGGACATGGAGAGATCGTCGATGCAGATCTTGCCTCGTATTTTGATCTTCTTCCGCATTCTGAACTTCTAAAGTCGGTAGCTCGCCGGGTGGTTGACGGCGCCATGCTTCATCTGATCAAGATGTGGCTGAAAGCTCCGGTGGAAGAAACGGATGATCGTGGAAAGAAGCATCGGAGTACGCGTAATCGGGATGAAGGTCGAGGAACTCCTCAGGGTTCTCCGATCAGCCCGCTGCTCAGTAATCTTTACATGCGCCGGTTCGTGCTTGGATGGAAGAAGTTGGGGCACGAAAAGCGTCTAGGGTCGTACATCGTCAACTATGCTGATGACCTTGTGATCTGTTGTCGAGGCAGAGCGGAAGAAGCTCTGGTCACGATGCGGGTCATGATGACGAAGCTGAAGCTGACGGTGAATGAAACCAAAACGCGGGTCTCGAAGCTTCCGGAAGAGAAGTTCGACTTTCTGGGCTATTCGTTTGGTCGCTGCTACTCGATGAAGACGGGGCGCGCCTATCTAGGCACGGTACCGGCCAAGAAGCGAGTGATCCGCATCTGTCAGGCGATCAGCAGCGAAACTGGACGCAATAGAACCCAACTGGACCATAAGACGGTGGTGACGAAACTCAACCAGATGATGAACGGTTGGGCCAATTACTTTTGTCTTGGACCGGTCAGCAAAGCCTATCAGGCAGTTGATCGACACGCCTGTAAGCGGCTGCGTCAGTGGTTGTGCGCCAAACACAAAGAGGCAAGGCTGACGACCCGGAAGTATTCGGACGCCATCCTGCACGACAGGTTTGGTTTGGTCCGGCTTACCGAGCGGACGCGCAGCTTTTCGTGGGCGAAATCGTGATGTTTCCTCCGAGAGCTGGATGCGTTAACTGCGCCTGTCCAGTTCGACGAGCGGGATGTGGAAACGGAGCAGGGCTCGGATAGTGAGGCACCGGCGAACGAAAGAGCCGGTAACAGATAGGCCAGGCCTAAACCACCGCGCCACATCTCGACTCCACAAGGGGCCCTGCTGTTTGCGGTTCTCTGAGACCCAGGGAGGCAAGGGTGAATGATAAAAGCACCCGTTAGTTTGCAAGACCTGCGAAGGAGAATATACGTCAAGGCGAAGGCCGACACGTTCTGCGGTTTCCGCTCAGGAGACTTCAGGGCCTCGGCTGGAGGCGACGGAGTAGGTATGAGCTGTCCGAAACCCTACGGCTGCTTCGCGGCTACGGGCTTGGCATGCTCTCTGAAAGTCGCTCCGGCAAGATAGGTCACATAAGCTTTGGGGTGAAGCAAACAAGAAAGCCCAGTGCGGGAAATCTGCACGCTGGGTTTGACGAGGCGGGGACTGGAAACCAGCTTACGGTTCGGCTAGTGAGGCACTCTCAGAGGAAACGGAGAGCAACAGATAGGCCGAACCTACGCGGCATGGCGCCAGTCCTCGACCCTACAATTTGCCCTTTCGCGACCACTCCCGCTGGGGAACTTACCGAAAACCAGACTTCACATGCATTATCGTTCGGTCAGTGCGCCGAGTTCCGGCTTCTTGCAATGCCGCAAAGAATGTTGGTGTCAGACGGGGCCCAAAAAACATAGCTTTGGGAGCGAAGTTGTCGTATAGGCCAAGTTGCAGCCGACCCTCTTTTTGGACCTGGATGTGGATGATACCCCTGGGCACAGTTCCACCCACTGCCGCCATGATTGGCCCGACCATCTCCCCTTCCAGCGGAAGAACAACAAAGTCCTGCTTCGGGGACAGCGTGTTCCTCTTGAGAACCCGGGTTTCATCGCCGGATGCACCGGCCACCTCGAATAAGGAGGTGCTACTCAAATCACCCTCGAATGAGACGTGAGCAGCTCCAGAAGCTCCGCCAGCGCGACAATCAGGAATCGTTGCTTGTCGCGAACCTTGTACAGAGGAGGCACTCAGTCCTTTTTACCAGCGTTAGCAGATCAGTCACACCGTCCAGATCAGTCACCCGGCCAGATCGGTTACTCCCCAACGTCGCTGTTTTGGTAAGCTC
>CAWCKO010000041.1:0-9673 GCA_963796145.1 uncultured Acidobacteriaceae bacterium | reverse complement strand
CCGTGGTCCGGATATCCAAGCTAGAGTAGTGCTCCACTCATAACATTGTGCAGGTGGTGTGGCGGATCCGGCCCGGATCGCGCAATGGCGTTAAGAATCTTGCCCTACTACGAACCCGGGTGCCCCATATCCCCGATTTCCTGTGAAGCCTATTGGGTTCCGCGCACTTCCAGCTGGCCCAAGGGCTGATCCAAGAGCTGCCGTTTCCAGCTGCCGCCGGCAGTGGATCTTTGGTGAAACCCTCTGAGAGCGAACGCAAGGTCATCAGCCTCTTCGAGGAATTTCGCAATCCACTTCTACGTTACGTGATCTCCCCCGCAAATTCCGTGATCCCGGACCATGAGCTGACTCCGGGCGCAACACGGACGGTCAGCATCGGGGATGTGTGCTCTATGCCCCATGAGGAAGTGGTCCGTGATGTGCCCAGCTCTTTGCGTGAAGAAGTGTTCATGGAATACGGAATCTTGAATCCGCGTCTTAAGGACTATGAGATCGACTATCTGATTGCTTCGGGATCAGGCTTCGCGGAAGACATCTATAACTTATGGCCCGAGCCCTCGACGTATTCTGATGGAACGCCCTCGTGAAAGATGCGCTGGAAGAGCGCCTTCCCCAACTAGTGTGTGCCGGCGAGCTTGATCTTCCAACGGCACAACGGGCGGGCGCCACAGACTGGATCACAGCCTATAAGAAGTATCTGCTGAAGCCGCGAAACTGATTCCTTTGATCGCACATCCGGGATAGACGAAGCGGCCCTGAGATAGAGAGCGTCCGTAATTTGTACACACAGGCCCGCTAGAATTTACCTAGTGCTTCAAGATATGCCTTGATGCCGGTGGAGATAATCTGCACCCCAATGCAGAGTAGGATGAACGATGAAAGGCGCATCACTACAGAGGTTCCCGATCTACCGAGAAGCGCCTCGGCCTTTCTGGCATAGAGGTAGCACACATAAATGATGACGCAGATCAGGACGATCCCGCTGATAGCAGCGATCAAAACCCGAGGTGAAAAGAGGGAAGGCTCGTGCAGCTCAGGAGGCAGATGCGCACCCAGCGTAATGGCAACGGAGATAGACCCGGGACCCACGGTGATGGGTAGAGTAAAGGGATAGAATGCGGTTTCGAGAATCTGGTCGTCCGCGGTGGCCGTGGTTTTCGCTTGGCCCGAGTCCTGGTTGAGCAGAGACCATCCGGTGGCGGCGACAACCAGGCCTCCCCCGATTTGTACGGCATAGATGGAGATGCCGAAGAAAGAGAGTACATGCACTCCCCATAGCAGGGAGCAGAGCAGGAGAAAGAAACTATAGATCGCGATTTTCTGCGAGAGCAGGCGTTGGGTTGAGGAGGCGACCGGCCCGACCATATTGACGAAGATTGCGGCACTCCCCAGGGGATTGACTATAGGGAAGAGGGCGGCCACGACCAGGACGGTGGCCTCAATGACCGCGGTTATTTCCTGACGGATGTCGATCACTTGCGAGATTTCTCCAGACGCGGCGTTGCTCAGAATCTTACTACCCTTCCCGCAGCTGCGGCTCGGGAGCGGCTGCGGAGTAAAAATGGTTCATCAAACGCTGCTGTACAAGGCCCAGGCGTTGCTAGAATCGAAAGTAATGACCGTTATGACAACGAGCGTTTCGCCTGAAGTTCTGAGCCGGTATGAACCGGTCATCGGGCTCGAGGTCCACGTACAACTGCTGACAAATACCAAGGCCTTTTGCGGGTGCGCAAATAGATTCGGCGGCGAACCGAACACACATATTTGCCCCGCCTGCCTGGGCTTGCCGGGCGCGTTGCCGGTGCTGAACAAGCGCGCAGTGGAATTCGCTGTGCTGGCCGCGACAGCGATCAATTGTGAGGTTCGCGAGTATTCGGTCTTCGCGCGGAAGAACTACTTTTATCCCGACCTACCCAAGGGTTACCAGATTTCGCAGTTCGATAAGCCGCTGGCGGAGCGCGGATGGATCGATGTTCCCGCGCTCGACGACTCCGGCCGCAAAGTGACTAAGCGGATAGGCATTACCCGGCTGCACATGGAAGAGGATGCGGGCAAGAGCATGCACGACGGTTTTCCTGACTCTGCCACCAAGACGTACGTGGATTTGAACCGCTGCGGCACACCGCTGATTGAGATTGTCAGCGATCCCGATCTGCGCACGCCGGATGAAGCCTACGAGTATCTGACCCGTCTCAAAGAGATTCTTCTCTACACCGGGGTGAGCGACTGCAACATGGAAGAGGGGTCGCTGCGCTGCGATGCCAACGTGAGCGTAAGGCCGCGCGGGCAGAAGGAGTTCGGAACCAAAGCCGAGGTCAAGAACGTGAACAGCTTTCGCTTTATTCGCTCTGCGCTGGAGTATGAAATCGAGCGCCAGGTGGAGCTGATCGAGAGCGGTGGCCGCGTGGCCCAGGAAACGCGGCTATGGAATGCGAACGAGGGACGCACCTACTCCATGCGGTCCAAGGAGCAGGCGCACGACTACCGTTACTTTCCCGAACCGGATCTTCCACCGCTGCTGGTCTCAGGGGAGTGGAAGAGTATCCTGGCGCAACGCATGCCTGAGCTGCCGGAGGCGCGCCGCAAGCGCATGATCGACGAGTACGACATCACCATGCAGGATGCGCAGACACTGACAGCCACACGTGCCTTTGCCGACCAGTTCGAGATGGCAGCGAAGCAGGCGCGAAGCCCGCGGCGCGTCACTAACCTGATCCTGAGCGAATTGATGGGCCGTCTCAAGGCCAAGGGCCTGGAGTTGGAGCAGTCTCCGATCACGATGAAGGGATTGGTGCAGGCGGCCGATCTGGCCGAGGCTGGAGAGCTTTCCAGCAAGCAGCTTAAGGGGCTCTTCGACATAGCATTCGAAAATGACGAAGACTTTGGCGCCGCGTATGAGCGCGAGAAGCCGCAGCAGATCAGCGATCCTGCTGCACTGCTGAAGATGGTTCAGGAAGCGATTGCTGCCAATCCCAAACAGCTGGAACAGTATCGTGCGGGGAAAAAGACGGTCGCGGCTTTTTTTGTGGGGCAGGTGATGCGCTTGTCGAAAGGACAGGCTAATCCGGCGCTCCTGAATGAATTGGTGAGTAAACAGCTGGACGCTTAACAGGAAAAGACCGTGGCGGGTCCGCCAGTGCGGGCTTCGGTGGTTGAAAAGCTCCGAGCGGCATGGGTAAGATGAGCACCCTCGGGGTCCTTCGACTACGCGCCATCCAGCGCTGTGTCACGCGATAAATCTGCGAGGCGCTCCGCTCAGGACGACCTTTTTGTGGTGAGTTGGAGATTAAGAAAAACGTCTTCTCGGATTTCTATTGTCTGCCAAACAAGTTAGCGCTATGGGACTGCATCCTGGTAATTTTCAGCCGTCCCTACGGGACTGGTCCGTCTCTCGAATCTCTTCCCAGGACTGCGTCCTGGGCTACTCTCAGCCGTCCCTCCGGGACTAAATCGGTGGAAAGACCGTGGCGGGTCCGCCAGCGCGGGCTTCGGTGGTTGAAAAGCTCCGAGCGGCATGGGTAAGATAAGCACCCTCGGGGTCCTTCGACTCCGCGCCACCAAGCGCTGTGGACTGCGATAAATCTGTGAGGCGCTCCGCTCAAGGATGACGTTTTTGTGGTGAGGTTGGATGTCCGGGCTTAAAGCCCGGACCTACCTGAGATCGACTTTTCCGCAGCCTGTTCAGTCGCCTCCATTAGGGAGGATTTTTTGTGCTGTAACTCCTGGGCTTGGGGCGAGTCCAATACACGAGTAAATCAAATGTTTGATTCCGACCTGAACGAAGATAGCGCGCGGCAAAAAGTGACGCGTCGCGCCTTCCTGCTTAGCGGGGGCATGACCGCGGCTGCCATCGCCGTGTGGTCTCTGCACTCCACTCCCCCAGCGCTGTCGACAGCAGCGCCTAGCGGACCGGTTCCCGAGGTGGAGATCGCTGAGTTTTCCGCGGCGGGCGTGCCCACTGGTACGGTGCGCGTAAAGAAAATCGTCAAGAGCGACGCGGAGTGGAGACGGCAGCTTTCGGCCAACGAATTCGATATCGCTCGCCGGGCAGACACTGAGATGGCCTACACCGGCTCCTACTGGAATCTGCACCAGCGAGGAACCTATCGCTGCATCTGCTGCGATACGGCGCTTTTCTCCTCACAGACCAAATTCGACTCAGGTACCGGCTGGCCTAGCTTCTGGCAGCCGATTGCCAAGGAAAACGTCGTAGAGATAGAAGACAGGAGTTTCGGTGTGCGTACAGCTGTGGCGTGCTCCCGGTGCGACGCGCACCTGGGTCATGTTTTTAACGACGGGCCACCACCAACGGGCCTGCGCTATTGCATGAACTCGGCATCCATGGTGTTCAAGGCCATCGCCTAGAGAATGGACCGCACCACACCGCCGTCAACACGGAGAGCAGCGCCAGTGGTGGCAGAAGATCGTTCGCTCGCCATGTAGACAACCAGCGACGCTACCTCTTCTGTGGTGGCAAAACGCTTGATCAGCGATGAGGGCCGCACGGTTTCAAAGAATTCTTTTTCGACCTGGGATTCGCTCAGTCCACGCTGCGCGGCCAGCCCCCCGACAAACTCAGAAACACCCTCCGAGCGCGTTGGACCTGCCAGAATACTGTTGACCGTCACCCCGGTTCCCGCCACCGACTCAGCCAGGCCTCGGGCCACCGCAAGCTGGGCGGTTTTCGTCATGCCGTAGTGGATCATCTCCACCGGTATTTGAACTGCCGATTCGCTGGAGATGAATAAGATGCGTCCCCAGTTATTCTTCAGCATGCCGGGGAGATACTGCCGTGACAAACGCACACCGCTGAGCACATTTACTTCGAAGAAGTGACGCCAGTCTTCATCGGAGATCTGGGCAAAAAGCTTGGCTTCGAAAATGCCCAGGTTGTTGACCAGAATGTCTACCCTGGGCAGCTGGCTGAAGAGCTCGACACATCCCTCCACAGTTCCCAGGTCGGCGGCAATTCCCTCGACCGTGCCCTGGGTTTGTTTCGCCCGCACGTGCTCCACGGCTTGCTGCACCCTGGCTTCGGTGCGGCCGTTCACGTAAACCGTCGCGCCTTCCTGAGCCAGTCCGCCAGCGATGGCCAGGCCGATGCCCGCGGTCGATCCGCTGACCAGCGCTGTCTTTCCAACGAGCCGCAAATCCATGGCAGTGCCTCCATGGACTATAGATTCATTTTCTTGAAGCGGCGATTCGGGATAGCGCGCACCAGCAGCATGATCCAGAACCAGAACCAGGGCACGTAGGCAATGTCGCGCCGGCGCTCGATCGCCTTCAAGATGCCGCTGGCAACCTGGCCGGGCGAGGCAAAGAGGGCATTGTGCGGCACATGCGCGGTCATTGGCGTGGCCACAAAACCGGGTTTGATGGTCAGTACCTGCACCCCATCGCGATCGATCCGGTTGCGCAACCCGTCGAGGAAGATGTTAAGCGCTCCTTTCGATGCGCCGTAGACATAATTACTCTTGCGGCCGCGGTCGCCAGCCACTGAGGAAATTACGGCGAGCGTGCCCCCGCGCTGGGCCTGACAGTAATTTGCCAGCCAGGTCAACAGAGAAACAGTGGCGATGAAGTTGGTATGCAGAATAGCCGCGGCGACCTCGAAATCCGCTTCGGCTGCTTGCTGGTCACCCAGCACCCCATGTGCGATCAGGGCCAGGTCGATCCTGCCCAGACGCTCGGCGGCGCTCGCCAGCATCTCCGAGTGGGCCGTAGTGTCATCCAGATCCATGACCCAGGTATCGACCGCGATCGCGCCGCGAGCCGTTAAATCCTGGGCTACAGCGGTAAGGCGATCCCTGTTCCGGGCCACCAGCACGAAATGTGTAGCCGGCGCCGCGAGCCGCCGCATGGTGGCGATGGCGATGCTCGAGGTCGCTCCCAACACCAACACCCGGGAGGGAAACAGAGGATCGCGTTTATTCACGGCCCGTTACCCGTCGCCAGAAGCTGGAGCTGAACGCCGGATCGATGTAGGCGGCCCACTGCTCCCACTGGGGGTAGAACTGCTGGAAATGCGGGGCGCTCATGCAGGCGTCTTTGGCCGGGTAAATTCGGCCGCCGAAGTCAGCCGTGATGCCCGCCAGCCGATCCAGAAGGTCGAAGCTGACCTCCCGGCGAACGGGAAAATCGAGCGCCAGGGTAATGCCGGGCAGGGGAAACGACATCATACCGGGAGAGACCGCATCACCGAAGACCTTGATGACGGCAAGAAAAGAAGCCAGCCCGGATGCGGTAATAGCCTTCAGCAGCTGGGTCATCCCCGCGGTGTCGCTGGCCCACGGAAGAACACATTGAAACTGGAGCAGGCCTTGCCTGCCATATAGCCGATTCCACTGGAGGATGCGGTCCAGTGGGTAGAAGAAGGGCTCGTAATCGACCAAACCGGATCGTTGTTTGCTCATCTGCTTGTGGTAGTAGAGCGTGTTGAAGGCGCCTATGGAGGCCCGGTTGAGCGCCATGGCCGGCAGGTCAAAGGGCAGCACAACCTTTGCCTTGGACAAAGGTGTCAGGGTCCCCGGGTTTTCGTCGTGCTCTCCCTGCATGAAGATGCCGCGGGCAAAGTTGCGGCCCCGGGCAACGCAATCGATCCAGGCCACGGAGTACTCGGTGTGTGAACTGGCTTTCGAGAGGGCGACAAACTCCTCCAGCCCGACGAACCTGGTCGATCGATACCGGATATGGCGGGAGACGATCGGGCGCATCTGCACCTCGGCCCAGGAGATCAGGCCGGTCAAACCCATACCGCCGATAGTGGCGGAGTACCACTCAGGATTATCGGCCGCGCTGCATACCACCTGTGTGCCGTCGGAGCGCACCAGCTCGAAGCACGGCGTGTGCAGGCCGAAGGTGCCCGCGACGTGGTGGTTCTTGCCGTGAATGTCGTTGGCAATGGCTCCGCCGACGGTTACGTATTTGGTGCCTGGGCTCACGGGCAGGAACCAACCGCGCGGCACAGCGAAGTCAAGGATTTCCGCCAGCGTCACCCCGGCTTCGCAGCGCAGGCGGCCGGTTTGGGAATCGAACGAGATCAGACGATCGAGGTTGGGGGTCTGCAGCAGGGTTCCATGCTGCAGCAGGCAAACGTCACCGTAACTGCGTCCCATGCCCACGGCCAGCATTTTGGTGTCGGGGGCAATGGACGGGGGAAAATCCTCCCTCCAAAAAAGGGGGCGGACTTCAGCAGCGTGCTTGGGATAGCGGCCCCAGGATTCAAACTGAGGCTGGTCCTGGTGAGGGGACATGGGTCAGGTTTCTTTCTCAAGTGTTTTAAAGCGCCGAGTAGGCAATGACCGCTACCCCTAAACCAAGCAGCAGGCTCATGCGGTCAGAAAGAGCAAAGACGACTGGATCCTCGTGCAGCAAGCCACGCGAAGCCAGCAGCCAGACACGGCTGAGCCACAGGATCAGGAGCGGGGTAATCAACCACATGCGGCCCGAGTGGTGATAAAGGGCCACTACGTCATGCCCGTTTATATAGAGGGCGAAGATCACGATTGAGGCATAGGCGCTGGAGGTGCCGAAGCTGCGCAGCTGCTCAATGTCGCTCAAGAGATAGCCTCTTCCGTTGGTAGGGTTCACACCGCGCGCACTGAGATTCTGCAATTCGCTGAACCGCTTGACCATCGCCAGGCTGAGAAAAAGGAAGATGGAGAACGCGGCGAGCCAGGGAGAGACCGGATCGCGCGTGGCTGCAGAGCCGGCCAACATGCGGATGGTGTACAAGCTCGACAGGATGACGACATCCACCAGCACGATTCGTTTGAGCACGAGGGAATAGGCCAACGTGGCCACAAAATAGAGCAGCAGGTAGATCAGGAACGTCCGTGGCAACCAGGTGGCTATGATCAAGGCCAGCGCGGCGAGGGAAAAAGAAATGCCAAGCCCAGTGGTCACGGAAAGATCACCTGCGGCAAAGGCTCGCTTGCGCTTGTTCAGGTGTATCCGGTCCGTCTCCAGGTCCAGCAGGTCATTGAAAATGTAGGTTGCCGAGGCCGTAAAGCAGAAGCAGAAGAATGCCGCGATTGCCGCCAGCACAGGCCCGGAATGCAAGGAATGGGCCAGCAGCAGGGGCAGGAATACAAGCAGATTCTTTGCCCATTGATGCACCCGGAGGGCTTTCGCCAAGGCCACAAGCAGGGACGAACGGTCCACGAAATTCCTGCTCACGGTGACTTTCCGGGTCTTGAGAGCGCTACTCAGCCTGAGGTCGGGATTAGCGACCATCGCCTGACGGGCGCCTTGAAGCAGGGGCAAATCGGGAAGTGCATTGCCGACGTAGTCGAAGCCGTCGGTCGCAAAACGCTGCTCCAGATGCTGCAGCTTATTGTTTCCGGTCAGGTTGACTGTTCCGTCACTGGCCAGTACGTCGGCAAAGATGCCCAGGTGGTTTGCGACACTGCGCGCCAGGACGCGGTCGGCGCCGGTGGCGAGGTAGAGCTTGCGGCCGGCTGCATGCTCGTCTCTGAGGTAGTCCAGCAAGGGACGGTTGTAAGGCAGGTGCTCAACATCGAGCGTGACCCTGGAGGCCACCTGCGACTTGAAATGCGCCTTTCCCTTAAGGGCCCACAACGGGGTGCGCAAAAAAGCGGCGGGATGACGACGGGCAAGGACCATCAGGGAGTCAACGAAAGTATCCGACTTGACCAGGGTCCCGTCCAGGTCGACGCAGAGCGGACGCTCCGCCTGGACCGCCACTGGAGGCTGCATAACCTTAAGTTCGGTCATTCAGAGCCGTTCTCCTGTCGCAGGGTTGATTCCAACCAGGAAGACCGCAGCGAAAGGCGTCTAAAATCTGCGCTTCAGGTGGCTGAACTGCTTGCGCGTGCGGACCTTCGAGAGAATCCCAAGATCCATATCTATCAACGAGATACGTGAGCAACAGGCATCACTCAAGCACCCATTCCAGTTCATACTGAGAATAGCATAGCCGTACTGCCGGAAAAACCTTACGCGATCAACGGTAGCGAAGTATTCATTACCTTTGTCGAACCTTTCGACCGCCGTGCGCCGTCATATAGGCATGCTCGGCAGGCGAGCAGGAAACCAGGGCTAAAGGATTATGAAGATAGGCAGTTGCGGCGTGATCGGCCGGAGCGGTTGTATCGCGCTGGTGGTGGGAGCCTGGTTTGCCCTCCCGGGCGCTACCTCACTCGGGCAGGAGACTTCCACGGCTCGCGCCGTGGTCACGGCCACCACGAAAGCCGCGGAAGACGTCACGACGATTCCCCGGCAGAGCGTCAGTGTTTATGAGAATCGCAAACTTCAGGATGTGGCCGGTTGGGTTCCGCTGCGCGGCGCGCGCTCGGGCCTGCAACTGGTGGTGCTGTTGGACGATTCTTCCAGCGGCAACCTGGGTCTGCAGTTGAATGACCTGAAAAGCTTTGTGACTGCTCTGCCGCCTACAACGCAGGTAGCGATTGGCTATATGCGCAACGGGACGCCAAACCTGGTGCAAAACTTCACCAGTGACCACGCCCAGGCAGCGCAGGCCTTCCGCCTGCCCACGGGGAACGCCGGCGTTAATGGAAGCCCTTATTTCTGCCTCTCGGACCTGGTCAGGCACTGGCCGGGGGGCGATAGCAACGTTCGCCGGGAGGTGATCATGGTTACCGACGGGGTTGACCGCTACTCCGGCGCACGGTTCGATCCGGAAAATCCTTAT
>CAWCKO010000040.1:0-197930 GCA_963796145.1 uncultured Acidobacteriaceae bacterium | reverse complement strand
TTTCCGCGGTGAGTCATTCAGTGCCTTCCTGAGCTGGTAAAAGGTTGATTTGACCGTATCGTCGCTGATAAAGCGTCCTCGCCAGACAGTTTCGAGAACCTCGTCTTTTGTCACAACCTGACCGGCGCGCGAACATAGAAAAACCAGCAGATCCATTTGGAGCGGCTCTAGTCGTACGCTTCGCCCAGGTGATGTGAGGGAGCCATCCTCCGGGTTGACAGTACATCCTCCGAGCTCAAAACTGCGGGGTACTTTGCGAACGGATTCCATGCGGCAACATTCTATCCCACCAAGGAAAGGTCACCAATTCCTGGAGCCGAGGATCATGTAGGCTAGCCGTCCGTATCAGCTCGGCGGACAAACTGAAAATGGGTCGGATGTTTCCGTACCTGAAAAAGAGGCCCAGTGTATCGCCGATGCGCTTATCGAGAAAAGGAGAGGTGCGATCCAGGGTTTCGGTCGGATTACCGGCTACTCGTCAGTATCAATCGATCAACAGCCGCGCACACCTTCAACGTGGACGACAATTCGTTGCCCTGAAACATCTGCTCAAGCGAACTCACCTTCCCATCCTTCCGCGATAAGGCTGCGGAAGGATGGGGCACGGTTCTCACTTATTCAAAGATTCTTTACTTTGATGTGCCTTGGGCTGAGTTTGAGACGGACTCCCACGCTTCCCATGTCGCCAGCCGCTCAGCGTAGGCCGCGCGCACCCACGGTAGATTGTGGCTGCCGAGAAAGAATCGTAGCGGCGGATTCTCCGCATCCACAATTTTGAAGAGGGCCTCCGGCGTCGCATTCGGATCGCCTCTCTCCAGGCTCCTGACACGGTCGAAAACCTGCGTTTTAAGATCTGCGTAGATGTCGAGGCCCGCCGCGAACTTCAATGAGGACTGGCTTCCAAACTCGGTGGCATAGGCTCCAGGCTCGATGATCGTCACCTTGATGCCGAACGATTTTACTTCTGCGGCGAGACTTTCATGAATCGCCTCGAATGCCCATTTGGATGAACAGTAGTAGCCGATGACCGGCATAGTCACATGACCAAGCCCGCTTGAGACACCGAGGATATGCCCCCCGCCTTGTTCTCGGAGTAACGGCAGCGCCGCCTGGATGACAGACAGTGTCCCGAAAATGTTCGTGTCGTAGAGGGCGCGGACATCGTCCGCGCTGGCTTCCTCAATCGTGCCGACCAGTGAATAGCCGGCGTTGTTGAGAACGATTCGAGTCTTCCGAAATGAGCGTGGGCTTGCGCCACGGCCGCCTTCACTTGCTCGGGCTTGGTGACGTCGAGCTCCAACGTCAGAGCGTTTGCGCCGTACTGTTCGTTGAGATCGGCAATGCTTGCCAAGCTGCGCGCGGTAGCGGCCACCTTGTCGCCACGCTTCAACGCGGCATCCGCCCAAACCGTCCAAAACCCCGAGACGCTCCGGTAATAAACCAAATCTTCTTAGCATGTGATTCTCCTTGTTGAAATTGCTGTGGGCCGCGTCGCCGATCTGGATCCTTGGTATTATGGGATGGTATGTATGCAGCCCGCGCAATTGCGAAACGTCGATCTTATGACGATCCCTTCGATTGTGGACGCGACCTACATCACCACGGGATCGTTTCGTTTTCCCAGCGCGTGAACGTACCTGTCGGGCCGTCCGGGCCGAGCAGCGCAACGCGCACCGCCTCGCGAGCGCCCTCCTCGACAGTCTCGCGTGCCCGCATATCCGTTGAGGTTCGTCTTGGTGAAGCCCGGGGAGACGGCGTTGACCTTGATCCCCTCGGCTCCAGCTCGATCGCCATGGCGAGCGTCAAAGCGTTGAGAGCCGTCTTGGACGCAGGGTAGACGGGGCCGAAGATCGCGCGGTAGGGGTAGGCCGGGTCCGAGTTCGTCGTCAGCGAACCAACGCCGCTCGACACGTTGACGATGCGGGCGGCCGGCGTTTCGCGCAGGAGCGGCAGCATCGCCTGGTAAACGGCGAGCACGCCGAACACGTTGGTCTCCCACACCGCGCGCATTTCATCGAGGGACACGTTGCTCGGGCGGGTCGTCTTTGCGTACTCCTCGACGGACTGGCCGGGCAGCTTACTCGTATTCGAGATGGCCGCGTTTTGGACGAGCACGTCGAGGCGGCCAAGCTCCTTGCGGACGCGCTCCGCCGCGGCGGCGATCGAAGCCTGATCCGTCACGTCGAGCTGGAGCGCGCGGGCCTCCGGCCCGACCTCCTTGGCCGCAGCCTCGCCGCGCTCGAGATTGCGCGACCCGACCAGCACCGTGAAGCCGTGTGCCACGAGATCCTTTGCGATCTGAAGACCGATTCCTTGATTAGCCCCGGTGACCAGGGCGACGGGTTTGTCCTGCATGTTCTCCTCCCTGAGGTGCGGCTCGCGTCCTGATATGCTCTAAACATAGACGGAACCATGTTCCATCGAGATAATAATCGGAACAATGTTCCGTTTGCAAATGCCCGCGCCCATGAAAAAGACAGCAAAAGCGCGAACGGATGAGCAGAAGCCTAAAGACGGCAAGCCTCGCCGCATGCGTGCCGATGCGCAGCGCAAGGTGAGTTCACTGCTCCAGGCGGCCATCGAGGTGTTTGCAAAATCAGGCGTAGACGCCCCGGTCCGCGAGATCGCGGAAAAAGCAGGCGTCGGCCTGGGAACGGTATACCGTCACTTCCCGCAGCGCTCGGACCTCATTGTGGCCGTTTTTCAAACTCAGATAGATGCTTGCGCCGATGCAGCCCCAGTCTTCGCGAACAGGTACGAGCCGGATGAGGCGTTGGCTCGCTGGATGCAACGGTATGTCGACTTCATTGCTATGAAGCGAGGGCTGGCAGCGGCGCTGCACTCAGGCGATCCGGCTTACAACGCGCTGCCGGCATACTTCGACAAACGTCTTAAGCCGGCGCTGGAAGGTCTGCTGGAGGCGGCCGTTGCAGCGAGAGTCGTCCGCCCAGGCGTCGACCCGGGGACCTCCTGCGAGCAGTCGCAACGCTCTGCCATGGACCCCACGGCAAAGAGCCAGCCTATGCACGAAGAATGGTCGAATTGCTGGTGGATGGCCTGCGTTACGGAGCGAACACTCGGATCAAAACGCCTAAACTTTACAGTGACGACGACCATTAGTCCTGCTAAGTCGGCTTGCGTTCACTGATCTGCCAGTTCGGTTGGAAATCCCTCTTGGTGAGTCTTGGCTGTGATTTCCTTCGGCATGGCACCATTTAGCAGAGACGCTGTTCGTTAAGGCCGGGAGCCCTGAATGAGGATGTCCACGAACCGCCGCGCCTTTGCGGGCCAGTCGTCTGTGCTGCCCGCGCTGGAGACCCCATAGATCGCGCGCAGCATGTCCATTGGATCGATATCTGGCCGAAGATCTCCGCTGGCGACGGCGCGCCTCGCTAGCGCATTGGCAGCCTCTTCCATGAGGTGGTTAGTCTGCTGAAATACCCGAGAAGGGCCGCCGGCCATTGCGTTCAACGCCGGGGCGATGATCTTTTTCGCAGCAATGTAGTCGATGAAGACTAGCATCCACGCCCGCAGCGCCTCGATCGGAGGCAGCTCGGCGGAGAACTTTCTCTGTGCCTCGGCCAGCTTCTCGACTTCGCTGATATAGACAGCGGCCAGCAGGTCATCGCGAGTAGGAAAGTGACGGTAGAGCGTCCCCGGGCCGATCTTGGCGCGCTTGGCGATCTCGTCCATGCTGGCCTCCGCGCCTCGGCGCGTGAAAACCTGCTTCGCGACTTCGAGAATCCGCTCACGGTTGCGCTGCGCGTCGGCTCGGGGCTTCCGGCCAGTTTTCTTTGCGGCTGACTTTTTCATCGACTTTTTCTGAAACCGGAGGGACTCTCCGGTAATCTCATAGGATAACGGAGATTGGCTCCGTTTTATTCCAGGCCGAGGCCGGTGTCAAAGATTTGTGATCGGAGCGTGCAGCATGGCAGCAAAATTTGGAGCAAAGTCAACCACGGAAGATGTGCTCGAAGGGGTCGATCTGAAAGGTAAGCGGATTCTGGTGACGGGGGTATCTGCGGGTCTCGGCATAGAGACGGCCCGTGCGCTGGTGGCGCATGGCGCAGATGTTGTGGGCGCGGCGCGTGATCTTGAGAAAGCACAGCGGGCGACATCGGAAGTCAGCAAGGCCGCGGCGGAGACGGGCGCGAGTTTCGAGGTGGTCGAGCTCGACCTTGCTAGCCTGAAGAGCGTGCGCGCCGCTGCGGACAAGCTGGTTGCCGATGGCCGCTTGTTCGATGTGATCATCGCAAATGCCGGTGTCATGGCGACTCCGTTCGGGAAGACAGAGGATGGTTTCGAGACGCAATTCGGGACCAATCACCTGGGCCACTTCGTCTTTGTGAACCGCATCGCGAGGCTGATCAAGGACGGCGGACGCCTGGTCAACCTCGCTTCCTCAGGGCACCGTTTCAGCAATGTGGACCTGAACGATCCCAACTTTGAGACGACGCCGTACGAACCTTTCGTGGCTTACGGGCGCTCGAAGACCGCGAACATCCTCTTCGCAGTTGCTTTCGATCAGCGGCATCGAGAGCGCGGGGTCCGCGCCGCGGCTGTACATCCAGGAGGCATACAGACCGAGCTTGCCCGCCACATGGACCCGGCCCACTTGGAACAAATGGTCAAACAGATCAATGAACAGGCCGCAGCAGAGGGCAAAGGACCGTTTCAGTTCAAAACAGTTCCCCAGGGAGCCGCCACCTCAGTGTGGGCTGCTGTCGTTGCGCCCGCCGAAGAGGTAGGAGGACGGTATTGCGAGAACTGCCACGAGAGTGACGTTGTCGCAGATGATGCAAGGCTGGGCATGGGGGCCGAAGGAGTGCGCGGCTACGCCCTCGATCTACAAAACGCTGTTGCGCTTTGGAAGAAAAGCGAAGAACTGGTCGGCGAGACGTTGTAGCCCATCCGCAGCCTGTTTCGCCTGCTGCTTTCATCAAGTACGCAGAGGCTCGCCAGCGGGCCATCTGAACCATCGCCATCGGTCCACATAATCAAGACGGCCCAACCAAGGAGCGCGAAATGCCAATAGAAACCGATGTAATTTCACAAAACAAGATCGCGATTGTGACAGGTGGCAGCCGCGGTATCGGCCGCAACACCGTGCTGAGCCTGGCCAAGCGCGGCGTCAACTTGATATTCACTTACAACTCAAACCAGACAGAAGCTGACAAGGTCGTCGGTTTGGCGGCCGAGACAGGGCAGAAGGCCATTGCCTTGCAACTCGATGCCGGCAACGTCGGTGCCTTCGACATCTTTGTGCAGAGTGTGAAGTCAGCGCTCAAGAGCCTTGGAGCGACACACTTCGACTACCTGGTCAACAATGCCGGCAACAATCACCACAACATGGCTTTCGAGAAAGCGACCGAAGACGAACTCGACAGCCTCTACAATGTTCACTTCAAAGGCGTCTTCTTCCTGACACAGAAGCTTCTTCCTCTCATCAACGACGGCGGACGGATTGTGAACGTATTCGACAGCGCGAACGCGCCTCATCTCGCCAGGTGGCGCCGCGTACGGCTCGATGAAGGGGGCCGTCGAAGTGCTGACTAAATTTATGGCAAAGGAGCTCGGACCGCGCAGGATTGCCGTCAACGTTGTCGCCCCGGGTGCCACTGAAACGGATTTCAGCGGCGGCATCGTCCGCGACAATCCTGCCGTGAACAAAAGGGTGGCCGAAGGGACAGCCCTGGGCCGAGCAGGTGTTCCCGACGACATCGGGCCCATGATTGCCTCGTTGCTCTCTGAAGACAATCGCTGGATCAATGCGGAGCGCATCGAGGTGACGGGCGGCTACGTCTAGGCTCTCTTAGTAATACCGTCGTCCCTCACTGGATCGGGCTGCCGTTGACAGTTAGTTGGTTCAACATCTTTACGTTGAACTGTTTCACTGCGTCGGGGAGAGGAGCGTAGTTCAAGCCGCTCGCACCTGCTTGGCCATCCGTCACCACATATACGATGAATTGCTTCAACGCTGTGCGCTTTTGAACATCTTTGCCGTCTTTGGGGATGATGAGGAAGGTCAGAGTGGAAATCGGATATGCGTCTGGCGCAGAGGCGGGCGGATTTGCGATGGGCGTGCGATCGTCCTTCGCCAACTCATCCTTGAACGCATCGATGGCGGCTGTCGTCCCCGCAGTGCTGGGTAGGACGTAATTGCCAGCCTGATTCTTGATCGCGGCCACCGGCAGCTTGTTCTGGGTCGCATACGTCAATTCGACGTAGCTGATAGAGCCGGGAAATTGCTTTACCTGCCCGGTAACTCCCTCGCTGCCTTTGGCGCCAATTCCGGTCGGCCACTTAACCGCGGTGCCTTTGCTGACCTGTTGCGACCAGTCCGGGCTGACCGCGGAAAGATAAGTAGTGAAGGCGGCTGTGGTGCCGCTGCTCTCGGCGCGGTGCACCACGGTGATCTTCGAGTTGGGCAGCTTCTCGCCGGGATTGTCCTTCTTGAGCAGGGGATCCTGCCAACTCGTGATCTTGCCTAAGAAAATTCCCGCCAGCGCATCAGAAGAGAGCTGCAAAGGCTTCTGCAGCCCCTCCAGATTGTAGGTGACGCATATCGGTCCGGCGGATTCCGGAATCTGGATCACCGGAGCCGTCATCTGCGCCATATCGTCGTCGGAAAGGGGCGCATCCGAGGCGCCAAAATCAATGGTGCCGGACTTTACCTGCTGAATCCCACCGCCACTGCCGATGGACTGATAATTGATCTGCACATTCTTATGAGACGTCTGGAAGTCCTGAATCCAACGGCCCATCACGGGGTACACGAATGTGCTGCCGGCTCCGTTCAGCGAGACCGTGCCAGGGCCGGAATTGCAGGAGGTCAGCAAGCCGAGCGCTGACAAAATCGCAACAGCGGAAACGGCGGTTCTAAAGGTCTTTTCGTAGGGCATCAGCAATCCTCTTAAAACATATTGTTGGCTAGGATGCCGCGAGATGCCCTGCCCGACCCAATGTTCATCGACATTTCATGAACCAAACTCGGGCAACGAGCGGCAGGGAAGAGCCCTCTCACTAACAAAGGGGTTCTAATCATGAATGGAAAATTGCAGGGTAAGAAAATCGCGATCATCGCCACCGACGGCTTTGAACAAGTGGAGTTGACGGAGCCGAAGAAGGCCCTGGAGGCGGCAGGAGCGACGGTCGACGTGATTTCTCCCAAGCCAGGCCACATCAAGGGATGGAAGCACACGGAGTGGGGTGACAACACCAAGGTGGACAAAACCCTGGACGAGGCTAAACCGGCGGACTATGACGGGTTGGTCCTGCCGGGCGGTCAAATCAATCCGGACAAACTCCGTATTGAGCCCAAGGCAGTTGCTTTTGTGACCGATTTCTTCAACTCAGGCAAACCTGTTGGCGCAATCTGCCACGGTCCGTGGCTGCTGGTGGAAGCCGGAGTCCTGAAGAAAAGAACACTCACTTCCTGGCCATCGGTGCGCACCGATATTCGCAACGCAGGTGGCCACTGGGTCGATGAAGAAGTGATCACAGATCAAAACCTTACCACCAGCCGCAAGCCCGACGATCTCCCGGCGTTCAACGAGCGGCTTATCCGGGAGTTTAGTCACGGAAAAGCGTCCAAAACGGTGGAGAAACAACCTGCGAGAGCCGCTTCCTAGCTGCCACGAACCCGGGTGCCGCATATCTCCTGCGTTTTTCGCGAGATGTGGGACGACCGTTGGTCGCCCCTTTCAAGTTTCTACATTTCACAGCGGGCTTGATAGATCCAAATCTGCAGAATTGCGCGAGTTTTCTGGTAGTCACAACGGATGCTTCATAGGGCCCTGTCCGGTGCTGCGATGCAAAGCAAACACGGCTTCCTAAAGGAGCTATCTCTTGTTCAAAATGTCTTACCCTCCGTCCCTGACATGTAGAACTCCAGGGGGCGACCGTTGGTCGCCCCTTTACCACCAGGGCGGATGCCGGTCGCAGTGCAGTGGGAGCTAGACCCTACTTTGCAAAGGTGCGCACCCACTCGGTGATGGTGCGCACCGCAATTCCTGATGGGCCTTTAGCCATCCACGGCTTCTGCTCTTCGGTCCATGCCACCCCCGCGATATCCAGATGGATCCAGGGCGTATCTTCGACAAATTCCTTGAGGAACATTGCGGCATTTATGGCTCCGCCCCAGCGGGTGGCGCCGGTGTTCATGATGTCCGCGATGTTGGATTTGATTTGCTCCTTGTACTCTTCATCGAGCGGCAGACGCCAGAATCGCTCCCCTGAGATCTCGAGCGCACTGGTGAAATGCCGGTAGGTTTCCTCGTCATTCGAGAAGGAGCCCGCATTGACCACGCCGAGAGCAACTACGCAGGCGCCAGTCAGCGTAGCCGCATCGATCAGATGGGTAGCGCCCAGCTGCCGGGCATAGGCCAGCCCATCTGCCAGGACCAGCCGCCCTTCTGCGTCGGTGTTGACGATTTCAATGCTTTTGCCGGACATCGCGATCTGGACGTCTCCGGGTTTCATCGCGGTCCCCGAAGGCATATTCTCAGCGGCGCAAACCACGCCAACCACCTTCACCGCCGGCTTCAATTGCGCAATGGCCTGCATGGCGCCAATCATGGCGGCTCCGCCCGCCATGTCATACTTCATCTTCTCCATGCCCTCCGCAGGCTTGATCGAGATGCCCCCGGTGTCGAAGGTAATGCCTTTCCCAACCAGGCCCAGCACCGGAGTGGAAGGGGCATTCTTCGGCTCGTAGGTCATCACGATCAGCGCGGGTGGCTCTTCCGAGCCCTTGGTTACTCCCCAGAACGCACCCATCTTCAGTTCTTTCAGCTTTTCTGCGCCGTAGACCTCACATTGCAGCCCGTATTGACTGCACATCTCGGAGGCTTTCCGGCCCAACACAGTGGGCGTCATTACGTTGCCCGGCTCATTGACCAGCGTGCGGGTAAAGTTTTGCGCCTCGCCCAGGATCACGCCTTCCCGCAGGCCCGCTTCGATGGCTGCCTGCTTAGCCCCGCTGGCGGCAAGCAGGTTAAGTTGCTCGATGCTCTGGTCTTTGCGGTCCGAACGATAGGTATCCGGATCAAAATCGCCGATGTAGGCGCCTTCGACCAAAGCTCTGGTGGCTGCAAGGGGATCGAGGCCCTCCGGAATCGCGATCGTGAGTTCGCGCAACTTGCGCGGCTTGGCGAAGCGCACGGCTGCACCTGCGGCCTTGCGCACCTCGGTGGTGGTGAGCTTGTCCACGCCCACCAGCAGAATGCGCTCCGCTTTAAAACCGGCTGGAGCGTGCAACAGGACGGTCTCACAGCTGGTAGCAGCAAATTCACCGCTGCCCAGGAGTGCCGCAGTTGCCTTGGCCAACGGAGCCCCGGTAGTCAACAGCTTGATCACCGGCTTGGTCTGCTTTTTCGCCGCCTTCTTTTCCGCCGCGTCGAGCGCGAAGATCACCAGTAACCCACTGCTGACCCGGTCAAGCTTTGCCGATATAAATTTCGTATGCATGGATGATTGTGCTTCCCTGGTCCTGATAAGTCGTCTATATTGTTTTGTTTGTGGCTACTTGTGCTGACTGCGGACGATCGCCGCCCGAGCCTCGCGGTCATCTTCACGCCGCCGTTCGGTCTCGCGCTTATCCCAGTCCTGCTTGCCCTTAGCTACCGCCAGTTCGCATTTCACCCGGCCATGGCGGAAATAAAGCCTGGTGGGAATGAGCGTTAAACCCTTTAGCTGCGTCTTCCCCATTAGTTTTTGCAGTTCCTGGCGGTGGAGCAGCAGTTTGCGGGTGCGCAGCGAGTCGTGGTTCAAAGAGTTTCCGTGTGAGTAAGGTCCGATATGCGCGTTCAGCAAATACGCTTCGCCGTCCTTGATGATTCCGTAAGCATCCTTGAGATTGGCCTTGCCTTCGCGAATGGACTTTACTTCTGTGCCTCGGAGCGCGATGCCGGCTTCGAATTTGTCGAGCAGAAAGTAATTGTGCCCGGCAGCGCGATTCACCGCAGCGTCTCGTTCGCCGGCAGCGACTGGTTCACGAGGCTTCGTCTTTTGAGGGGATGGATGAGTGGTTTGACTCTGTTGCCGGGGCATACGTTTGGTTACGAATCTTCATGCTAGCACGCGACTTGGGAGCGAAAGACCGGGTTTCCCGGATGGTATACTCAGGCGACATTAACCAAGAGAAAAGCTGTTCTGGGCCTGTGTGGACGCGTCGATTTTTCTCCCTGGAAAAAATGCGTTTCGGCTGTCTGGAGTGCGATGAATCGCCGTCAAAATAACTGGGCTCTGTCCACTGCGCTTACTTTGCTCCTCTTCCTGAGCATTTGCTCCCTTGCAGCTTCCGGTCCAAAGGCAAAAACGCTCTATGAGCGCGGCCAGGCAGCTGAGACCAAAGACGATCCCATCACTGCCTACGAAAACTACTACCAGGCCTACCAGAAGGAACCCAAGAATCTTCGCTATAAGACGGCGTATGAGCGCATGCGCTTTCTGGCGGGGTCTGCGCACGTGGACAAGGGAGAGAAGCTCCTCGCCCAGGGGGACACTACCGGCGCGCTGACTGAGTTCCTGCGCGCGCTCGAGATCGATCCCAGCAACGAGTTGGCCCACCAGGATATCCAGAAGGCAAGGGACAAGCTTGCGTCTCCCAAGCCCAATCAGGAAACCTCGATTCCCGAGAACAAAGCAGAGGAACTGACCGAGGTGGGTAGCCCGGTACAGCTCAAACCCATCTCCAATGAACCGCTCACCCTGCATATGACTGAAGACAGCAAGGTGGTCTACTCGACCGTGGGCAAGGCGGCAGGGATCAACGTGCTGTTCGATCCCGAGTACACCTCCAAGCGCATCCAGGTGGATATTGCGAACGTATCTCTGTTGGACGCCTTGCGCATCGTTGGCACAGTTTCGGGCACGTTCTGGCATCCGGTCACTGCCAACACCATCTTTGTTGCCATGAACACCCGGGCCAAGCGCCAGGAGCTGGAAGAGGAAGCGGTACAGACGTTCTACCTGGCAAATACCGCCCAGCAGAACGATCTCAACGACATTCAGACCGCGCTGCGCAATCTGCTGGTGAATGCCAAGCTCTACGGGGTACCCAGCCAGAGCGCCATAGTCATGCGGGCCACGCCGGACGAACTGCTGCTGGCGCAAAAGCTGATCAACGATCTGGATAAGTCTCGTCCGGAGGTAGTTGTCGACGTGGCGCTGCTGGAAGTGAACCGGGACAAGACGCGGACCATCGGCGTTCAGCTTCCAGGCAGCTTTGGTCTGCAGTTGCAACCACCCAACGCCACTAGTACCAGTTCCAGCAGCAGCAGCACCACCACGACGGGAACTACCACCAGCAGCACAACGAACTTGACGCTGAACAATCTTGCTCACCTGAACGCCACCAATTTTGCCGTGACCGTGGGCCAGGCAACAGCCAACTTCCTGCTTTCGGATTCCGATACCAAGGTTTTGCAGAATCCCAGCATCCGGGCCACAGACGGGCAAAAGGCTGACCTTAAGGTAGGCACCCGCATCCCCGTGGCTACAGGCTCTTACCAGACGGGCGCGGCAACAGCCGTCGTCAGCTCGCTGGTGAACACACAGTTCACGTATCTCGATGTCGGCGTTGAGATCGAGATAACGCCCATCGTACATTACAACCGCGATGTAACTCTCAAGATCAAGCTCGTCTCCTCTGAGGAGAGCAGCTCAACCAACATCGGTGGCATTACCGAACCGATCATTAGCCAGAGGACCTCCGAGCAGGTGGTCCGCCTCAAGGAAGGCGAAGTCAACATACTGGGTGGATTTTTGCAGAAGCAGGATCTCACGACGATCGGCGGAACGCCGTTTCTGGGCGAGGTCCCGATCTTGAAGTACTTATTCAGCTCCACACAGCATGAAGTGCAGAACGACGAAATCATCTTCATGCTGACCCCGCATGTTGTTCGCGCCGCCGACATCAGTCCTTTGAATCTGCAGGAAATTGATACCGGCACGGGCACGAATGTCGAATTGCGGCGCGTCTCGGCGCCAGGAAATGCTCAGTCGCCGGATGGAGCGGCTCCTTTACCGCCTGGGTTGCAGCCACATGCCTCGATACCGCCCGCAACCGCGCCGGCGGCCAATGGGACTCCCAATGGGACTCCAGGATCCGCTATGGCAGCGCCCGCAGTATCCAGCTCGGTGACCCTGCAAATCGCTCCGCCGCAAGTCGCGCCTAAGGTGGGTGCAACTTTCCAGGTGGCGGTCAACCTCAACGGCGGCCAGGACGTGTTTTCGGTGCCGATGCAGTTGCATTACGACAGCAGCAAACTGGCGTTGATCAACGTCGATACCGGCACCTATCTCGGCCACGATGGCCAGGCCATCGCACTGGTTCATCGCGACGATGGGGTTGGCAATGTCGTGATCTCAGCTTCTCGCCCACCCGGCGTCGCGGGTGTGAATGGAGCGGGAACTGTTTGCGTTTTGACCTTCCAGGCCAACGCAGCGGGAGACGCCACTATGCAAATCATCCGGGCGTCGGCGAAGAACAGCGCCCAACAGGCGGTCAACATCGCCGGCTCACAAACCGCAGTCCACATTCAATAGGGTTTCTGTATGCAGTACAAACTACTTGCACGCAACACGGCGGCAGACAGGCAAGCGGGGTTGACCCTGGTCGAGTTGATCGTGACGGTTGCGATCCTTGCCATCCTGGCGACAGCCGCCGTTCCGCTGGCCCGTTTTCGCGTGCGGCGCGAGAAAGAAAGGGAATTGCGCTACGACCTGTGGCAGATGCGCGATGCCATCGACAAGTACAAAGATGCCGCCGACAAGCACGCCTTCCAGTACAAGCTGGACAGTCAAGGCTATCCGCCTGATCTCCAGAGGCTGGTCGACGGCGAAGACGCCCAGGGCAAAAAGTTGAAATTTCTGCGCCGCATCCCCGTCGATCCGATTACCGGCAAAGCCGAGTGGACGTTACGCTCCATGCAGGACGAACCGAATAGCGACTCGTGGGGAGGGCAGAATGTTTTTGATGTTGCCTCCAAGTCGCAAGCGACCGCGCTCGATGGAACGAAGTACTCCGATTGGTAGGCCTGTGAGAATAACCCGCTCTCGCACTCAATTCGCGCGTGGCTTCACCCTGGTCGAGTTGATGGTGGTGATGCTCATCATCGCCATCCTGGCCGCGATCGCCATCCCCGCCTACGTCGCGTCCATTCGCGCTGCCCGGGAAGCGGTGCTTAAAGAAGACCTGCACGTTATGCGCGATGCCATTGATTCTTATACCAACGATAAGGACAAGGCGCCGCAGACTCTGGATGACCTGGTCAGCGGCGGTTATCTCAAGTCCATTCCGGTCGACCCAGTGACACACACCAACACCACCTGGGTGCCGACCATCGATGACACACTGCAGAACGTCGACCAGACCGACCCCGGGATGACCGATGTCCACAGCGGGTCGGACCAGGTGGGGAGCGACGGCCAGCCTTATTCCAGTTGGTGACGGTTGACAAGAAACAAGTAGATTCTCAGTCCCGAAGGGACGTCTGAAAGTAGCCCAGGACGATAGTCCTGGGTGGGCTCATCGAGATGAACCAGTCCCGCAGGGACGGCTGAAGGGCGCGTGTGAGCTTTCAGCCGTCCCTGCCGGGACTTATCGGACGGTGCGACGTATACCCAGGACTGTCGTCCTGGGCTACTTTCAGACGTCCCTCCGGGACTGAGCACGGTGGAGGGACCTGCCGATTTCACTGACCTTCTGCCCGGCCCAGAATCTGCGCCCACAATTCCTTTATCCCATAGCCGGTTTTGGTGGAACACAGCAGAATCTCGCTCAATCCCAAACCTTGCTTCAGCCGCGCCAGAGCCTTCGTCCGTTCATTACCGGAGAGACGATCTGCTTTCGTTCCCACGGTAAGAAAACTGCGCCCCATTCCCTTGAGCGATGCGATGAGTTGCTGGTCGCTGGCCTGCACCGGAATGTTGCTGTCCACCAGGCAGATGCAGAGGACCAGGTTGGCCCGCTCTTCGAGATAGGGATTGATGAATTTAGGCCATTCCGCAGAGATGGACCGGGAGATCTTGGCGTAGCCGTAACCGGGGAGATCGGCAAACAGCAATCGAGGCAGCCGCGCGGTCGCTGAATCCGACAGGGCAAAAAAGTTGATCGACCGGGTGCGCCCCGGCGAGGCCGAGACCTTGGCCGCTTTTTCGCCCAGCAAGCCATTAATCAGGCTCGATTTGCCAACGTTAGAGCGGCCGAGGAAAGCAAACTCCGGGGCCGTGGCGGCAGGGAACTGCTCAGGCGACATCGCCGACAGCAGGAACTTGGTGACCAGGTGCATGCGCCCGGTCTACTGGGCGCGCGGTTGATCAGCAGGTGCAGGTGGCTTAACCGCGGCCAGCACCTCGGGAGTCTCCTCGCGCAATTCCGGTAAGGGCCCCTCGAGCGCGATCCTGAGCACGTCGTCCATCTGATCCACAAAGTGCAGCTTCATTACGCTGCGCAGATTTTCCGGGAGATCCGCCAGGTCCTTTTCATTCGCTTTGGGCAGAATGGCTTCAAAGATGCCGGCGCGGTGGGCCGCCAGCAGCTTCTCTTTCAATCCGCCAATGGGCAGAACCTTGCCCCGCAGAGTAATTTCGCCGGTCATGGCTATATCCCGCCGCACGCGCACCTTGGCCAGGGCACTCGCCAGCGCAGTGGCAATGGTGATGCCGGCGGACGGCCCGTCTTTGGGAATCGCACCCTCTGGCACGTGCACGTGGATGTCCAGGTTGCGGTAGAAGTCCTTAGGCAGGCCCAGGTGTTGCGCTCGGCTGCGGATGTAGGAAAGCGCCGCCTGCGCTGACTCCTGCATCACGTCGCCCAGTTGGCCGGTCAGGGTCAACTTACCCTTGCCATCCAGCACCTGGACTTCAGTCGACAGAATGCTGCCGCCCACCTCAGTCCAGGCCAGCCCGGTAACCAGGCCAATTTCGCTGGTCTCGTGCAGCTGAGAATCGCGAAACTTGGCTACGCCCAGAAATTCGTTCAGGTTGGTGTCGGCGATGTCTTCCTTGTGCTTGGCCCCGTTGCGGACCACCCGGCGGGCTACCTTGCGGCATACGTTGCCGATTTCGCGCTCCAGGTTGCGGACGCCTGCCTCGCGGGTGTAACCGCGAATGATGTCCACCAGCGCCGCATCGCTGAAGATCGCATTCTTATCGCTCAGCCCGGTGGCTTCGCGCTGCTTCTTGACCAGGTACTGCTTGGCAATTTCGAGCTTTTCCGCTTCCGTGTAGCCGTGCAGGCGAAGAATCTCCATGCGGTCCTGGAGCGGCGCCGGGATAGTGTGCAGCACATTGGCGGTGGCCACGAAGAGCACCTGCGACAGGTCATATTCCACGTCGAGGTAGTGATCCTGAAAGCTGGTATTCTGCTCCGGGTCGAGCACCTCGAGCAGCGCCGAGGCGGGATCTCCGCGGAGGTCGGAAGCCATCTTGTCCACTTCGTCCAACATGAAGACCGGGTTCTTGGTCCCTGCCTTCTTCATGGATTGGATGATCTGTCCTGGCAGGGCCCCGATGTAGGTACGGCGATGCCCGCGGATTTCCGCCTCATCGCGTACGCCTCCGAGGGACATGCGCACAAACTTGCGACCGGTGGCCTTGGCTATCGACATCCCCAGGGAGGTCTTACCCACGCCTGGAGGCCCAACAAAGCACAGAATCGAACCCTTGGGATTTTTTACCAGCTGGCGGACGGCCAGAAACTCGAGAATGCGTTCCTTAATTTTTTCCAGGCCGTAGTGGTCCGCGTTCAGCACTTTTTCCGCGTGATCGATGCTGCGCGTCTCTTTGCTTCGCTTCTTCCACGGCACAGCCAGCAGCCAGTCCAGGTAATTTCTGGAGACGGTCGACTCCGCCGACATGGGCGGCATGGCCTCCAGCTTTTTTAGCTCCTGAATCGCTTTATCGAAGACGTCCTTAGGCATGCCGGCGGCTTCGATCTTCTTGCGCAGTTCATCGAATTCGCTCTTCTCACCGCGGCCCAGTTCCTTCTGGATGGCCTTGATCTTCTCGTTAAGGTAGTACTCTTTCTGCGCGCGCTCCATCTGCCGCTTGACCCGGCTTTGCACGCTGCGATCCATATTCAGCTTCTCGATTTCGATGTCGAGTACGTCCGCGACCCGGGATAGGCGCTCGCTGGGATCGAAGATGTCGAGCAGCTCCTGCTTCTCTTCGATCGAGAGCTGCAGGTTGGCGGCGATGGTGTCGGAAAGCTTGGCCGGCTCATCCATACGGACAGCGGCGATCATGGTTTCGTAATTCAAAGACTGCTGCAGCTTGACGTACTGCTCAAACAGGGAAGTGACCCGCTGCATGACAGTCTCGATTTGCGGATTTACTTCCAGCTGCCGGTTGGCGACCCGCACGGTGGCGACAAAAAAGCCATCGGAGTCATTCATTTCGACAGCCTTGGCCCGTTCCAGTCCTTCCACCAGCACCTTGATATTGCCGTCCGGCATCTTTACGCTCTGGACGATGTTGCCAATGGTTCCCACGGAATAGATGTCTTCAGGCCGCGGCTCATCAATACCCGCGTCGTGCTGGGTAGCCAGAAATATCTTGCGGTCTCCGGTCAGCGCCTCTTCCAGCGCTCTCACGCTTGACTCGCGCCCCACAACAAAGGGCGTCATCATGTAAGGAAAGATCACCATGTCCCGAATGGGCATCATGGGGAGCTTGCGAAGATCGCCTTTGTCCCGGGTTTCTTTTGCTTGTGTCACGCGATTTCCTTTCACCTATCTTCCCTTATACAGAGGAAAAGGGACTTGCGCCAATGACCCGGACGTTGGCGCCTTCAACCAATCAACAAGTCTTAAACACTAAAGCATCGACGTGCGCAAAGTCTCTGCACAGGGACGGCTGAAGTAGCCTCAGGACGGCAGTACCTGGGTAAGCACAAGCGACTGTTCAGCCCCTGCAAGGGACGGCTTCGAACATGGGTGCTGGAATTTAAGCCGTACCTGCGGGACTAATACAGATTGTGGCGGATACCCAGACTGTCGTCCTGGGCTACTTTCAGGTCCTTCGGAACTAGTGCAAAGCCCTCTGCGGCTTCTAAAGCCCAAATGATTGGGAACGCAGTCTGTGTACGGGCTAAAGCCCGTACCTACCAGCCCGTACTGACCGGCTAGCCGGCCTTCTCCAGCAGAGTAACGGAAAGGTCACGTTTCTGTACCATCTCGGCGGTAATGTCCAGCTCCTTAATTTTCTTATTACTTGGGAGGTGGTACATCAGGTCCAACATCAGCTCTTCCAGGATCATGCGCAGGCCGCGCGCCCCAACCTTACGATTCAGGGCCTCGCGGGCAACGGCACGGGAGGCATCCTCAGAAAACAACAGGCGAACGCCCTCATACTCGAAGAGCCGTTGGTACTGCTTGAGGATGGCATTTCTGGGCTTGGTGAGAATCTCCACCAGGGCAGCCTCATCAAGCTCGTCGAGAATTCCAATGACCGGCAGGCGTCCGACAAATTCGGGGATAAGGCCGAACTTGATCAGGTCCTGGGGTTGAGCTTGGCGTAGAAGCTCGGTGTCGCGCTGTGCCGGCAAAACGCCTGCTTCCTGGGCGTCCTTCTCCGACAGTGCCTTGAAGCCCAAGGCCTTCTTACCCACACGCCGCCCGATCAGGCGTTCCAGCCCGACGAAGGCGCCGCCGCAGATAAACAGAATGTTGGTGGTGTCGACCGGGGTGAACTCCTGGTGCGGATGCTTGCGTCCACCCTGGGGTGGAACGTTGGCTACCGTGCCCTCCAGGATCTTCAGCAGGGCCTGCTGCACGCCCTCGCCGGAGACATCGCGGGTAATGGACGGGTTCTCGTCCTTGCGGCCGATTTTATCGATTTCATCAATATAAATAATGCCGGTCTGCGCTCTGGCTACGTCACCATCCGCTGCCTGAAGCAGCTTGAGAATGATATTTTCGACGTCCTCGCCCACATAGCCGGCTTCCGTCAACGTGGTCGCGTCCACGATCGCGAACGGTACATCCAGCATCTTGGCCAGGGTGTGCGCCAGCAGGGTCTTGCCGCTTCCGGTTGGGCCGACCAGCAGAATGTTGGACTTGGACAGCTCGACGTCATTGCCGCGGGTCCGGTTCATCTGGATACGCTTGTAGTGGTTGTAGACCGCGACAGCCAGCTTCTTCTTGGTCTGCTCCTGGCCGATGACGTACTCATCGAGAAAGCCCTTGACCTCTTGCGGCTTGGGCAAGTGAGCCGGCGCCGCCCCAGGCTGCGTCTCCCCCCGGTCGTCTTCCAAAATGGAGTTGCAGACCGCGACGCATTCATCACAGATGTATGCCCGCGGATAATCGCTCGGTGAGGAGATCAATTTAGCAACGGCGTCCTGCGATTTATGACAGAACGAACAACGGAGCGTATCGTCTGTTCCTCTCGGCGTTTTCATACTGCAACTCCTTCGGCCTGGCGGCCAATCACGTACGTGGCCGGTCTATGATTTCGTCAATAATGCCGTACTCTTTTGCCTGCTGCGCGTTCATGATGAAGTCTCTCTCCACATCTCGTTCAATGCGTTCCAACGGCTGAGCGGTGTGCTTGGACATCAACTTATTGGTGATCTCGCGAATACGTAAAATTTCGCGGGCATGAATATCGATATCGGTGGCTTGGCCCGAAAGACCGCCCATAGACGGCTGGTGGATCAGGATGCGGGAGTTCGGGAGGGCAAAACGCTTGCCCTTGTTACCGCTCATTAACAGGAAGGCTGCCATGCTCGCGGCCTGCCCGATGCAATAGGTGACCACGTCATTGCGGATGAACTGCATGGTGTCGTAGATGGCAAGACCCGCGGTGATCGAGCCTCCGGGAGAATTGATGTAAAGCTGGAGATCTTTCTCCGGGTCTTCGCCGGAGAGAAACAACATTTGTGCGATTACCAGGTTTGCGATCTGATCGTCGATCGGCGTTCCCAGGAAGATGATATTGTCGCGAAGCAAACGAGAATAAATGTCGTAGGCGCGCTCGCCTCGACTCGTCTGCTCGACCACCATAGGTACAAGTGCCATGCTCTCCCTTGCTTCTGTTTCCCGCGGGCAGCTTGCGCCCGCTCTTAAAGTTGCCCGTTATTCAGGACGCCATTCTTTCGTACAGCAGCGCGCCCATCTTCTCCCTACGTAAGCGTTCCCGGATTCTAGCGAGGCTACCGTCCTCAGTCAAACGCGCGCGCAGTGCATCCACTGGTTCGCGCATTTGCAAGGAGATACCTTCTAGTTCTTTTTCGAAATCTTCTTCGGGCACGGTGACATTTTCTGCATCTGCAATGCGGTCAAGCAGAATAGACCCCTTCACCTCAGCGGTCGCAGAGGGCCGTTGTGCGGCGCGCAGGCGATCGAAATCGAGATTGCGCATATCTTCGGTGCGCATACCCTGGGAGGCGAGCGCTCGAAGTCCGCGGTCAAGACGAGCGTCTATCTGCTGCTGCACCAGCGACTCCGGAACCGGAAACTCAAAGCGAGTGACCAGCGCGTCCAGCAGCCGGTTGGTAGTCTCGGTTTGTACGTGCCGCTGCTTGTCTCTCGCCAGGTGTTCGCGCAGCTGCTTGGTAAAGTCCGCCAGGCTTTCGTACGATCCCAGCTCCTTGGCGAACTCGTCGTCCAGTTCGGGCTCGATCTTTTTCTTAATGCCCTTGACTTCGAGATCGTAGGCTACCCGCTTGCCAGCTAGTTGCCGCTCACCGAAATCCTGCGGATAGCTCACCTCGAACTTTAACTGTTGCCCGACCGTGGCCCCGCGCAGTGCGGCATTAAAACTATCAAGCGTATTCGGTCCACCTACCTGGACCATGACATCCTGGCCGGAGATAGGTTGCGGCGCTTCCGGCGTCACTTCGTTTTGGGCTTCGCCTTCCGCCGGCTGCACATTGCCGGTAAAGCTGATTTGCGCAAAGTCACCATCGGCCAGCGGCCGCTCTTCCGTCACCGGCTCCATGGTGGATCGAGAGTCACGGATGCGTGCCAGCTCGGCGTCGACCTCGGCATCGGTCAGCTCGGTAGAAGGCTTCTCCACCTTTACCTGCTGATAGCCGTCGATGGAGAAGTCGGGAAGCACTTCAAAGGCGGCTTTGAAGCGTAAAGGTTTCCCCTCTTCCAGATTGATGTCGGTCACCTGGGGTTGAGAGATGGGCTTCAGCTTCTGTTCGGCGATGGCGGCGCGGAAGTGCTCAGGTAGAACTGCTTCCATCACATCCTGGCGAATCTGCTCCGCGAATCGGCCGCGGATGAGCGACTCCGGGACTTTGCCCGAACGGAAGCCCGGGATGCGCGCCATCTTCTTATATCGTTTGGTGACTGCCTGAAAATTACGGGTGACTTCGTCAGCGGGGATTTCGATTTCGACTTCTCGAGTGCAGTCCGGATTCAGGGTTGCCGTGCCATGAGAGTGCCCCTCATGCTCTTGTGCGGCAGGTTCTTCGGCGACGGCCGATGCTTCGCCAGATTGCGGTGTAGTTTCAATCATTTCGGTTGAACTCAACGTATGCCTTCCAGATTCGCTCGCTCCCTGCGCGGCTGCAATGGCGAAAACGATGCAAGCGCGGAGGAGCCTGTAAACAGCCTGCTTTCATCGTATGAGGCTTTGCCGGGAGGGTCAAACCCGCAGCGCAAGGAATGCGAAGCAGCTATTAACTACAATACACCTTTTTCTTATTACCTTCGGTGATCCCGCCGGCTTGGGCTCGGAGGCTAAAGCTGTTTTTTCTAATGCTTTAAAGCTCTTCTTGCCGCGGCATGCGTACGTGCGCAACAAACCGCGGATCGGCAGCCTGATAGTGCTTGTAGTTGCGGCGTCCTTCACTCAGGCTGAGGTTGCCGTTGACGGTCCTGCGGACCACGTCTGCGTCGCGGTCATCCTGCCCATCGTCTTGCCACCAGCAGACTTGGCATAGCTCCTGGGCTTCAGGCACGGATAGCGTTCTATACCCGCAGCACAAGCAGCGGGCTGCAGTCGCTCTTCGCATGCACCAATTATGCGCTGGATCGGCGCGGTACCAGGCGGACGGAGGTTGCAACTCCCCTTACCACGGTAACCTCATTCCTTGTGCCTCTTACGGCTTGAACAACTCCAACCGAACCTTCCAGGTGACTGACTGGCCAGGGCGGAGCGTCACCATGCCGGTATCCATGCCTTTCCACTGTTTCCCGAATGGGTCCACGTAGTTGAACTGATCTTCGATGGCGACAAAGGAAGCAGTTTTCGGGGAATACACCTGCACCGTCCTGATCTCCGGAGAAAGTGCAGCAACGGTCAGCCCGTAATTCGAATCCGGATCGATCAGCTTCACTTCGGCTGCGCCCTGTGTCCGTTGCAGGTGGGAGAAATTGTCATCCAGAAAATGATCATCGAGAGCCACACCTTCGGCCGCGTTGTAGTCGTACTCCGTTCCCTTGACCGGCTTGAGTTGTCCGGTAGGGAATGCGTCACCGTAATTGTTCACCACGGCCATCATGGAGGCCGGGATATGCAGCCGCACCTGGGCGCGGTGGCCACTCGGTATCTGGAAGTAGGGATGCCAGCCGATGGATATGGGTTCCAACTCTTTGCCCACGTTCCTGGCGGTTATGGTTGCGTCGACCGCGTCTCCGGTAAGCGCGATGGTCAGGTTCAGATCGGTGTCGGAGAGCCAGTGGCCGCCGAAATCTCCGGCGTGGATGACGCCTGTTACCGTCTGACCATCCGGGGTCGTCTGGGTTTGCAGATCTTCCACCTTGGCCTGGGTAATCAATCCGTGAATGGCCACCACGCGTCCGCCGGGCTGCTTGCTGGGAAAGTTCGCCGGCAGAGCCAGGGTGTGACCGCGCCATTGGGTGATGACCGACTTGCCGTCGGATGATGGTTCGCCAATGATGCGGTTGGGGTAGGGAATTAGAAACGCTCCTCCGAAGCTGAAGGAAGCGTTGCCCAGCTGATCCCTGCCTGTGCCGGTCAGTTGGCTTGCCGCGTCCGCGACCGAGGGCGAGTGGAGTAGCGGTATCTCCCCTTTGCCCGGGATGGCGGCGGTGACCTGGAACATATTCATGCCCCGCCCGGGAAGTAGGGTCACGGAGAGGAACTCCGGTTTGCTGCCGCCGGAGCTGGCCTTGCGCGCCAGCGTCAGCACGTCCTCACCCCCTATCTTTATGACGGGTGGCGCGGCTGGTTGCGGTGCCTGTTCGGCGGGCGTAGCCGGTGGTTGCGTGCAGCCCGCCGCCAGCAGTGCGAAGATTGCCAGAATTCCCCCTAACCTCTTGCTTCCATTGTGCATAGACACCCTCAAGAGCCTTGTTTTTCCGGTCAGCGCCGGCTAGAAAAAGCAAAATCATCTTACGCCGTCTTTTCGAAGAGCCTTACAATCGGGTATGAGCTCCATCCCCCGAGCGAACCCTGCACCCTCTATTGGATCGCCTACTGGAAGTCCCGGCGCTCAGCCTGCGGCCAATCCTGGTCCGATACCGGCCGACCCCAGTCCGCTGGTTCTTTTCAACCAGTCTGTCATTGCGTGTCACCGCTGCAGCCGTCTGCGAAAGTATTGCGAAGGGATCGCCACCAGCAAGCGGCGCGCCTATCGGGATTGGATTTATTGGGCCAAGCCAGTTCCGTCGTTCGGCGATGAGAATGCCCGGGTGCTGATCGTGGGGCTGGCTCCGGGTGCGCACGGCTCCAACCGCACTGGCCGGCCTTTTACCGGCGACGGTTCCGGCGACTTTCTCTATCCCGTTCTCTACGACATGGGCTTCGCCTCGCAACCGAATTCTGTCTCTCGCGTCGACGGCCTGAAACTGCAGGACTGCTGGATCACCTCGGTGGTCCGTTGCGCGCCTCCGGATAACACCCCAAAGCGCTCAGAGCTGGCCAACTGTGCGCCTTATCTGGATGAGGAAATCTCGCTACTGACCAGTTTGCGGGTCGTGGTCTGCCTCGGTCGCATTGCCTTCGACGGCTATTTGGACCACTTGACGCGTACCGGGCAGAGTGAGCGCAAACCGCGGTTCAAGTTCTCCCATGGCGCGGAATACGCACTCCCGGGAGGCCGCTACCTGATCGCCAGTTTTCATCCCTCGCTGCAAAATACCAATACCGGCAAACTTACGCGCGGGATGCTCTTTGACGTCTTTGATCGGGCTCGCGTTCTGGCCGATTCACCCCAGAGCACACGGACGCTTCGCCCATGAGTGCGTGATGGCTGTAACCGATGGTGTGGTTATCGTGCTGGTGATCATGTTGATCGGCGCATTTCCGGCGTGGCCCTATAGCCGCAACTGGGGCTATTACCCGAGTGCAGGTGTGAGCCTTGTTCTCATGATTCTGCTGATCTTTCTGGTGGCGCAAACGGTTTAGTGGGTTTTTTGAAGGGGACAGCCTTTAGGACCTGGCATTGCCAGCGCTGCGGAGGGCTCTCGGATAGGTCCGGGCTAGAGCAGTTTAGTAATTGATGTAGACCGAAGCGACAGGCCTTTTCGTGGTTTTCTCCCAAGGAAAACGACACCTCGCGATCTTTTTCAGTCCACAGTAATTGCGAAACTGCTCGAAAAGCCTTCGAGCGCGTGATCATTCTGGAGCGGGAGACGGGGATCGAACCCGCAACCAACGGCTTGGGAAGCCGCTACTCTACCATTGAGCTACTCCCGCCCACTGCCGAAAGCTTATTCTAACCCCAAGCCTGTATGATTTCGGAGGATGTCCTCGCTCCGCCTCCGCACCACGCTTTCTGTCCTCTGCGCGCTGGCGGCGGGAGCTGCGCTACGCCTGTGGTTCGTTCACGCCTTTCCGCAGATCCAGGGAGACACCCTTCTTTACGCTGACATCGCCAGAAATTGGCTGACCCACGGCATCTATGGCCGGTCGATCGTGCACCCGAGCGGACCCCCAACCATTGCTCCCACCCTCGTCCGCCTGCCTGGGTATCCCGGCTTCCTCGCCTTGTGCTTTGCGGTTTTTGGCAAGCAGAACTACCTCGCCGTCCTCTACCTGCAAGTGGTGATTGATCTGGCAACCTGCCTGCTGATCGCGGGATTTGTCCGCAAACTCTGCGGGCGCTGGGCCGCGTTGGCTGCCCTTTGGCTGGCAGCGCTTTGTCCCTTCACGGCAAATTACGTAGCCATGCCCCTGACCGAAACGCTCTCCATCTTTTGCGTCGCGCTTGGTCTCTACGCATTTGCCGCCGTGCTCGAACGCCCGCGCTGGAGCTGGATGCTGGCCCTCGCTTTCGCCTGGAGCTATGCTGCGCTGTTGCGTCCCGATGGCGCTCTGCTGGCCATCGCCTTCTTTCCCGCGATCGTTCTCTATGGCCGCAGGTCCCTAGGCTTTGCACGGTCACTCCGCATTGCTTTGTTATGCGGGCTGGTATCACTACTACCCTTTGCCGCATGGACCTTGCGCAACTGGCACACCTTCCACTTGTTTCAGCCGCTGGCGCCCCGTTCTGCCACCGATCCCGGAGAATTCAAAGCAATCGGATTCCAGCGCTGGACGAAAACCTGGCTGGCCGACTTTACCTCCACCTATGAAATCTATTGGAACGTGCCCGGGGACGACATCGATATCCAAACCCTGCCCGCGCGAGCGCTGGATTGGGATGGCCGCGAAACACTGGAACTGATCGCGCAGTACAACGCCGGGGATGTACTCACGCCGCAGATTGACGCCGGCTTTGCCGCGCTTGCCACGCAGCGCATTCGCGCCCATCCCCTACAGTATTACGTCACGTTGCCCCTGCTGCGCCTGGCGGATATGTGGTTGCGGCCCCGGGTCGAGATGCTCAACATAGAGCTACGTTGGTGGCAATTCAGCCTGCACCGCGCCGAAACCCGCTTCGCCGTTGCCTACGGCGCGTTGAATCTGGTCTATCTGGTTTTGGGACTGATCGGCGCGTTTTACTGGCCACGATATGCCACTCCCATGGTGGCCTATATGCTGCTGCGCAGCATCCTGCTTGCAACTATTGAGGCGCCCGAACCTCGTTACACCCTGGAGTGCTTTCCTATCGTCATCGCCTTTGCCGCGGCGACCGTCGCTAGGGTCCGGCCAGCGTCTTCCCCGACCCTTCCGCCTGGCAACTTCTAATGCAGCGGGCTAACGGTCTCATCCAGAAAGACAAGCTCAGAACTGAGTGGTAACGGCAAGACCACGCTCAATCCGCGTTCCCGCAGTTCGGTGCCGGAGATCGATCGATCAGGCGCGCTGCGATCCGCAAAATGCAGACGGTAGGTGTGGCCGGGCAGGACACCCTGAACTGGAAAGAGATGCTGGACCTCGCTGGCGGTCGAACCGCGAAAGGCATACAGGACTCCGCTTCCACGCTTGGCGTCGAAATACTCTACACCGTCCCAGTGAACACCATCCGGCCTGGGTGAAATATGGTAGAGATCCGCGTCGCGGATCAGGGGACGTAATTTCTGCTTGTAGAGCGTGAACTCCGCCTTGGCCGCCGTATGCTCTTCCGCAGTCCACGCATTGGTATCCTGCATGATGGTAAGCATCCCCATCATACCGCTGCGCAGCATATAGAGAAAATTCTCAATCCGTGGGGCCGGCCATTTCTCCACGTAGTCTTCCAGCATCGCTGCCGGCAGCACATGGCTGGCATCGTAAAAGGCACGGCGGTTAGACAATGGATCGTAACTGTCGGTGATCGAGAAGTAGTCGCCATGGGAGGCGCTGCCGAAGTCCACCATGCGACCCCCATCATTGCAGATCTCGAAGATAAGCCCCGGGTGTTCTCGCCTCATCTGGGAGTAGATGTCATAGTACGCGCGCACGGCATGGTAGCTAACGTCGGTTGCATTTGAAGCATCCGGCATCGCGATGCCGCTGCCTTCGATGGCGGATATGAATGGCGGATTAGCAGCCGCATGCGGATGATCGGTGCGAGCACAGTTCTTCGCCACCAGGTACCCATCGTGTTCCAACATGTCAAGGTGATAGTCGGTGATCAGGCGCTCCACTTCGTGCCGTGCATATTCTCGAACCGGCGGAAAACCTAAATCGGTGGTTCTGCCAACAAAATCGGCGTTCTTCCAGTCTTCTGAAACATCGGCGATCAGCCAATCTCTGACCTTGGGATCGTGCGCATTGAGAGCGCCCGGGCTGTTATCAACACCCGCTTGTGCCCAGTCCACCCATATGCCAAACTTCAGGCCACGCTGGTGGGCCTCGTCGACGATGGGGCCAAAACCGTGCGGAAACTTGGCCGGGCTTGGGTACCAGTCGCCCACTCCGCGAAACCAACCTGCATCGATCGCGAGCATCTCGAGGCCGAGCTCCGCGGAGTCACGCAGCATGCGATGGGCAAGCGCCTCATCGATCTGCATACCGCTGCCCCAACTGTTATTCACCAGCGGAGGATAGGCCGTGGCCTTCCAGGTGAGTGGGTTGTTGAGAACGTGCCTTACCCAGGGGCGAAGAACATTGCCCAAACCGTCCGGGCCGCCCCTGAATCCGCCGACAAAGACCGTCGGTGTGGTGAAGATCTCATGCGGCAGCAGACGGGTACGGAAAGGTCCCGGATCTGGATTCAAGCCAACCGCGCCAGACACCGATTGAGCGTCGCGCGCGAGCGTCAGCCGCGTGCGTCCGCTAAACTCAACTCCTGCGTACCAGCCATCGTGAGCGGGATTGTCTCGCTCCACCATGAACCATGGAATGACTTCGCGTTCGTCCTCATCGCGCGCGTACGTGCTTGATCTGCCCACCCAGTCATAACCAAGCGGCACGGCTACCTCATGCGTACCTACGTCCGACGGTTTGCCCGCGCCCTTTTCGACATAACTATGCTGCAGTCGCTCACCAGTCTCTGCCTCGAAGCGAAAGCGAAAGCTGTCCTGCAACGGTATCCATAACTCGGAACCGGAACGATTCTCGATGATGATGGTGTGTTCAATCGGTCCAGAGCCGGACCGCGCTTCCCATTTCCATGTCAATCGCAGATGCGGCGAGGAGCTTTCATACACAAAAGTCGCCGAGCGAGTGCCTGTATAGCTCTTCAAGGCATTGAGCTTCCAACGCAGCGGCAAGGTGCGCCCGTCTTGTTCGACAGAAGCGATCAATTGCTCTGAGATGCCGTTGGACCAGATCCGGGACGGTGCGCTTTCTACACTGACCAGACGAGGCGCTTCTGTGCCCTCCTGCAGCGTGAGCAAGGTCTCGCTGGTGTGTATCGAGACGATTGTCTGCGCACTGACGGTTGACCCCAACCACACCAGGACGAAATAACTGAGAATGCGGCGCACGCAAGAATCCACCTGTGAATGCCGTGACCTAACTGCCCCGGCCGATTGAATTCGGGGATGAGTCGCCGCGCCCATTTTGTGCCCCATTGCTGTCCGTAGCCGCCTCGCAGAAGTGTCGCTCGCTTTTTCCCGATACTACCCCCTTCCTGATCGCGGGAGCGCGCCACAGCGTCATCGCCTTCGCCGCCGTCGACCATGCGCGAGGAATACCTAAGGCTTGGTCTGCAGCTGCCCCGTCCCTTCGGTAAGGGTAACAATGCGGTCCACCGACGGCACGCTGAACGACTCTTTGGCCCCACTGGGCCAGTCGATCTCCACCCGGTCGATTTTCGTAGCCGTCCCCAAGCCAAAATGGAGGCGCAAGTCGTTGCTGGAGAGATAGCTTGAACCACTGCGAACTTCCTGCACCCAATTTCTGCCGCCTGCGGCCACGGAGACGCTGGCCCCAATGCCATCGCGATTGGATCGCGTGCCCACGGCGTTAATCCCAATCCAGTGGTTTGTATTCCTTGCCAGGTTGACCAGCAGCATCGGCTTTGCACCCGAGTTGTTGATCACTGCAGATACGCGCCCGTCGTTCCAGAAATCGGCAATAGCCAGACCGCGGCTGGACTGCGGTTCGGTACAGCCGGGTCCCGCATTCCGGCTGATATCTTTGAATTTGCCATTGCCCTGATTCCAATAGACCAGACGCGGTTCTTTGTAGGTCGCCCCCAGATGCGCAGTATCGACTTCGGGGTAGACATGCCCATTGGCGATCAGAATATCGGGCCAGCCGTCATTGTCCATGTCGAAGAACATGACTCCCCAACCCAGGTACTGGGTGTTCAGTCCTAGTCCAGCATCGAATATTTTTGAGCTGTAGGTTCCATCCCCATTGTTTTGGTACAGGGACGACGTGTCATCCGAGAAGTTGGTCTTGAAAATGTCAGGCAAGCCATCGCCGTTGTAATCCGCTACTGTCGCGCCCATACCAGCCTGTTCGCGGCCATCTTCGTCGAAGGCAACAGCCGCCTCCACCGCAACGTCGGTGAAGGTTCCATCCTTATTGTTGCGGTAGAGAATGCTCGGAGTGCTGTCGCAGGCCACGTAGATATCGGGCCAGCCGTCGCGGTTGTAATCGAGGGTGGAGATACCGAGGCAGTAGTGGCCGTTGGTCTTCTCGATTCCACTGCTCTTGCTTACATCAGCAAAGCGGCCTCCGCCAAGGTTGTGGTAGAGCACGTTGGGGGTGGACTCGAGACCTCGCGGCCCACACATAACCGGGACCCCTTTCCAGATGCACATCTGCCCCTCTCCCGGCCGGGGCGCGGTCTTTATATCGAAGTGAACATAGTTTGCGACTACCAGATCGAGCTTGCCATCGCGGTCATAGTCCACGAAAGCGCAGCCTGAACCCCACTCGCCCCCGCTTCCGGTTACGCCCGCCGCCGCAGCTACTTCTTTAAACGTGCCGTTATGCTCATTGTGGTAGAGGCGATTCTTGCCGTAGTAAGTCACATACAGATCATCGAATCCATCGTTGTCGTAGTCGCCCACGCAGGCGCCCTGGCCCCAGCCGCTTGCCGTCAATCCCGCACTCCGGGTCACATCGCTGAATGTGCCATCGTGATTGTTGTGATAAAGGTGGCCGGTGGGGGTTTTGTTCTGTGAGGAGTCCAGCGCATTGCCGTTCACCAGGTAGATGTCCGGCCAGCCATCACGGTCGTAATCCAGGATCGCCACTCCGCTGCCAGTGGTTTCAATGATGTACTTCTTGGTGGTTTCGTCTCCGTTGACGTTCTGCATTTTCAAGCCCGCCTGGGGAGCGGCATCGACAAACCAGGCCGGCGGTGGGTGGTCTCCGTTTGCCGGGTAAGGAGCGGCGTGCACCTGGGCTATTGCCGTTGCTGCGCAAACAAAAAATAGTCCGGCTCGCCACCTGTGCCAAACAGCCATTCTGCAAATGCTAGCACTCACAGCAGCAGCGTATTCTTGAAGTGCGTTATGCAATTTTTCTGGTACCTCGCCGTTGTTCTGCTGCCCGGCATGCTGTGCTTCGCGCAGAGCACACCCTCGCCCCCAGTCACTAGCCCTCCGTCCGCGGTAACCGGCGTCGCACCATCGCAGGTGAAAGCCGCAAGCCGCGAGCAGGGCATCCGCTATTACCGCGCCGGTAAGCTTGTCGATGCGGAGCGTGCCTTTGCGGCGGCGATGGCGGAAGATCCGGCCGATCTGGAGTCTGTTCAGATGCGGGGCTTGACGCTTTATCGTCTGGGTCAGCCCGCGGCGGCCATTCCGTATCTCGAACGGGTGCGGCAATGGATGCCAAACGCCAATGCCGATGCCAACCATGTGCTGGGGCTTTCTTACATGAATGCGCGTCGATATGACGAGGCACGAGGTGCCTTTGCCGCGCAATATGGCGTGAGCCCGGACTCTGCCGCGGCGTACCTGCTGACCGGCGAAATGCTGCTCGATGCCGATCTGCCGGAGCTGGCCGCTCAGCACGCGCAGAAAGCGCTCCAGATTTCGCCCCAACTTCCCTTGGCCCATTTCATGCTGGGAGAGGTTTATCTTTTTAAGTCCGACGCCAATCACGCCCTCGAGCAGTTTGAACAGGAGCGCGCAATCAATCCCACTTACCCCCCGGTCTATGACCGCCTGGGCGATGTTTACACCAGGATGGGGCAGTATCAGCAGGCTCAGGAGGCCTTAACCCGGGCCATTTCTCTGGACGTTTCCAGCACCGGGCCATTCATTCAAATGGGCAAAGTCTTTCTGCGCCGGGGCGACCCGGAAAGTGCAGCGATGTATCTCCAGCACGCCGAAAAAATGGACCCAGGGAACTACATCACGCACACGCTATTGGGGCAGGCATATCGGGGAATGGGAAAGGAAGAGGATGCGAAACGGGAGCTCGACGCAGCATCCCAAATCCATGCCTCGAGCCAACTAAAGCTACAGCCGGTTCAGTGAAAGTCTCGCTTTGTCTAATAAACACGAATCGAGATCAATTTGCTTTGCAGAGGCACACCGCCTTCAAGAGCAACGGAGAGTAGCGCCTCGAAGGGCCTTATCTCTCCAGTGGGTGAGGAGACCACTTTCAATAATTCCGCCAAAGAGTCTTTGCGCGAGGCGTATTCGACGGCCGCCTGCGTTCCAAGTGTGGTGAGACCGCTGAACATGAGCGTGCGCTTTCCTGACTGAACCCCCGGCACCAGCGCGAGCACGGCATAGTCCATCGTGAGCGGATGCTCCGGGCGCGAATAGAGGGCCGGTTCACCGGGCCGCGGGTGCTTATTAACAAATCCCGCATACTCTGGAGTGGCCATCATGGTGAAATTTGTCAGCGAAGGCACGGCATTCAGCGAGGGGTTTTCTGCTGGAGAGCCGATAAAAATCAGGTTTCTCTGCTTCGCTTCATCCCAGGTAACAAGCTGACTGCGTTTCAAAACGAAGGTGGCGCGATGCGCGTCAAACAGCCTGGTCAGCTCATACACCGCTGCCAGCTCCCCAATTCCGGTGTAATGATCAACCACCGGCTCGCCATTGGCGGTGCCCCCGGCCGGAGCGTACCGCAAACCGGTCTTCGAGTCCCCCACAAAGCGAGCGTTGCTATAGATCACCACCGGCGGATCCCCGGCCAGAAACGGTGCCCAAAAAACTTCGGTTGCTGATTTTTCTGCGTCCGCTTTTGGCCACCCTCGCGCAATCAGCAAGGAGCAACCGGCAAGGATCAGAACCAGGAGAACACCTAGAACAATACCCAGCGGCGTCGACTTCCAATAATTCCAGGATCTGGCGCGCGGCGCGGCGGCCACCTCGCTGACGGGGGCTGGGACTGCCTCCGAAGGCAAAGGGAATGGAGCCGGCGGTGGTTCGGATTGGCGAAGCCGGAAGGTGGGGAGGTAGTGCCCCTTGGGAACCTCGATAATCGTTGGCTCAGCCGCGCCTTCCGTGGCGAAGAATTCCGCCAGCTTTTGCCGAAGAAGGCGAGCGTGGGTTCGAACGATGCTGTCTTCACTGCTGTTATACCCCGGTGGGCGATGAAAGACGTGCACGCCGATTTGTTGTTCAGTCGCGGATTCAGGAGTCTCCTTCAAGGCGCATTCAGCGATGTAAAGGAGAAATTCACGAAGCCGTAACGACCCGCGAAAGTGACTGCTGGAAACGACTCGTTCGATCAGGCGGAACCGAGGATCGTTTGACGTGTGAAACGAATCCGTCAATTCACGCGTTTGCGTCAAAGCAGAGCTTGCTGAGCTACTTTTCACTGTCAATTCACCGTAAACAACGTTGGCAGCATCGTGGTCCAAGAAGAGTCTTGTCAGGCGCTGGAACGCAGGCATCCCGGCGTCACAGGTTGTTCTGCGGGAAGGGCACAGCTATCCCTACCGTCCAGACACAACTTTACTCTTTTGATGCGAAAACAGGGATCGGTCGATGATATCGACGAGCGAAAATCCGTTTCGCCACAGCTTGCCGCTTAACAGAGCAGGCCGGGCTAAAGACATTTGTCAACCCTTTGGAGAGGCAGCATTATGCACAGCAAAGCGTACGGTAAAGCCAGCAAAACCATCTATTTACTGTTTCTTGTATGGGTCTCCTCGCTAGCCCCGGCCGCGCTGGCGCAGGCGGTTTACGGATCGATCTTCGGAACCATCACCGATAACACCGGGGCTGCGGTGCCTAACGCTACGATTACAGTCACCGACGTTTCCAAAGGCACATCGGTCACCGTCCAAAGCGACGCCAGTGGTGGATACCTCGTCCAACACCTGATCGCAGACACCTATCAGGTGTCTGCGGAAGCCAAGGGTTTCAGCAAGACTTCGGTCGACAACGTCGTGGTCTACGTCGACACCCAGCCCAAGGTCGACATCAAGCTCACCGTGGGCGAGGTGACGAATACAGTTACGGTGACCGGCGGAGCCCCTCTGCTGGAAACAGCCCGCGCCGATGTGAGCACCATTTTGAACGACCGCGCGCTCCAGGATTTGCCTAATCTGAATCGCAACTTCACCTCCTTTGAATTGCTGACGCCTGGCACCTCGTACATCGGGTGGGGGCCGTCGGAAGGAAGCGGTAATCCCCAGCGCAGCGAATCCATCGAAGTACAGGGCCAGCTGCCGTTCGCCACCGGTTATGAGCTCGACGGCACCGACAATCAGGATCCTATCAACGGCGTCGCCGTAATCAACCCGAACATTGACGCGGTCTCGGAAATGAAGGTGACCGCGCAAAACTACGACGCGGAGTTCGGCAAGGCAGTCGCCGGACTGGTCACCGCTCAAACCAAATCCGGAAGCAACAACTTTCATGGGACGGCCTTCGAATATCGCCGCTCCGATCAGCAGCAGGCGCGGGATCCGTTTGCCAACAATGCGGTTAACTCGTTAACGGGCAAGTATCTAAGCCCCACGCTGCACAATCAATTCGGCGGTTCCGTGGGGGGGCCGGTGTTGAAGAACCGAGTATTCTTCTTCGGCGACTACCAGGGACTGCGGGAAAAATCGGGGAGTTCAGTGCTGACCACCGTGCCTACCGCGTTGGCGAGGTCGTCCTGCACCTCCGGCGGGAACTGCGATCTCAGCGACTACCTGGCAATTGGAGGCCAGGCTTTTAACCCCAACAGCCCAAACGACACCAGCAATAGTGGGCGCACTCCGTTTCCCGGCAACATCATTCCCGCGGCGGACCTTTCCGCACCCGCGGTCAATTTCTTCAAATTGCTGCCCGCCCCCAATGCCGGTGCGCCCGGCCAGACCTACAACAACTATGCCACTTCAGGATCTGGAATCTTCGACACCAACCAGTTCGATGTTCGCGGAGATACCAAGCTGGGAGAAAAGCTGCACATCCTGGGCCGCTATACCTATTTTGGGTCCAACCTTTCGGGCGCTCCTTACTTCGGCACCGCAGGTGGAGATGGCTACGGCTCAGGAGGTTTCGCCGGTACGTCTTCGGGGCTCAACCAGAGCGTCGCAGCGGGCGGAGATTATGTGGTTTCACCTAGCTGGTTGACCGACTTCCGCTTTGGCTACTACCGGATCTACAACACCGTTCTCGGCCCTGATGCCAACCAGCCGCTGGGTAATACTCTGGGCATCCCCAACGCCAACGGCACCCCGCTCTCGCTCTATGGCGGTATGCCCCAGTTTGAAATTGCTGTTCCAGCCAACGGACAAAACGAAGGCAACGCAGAGTTCCTCGGAACCACCGCAAACCCAAATCTCCTGCAGGAAAGCCAGTATCAGTTCGTGAACAACTGGTCGCACTCTCTAGGCAATCACAACATCAAGTTCGGCGGAGATTTTCGTTACGCTAAGGACCATTCCCTTACGGTTGCTAGTAATGCTCTTCGCTCAGGCACTTTTCAGTTCTTTAACTCCACCACCTCAGGCACGGTAGCTGCGGGCAGCGGTACTTCCTCCTCGCCCGGCCTGGGGTGGGCCACCTTCCTGTTGGGCGATACGTCTCTCTTCTGGCGCACCCAGACGGCCGATGTGAATGCGCAGACCCGGCAGACGCGCTTCTTTCTTTATGCCCAGGACCAATGGCGCGTGACCCCGAAACTCACCTTCAACTATGGTCTCCGGTGGGAGTTATACACCCCCGAGTCTGTGACTCAGGCAGGCTCCGGCGGCCTGCTTGACCTGAATAATGGTGACATCCTCATTGGCGGCATCGGGGGTATCAACAAGGCCATGAACGTGGCCCAAAACTACAAGAATTTTGCACCTCGCTTGGGTGTTGCCTATCAGGTGCACCCCAACACCGTCGTCCGCGCCGGCTTTGGCACTGTCTACGGCCAAGGCTGGGCGGGCAACACCTTCGGCGAGATACTCACTGGTTCGTTTCCAACCCAGATCCAGCAGACGCTCGGCAACGCGAACAATATCGGATATGCGTTCAATCTCTCCCAGGGACCTCCCGGCTATACCTTTCCCGCAATCCCAGCCAACGGACTTTATCCACTCCCAGACGGGATTAGTCAGTCTGCGCGCCCCAGAAGTGTCATACTTCCGACCGTGATGGGCTGGAACCTCACCGTCCAGCAGGAACTCAATTCTTCCATGTCCCTGCAGGTGGCCTATGTGGGCAACCAGGCCTATCACAACATGTTCGACTCTTCACCGAGCTATAACACCAATCAGCCAACCCTGAGTGGTTTCAGCCAGGTCAACCCCAACCATCTAACCGCGGCTGGAGGAAGTTGCTCCACCTACCCGCTGGGGGTTCTGCCTGTAGGTCAGCCCGGCGTTCCGCCCGAGTGCCTATACACGCAATCGGAACGAAGCCCCTGGTTCGACGGTACCGCCCAGAAACAGCTCGGCGTCAAGTATGGTGCTCCCTATGGATGGGAACAAAGAATCGACTACTATCCCGCCCAGGCGACCGGCAGCTACCATTCTTTGCAGGTGGTCATGAATAAGCGCTTCAGCCATGGTCTGCAATTCATGTCCAACTACGTGTGGTCCCATGCACTCTCCCACGAGTCCTATGAATTCCTGATCTCTCCGGCAATAGGGAAGGGAAACAGTTACTATAACCGCCGCAATTCGTTCATATTCGCTGGAAACTACAACCTCCCGTTCGGCCGGGACCAGATGTTCGCTTCCCACATCCCCGGTTGGGCAAACCAGATCATCGGTGGATTTCAACTGAACGCGTCGTGGAGGCTGCAGAGCGGGCTGCCCTTTACCACAAACTATTTCAACTGCAGCAATGACAACGACCAGTGCACGGGATTCCTCAACAAGGTAGCCAAGTTTGGTCCTCACCAGGGCTCCTATAACGTAGCCGGCAACTACGTGCAGTACTTCACTCCTTCACCCTATGTGCTGTCTTCTCCGAATGATCCCGCCCCAACCACTCCCAATTCATACGGCCCGTTCGCTCGCCCGGCGGTGGGAACCTGGGGCAATGTCGGCCGCGATGCGCTTTGGGGACCCAACTTCAGCAACGTGGATGCCTCGCTTGCGAAGAGCTTTACCTTGTGGGAAGGCGTGCACTTTCAGTTGATTGCTCAGGCTTTCAACGTCTTTAATCACGTAAATCTTGGCGGTGTGAATTCGTGCTTCGATTGCCAGAACTCGGGTGCCGGCCAAATCTCGAGCACCGCTTCCAACCAGGAGGGAACGTCGATGCGTAACTTGCAATTTGCCGGCCGGTTCAACTTTTAGCTGGACTGCAGGTTCTGGGTGACCACCCCAGGATGGAACCTCGCTGCGCCGTCTGCAGTTTTCGGGGCGTTTCTCCTTCTAAGTGAATGGAAGGCGGCTTGAGCAGGCCGCCTTCCTGTTCCGCCAACTGGCGCCACGGGGAAAATGTAGAGTTGTTCTCGATGGTGGTGGAACGATGAAGTTCTGGGCTTTGTTCGTTCTCCTGAACACCGCTGCTCTCCTGGCTGCGCAGACCGCTGATCGCACGCATACGACGTGGCATGCGCTTTCGGGTTTTGTGCTGGACCAACCCGGCCAACTCGCCATCCGCAGCGACGTCATGGCCCAGAAGCCCTTCACCGTGACTGGCCCCCGCGGAGCCCTGCTTGGCCAGCAGGACGGATCCTTTGAAGCCTGGATTTTCCCCTGGAAAATCCTGAGCAACCTGCGCATTCAAGCCGACATGAAAGATTATCCAGTGCCGATCGACGTCAACCAGCAGGCGGCGACGATCGATGTTCGACCGGGCCATACCATCATTACTTTCTCTCACGCCAACTTCACCATCCGCGAGATTTTGTTTACGCCGCAGCAGGCGCCGGATGGGGTTGGGGCTTTGGCTTTCTACCAGATTGAGGCGGTGCGGCCGATGACGCTTACGTTTAGCTTCACGCCGGAGATGAAGCGCATGTGGCCGGCCCTCTCCGATGATCGCCCTTCGCCGGAGTGGGTGAAGAGCGGAGAATCGGGCTTCTACGTGCTTCACTTGAACGCTCCCGACCATGCGGCCGCAGTCGCGATGCCGGATGCCCAGGCCGGAATTATGGCTCCTTACCAGGAACGCCCCAAGAACTACCCCGTGCAATTTGTCCTGCACTTTGATCCTGCAACCGACACGGACAAGCTTTTTCCTCTGCTGATGGCCACGGCCGATACGGCGGCTGATGCAACGACTGCCGCTCTGGGAGTCCGCCTACAACACCTGAACGGACAGTTCCAGACGCTTTACAGCGGCACCCAGACCTATTACTTCAAATTTTCCCGCAAGCATCTCAGCATCGATACTCCAGATGAAAAACTCAATCAGGCTTTCTCCTGGGCTGAAGTGGCGATCGACCAGCTGCGAGTGGAAACCACGCCGTCTCACGACGAGACAGCCTTGGTCGCGGGCTTTTACAGCTCCGGGGATTCGGCCAGACCGGGCTTCGGCTGGTATTTTGGTCGCGATGCCCTGTGGACTCTCTACGCGGTGAACAGCTACGGCGACTTTCAGTTGACGCGGGACGAACTGAATTTCCTGATCAAGCGGCAAAGCCCGGAAGGCAAAATTATTCATGAGTGGGCGCAGACCGCCGACCTGGTGGATTGGAAGAGTCTGCCCTATGCCTATCGCCTCAGCAGACGCCAATCCGCTATTGCTTGATGGCCAGCGACGACTACCTCAGAGATGAGCGGAGACACCCAGTTCATCCAGACCAACTGGGAAGCGCTGGAGCGGACCTGGAAGTTTGAGTGCTCTCATGATTCGGATGGCGATGGAATTTACGAGAACACCGAAGGTTCGGGATGGGTTGAATCCTGGCCGCCCGGCATGCCTCACCAGGAAATCTACCTGGCTGCGCTCGACCAGCAGGCGAGCACGGCCATGGCCGGTCTCGCACGCGCGACGGGGCATACAGAAATTGCACAGCAGGCGGAGAGCAGGGCAGGGAAGATCGGCGCAGCGATCGAAAAAGAATATCTACTCCCAGGCGGCGGGTTTTATGCCTTTAGCCGCAACCCGGACGGTAGCACCGACCCCAGCCCAACGATCTTCCCCTCCGTAGCCTCCTGGGATGGCACCTTCAAACTCCAGCATGCTGAGCCCATGTTCGACCGCTGGGCGGCGTCGGAATTCTCGACGGACTGGGGCACGCGCGACCTGAGTCCGACGGTATCATTTTTACGATCCCATCAGCTATCACCAGGGAACGGTCTGGCCGCTCTACACTGGTTGGGTTGCGGTCTCCGAATATCGCAACGGTCGCACTCTGTCTGGTTATGCGCACTTGATGCAGAACGCCGATCTCACCTGGGCCCAGGATCCGGGTGCGGTTACCGAGTTGCTCTCGGGGCAATTCTTTGCACCTCTGGGGCGCAGTACTTCCCATCAGCTGTGGTCGTCGGCCATGGTGATCTCGCCCGTGCTAAGAGGGCTCTTCGGATTGGAGTGGGACGCTGCGGCGAACAAGCTCACCGTTACACCGAGTCTGCCGGCACAATGGGACAAGGCCGCGCTGCATCATGTTCCCTTTGCCGGCGGCGAGCTCGATTTGGAGATGAAGCGCGACGGATCCATCTTGACGGTGCAAGCAACCGGCCCCGCAGCCTCGCCGTTAACTCTGGCTTCGCGCACGCCCGGTGCGAAGGCGAAGGGGAACCTGATCGACATCCCGCTGCCTGCCGTAGAGGTGGGTATCGACCACGCCCTTCCGGAGCCTGGGGCCACAACGCAACAGATGAAGGTGATTGATGAGCAGTCCTCGAAGGACTCGCTCACCTTGACGTTGTCAGCCCCGGCCAATAGCCATCAGACCATCATGCTGCGGGTGAACGATACGCGCGCAACAGTTCATGTCGAGGGTGCACAAATGCCACCGGAAAACTCACTGTTGCGCCCGATGCAAATCGATTTCGGCGCCGGCGAAGGCTTCCTCGAGAAGACGGTGAAGTTTACGTGGTGATGCGCGCGGTCCCAAAAACAGGCCCTTAAAGGTTAACGAAGTGAAGCTATTGGCGTGTCTGATCGTCCTTCTGTACTCGTCTTTGGCGCGGGCGCAGTTACCCTTTGACACGGATTCGGTTGCGCCCCAGCGATTCGTGGCTGTCCATGGTGAAAAAGCTGTGGTGATGGGCTACGCCTCAGACGGTCTGGAGTTATGGGCTTACCCGCTGCAACTGATCAGCGACTACACGTTAGGTTTTCGCCCCGCAGGGCAGACCACGGAAGTCAGCGGGTCGGCGTTGCTGCGGCGAATCACCTATGAACCAGAGGCCGTCACCCGCACGTACATCGGTCCCGACTTCATTGTCCGGGAAAGGCTGTTTGTACCCGTCCATGAGCAGGCGATTTTTGTGACCTACACGGTCGAATGCCGGCACGCGATCGACATTGTCGTCCACTTCACGCCGGTCCTCGATCTGATGTGGCCGGCCTCCCTGGGTGGCCAGAATATACGCTGGGATGAGGCGGCATCGGCGTACGTTCTGGCAGAAGGAACGCGCAAATATGGCGCATTGATCGGTCCAGGGCCCGTGGTTTCGCACGATTCCCTCTTCAACAGCACGCAACCGGGAGCGTTGAGAAAGCAAATTGCATTTGCCGTGCGGGCGGGGGGCGAAGCGAATGCATATGCCACCGTGGTGGTTGCTGGTAATGACCAGGGCTCCAGCCCGGCAACCCGCGTGAGGGATCTGCTCAGTAGCGAGAAAATGTTCGAGGCCGAGGCCCGGAATCATTATGCAAACCTCCTGGCGAATACACTGCGTATTGAAACTCCCGACGCCGCGGTGAATCAGCAACTTGCATGGGCACAGATCGCGCTCGACCAGGCCTGGGTGTGTAACCAAGTTTGGGGCTGCGGGCTGGTTGCCGGCTATGGCCCTTCCCGCGCCGGCAGACGGCCGCAGTACGCGTGGTTTTTTGCAGGCGACGGCCTCATTGCCATCGACGCCCTGGTGAATAGCGGCGACTACGACCGGGCAAGAGAGGCGCTGGCTTTCATTGCCAAATACCAGGATGCGCGCACGGGCATGATCTGGCACGAGATTTCACAGAGTGCCGATCCCGCCGACTGGGCCACCATGTACCCCTACATGTTTGTCCATGTCGACATAACCTTCCACTACCTGATCACGGTAGAGCACTATGTCTCAGCCAGTGGAGATACACAATTTCTGCAGCAAAATTGGCCCGGACTGGAGGCTGCCTATCGATACTGCAAATCTCTGCTGAATGCGGACGACGGCCTGCCACGCATCCCCACCAGCAAAGAAGGGGGCAACGAGCAGGACAGGTTGACGGATGACCTCGGCCTTTCCACAAGTTGGGTTGGGGCTTCGAGGGCATTTGCCGGGCTCGCCGCTCTGCAAGGGCAGAAAGCATTGGCAGAGGAGGCCATGCAGTTGAACGAAAAGGCAAGAACCTCGGTCGCGCGTCGTTACTGGGACGATACACGGAACACATGGATCGACGGCTACGACCAATCGGGGCGCGCCGTGTTCCGGGAGAGCGATAGCGGAGTTCGGCTGGACGGCATCCTGAACCAGGCTCGTTCAGACTCCATACTTGATCGCGTGGCATCCTCTGACTTCCAAACCGACTGGGGCATCAGGGGGGTCGCCGCAAGCTCTAGCCGCTTCGAGCCGGACTCGTACGCCAGCGGTAGCGTTTCCGCAGCGGCCAGTGCAGGCGTGGCTTCGGTCTTCTGGTCGCAGCACCGGCCGTTGACCGCCTTCAGCATCTGGAGTGGGCTGCTTCCCTGGGGGACGCTGGATTCGATGGGACATATGCATGAGTTGCTGACCGGAGACTTTTATCATCAGCAAATCGAGTCGGTTCCGGAGCAGACATGGTCCTCGGCGGGGTTTCTTTCCTCAGCGGTGCAGGGCCTGTTGGGTCTCGAAAGGGATGCGCAGGCAAATCGGCTTGCATTTGCTCCCCACTTGCCGGCTTCGTGGAACACGCTTTCCCTCAGCAATATCAAGGTGTCCGGCGGCAACATGGCGATGACCCTCTCCCGCGTGCCCGGAGGAATGGATCTGGAAGCCGAAAATTCCGGGAACCCGGCCGATCTGTCCTGGGCTCCGGAGATTCCGCTTGGCGCTCGGCACGTTCGCGCAGAATGCAATGGAAGACGTGTTGACGCGCGCTTCGAAGCAAATCCGCAAGACACCCACGTGATCCTCAGGTTCACGGCGTCCAAGGGCGAAAGCCGCTGCCACATCCGCTACCAGGGTGGTGTCTTGATCAGCGTCAGCGGACGGGCTCCGCTTGTCGGTGAACCAAGCAAAGCCATCAAGATCATCTCCGCTGTGTACGGCCCGGACCACTTGACGTTGGAGGCCGACGTCTCTCGAGATACCCCAGCCTCGATCTTAGAACTATGGACCAACGAAAAGCCGCGCGAAGCACAGGGAGGAAAACTAAGTTTAATCTCCCCGGGCGTGTACAGGCTGGCAGTGGACCTGCCGCAGGCAGACTCCGCAACGGGCGCGGGGTCCCGTGGATACCGCCGCGCCGAAATCAACATCCAATTTGGACCAGGGAAGTGAACGCCTTCTGCCCCTCCGCCAATTGCGCGTTCCAACGGGAACTTTGCGCAGCGGCAAAGTGCTCCCGTCTCACAGACGATGAACAACCCCAGCTTGCTAGCTTTCGAGGGGCGGCTCCGCGCCATAGTATAGGCATCCGGGAGCCGGCATCGCTGATGCCGCTCCTGGTTTCGGAGTTCGGCGAACGGGGTCTCTTCGAATTTTTGTGTACCGAATACGGTGTTCTCGCACCGGCTACAGAGAAACATGAGTACCTGGCGCTCAAGTATGAAATCGAGCAGATGCGGCGGCGGGATTTTGGGAGAACAGGATTCCCCCAACGTGTTGGCAGGCGTGTTCTACGGCTGGCTTGACTCCAACCGCGCCTATCTTGCGAAGGGTACGACCTTTAGGTCGTACGTAAACTATCGCAAACAGGTGCGGCTTTAGCCGCTGAGGGAACGACTCTCGCCCCCTCCAGGATTCTTTCCGCAGCCTCTAAAGCCGCACCTAAAGGTCGTACCCTCCTGCTGCCTGTTCGGTGGAGGGATCTGCGGTTTGTCTCCCTCTCACGCAGATACTTTAACCCCGCGGCTCTGCTATTAATTAGAGCGGCAGCGACGCGACAGAAAAATCGACTATGGCCTCCTCAGACGATGTAGCGACACGCTATTCCGCGGCAGGCGAACCGGCGGTGCGATGCGCGGCGCCGGGCCGCGTGAATCTGATTGGCGAGCACACGGACTATAGCGGGGGCTTTGTCATGCCTGCGGCCATCGATTTCAGCACCGTCGCGACCATTCGCCCGCGAAACGATGGGCGGATTCTGATTTCCTCGGAAAACATGGCCGAAGAGGTCTGGTATCCCGCCGACCCGTTGCCCGCTACCGCCCGCAAGCATTGGAGCGACTACCCCATGGGGGTTGCCTGGAGCCTGGCGAAGGAAGGAGTGCGGGTAGGAGGATTTGAGCTCTCGCTGAAAGGCGATGTTCCGCTGGGCGCAGGACTAAGTTCTTCGGCATCGATCGAAGTCGCGACCGCATTTGCCTTGCTGGAGCTGGCCGGCGCTTCGCTGCCCCTGGCGACAGTCGCACTCGCCTGCCAGCGGGCGGAGAATGCCTTCGTGGGCGCGCAGAGCGGCATTATGGACCAGTTCATTGCCTGTGCCGGGCAACAGGACCATGCTTTGATGCTGGATTGCCGATCGCTCGAATATCGCCTGTTGCCCATTCCCGCTCATGTGCGGCTCATCATCTGCAATTCCATGGTCAAGCATGAGCACGCGGGGGGGCAATACAACGTGCGCCGCGAAGAAGTGGAAGAGGGCACGCGCATCCTGCATCGTCAGATACCTTCGGTCAAGGCTCTGCGCGATGCCACGATCGAACAGCTGATGGAATGCAGGCAGCAAATGCCAGAGAATGTTTTTCGCCGTTGCCGCCACATCATCACCGAGAACATGCGAGTGCAACTTGCCGCGTCGGCGCTCGAGCGTGCTGATCTCGGTTCCTTCGGCGCCTTGATGGCCGAAGCACACCGCAGCTTCCGCGATGACTTCGAGGCCAGCTGCAGTGAGCTGGACACGCTGGTTGAGATCGCCTCGGGCCTCTCCGGTTGTTATGGAGCCCGCATGACAGGCGGCGGCTTCGGGGGCTGTACCGTCAATCTGGTCGATGAGAATAGGGCAGATCAGTTTCGCCAGGAGATCCATGCGCAGTATCGCGCCGCCACCGGGATCGATGCCGACATCTACCTATGCCGGGCTTCCGCTGGCGCAAGAAAGATTTCCTGAAAGAAAATTAAAGTTCCGCATTAAAAAAAGGTTACCTAAAAACCGCACGCGCAGCTGCTCCCAACGTCCCTATTCCGGAACCCATTTCCTACCGAAGCATCTAAATGTTGTGGCCACTATGTTTTGGCCACAAAGAAACTTAGTAGCGTTGTCGATCTCGATTCCTCTGTGGAAAATAGAGGGCTGGCGATCGTACAACTTTTGGGTCAGACGGACGACGCAGAAGTAATCTAACCAGAGTATGCTTACCGGAGTAACCCGAGAGGTCCTACATGATTTCCCAATGTATGAATCCGGAGTGCCGCAAGGAGCTTCACTATCTTCGTAATGGCAGGGTGATACGTACCACGCATCGAATCGGGGCCCAGGTTCAGGTTGAACACTTCTGGCTCTGCGGCGAGTGTCACCTGGACTATGACTTCCTGTTTGCCAAGGACGGCCGCGTTTCGCTGACGGCGAGACCCAAATTCGTCAACAGCACCAAGCCTGCCCTTGACCTTTTGCTTGTGTCGTAGTCTATCCGCACCCTTTCTTTTCAGGCGCCGCTTCGCCCTTTGTAGGAAGTTCGCCTGACGGCCATTCCAACCCTGCTTTTCCTCAACCTGCACCAGTTCTGCACACCAACTCGCGCCGTGGGATCAGCTTGGCAGACTAAACTAAAGCTATCCCCATGGCTGAGTTCACCCACCTGCATCTCCACACAGACTATTCGCTCCTGGACGGCGCCTGCGATGTCGAAAAACTGGTGGCGCACGTCGACAGTATTGGACAGAAGGCTGTGGCCATTACCGACCACGGCAACATTTACGGCGCGGTGCATTTTTTTGAGGCCGCAACCGCCCGGGGCATCAAGCCCATCCTGGGATGCGAGCTTTACATCTGTCCTCAGGAGGACCATCGCGCCGCCCCGGAGAAGGATAAGTACCACCATCTGCTGGTCTTGGCGGAAAACGAAGAAGGGTACCGAAACCTGGTGCGGATTACCTCCGAGGCCTCTCTGCATGGCTTCTACCGCAAACCGCGCGTCAGCAAGAATTATCTGGCGAAGCATTCCCAGGGCCTGATTGGCTTTTCCGGCTGCCTGGCCGGTGAGGTCTGCGGCAAACTGATGGACGGAAAATACGAGGAGGCCCGGGCCACCGCCGCCCAATACCAGGACATTTTTGGCCGCGGCAATTTCTTTCTCGAGATCCAGGACCAGGGATTGGAACTGGAAAAGAAGATCCACGCTGACCTTTTCCGGTTAGAGAAAGACCTGGATATCCCGCTGGTCGCCACCAACGACAGCCACTATCTCTGTGAAGACGATCATCACGCTCACGAGGTGCTGCTGTGCGTGCAAACCGCGGACTCAATCCACAACCCCAAGCGCTTCAAGTTCGATAGCGATCAGTTCTACGTCAAGAGCGCGGCCGATATGGAACGGCTCTTCTCCCATGCTCCGCAAGTGGTCAGCCGCACCATGCAGTTCGCCGAGCGCTGTTCGTTCAAGCTGAGTAAGGTCACCAATCCCTTTCCTGAGTTTGCGGTTCCGCCCGGCCACACCATCGACAGCTATTTCGCCGAGGTTTGCCGTCTGGGTTTTCGCAAGCGGCTCGACACCACCGTTCGTGTTTTGGGCGAGCGGGGATTGCGCCGGCAGCCCATCTCCGACTACGAAGAGCGGTTGGAGCGGGAGATCGACTGCATCAAGCAGATGAAGTTTGCCGGCTACTTTCTGATCGTCTGGGACTTCATCAAATACGCTCGCGAGGTCAATATTCCGGTCGGCCCGGGTCGTGGTTCGGCAGCCGGATCGCTGGTGTCCTACGCGATGGAAATTACGGACATCGATCCACTGCAGAATGCGCTTCTCTTTGAGCGGTTCCTGAATCCCGAGCGCGTTTCCATGCCGGATATCGACATCGACTTTTGCATGAACCGTCGTGGAGAAGTGATCGACTATGTGACCCGCAAGTACGGCAGGGAGCAGGTAGCGCAGATTATCACCTTCAACACCATGGCAGCCCGCGCTGCCATCAAGGACGTTGGCCGGGCACTGGATCTGCCCTACGGGGAAGTGGACCGTGTGGCCAAGATGGTCCCCGCGACGATTGGGGTAACCATTGCCAAGGCGCTGCAGGATTCTCCGCAGATGCAGGAGGCCTACGACAAAGAGCCGCAGGTGAGGGAACTGGTCGACACCGCGCGCAAACTGGAAGGCCTGGTCCGCGGAGCCGGTTTGCATGCCGCTGGAGTAGTGATCGCGCCCCAGCCTCTTACCGAGCTGGTCCCGGTCTGCCGCAGCAAGAACGATGAAATTGTCACCGCGTATGACATGAAAGCGGTGGAGAAGCTGGGCCTGCTCAAGATGGATTTTCTTGGGCTCACCACGCTTACCGTGATCGATGACGCGCTCAAGCTGATCGAGCGCAAGCGCGGCAGTGCGCTCGATATGTCGCTGATCCCGTTGGACGATGCGGAGACCTACGAGAAGGTCTTTCATCGCGCGCTCACCTCCGGGGTTTTCCAGTTCGAGTCCGGTGGTATGCGCGATGTGCTCCGCCGCTATAAGCCCGTATCCGTGGAAGATTTAACCGCCCTCAACGCGCTCTATCGCCCGGGGCCGATCCAGGGCGGCATGATTGATGACTTTATCGAGCGCAAGTGGGGTCGCAGAGTCGTCAGCTACGAGTTGCCCGAGCTGGAAGCCCTGCTCAAGGAGACGCTGGGCGTGATCGTCTACCAGGAGCAGGTGATGCAGATTGCCAACGTGCTGGCCGGCTACTCGCTGGGCGAAGCCGACCTGCTGCGCCGCGCCATGGGCAAGAAGAATCCCGAGGAGATGGCCAAGCAGCGCAACCGGTTCGTCGAGGGAGCCATCCAGCGCAAGCATCCGAAGGACAAGGTTGTCCGCATCTTCGACCTGATGGAACAGTTTGCCGGGTATGGCTTTAACAAGTCTCACTCCGCGGCCTATGCGCTGTTGGCCTACCACACCGCGTATCTGAAGACGCATTACCCGGTCGAATTTATGGCGGCGCTTTTGAGCTCGGAAATTTCCAAGCCGGAGAACGTGGTCAAGTACATCAAGGAGTGCCGCGAGATGGGCATCGCCGTCGAGCCTCCCGACGTACAGATTTCTGGCGCCGGCTTCACCCCCAGTTCCACTGGCATTCGCTTCGGGCTGACGGCCATCAAGAACGTGGGCCGGAACGCTATCGATTCGATCATTGCCGCGCGCGAGCAGAATGGCGGCTTCTCTACGTTCTGGGAGTTTTGCGAGAAGGTGGATCTGCGCCTGATGAACAAGCGTGTTCTCGAATCGCTCATCAAGGCCGGAGCGCTCGACTCATTTGGGCGCCGGTCGCAGCTCATGGCCGTCGCGGACCGGGCGATGGAGCGGGCGCAGCAGGCGCAGCGCGATCTGGTTGCCGGCCAGCATGGACTCTTCGCCGGCTTGGCGAGCCTTTTCGAAGGCGGAAGCAACGGCCATAAGAGTAACGATGACCTGCCCAACACGCCTGACTGGGATGAGAACGAGCGGCTGCAGGCAGAAAAAGAGGTGCTGGGCTTTTTTGTCTCTGGCCACCCACTCGATAAGTATTCCGAAAAGCTGCGCAACCTGAACGTGGTCGACACGGCGACTGCACTGGAGATGAAGGCTCCCCCGCCTGCGCGCCGTCGAGGAGCCGGCGTCGAAACGGAAAACCTGATCGCCATCGCCGGCGTGATTGTGGGTCTCAAAGTAGGCAAATCGAAACGTTCCGGGGAGATGTACGCCCAGGCTTCGCTCGAAGATACGGTGGGCAAGATCGACATCATTTGTTTCCCCAAAGACTATGCGCGGCTTTGTGAAAGCCTCAAGATTGAAGTGCCGGTTCTGATTAAGGGTGTGCTGCGCGCGGATGACGATGAGTCCGCTCCCAAGCTCTCTGTCTCCAGTGTGCAGCCGTTAGAGGACATAAGGATCAAGCTGCCGCAGAACGTCCGCATCCGAGTGCCGCTGGAGAGCGCGAGTGAAGCCATGCTCGGTTCTTTGCGGGCAATGATCACCGCTGCGCCTGGGCCTGGCCGGCTGATGATCAACCTGGAAAGCCGGGGTGAATATTGCGTCATGCTGGAGCCCGAAGGGCTAACCGTAGCCGCCGACCGAGGCTTCATCGAACGCGCCGAGCAACTGCTCGGCCAGGGTGCCGTGCAGGCGTTTGAGTAAGAGCCCAGCCATGAACTGGAGAGAATATCAAGAAGAGACGGCTCAGTTCTTTCGTAGTTTGGGCTACGGAGCCGTGGTTAATGCAAGCGTAGATGGTGCTAGGAGCCGACACGACGTTGATGTGTGGGTTACTCTTTCTCGCTCCGGCTTGCAAATTCAATGGATCATCGAATGCAAGCTCTGGAAAAGGAGGATTGGTAAAGAAAAGGTAATGGCCCTGAAGGCGATTGTGGATGACATCGGCGCGGATCGTGGAGTGTTGTTGTCAGAGATTGGCTTCCAAAAAGGCGCAACAAGCGCGGCCGGAAGGGCAAATATTACGTTGACAAGCCTTGCTGAATTGGGGCAAATAGCGAGAGGTGAGCTACTGTCTCTCTTGACTCACAAGTTGGAGATCAGAGCGATGCATCTGCAACAATCCCTGTTTAATCTTTTCCAACACCAGCAGATCAGGGGCGGTACTTTATCGACCCCCTACCCAGGAGTAGACGCCGCCGTTGTACATCGAACGAGGGGCGAACTCGCCATCCTAGAGTGGGGTTTTGAGAGCGTAAGACTAGGCCATCCGCCATTCGCTGCCGGCTGTGATGGTTCCGGCAAACAAGTAACCTTCGCCGCAACTATTGAGGAATTCGTTCCACTCGCGAGCGATCTAATAAGCCGTGCCAACTCGGTGTTACAAGCGCAGCCGAAGTTAGCGCGATTGACCTTGCGGAACCAGCAAGCCAGAAAGGCTCCAGCCCATCCTGCCTCGACTAAAGCACCTTGTAAAACCCTTATTGAACCAGGGGCGGAACCACGAAAGCAGCTTGGTAGTTCACCTCTCGAATAAATCTTTGCCCTGCCCTCGCCCGGGGGCACCCCGGGCATCGCAAATTGTGGAGAATGTCGCAGCCAAAGGAAATGCCGTATTGCGTCGCCCTCCCGAACTGGCTAGGCTCTATCACGTGGGAGATAAAGGGACAGCACACGTATCCGCAGAGATTCCCGCAATAGGTAGGCCCCGGAGGGACAGAACGGCGCATGTCGCCATCCTTCGCGGAAGAGGGCAAACACCAGCCAGAAAATGGCTACATCCGTGACCCGGAAGTTGTTGCGACCGTTTTGTCAGAGCCGCCAGCTTCATGGACGAGAACGGCATTTAGGCGAAAAAGCGGCACCACTTTCCGACGAAACCACAAACGTGGGACTCATCACTGTGGCCCTGACACCGGCCGGGAAGGTGGTGCTGCCATGCGCTCAGGAGCTGCTAGCGGCGGTCGAAAAGACCTATACTGCGGTGGCCGAAGCTGCAGTAAGCACCCAAGGTGTAATTATTTTGTCTGAAGTATCGTCGACCTGGCGGGGTTGCTAGTACCATGACGCCTATGTACTGTCACTGAAGGGTAAAAGCGATAGAATGCTTGGTGAACTGAGTGGTTCACTGACAAGAACGCCGCTTTTGGAGGCATGCCGTGCCCGCGTCCAACATGCAACTTCGTCAAGTACAGGCCTTCGTCGCTCTCGTCGAGAACGGAACCGTTACAGCGGCATCACAGGCTCTAGGTCTTGCGCAATCGACAATTTCAGAGGCAATTGGAGCCTTGGAGCGTGAACTCGGCACGGCGCTGATTGCCCACAAACGTGGGACTCATACTGTGGCTCTGACACCGGCCGGGAAGGCTGCGCTGCCGCGCGCTCGCGAGCTGCTGGCAGCGGTCGAAAAGACCTATGCTGCCGTGGCCGAAGCTGCAGTAAGCGCCCGAGGTGTAGTTAACATCATTGCAAACGAATCAATAAGTACGTATGTGCTTCCGCAAGTTCTGATGACGGTACGGCGGCGGTGGATTAACACGCGGTTTGCGGTGTCTGTAGCGGCCTGTCCGGAGGTTCGTGAGGGCGTCAGAGGAGGCGGCTTCGATTTGGGACTGCTCCTGCCGCCCGCGAATCGGCAGTCGCTTCCCGGATCGAGTTCTACTAACGCTAAAGGGTCCCAGGAAGGGGAGGTGATCGTTCCACTTGTACCGCTCGTCATGTTTGCGGCGCCTACCCACCCTCTCGCACCGCCTGACAGCCGCGCACCTGTGCGTCGATCGGCACTCGACCTGTTTCCTGTATTCGTCTGCGAAACAACTGGCGAGTATGGCGCGCTCATAGAGCGTTTCTTTCGCGAAGATGACCTGCCGGGGCCGCGAGTGGAGCCGGCCGGGAGCATCGAGGGCGTAAAAGCGGCCGTCTTCAGTGACCCACGTGCATTGGGTATTTTGCCCTTTTATGCCGTTGCTGAAGAAGTCCAAACGGGGCGTGTTGTCCGGCTGGACCTTCGCCCGGTACTTCCTGCATTGCAAATGGTTGCGTTGCTGGGTTTGAGAGCAATGCATCCGAGCACCGAAGAACTGCTTGAGGAAATAGGCCGTATCTATTCAACCGCAGCACCTTCGTGTGTGATTCGACCCGAACGCCGACGAGTGTTTGGAAACGGCGTTCTTACGTAGGCAGTTTGAACCTGAATTGAGCTTCACATTCGCCACGCAATTCCACTCGACCGAAAATTGGTTTTGGATCCGCACCCATCCATTAACATTTTTGATTTTTGACCGCCCCATTTCCAGCATCAATCTCATCTTCCAGTGAGACGGACTTACGTCCTCCACTTGGACCGGTCTTGGCTAAATTCGTGGCCGAGTACTCAGTGCACGGGCATTTTCCTTGCGCGCCGGGGGTGTTGGATAGCCTGGGACTACTGGCGTGAGCCTAAAAAAGAGGCGCAATCCAACCTCCTTTCTGATTATTTAACTCGATCAGAGATTGGACACTGAGCTTTTTCATTTCGGCGTTTCCGATAGCCACTATCGCCGTTTTGGGTCCAGTGACTTCATGCATCAAACTCGGATTCGTAAGGCGCAGATTCGGATTGGATGCGTTAGCCAGCGACTCTTGTCTTACCTCGACGCGTTGACGTCCTCTATCAGAGATTTCGAAAATGCTAAGGAGATGTGTGCCCATGAAAAGTCCGTTTGGCATGGCGTTTATTTCGTTCCTTCTGTTAACGCAAAATGTTGGACAAGCAGTCTCAGTCGGTGACGGACCGATGACGCAAAGTGTTGGACAGGCAGTCTCAGTCGGTGACGGGCGGATTTTCGGATCTGTTACCAATCCAACTTGTGCCGCTGTTCCAGCAGCAAGAGTTCAGATCACGGGAACGGATACAGGGTTAGTGAGGGTTGTAACTACGGACTCGTCGGGCCTTTATAGCGTGAGTCCTCTGAACCCCCGCAACTACGAACTGGACATCGTTGCGTCGGGGGTTCAGAGGACAACTGTCAAGATAATGGTTCGAACTGGAACCGCGGTACATCGGGCATCGGTGGTCGAAGGTCAGCAGAGTTCCAAGTCAGACTGAACTTCTAATACTCGCCGGCATGCAAGCTGGACGAATGGCTTGGCGGACGCGGAGCCCTTCTTTTTGACTCGCTCGAAGTATATGAGCCAACCGTATTGCGACACTCTGCCACGATAGCGATTTTAAGTTTGATGATAAGTGGATCGGATATCACATGCGCCTCGCCCATAAGACTATCCTTGCTTATGCTCTTTCTCTGGCCTCGTTTCTCTCCTTGCACACGTTCTTGTTGGGACAGGGGGTTCGATCCACGACTGTGGGCCTGCGCCCGTATCCGGGGCCGATGTTGATTGTTCCGGTCGAGATCAACGGACACGGTCCGTGTGACTTTGTTTTGGATACTGGTTCAACAATAACGATCCTCGACACTCCACTCTTTCGCGAGGTAGGCCTCAAAGAGGAGGAACAAGCCGAACTGACGAGCCCGGTGCGCAGCAATGCAGAGTTTCGAGGTACAGCGCGCGAGGTCATGGTGAATGGACTGACAGTCCTTAACTTAAAGATCGCTGGAGTGGACAAGCTCAACCTTGACTCTCCCTATGGGCGGGTAAGAGGCATCCTAGGGGAAAACTTCCTCGACCAGTTTGATCTGCTGATCGACAATCAGAATCGGCAGATTACTCTGGACGCGACCGCTAACCTGGCGAACTCGTACGTTGGCGACCACCTGAAGGTGATCCCCATAAGCCACTTTTCCGGAAGGCCACTCTTTCATCGACCGATTGTGACCGTCACGGTGCCATCGTATTCCAGCCGGCCATTGCGCTTGGTACTCGACACGGGAGCTGCGGCGCTCGCGATCTTTCCGCATCGGGCGATGGGCGGCAGCTTCTCGAATGGAGGACATGCTCGATTTGTTTACGGGAGCACACCCAACGGTAACCTTCCCTGTGCCACGTGGAAGGACACAATCCACTGGGACAAGTTGACCGTGCGTGGGGTGGACATACTGTCTTGCCGCAGTGCTACCGCAGAGAAACTCGATAACGATGGAAGCATGCCAACCCATCTGTTTGCTCAGGTGTTACTCGTTCATAGCGAAATGTATGTGGTGCTGAACCCGGTTCGGCATGCAGGGAGTACGGAGAATACTGTGCGGCGCGATAATCCGGATGACCTGGGGGGATAGCCTGGGGACCCGTCCCCGGGTCACCTCAAGATCGAAGAGATCGGACCCAACGCTTATCGAACCACCTTAGATGTAGTGGAAACGTCCGGGAAAAAACATCACCAGCAAGTTGACCGGATTTATGACGGCAAAGAGCGGCATGTACCGATAAACGGGCACCTGTACAAAGGAACGGAAATCGTCGAATTTGCCGAGTGAGGAGGCCGGAAGATCACGCCGTCCCTTCGGTAGGCCTCATTCACTCAGTTGCGAGAAGGAGCCTCCGCGGCGGCTTCGGCGTTTCTCAACATACGGTCAAGAGTTGCTCGATCGAACTCTCTACCGCCATTGAGACACGATCCAGGTGGGCCTGGCCTGCCGGTCAGGAGCAGAGGCTAGCGGTGCCCTCCACCTCCAAAGCCGCCGCCGCCGTGAAATCCGCCTCCGCTGGCGAAGCCACCGCCGTGGAAGCCTTCACCGCCACGCGCTTCTCCACGCGGCAACGGATGCCAGCCGGCTCCAGGTCTGCCATAGAAGCCGCCGCGGTAAAAGCCGCCGCCGTAAAAACCGCCGTAGAACCACGGGGGATAGAACCCCCAGCCAAATGGGCTGAAGAAGGGGTCCGGCCCGAAGAAGGTGTAGCCGTACATGTACGGATCCCAGAACCAACCCGGCGCATATCCCGCAGCATAGGGATACACACCGGCGATCTGCGAGTTTGCTTCAGCCAGGTACTCGGATCGAAGACTGCTCCAGTTGTACAGATCGTCCTCGTTCGTTTTTACATCAAAGCTCTTCGATTTGCCGATTTCTCCTGGAGTAAGAGCGAGCTCGTGGTGGGCTTTGACCACAGTCCAGTGGTTTTCACCGGTGTTCACAGCCTCTCTTCCCGAGAACACCATGGTCTCTCCATCTCTGGCGTTCAATTCATAGAGCCCGGGCTTCAGCAGCTCGGTGGGAACGCCACGATCGACAATCTGGATATCGTTCTGGGGATGAATGTCATCCAACTCCACCATAGCGCGACCGCGCTCGAGATCGACGGCGGTGTGAGTGAGACTGGGCGACACCATCCTGACCGCACTGTTGTCATCGAGGCGGAGAAATACTCCTGGCGTAAGTAGCATCTCAGGAATTCGTCGACCTGACCACGAATTCCCAAGCTTGTAGACGTAGCCGTCAAACCACCAGGTGCTCGTGGTTCAGAAGGCGTCGGGCACCGGGATCCGCCAGATTCTCTAGCGACGATCGTCTGACCGCTTGACCACCTGTTCGCCGGCAGCTCGTCCAAGTCCACTGAGCAGTAAAGGATTGCAAACTCACATCCAACGTTTCTCTTAGCTGCCCCTAGCTGAACCCCACCACTGGATGCGCTACATACGGCTCCTCCAGCGAAGCGATCTCCTCAGCAGCCAGCTTCACCTGCAACGCCGCCACAGCATCCGTAAGATGGTTCGGTTTCGTCGCGCCCACGATCGGCGACGTAATCGCCGGCTTGCTCAGCACCCAAGCCAGTGCCAGCGTCGCTCGCGGAATCCCGCGCCTCTCTGCCACCTCGCCCAGCCGGTCGACCACCTTCTTGTCGGCCTCCTCCGTCTTCGAGTAGATTGCCTTGCTGAACTGGTCCGTCTCCGACCGCATCGTCGCCTCCGCAGCCCACGGCCGTGTCAGCTTCCCACGCGCCAGCGGGCTCCACGGAATCACCCCGATCCCTTCCGCAGCACACAGCTTCATCATCTCCCGCTCCTCTTCCCGATAGATCAGGTTGTAATGGTTCTGCATCGAGACGAACCGCGTCCATCCATGCAGGTCAGCTGTATATAACGCCGTGGCAAACTGCCACGCATACATCGATGATGCCCCGATGTACCGTACCTTCCCTGATTTCACCACATCGTGCAGCGCCTCCAGCGTCTCCTCGATCGGCGTCTCGTAGTCCCAGCGATGAATCTGGTACAAGTCCACATACTCCGTCTGCAAGCGCTGCAAGCTCTGGTCCAGCTCGAAGAAGATCTCCTTGCGCGAGAGCCCCTTGCCGTTCGGATCGTCGCGCATCACGGCGTTCAGCTTGGTCGCGATCACCATGTTCTCCCGCTTCGTATTCGCCTTCAAAAACTTGCCCACCAACTCTTCGCTCGACCCCATCGAGTACACATTCGCCGTGTCCCAGAAGTTGATGCCCAAATCCAACGCCTGTTTGAAGAACGGCTGGCTCTGCTCCTCGTTCAAGGCCCACGCGTGGCTACCAGGCCGGATCACCGTCGGCACCTCGCCGTACGACATGCACCCCAGACAGATGCGGGAGACCTTCAGCCCCGTCTTTCCCAGATTCACATACTCCATACTCATGCTTAAGCTCTTCCTCATTCGATTCGTAATACGGCTTCGATCTGCTTTGAAGGAGCGCGGTTCAGACGCGTCGTATTCGGCGACAAAGAGAATGCGACTTTAGTCGCCAAGCGAATATTTCCGTGCGAATATTCCTCCCGATTTGATGCGGCCAACCGGCAAACGCTTCGCTATGCTAATCGCGGAGGGGAATCTTTGCCAAGGAAGAGCACGCCATCTCGCGCAGCCGCATTCATTGAACCTATGGAATGCTTGCCAGTGCCTCGCGTCCCTGAAAGAGTTTCGTGGCGATTTGGAGGGAAACCGGCTTCTCGGACGTGTGGCCTCCGCGTACCGAGTGAATTGCCTGCAAAGTCGCATTTTCGGCAACTTGCCCGTGGCGATCCGGCCGCGCGGTGATATTCGCAAACCGAAGAACGCGGGACAAAATAAAGCGCCGTTTTGCGTTGCTACATGTAGGATTTGGCATCCTAGCTGAACGTAAGCCGGGCCCTCGATTGTTGAGGCGCGTATAGGTAACACTCAAAGAAAGCGAGTCATCTATGAAAGCTGCCACGATTGTTGGAATACTTCTGATTATCATTGGGATTATAGGTTTTGTTGCCGGGGGTTTCAGTTTTACTCACGAGAAAAAGGATATCGACCTCGGTCCCGTCCAAGTTTCCCATCAACAAACGAAAACAGTGCCTATCTCACCTATCCTGAGCACTTTGGCACTGGTTGCCGGCGCCGGCTTGGTCGTGGTGGGCGTTCGTACGAAGTGACCGCCCGCCACTGACGGAGTTGTCACCCGAGGCAAAGCAAGCAATGCTGACCGGCCGGTCAAGTGATCAACGAGAAGGTGGTTGGCGATTCGTTCATTCTCACGCAGGACGAATATTGGATGGCAAAGTAGTGGGCAACCGCACGACCGAACAACGGAGTCTGAAGGTGCTTTGGGTTTAGCGTCGTGAAATGCGACCCGGCGGAATCCATCTTCTGACGTATGCCAGCCGTCTGGCCAGTCGGGTCGCGCGGATTGCCCATAGCGTGTGCGCGAGTATCTATAAGCGCATATCCTGTGACGGGCGTCGGTATGGCGACATTTTCCTTGAGACAAAATTGTTCGAGGGCGGGCGGTATTCCTACTGTGACCTGAACTGGACCTGGAAACTTGCTGTGCTTGGTCGGTTTGAAAATAAAGGGCCGGATAATGTAGTCGAGTGCGCAGCGCAGACTGTTGAGTGCATCGCCAACAATTAGAGCCAAGTCCTCATCGAGGACTTGAGTCGTTTCGACTTTGAGGACATCACACCCGGCATCCGGGTCGTAATTGACGTGAATAACGTAAGAGTCGATCTCGTTGAACGAGCGAAGACGACGCTCAAGTTCATCGATGTGCTTGTTGGCCCATTTGATTTTTAGGCGGGCTTCGTCGAATGACTTGTGCATGGGTAGATCATAGAGGCTGCCAGGGAACCTAAACCGCGTTATATACAGCCATGAAGCTGATCACCGAATCCGACGGGCTTGTACTGCCGCTTGGAGCGGATCTTGGCCGTCATTTGGCGTCCCCGTTCACGGGTGGACCATTGTAGCGTTCAAGTAGGGCGGAGCCCACACTTTCAAGTTAGTCACGACGTCGCGGCACGGCTGAGCCTGGATACTGCTTTGGCCGGAATGGTTTAGGCGCTATCTGTACCATGTTCTGTTTCTGTTGAGGCATAGCGTAAGACACCGGCCCCACTACCTCTGATCTGGGGGAATCGCTTGAGTCACCTGCAAGTATTTGCGATCTCAAACCAGCGGACGTAGCATGATTCCAGATCGCGCTGAAGTTATTATCCCGATGTCGAATTGAGACCAACGCAGTGACCAATCACATAAAGCAAACCCGACCTGGAACTCCTTCGCTGTCCTCCAGCGAGGAACCCACACTGTCGTCTGTATCCATGGCGGCAATCCATGAACCGAATTCCTCCAACAATTACTCCGCGGCGAGGAGTAGCGCGGATCCGGCTACGATTGGCAAGAGCCTGCAGATCAAGGGCGAAGTGATCGGCTCCGAATCGTTGTACATCGACGGCAATATCGAGGGCACGATCAACTTACCTGGTAGCCGGGTGACGGTTAGCCGGGATGCACTGGTGGCGGCGAATATCACCGCTCGTGAAGTGGTGGTTCTTGGCAAAGTGAGCGGTAATATCTATGCCAGCGACCGTGTGGACATCCGTAGTGAAGGTTCGTTGACCGGCGATGTGACTGCACTTCGTATCACCATCGGTGAAGGTGCCTTCTTCAAGGGCGGCATCGACATCCGCAAAGCGGACCAGGGAAAAAACAAGGTGGTGGTTGTCGGAAATTCCGACGACCAAGCACAAGCGGCTGCCACCATTGTTCAGGCGCAACAGAGCGCCCTAAAGGCTTCGTAGGTAGTTGCGCAACTGCGAATAAGCAGCTCGAGTTGGCTGGGGAATGAGTTCAGGACGGAATTACGTAGCGCTGCCGTTGTCACGCTGTACTCAAATCGCGGATTTCCTTCACTGCAACCGTGTCTGCCATTGAGGCCCGATCCAGGTGGGCCTGGCCTGCTGGTCAGGAGCAGAGGCTAGCGGTGCCCTCCACCTCCAAAGCCGCCGCCGCCGTGAAATCCGCCTCCGCCGGCGAAGCCACCGCCGTGGAAGCCTTCACCGCCACGCGCTTCTCCACGCGACAACGGATGCCCGCCGGCTCCAGGTCTGCCATAGAAGCCGCCGCGGTAAAAGCCGCCGCCGTAAAAGCCGCCGCCGTAAAACCACGGGGGATAGAACCCCCAGCCAAATGGGCTGAAGAAGGGGTCCGGCCCGAAGAAGGTGTAGCCGTACATGTACGGATCCCAGAACCAGCCCGGCGCATATCCCGCAGCATAGGGATACACACCGGCGATCTGCGAGTTTGCTTCAGCCAGGTACTCGGATCGAAGACTGCTCCAGTTGTACAGATCGTCCTCGTTCGTTTTTACATCAAAGCTCTTCGGCTTGCCGATTTCTCCTGGAGTAAGAGCGAGCTCGTGGTGGGCTTTGACCACGGTCCAGTGGTTTTCACGGGTGTTCACAGCCTCTCTTCCCGAGAACACCATGGTCTCTCCATCTCTGGCGTTCAATTCATAGAGCCCGGGCTTCAGCAGCTCGGTGGGAACGCCACGATCGAAAATCTGGATATCGTTCTGGGGATGAATGTCATCCACCTCCACCATAGCGCGACCGCGCTCAAGATCGACGGCGGTGTGAGTAAGACTCGGCGACACCATCCTGACCGCACTGTTGTCATCGAGGCGGAGAAATACTCCTGGGGTAAGCAGCATCTCGGCTCGCCCTTCCCCGGTGGTCAGCTCCTGCCCGGTTTCGAGTGTTGCGTTGCCCACAGACTCAGGCGTGAGTAGTTCACCAGCGAGTTTCGCTCCCGCTTCAACATAATTAATCGTTCCTGGACCGGCTGGGTTCGCGCCGAACGCCGGCGTGCACAGAGTCGCCAGGGAAAGCAGCAAAATCACTCTCAACCTGGTCATCATCGTCTTTTCCTTCCATTTATTGGATGCACGATGAAAGCTGACGACACTATTTCCGCCTGGAGCACAAACAAGCCGCTCGCTATTGTCTCTGCGGCAGATACAACCTTTTTGAGAAGAAGAGGATACGGTTGTAACCCCCATCGTTCTAAGCTACAGAATCGGACGAAATTTACACCGAAGCAGCTGCCCGAAGAAAGCCGGAATCTGAAGCGCTTCCCCACGGTGTCGCGCTGGACTTAAATCGGTTCTTCCGCACTTTCGGTGCAGGGTTAAGCTGCGCTTGAAGCATCCCAAGGCAGTACTCGCGCTTTCAGAAGCTTCGTTCGCAAAATTGAGGAACCGGCGGGCCAAGTTCCTTGAAAACGGGAATTGCGGTAACTTGCCCGCCCCGCTGCCCTGGGTGGGGCGAATTTACCGGAAAGGTGACGTTTCAGGCAGCGTGGCTCAGCTGGGCGCAGTCCATCGAGTCACCAATTTTCGGTTCTATCGGTCGAGTGAGCAGGCGTAGTTTTCAGCCCACATAACGTCACCGTCGCCGCGATATTTGGCAGTTGCCGGGTACGGGCAGAGGAGTCGTGTGCGCTGGATGGTCCCGTCTTTATTGAGGCGCGATGCGACGAAGCTGGAGGGGGCACGGTCGTGTTCGACCCATTGCTCCAAGGCGGTCAACATATCCCGATCGGGAGCGAGCGGAACGGTGGTGGCCGCTTCCGATCGAAATAGAACGTCCGCACCTGGACCACCACCACAATGCAACATGCCAGGAACCATAAATAAGCGATAGAAGCCGTTGACTCCGGTCGCCCCCATCCTGGATGTCACGGAGTCGTAGTAGTCGATCGAAACCTGCGACGGCACCATATCATCGGCCCAGCCGTGATAGACGATGATCTTCCCACCGCTTTTCGCAAAGCCCGACAAGTCCGGATTGTCCGGATCGAGAATCTTGCCGAACTTTTGCTTGGCGAGAGCAGAATCGCGGGCGAAATCCATAGTGGCAAGATCCCAGGAAGGATTCTGAAACACCACAAAGCGGTAGAAGCCCAGTCCACTGCCGCCAAGCTGGCCTGGGTTCGACCACAGCCTATCCCACCCTATCTCTCCTCCCCGCGAGAGCCCGGGGTAAATTTGTTTGCCCGCAGGTGTCCTGGGACCTTGATACATGGTGCGTACTGCTTCCACTTCGCCGTTGGTTAAACAGGAACCCTCGTTCGTAGCCGTGCACTGAAGTACCGAAGGATCGAACGAGCAATGGCGCGGATCATCGATTAAACCGTCCGCACCGGCGCAGGTCTTGGCAACGGAATCGTACAGAAGCTGAAGCTTTGCAACCGGCAGAGCGCCCACCGGCGTTTGCTGCAGAGCGCGCAGATTCCATACCTGCCCTGTCATCTCGTTGGTCCAGCTGTACACTGGCGCGCCGGCAAGGATGCCGTCATAATCCGCGGGAAAACGCTCCGCCTCCATAAGGGCGTGATGGCCCCCCTGGGAGCATCCAACGAAATAGGAGTGACGCGGCGCGCTTCCGTAGAATTTCGCGGTGAGCACCTTGGCTGCCTGGGTCACCGTGTGCTGCGCACGATAGCCAAAATCAATGACGCGGTCTGGCTGGCCGAGGGCCCAACTGACGTCATACCCGAGTGTGCTTTGATGGCCACTGTCGGTAGCTACGGCCGCGTAGCCGCGCGCTAACGCCCGCATCAGGGCCTGATATTCGATGGTTCCGCGGGAAGCACCGCTTCCCACTCCGGCAAACTTGCCATTCCAATCGTGGCGCCGCGGCAACCACAATTCGAAGTCAATCTCCGACCTGGCATTCAGCGTGACCCTTCCGGTTACGCGGCAAAACGGAGTTTCGACGCTTATCTTGTCCTGAGTGCCACGCCGCGCCGCTATGCTCAACGGCGGCTGTACGAATTCCGCGGATTTGATCGACCACAGAGGATTACCGGCCCCAGCCAGGTTGGCGCAGTCTGTCTCATCGGGGGCGGCCGGTTTATTGTTCGTAGTCTGCGCCGAGACATTGCTGCCAAGGAGCAGGAATAGACTCAGAGCCAGGGAATGCTTATTCACAGTCGGTTCTCCCTACTGCTTGCGGCCGCCTCTGCATTTACCAATCCGTCTTGCCACTATACCGCTTGTAAGCAGCCTCGAAGAGACAATGCTTCGCAGCCCGGTTCGTTCCCGGCAGCGAATAGTGCACGCCGTCAACGACAAGCTGGGGACCGAGCCCTATGGACCGGGCTGAGCAATTTACTGAAAATGCGACTTTTCGGGAGGACCCCAGCTTCGCTGTACACAAAAGGCACCGGGACGCCAAACGACCATTGCCGATTTCCACGTGCCACGGGGTCTCGGGACAGACAAGATTTCGTGGTCAAACAGACGGAACTGACACTTTCGTGACCCGCGTGATAGCCAAAGTGTCAGTGCCGTCTGGAAGCTGTGAAAAAATTGACGGTAGCATCAAGGTATCCACTTTTGCGTCAAGTGCAACCACCTTAGACTGCAAGCGTGAATGCATCGCCAGCTCTACGCCGCCTTGTTCCGATTGATCGCAATCAGCTGATTTTGCGCACTGTCGATGTTGAACGGTTGATCGAGCAAGATCACAGCGCACGCTCGATCTGGGAGGTGGTCGGTCGTATGGACTTGAGTCTTTACGACGGCGAGATCGCGGCGGTTGAAGGTCGCGCAGGTCGTGACCATACCGCCCCTCGGTTACTGATCAGCTTGTGGTTGTACGCGTACAGCCGAGGCATAAGCTCGGCGCGTGAGCTATCCCGGCAGTGCGAGTTCGAGCCGGGCGCGCTGTGGCTCTGTGGGTGCCAGCCGATCAGCTATCGAACCCTCTCCGGGTTCCGCTGTGATTACCAGGTAGCCCTGGAGAATCTGTTTGTGCAGGTGGTGGGCATGCTGAGCGCCGAGGGACTGATCACCATGGAACGAGTCACGCTGGATGGCACGAAGATCAAGGCCAATGCCAGCGGTAATACATTTCGACGCAAAGAGAAGCTGGAAGCTCATCTGGCGTTAGCGCGCGAGCAGGTGGAGCGGATCAATGAGCAAGCGGCAGAAGAGGGAAAGAGAACCAACCGTCAGCTGGCAGCACAACGGCGGGCAGCTCGGCAGCGAAAGAGTCGGCTAGAGTCTGCGGTGCGTGAGGTGGAGCGGCTGCAGCAGGCACGGAAGCGTGATCGCGAAGAGTTTGTTGCTCGAGCTTCCAGCACCGACCCACAGGCCCACGTGATGAGAAACGGTGAAGGTGGAACCGTACCCAGCTATAACGTGCAGTTAGTCACCGACACGACCCACGGGCTGGTGGTGAACGTAGAGGCGACCACCGATGCGATTGACTACCGCCAACTAGAGCCTGCCCTGGACCGCTGCAAGACAACGTTGGGTTGTTTACCAAAGCAGATAGTAGCTGATGGCGACTACACCAACCACGCTTCTGTAAAAGCAGCCGGAGCAGCCGGAGTCGATTTTTATGGTTCCTGGCAAGAGAGCTGGAAGCCAGTGGAAAGGGATGCACAGGGTCGCAGTTCCGCCTTTATGAGCAGTGCTTTTATTTATGACGCGGAGCGGGACATCTATCTCTGCCCAGCAGGCGAGAAGTTAACGCACCATGCGGTTTCCAATGCCAAGAACGGGGTGCGTTGGCACGTATACAAACAACCCAGATGGGCTTGCCGCACCTGCGTGCACCGTGAGCAGTGTGCTTCCAAAACGCCACCAGCCAACTGGAGACGGTCAATTACACGCAATGAAGAGCCAGCCGCCACGGTGGCATTCAAAGCCAGGATGAAAACGGAAGAAGCGCAGAAGATCTATAAGCAACGATCACAGATTGCAGAGTTCCCGCACGCCTGGATCAAGCAGCGGTGTGGGCTTCGGCAATTTCGCTGTCGTGGACGATGGAAAGCCTCTATGGAAGCGACTTGGGCTTGTCTCAGCTACAACATCATCCGCTGGCTCAGCATCCGCAGCAAACTCAATGCTGCCGGAGTCGCTTGATGTCGCCTAGGGTCTACTCTGCGCCCTGGCGAAGGACCCGATTAGGCCCTTTTTGGCTGGAAGACCCATAAACACGCTTAAAACACGGCATGCGTGCCTACCCAGCAAACAGCAGAAGGACTTTGCTACACACGAACCTGGTAGACGTTCCCTCTGGAAAGCTCGATTCTTTCACAGCTTCCTGTCCACCAACTTCACCCAGGTTCCTATCCCCGAAACTCTCCTCCCGAAACTCTCCTCCCGAAACTCTCCTATCTCCCCCTTATCTCCCCCACATGTCCCCTTATCTCCCACACACGTCCCCTTATCTCCCCCAATCGTTCGGCTCGGGGAACTGGACTGCACCCCTCGGTTGAGACAGCGAAAAAGGTTCTTGAACATACCGATGTGATAGTCGAGGGCGAAATCCTCATAAAGGCAACACCAAATAAATGCCGCTTAAAGACATGGCACTCAGTTGCGAGAAGGAGCCTCCGCGCCGGCTTCCGCGTTTCTCAACATACGGTCAAGAGTTGCTCGATCGAACTCTCTACCGCCCAGGAAGACCTCCGAGATTTTCGTCGTATTGTGAATATCTTTGAGCGGATCGTCATCCAACAGCACCAGGTCAGCCAGTTTTCCAGGTTCCACAGTTCCAAGTGCATCGATCCGGTTCAACCATTTCGCGGCGTTCAGCGTTGCGCACTGTAACGCTTCCAGCGGAGTCAGCCCACCTTTAACCAGAAAGCCCAATTCGTCATGCAGGCTGAAACCGGGAAACATGTTTTGGTTGGAGGCGCCGGTGTCCGTTCCCGCCATAATGGAGACTCCCGCTTTGTGCATCAAAAGTACTGAGTCAAGCGCATGTGAAAATTGTTTCTTGTCATAGCTCGACAGCAAAGCAGTCTGCTGTTGTGTCAGGTTAGACGAGCTTTTTGCACGATCACCCCAAGTCGCTAGCATGCCCGGCATAAGGTATCTCCGGCGGCGGTCCTCATCCCACCGTTCCGTATCTTCGTAGGCAAACCTATGCAAGGAGGCGAGCGTCGGCGTCACCCAGGTGTGATTTGCGGCAAACCGGGCAAAAAGCGCCTCGGCAACGTTGCGATCATAGCCGTCAACAACCGCCCCAAAGTAGTCGATTCCTGTGATTCGCTTCGCCAACCTATCCGCCTTCAGTTCCTTCTCGTTACGGACACAGCCGGGCTAAATACGTCGTGTGCTCAATGTTCTGTCCCCAGTCCGATACCTCCGCCACGGTGACCGTCAGCGCGACATGGCCAGTCACGGGCAGGTGCTGGCGCTTCGCCTCGTCCAAAAGCGCGAGATAAGCGTCGTGAGGAATGTTGGGACTCGTGTCGAGGACTTTCACAAAATCCACTCCCATCGCCTTCACTCGCCTGACAGCTATTCGCGCGTCTTCAGGTGTCGTAATTGGAATCGACCCTGGGTACAGTGGCTTCGCCCCGTCTAGCTTTGGTCCACAGGTGACGATACGCGGAGCCACTCGCTTACCGCTCTCAACATCAGCGCGCCACTGCAAGACCAGGTCAACCAGATCGCCCCCCATCTCGCGAATTCCGGTAACGCCGTTCGTGAGGTAGAGCGGGAGGATTGCCTCATTTTCTCCGGCCAAGTTGGACGTCGAACCAATGATCGATCCCCTTATGTGAACGTGCATGTCCCACAGTCCCGGAATCAGATACTTGCCTGTCGCATCGATAATATTTCCACCCGCAGGTGGCTTTATTTGCTTGGTATCTTTTATGTCCAGAATCCGGTTGCCCGAAATGACGACCGTCCGGTCGCGGTCCTCTTCGCCGCTACGCGTATCGATGACCGTGACATGTGTTATGTAGATTGGACCGCTAACAACCTTCGGAGCAGCCGCCCGGGTTGGTCTAGCCTGCCTAGCCAGCCAAGGCGCCAGAGCCAAAGAAAGGATCAAAAATAGGGTCATCTTTCTCGCCATACCCGCCCCCTCTTAGCGCGAAGCAAACCTGTCGGACCGACCCAAAAGACGCCATCTTCTGCCCAAGTGACCTTTGGGCTTGTACTCCCGTGCCGAAAAACGCATCTCGCCACTTACATGCAAATATAGAAAAGGCTATCTCTTAGAGTAGACGATATCGGCAGGCGACGGCCTCTCACGCGACCGCCGCCCGGCCGGCAGTTGCCGGTAGTTTCGGCCTTTAAGCGCGAGCGAAGGATAGCGTCACCGCTGTCCGGTCCCACACTCTATCCCTGTCACAAAATCACCAACAACAGCCATGACTCCATCACTGGCCTACCGCGGCTCTCAACCCTTTTTTGTCACTAGGGGGAAGCCAAGCCCCCAATCTCCAGCAAACCGAGGAACGAGACTACCTATGCCCAAAAATACTGTCAGCGATCCCATCACCGATCAGGAAATGGCCTTTGCTCACCTGATCATGTCCGGAACCATGAATGACCGCTGCGCCGCGGAAGCCGTCGGTCTCAATCCCGACTCCGCTGCCTACACCAAATCCAAGCCCCGCGTCCGCGCCTACATGCTCGAGCACCGCGCCGCCGTCAGGGAAAGGCTGGTGGACCAGGAAGCCGAAGGGCTGCGCCAGCTGAACCTTGGTCGCGACCAGATCCTGGCCCGGCTCTGGGAACTGGCCAATCTTAGCCCCGAAGCCACCAGAGGCATCATCGCCGGTCAAATCAAAGCCCTTTCGATGATCGTAGCCATCGAAGGCTTGATCCCGTCCGGAACCATGAATGATCGCCGCCTCTCCCCATCCCAAACGCAACCCGCGGCCCCGCCCGTCAAGGCACAAATCTACCAATCTCAGTGGCTCCGCCAGCAGCCTCAAGCCGCGGTCGAGGAGCCAGGCGATGCGGTTGCCGCCGCGGAAGCCCAACCCGCCGCGCCCCAGGTCCCCGAGCCAGAGCCCGTTCCCAATCCGGCCGCGGCCCCTCCGCCTCCCCGACCGGAACCAGCCCAGCCTTGCTGACCCCCTCATCCCGCAAGGGTTGAACCGGGTTCCCCTCGCGACAGACAGCGGCCTCGCTGCTCTTCTGGGCACGACCAGCTCACCCAGGCAGCCCTTTTCCTTAAAAAGATGCCCCTTTACCCGGCGCCGCTGAAGTCGACAAAAGGCCAAATTTTATCGAATTTTAGAAGAGATAAAGAAGAGGTGACCGACGGGACAATCACAACAGCTGTGACTAAGAAGCCACGAACGTCTTCCGGCGATATCTTCAGCTTCGAACGGCTGCCAACGCTCTGGTCCCGCATGCCGATGCTGCGCAGGATGGGAAACCGGTGGACGGGAAACCGGTGGATGTGAAGCTGTCACCGTATTAGGCCCTAGTCGGGCCACAACTAAAGGAGTCTACGATCGTAAAGGAAAGGCACGAGCCGCCGCTGCCTGATCATCTTCGTAGCATCCGGATGCAGAGGATTTAGCGTGATGTTGTTCTCTTGCGGAACTAGCACGGAAGGGCCGGCCAAGCCGAAGGCACTCATATATTTGGGTTATTCGGGTTGAGGGGGACGGCCGACGATGCGCTGGAAAGGAACAAAAGAACGACGGAACGACTGCCCTGAGAACCGTTCCAGAGTCGCCGAGGTCCTTGCTTTGAGCACATCGATGGAGCTACGCTGTCTGCATCAAGCGCGCGAAAACCGGGGATGCCACCATGAAGCCTGCTAGTATGCTTTCACTTGCTCTCGTCCTCGCCGCAACCTCGACATTCGGACAACTTCAGACATCAGGCTCGCAGGTTGGTCGAGCTAATTGCCCACTCTACATGGAAGTGACCTTCAGCGGTCTATCTCAAGAGCTGAGCATTCGCAATGATCTAGGGAACATTGATCCAAACATCACGGTTGCACCGGGCGTCCAACAGAGAATCGACCTCAGCGTGCAGAATCCCATGTCCTTTGGGATCGAGAAAGTCGAAATCACAGTCCACGGATTCAGTCACGAGGCACGATTCATTCCTCTCGCGTCGGACAAACCTGACCTCGCAAAGACCATCGATGTTGACTTAAAGGTGCCCGGAAACACCAGCTCCACTAACATCGCTCCAAATGCCAGCGCGACTGCTAATCTCCCCCTGCCGCATTTTGCCGCTGTCAGCTTCGTCGAGTTGGATTCAATCACCTATGCTGACGGTCACACTTGGACCGCAGGCTCGCCGAAATCATGCGGCGTCGCTCCGGGCCTGATGCGCATCAACTAAGTTTCGGGTTTCGTGAACAGACGGAGCTGACACGCTACAAGTATGGCCAGTTCCGTCTGTCCGTGAATTTTCAAAGAAACCGAGTAGGTTGAAGCATGCGTCCAGAGAAGGGCCGGAAGCCGCTATCGCCTCCAATCCTACTCTGGAAATTGCCTGCGTCCGACCTCGGTGGCGACGACACCCATGTCTTGACAGACGGCTCGAAATTCGTGCCCGCTTTCATCGATCACGAAGGAGTAGTGAGAAGTAAACATAGGGCTAACATCGGTGGCAGGGGTCGTGTGGGTGAAAGTGCCCGTGCAATCCTCATTATTCACCGTATATGTGCCCGTTGCGGTCCCGGGACCGATGTTGCCGTTTAGGCTCCCATTGAAAGTGAAGGTAACACCGCCTTTCCCGTCGAAGTCTAGCCTACCGACCTCGGCGGACGGCCCCACTAGGGCGGCGACCGGGGCAGCAACAATGAATCCGGTGGAGGTATAGGCGAAAGTGCCCTTCAGGCTTTCCTCAGAGCATCCTTTATCGTCAGCCATTGCCCAGGGTGCGATACCCAGAGCAAGTGCGGTGGCTATCGTGATTGCGAAGGTTTTTGCGCTGGTGGTGCGTTTCATGACCATCTCCTTTGGTTTCATAAATTGCCTCTATTCAGGGAGGAGATCACTCTGACCGCCTGCTCTCCCTGTTGCTGGTACAGGCGGAAGCGGAGGGCAAAAGCGGCCACGTTCTAAAATATTTTTGTGCCCATTGAAGGAAGGTGCTATTCATCGACGCACGCTCTACAGAAATCACCACTCTGTTGAAAGCCTGGGGCACCGGTGACGAAGCAGCCCTGGACCGGCTGGCGGAGCACGTGTATCCCGAACTGCGCTTGATTGCCCGCCGGTATATGAAGAACGAAGGCCAGGGCAACACCCTGCAGACCACCGCACTCGTCCACGAGGTCTACCTCCGCCTTGTCGACGTGACCAAGGTCGACTGGCAAGCACGCGCGCAGTTTTTTGCCATGGCTGCACAGATGATGCGGCGCATCCTGGTGGACGCGGCCCGCGCCCGGGGTTCGCAGAAGCGCGGTGGCATGGCTCCAATAACGAGCCTGGATGAGACGGCCGCCGTGTCACCGGCTCCGGACCGGTCGATCCTCGCACTGGACGAAGCCCTGACAGCGTTCTCGCAGGTGGCTCCGCGTCAAGCCAAGGTGGTCGAGTTGCGTTATTTCGGCGGATTGACGGAGGAGGAAATCGTTGCGGCTTTGAAAATCTCGCCCCGGACCGTCAGACGCGATTGGGATCTCGCTAAGGCCTGGCTACTGCGGGAACTAAGCCCATAGCGGTTTCACGATAGGTGTATCCGGCGAAATTACCCTCAACAGGGCTTTTCTCCAAGAAAAGCCCCACCTCGCCGAGGCTGGATAGGACACATTAATCGTGAAACCGCTTTAATATAAGGTAACCATCGGGACCGAAGCCATGACTCCCGAGCGTTTCCAGCAAATCGAAGAGCTATACCACGCGGCCCGCGAAGGAAGTGCTGCCGAGCGCGTGGCGTTGCTGTCGCAGGCAGATCCAGAATTACGCCGCGAAGTGGAATCGCTGCTGGCGGTGCCAGCCGGCGGCGAATTTATGGATCGGCCTGCCTTCCAGAATGCTCCTCAACTGCTGCAGGATTTGACCGGCAACGAATGGACTGCCGGCACCCGCCTGGGGCCCTACCAGATCGAGAGCAAACTCGGCGAGGGCGGCATGGGCCAGGTCTTTCGGGCGGTAGACACGCGATTAGGCCGCGCCGTGGCCATCAAGATCACTCATCAACAGTTTAGTTCCCGTTTCGAGCGCGAGGCGCGCGCCATTTCGTCGCTGAATCACCCCAACATCTGCACCCTCTACGACATTGGCCCTAACTACCTGGTCATGGAATTGGTGGAGGGCGAAACGCTTGCCGCCCGGCTGAAGCAGGGCCCCTTGCCCATCGAAATGGTGCGCCACTACGGGGGGCAGATTGCCGCCGCGCTCGCGGAGGCGCACGCCAAGGGCATCGTTCATCGCGATCTCAAGCCGGGTAACATCATGATCGCAAAATCCACCATTAAGGTTCTGGATTTCGGACTGGCGAAATCGGGCGAGGAGGAAACTCTTACCACCAGCCGCATGGTGATGGGTACGCCCGCCTACATGTCGCCCGAGCAAAGGGAAGGCAAACCGACGGATGCCCGCACGGACGTCTATTCATTCGGCTGTGTCCTCTACGAAATGTCTACCGGCGCCCGAATCGGCTCACAGTTCGGCTCGCAGCGATGGCGCCTTCCGTCCCCTAAGCTCGAAAAAATCGTGAGCCGGTGTGTGCAAGAGGATCCAGCGGGCCGGTGGCAATCGGTTGCCGACTTGGAGCCGGAACTGGCCAGCATATCCCCCGCCGCCGGCCCCTGGAAACGGATCGTCGCCGGCGCCGCAGCGTTGGGGGCGGTCTCCGCCGGCGCCTGGTTCTATCTTCATCGCCCGCCGAAACTTGCCGCCAAGGACACTGTTGTCCTGGCCGATTTCGTCAACAACACGGGCGATCCTATCTTCGACAGCACGCTTCGCCAGGGCCTGGCGATCCAATTGGAACAATCGCCGTTCGTAAAAATAATGGACGACGGGCGCATGCAGAGCGTCCTTCGCCGGATGAGTCTTCCGCGGAACACCCGCTTCACCGATCAAATTGCGCACGAAATCTGCGTCCGCGAAGGAGCCGCGGCCACCATCGACGGCACCATCGCGAGCCTGGGGAAGAAGTACGTCCTTACGCTCGAGGCAATCTCTTGTCAGGACGGCGCTACGCTCGCCCGGAAACAGATCCAGGTCGAAGACAAAGAACACGTGTTGAGTGCATTGGGAACGGCCGCGGCGAGCATGCGAGGCAAGCTGGGAGAATCGCTCAACTCGATTCAGAAGCCAAACCGCCCGCCGGAACAGGCCACCACTGCTTCGCTGGAAGCCCTTCAGAACTACACCGCGGGTCATGCCGAGATGGAGAAGAGCCAGACTGTAGCCGCCATTGCGTCGTTTGAGCGCGCCATCGCGATCGATCCAAATTTCGCCATAGCTTACTACCACCTTAGCATCGCGTTCGACAATGCCGGGGACATGGCGAGCAGCCGAAAATATGCGCAACAGGCTTTTCGTTTAGTCGACCGCGTTTCCGATTACGAACGGGCGCAGATCGTACCCGCCTACTACAGGACCACTGGCGAGGTGTACAAAGAAATTGACGCCTTGCAATCGAGTATCCGCAACTATCCCCAGCGCTGGGAATTCCCTAACCAATTGGGCGTCCGTCTACGTCGACCTGGGGCAATATGAGGAGGGGCTGAAGGAGGGGCTGGAAGGGACTCGCGTGCAGCCCAACATCGAACCTCCCTATCGTCGTCAATTGGACGCCTACATCTGCCTGGATCGCCTTCCAGAAGCCAGGCAATTGGCGGAGAAACTGCGGACGATGGGGCTCGACGGACCGAGGATCCACCAGCGCTTTCTCGAAATGGCATACGTCGAGGAGGATCCGACGGCCATTTCCAGAGAGATCCAATGGTTCGCAGGCAAACCGGAGGAGTACCTCAGCTTTGGCTTGCAAGCGGCCAATTGGAATGTCCATGGCCAGCGTCGTGAGTCGCACAGGTTGTACCAGCAAGCCGCGGAGACAGCGTTACGCCGGGGATTCCAGGACATCGCCTCTGAATTCGACGAAGCTGACGCGCGTGCCGACGCGCTGTCGGGCAATTGCCAGACCGCGCGCCACCTGGGGCGTCCGGCCCTGGCGCTGGCGATGTGTGGGGATGCGGCCCAGGCGGAGAACCTCGTCGCCGAGACATCGAAGATTTTTCCCGACGGAACCGTCTGGAATTCGGTCCAGCTGCCCGCAATTCGAGCTGCGATCGCGCTCCACCGCGATCGGCCGGCGGAGAGCGTGGACTTGCTGGCATCCGCTTCGCCCTACGAGCGCTCTTACCTCGTGACGGTTTATCTGCGCGGCCTGGCTTATCTTCGTCTGCGCAACGGCGCGGAGGCGGTGGCTGAGTTTCAGAAAATCGTGGATCATAAGGGCGCCAATTGGGGCGCTACCTGGGTCCACCCGTATTGGGGACAGTACTACTCGCTTTCGTATCTTGGGATGGCGCGCGGCTTCGCGTACGCGGGCGAAACGGCGAAAGCCAGAAAGGCGTTTCAGGACTTCTTCGAACTGTGGAAGGACGCCGACCCCGACATTCCTATTCTTCAGCAAGCTAAAGCGGAATACGCCGAGCTGCGGTGAGAGAACTGACTTACGATTTCTGTGGTTTACTCGATCCGGACAAGTTTCGTGAAAGTTTCGTGGACGGAGTTGGCACTTTCATAGGAGTTTCGTGGACGGGAGTTTCGTGAAAGTGCAAGTTGCGTCTGTCCACGAAACCTTTAAGAAGCAGATCGACAACTCATCCCCTGATCGGTTGTCGGTGGATTCGCTTAAGGGAGCTGAGGAGATCGACAAGCTGGCTCATAAATTTCATAGGGGTAGGAGCCTTGTGCGATAGCGCCGCTCGATGGATCTGTACGGGGGGCGGTCTGGCATCCGAGGCTCACTACGGACGCGCGGCACACATGGCTTCGCGAGGCGATGCGTCAGGTTTCTCCTCAGGAAGCATCCGCGCAACCTCTTTAACCAATGCGCATGACGACCCACCGAACTGATTGAATAATCGCCGTCTAGCCTATGAGTCGTTCCTGACGCGGTGAGTGCGGACGGTCCTTCTTGAGTGCAGGACCACGAGCTTTCGGATCAAGTTGCGAGCCTGTCAAAGTGACGACACATTGTCGGTATCTCATCCTCGTCACGTCGTCAGTCAACCCTTATGTGACATCTCGCAAATCCTCTTGTTCTTTAGATAAATCCTTTATCTTCAGCCGCTAACCACTTCTCGCGTTGAAGCGCCGCGCCTTGGCATGCAAATTGCCTTACACATGGCGGGCAGGAATAAAGACCCGAGGCGCGCTGTGGAGATGTTCCGGTTGGACTATCTATCTTGTTTTCTCACCGTCGTTGCGACGATCCTGGTCGGAAGAAAGATGTGGACCGGTCTTGTTGTGTCGGGGGTCAACAGTCTCATCGTCTGTGTGATCGGGTTCCACACGTCGCAGTATGGCTTTATCCCCGCGAATGTGTTTTGCATTTGCATAAACGCATTCAATCTTCGGGCATGGTTAAAGGTGCAGAAAGATCCATCCGAATCGGCGACTGACGCAAGCAGCGAACTGGTCGCTAGCTGCAAACGAATGAGCACCTCTAAAAAGGCAGCCGCGCGAAGCTTAATAAATTCTTTCAGAATCCGTAGCGAAGGAAGGCTCGGGAAATCGATCTCATCTCTCGCTCTTAAAGTCGTGTCGCCCTTCGCACCAACACCCCTTCGCTCCAACACAAACGTCGGGGTGCCCTACTCTTGACGCAGTTTCAGATGAGGGCCTTGAAGCAACAAGAGAGAATCCCCTTAGGAGCAAAGGATTCTCTCTTTGTAGGAGGCTCACGATCCAGAAGCCGGAGTCGCCGACCTTTAAGGTAAACCACCGCGAAGAAATAGAGAAATATCACCATATCCACTGAGAGCGAAGAGGGGAAACCAGACCACCGCCGCGCAGCTTTTGCAATCGCTGGCTAATGCGGTGACATCATACCTATTGCACTCTCGGATAGGTGCGACATCCCCGCATTTCCGCCAATTTGGCGTTGGATTGAAGGAGTTCGCCGCCGGAATTCGTTCCTCAATTATATCGCGAGCAATAATCGGGAAAGACCGAGGATGACCCCGAAAATCCGAGTTAGGACGCTACCCTCGACCTTGACGAGATACGGCGACAGGTCCACCGTATTAGTCTAGGCTGACGAAACGTAACTCAACCGTAGAGGGAGCGACTCCCCAACATTGGGGATACTTTCCGTCCGTTCCCATCGGCCCCCGTCCCCATCGGCCCCTGAACGATTGCTCGGCAGACCCATCGCACGCCGCGCTCCAGGACCCAAACCCACGGCCAGCGTCACCGGCGTACAGCTGAAATTGCTGCAATAGCTATCATGTCGACGCATTTCCTGCAATAGCATGGGGTTGTCCTCCGCAACCACCCTAAATTCGCAACCTATCCCCAGGTGTCAAATTGCCGTCGAGTTTTCGTCCGACTTCTGTTAGACCACCTTCTATTTAGAAGGATCGGATCTCTCCCGGTCACCAATCGGTGGGTGCCACTATAAGGCAGGGAGCTGTACCTGGCGGAACCAAGATATACTTGCGTGCGTAACCAACGCTGAAGCAACTATGATGGCCGGACGGACCGCGCTACTTTACTCCCTGAGGTAGGAAATGAAGCAGAGCCTAATAAAACAGATGCTGGTTTTCAGCGCATTTATTTTTTGCCTAACGGCCGCTAACGCGCAGACCGCCGAAGAATTGATAGACAAGAACATTGACGCCAAGGGCGGAATGGCCGCCATCAAGGCGATCACCAGCTTGCGCATGACCGGAAGATTGGAAACGCAGGGAATCGTGCTTCTGATCGGTTCCGACCAGAAACCTGAGGATCTGGTACGCCAAACGGGAACGCTCCAGGGCATGACCCAGGTCCAGGCTTACGACGGATCAATGGGCTGGCAGATCAACCCATTTTCCGGACGCCGCGACCCCGAGAGAATGGGCGAGGACGACACGCGCGACATGGTGGAGAGCTCAGACTTTTACGGCCCGCTTGTCGACTACCAGCGGAAGGGTAGCACCGTGGAATATATCGGCCACACCACAGTAGACGGCGACGACGCGCTGCTTCTCAAAGTCACGCTCAAGAACGGCGATATCATCAAGTATTTTCTAGACCCCGACACTTACCTTGAAATCCGCACAGAGAAGCAAATGTTCGTTCGCGGCAGCGTGCACGAGAGCTTCAACAATTTAGGTTCCTACAAGAAGGTGAACGGCGTGTACTACCCGTTCTCTGTCGAGTCGGGTTCACCGCGCCACCCTGCCGACGCGCAGAAAATCACTTACACCAGGATCGAAGCAAACATCGCCATCCCGGATTCCGAGTTCAAGATGCCGGATCAGCCGGCAAAAACAGCCGCGTCGCCGTCAGCCGAGGCCGGGGACACGAGCACCGAAAAAACAAAGCCGCCAGTCTAGGAAAAGTTCCCCCAAGCCAGTGATCGAGCAGGAAGTCGCTGCCCGGAAAAGGATCTTTAATCTATGAAGTCCCGATTCCTACTCCAATTGTTGCTTCCAGTGCTCTTAGGGGTTAGCGGCTCCGCCCAGACTCCTATCAAGTTCGATTCCGGAACTGTCTCCGGATTACCCGCCCGCAACATAGGCTCTGCACAAATGAGCGGCCGCATCGCGGCCCTGGCGGGAGTTAAGGAAGAAGGCCGCACCACGCTCTATGTAGGCTCGGCTAGCGGAGGAGTATGGAAATCCGTAGACGGCGGATCGAACTTCCGGTCCATCTTCGACCGTGAGCCGGTCCAATCCATCGGAGCGATTGCCATTGACCCTGCAAATCCGAAGAACATTTGGGTGGGCACGGGAGAATCATGGATTCGCAACAGCGCCTCCATGGGCGACGGCATCTACAAATCCACCGATGGCGGCGACAACTGGACAAACGCCGGTCTGGCGGACTCCGAGCGCATCGCCAAAATTCTGATCGACCCCAAAGACGGAAACACTGTTTACGCCTGCGTTACAGGACACGCCTTCAACGACAGCCCTGACCGCGGCGTCTACAAAACATCCGATGGTGGCAAGAGCTGGCGCAAGACTCTTACCGGAACGAATGCTTCCACTGGTTGCGCGATGATGTCGATGAACCAGTCTGAGCCCGGCACGATTTACGCTACCATGTGGGACTATCGCCGCCAGGCATGGACCTTCCGCTCCGGCGGCCCGGGCAGCGGCATTTTCAAGTCCACCGACAAGGGCGAGCATTGGACAGAGATTGATCAGTCCAGCGCCAAGGGCTTACCGGCCAAACCCTACGGACGCATTGCACTGACCGTCGCGCCTTCCAACCGCAAAGGTCATTTACGCCATGATCGAGTGCGCCGACAGTGCACTCTACCGCTCCAACGACGCCGGCCTTTCCTGGACACGCCTGGATGCGAGCCAGTATATGGTCTGGCGACCTTTCTACTTTGCCAATCTGATCGTCGACCCCAAGGACGAGAACAAAATATTCAAAGGAGATCTCATCCTGCTGCTCAGTACCGATGGAGGCAAGAGTTTCCAAAACACTGCCAACTCTACCCACGGCGACCACCACGACGTCTGGATCTCACCTGACAATCCCAATCTCGTTTTCGATGGCGACGACGGCGGCTTGTGGCGCAGCCAGGATGGTGGCAGCGGGTGGGAACATATGGTGAACCTGCCAATCTCGCAGTTCTATCATGTCAGCGTCGACGACGCCGATCCCTATCGGGTCTACGGCGGCCTGCAGGACAACAGCTCGTGGGTCGGCGATTCCTCCTATCCGGGCGGCGTAACGAACTCTCGTTGGGAAAACATGTATGGAGGCGATGGTTTCTGGATGTGGCCCGATCCCTCTGACCCCGCCTATATCTATGCAGAGGCACAGGGCGGCACAATCGGCCGCGTGAACCGGCTTACGCATGAGACCCGTTCCATCACCCCTTATGCCCACTATGACGAGAAGAAACTTCGTTTCAGTTGGAACACTCCGGTGCAGGTAAGCCCAACAGATAAGGCGACTCTCTACATGGGCTCGCAGTTCCTTTATCGCTCCAGGGATCATGGCCAATCCTGGGAACGAATCTCGCCCGATTTGTCTACCAATAACCCTGAGAAGCAGAAGCAGGAAGAGTCCGGCGGCGTGACCATTGATAACTCCTCTGCCGAAATGAATAACACTATTTACACCATCAGCGAATCTCCAAAGAATGCAAGCATCCTCTGGGCCGGCACCGACGATGGCAACCTTCAGGTTACGCGCGACTCGGGCAAGAACTGGACCAACGTCACCACCAATGTTCGCGGGATCGGCGGTGCGCCCATCACATCCTGGGTTGAGGCGAGCCGTTACGAGGAAGCAACCGCCTACGTCACCTTTGATGCCCACATGAACGGCGATCCCAAACCATACCTGTTCAAGACTGTTGATTATGGGCAGACGTGGCAGCAGCTCGGCGCGGAATCGAGTGGTGTCCGTGGCTACGCGCATGTCATCAAGGAAGACACGGTAGATCCCAAACTGCTGTTTCTAGGTACGGAGTTTGGCCTCTGGATCAGTAACGATGGTGGCATTCGTTGGGCCCAGTACACCGGTAGCAACTTTCCCAACGTTGCGGTTCGCGACCTGGTGATTCACCCCAGAACCTCGGACCTGGTCATCGCCACCCACGGCCGGGGAATCTGGATCATCGACGACATCTCACCCTGGCGTTCGCTGACACCGGAGCTGATGGCAAAAGAAGCGGAGTTTCTCCCCGTTCCGCCGGTGGTGCAATACGTGCAGGCGTTCGGGGGCTGGGCGGAGGGCGACAACTCTTTCCAGGGCCCTGGCAGGCCCGAAGATGCGCACATTCCCTATTACCAACGTAGCCGGCACATCTTTGGGGATCTGAAGATCGAGGTCCTGGACGAACAGGGCAAATTAGTAGACGTCGTGCCCAGCAGCAAGCACCGCGGGGTGAATCGCGCCACATGGTCGATGCGGTTGAAAGCGCCCAAGGTGCCTCCGGCAGCCAGCGCGATGTTTCAGACCGCGCAGGGTCCGCGCGTGCTGCCCGGCGTTTATACAGTCAGGATGACCAAAGGCGAGCAAGTCTATACGACCAAGCTGAACATCGTAATGGATCCCCGGGCTACGTATACCCTGGCCGACCGAAAGGAAGAACAGGCCCTTGCACTTAGGCTCGCCTCTATGCTGAACCACATGAGCTGGGCCGTAGACGCCATCATTGGGATACGCGACAGCGCCCTTGAGGACGCAGCCAAGGTCGACCCCAAGGATCCGTTCCACAATCAACTCACCTCTGCCGCGAAGCAATTCGACGCAATCCGCAGCAAAATTGTGGCCACGAAGGAAGGTGGCGCGATCACCGGCGAGGAACGTCTGCGCGAGTATCTCGGAACTCTCTACGGCGACGTCACGCAATATGAAGGCCGGCCCACCGCGGAGCAGCTTGCTCGTGCTGAGGTGATGAACCGACAATTGGACGACGTGGTCAAAGAGTTCAACCAGCTCGCGGCGCAGCAATTGCCCGGCATCAACACTAGCCTCAAAACCAAAAACCTGCAGCAAATCGAAGTGCTTTCCGAATCGGAATGGCAGAAGTCAACCTCAGAGACCAGCTCGGCAAACGCGGCGGCCGCGATGCGCGCACGACGAGCCGACAATGATTAACTGGGGCTAAGCCGGTGACAGCTTACCTATTCCCCTGCGTTCGTGATATTTTGCCCGCATGACTCGCCTTGCGCGTATGGTCGTCCCTGGTCTTCCTCACCATGCGACCCCGCTAATCCGCGCTAATCCGTCTCGTCGCGCTGGATTCTTTCTCGCACTTGTCTCTTCAGCTCTTCTAGCTGCCTATCAGGCCCACGCGGGGGTTGATGCACAGGCTGCCGGAGAGAATCCAGCTTACGAAGTTGCTTCCGTTCATTTAAATAATCTCAACGCCCCAAGCCTTCTAGGCTTCTATTTGTATCCGAGCGGTCGAGTGACATGGGGCGCACAAACCGTCAGAGATTTGTTGTCCTATGCATTCGACATTGCACCAGCACTAATAAAGGGTGGCCCTACATGGATAAATGATAAGCGATTTGACATTCACGCCATAACACCTCTGTCCTACCGGCAACAGCTGTCTGACATGGTCGTCAACCCAACTAAGATTCAGCGTCTCATGCTGCAAAACCTGCTCGAAGAGCGCTTCATGGTTAGGGTACATTATGATTCTCGAACCCGGCCGGTATTGATACTCAGGGTCAAGAGACGTTCTTCTAATTTGCAAGCCACAGCCCACCCCAATGGTGATCCACATGGGGGGATAATCACACTGATCGATGGTGCGGTTACGGGACACGCATTCGGCGACAACGTCACGATGGCCTTTTGGGCCGAAGAATTATCTGAGCGGCTTGAATCCCCAGTGATTGATGAAACTGACCTTCGCGGCGGATTTGACTTCAAGGTGCCAGAGGTCGAGAGTGACAATCATGACATGCGGCACGGGGTAGATCTAGCGCTTGATCGCCTTGGATTGACGCGTGAAAAAGGTAACAGACCTGTGGGCACTCTGTGCGTAGATAGTGTGGACCTGCCCACTCCGGACTGAAGGGGACCCAAACGGCAATTCGGCGACAGCATGAAGTGGACCCCTCGGTTGGCACAGATCGATTTCGATACTAAGAGGAAAGTCGAAATATACGTGCGATTGTTGGAAGAGGGGACCAATGTTTGCCGGCCGACCCAAGCGCTGGATTTGGGCAATGGCCTTTTCAAAATACAAGCCACGAGCGATTACGACCCTAACAACGAGACATGGGAGTTTATCCCAGGTTCAGAGGTACGAGGCGAGGTTCGGTCCTCTGAGTCCGGCTCGTATCTGCTTGCAGTAAAACCATGAACTGGGAAAAGCAGGACGGAGCGGGTCAAGGCCGCTTGCAGTGACATGACCTAGGTAATACGCCGGATGCTAGCTGTAATTTCATCCGGTTCCAACACGCGCTTCCAGTCAGGCCGCATCAGGGCCGGCATTCCAAACTCGATCGCCTTATTGCAAGCGTCCGAAAAGAGGCCTTCACGCTCCTTGAAGATTACAGATGCGAGGACGTTGATGTGGCCGAGTAGAAAATCCCGGGCTGCTTCTGGATGCACACCGCGTTTCACTACCTCATCCATAGCTTCGCGCATTACTACCAGCAGAGTCGCACAAACGGTTTCCGATAAGCCCGGCTCCAGCAGCGCCATCTGTTCTAACGTTACCCGGTGGGAGCGCATCACGGGCGCCCAAATCACTCGCGCGATCTGCTCGCCCAGAGCGTAGGCGCTCTCCGGCCCCTGCATCAGCGAGCAGACGATGTGCTGTTTGGCCGCAATACCGCCGAAGTAATCGCGCTTGGCGTCGAGATCGGTCTCGTCGTTGAAGACCGGTGGATGACAGGGATGAGTAACGAAATACGACAGATCGTCGCGTTTCGGCAAATGCCCGGCGAAGGGAGCCGCGGCGTCGAGCGTCATAATCATCGTTCCGGATTTCAGTTCCCCTTCGATCGATGAAGCGACATTGCCGATCGCGTTGTCCGGAACGGCCAGGATCACGACTTCGGCGCCGGCAAGAGCTTCACCGGCAGGGATACATTGCAAACCGAGACCAGTCCTCACGAGTTCCTGGCCCGCAGGGCTGCGCTCCACGTGGCGAACCTCAAACGAGGAATGCTTGAGATTGCTGGCCAGCCGATATCCCATCTTCCCGCCGGCCCCAAAAAGCGCAATCTTTGTCACCATCGAGAACGCTCCACAACAGCACTCCAAGCCATCTGGTGCGACAAAGCAATAACTATACTATCGAGGCCCTGCGGAAAGATCCGGCAGATGATCGCATTCGCCATTCCGCCGCGGATTCTGCATGCAGGAATGAAAAGACTGGAGAACCAAGCCTCTTTGGTTCAATCACAGGGCTGCCGCGTGTGGCCATTCTTGATCTCTCCCTTTTCAAGAACATTCAGTTCGAGCACCTCGGAATCCAATTTCGAATTGAATCATTAAATACCCTCAATCATCCCGCGTTTGGCTTTCCCAACCCCAATGCAAATGCCGGCTCGGGCTAAAGCCTGCACCCTTAGGCCGGCGCGTTATAATCCATAGAATCGACAGATTCAAATGGCCAAGCGGCAGGCTTTCCGCGCTGGCATAGGCGATCGAAAGTCTCATGACCGAACAGGCTTCAAATCTTGAGCAGACACAGGTAGTCGCCGAACCGACGAACCCGGCGTGGATCAAGACTGAACTCGCGCGGCACCCGCAGCGGCCCTACCCGATGGATTTTATCCAGCGCATTTTTACTGACTTTTCGGAGATCCACGGAGACCGGGCCTTCGGCGACGATCTCGCCATGGCTTGCGGTATGGCGCGCTTCCATGGCGAAGAAGTGATGGCCATCGGCAACCTGAAAGGGCGGGGAACCAAGGAAAAAGTACGCCGCAATTTCGGCATGCCCAATCCCGAGGGCTACCGGAAGGCGCTGCGCGCCATGCAGATTGCTGAAAAATTCAACCGCCCGATCTTCACATTCATCGATCTCACGGGAGCCAATCCCGGCATCGCTGCCGAAGAACGCGGCCAGGCGGAGGCCATCGCGCGTAATCTGCGGGAGATGTCCCGGCTACGCGTGCCGACCATCGCCACCATTACGGGGGAAGGCGGTTCCGGCGGCGCGTTGGCTCTGGCGGTCGCGGACCGTGTCCTGATGATGGAAAATGCCGTCTATTCCGTGATTGCTCCGGAAGCGTGCGGTTCGATCATGTGGCGGGATGCCAGCAAGCGCGCCCAGGCCGCGGCTGCCCTGAAAATCACTTCCGAGGACGTAAGCCGTTTGGGCTGTGTGGACGACGTAGTCCCGGAACCCTCCGGGGGAGCCCAGAACGATCCGGTGGCCGCCGCCGCGCTGCTCGACGAGAAGCTTACCTTGCATCTCGGCGAATTGAAGGCCATGACGGTCGAGGATCGGATCGCACGCCGGCTGACGAAGTTCCGGGAGATTGCCCGGTTCTATAAGAACGCCTGAAACATCTATGCCGACAGGGGCATACGCTTGACCCATTTCACTGCTGCCGATCGCGTGCGTTCTTTCGGCTACGTCATCATCGCCGCGATCTACTTCTATATCGCCCAGAGTGTTTCGGTTCATGCCGCCAATGGCCTTACTTCTGGAGTGTGGCTTCCTTTTCTCGAGCGCGGCATTTTGCTCTTTTTGCTGGTTGTCGGCTACGCCGCAATGGCGCGCGCCTTCAACCGCCAGCGCGAACCCATCCGCGCCATGGGCCTGGTTTTCCGTCCGGGCTGGCAACGAGAGTTCGGGTTGGGCGCCGCGCTAGGCTGGGGCATGTTGCTGGCGAGCATTCTGCCCCTGGTCCTCAGCGGCGGATTGATCATCACCTTCTGGGCAGTTCCACGCCAGTTCGGCATTCTGGTGATCGATCTTCTGATCCTGGCCGTGGCCTCGCTGGCAGAGGAAGTCGCTTTTCGTGGCTATCCATTTCAGCGCCTGATCGACGCCATAGGGCCCACGTTGGCCACCATCGTTTTCTCCTTCGTATTTGCCGCAGTGCACATGTTCAATCCCGGCGCTAATCGCGCCAGCTTTCTCATCACCGTTTTCAGCAGCTGGCTACTATCAGTGGCGTATCTCCGCACCCGGGCGCTTTGGGTCTGCTGGGGTTGGCACTTCGCCTGGAATGCGAGTATGTGTGCGCTCTTTGGGCTTCCGGTCAGTGGCATCACTCAATTCTCGCCAGTCATTCAGAGCAACACCGTTGGTCCGGTGTGGATGACCGGCGGCGATTACGGCCCGGAGGCCAGTGCGGTGACTGCCGTCGTTCTGCTCATCGGCATCTTCGTCGTTTATCGCATGACCCGGGGGTTGGCTTATCTGCATGCGCAACCGGTCATTGTGCCCGCCGGTATCCCCGTCGACCTTGACGCAATGAGCAGCACACTGGCTCCGCATCACCCGGTCGCTCCCCTGCCGGCGCCGGCGGGGACCACTCTGGTGCAAATAGAATCCGCGCCGGCCCAGTCCCGGGCGGCGTCCACGGCCACGTCTCAGCCTGGCCCTGAACCTCTCGAACCGCCGGAGTAAAGCTGGGTCCATTAAGTCGAACCGGGAGTCGATTTGCTTACCTGAAACTTTCTGTCCCTTGCGCATGAAACGTTACTTGCAAATCACCCCTAATTAGGACCATCATTGGCGTCATGAGGGAACCGCCATGGTTGGGCTCGCGACCAAAGAATTCTTCCTCGCCGGCGTTGGAAGCACAATGCGCCGGGCCTCTGCTCTGCTGGCAGTAACGACCCTTTGTGGTTGCGCTTTAGGCAACGCACAAGTGTTCACCGTGCAGCGGGAACACCTCGGTCCGAAGGAAGCCAATCTCACTACCGTCCAACCCACTTCCGTCGCGCTCGATACGAAGCCGATCACGGAGCGGACCAAGCAGCAGTTAATCCGAACATTTCAGGCCGACGAGGCCTTCGCGGTTCGTCCCCTTCCGCTGGGCACGAAAGGCATTATTCTTCACGCCAACGGGCCACTCACTCCTTCCGGAAGTGCCTACGCGGACGAGTTGGAGAAGTACGGTATTTCGGCCAAGCCTGGGGACCGCGTGGTGATCACCAAGTTTGAGGTCAGACCGGATCGGATTCTGTTTGAATTTAACGATGGCCCGGAGAAGCATCATCACATCCTGCAGCACGTTGAAGTTGGCGGCATGGGTGGGATGGCGCCGCTGGCTCAGGATGATGGCCATGTGCCGGTTGGTTCGCGCATGACGCTGGTCTTCAACAAGTTTGTCCCCGAGATGACCGCTGCCCAGGTGCGCAGCCTGATCGTTCCCATGATCGACTTTTCGCTCAAGACTCCGGCTGAGGCCTTCGCCGACACCTTACCTCCGAAACTAAAAGGTGCGGTGCTGAACCACGAGGTTCTGGTTGGCATGAACCGTGAGATGGTGTTGAAGGCCGTGGGCCAACCCGACCAAAAGGTGCGCGAAACGGACGGGCAGACGCCGTTTGAGGAATGGATCTATGGGCAGCCACCCCACCAGGTCCAATTTGTGCGCTTCAATGGCAATCGGGTTATCCGATTAGAGATTGCCGATGTTGGTCAGCCACCCGTGATTCGGGACAAAGATGAGACCGACGGCTACTTTGCAGGGCAGTTCGTCCATCAGGTGCGCCTGGGCGACGCCCCCCCTGCAGCGCCCAGCCAGGAACATGCTCCCGCTGCTGCACCTAGTTTGCGTCAGCCCGGGGAGCAGCTCCCGGACGCGGTTGACAAAGATCACCAGATGAAGCCGGTGCAGTTTCCAGACGACGAGAAGCCGAAGCCGATTCCTCCGCCGCCCGGTACCGCTCCTTCGCAGTGGATGAACGTGTCGGATGTCCGCGGAGCGAACTAGACAGATCGTGTAAAATAACGGGTAGCAGCGCCTTCTGTTTCGCCCCAGATGATACGAAACCGCGTGAAAGAAGTTCAGGCGGACGTGTGGCACGAAGCCTGTTCAAGGAGAGTAGACAATGGCAAAAGTAGCCAAGACCGCCGACCGTTCGAAAATGATGGACACTGCCAAGGGTATTGAATGTCCGAAATGCAATAAGGCAACGCGCATTGTGAAACGAGTAAAGGATCGTGAGCGCGGAGTTCCCGGAGGGGTTTACATTTCCTGCTCGGCCTGCGATTTCTACGAGAAGCTTTAAGCCGACGCAATCTGGCTAGCGGTCTGCATCTCAGCGAGTATGTCTCTGGCCGCAGTTCCGGGGTCCGCTGCCCGGGTGATCGGCCGCCCTACCACCAGGTAACTTGCACCGGATGCCATGGCCGCTGCCGGCGTGGCCACCCGTCGTTGGTCGCCAGGGACCGAGCCCTGAGGACGAATCCCCGGGATCACCAGCAGTGGCTTGCTGCCAAACTGGTTCCGCAAACTGGCCACTTCGACCGGGGAGCAGACGAATCCCCGAACGCCGCAGCCGAAGGCCATCTTCGCCAGCTTTTCCACTTGTGCAGCCGGACTTCCGAGCACGCCGGTTGCTTCCAGCTGTTCCGCATCCATGCTGGTCAATACGGTGACGGCCAGCAGGTCAGGGCCGTCAACCGCCGCTTCTGCCGCCGCGGCTAGCATTTCGGGTCCGCCCGCAGCATGAACGGTCAGCATATTCACGCCGAGCCGGGACGCAGCCCGAACCGCCGAGGCCACGGTGTTCGGAATATCATGCAACTTCAAATCAAGAAATATGGAGAAGCCCCGCCGCTGCAGTTCGGCCACCAGCGAGTTGCCCTCAGCAATATAAAGTTCCAGGCCAACCTTGAACCAGCATGCAGCTCCTTCTAACCGGTCCACCAGGGCAAGTGCCGCCCTGGCGTCCGGAAAGTCCAGCGCAACAATCAAACGATCGGAGGTGCTTTCGATCATCTTTGAAACTGCGCGGGCCAGCTGAGTTCTGCAATTTGAGCGGGGCTGAGGGCCGGATCCACCAGGTCTAACCGCACCGGTGCGATGCCCCGGAAACCGAGGATCCTGGCGGCTGCGTATGAAAGGTCGATCACCCGGGATTCGGGGACTGGACCGCGATCATTCACCCGAACCAGAACCGACCGATGGTTACGCAGATTTGTAACCAGAACGGTAGCTCCCAGAGGCAGGCTGCGATGAGCGCAGGTCATGGAATTCATATTGAAGAGTTCGCCGCTTGCGGTTGCCTGGCCTTGAAAGGCGCCTCCATACCAGGAAGCTCGTCCCAATTGATGCCAGTGGCGATGAGCGGAAGTTGTCACAGCAGTTGGTGTGTTTGCTTGTGGCGAATCGGGTTGGGCTAGAGTCGAACCGGGGCTGATACAGATAGCGGAAAGAACAGCACCGGCAAGGATTGCTGGGCCTAGAGGCGAATGAGAGTGGGTTGCGATAGTGGACATTGTTCTCCTGTCTTTATTGTATGGAGCGCTTCATGCCTAAGTCAAAATTTATCAATTACTTATTAAGGTGTCCTCCGGGTGGATTTGAGCTGTTTGCTGTAACCATTAGACGACATCCGTGAGCCTCCTGTTGCCGAAAACCAGGTTGTTTTCCTCACCAAAGTCATCGAGGGGCCCGAAAAAGCCCCATCGGCGGAGCATACACTGGCACCAACGGTTCTGCCTGACATAAGCCGACGACATGAGCCGAAAACTGTGGAAAACCGAAGATTTTCCGGAAATGTGCACCAGACCTGTAGCACTCACCATCGCGGGCTTCGATCCCGGGTCCGGAGCCGGAATGACGGCGGACCTGAAGACCTTCTCCGCCCACGGGGTCTACGGCGTCGCTTGCATCTCGGCCCTGACGGTGCAATCGACAATGGGTGTCCGCGCAGTCGAACCGCTGTCGGCCAGCCTGGTGCGGCAGACCCTGGAGTGTCTGGCCGAGGATTTGTCCTTATCCGGCATAAAGATCGGGATGCTGGGAAGCGCCGGCGTGGCGGCCGAAGTCGCCTCCTTTCTGACCGCGCAATCCGGGAACATCGCCCGGGATCGGATTGTTCTCGATCCGGTGCTGGGTTCGACTTCAGGTACCCCGCTCATCGATGTAAATGGCATTCGCCTCATCCGAGACGAACTGCTTCATCGCGTCGGGTGGATCACGCCGAACATTCAGGAATTGGCCATTCTCGTCGGCGGAGATGATGCAGATTGCCGGCGGCCGCGGCTCGACTCAAAGAGATTGCCTGCCGTCAGGGCAACGATGAGCTGAACGTGGTGGTCACCGGGGGAGACCTCGACCAGCCCGACGACTTCCTGCTCACTGCCTCAGGGGAGCAGAGTTGGTTGACGGGCGAAAAGATCGCTACCAACTCGACCCACGGGACAGGCTGTGCCTTCTCCACTGCTCTGCTCTGCGGGCTCATCTCCGGCCTGGATTCCAGGGAAGCTGCTTCTGCCGCGAAGGCATATGTCACTGAAGCTCTGCGCGCGGCGTATCCGCTGGGCAAAGGAAAAGGGCCAATGAATCACATGTTTCGCTTTGACCCCTAATCGTCTCAACCTTAGCGAATGCATTTTGCCATTTCCCATTTGGACTTCCTCAAGCGGTCTATCGCTAATGCAAATGAAGACACGAACTCTGAATTTGTCATCCCCTGTCCCGACGTGCCGTGGGGGGCACTCCAGGTCCTCTCCACCGCAGGGGTTGAATGCGTTTTACCATTTCCCATTTGGACTTCTCCATTGGGTCGTCGGATCGGATAGCGTAGTTGGATTTGAGTTCTGGGTCGGCGGAGTAGAAGCGCAGATCACTCCACTCCGGTCCTAATGAACAAGGGCTCACCATCAGGTTGCAGCCCTAAGGGCGAATCGACGTCACGGTTTGCGTATCCCACATCTCCCTTGCCAACGGCAAGTCAGTGGGGCGGGATGACAAGATTCGAAGCTTGCTTCTTAGTTCGCATTTTCAGCCGGGATGGAGGAGGGCCAGCCACAACAAAGCTTGCTAATTGCTCATATCCGCCCGCGTGAATGGAATGCACTCTGCCATTTCCCATTTGGGCTCTGGGATTGGCGTCAGCGGATCGAATAACGGGAGTCTGGGTTTGGGTGTCGGAATGACAAATTGAAGGTTGTTGTCTTGTTGGTATTTGCTGAAGGAAGGGAAGAGATTCGAATTGGCCAAGCGCGGTTGGCCGCGCTTACCGTTGCGCGAGTTCGATTTCGAGGCGGGTGTTCTTGGCGAAGACGACCTCGTGTCCCCGGGCGATCCAGGTGTCGAAGACCACTTTACCGACCTCGTAATAAGCAAACCCGCTGACCAGGCCGGCATTGGCCGAAGCGGTTCCGATTACCCGGGTCAACAGATCGAGCCCGTTGCTGGTCATGGCTTCCTTGAGAAGCCCGGCGCCGGTGCTGTCCGAAACCGCAGCCAGCGAGCCGAGCGTAATCGGCGCCAGGAAGCGGTTGGACCCGTTGGCCTTGATCTGGCCTTCGTTGTCGATCTGTACCCGGTCGCTCCGAACGCTCTCGGCAGCGATCACGCGGCCGTGCACCACCCGCTCGTCGCCCGCAGGCAGTTCAGCCTTGCGGAACGTCAGCCGTAAGCTGCCGTTGTGTCCCCACATCCCGGCCGGCTTGGCCTCGACCACGCTGCCGATCAGGTGTGTGCCTTCCGGCAACAGAAGCTTTCCATGGGTTGCCGCAGGTGCAGTCGCGTCCGCCATCTCCACGGGGGCCGCAGGATCGTTCTCAAACATAGGCTGGGTCAGCACCGCTTCCACCGGCATCCCCGGTGTCGCGGTGGCTCGAATCCACGGGATCCACCAGGCGAGCTTCGAGGTCGCCGGTTAGTTTCAGTTCGCTGAGGTCCGCGGCCGGGGCCGGAGCCGGCGCAGTTTGCCCGGTTAACTCCAATGGCTGCTTCAACTCCGCATCATATTGTGTCCCCGCCCAGAGCTCCTGGGGATGGAGGGGAATCTGCGCGTACAGGGCTTGTTTCGCGGTGTCCAACTTGTGCGGCGAGCTGAAAGCGGCTCCGGTTTCCCGCTTGGTCCAACGGAAGGCTGCGGCGATGCGCTGTCCCAGGGAGCGGTGCGGCGCCTGTTCGGGCGCCGACATGCGCACTACTTTCGCAGTGCGCTCCGTGGCATCCGTCTCGATGTCAAAATGGCGCCCATCCGGGGTTTCCAGTCTGCTGAAGGTGACGTCAGCATTCTTAAGCGGTGTCATGTCGCCGTTGAACATCGCCGCGGTCCGTACCTGGCGGCTTACGGAATGCCTTGCGGTGATGGTGCCAAATACTTTGGAATCAGCAGGAACGGCAACGTGGTCGATAAGGTAGATAGATTCGGTGAGGTGGCCCTCAATCTGGGTGCCAACCTTCATCATGATAGCTCTTGTCGAGTTCCACCCGCAGAGGAACACCTGCCGGGACCAGCTCCGCAGGCTGCGGCGCCAGATCCTGAGCAAATGCCGACCCTGTGGAGGTGGCGACTGTCGCGGCGAACAATGCTGCCAGAGCTATTTTCATGACCGAATCCCTCCCGGCTGTCGTGCGGGCAGATTACGCATCGCATTTCGCTTGACGACACCGAAAGCCATGTCTTCTTGTTACCGTGACTTGGGGGAGGGCGGAAATGCGGCTGTTGTCAGAACGGGCGGGCGGAAACGGGGCTGCGGAGGGGACCGCGAACTTGGCTACCGGACGACCATTCCTCTACCGATTTCTACATGCCGAGAGTAGGCTGTCCGGAGGCGGGAGTATATCACTCGTAAGTCGTAAAAGTGTCCCAGAAAAAATCACCGAAAGGTAACTAAGAAGCGACACTTTTCGATTGCTGTACGTCTCCCTCTATAACCAGGAAACGTCGAATATACCGGAGTGGCTCGTCTTGGGCCGCCATCTCACGCAGATGGTATTTCCAGACGTCGGCCTTCAGGGTTCGGCGGGTGAAGGGTTTGCGGGTCACGGTTACGATCCGGCCCTCCTTGTCACGCCGCGTATAGCTGGCTGCGGGAACGACAAAGCTGATTTGAGAACCCTGCTTCCAGAAGGCTCGGGCAAATTCATGAGCGAAAAGGAGAGCATAGTATCGCCGCCCCTGGCAAAGCAGTTCCACGGCATCGTCAAAACTGTCCCAGGAGGGGTCGATCGCAGTCTGAAACCACTTGCGGAACGGGAAACCGTTGGCGCGTGCCTGGCGAATAACGATGCGAAGGAGTTCCTGCCTGGTCATAGCGTCTCCTCGTTTCCCCAGATTACCTTAAGGGAGGCTCACACGCCCGTTGTTACGTCTCCCCGGAACCGCTTTAGCTTTAGTTACCTATTTATGCGCTAACAGTCTCGCTAATTACCACTACGGAATGAATTTTATCCAAAAAATCCGCAGGCTCGTCCCTCCGACCGTTCTCCCCGGTGCCGCTCGGGTATCCGAAGGTAATCTCCGGGAAATATCCCCCTGCGGGCAGGTCAAGCCTAAGCTGCCCGCAGTCATTGGTTTAGCTGTCTTCCTTCTACTTCTTCCGGCGCTTGGGCGTGGCGCCGTTACCACACCCTCGGGAGTGGATACGAACCCTCTGAATCTAGACCCTCTGGTGCGTCAGGCCTTCGAGCGTTTCTACATCCTGGACTATGATGGAGCGCTGTCTCGCTTTGAAAAGGTTCAGACCCAGAACCCTGACAACCCCCTGGCGGTCGACTATGTGCTGGACGCAGTTATCTTCCGCGAGCTTTATCGCCTCGATCTGCTCGATACCACCTTCTATGCCCACGACGGGTTTCTCAGCGGCAAGCACGTTGTGGCCCACAACCCCGCTGTGGCTGAGCGAGTTAACTCGTTGTATGCAAAGGCAATCGAGCTTTCCGACCAGCAGCTTGGTAAGAATCCGGAGGATACCGACGCGCTCTTTGCGCGGGGTTGGGCGCGCAGCCTGCACGCGGTGTATATCGGGCTGGTCGACCGCGAGCTTTGTTTCCGCCCTCCACGTAGCTTTGCAAGCCCGTAGCGACAACGAGAAGGTGTTGCGGCTCGATCCTAAGTATATCGATGCCAAACTGGTGGTCGGCGTCCACCAGTATGTCACCGGTAGCTTGCCTTTAGGCTTCAAGCTGCTCGCCGGCGCAGCCGGCATAACAGGATCTAAGTCTAAGGGAATAGAAGACTTACGCGACGCTGGCGCGCACGGGGTGATCACTTCCGTCGAGGCCCGGACCGCGCTGGGGCTATTCCTTCGCCGGGAAGCAAAGTATGAAGACGCGATCACCGTCACCCGCTCGCTGACCGAGGAATATCCCCGGGACTTCCTCTTCCGGCTGGAACTGGCTAACCTCACCAAGGATGCCGGCCGCGGCAAAGAGGCCATAGCGGAATACCAGGCAGCTCCTGGAGCAAGCGAAAAAGCCAGGGTTTTTCCCCTCCGCCCATTTGGAACTTGCCTGGTTTGGTCTCGCCGACACATTGCAGGGGCAGAAGAACTACGCCGAAGCCGCTGCAGCCTACAACCAAGCCACCCTCCAGCCGACCATTAGCGTGGATCTCAAGAGCCGCTGCGACCTTAATTCGGGCAAGATGTATGATCTCTTGAATGAACGAGATATGGCGCTGAAGCAATACCAGGTCGTGCTTCTTCAAGACGGCGACTCGGCGCAGGCGGATTTCGCCAGGAAGTACTTGAAATCGCCGTTTACTGTGCGCTAGCGTGGAAGGATCGACGGAGGTGTCGAATGGCTTCGTATTGTGCTGCCTGTGGGGCATCACTCCCCGGTGAAGCCCGTTTTTGCTCGGCCTGCGGCAAGGCCGTCATTCATCCAACCGCGATTAGTTTCCCCGGACCCGCCCGCGGACCGGCGACCCGGCCCCGTGCCGGAAGGAAGCTGGCCGGCGTGTGCCAGGGCCTCGCCAACCAATACGGTTGGGACGTGACCTTGACCCGAGTCATCGCCGTGTTGCTGGCGGTCCTGGTTTTCCCGGTTGGGCTTCTGGCCTACGGGTTATTTTGGCTGATGATGCCCGAGGAGCCGCTTATCCTTCCACCGACAACTAGTTTGGATACAGCGACATAGGTAGTCGACATCATAGGATTGGTACAAGGATTCAATGTTCTATGTTTCCGGGGATGCCCGCCTCTTTTATCAAACCTTTGGGGCTGGCCCGGACGTGGTCCTGCTCCACCCCACACCCGTCCACCATGGCTTCTGGTTACCGATTGCCTTGCCCCTAAGCACGAGCTATCGCGTAACGCTCCCGGATCTGAGGGGGCACGGCCAATCAGAGGCAGGGCAGGGCATTATCGACATGGGCCGGTTGGGCGAGGACATCGAACGGCTGCTTGACGCAGCCCACATTGAAGCTGCACTCTTCGCCGGGTGCTCCATCGGAAGTTACACATTATACGAGCTTTGGAGGCGAAGCCCGGATCGTGTGCGGGGTCTCGCTTTCTGCTGCGGCAAGCCTCAGCCGGACACCGCCCTTAACCGGACAAAGCGGGCGGAAGATATTGAAAATATAAGACTTGGAGGGACGTCGGCCTTCTTCGACCGGATGGTCCGAACCTTGGTGGGCGCAACCTCACAGGCACGGCACCCGGAGAGATCCGTACAGCTCCGCGCCATGATGGACCCAACTGCTGCCGAGACGGTGATTGCGGTGCAGCAGGGTCTCGCCCAGCGTCCGGACTCGGTCCCCTCGATCCCTACCATGACGGTGCCCGTCCTGGCATTGGCGGGTGCCGAAGACGCCGGAAGCACCCCGGAGGAAATGGCGGTCATCCATGACCGGCTCCCAGCGAGTGCCTGGCACGTCTTGCCGGACGCGGGGCATTACGCCCCTTACGAGCAACCGGAGACGGTGGGGCGCCTACTGCGCGAGTTCTTTGATCATTTGGAAAATCCTTAGAACCCGGATAGGCTGAAGTTCAAATCAGCGACTCCATTCGTGCGAGGCCTCCCGCTTTTGAAATCCCAGCCCGGATTCTCCAACCGTCCCTTCCACTATCCCAAAAGCAAATCGGCATTGCATTGTGAGAGTGTTTCATTGCTTCCGCTGGCCAAAAAATACGGGACCCCCCTGTATGTCTATTCCGCAGGGCAGATACTCGATCGATATCGCCTTTTCTCCAATGCGTTTGCCCATCGCGATCACCTCATTTGCTATTCGGTGAAGGCAAACTCCAATCTTTCTATTCTTAAGCTGCTTGCGGGTCGGGGTTCGGGATTCGATATTGTTTCCGGCGGAGAGCTTTTGCGGATCCTTGAGGTGGATAAGAAGGCCGCCCAGCGAGTGGTGTTCTCGGGTGTGGGCAAGACAGCGGCGGAGATCGATCTGGCTCTTGCCGCCGGCATTCTGATCTTCAATGTGGAGAGTGAATCTGAAGTGGCCTTGCTCGCCGACCGGGCGCGCAAGCGGCGGGTCCGGGCCCGGGTCGCCTTGCGCGTCAACCCTGACGTCTTTGCCGAGACCCATCCTTATATATCGACCGGCCTGCGCGAGCACAAATTTGGAATCGACATTAAGGCCGCCCGTTCGGTGTACCAGGAAGTGAAGCGATCGCGCTACCTCGAACCGGTCGGGATCAGCGTGCACATCGGCTCCCAGATCCAGACCGCCGACCCCTTCGGGGCCGCCCTCGAGGCAGTTGCCGCACTCATCCGCGAACTCGAAAGCGACGGTATCCAGATCAAGTTCGTCGATGCCGGGGGTGGCCTGGGCATCGACTACCAGGGGTCCGCTTCCACTTTCGATCCTGGCGCCGAAATCGACAAAATATGCGGCGGCAGTCGAGCGCGCTCTCGAGGGACTGGAGGTACGGCTATTGCTCGAGCCCGGCCGCTTCCTGGTCGCCCAAGCAGGGGCTCTGCTAGCCAGAGTTCTCTACGTTAAGCGCAATGGGACTAAGACTTTCGTAATCACGGATGCGGGAATGAATGACCTCATTCGGCCGGCGCTCTACCAGGCCTACCACGAGATTTTGCCGGTCGTCCGTGATCCGCTGGGCCAACCCGGGGTGTTCGACATTGTCGGTCCAGTTTGCGAGACGGGCGACTTCTTTGCCCGGGACCGGGAGATGCCAAAGGTCAAGGAAGGGGATCTGGTGGCGATTCTGGACGCCGGCGCCTACGGCATGTCGCTGAGCTCAAACTACAACTCCCGGCCCCGTCCAGCCGAGGTCCTGGTAGAAGGGAAGCGAGCCCGTCTGATCCGCCGGCGGGAAACGATCCGCGACCTGGTAGGACCGGAGAGCCGGCTGGTCTAGCCAGGTAGGGCGGTGCGGGGTCCGGGGTCCCAAAGCAAAAGGCCCAGGCTGTTGCCCGGGCCTTTTGCATCACCTGCAGCGAAACATCTACTGCGAAAGGGAATGAACAGAGGCCAGTGTATTTTCTGCCGGCTCAGCCGACTGCGCCTGGGTGGTTAGTTCCTCTTGCTGTACCGAAGAGCCGCTTCCCGAGAGGGTACGGCCGATGGCAGGATCTTGAGTATGGTTGGGCCCGAGTCCCAAACTGATCAGGGCTCGACTGTCTGGCGTCAGCTTAGTCTGCCAGCCGTGGTCGGATTGATATTGCCGCATCGCCACCTGGGTTTGTGCGTCCCATTGCCCGGTGGGCGTGCCTGTCAGGTATTTCTGGTGGATCAACGCAGTTTGAATCTGAGCCGCCCGATCGGAGTCAATGGTCCGCTGACCATGAATCCGGCTCACTTCTTTCCTCTTGCCCTTTTTGGAGGAAGTCATCCTGGAATGACCGGATGTGGGTGCGCGATGGGTTCGGCTGCCGAATGCTGGAGTGATAGCCAGTGTACAAAGCAACAGCAAAGCCTGGCTTGCTCGAAGAGAGGGCATGCTTACCTCGACTAGGGGATTTCTTGCTTCTCGACACACTAAAAGAAGAACGGCAAGATTGCAATCGAAACAGCACCGGCGGCGCTATTTTTCCCGCCGCCGGTAACCATTACCAGGTAAAATGTCTCAACTTTACCGGATGATCGCGCTGCTCCTATTACTTTATGGTTAGTTAAGTGTACCCATTCGGGCAAAATGTTCTAGGGCAAAGTCCCACCAAGGTAAGTCCCACCAGCGGTTGGGTTTCGCGAATCAACGACCCGGAAGCCCACATCCTGGCCCGGCTTCAAAGCCGAAACCAAAGACTGAAACTGTTCGAGGCCGGTTACCGGCTGCCGGTTGATCTCCGTGATCACCAAGCCAGCCTGCCAATCCGGACTCGTCGGCAAACGAACCCGGCTTCACCTGGGTGACCAGAACACCATGGACTCCCTTGCTGGCTAAGGGACCAGGCACGGCTTCCACTGTGATTCCGAGCTTGCCCTCGGAGGCGTTGGGTGCGCTTTCCGGTCCGTTCTCCCCATTTTGAGAGGTGGGTTGCGCAGCGTAAAGCTTCGCCCGGTCCGCAATGGTAAGGCTGGCGTTCGAGGTCTGGCCGGCGCGGACGTAGCCCAAATGGACAGTGGTCCCCGGCTTACGAGCCGCAATGTCCGTAACCAGAGCGTCCCCATCCTTAATAGGCTTGCCGTCCACCGTAGTAATAATGTCGCCCGCCTTCATGCCCGCCTGGTCGGCAGGCCCCTTCGGGACCACGAGATTGACCAAAACTCCGCTCTTGAAGCCGTAGACGCGTTGCACCGCCGGGTTCAGGCTGGCCTGGAACTGAACCCCGATGGAACCACGGATAACTTTGTGCTCCGGCCCAATCAGATCGTTATAGACTCCGATGACGGTGTTGGAGGGCATGGCAAAGCCAATCCCCTCGTAACCCGCAGATTGGGTCAGGATCGCCGTATTGACGCCAATGACCTGATCGGCCATGTTGACCAGGGGTCCGCCCGAATTGCCCGGGTTGATGGCCGCGTCGGTTTGAATGAAGTGCTGGAATTGGCCGGCGGCTCCCTTTTCAATGGTACGGTTCTTGGCCGAGACGATTCCAGCCGTAACCGTTTGGGTGAGCGCGAACGGGCTGCCAATCGCAATTACCCAGTCACCTACCTGGCCGGCGTCGGAATTACCCATTTTTACCGTAGGCAGGGGCTCGTTGGTGGCGATCTTCACCACGGCCAGATCGGTATCCTTATCTACGCCCACTACCTTGCCCGGGCGTCCTTGAAAGCCTTCGGGGTCGGTAGAAAGCTTGACGAAAATCTTGTCCGCCTTTTCCACAACGTGGTTATTGGTGATGATGTAGCCCCGGGGATCCACGATGAAGCCGGATCCGAGAGACTCGCGCATCTGGTCACCCTGCTCGGGTATGCCGCCACCCCCTTGCCCGCCGAAGAAGCGGTTGAAGAAATCCTGAAAGTTCTGGTCGGGGCCCTGACCACCACCCTGATCCTGGTCCCCGTCGTCGTCACCACCACCCGGGGGTACCGCGGGCGCCGCATGAGGGCTGCGGCGGCGCGAATGCGACTCCTCCTGGGGAAGGGTCTCGGTATTGATGTTCACCACGGCCGGCCCGACATCCTTGGCGATCTGGGTGAATGTGGTCGATAGGGTGATCGGGTTCGGAATCTTCAGCGGAGTGGCGTCTGAGCTATCGGTTTGCGTTTCGTTTCCGCGAACACCATGGACAGCAACAGACCCGATCACTATGCCGGCTGAGAGCGTGCCAAGAATTGTAAAGGTTGAAGCGAGACGGCTTGCGCGAAGCCGTTCGAGCAGGGGTTTCATCTGGGTCTAACCTCGTCGGTTGGGAAGCATACAACGGCTGGCGGCTCTAACAGGATGGCACCACTGTGTGCTTTCACTAGTATAGCCAAAAGCCGGTGATTGGGACCGGGGCGTGTTGTAGCGATTGGTGCCGCAGCAACATTTATTAGACGCGGCTGATCCGCTATCGGTCACGGAATGACCGATTCGACAGGCACCCACAAGCTTTACGTATATATAAAGGATAGAGGTTGTTGGAGTTATCTTTGTAACGTTACGTCCGCGTCCACAACGGTACTGCTAATGGCTTTCCGCCTGGTACACGGTTCGTCCGTCGACTACCGTCTGGAGGACACGCGTCTTGAGGATCTCAGGGGCGGAAATCCGGGTCAGATCGCGGTCCAGCACGATGAAGTCTGCGACGTATCCTGGAACCAGTCTACCTTTGAAACCTTCGGAAAACTCCGCGTACGCTGAACCTTGGGTGTAGGCGTAGAGCCCCTGGCCAAGCGTCAGCCTGTCATCCGGAAAGTAGCTGCTGGTTCCGGCTTCATTGCTGCGCGTGACTGCGGCATAGATTCCGCGAAAGGGCGTAATCGGTTCAACCGGGTAATCCGTCCCGAACGCCAGAGGTACGCCGGCATCCAGGAACGCTTTCCAAGCATAGGCGAGGCGGGCTCGTTGCGGCCCGAGCCGCGCCGCCGCCCAGTTCATATCCGTAAGCAGATGGCTGGGCTGCATCGACGCGATGACGCCCAACGCCTTATACCGCGGAATGTCCCCCGGCTCGACCACCTGGGAGTGTTCGATGCGATCGCGCATCGCCGGCGAAGTACAGGCGAAAGCGTTGAGAGCCATCTCCACTGCCCGGTCACCTATGGCGTGAAAGCCGATCTGAAATCCAGCGGCCGCACGCTCTTTGGTCATGGCATCAAGCTGTGCCTGGTCGTAGCGCGGGAGCCCGCTGTTACCGGGGTCGTCCGCGTAGGGCAGCAGCAAAGCAGCGGTTCGAGAGCCTAATGATCCGTCCATGAAGCCCTTCAACATACCGGTATGCAGCCAACGGTCGTTGTCCGGTTGCGCGGCGCGGTGGGCCAGGAGAAGCTTGACCGGGTCGTCGAACCGTAACCATTCTGTAATCCGTACTGTCAGCCGGTTCTCGCGCTCCAGTTGCTGGTAGACCAGGAAATCCTCCCAGTCGGAGTTGTCCTGGACTGAGGTCACACCGTTGGCGGCCGCATCGTTCAGGGCCAACAGAATCGCCCGCCTTCGCAACTCGGGCGTGGGGGGTGGAATGTGCTGTTGAATCAGATTCAGAGCCGGGGCTTCGCGAACAATTCCGGTGAGATCCCCTCCGGCATCGTGATCCAATTGGCTCCCTGGTGGGCTTGGAGTGTGGTTGGTCACCCCCGAGAGGGCGAGAGCGGCGGAGTTGGCGACGGCAATATGGCCGTCCACCCGGACGAGGAATGCCGGGTGGCCGCGAGAAACCGTATCGAGATCCTGCCGGGTGGGCAGCGTCTGGTTGGACCACAGGGTATGGTCCCAACCTCCACCCAGGAGCCACTGTCCCGGCAGCGCGCGCTCTGCGGCGGCGCTCACCCGGCTAAGCATCTCTGCCAGGGAAGTGCACCCCGTCAGATCGACACCGAGCTTGGTTTGGCCCGCAGAGGCCAGATGTACGTGAGCATCGTTGATGCCGGGCATTACAAAGGCGCCCTTCAGGTCGAAGAGCCTGGTGCCTGCCCGCTTTTGACGCAAAATCGTCGCATCGTCTCCGATGGCGACTATCTGATGGCCGCCGACCGCGATTGCCGTAGCCCGCTGCGGGCTGGCGTCTGCCAGGCCCACACCGGTAAGGATGTTCCCGTCATAGTAGATCGCTACCACGGGCGAGGGCGGGGCGGCGGGGAGAGTAGCCATTGCCGTCAGGCAGCAAAGGCCAAGGCTGAGGCGGCTGACGGGGGTCACGGTTTGCCGGCGGCCGCAGGCATTTGAGCTATATGATCCAAAGCCAGCAGAAGCAGAAGCAGAATGCGCTTGAGCGCCAGCTCACGGCCGCTGGCGTCATACCACTCGCCGCGGGTGTGGATGCCGCCACCGTCTCCTCCCGCGCCGATGCTGAGCGCCGGGATCCCCAGGGACAGCGGGATGTTGGCGTCGGTGGAGGCCACGCGCTGTTCGGTGCGGATCCCCAGGTGCCGGTCCACGGCTTGCAAAGCTTCGAGCAGGGGAGAATTGTCGTCCAGCCGCCCGGCTGGGCGGTCACCAATGCGCTCAATCAGGAATTGCACCGGTCCAATCCCTGCTCCAATACCCGGTCCAAGACCCGGTCCGGGGCCTTTGGCGCCGGCGGTTCGTGCGTTGGCCACCAGCACCGCATCCTCGACGGCGCGATGCAGTTCCGTTTCCAGCCGGACCAGCTGCTCCGCTTCCAGACTGCGCAGGTCAAAGCGAGCGGTGGCGAATTCGGGAATGGAGTTTACCGAACTGCCCCCTTCAATGGTGCCGATGTTCAGCGTGGTGCGCGGCGAGGCTGGCAAAGCTACTTCGCTCATGGCCGCGATCGCCCGGCTCAACACTACGATTGGATTGGGCGTGCCGGCATCCGTCCACGAATGACCGCCCGGACCCTTCATGGTGACCAGATAGCGGCGGCTGCCGAGCCCCTGGGTTACCGCCACTTCGCAGCCGGCGCCGTCCAGCACCACATTGGCGCCAATCCTGTTTCCCCACGGAGAAGCTCCATATAGGTAGCGCATGCCGCGCAGGTCACCCTCCCCTTCCTCGCCTACATTTCCGGCGAAGAGCAGGTCACAGGGAAGCTCGATCCCACAACTCTCGAGGGCGGCCGCCATGCCCAGAATGCCGGCGACACCGGCGCCGTTATCGCATGCACCCGGTGCTTCCAGGCGATTGTGCTCCACCAACGGGGCAATCGGAGTGTGGAGGGGAAATACCGTGTCGATATGGGCAGACAGCATCACGCATTGCTGGCCGGCCCCGGATCGATCGCCCGGATGACAACCAAGTACATTACCCTCGGAATCGATTTCAACCTGCTCCAATTTGAGTTCGCGGAAGCGCTCGGCCAACCACTCTGCGCGCTTGCTCTCTCCAAACGGAGGCGCCGCGATCGATACCAGCTCCTGCTGCCACTGCATCATCCGGCGCTCCTGCAAGTGGAACCACTGGAAGGCCGCGTGAACGCGCGGCAACGAAGCCAGTTGGCCGATGCGGGAAAAAGCTGAGTGGGTGGGGGAGCCGTGCATTCAGATTCTCAGAGTAGCACCCTCTTTGCCGGTCAATTATTGAGGTAATCCACGTTGACAAGGAACAGCCCTCGGGCCGGCGCCGTCGGGCCCGCCCGTTCGCGAGAGCGGGATTCGAGAATCGCCGGAATTTCGGTCTCATCGATATTTCCTCGTCCCACTTCGAGAAAGGTTCCAACCAGGTTGCGCACCATGTGATGGAGAAAGCCATTGCCCCGCACGCGATAGACAAGCAGCTGGGGTTCTTGCATCCACTGCGAAGTGTGGAGACAGCGCACGTTATCGCGGGAATCGGGACTATCGTCGCTGGCAGCGAAGGAGGTGAAATCGTGCTCACCCAGTACCCTGGCGGCGGCGCGCTGCATAGCGTCCACATTCAGCGGCGCATTGTAGGCATAGACATAGCGTGCTTGCCAGGGCGGGCAAATCTCTCCGCGAAAGATTTTGTATTCGTAGGTTTTTGCCTGCGCACTGTGCCGGGCATGGAAGTCGCTCCGGACCCGGGCCGCGCTGAGTACCCGGATCGAAGCCGGGAGAATACGGTTGAGCGCACGGGCCAGATTCGCCTCGGGAATCGGTGCTGCCAGCGCAAACGATGCTACCTGGCCTAGCGCGTGCACACCGGCATCGGTGCGGCCCGAGCCCTGGGGCAGCACGTCTTCGCCGGTGATCCTGGCTAATGCATCGCGCAATTCGCCCTGCACGGTCACCCGGTCGGGTTGCACCTGCCAGCCATGGAATTCGCTACCGTCATAGGCGAGCACCAGCTTCCACATACAAGTTTCAGTCCGCATTGGGGAATATCCGAGCGCCCGTCGTGGGCAGAGAAGTTCGCAACCGGCGCTGCGATATACTCGCCCAAAGACAGGCAGCGCCCGCAAATCCATGGAACGAATCGCTGACCAGGAGCGTAATGGACTTGAAGCCACAAAGCTGTGGCTTCCACGGGCGAGCGAAAACTAGAGTCATCGGGCGATCATGCCGCATCTGCCATGCTAGCTCACAAATATTTAGACAGAACGGCGAAGGCCTAAGGCCCGACCCCCGAGATTTTGACCTGACGATGAAAAATTCAGAATCCCGTCGCAATTCCTATGGCCTTCCCAAGCTGCTCGTACGCTGGTCTCGCCAGCACGGAAGGCGGTCATTTCACAAGCTGCAAGCGATGGTAGCGATCATGTCGATGCTGGCCGCCTACATACCGTTGCCGGCCGCGGCACAGCAACCGCAACCGGCCGGGCCGAATACTCCACCGGCCCTGGGCCTTCCGCCGACGCCCCAGCCGAATTACACCCAGCCAATCTTCATGCGGCCGGGCGCGAGGGACTTCACCAAGTCCAACCGGGTTTTTCCCAACTTTCTCAAGACCTGGGAACCTACCACGGTGGACGCGCCGGTGACCAGCAATTCGCAGCGCCTGGATGCGCTGGTGCACAATGGCAAGATTTACCTGAGCCTGGCCGACGCCATCGTGCTCGGCCTGGAGAACAACTACGATATCGCTATCCAGCGCTATAACCTGGACATCGCGGACACCGAACTGTTGCGGGCCCGGGCCGGCTCCAATCTTTTGGGCGTGAGCGCGGGCCTGGTTGAGGGCACGCTTGGTGGAACCGGGACCAGTTCGAACTCACTCAGTTCGGGAGGCGGTCCGGGCGGCACATCCACTGCCGTTGGGGGAGCCGGTACTGGTGCTGGAGGGCTCTCGGTCTCGACCAACGGTACGGGTCCCCAGCCAGAGGTACTGGACCCGGTGCTTACCGGGACCCTTCAGCTGGAGCGCACAACCTCGCCTGAGGCCACACCTTTCGCCAGCGGCGCCCCCACTTTGAATCAGAATTTGGACCAATACAATTTCAATTACAACCAGGGTTTCATCACCGGCACACAGCTCCAGGTGGGTTTTAACAACAGCCGCACCACGAACGACAGCATCTTCAATGCCTACAGTCCCGAGCTGCAGTCGACATTTCGGGCGACCTTGACCCAACACTTGTTGAATGGTTTTGGCCCGGGCATCAACGGCCGCTTCATCCTCGAAGCCAAGAACAATCGGCGCATTAGCGACTCCGCGTTTCGCCTGCAGATTCTCTACACCATTAACCAGATCGAGAATATTTACTGGGTTTTGGTGAGCGACTACGAAGACGTACAGGCGAAACAGCGTGCTCTGGAGCAATCCACCCGGCTTGCCTCGGATAATCGCAAACAGTTGCAGATTGGTACCCTGGCCCCGCTGGACGTGCTCAATGCCGATAACCAGGTGTCTACCGACACCCAGGCGCTGATTACGTCACAGACCACTCTTGAGTACCACCAACTGCTCATGAAACAGGCGATCAGCCGCAATCTGAGCGATCCGGTTCTTTCGAGCGCCCCGGTTATTCCGACGGATCGTGTCTCGCTGCTCGAGATGCCGGAAGAGCGGACACCAGCAGAGGAGTTGGTGCAAAAGGCGTATGCCAATCGTCCGGAGATTGAGCAGCAAATCCTGAATCTGCGCAACGATGAGATCACGCTTAGAGCGGTCAAGAATAATCTGTTACCGACGGTAGACCTTTACGGATTTTATGGCGCTGCCGCTCTTGGCGGCTCGAAAAGTCCCTTTTGCTCCACCGAATTCTTTGGCGCTGCGGCTTGCAACGTTCCTACCGTGGGCTATGGCACAGTCTTCACAAACCTCTTCAACAGCTCCGGACCCGATAAAGGAGCTGGGGTCAACGTGAGTATTCCCCTGCGCAATCGTACCGCGCAGTCATTGCAGGCTCGCGCCGTGCTCGAATATCGCCAGGCAGAAATGCGGTTGCAACAGCTCTATATCCAGGTGCGCATCCAGGTCATCAACGGGCAGTACGCGCTGACCAACGACCGTGCTGCGGTGCAGGCGGCGCTGGCGGCCCGCGAGTACAACTACCAGTCCTACCAGGCGGAAGTAAAAAAACTGAGGCTGGGCGCGTCGACGACGGCAAACGTTTTGCAGCAGGAACGAAACCTCGCCACAGCGGAGAACAATGTCATTTCCACTGAGGCCACGTATGCCAAGGACCGCGCCTCTTTGGAGCAGCTCCTGGCGCAGACTTTGGATCAATATGGAATCCAGCTCTCCGACGCGGTCAGCGGCACGGTATCCAAGGAACCTGTCATTCCCGGGCTGGAACCTGCAAAAGCCGCGCCGGAAGCATCTGTACCTGGTCAGCAGGAGCAACTGCAGCATACCGAGCAGATGCCCCCGCTTCCGGTGATGCCGCCGCAGCCCAAGCTGACTCCACAAGAGGAGCAGAATCTGCCACCGACGTACGCCACCCAGCAGCACGCCGCCGCCACAGTAGCTGTTGCCTATGGACCCTATCTGGCACCTTAGTGGTGTCAGATAGGGAAAATAGGACGGCAGGTTCCTCTAATTGGTCCAGTCCCGGAGGGACGTCTGAATTTAGCCCAGGACGATAGTCCTGGGTGAACTTTCATATGAAAATCAGTCCCGTAAGGGACGGCTGAAGGCTGCATATGAGGATTCAGCCGTCCCTAGCGGGACTACTCCGATCGTCATCACGCTGTACCCAGGACTGACGTCCTGGGCTAAATTCAGGCGTCCCTCCGGGACTGCAAGGATCTGCAGCCGGTTCTTTCGTCGCCAAAGCGATAGCCCGTTAAACCCCAAACGAAAGACCCGTGGACTGGGCAACGCCCTGGATATACTCGCGGCCTTTCGTATACTCCTCTTCGCCGTGCAGATGTTCCAGCATCAGCGGCGCATCCGTTCCCAGTTGCGATAATTCCTGCAAATAGGTCTTGTAGTCGATCAAGCCGGTTCCGGGAATGACTTCCTGGATGCACACCTGGACACCCGGCCCCCACTTGAGATCCTTGGCGTGGCAGGACTTAATCCACGGACCCAGCTTGCGAAAACATTCCCGTATGCCTTCGCTGTTGTTGTACAAGCGAACCGGACTGTTCATCGTATTGCACACGTCGAGATGGACGCCAAAAGCCTTCCGGTCCACAGCCTTTACGAGGCTCACGTATTCGTCCGGAGAAGTAGGAAAACTCCAGGGCATCATTTCGATGCTAAAAAACGTGCGCTGGGGCTTAACCGCATCAATGAGCTTGCGGCAGTTTTCGACCGTGGCGTCCACAAACTCCTGGCTCAGATTTTTTGGGTTTTCTCCGTACCAGACATTGGGATCGTACGAACCGGCGATGTCGACACAATTGCGCGCACCCAGAAGCTCCGCAAGGGCAAGCTTTTCGGTGACGTAAGTCATGTTATTTCGGCGTTTTTCAGGGTCTGGGTCGAGCATGTTCTTCCAGGCGCCCACTTCCGCAATCACCACATCCTGACGCGCGAACTCCCTCACCAGTCCCGCGATCCGATCCTTGTCGGTTACAGAAAGGTCGCTGGGAGCGTAGGCCGCGCGATAGCCAAGATCACGGTGGGCTTTGGCAAGCACGGCCGGATCGTCGGATTTCACGAAAATCGGTCCCCCCAGCCGCATCGGTTTCGCAAAAGCGCCTGCCCGGCAGGCCAGCGAACCGGCGGCGAGAACTCCTGTCCTGGCCAGGAATTCCCGTCTGGAAGTGCTTCTCATGGGTAACATGACTAACGTTCCGTGACCTGCTCCAGCAGGGCAAAGAATTCAGGGAAGGAAATAGCTGCCGCATCCGCCCCGAGGATCAGCGTATCTCCCTCCGCGCGCAAAGCGGCAACGGCGAAAGCCATGGCGATGCGATGATCGCCGTCCGAGTCGACCACGGCGCCGTGTAGCTGCTGTCCCCCCGGCACATCGAGACCGTCCTCGAACTCCTCCACTTCCGCGCCCATCGCGCGCAGATTTCTCGCCACCAGTGCAATGCGATCACTCTCCTTCACCCGCAGCTCGCGCGCATCGCGAATGCGGATGCCGCCGCGGGTGTAGGGCGCAATGGCCGCCAGCACTGGCAGCTCGTCGATCAATTGCGCCGCCAGCGCTCCCCGGACTTCGGTACTGCCCAGGCCTTGTGGGGGCGCGGTCAGCTGCACGCTGCCGATCAGCTCACCCTTGTTCTCTTCCAGGTTCAGCACGTGGATCTTCGCGCCCAGCGCGGTCAACACATCGAGCAGCGTCGCCCGGGTGGGATTCATGCCCAGCTGATCGAACACCAGGCTCGATTCAGGAAAGAGCGCAGCTGCGCAAAGGAAGAAAGCGGCCGAAGACATGTCCCCCGGCACCGTGGCTTCGATGCCGTGCAGCTTTTGCCCGCCGGCGATCGTAACCGAATCAATGGTTCGCTGAATCTCGGCCCCGAAGGCGCGCAACGCCAGTTCACCATGGTCCCGGGTGCGCACCGCCTCCCGCACCGTGGTTGTACCCTCGGCCTGCAATCCGGCAAAAAGCAATGCAGTCTTCACCTGCGCACTGGGCACCGGCGTCCGGTACTCGATCCCATGCAGCTTCGCGCCCTGAATCTCAACTGGAGCATGACCATCGACTAACCGAATCACTGCGCCCATCTCCAGCAGCGGCTTCCTCACCCGCTCCATGGGTCTGCGGTTCAGTGAGGCGTCTCCCTGGAGAGTGAAAGCGCCCGCCTGCGCGGCCAGCAGTCCTGACAGCATGCGCATCGTGGAACCGGAGTTGCCGCAGTCCAGCACCGCGCCGGGTGGGGTCAACGTGCCTGCGCAGCCCTCAACCTCTACCGTATCTACTGAGCGGGTCACTCGGGCGCCCAGTTGCCGGACACAGTCGAGACTGCTTGCGCAATCCGCCCCGGTTGAAAAATTCTGAAAGCGGCTGACGCCCTCCGCCAGCGCCGCCAGCAGCGCGTATCGGTGGGAGATGCTCTTATCGCCAGGCAGCCTCAGGGTGCCGAGCAGGTTGCGTGCCGGATGAATGGTTCGTTCTGTCGTCAGGGTGTCAGCCAATGTGGGAACTCCAACGCTTATCCTAACCCGGGCCGGGCAGGACCTTCAGCACAATGACGGTTTCGTCGTCGAAGCGTTCGACCCCGCCCTGGAAGGCGGAGAGCTCCTTGTAGATCTCGTCTACCATCCCCTCGGCCGTATTTTTAAGTTGGCTGGTGACCAGCGCGGTCAGCCGATCGTTGCCGAACATCTCTTCTTTGTCGTTGACCGCATCCACAATTCCGTCGCTGAAAAATACGATCGCGTCGCCGGGGCGGGTGGAGAGGGTAAATTCCTCATAGCTGACGTCCTTGAACATGCCCAGCGGAAATCCCTCGGCCTGCACCGTTTCCACCTGTCCGCCACGGCAGAAGAGCGGCTGCACCGCGCCCGCATTGGCGATCTGCAGCGTCTGCTTCTCATCGTTCCAGACTGCGAAGACCATGGTTACGTATTGCGAATCCATCTTTCGTTCCTGGAGCGAGTCGTTGAGCTGTTTCAACATGGCTGCAGGAGAAAGGGCCTGGCTGGTGGCCGCGCGCATGATGCCGCTGATCAGCGCCGCATAAAGAGCGGCGGGCGCCGCCTTGCCGCTGACGTCGCCCATCGCGATGCCGATGCATTGGTCGTCGTAAGGCAGAAAGTCGTAGAGGTCTCCACCGATGGTGCGCGCGGGCAGAAACCTGGTGGCAAATTCCGCGTGCGGCTTACGCGACGGCTTGGGAGGCAGCAGGCGCAACTGTACCTCTCGCGCCATATCGAGATCGTGCTCCAACCGCTGTTCCTGTTGCGTCACCCGCTGGTACAGCCGGGCATTCTCGATGGCCACGGCAATCTGCGATGCCAGCGTTACCAGGGTGCGCTGGTGATCGTCGTTGAAGTAGTTGACCCGCACATGCTCCAGATCGAGTACGCCGATCACCTTGCCCTTGTAGAGCAAGGGCACGGCCATCTCTGAGCGGGTCTCGGGGTTCACCATGTAGTAGCGCGCATCTTTGCGCACGTCCCCGGTGTAGATCAGCCGGCGCTCGCGCACCGCGGTCCCAACCAGGCCGCGATCCAGCGGGACCTTCTCTGACGGCACGATCGGATGGCCAAAGCGCACTGCATACTGGATCTCCAGCACCTGCTCCCGCTCGTTCACCAGCAGAATGCTGAACATCTGGTAATCGATGAGCCGCCGCAGGAGCTCCCCGATGCGCTCCAGCAGAGGATCGAGATCGAGAATCGAGGTTACCTCGCGGGATATTTCGTTGAGCACCGCCAGCGTTTGCGCTTGCCGGGCCACGCGGGTGTAGAGGCGTGCATTCTCGATCGCCTGAGCTACCCGGGAGGCGGTCAGCTCCAACAAATGCATGTGTTCCTGCTGGAAATAGCCGACCTGCTCGGATTGCAGGTCGATCACGCCAATGACGCGGTTCTTCACGATGAGCGGCACGGCCAGTTCCGAGCGGACATCGGGATTGGCGCTGATGTAGTCCGCATCGCTCCGCACATCCTGCAGCAGGATGGCTTCGCGGTTCTCGGCGGCCCGCCCAACGACTCCGTGGCCTACCCGGATCTTCAAGCGCTCGGCTTCCGGCGTATGGCCGATTTGAAAGCGCATACGCAGGTCGTTGGTCCGTTCGTTGAGCAACAGGATGGCGAAGATTCTGTAGTCGATCACGGCGCGCACCAGGTCCGCAGTGCGATGGAGCAGGGTCTGCAGATCGAGGGTGGTATTCAGGGCGTTCGCCAGCCGTATCAGAAATTCGGTCTGCAGCGGATCGATCCTGACCGAGCCGGGCAGCGGGAGAGCATCTGAGCTGGGACGGTAATCGCCTTCAAACGATTGCGTAGCAACAACTTGCGCCGGCTTTTTCTCGATGGCGGCGTCGTCCTGGTCGGGAGGAGGTGTCATACAAATATCGAGTCATCATAGCTGGTCTGCGGCGGTAGGTGAGAAGAACAGCGCTCCACCAGGCGGATTGCTTTGTATCAGGGCACGACTTTTGTCGGGCCACTGAGACGGCATAAATGCATTTGCGCTTTAGAGCCTATGTGGAGAACCCACCATTCACCGATTTAGTCCCGGAGGGACGGCTGAGATTAGCCCAGGACGCAGTCCTGGGCACCATGCACATAACGACGAAAAGTCCCGCAAGGGACGGCTGAAAGTTAACCAAGTTGTACCCAGGACTGCATCCTGGGTAATTTTCAGCCGTCCCCGCGGGACTGATCCGTCTCTCGAATCTCTTCCCAGGACTGCGTCCTGGGCTACTCTCAGCTGTCCCTCCGGGACTAAATGGGTGAATGGTGGGTTCTCACCACGCTCTAAAGTCCCTGTTAACCTGTGCTCGGGTCACGAAAAAGCGCAGGGGCTAATTTAGCGCTGGTCAGGTTTCCAGCGACGGCGGTGCGCTGCTGCTGCGTGAGGTGGACCGCAAGATCAACCTGCTGGGTCGTCTGTCGGCCAGCTTTGTCGATGGCCGATCGCCGTTGCTGATCACGCACCAGCTCTCGGAGATGCTGGCGCAGCGCATCTTCGGTCTGGCGCTGGGCTACGAGCATCTCTGCGATCATGAGCAGTTGCGCTGCGATCCGTTGCTGGCATTGCTCAGCTGCAAGAGGGAGTTGTACGAGCCGCTGGCCGGCAAGAGCACGCTGAACCGGCTGGAACTGGTTAGCCGCAGCGTTCTCTATCACAAGATCAGCTACTCGGCGGAGTCTCTGGATCGCTTGTTGTTTTACCTGTTTGTGTAGTCTCTACGCAGTGCACCTGAACAGGTGGTGCTGGACCTCGACGCCACCGACATCCCGCTTTACGGCCATCAGCCTAGCGTTTCTTCCATGGCTATTACTGCAGCTACTGCTATCTGCCGCTGTATATCTTCGCCGGCGACCAGTTGCTCTGCGCGCGCCTGCGGGCGGCCAACCAAGACGCTGCCGCTGTAGCGGTGGAGGAAGTGAGCTGCATCGTTGCCCAACTGCGGCAGCAATGGCCGCAGACACAGATCGTGTTGCGCGCCGACTCCGGCTTTTGCCGTGAAGAGTTGATGGGCTGGTGCGAGGCCAACAAGGTGGATTACCTGTTTGGCTTGGCGCGCAACAAACGATTGCAGAAGATCATCGGTGCCCAGATGCAGCAAGCGCGTGTTCTTCACCAGAAGACTGGCAAGCCGGCGCGCGTCTTTACCGGCTTCACCTACACCACCCTCCACAGTTGGTCGCGCTCCCGTCGCGTGGTGGCCAAAGCCGAGTATCTGGACAAGGCGAGAATCCCCGCTTCGTGGTCACTTCCCTGACTCCAGACCAGTGGCCCTACCAGGCACTTTACGAAAAGTTCTACTGCGCCCGCGGCGAAATGGAAAACCGCATCAAGGAACAGATGCTAAAGCCCAGATTCTATTGAACTTTTTATGGCCCGACTAAAGTCGTGCCCTGATACAAAGCCTTGACAATCCAGACAGTCCCTCCACTCCGGTTCCACGGCGTGCCATGGGACCGGTATGGGAGGGACCTGCGTTCTTTTTGGTCTCAGTGTTCGTTCTGGTACTCGCGAAGGATGGCCACGCTGGCGCTGGCCCCGATTCGGGTGGCGCCCGCCTCCAGCATGGCGCGCGCATCGCTTAAGGTGCGAATGCCTCCGGACGCTTTGACCCCGCAACGATTACCCGCCACGCCACGCAGGATGGCAACATCGGCCGCCGTGGCTCCCCCCGTAGAAAAGCCGGTGCTGGTCTTGAGGAAGTCGGTACCGGCGGCAAGCGCCAGCTCCGACGCGCGCAGCTTCTCCTCGACGCTCAACAGGCAGGTTTCCAGGATGACCTTGACCACGGCGCCAGCTTCGTGCGCCACCTCCACCACTCCACGAATATCCTGCTCCACCAGTGCGCTCATACCAGATTTCAGCAAACCGAGATTCATCACCATGTCCAGCTCGTGCGCGCCCAGCTTAATCAGCGCCAGGGCCTCTTCGCGCTTGGTGGTGGCGAGATTGGCGCCCAGTGGGAAGCCGACGACCACCCCCACGGGAACCCCGCTTCCCGCCATAACCGAGTGCGCCAGCGACACCCACGAAGGGTTGACCATGGCACAGGCAAAGCGGAAGGACGCCGCCTCCTCACACAGCTTCACCACCTGCTCCCGGGTGGCCTCTGGCTTCAGCAAAGTGTGGTCGAAAACCGCGGCCAACGCGGGCGCACTCGCGAGCGCGGCGGCGGCAAATCCGGTGACGTCGAAATATCCAGAGGCGTAATCGGTCTCCGGCTGCAACAGTTTGCTAGTCATGGGTAAGCTCCGGTGGGACTCTATGCCCTTCTGCGGGTAAAGATCAATGGGAATTTGGTGCCTCATCCGGATTAAAAATGCGGATGTCGGGCAGGTTACGAAAGCGTTCCTGGTAATCCATCCCGTAGCCGACCACGAAATGGTTGGGTATGGTGAACGCGACATAGTCGGCGTCGATCTTCTCCAGGCGCCGTGCCGGCTTATCCAGGCAGGTTGCGATCTTCAGGGTTTTGGGTTTGTGCTGCTGCAGCAGTTTGCGCAGAAAAACCAGGGTCAGGCCCGTATCCAGGATGTCTTCGACCAGGATCACGTTTCGCCCCCCGATCGGAGTGTCCAAATCCTTAATCAATCTTACCGCGCCGCTGGTCTTTACCCCCTTGTAGCTGGAGATGGCTACGAAGTCGAACGTGGTCTCGACCGAAATACTCCTTGCCAGGTCGGCAAGAAAGACGGCTGCCCCCTTCAGCACGCCTACCAGCAAAATACTCTCTCCAGCGAAGTCGTGGCTTATCTGCGCGCCGATTTCCGCCACGCGGGCGGCGATCTCCTCGCGCCGGAACAACATGTCGTGCTCGTGCTCTCTCATTGGCTCTGTCATTCTTCCACGGATCCCTGCCAAGAGAAAGCGCCCGGCTATACTGTAAAGACAGACGCACGCATGTATCCCTTTATTCACATCGGACACTTTTCTATTGGTACTTTCGGCCTCTGCCTGTGGTTAGCGTCCGTTTGTGCCTGCTGGACCTTGTATCGCAATTTTTTGCGTTTTGGCGTCGATGCAGACGCCGTCGGCGTAGCGGCCTACACCACGGTGGGCGGCGTGGTCGGGGCCAAGCTATGGCATGTACTCGAAGATCCGACCCTGCTCATGCACCAGCCCTTAGCGGTCCTTTTTGACCGGGCAGGCTTTGCCTGGTTCGGTGGACTCCTGGCTGGTATCGCAGTGCTCTTGTGGCAGGGACGGCAAGCGAAGATGAACGGTTTGGGAATGCTTGACCTGGCCGCTCCGGCTGTCTCGGTAGGCTATGGTGTAGGTCGCCTCGGTTGTCTCATCTCCGGCGATGGCGACTATGGCAAACCCACCCATCTGCCCTGGGGCATGAGCTTCCCCAACGGGCTCGTCCCCACCACCCAGAGGGTACACCCAACGCCAATTTATGAACTGATTGTTGCCCTGATGATTGCCGTCTATCTGTGGCGCCGGGGGAAACCTGGCGGAAGCCTCCCCCTGGGCCGGCTCACGGGCGAATACCTGGTGCTGAGCGGCGTGGCCCGCTTCCTGGTGGAGTTCATCCGTATTAATCCCCCCATTTATTGGGGTCTGACCAATGCCCAGGTTGCCAGCCTGGGCTCGATCGTCGCCGGCATTTTGCTGATCGTCTGGGCCCGGCGGCACAGCGCGACGATCAAGGTGAAGGCAGCAGAGGTAGTGCCGATCGAAGCTGCTTCCCGGCAGTAGAGGACGGTGCTCCGTCAGGGGCTAAAGCCCAGTTTGGGTTGGAGGGTGATGTGCGGTCTGGAGCCTCACCCTTCAACTGTCCCCTTCAAAGACTTGACTTGGCTTTGAAGGCGCGGGGGCTATTAGCCCGCCGTAAACGCAGCCAAAGTGAGCGGCATCACCCACCGCTAACATAAGAGGAGAACCATGGCTCAATCCGATCAACTTCGTGTCCCCGAACCCGCCCGAACCGACGCCAAATCCTTCGAACTGCTTCGCGTCTGGATCGCGCACCAGGACCAGCACATCAGTATGCGGGTGGGGGTGTGGAAAGAACCTGAAGCCTGGGGGATGATGCTGGCGGACTTGGCCCGCCACATTGCGGCTGCCTTCGAGCAAGCCGAGAAGCGCGACCCAATGGAGATGCTGGCGCGCATCAAAGCAGGTTTTGAGGCAGAGATCGAATCTCCTACCGAGGAGGTCCACGGCGAGCTTGCCGGTTGAGACATTGAACGATCAGATCACCATTCGTGGTGCACGAACCCACAACCTGAAGAATATCGATTGCGATCTGACCCACGGCAGGCTCACCGTGGTCTCGGGCGTTTCAGGTTCGGGCAAATCCTCGCTTGCCTTTGACACCATTTATGCCGAAGGGCAGCGCCGCTATGTCGAGTCTCTTTCGGCGTATGCCAGGCAGTTTCTGGAACGCATTGAAAAACCCGATGTGGACTTGATCGACGGTTTGGCGCCGGCCATTGCCATCAAGCAGAAGAACTCGACCCGCAACCCGCGGTCCACTGTGGCCACGGCTACCGAGATTTATGATTACCTGCGTCTCCTCTTCGCGCGCTGTGGCACAGCCCATTGCATCGTTTGCGGTGGAGTAGTCAGGCGCGACACGGTGGATGAGATTGCCGCATCCATCCTGGCCCTGGGCGAGGACACACGGCTCTACGCATTGTTTCCGGTCAAGCCACGGGTTGCGGCGGAGCCTGAGGTCGAGACTAAGCGGCGCAAGAAGGCTCCAGCAAAACCTGTCAACCCGGCCCTTCCCAGCGAAGCGTTCAAGGAGCGGCTTAGTGAACTGCGGGCGCGCGGCTTCAATCGCCTTTATCAGAATGGCAAGATCGTGGAATTCGCTAATCCAGAGTCGCTGCTCGATCTTGACTTCGGCCAGGGGGTCTATGCGCTGGTCGACCGCCTGGTGGTCTCTTCCGAGAACCGGGCCCGGATCGTGGACGCCGCAGAGATTGGCTTCCGCGAGTCGGGAGAAATCGTGTTCGAGACGGTTCCGCGGGATGAGGAGACGGAACCCAGACGGTTGCGCTTCTCTCAGGCCTTTGAATGCAAGCTCTGCCACCGCATCTATCGCGAACCTGAGCCCAGGCTGTTCTCCTTCAACAACCCGTATGGCGCCTGCGAACGGTGCCAGGGCTTCGGCAACACCATCGATTTCGATATCAACCTGATCATTCCCGACAAACAGAAGACGCTGAACGAAGGCGCGATCGATCCCTGGACTCGTCCCAAGTATCGCCCCTATCAGTCGGAGCTGCAGAAAAGCCGCCATGCAACATGGCATTCCTCTCGACACACCGTGGAGAGAACTGACGGCCGAGCAGCAGGCGTTCGTCCTCGATGGCAACGGCTCCTTCCTGGGCGTGCACGGGTTTTTCGCGTATCTCGAGCGCAAGAAATACAAGCTGCACGTGCGCGTGATGCTGAGCAAGTACCGGGGCTACGCCTCCTGTCCCGACTGCAAAGGAACATCGCCTGCGTGCTGAAGCGCGTGCGGTTCGCATCAACGGACAAAATATTTGCGAGCTTGCGGCGCTCACCATCCGCGAGGCCAACCGCTTCTTCGAGGGCATCACCCTGACTCCGCAGCAGCAGGAGATTGCCGGCGGGATCCTGGTCGAGATACAACAACGGTTACATTTCCTCGATGCGGTCGGCCTCGAGTACATTACTCTCGACCGCCTCGCTTCCACGCTCTCCGGGGGCGAATCGCAGCGCATCCAGCTGGCCACTTCGCTGGGCTCGCGCCTGGTGGGAGCGCTCTACGTGCTGGACGAACCCTCGATCGGATTGCACAGCCGCGATACCGCCAAGCTGATTCGCATCCTCGAAGAACTGCGCGATCTGGGTAACACCATTCTGGTCGTCGAACACGACCCGGACGTGATTCGCGCGGCCGATTGGCTGGTCGATCTTGGTCCCGGCGCAGGAGAGTTGGGGGGCCGCATCCTGGCCTCGGGCACGGTGGAAGAGGTGGAGAAAAATCCCGACTCCCTGACCGGCCGTTATCTCAGCGGGCAGCTCACCATTCCCATTCCTACCCGGCGGCGTGAGCCGATGCGGGAAAAGCTGGTGTTGCGCGGGGCGCGGATTCACAACCTGAACGGGCTCGATGTCGAAATTCCCATGGGCATGCTGGTCTGCATCACCGGGGTTTCCGGTTCGGGCAAGTCCACCCTGGTGCATGACGTGCTCTACCCCGCGGTGTCCCATGCGCTGGGAAAGGACGAAGGCGGCGACCCCTCGCACCTTTACCGTGAACTCAAAGGAGCGGAGCGGCTGAACGACATCGTTCTCGTCGACCAGGCGCCCATCGGGCGAACGCCGCGTTCCAATCCGGTTACCTACATCAAGGCCTTTGACGCCATCCGGGAGCTTTTTGCGGCCCAGCCTGAGGCGCAGCGCAGGGGCTATGCGGCAGGGCACTTCTCCTTCAACGTGCCCGGTGGGCGTTGCGACGTGTGCGAGGGCGATGGCACGGTGACGGTGGAAATGCAGTTCCTGGCCGATGTCGAGCTGCCCTGCGAGGAGTGCAATGGAACCCGCTACAAGTCGAGCGTCCTGGAGATCAAGTACAAGGGAAAGAGCATCCACGACGTGCTCAACCTGACGGTCAAGGAGGCTCTGCGCTTCTTTACCGGGCAGACCCGGATCCTGGAAAAGCTGGCCGTACTGGACGAGGTAGGGTTGGGTTACGTGCGCCTGGGCCAGTCGGCGACTACGCTCTCGGGCGGGGAAGCGCAGCGGGTCAAGCTGGCGGCGCACCTTTCGCAGGGGCGCAGCGCAGCCGGAAGAGCCGCCACCAACGGGGTGGCGAACAAGGCCGGCAGCCGGGTGCTCTACATCCTGGATGAGCCGACCACCGGACTGCATTTCGACGATGTGAGTAAACTGCTGACCGCGTTCAAGCGGCTGATCGACGCCGGCGGCTCACTGGTGGTCATCGAGCACAATCTGGACGTGATCAAGTCGGCGGACTGGGTGATCGACCTGGGTCCGGAGGCAGGGGCCGGTGGCGGCCAGGTGGTGGCCGCGGGAACACCGGAGCAGGTGGCGCAGACGCCTGGCTCCCATACTGGATATTGGCTGGCGCGTGCACTGGCGGCGCAAGAGGCGCGGGCTGAGCAATGAGGCTCTTTCATTACTTTCTGGCCGTGGCGTTGTTGCCGGCGGTGGTTCAGGCGCAAAATCAGCTCCCGCCGGGAACCCAGGCGCCGGACAGCGTAGGCAACCCAGCCCCCAAACGGGAAGCGGCCGAAAGCAAGATAGAGCAGAAGGATTTCGAGGGCGCGCGGCCGTTGCTGGAGAAGTACCTGAGCCAGAACCCGGGCGATGCCCGCGCGCTCTTCGATCTTGGCTATATCGAGGATGCCGGCAGCCACGAAGATGCGGCTGCCGCCGACTACCGCAAGGCCATTGCCGCAGACCCAAAGCAGTTCGAGGCGCGTCTGGCTCTAGGGCTCTTGCTGGCCCATCAGGGTAAGTACGATGAGGCCCGGGAACAAATCCAGCAAGCAACGCTGCTGGCGCCGGACCCGCCCAACCCCGCCGCCCAGGCCGAAGCCTTCCGGACCTTGGCCAAGCTGGACCGCACCAGCGATCCGTCAGCGGCCCGGGATGCGCTGGTGGCCGCGCTCAAGCTCAGCCCCGAGACCCCGGATGACCTGCTGTTGACGGCCCAGATCGCCGAAGCAAACGACGATGCGGAACTGGCCCAGACGGCCTATCAGCGCCTGCTGGCTGCCCACCCGGCGCCCTCCGCCAGCGTAGCAGCGGCGGCGACCGGCGGCCTGGCCCAGCTGCTGATCAAGCAGCAGAAGTACGCCGACGCCGAGCCGCTGCTCAAGAGCGCGCTGGCGCGCGACCCTCGTGATCCGGCGCTGAATGCACAATTGGCCACCGCGCTGCTCGGCCAGGGCAAGAATGACGAGGCGCTGCCGGTGCTTGAGACCTTGCGCCAGTTGGAGCCGGGCAACGCCTCCGTCGACCAGATGCTGGCCGACGCCTATTCGCAGGCCGGTCATCCTGAAAAGGCGGACCCAATCTATGCCAGGATGGCGCTCGCCAACCCCGGCAATGAGGATATTCTGGCCGCTCAGGGCGAGAACCTGGTTCGGGAGAGGCTCTATCCCCAGGCCCAGGAGGTTTTTGAGCGGGCGGTCAAGCTGAAACCCGACGACGGAGACGCCTGGAGCGGCCTGGCTTTCGCGGCGTCGGAGAACAAACAGTATCAAGTGGCACTTAAAGCTCTTTCCATGCGAGCAAAATATTTAGCGGAGACTCCAGCTACCTACTTCCTTTGGGCAACCTCCTACGATAACCTGCATCTGTCGAAACAAGCGCAGGATTACTACCATAAGTTCCTCGCCGCTGCCGACGGTAAATTTCCCGACCAGGAATGGCAGGCCAAGCATCGACTCGTTGCTCTTGGTGGAAGTCATTAACGCAAGACGTTCCGTAAGCCCTCTGAGAGGTGCCCAATGCGGTTCGCGGCCACGACCCTCGTCGTCTCTGCTTTATTCCTAAGCCTTTCCTGTGTCCGCGCCTTCGCGATCGATGAAAAAATTTACGACCCCCAAGCCATGGCGGCGCTCATGGCCAAAGCCGACCAGGCCCAACCCAAAGAACAATGCTTTCTCTATGCTGAGCTGGTGCACCAGATGACCGAACTCGCCGGGCAACAATACAGTTCCGGTGATGGTGACCACGCTTCGGCCACCCTGCGGCTGGTGCAGAAATATGCGGAGAAGATCCACATGGGTGTCGCCGAAGACGGCAAGAAGATGAAGAATGCCGAGCAGCTGATGCGCCACACTTCGTTTCGCCTGAACGGGATCCTCAACGCAGCTTCGTATGAAGATCGGCAGATGCTGCAGGCGACCTTGAAACAGCTGGAGCAGGTGCAAACCGAGCTCATGATGCAGGTGTTCAAGAAATAAAGTCTTGAAGCGAATCCTGGCCATCACGGGCGTTTGCATGCTGCTGGCGCTTGTTCCATCCTTTGCCCAGTCTAAGAAAGATCCCTTAACCGATCAGCAGATCGAGGACGTCCGGGAGGCCGGAGACAAGCCCGTGGAGCGAATCAAGCTCTTCGTCGGCTACGTCGACGAGCGGGCCAAAGAAATCCACAGCCTCAATGCGGATCCCATCGCGCAAAACAAGGCTGTGCGCATGCACAACCTGTTCGACGAGTTTACGCGGCTCTGCGATGAGCTCCAGGACAATATGGACAACTTTGACCAGCAGCACGCCGATCTGCGCAAGGTGCTCAAGGAAATCGTCGATAAGACCACTGAATGGGCTACGGTCCTGAACGAGCCCAAACCCAGTACCCAATACGATTTTGTGCGCAAGACCGCCATCGACTCCAACCAGAGCGCGCATGAGGCGGCCACGCAGATGCTCGCCGACGAGACAAAATATTTCGCCGAAAAGAAGAAAGAAGAGAAGGAACAGGAAAAGGAAGAACAAAAAAGGTGACCGTTTTCGGAGCCAAGTCCTGCTAGGCTGAAAACGGTGAATTCCGAATTGCACTTGCTATTTGCAGAAGAGTACCGTGCCCTTCGGCCGCGCGCTCCGATGCCTTCGCTTGAAGTTCGTTTCCGTCGCTTTACCAGCCTGAACACCACCATCCGATTACGCGAGGGACGAATGCACGTCCACCTATCGGACCTGCTGGAGGGAGCGCCGGAAAGTGTCTTGCGTGCCATCGCCCATATCCTGCTGGCCAAGCTTTACCGCAAGCCGCTGAATGCGGTGCAAACCAGCCGTTACCGCAGATTTGCTTCGAGCGAAGCGGTGATCCGGCAGACGGAGTTGATCCGGCAGTCGCGTGGCCGCAAAAAAATGCTCGGACCGCAGGGCCAGCACTATGACCTGGACGAGGTTTTCGAGAGCCTGAACCGCAGGTTTTTCCACGGCCTGCTGGGCCGGCCGTTACTGACCTGGAGCGGGCACGTGGCCAAACGCAGCCTGGGCCACTACGATCCGGCGCACAACACGATTGTGGTCAGCCGCGTCTTCGACCGCAAGAACACTCCGCGCTACGCGGTGGAGTACCTGCTCTACCACGAGATGTTGCACTTGAAGCATCCGGTAAAGGTGCGCGGAGGCCGCCGCTGCGTGCATCCCCGCGAGTTCCAGGCCGAAGAACGCCTCTTCCCCGAATGGCAAAAAGCCAAGGAATACCTGAAGACGATTTGAGCCAAAAGTCTGTCCCTGCCAAAGACCACGGGTGGCCCACATCTCGCTCGTGTTTCGCGAGATGTGGGATACCACGAATCTTAATGTTTTGACCTTTGCCCGGAAGCTGGAGTTGGGCGCTGTGGCATCCCACCCACCCATGGTCCGCAGGCGACTAAAGATTCTCTAGTTGAGGTCCGTTGCCAACGACTAACCGTGATGGTTACGAATCGCCGGTTCGCCCACCGGCAGGTGTTCCTTGCCGCTGAACAATGCATCGAACAGCAGCAACATTCCGCCCACCACAATAGCCGAATCGGCAACGTTAAAGTCCGGCCAGTGGTAGTGAATGATGTGCACTTCGAGAAAGTCGATGACGTAGCCAAAGCGCATGCGGTCGTAGGCATTGCCCAGAGCGCCTCCGAGGATCAGCGCCAGCGCCACCGTTGTGGCATTGATTTTGCGGCCAAGCTTCAGCAGAGCCACCAGCACAGCAACCGCCGCCAGCAGAGAAAAAACAAGCAGCATCCAGCGCACACGCCCAGGCGAGCTCGAATCATTGAACAGGCTGAATGCCGCGCCAGGGTTCTCCACGTGGCTGATGGCGAAGACATGTGGGATCACCTGCAGATTGCTACCCAGCTCAATCCGTGTGGACGCCAGCCATTTCGTAACTCGATCGGCGGCTACGACCAGCAGTGAAAGCAGCAGCAGCCATCCCCTGGAATCCTTGACGGTCATGCGCTCTCTTCCGGCGGAACGCCCATCTGCATCGAGCGCGGCCGAGCAGCGTTCGCAGACCGTTGGCCAGCGCCAATCTTCACCTACGTGCACGGAGTAGTTCCAGCACCGCTCGCATTTCGTACCATCGGCCGGCAGCGTGGTCGCGATGACCTGCTGCCGAAGGCCCGGTCAGCACCTCCACCTGGGACACGTTCAAAAGCTCCTTCAAGCTCTTCTGGTAGCGCTCCAGCAGAGCACCCACCGCGTCTGGTACTTCCAGCACGCAACCTGGCATCGAGCGCCTTGCCAATCAGCTTTGCCTGCCGCGCTTCCTCCAGACTTTTCAGGGCCTCGTCGCGAATCGGAAAGCAGCGTCGCCCAGTCCTCCATAAAGTTCGTATCGATGGTTGCCGCCAGGCTCTCAGGCGCTGGGAACAGCTCCAGATGCACGCTGGGCAGGCGGTTGGACATCTCAGGCATGTAGTGCCAGATCTCGTCCGCGGTAAAGCTGAGCAGCGGCGCCACCAGCCGGACCAGCGCTTCGGCGATCATCCACAAGACGGTCTGCGCCGAACGGCGGTCGGGATTCTGCGGCGCGAAGGTGTAAATCCGGTCTTTGACCGCATCGATGTACAGCGCGCTCAGCTCGGCTACGGCAAATTCATTGAGCGCCTGGTAAATGCGATGAAATTCAAAGTCCTCATACCAGCGCAGGATCTTCTCCGTGAGTTCCCGCGTCCGGGTCAGCATGTACCGGTCGAGCGGCGGCATTTGCTCCCACGGCGACCGCATGCTTCTCCGGCTCAAAGCCGTTGAGGTTGCTCAACAGGTAGCGAAAGGTATTGCGCAGGCTTACGGTAAGTCTCCGCGACCCGCTGCATCAGGTTTTCGCTGGCCGCTACATCTTCCCGGAAGTCGACCGACGCCACCCAGAGACGAACAATCTCCGCCCCCAGACGTTGCGCGATGTCCACCGGATCAACACCATTGCCCAGGCTCTTGGACATGGCGCGGCCCTGCTCATCGAGTGTCCAGCCGCAGGTTGCCGCCATGCGATAGGGCGCGGCGTCACGAGTACCGACGGCGCAGAGCAGGGAAGACTGGAACCATCCACGATGCTGGTCGCCGCCCTCGATATAAAGATCGGCAGGCCAGGGAAGATCCTTTTCAATCGCCCAGAACCGCTGCCTGGCTGGCGCCGCTCTCGAACCACACGTCGAGGATATCCATTTCTTTTTTGAAATCACCGCCGCCGCAGGACGCGCAGACCGTGCCCGGAGGCAGAATCTCCTCCGCGTCGCGCACGTACCAGGCATCGGCCCCTTCGGCCGCAAACAGCTCAACCATGCGCCGGTTGACTGCGGGATCATTCAGCGGACTCGCGGCAGCCGGTGCACAGAAATACCGCGATCGGCACCCCCCAGATCCGCTGCCGCGAGATGCACCAGTCGGGACGGGAGGACACCATGTTGGCGATACGCTCCTCACCCCACTGGGGATCCCATTTCACCCGCGCAATCTCCTTGAGAGCGCGCTGGCGGAAGGTCGTCACCGAGCCATCCGCGAGCGTTGAGTTTCCATGGGCGTTTCCATGTTGATAAACCACTGCTCCGTGGCCCGGAAAATCACCGGCCGGTGGCAGCGCCAGCAGTGAGGGTAGGAGTGATACACCTCCTGCCGCCCCATCAGGGCGCCGCGCTCCGCCAACAGAGCCATGATGGGTTCGTTGGCCTTGAAGACGAAAAGCCCGTCATATTCAGGCAGCCCGCCGCGCAGGTGGCCGCCATCGTCCACGTCGGATAACTGGCGCAATCCATAGCGCGCGCCGGTGGCGAAGTCGTCGACGCCGTGCGCGGGCGCAGTATGGACTGCGCCGGTGCCCTGGTCAGTCGTGACGTAAGTGGCCGTAACCCCCAGGATCGACCGGTCGAGGAAGGGATGGGCGAAGGTGACGCGCTCCATCCGCGAGCCGGGAAAGCGGGCGATCTCGTGGGCCCTTTCGAGCCCGCAAGCGGTCCGGGTGGCGGCCGCAAGGGCTTCGGCCACGATGTAGACTTCCCCGTCCTGCTCCAGGGCGACGTATTCGAAATCGGGATGGAAAGCGACCGCCAGCGAAGCGGGCAGGGTCCAGGGCGTGGTGGTCCAGATGATGGTCGAGACCTGTTTTCCCCTGAGCCGGGCGTCGATCGCCTCCGGAGGGCTGGTAAGCCGATAACGCACGTAGATGCTGGGGCTGGTGTGCATGTCATAGTCGATTTCCGCTTCGGCAAGTGCCGTGCGGTCGTGCATGCACCACAAAACCGGCTTCAGGCCCTTGTAGACAAAGCCCTTCTCCAGGAAGCGGTAAAGGGTTTCGATGATTTTTGACTCATACTCCGGCGTCATGGTGGAGTAGGGATGGCTCCAGCGCCCGAAAACCCCCAGGCGTTGAAATTGGGTCCGCTGCAGGTCGAGATACTTCTGGGCGTACTCGCGGCAGGCGCGGCGTACCGCGATCGCCGGCATTTCCAGCTTCTTGCGGCCCAGTTTCTCGTCGACCTTGATCTCGATGGGCAGGCCATGGCAATCCCAACCGGGAACGTAGGGGGCGTTGAACCCCGCCATGGTCTTTGATTTCACCACAAAATCCTTCAGGCATTTGTTGAGCGCATGGCCGAGGTGGAGCGCCCCATTGGCGTAGGGGGGGCCGTCGTGCAGCACGTAGCTGGGAGCATCCTGGCGCTAACGGCGCGGATCTGCTCATAGATCCCGTCCTGCTGCCAGGCGGCCAGCCGCCGCGGCTCGCTTTGGGGCAGATTTGCCTTCATCGGGAAATCGGTATGGGGTAGGTTAAGTGTCGCCTTGAGTTCGGGCGGAGCCGGCATTGTCTCTCCAGTAGCAAAACGAGCAAAACTCTATTGTATCTTTGCCGCAAAAGTTGACCATCTGCTTACCTCAAGACTAAAAAAGGTGTCTAATACTTTTTAATGGATCTTCAACTGGTCCAGTCTCCGTATTCTTGGAGAGACAAGCCGGGCGACAGTCGTCCATAATGAGGAGATAGGCGGAGAGAGGCTTACGCGCCCTCTTTTCTCATAAGTTTCTATGGCAAATCAGGTGTTGTTACCCCCGGAGCTGGACCAACGCGATCAGCCAAGAGAGCCCAAGCTGCTTGCCGAGATCATCGATGAACCGGCGTGGAAGACGATTGCCGGCAACATTTACGACCTCCTGTATCCCAGGAAACTCCCTCCGCTTGTACTGACGTCGAAGCCGATTCCTGTCATCGACCCGATGAAGGAGAAGCGCAGTAAAGCCTCCTCCATTATCTCCGTCGCCCTGCACGTGGTCATCATCGCGGCGATCTTCTGGACTTTCCTCGCGGTCAAGAAAGCCGTGACGAAAAAAGACCAGCTGCTGACCAACATTGACGTGCCGCAATACATGCCCATTGCCCCCAAGGGACCGCAGATGGGTGGTGGCGGTGGCGGCGGCTCCCATGACATTCTGCAGGCGCCCAAGGGGCGTTTGCCTAAGTTCGAAGAGCAACCGATCGTCCCGCCGATGGTGATCAAAAACGACCATCCCAAGCTGGCGATGGACCCTTCGATCATGATGCCCAAGGACATCCAGCTGCCCAACAACAACCTGCCTAACCTGGGGGACCCGCGTACCAGCGTGGTTGGTCCGGCTTCCAACGGCACCGGCAGCGGAGGGGGCATGGGTACCGGTTCCGGTGGCGGCATCGGCTCGGGCAAAGGCAACGGATACGGTCCGGGTGAGGGCGGTGGCTACGGCGGCGGTCTCTACCATGTGGGTGGCGGTGTTTCTGCCCCCCAGCTGGTGTTTGCGCCGGACCCTGAGTTTTCTGACGAGGCCCGCCGGGCGAAATATCAGGGTGTGTGCGTGGTCTCATTGATCGTAGACGCGCAGGGCAATCCGCAGAGGGTTCAGGTAGTGCGCCACCTGGGCATGGGACTGGATGAGAAAGCGGTCGAAGCGGTGAAGCAATATAAATTCAAGCCCGCCACGCTGCAGGGAAAACCGGTCCCCGTGGAAGTAAACATCGAAGTGAATTTCCGCATTTACTAGTTGGAAATAAACGGCAGGTCCCTCCAATGCGCTCCCCCGGATTTCCTGTGGGGTGTGGTGGCGTTGGCGCACTTCATGCGCCTTCAGCGTACATCGATCCTCCCATATCGAAGGGCTTAAAGCCTGGACACCGACCAGCCAAATTCTTTGGCCTTTAGAGCGTGTGTGAGAACCCACCATTCACCGACTGAGTCCCGGAGGGACGGCTGAGAGTAGCCCAGGACGCAGTCCTGGGAAGAGATTTGAGAGACCGACCAGTCCCGGAGGGACGGCTGAAAATTACCTAGGATGTAGTCGTGGTTAACTTTCAGCCGTCCCTTGCGGGACTGGTCGTCGTTATAGGCATGATTCCCAGGACTGCGTCCTGGGCTACTCTCAGCCGTCCCTCCGGGACTCAGTCGGTAAATGGTAGAGTTCGCGCCTATCCCTCTGCATCAAAGAGCTTCGCCGGAATCTCCTGCTTACTCGACAGCATCGCTTTCCACGGATCCTTGCGCAGCCGGTCGCCCCACTCATCGAAACGCGCAATTAAGAATTTAGGCCGCTCGGACGACTTGAGTTCTGCCCACTCCAGAGGCAGCGCCGCAGCCATGCCAAGGCGAGCCCGGCTGGAGTAGGGAGCAACCGCCGTGGCCTCTCGCTCGTTGCGCAGGTAATCGACAAAAATCTTGTTGGTGCGCGCCGCCTTGGTCATTTTGCTGATGTAGAGCTTGCTATTGTCCTGCTCCATCTGCAGCGTAAACGCATGGGTAAACGCTTTGATCTGCTCCCAGCCAAGCGTGGGCCGGATGGGCGCCACGACATGCAACCCTTTGCCCCCGGTGGTTTTGACGAAGCTCTGCGAGGCCCAGTTTCCGCAGCCGCTCCCGCACCTCCAGCGCGCTGTCACAAAGCGTCGACCAGGATACCGCCTCATCCGGATCAAGATCGAAGATGATGCGGTCGGGGTGCTCCAGGTCGGCATTAGTGGAACCCCACGGATGTATCTCGAGCACGTTCATCTGCGCCAGCCCGGCGAGCGCCTCCTCGCCCTCCACGGTGACGTAGGTCTCTGTGCCTTTGCCTTTCCTGTCGGGAATCTCCACCCCGTCGATTCCAGGTGGCATTCCTGGTCCCAGATGCTTTTGGTAGAAGCATTTCTTTCCCGCCCCGTTGGGGCAGCGCACCAGCGAGAGCGGCCTGCCGGTGACGTGAGGCAGCATGCGCGGAGCAACCGCCAGGTAGTAGTCGATCAAGGCCTGCTTGGTAACCCCTGTCTCAGGATCGAGCATCTTGTCCGGATGAGTCACAACGAAGCCAAGCTTCTTAGCCGGGGGCTTGGTCACCTTCTGGGCCATCTTCTGGGGCGCCTCCTGCGCCAGGCTTGCATCAGGCACTTCACGGTGCACCTCAGAGGCCTTCTTGTCTTCCCGCAGACCCTTGAAGCTGGCCTGCCGCACCAACTGATCGGCAGTCCAGGTGCTGAATTGAACCTCCGCCACCAACTCGGGCCGTACCCAGAGAGCCCCGTTGGCGGCTGCAGCCGGCACCTCTGCAAAAGGATTCCTGGTTTGCCGCATCGCCTCCAGCTGCTGGCGCAGCTTGCGCGAGTTGACCTGGGTGAAACCAGTGCCCGTTCGTCCCGCATAAATCAACTTCTTGCCTTCGTAATACCCCAGCACCAGGGCACCGATGCCCTCGGTTCCATTTGCGGGCTTGGTAAAGCCCCCAATCACAAATTCCTGCCGGCGAACGCACTTGATCTTGATCCAGGACTTGCTGCGGCCCGAGATATATGCACCGTCAGAGCGTTTGGAAACGATGCCCTCGGCGCCTAACCGGCAAGCCTCTTTCAAGATTGGCGCCCCCTCCGTCTCGATATGCTGGCCGTAGCGGACGATCTCGTGTTCTGGCAAGCTATCGAGCATCTGCGCCAGTATTTGCTTGCGCTCGGTGAGCGGTTGCTGGCGAAGATTATGCCCGTTGAGGTGCAGAAGATCGAAGACGAAGTAGGTCAGCGGATGGGATGCACCCTCCTCAAAGGCGGCTTGCAAGAGGGCAAAGCTGCTTTGCCCGGATTCGGAGAGCACCACGACCTCTCCATCCAGAATGGCGCTTTCTACGGAAAGCTTGCCTAACTCGCGCGCAACGGAAGGCATGCGATGCGTCCAGTCCAGCCCGCTGCGGGTGTAGAGCCGGACCTTACCGGCTTTGTCAATGTGCGCCTGCATGCGGTAACCGTCCAGCTTCAGTTCATGGACCCAGTGCTCTCCGACCGGGGGCGCGGACGCTTCCGAGGCTAACTGGGGAGAGATAAACGCCGGCAGGGCTTCTTTCTTACCCGGCAGTCCGGAGGGGGCGAACGGAGCCGCACGCAATGGTTTTGCCGGAGAGCTTTTGCCAGGGCTCGAGGTCTCCGGCCGATTCGATTGCCACACATGATCCCCATCACGTGCGATGGCGTCCATGTCGCGTTGGGTGAGGACACTGTTGGGCGCCTTCTCGGTGATCGGCTCCTCATCCGCTGTCTGTTCGTACTGGTCATGTTCCTTGATCAGCAGCCAATTCGGCTTAGCCTCGTTCGCGGCCTTCCCGCCCATGCGCACCAGCACCCATTTGCCGTGCAATTTCTGGCCGTGAAGAACGAATTTGAGATTGCCTTTGGCCAGCGCTTCGTCCGCGTTGCCCAGCGGTTCCCAGGTGCCTTCATCCCATAGCATCACGGTGCCGCCGCCGTACTGCCCTTTAGGGATGGTGCCTTCGAAGCCGCCGTACTCCATCGGGTGATCCTCGACCTGCACCGCCAGGCGCTTATCTCCGGGCACATAACTCGGCCCTTTAGTCACCGCCCAACTCTTGAGAACTCCGTGCAACCCGAGGCGAAAGTCGTAATGCAGGCGGGTGGCGGCATGCTTCTGAATGACGAAGGGAAGAGACTCCGTACTAGCCGCTGAGGTTGTTCTGGCCGCTGGGTTCGGCCGTCTTGCTGAAGTCACGCATCGCGCGATAGCGCGCAAGTTGCTCGTCGACGAGACCGGAGGACGACGGAGGCCCCGCCGCTTTCTTTCGCTTGCTAACCATCCCGCTTCTCCTACAGGAGAATCTACGCTGTCTTACTATCCTTGGCAGCAAGCAGTTTGGAGACCCTTAGCAGCTCTTTCGTTGCCTCATCATCGTATGAGGATCCTCCTGCGCAATGGGCAACTCACCGAAAACTCAGCATTAGCTTACATGACTGCCCACCCGTTACCCTGTACTCTCTGTAGGAAGACCCAGGAACAAACTGCTCATGATCACCGGCAAAGATCTCACCGTTGCAACCCAGGAAGAAGTTACCGATTCACTTGATTTGATCTGGGTCCGCTCCCAATTTCCTTCCCTTTCACAAACCGTCGATGGCCATCCTGTCGTTTTTCTCGATGGCCCCGGGGGGACCCAGGTTCCGCAAACCGTCATCGACGCCATCTCCGATTATTTGCGCGGCAGCAATGCCAACACAGACGGCGCCTTTGCCACCAGCCAACGCACCGACGCCATGCTTGCCGGCGCCCGAACCGCCATGGCGGATTTTCTCGGCTGCGGTCCGGAAGAGGTAGTGTTCGGCGCAAACATGACCTCATTGACCTTTGCCATGAGCCGGTCGATTGGCCGCGAACTGAATGCCGGAGACGAGATCGTAGTCACGCGCCTCGATCATGGGGCCAACTATTCCCCCTGGCTTGCTCTTGAGGAGCTTGGCGTCACCGTTCGCGTGGCCGAAATTCATGATCAGGACTGCACCCTCGACATGGATGATTTGGCGCGGAAAATCACCAGCCGCACCCGGCTTGTAGCCGTCGGTTACGCGTCGAATGCGGTGGGAACCATCAACAACGTAAGCGAAGTAGTTCGTATGGCGCATGGTGTGGGAGCCATGGCCTATGTCGATGCCGTGCATTACGCGCCGCACGGCCCAATCGACGTGCGCGCGCTCGATTGCGACTTTCTGGTCTGCTCCTCTTACAAATTCTTCGGTCCCCACATGGGCGTACTGTATGGCAAGCACGAGCACCTCTCGCGCCTGGAACCCTACAAGGTCGCCGCCAATACCCATGCCGTTCCCCTGAACTGGGAGTGGGGCACGCTGAACCACGAATGCATTGCCGGAATCACCGCCTGTGTCGACTACCTTGCAGATCTTGGACGGCACATGTCTTCATCCTTGTCTTCATCCTTGTCTCCATCTTTGACCGGCCGCCGCGCCGCCCTGCTCACCGCCTTCACGGCTATTCAGAGGCACGAGCGGATCCTGGTCGAGAGGCTCATCGCCGGGCTCTTAAAAATCCCCGGACTCAAGGTTTACGGCATCACCGATCCTGAGCGTTTCGGCGCGCGTTGTCCCACAGTAGCGGTACGCATCGCGGGCCACACACCGCTGCAGTTGGCAACCGAGTTGGGGCGGTGCGGCTTCTTCACCTGGGATGGCAACTACTACGCTCTGAACCTGACCGAACATCTGGATGTAGAGAAGGACGGCGGTTTTCTCCGCATCGGCTTGGCGCATTACAACTCGGCTGAAGAAGTGGATCGCTTTCTTCGAGCCTTACGGGAGATATCGCAATGTTAAAGACACAGACCGCAGGGGCAGTAACCATGCGAGAGGAATTTCGCCAGGCAAGAGTCGATCTGGCCGCGGTATTACGGTGGTCCGCCCGTCTCGGGTATCAGCAGGGAGTTTGTAACCATTTCAGTTTTCTCCTGCCAGGCGAGGAAGACCTGTTCCTGGTAAATCCCGAAGGATACTTTTGGTCGGAGCTGACCGCCAGCTCCCTGCTGGTATGCGATCTCGATGGCGCCGTCGTCGAAGGCACGGGCACAGTCGAAACTACGGCGTTTTGTTTGCACGCACCGATTCACCGGCACAACAAAGCCGCCAAGGCAGCACTGCACACCCACGCTCCGTACGCCACAGCGCTCTGCCTGATTGAGGGCGGACATGTGGAGCCCGTCAACATGGCGGGTTTCCAATTTGTTGGAAAGATTGCCTATGACGAGAATCATCAGGGGAGCGCGCTCTCTCCCAAAGAAGGCGACCGCGAAGTAGCCATTCTCGGCGACAAGAACATCCTCATGATGCGTAATCACGGTCCGATGGTCGTTGGCAAGACGATCGCCAGCGCCTTTGACCGTCTCTACTACCTGGAGGAGGTCTGCAAGCGGCAGATCCTGGCCATGTCGACCGGCAGGCCGATGCAGCAGGTACCTGCTCATGTCGTGCATCAGCTGTCTGAGGACGAAATCTTGTTCGAGGCTTATGCGCAAAAGCATCTTACGGCGATCAAGAGAGTCCTCGATCGTGAGGAGCCGGAGTACGCAAACTGAAAGTTTCCCGAAGCCGGCGGTCAATCTGGCGGAATTGGAAGGGGCGGCCAGAGGTGCTCGCGGGATAAATTTCGACTGCGAAACTAACCAGGGAAAGAGAGATTTGTCCGGACCAATAAGGGCGTGCCATCGAACTCGTTGGATGCAGGACGGGGGCCGTGGCGACCAGGAATTTGGCGTTTTTGACCCCGTTTGGTAGTCTTGTTGAGGTACGCATGCGCGCGTAGCTCAGTTGGATAGAGCGTCTGGCTACGAACCAGAAGGTCGGGAGTTCGAATCTCTCCGCGCGCACCACGCACATCCCCTCTGACATTCTCTTATTGCTACCGCTTTCGAGCGGATGCGTCTTCCAGCCATGCGACGGAGCGACGGATGCCTTCTTCCAATGAGATTTCCGGCGAGTAGCCAAAGTCGCTTTTGGCTTTCCCAATGGGAAACTCCTGGTTGCGGGCAAGCAGATAAACAGCATGCCGTGTAAGCAGCGGACGCCCACGTAGACGAAGGCACCCGTGAGTGGTTTCCAAAATTCGCGCCAGTGTCATAGCTGCCGTGAACGGAAGATTTATCCAGGGTGGTTTGACGCCGAGCTGCTCCGCGAACAGAGTGGCGTATTGCTCCCAAGTGGCTCCTGTGCTGCCGGAAATGTTATACGCCTGGCCAATGGTGTGTGCGCTCGCCGCAGCATCGAGCATCGCTTGTACTACGCTATCGACGTAGGTAAAACCACCCGGTGCTGTACCCGCGTCGATATACGCCATCAGCCGCTGGCGCAGCAGCATAGCGATCTCCTGGGTGAAGTCCTTTCCCCGGGGACCGTAGATGGTTGCGGGGCGGACGATCGTAATCGGGATGCCATGGTCTTGATAGGCCTTCCAGACAGCGGCTTCGCCCAGGCCCTTTGTTTGGTTGTAAGGCAGACCCGCATCTACGAAGGAGTGCTCCTCGGTGCAGGGTATCTGAGGATAGCCATAGATGTCGGTCGTGCTGACATGAACGAATCGATTGAGTCCAGGGGCCTGTTGCACCGCGGCGATAAGGTTTTGTGTGCCGACGACATTGGCTTCGAGGTAGGTATGCCTCGGCGCCCAATCGGTGGAGCAGGCTGCGCAGTGGAAGATGTTCGTGACCTGCTGGACTGACTCCCGCAGGGCCGCGATATTTGACAAGTCGCCGCGAACGACGCGAACCGGGATCGATGTGAGGTGGCTTAGGTTTGAGGTTGTACGGGCGAGGATGACGACCTCCTCACCCCGCTCGTGTAGCATCTGCGCAACCCTGCCGCCTAGAAACCCACTTGCGCCAGTTACCAGGCAAGCCATGAAAAAATTCTAGAGCAGTTTCGCAATGACTGTGGTCTGATTCGAGGAAGCGAAGCTAATTGAACACAAGATCCGATAATACGGTTCGATTGCGTCCGATCGCTTTGGCCCGGTACAGCGCATTGTCCGCAGCGGCAAGCATCTCCGAATCTGAGACCGAACCGTTCGCGATCACTGCCGCCCCGATGCTTACGGTAACTGAGACTTTCGATTCACTGATAAGGACCGGTCCGTCATCGACTGCCGCTCGAACCCTCTCTGCGCCCTGGTCGATTTGTGCCCGGCTGCAACCGGGCAGTACGATCACGAACTCTTCTCCGCCATAGCGTCCGACTGAGTCATAACCTCGGACAGCCCTGGTAATGCGTTGCGTCACTTCCTTCAGCACTGCGTCCCCGGTTAAATGCCCGTAGGTGTCATTAATGTTCTTGAAGTGATCTATGTCGAGGATCAAGAGCCCAGTGGCGGTCTTGGCACGAGCCGCGCGCCCCAGTTCGCGGCGCAGCGTCTCCATAATTTCGGCCCGGTTCAGAACGCCAGTCAGCTGATCATGGGTTGCCTGAAAACGAAGTAGCTCCTGAGCCTGGATCTGCCCGTCCTGTAGGGTGAGGATTCGGTTACAGGCCCTCAACCGAGCCTGCAATTCGCTTCTATCGAACGGTTTGGTCAGATAGTCATCGGCCCCCGCCTCCAAGCCCGTGACCAGATCCTGCTTGCCGTCTTTAGCCGTCGCCAGAAGTATGTATTGGTAAGGAACCTGGTTACGTTCTCGAACCTTGCGACATAACTCCAGACCATTAATCGCCGGCATCATCCAGTCGAGGATAAGCAATTGCGGCGGAAACTCGCGCTGGAGAATCTCCCAGGCTCTCGCGCCATCTCCAGCAAGCGTGACCTGGTACCCCCAGTTCTCCAGCCAGCTCTGCAGGATTCGACGGAACATCGCATCGTCTTCGGCCACCAGGACCCGGTTACAGGAACACCCGGCCGCCCGAACTCGGTGAAATCTCCCTTCGTCTCATCGCCGGTCATGATTCGATCGCCCCTGACCGTCCGGCAACCACCTCCGCGTCAGATTTGGTGCCAACCGTTCTGCGCATCGCGATAAGCACTTCAGTTCCGGTTTTGCAGACTCGATTCCCGGTACCCAATCTCCTTAAGAGTGTGGGCCGCTCGTTCGACGGCCTCTGCATTGCCCTCTGTGATGGCCCGCCGTAAGCCGGCCATGTGTTTGGGAACGTCGTCCAGGAAAATCTCTACGACTTCATGAAAGAGCGTTTCGTCGCCCCCTAACCGTTCCAGGGTCTCGCCCATATCCCAGACAATCGCGCTGGGCGGTGTAGCATCCTCTGGCGTAGGCTGATGCTTGAACAGGTTCGACGTCATCCCGCTCATGGAAGGTGCTGGCTATGGCTCCTTCGAGCTCCTGGCTGCTGATTGGTTTGGAGACATATCCGTCCATCCCGGCTTCGATACAGCGCTCGCGATCTCCCTTCATGGCGTGAGCCGTCATGGCAATAATTGGCAGGTGCATTCGTGTCCCTCTTTCGCTCTCGCGGATCTTCCTGGTCGTCGTCAGTCCGTCCATCTCCGGCATCTGGATATCCATCAACACCAGATCGAAGCGATGGCTCGTCAGCAGCGAGAGGGCTTCGTTGCCGTTGCCGGCGACGAGCAGAGAGTGCCCCATCTTCTGCAGCATGCGCGTGGCAACGGTCTGGTTGGTGCGGTTATCTTCGGCCAGGAGAATATGCAGGCCCTTAGGTTGCCTGGGTCGCCCGGCCGGCATAACAGTTGGGGGTGGAGAGGCGATCTGGGGGTGCCCCAGTGCCCTCAAAATCGCTGCCAGCAATTCCCGTTTCCGGACCGGCTTGTAAAGATAAGACGGAATTCCTAATTTCCGGCAACGCTCCACATCTCCTGGGTGACCGGCCGAGGTGAGCATGATGACGGTCAGCGGCAACATTTCCGGATTGCGACGGATCTGTTCGACCAGTCCGAACCCGTCCATGATAGGCATGTGCATATCCGTTAAAACCAACTGATGGGGCTGTCCGGCATTGCACGCGGCGTCCAATTCTGACAGCGCCTGCTCTGCGCTTTCAGCGCACGTTGTCTGCGCTCCCCAACGGGTCAACATCCCTTCCAGGATCCGTCGATTGGTCTTGTTGTCGTCGACCACCAGGATATTAAGGCCGTTCAACGTTTCGAGCGGAGCCATGATTTCCGATACAGCTGCTTTGTCGCTAACCTTCAAGCGCGTGGTGAAATGGAACTGGGTGCCCCGTCCAACCTCACTTTCAAGCCAGATTCTTCCGCCCATCAGGGCTACCATGCGCGCAGAAATAGTCAAACCAAGTCCGGTGCCGCCATACTTGCGTGTCGTCGATGAGTCGGCCTGGGTGAAGGGAGAGAAGATCGACAGCTGCTTCTCGCCGGGGATGCCGATACCGGTGTCGGCTACCGTAAACTTTATGGTTCTGATGTCATGGTCCTCGGCATCGATTTCCAGCTTCAGGGTTACCTCGCCGTGAGCCGTAAATTTGATCGCATTACTCACCAGATTGAGAAGGATCTGGCGCAGCCGTCCCGGATCTCCCGTCACCAGTTCCGGGACATCGGGTGCGATATCACAAAGTAGCTCCAGCCCTCGTTCATCGGCCGTCGAGGCGAATGTTTTTAAAGCTTCCTCTGCGCAGTTGGGCAGGTTGAAGTCGATGGCCTCCAATTCAATCTTTCCTGCCTCAATTTTTGAGTAGTCGAGAATGTCATTGATCACGATGAGCAGGGAATCGGCGGATAGCTTTACCGTTTCCAGGCAATCTCGTTGATCCGCGGTCAGCTCGGTGTCGAGCGCCAGATCGGTCATGCCGATGACGCCATTGAGCGGCGTCCGGATTTCATGGCTCATGTTGGCGAGGAATTCGCTCTTGGCCTGGTTGGCTACTTCTGCGGCATCTTTGGCCAGGCGCATTTGCTCCTCTGCCCGAATTCGCTCGGCCACCTCGATTTGCAGGTCCGCGGTGCGCTGTTCCACCCGCTGTTCCAGTTCGTCCTTCGCGTTCTGCAAGGCCAGATCCCGCTGCTCGATTCGCTCCAGCATCTGGTTGAATGAGCTTACGAGGATTCCACTTTCATCGTTACTCTGGGCAGTTGCCCGGAGGGAATAGTTCTCCTCTGCCGTTACCCGTCCCGCAATCCTGGCGAGTTGCACAATGGGGTCACTCACAATACGCAGAAGACGCGCCGAGATGAGGTACGTGGCCAGGATGGAAATGAAGAGGACCAGAATAGCGATCTTGGTGTATTCCCAGAATCTGGCGCGCATTCCACTCAGGTCGGAAACGATCGCAATCGAGCCGGTTTTGTCATCTTCCAGGAAAACGCTTCGGAACAGGGTGAGGGTGTTCGGCCCGAAGTACGCTCCATCGGGCGCCGAGGACGGCATCCTGAATTCGGTCCCCAGGTCGGCTCGGCGATACTCAGCAAAAATGTGTCCGTGGATGTCGTACAAGCATGCGCCCAGCACATGGTGTTCGGTTCGTAGTGCCGCCAGCATTTCCCGCGCAGTCTTTTGATCGTTGAAGGCCAGAGACGCAGCCGTATTTGCCCCAAGTGTGTCGGCCAAGGTTGCAAGTTCGTCGCGCGATATCGGTATGAAATCTTTGCCGCTCGTAGATGGCGAATCCTACGCAGGCCAAAATGACCGCAAGAACGCTGGCGGTCAGGATGAGCACAGCAAGCTTCCGCCGAATGGGAAGGTCTCTGAAGGTCATGCTCTTACTTTCCACTGCCTTCTCCCACCACATGTTCCGCCAGGATCAACAACCGCGACCCGATTTTGAGTTTTGCCGATTCTGCTGCATTCAGATTGATGTCGAAGCGAACCTTGTTTTCTTCCAGCAGAAAGCAGATCATTCCCCCTGCGCCGAGAAAGCCGGCACTCTCTCCCACGGTCAGAACCGGAGCATTGTGCAAATCCGCCACCAGTGTCGGAATGCGCTTGCTTTGCGCCTTGCCCAGAAAAAGGATCTGGCAAGCCTGCATATCTTGCGGCTGGCCAAGGTGACGAATGCGCATCACCCGATTCCCGATTGTTTTGCCGGCTACCGTTCCTTCCAGCGTGCCTTGAAATGGGTCCTCTCCAAGAGTGCATAGAACCAGCGAATTGTCTGTGCCTGTCTGTGTGTCCGGAGGCCAATCCACGAGTTGTGCAAAGTGGAAAATAAAGGCGGCCTTCACCCGGTATTCCTCGTCTGTGGTCTGTGCTTTGGTTCTTCGCCCACCCACTGCCAGCAGGAGAGAGAGAAGAACAGCCAGCAACGCCACCGAACGATTGCCCCAACTCTTCGCTCGCAGATCCGCGGTCACTGCGCTTACGGTCCGAGCCGCTCGGACGGCTTGAGAGCAGGACCTCATGCGCATTCAGAACCGCCACGTGAGCCTGGCATAAGCGCTGCGCCGGACCAGGCTCGGGAGCACCGTTAAGTCCGGGCCGTCGTACTCCTGGTGAATATTTCTCAGTAAGTTCTGCCCCACCAGGCCCAGTGATATTTTGTCGGAGAGTTGCCAGGCAAGATTACTGTCCAGGCGCGTATATGACGGGATCTGCGCAGCAGGGAGCCGTCCTACAAAATAAGCGGCGGTGGTCCATTGCAAATGCCCGGTTAAGTTCACCTGCGAGCGCAGTTGAGCTTGTTGCTTCGGGCTGCCTCCTTCGATACCGGGCCCGGTGGTCAGATCCTGGCTCGCCGCATCGCGGTGCATGTGCAGGGCGAGAAACGTGTAACCCGCGCTAAGCGTCCATAGGCTGGACAATTTCATGTCGGCGAATATCTCAATGCCGTGGGTCTCTCCATGCACCAGGTTGCGGAGAACGTAGGGCACCAGCAAGTGCACCGGCGGAGGGTCGCTCTCTAAGCGCGGGGTTCCCGGTTCCCCCGAACGGAGGTCGTGATACTGGTTAAAGAACGCCGTCGAATCGAACGATAGTCTGTCGGAAAGCACCTTCCGAAAGCCTGCTTCGTTAGCGGTCAAGCGCTCATTCAGCTGCTTGGGATTCCCAAAGAGGCTGACCAAAGTGGGAAGATTTCCCGGGCCGGGGAACGCCGCCTCATTTTCACGAATCGCTGTTTCGCCTCTCGACGGAGTTCGTTGAGCGCCGGAGATCGCCGCCCAGAACATGTTTCGATCATCGGGTGCCCAGGTGATTCGAGCAGTGGGTTGCAGGTTGAATTGGTTAAAGTAGTCGTGTTCGAGTTTGGCTCCGAGCGTGGCATAGAGACGATCCGCCCGGATCGCGATCTCGTCCTGAACGAAGGAGCTGAATATCTGGGTAGCCAGGTCTGACGGAGTCGCCGAGAATCGCAAAGTTGCCGCAATGTCGTCGGAATTCAAACGGTAACCCAGCCCCCACAACAAATCCTGCCGTCGGCCCCAGCTCACGTGGTGCTGAAAATCGATGTCAAGAACGTTCAGTCCGATTCCGTAGGTTGTATCACTGCGAGTTGCTGCGATCGAAGTAGACCTGCAGCGAACTCTCCGAATGAGGCGACATCTCACGCTTCCATCGAGCCAGAACGCTCCAACCGGAAAAGCGGTCACGCAAGTCAAGGTTTGCGTTTACAGGCGGCTGTATGGAGACAATAGAAGTTGCAATTTCTCCTGCGTTACCGCGGACCGCTTCACCCTCGATGGTGAGTGAATCTTTAGCGGAGGGATCTTCGTCTATCCGAAATCCTCCGTGGAAGCGATACCAGTCGTCTTTGCCGTCCTGGTGATCTGGGGTGAGAAAGTGACCCATTTCGAAACCATCAGCGAAAACGCTGTAGGCCCCATGGTTGCCGAACGTTCCTGCGTAGCGGGTCAGGCCGCCGACGTGCTCAAGCGTCCCGGCGTCAATCCGGATAAGGGCGCTCTGCGTTTCTCCGGCGCTTTTGGTGATGATGTCGATTACGCCGTTGACCGCATTCGTCCCCCAAACAGCAGCGCCCGGTCCACGTATGATCTCGATCCGGGCGATGGAACTCAGCGGCACGTCCTGAGCATCCCAGTACACCCCGGAGAAAAGAAGTGTATATACGCTGCGGCCGTCGATCAGAACCAGAAGCTTGTTGGAATACTGACCGTTGAAACCGCGGGCGCTGATGGCCCAGGTGCTGGGATTGATCTGTGCAACCTCCAATCCCGGCACCATTCGCAATAAATCGGGAATGTTGGTGGCGCCAGAGCGGCGGATGTCTTCCTCAGAGATCACGAAAATGGCTGCCGCCACTCTCGATATTTTCTGCTCCTTTTTGGAAGCTGAAGTCACATTGACATTCATGAGGTCTTCAATCTGCAGAGCAGTCAAGTCAGCCTGGGCGATTTGAGCTTCAGCGGCGAGCAGCGCCATTGCAAAAAGCACCACTTCGCAGGCCAACGCTCGCATCAGGACTGGCTTCATTGCGCTCCAGGTCCGGGTTTCCCATGCCGGTCTCACCAGGCCAACATGGACACTCAATTAGCTTTATCGGCAGGCGTTCGCTGTCACATGATGATTCCGGATGGAGAGTCAGGAAGGAGAGGCAGGCGGGTTTTGCGCGAGGCAGATGGAAAAGAAACCAGTACTGATACTGACTTCCTTCAGAAACTTCAGTACCCGGCCCGTCGTGTAGTGCTGCAGGCCTGTGACGGAGCGGCTATTTAGGGGGTAAAGGTGCGGCAGGCTCTTCTTTGGGCGCCGACGGGAGTGCCAGCGCGATCTCTTCAACGATGTCGATGCCGGTGCTGCGAAGCAGCTCCGCCACTACGTCGCGGTTGAGCCGGGTGAAGTCGAATTCCACCCGCATCGTTTTTTGTTTTTCGTCGAGCACAATCCTGCGAATACCATAGACGCCGCGAGCCTTACCCAACGCAATCATGGCCGCTTCGGTGGGGTGCAGTTCGTATCGGTAGAGAACGTCAAGATTGGTCGTCATGAGGTCATCATAGCAAGCAGCGACCGCCTCTACCAAGATTCAGGCTGCCCCCGTTCGACAAGCTCAGGGCAGGCTCTGGGGGATCTACAGATGGGAAAGGTAGTTCACAATTTCCGGCGAGGTCCAGTCCTGGGCGCTGATGAACTTACGCCGAATTTGTCCGTTGCGATCGATGACATAGCTTTCAGGGAACTTCTTGGTTCCGTAAAGGGCGTTGATGCGCCGGGCAGGATCGCGAATGGTCGTGAAGTCGATCTGATGCTCGGTGAGAAACTGCCGGTAGGCATCCCCATCCTCGTCCACAGACACACCCAGCACGACCAACTGCGGCATTTCGCGTTGCAGCTGGTTGAGCGAGGGAATCTCCTCGATACACGGAGGGCACCAGGTCGCCCAGAAATTGAGCACCACCACCTTACCCCGGTAGGAACTTAGCTGGAGAGTTTGGCTGCCATCCACCAAAGTGAAAGCGGCCGCCGGCGTTCCGATCTGCGTCGGATGGTCCCCGCGATCACAGCCGGCGGATAGCAGCAGCGAGAGCAAAACCACCGAAGAGCTGATCCACCTGGTCACGCTTTCTATAATAATGACAAGCCGGACACTGCCACTCGATGCGGGAAAGGAATATGGGATGCGGCTCTCGGTTATCGTGCCCGCCCGCAATGAGGCGGATGTTCTGCGCCCGTGCCTGGAGTCCTTGCTGGCTCAATCCGAAGCAGATTTTGCTCTGGGCGAGGATTGGGAATTGTTGCTGGTGGACGATGGCTCGACCGACGAGACGCGCTCCATCGCGCTCGGGCTGCCGGCGGTGACCGTCCTCGATCCTGAGCCGCTCCAGCCGGGTTGGACAGGGAAGGCAAATGCGGTCTGGACGGCGGCCAAAAAGGCCCGGGGAGAATGGCTCCTGTTCACCGATGCGGACACCATCCACGCCCCCGGCAACCTGCAGCGAGCCATCCATGAAGCGCAACATGCGCAGGTGGTGATGCTCTCCTACTCGCCGCGGCAACTGGTGACGGGTTTCTGGCAGCGCGCGCTCATGCCGCTGATTTTCTCCGAGCTTGCGCTCACCTTTCCGCCGGAAAAAGTCTCCGATCCGTCGTCGCGGGTGGCTGCCGCCAATGGGCAATTCATGATGGTCCAGCGAGCTGCGTACTTTCAGGTGGGCGGCCACTAGCGCGGTGGCCGGCTCCCTGCTGGAGGATGTCGACCTGGCGTTCCTGCTCAAGCGCAGGAAGTATCCTATCCGCTTTCGCTACGCACCCGAAGCACTCAGTACCCGCATGTACCGCAGCTTTGGCGCCATGATTGAGGGTTGGACCAAGAACCTGGCCCGGCTGTTCGGCTTTCCCCTGATGATGGCGGCCTGGAGGGCGCTCGATTTGCTCCTGATCTTCGGCCTGCCGCTGCTGCTATGGCATTTTTTTGCCCAACCCGTAGCGCGCTACGCCCTGGCGGCGGTCTGGCTGAGAGTGCTGTGGAGGTTTTATGCCCGGGTGGCGAAGTCTAATTTTTCTGCCCTCGACTGCGCCCTTTCCGTGTTTGCCTTGCCCCTGTTCTGCCTGCTGCTGGTGAGGAGCTGGTGGCAGCACACGGTGCGCAGCGAGGTGGCATGGAAGGGCCGGGCCTACCCCACTTCGAAGCGCTGAATCCCACTCCAAAGCTCCAAATAATGAAGAAGATAGGGCTGCAACTGCATCCGAAGTGAGCGGGGTACAGCCGATATAATGCTACCCAGGCCAGGTATGATCCTGCTCACCCGAAAGGCCGAATTCTCCTCTTCGCACTACTACTGGTCAGACCAGTTGTCAGCGGACGAAAACCTGCGTCTTTTTGGCAAGTGCTCGAATCGAAACGGCCATGGGCACAACTACACCCTGGAAGTGACGGTAGAGGGAGAAGTGGACCCGGTCTCCGGCTTTGTGGTCGACCTTAAAGAGCTGAAAGAGGTAATCAATCGCGAGGTGGTGGACGCGTACGATCATCGCCATTTGAATCTCGAGGTCCCGGAATTCAAGCATGTAGTTCCCACCACCGAGAACCTGGCCATCGCCATCTGGAAGCGGTTGGAGAATCGAATCGAAGGCGCGAAGCTGCACCGCATCCGGGTTTACGAGATGCCCGATTTATTCTCCGACTACTACGGTGAAGCATGAGAGCTTACTTATCGCGGCGATATATCCTCAGTGCCTCGCATCGGCTGTACTCGAAGGCTTACAGCGAGGAGAAGAATCGCGCCGTCTACGGCAAGTGCAGCAATCCCCACGGTCACGGGCATAACTATGTGGTCGAGGTTACGGTCGGCGGCCAAGTGGATCCCGTCACCGGCATGGTCTGCAACCTGGCGGACCTGGATAGTTGTGTCCAAAGTAACGTTATCGATAGGTTTGACCACACGAATCTAAATTTTGATGAGCGCTTCGCGGGCGAGGTGCCCACCACCGAGAATCTTTGTATCGCCATTCACAACCTGCTCGCGGAGCACTTTGTTCACGCTGATCTGGAACGAGTGAGGGTGGAAGAGACGCGGAACAATTTTTTTGAGTATGCGGGAGAGGGGAAGCATGGCACATCCAGCAGTCGTTCGTAAGCCTCCGGTCGGCAGAGGGTTGAGTGGGTATTCCACCGAGGATCTCTACACCGAGTTGATCACGCGTTTGGGCGAGGACCCGGAGCGTGACGGCCTGCTCAAGACGCCGCAGCGGACCGCGCAGGCGATGAGCTTCCTGACCAAGGGGTACCAGGAGGATGCGGAGAAGATTCTGCGCGGCGCGATGTTCGATGTCGATTACGACGAGATGGTGATCGTGCGCGACATCGAGGTCTTTTCCCTGTGCGAGCATCACATGCTGCCCTTTTTCGGCAAGGTCCACGTGGCCTATATCCCCAACGGAAAAGTGATTGGCCTGAGCAAGATACCGCGGCTGGTCGAGGTCTTTGCGCGCCGGCTACAGGTCCAGGAGCGGCTTACCCGGCAGGTTGCCGATGCCATTCAGGATGCCATCGAGCCTCGGGGGGTGGGGGTAGTGATCGAGGCCAGGCACCTTTGCATGATGATGCGTGGGGTAGAGAAGCAGCACTCCTCGACCGTGACCTCCGCCATGCTGGGAGTCTTTCACGAGCAGAACACGCGGGCTGAGTTTCTCTCCCTGGTCCAGTCCCGCGGGCAAAGCGGCCTGTAGGGCAGAGTCTCTTCCAAATCTCTATAGTAGAGAGTGTGAATGGGCTCCTGGTGATCGATAAGCCGAGCGCGATGACATCGCACGATGTGGTGTCGCGGTTGCGCCGCGCCACCGGCGAATCGATGATTGGACACCTGGGTACGCTTGATCCTTTGGCGACCGGCGTGTTGCCCTTATTGCTGGGGAAGTTCACCCGCCTGGCGCAATTCTTTGGGCCGCTGCCGAAAACCTATACCGGCTCGATCCGGTTCGGATTTGCCACCGATACCTACGACGGAGACGGAATTCCGGTGGCGCCGGTGAATGGACGGCTGCCATCCAACGACGAAATCCAGGCGGCGGCCGCGCAGTTTCGCGGCCAGGTCGAGCAGACCCCGCCGCCTTTCTCCGCCAAGAAAGTAGACGGCAAGCCTGCCTACAAGGCAGCGCGACGCGGCGAGACAGTGGTGTTGAAGCCGGTGTCGCTGCTGATCGAGGAGTTCGTTGTCGACGCACGCGAAGGCGAGTATGCGGAGTTCACCATCCGCATCTCGTCCGGGGGGTATGTGCGCTCGGTTGCTCACGACCTGGGAAGGGCATTGGGCTGTGGCGCTCACCTGGCGCGTTTGCGCCGGGTTGCCGCGGGGCCCTTTACGCTGGCCCAGGCATTATCGCTGGAAGAAGTGTGCGCGCGAGCGCGGCGCAGGCACCCTGGAGGAGAGTCTGCCTCACCCGCGGACCCTGCTGCCGGAATCTGCCCGCTACCACGGCCGACCTTTGGGTTGCCGGCCGCCTGAGAAACGGCAATGCCGTGAATCTTCCCGAGTTTTCCGGCGCTCCATTGGCCAAGGTTTTTGCCGGCCAGCGCGACCTGGTTGCCATTGTGCGCCGCGTGGCCGGCACGCTCTTTCAACCCATCGTGGTTCTCGGCTGATGTTGTTACTTCTTGAGCAGGGGCACGATCAGCGGGAGGAGATTTTTGGCCACCTGCGCATTGCCCTGGTCCGTGGCGTGAATGCCGTCGGCCTGCATTCCGCCGGGAACTCCATATACGTCTTTGAGCAGGAACGGCAGCATCGGCACATGATACCTGGCCGCCAGCAGCGCGTAGGTCTGGTTGAATTGCCGGATGTAATCGGGGCCGTAATTCGGCGGCAAGGTGATGCCGCCCAGCACCACCTTGGCCCCGGAATCGAGCAGGGTGGACACGATGCGATCGAGATTCTCCCGGGTGCTGGCGATGGGCAGCCCGCGCAGGCCATCGTTGCCGCCGAACGCCACGATGACCAGCGCCGGCTTCAGATGCAATGCGTCCTGGAGCCGGTCGACTCCGTCTTTGGTGGTGTTTCCACTGATCCCTTGATTGATGACCTGGTAGCGATAGCCGTTCGCATTCAAGTCCTTCTGCAGGTAATCCGGATAGCTGTCGCCGGGGTCGGCGCCGTACCCGGCGGTGAGGCTGTCACCGAAAGCGACGATCACCGGCCGTCCGTCTGGCGCCGCGGTTGTATCGCTGGCCGGGGTGTCGGCATCGGACGCAGCCGGCTGAGGAGCCTCCGGCTCAGGGGCTTTCGACCGGCAACCGGCAAGCAGGGAAGCGGCGAGCAGCAGCGAGGTGAGTGGTCGATAGGTCACAAGCTCACTGTAGAGCATTTTGATCCGCCAACGTGGTCTGCTAGGTCATGGAACATGGGGTCATTCGAATGATTGAAGTTCGTGGGCTGAAAAAGTCGATTCGCAATGGCAACCGGACGATCGAGATCCTCAAGCAAATCGATCTGCTGATCCCGGCTGGGCAATTCGTTGCCATCATGGGCGCATCGGGAAGCGGCAAGAGCACGCTGCTGGGGCTGTTGGCGGGATTGGATTCTCCCACCGAGGGCGATGTGCTGATCGATGGCACCGAGATCAGCCACCTGCCCGAAGACAAGCTGGCCGAAGTGCGGGGCCGTAAATTGGGGTTCGTCTTCCAGTCGTTCCAGTTGATACCGACGCTCACTGCGCTCGAAAACGTTCTGCTGCCACACGAACTGAACGGCGGCGGGGACGGCCGCGTCGCGGCCACCGATCTGCTGCGCAGCGTAGGCCTCGCGGATCGCATACACCACTACCCCATTCAGCTTTCCGGCGGCGAGCAGCAGCGGGTGGCTCTGGCCCGTGCCTTTGTTATGCAGCCCCCCATCATTTTTGCCGACGAGCCCACCGGCAATCTCGATTCCGAGAACGGCGCGCATGTTCTCGATCTGCTGCTCCAAAGGAATCGCACCAGCGGCGCAACCCTGGTGCTGGTAACACACGATGCTCAGGTCTCTTGCCACGCCGATCGCCGCGTTGTTCTTCGCGACGGCATGATCGTGGAAGACACCATGCAAAGGCCGGCCTGATATGGGGATCAACGCAAAACCTTCACTGACCTGGGGCTCCGCCGCCAAGATCGCCTGGCGCGAACTGCAAGCCTCGCGGGCCAAGTTTCTGTTCGTGATGATTTCTGTCGCCATTGGAGTGGCGGCGCTTACCGGCGTGCGCGGCTTCAGCGATTCGTTTCAGAAGACCCTGCTGGGCGAGGCGCGGACCATCATGGCCGCGGATCTTTCCGCGCGCATGTTCCGCCAGCCGACCCCGGAGGAAGAGCAGCATCTGGATGTGATGGCCTCGCGGGGCGTTCAGCGGACCCAGGTTACAGACATGGTTTCCATGGTCTCGTCGCCAAGCGATCCCGTGCCGCTGCTGGTTTCGCTCAAAGCCGTCGATCCGCAACGCTATCCTTTTTACGGCACGATCGAACTGCAGCCGGCGGGAGATCTTCGCCAGGTGCTTACCGACTCCACAGTGGTGGTTGCAGAAGACCTGCTGATTCGGCTGCACACGCAGGTGGGGGCGAGCCTGAAGATTGGCGACTCCACCTTTCGCATTGCCGCCATCCTGGTACACGAGCCTGACCGTATGAGTTCGGGCATGGGATTGGGTCCGCGGGTGATGATGACCCAGAGCGCGCTCGAAAAGAGCGGCCTGCTGCAGCAGGGCAGCCGCTCCGGCGAACGCTTCCTGTTCAAGCTGCCGGCTAACAACGGGAACGTCACCGCGGTGCGCGCCCGCCTGGAGCAGATTCTGCCGGATGCGCAGGTCACCGACTTCCGCGAAAGCAACCCCGCGCTGACCGACGGCTTGAAGCGCTCGACCGGGCTGCTTAGCCTGATCTGCCTGGTGGCCATGGTGCTGGGCGCCATTGGGGTGGCGATGGCGATGCGCGCGCATCTGCAGCAGCGGGTCGAGGTGCTGGCCATCATGAAGTCGATCGGCGCACGATCCTCTGACATTCTGCGCATCTATCTTTTCCAGACCGTGCTGCTGGGATTGGTGGGGGGATTGATTGGTGTCCTGCTGGGGCTTGGGGTGGAGTGGGTTTTTCCTTCGTTGCTGGGAAGGTTCCTGCCCATGCGCCTGGATCTTCGCCTTCCCTGGCACTCCGCGGTGGCGGGACTGGCTACCGGCATTCTGACCACGGTTCTTTTCTGCCTGCCGCCGCTGCTGCAGATCCGCAAGGTGCGGCCCAACCTGGTGCTGCGAAGGATGGTGGAAGAGCCGGAGGCGCGGCAGAGCTGGTGGGTGCGCCTGAGGGAGAGTAAGGCGCAATGGATCACGGCGGTGATTATTCTGCTGGGGTTGGGCACGATCGCCGCCGCGCTCTCTGATTCGGTGGTCGTCGGGCGCTGGTTTGCGGGAGCTTTGTGCGCGCTGCTGGTGGTCATCCTGGCAGTGGCGGCGCTCACTTTGCGGTTGGTGCGGGCGTTCCTCTCCCGCACCCGGCTGCATCTGCAATCCGCCGTTCGCCATGGTTTGGCGAACCTGTATCGGCCGGGCAATCAATCCGCAGCTGTGCTGGCGGCCCTGGGTATGGGCGTGATGCTTATCCTGACGGTCTTTCTTATGCAGCATGGGGTGATTGGGGAAATGAAAATGACCTCGGGCCCTAACCTGCCCAATATTTTTCTGGTCGATATCAGCAGCAAGGAACTGGAAGGCGTCAAGCACCTGTTGGCGCAACAGCCGGCGATTCGTGGAGACCTGGAGACACTCCCGGTGGTTGCGGGAAGGATTGTTTCGGTGGACGGCACGGCGGAGGAGGGGCTCAAGCTGAAGAATTATCCCCGGCGCCTGCTGCAGACGGTCTCCATGACCTGGTCGACAGGGCTTCCGGAAGGAGCCACGATGGTGCAGGGAACTTGGTGGGACAGGAACGACGGGCAATCGCTGGCGGTAACCGAACACATCGCGCAGCGTCTGCATTTGCATCTCGGTTCCCATATCGTGTTCACTTCGAATGGAAGAACGATTCAGGCTAATGTCACTGCGGTTGTTCGCCACAATGGCCAGCACGTATTTGGGCGGAGTGAATTCATCCTCACGCCGCGGGCGCTGGCCGGGCTGCCGGTGGTGTGGTATGGTGCGGCGCACGTGGATCCCCAGCAGGTGGGCGCAGTGCAGAGGGCGCTCTTCAACTCCTACCCCACGGTGACGGTGATCAACATTGCGGATGTGATTGAGACCATCCAGAGCGTGGTGCAGCAGATCACGATCGTGGTTCGCTTCCTGGCGGCGTTTTCCATCCTGGCGGGCGCTGTGATTCTGGCGTCGAGTATTGCCAGTACCCAGTTTCGAAGAGTTCGCGAGGTGGTGGTGCTCAAGACCCTGGGCGCCAAGCGAAACCACATTGCCGCTGTCTTCAGCGTGGAGTTCATTGTGCTGGGACTGCTGGCGGGCCTGGTCGGCGTGATCTTCGCTAACCTGCTCTCGCGTGTGCTGTTGCATCGGCTGGATGTAGCCTTTCACATCGAGTGGCTGGCGACCGCGATCGCGCTGGTAGGCACGGCAGTGCTGGCCACGGCGACCGGCTGGGCGGCCAGCTTCCGCATCCTGGGCCAGAAGCCGTTGCAGGTACTTCGAGAGGAATAGTGGGCGTCCCGCCAGGCTGTGCAAAATAGTGCGCACTAAGCGCACTAAGCGCACTAAGTCGCCTCCTGCAGTACGGTTTCCTCGTCGGTTGATACCTCGTCTGTTAATTCCTCGTCTGTCGATTCGGTATCTATCAATTCGGTATTAGGCATGGCCGCCCAGCGGGTGGAGGGGCGACCTCGGCCGCGTTCGATGTGGTGGGTGAGCACGCCGAGGGACATGAGATGTTCCAGCGCGGCCTGGATACGTTCGCTGCCAAGATGACCATGAAAGATGGCCCGGATTTGTCGTCTGGACAATCCGTTGGGAGATGCTTCGATGGCCTCGCGGATGCGGTCGGCGGTGGGATCACCGGTGAAAGTGCCGAAGAGGCGGGAGGCGCTGGCGGAGCAGTAATCCCATGCGGCGAGGGCAGCCTGGAGATGGGGCACGCGGATGATGGAGCTGCTGTCGAGGGCGGCATATTTGGCGCTGAGACGCAGGACCTGCGCTTCCGCCCGGCTGGTCGCGGCCCGGTGGAGGCCAGGATGGGCCTGGCTCAGGCCCGGGTAGCAATCCTGCCAAAGCTCGCGCGCAGCTTCATCGCGGCGAAAGAGGATGTCCGTTCCAGTGCCGGCCCAATCGAAGGCGCGGCGCAGTTCACGGGCGAGCGCGGATAGTTCATGATCGCCGAGACTGCCTCCTTCGGGCAGGCATTGGCTGCGCTGCACAAGGGTCCAGAGGCAGCGGTTGGCAAAGCCGTTTTGGGCTTCCGTTGGGTGGAGATGCTGGGCTAGCTCGCGCTGAGTGATGTGGGCAATGAGGCTGACATGGGCGCCGGTCGCCTGCATAGGCCGGTGAGCATCGAGGGTGCGGAGATGGCCGCTATCCCAGGCGCAGCGGAGCAGGGGCGAGAGGTGACCCCTGGCCCGGCCCATGGTATGGAGCGCGGCGGCGAATTCTTCAGAGAGCAGGAGCAGGCGCCGGTCGGTGGGTGGCTGCTGATCGCGCAGAGCATAGACAAGCCCAGCCGCGGTCAGACGAGCGTTGGTGACGCGGGTCTCGACCCAAGGTCGATCGACTTCAGAGAAGAGACGGCAGATCTGGTTCCAGCTGGTGCCTTTGCGGGCCTTGCTGGATTCGCCGACCAGCACGACGAAGAGGTTGAGACCATGGCGGGTGGCGTCGACCATGCAGTGAGGAGAAGTGCCGACCAGGTTGCCGAAGGCGGCGAGCAGCTGGAGGAGAATCGCGGCGGGCTGGGCCTCAGTGTGCGGGGCCAGGGTGCGGACGGCGAGTCCGGCGAGCCCATAGAGAGCGGCTTCGCCAAGTGTGGGTCCCGCGGCGGGCGCACGGGGCGGGGCGGACTCACTGGGTGGTGCCGGCGGAGCGGGGTGGGTGTGCGGCTGCGGTTGAGGCCGAGGTTGGATGCCGAGCAATTCGGCCCTGCGGCGTTGTATGTCCGCGAGGGTGGGCACAACGGGACGAGTTATCCCGGTGATCGTGTTGCGAATCATAATACGACACTAGTACGGTTCCTAATATCTGTCGAGGGGGTTAGTCATTTTTCTTGGACACTCATTAGTCACCGTCGATTGGTGACTATAAGTGGTTGTACTCTCAAGATTGGGTGCATCTTATTACATGGTATCTGGATTGAGTTAGAGGTTTAACCCTCAGCATTCTCGCGCTTCGTTACCTGGGGCGGACTATCCACAGCAGCTACACAGCTCATCGTCATCGTGGCGCCGGTTTCTTTTCGACCTCCGATTGGAAGGGGAGTTGCTGGGAGCGTTCCAGACTTGCAAGTTAATCGAGGGAGTTGCGCCTTGAATCTTATGGTAGCGCGAGAAGATGCCTGATTTAACTTTGACTCTGACTTTGACTTGGCATGCCGGGGCATTGCAGACGCATTGCTTAGCGCATGCTTGGAGCATTGCGAATGCATTGCTTGACACATGCTTGGAGCACCACTCGATAAATGCCTCATGCATGCGACAGCATCAGGTAAACTCCCCGTCCCGTCCCCAGTTTCGCCTGTCCATTACCTATCGGCAAAAAACGAGAGGTCCGGTTGAACCTGGTCTCCAGGGATTAAGCGCCAGCGATCCCGTGGTCAATGCGCTCGCACGGCTGCTGGGGATAAACCGCGAATTGGAAGTAATCTGACCAGCCCTGATCGAACGAACCATCGAAAAAGCCGATTGAATTCATTTGCCCCTACCCGCGCCGCTTCTGTATAGTTCGAGTTCGAGAGAACGTTTTCTTCAATAAACGCTCGCGGATTTCTCCTGGGAGTCGCGATGAAATTTGGCCGGTTCGCACTGTGTCTGTTGTTGCTGTTGCTTTGGACCGCGCCCACGCGAGCTGCTGACGAGACTCATTTATCGATCGATGCTTCCCGGTCCGGAGCGAGGATCGATCGCAACCTGTTCGGCCAGTTTGCGGAAAATCTTGGACTCGGGCTCTACGAGGGTATCTGGGTCGGACCCGACTCTCCCATCCCGAACACACGCGGCGTGCGCAACGATGTGGTGACCGCCCTGCGCCAGTTAAAGGTGCCCAATGTCCGCTGGCCTGGTGGTTGCTTTGCGGACGAATACCATTGGCGCAAAGGCATCGGTCCGCCGGCACTCCGGCCAACAACGCTTAACCCGGCATGGGGCGACGTGGTCGACACCAACGCCTTCGGCACCCACGAATTCATGGACTTCATCCAGCAGATCGGCAGTCAGGCCTACGTCTCTGTCAACGTCGCGTCCGAAACCCCGCAGGAAGCCTCCGAGTGGCTGGAGTACATGACCGCCGCCCAACCCACCGCGTTGGCCAAAGAGCGAGCGGCCAACGGCCATCCCGATCCTTACCGCGTCGCCTTGCTTGGCATTGGAAACGAAAGCTGGGGCTGCGGTGGCAGCATGACGGCTGACTACTATCTGAGCCAGCTCAAGATCTATAGCCACTTCGCAAGGAATTTCAATCCGGCGCAGCAAGGCGCCAACCAGATGCTCAAAATCGCAGTCGGCCCCGGCGTGCCTGAAACCAGTTGGACCGAAACCATTATGAAGGCCTGGCAGCATCACGACTGGACCTGGAATATCGACGGGCTTTCGTTGCACTGGTATACGGTGCCAAATGGATGGCCACCCTCGACGCCATCGACTGGCTTCGGCTTGGAGGATTACGGCAAGAGTCTGAAATCCACGTTGTTCATGGAAGACTTCCTGCGCAAACAGGAAACCGTCATGGACACCTATGACCCGCAAAAGAAGGTGGCGCTGGTAGTCGATGAATGGGGCGCGTGGCATGCGCCGTTGGCGGGGACCAACCCGCACTTCCTGGTGCAGCAGAACAGCCTGAGAGACGCCATTCTGGCATCGCTGAACTTGAACATCTTCGCCCGCCATGCCGACCGCGTGCGCATGGCGAACATCGCCCAGATGGTCAACGTGCTGCAGTCGATGATCCTCACCGATAAGGAGAAAATGGTTCTCACTCCGACCTACTACGTCTACAAGATGTATGTTCCCTTCCAGGGCGCGACCTTTCTTCCCGTCGCCTTTAACGCCGGCACGTACCCGCAAGGCACGATCAACCTGCCGCGTGTGGATGCTCTCGCCGCCAGGGACTCGTCTGGTAAGCTTTGGCTCGAAATCACGAACCTTGATCCCGAAAAGCCGGTTGATATCAATGCGGAGATTTCCGGCGGGACGGTCAAGTCGGCGAAGGCAGAGACTCTGACTGCTTCTGCCGTCGACAGCGTTAACACCTTTGCAGCACCCGGCACTGTTGTCCCCAAGCCTATCTCCGCAAAAATAGAAGGCGGCAGGTTGGCAATAACCGTCGGGTCAAAGTCGGTGACAGTTATTTCGCTGGAGCCATGAAAGGGAAGTGCCGGAGCAGACGCTGGGACCAGTACCCGATACGATGGTCGCGCCTCTATTCCGTATCAAAATCGATTCGTATCCGCTACAGTAACTTGCCTGTCTCGCCATGAATGCATACTTGCGGCGGAATTGAATGGCCGATCAAGAAGCAGGCGGCAGGAGGGGCAGATTGCCGGCAATCTGCCGGCGTGATAGCGCCAGTTTCCAGGTGAGGGCAGCGATGAAAACTAGGAATTTGTATTCCGTGGTGGTGTTGGCGGTGGCCATGACTCCCGGCTCCAGGATTGCCGCCCAAGTGCAGACTATGGTGCCTCCGATTGTTGCCGGCGCAAAGCCCGTTATCGTGGAGCACATCAAGATTCACGGCACGGCTCTGGAGGGCAATCTGGAGGGAGACGCCGGCGACCGCGACGTGATCGTCTTCCTGCCGCCGGGCTACAACAAGGACAAGCATCGACGCTACCCGGTGGTATATGCCTTGCATGGCTTCTCAATTGGCGCCGAGCAGTGGACCCACGAGATCCACGTGCCGCAGACGATTGAGGGAGCCTTTGCCCTGGGCGCCAAAGAAATGATTGTCGTGCTGCCCGATTCAAAGACAGTGCACAACGGGTCGATGTATTCGAGTTCGGTGACCACAGGAGATTTCGAGAAGTTCATTTCTCACGATGTGGTCACATATATCGACGCGCATTACCGCACGATTCCAAACCGCGAAGGTCGTGGATTGGTAGGCCATTCGATGGGCGGCTATGGCGCCTCACGCATCGGCATGAAACATCCGGATGTCTTTGGCAGCCTGTATATCATGAGCCCGTGCTGCATGTCCGCTCGACCCGCCGGACCTGTCAATCCTGAGCTCGAAAAGACTCTGGAAGCGGCGAAGACACCTGAAGATTCTGCAAAGCTCCCGTTCTTTGCAAGGGCACAGCTTGCCAGTGCGGCGGCATGGTCCCCCGATCCGAAGAATCCGCCGCTTTACCTCGACCTGCCGGTGAAAGACGGCGCTCCCCAGCCGGATATCCTGGCGAAATGGGCAGCGAACGCCCCACTCGCCTTTGTGGATCAGTACATCGGGAATCTCAAGCAGTATCGCGCCATTGGCATGGACGTGGGCGACCAGGACGGCTTGCGCGTCGATGCCGGCAAACTCCACGAAGTTTTCGATAAGTACGGAATCGCAAACAGTTTTGAGATCTATCCGGGCACCCACACCAGCGCGGTAGCAGACCGCTTTCAAAATCATGTCCTGCCTTTTTTCAGCAAAAGTCTGTGTTTTCAGGGCAGCTGCCAATAGACAGCTCGGGCAGGAGTATCGGCATGTTTGAGCGAAATTTCGCGATGGATGCCAAATAGAAACTGTAACGAGGGAAAAGCCGGAGGGCTCAATGAGAGCACGAATCGCACTTTTCGCCGTCGCAGCGTTGTCGCTGGGACGCACGGTTCTAACCGCAAGTCAGCAAGCCCCGTCGGCCGTAGCAAACCCGTTGATGGTGACCGTTGACACCCAAAAAACAGCGGAGCCGGTCTCGAAGTACGAGTTCGGCATGTTCATTGAACACATTGGCCCCCTCATCTATCGCAGCCTGTGGTCGGAGATGCTCGATGACCGGAAATTCTACTTCCCGATTTCCTCCAAGGACCCCGAAGCTCCGGCCGCGGCGCAGAGCGGCCCGCGGCGCAACCAGCTTCGCAAATGGCGCCCTGTCGGTCCCGACGAGGTCGTCACCATGGACAAGGAGCAGCCCTTTGTCGGCGGCCAGAGCCCGCGCATTGACCTCGACTCCGCAACTCCGCATGGCATCGAGCAAACGGGGCTTGCGCTGGTCAAAGGGAAGAAGTATTCGGGCCGGATCTATCTTCGCGGCACTCCCGGCAGCAAAGTAAAGGTCGCGCTGATCTGGGGTGAAGGTGCCGGGGATCGGCAGACCATCTCGATTGGCGCGCTTGGCGGCGAATACAAGAAATTCCCGCTCAGTTTCACGGCCGATGCCGATGGCGATAAGGCCACACTCGAAATAACGGGTACGGGCAGCGGGAACTTCCACATTGGTACCGTTTCTCTGATGCCGGCAGACAATGTGCAGGGATTCCGGCCCGACACGATTGCCCTTCTAAAGCAGCTTCACTCCGGCATGTGGCGGCTGCCTGGCGGCAACTTCCTCTCTAACTGGAGCTGGTACGACGGTATCGGCGACGTCGACAAACGTCCACCGATGTTCGACCATGCGTGGAATGCCATGCAGTCGAACGATGTCAGCATGGACGAATTCATGACGCTGTGCAAGCTCATCGGCGTTGAGCCGTACGTTTCTGTGAACGCAGGCTTCGGCGATGCCCATTCGGCCGCGGAAGAAGTTGAGTACATGAACGGCTCAGCCAACACCCGTCTCGGCGCAATGCGCGCGCGCAACGGCCATCCCGAGCCTTATCACATCAGGTTCTGGAACATCGGCAACGAGCCCTGGGGCACGTTCCAGTTCGGCTATACCGACCTGAAGTATTTCGTTCTCAAGAACAATGAATTTGCGGCCGGGATGCGAAAAGTCGATCCCTCCATCACCCTGATCGGTTCTGCAAAGATGCTGGAGCCCATGTTTCTGAAGGGTGAGAACCGCGCCAAGTACGCCGATAACATCCAGCCACTCTATGGATCAGACATTGACTGGACCGGCGGTCTGCTCGCACATTCGTGGGGAACCTTCGACGGCATCGCCGAGCACTGGTACGAGTCCCCGGGCAGGCACTTCGATATCGAACGCGCAAAGAGCCTGCCGCCGGATGCACCCGAAGACGATGCGTACGTGAAGTATGACCCCACATTGCTCGAGTTCGCGCGCTATGCAGGCAATGTTATCCGGCGCAAAGCCGAAGAATGGCAGGGATACCAACAGCGGTTTCCAGCTATGCTCGATAAGAAAATTTTCCTTTCCATTGACGAGTACGCTTACTTCGGCGGGGGCAGAATGATGGGACCGAACCTAAAAGTGGCGCTCGCGTACGGAATGCTCTTCGACGAGATGCTCCGGCACACTGATTTCCTCACGATGTCAGCCCACACCATGGGTGTCTCGACCATGGACTATACCCCCACCGCCGCAACCATGAATACAACCGGGCTCGTGTTCAAGATGTACACCAATCACTTCGTCGGTACTATCCCGGTGGCTCTATCAGGCAATTCGCCGCAGCCTGCAACGAAGAACCCGCCTTATGCGGATGAGCCTAAGTCACCCTCCGGCAGCCCGACCTATCCGCTCGACATGTTCGCGGCGCTCACGTCGGATCATAAGTACCTTACCCTTGCGGTCGTGAATGCGACGGAAACGGAACAGAAGTTCAATCTGAGCGTCGCCGGTACCAGGCTCGCCGGGCCATCCACGTTGTGGCAGATGACTGGGAACAGTTTGGATGCAGCCAACCACGCTGGACAACCGCCGCAGGTCGAGGTGAAGGAGATCCCGATGGGCAATGCGCCAGGGTCCATCGCGGTGGCGCCAACCAGCGTGAACATTTATCAGTTTCCAGTGGCAGGAGCGGGGCAGTAAAACGCTAGAGCGATTCTACTGACAGCTGAAGTTATGAGCGTCGTTCGTGTCTCCATGCCCCGAGTACTGGGCGTGTTTGGGATACGCGCATAGCGGCCGGCTTCGGCCGGGAAACGACTTTCCCGTGGCGATGACGAATTCCGGCGCACTGCCTTTCTCTACCCAGTTCACTACCGCGCTCAGCATATCGAACTGGTCGAGCGCCGGTCCTCCTCCGCAGTGACGCATCCCCGGCACAAGGAACATTCGGCTCCACTCAGCAACCTTCTCTGCACCGCCGTTCGCTGGAGCAAGGGACTTGTAGTAGTCGAGCGTATCCAGAGGCGAAAACCAGGGGTCGCTATCTCCGTGGAAGAAGAGGAGCTTGCCGCCGCTTGCGGAGAACGTCGACAAATTGGTAGAAGCCGGTTCAACCAGTGGATCGGAGGCACGCATAGCCTCCTTGTCGACATCGATCTCAGTCGCGGTCGGATAAGGACCGAAGAGGCCGTGGGCGCCGGGAGCGAGGAGCCCCGGAACGGCACCGGTCTCCGCGATACCGGTGTCATACAAAAAACCTGGGTACACCTGGGTGCCGTAGGAGTTCTTGGGCCCGGCAAATGCCTTCTTGATGGCTGCAACCTTCTCCGCTGCAATACAGGCATTGCTTTGGCCGCTTTTGCAGGCCAGTTCGGCGGGGTCGAAGTCGCAGCCCATCGGATCGGAAATCATGCCGTCGGCTACTCCATCCTTCGCATCGCAACGATTGATCAGCGCGTCCATGAAGAGCTTGCGATCACTGTCGGTGAGCAATTTTTCTATAAGCGGCTTGCCCGACGCATCTCTGGGGGCCGCCTGGTTATACGCTATCGGTATCCATTTGCCGATAGCGAGATTTGAGAGACCAGTCCGCATCGCCGGGTCGCCGGAGACGATGCCGTTAAAAATCTTGGGATAGCGCTGCGAAAGAATCATGCCTTCGCGTCCGCCGGTCGAACAGCCAACGAAGTAGGAATACTCCACAGACTTCGCATAGTACTGAGCGATGATCTGCTTGGCTACTCCTGCCACTTCAGCGTTGGCGAGAAACGCGAAGTCAAGATAGGCCTGCTGATCGCGCATGAATGAAAAATCAAACGGCCCAGTCTTCGCCTTGTGTCCGGTATCCGTGCTAGCCACCGCGAATCCACGGGCAAGAGCAGGTTTCTCGCCGGAGTACGATGCTCCCATCGGGTAGGCCACTGCCCCATTTCCACCTCCGCCTCCCTGCATCATGAAGTCACCATTCCATGCTGCCGTTTCCGGCAGAGCCAGCGCGAATCCGATACCGAACTCTTCCCCGTCTGCCCCTTTTCGTCTGTTTATCACGCCATCCACGCGGCAGTGCGCAGGCAACGATCCAGTCGTCGGAGCGCCAGGATACACGGGCGGAACACTTGCGCCAGCCGGAATCATGGCCGCCTTCGTCAGCTCGACACCATCAATCCTGAGTTGGCCCAAATTCGCACAGGAATTTGCCGCTTGAGCTTCAGCAACACCGGAAGCGCACAGCACGCCCATGAACAGAAGCAGGAGCCTGGGGCAAGTCATACGGGACCTTCTTTCTCACATCGGGCGGTTGACAGACGCCGCCAACCGGGAATTTGTTGTATCGACTCAAGCCTGTATGTCACCTCAGCCGGGAAGAATTCTAATCGAGAATGCATATTTACAGGGCGGAGTGTCAGGTACTTGAATCTCAAGACCCTGTGCGTCGCGCGAAAGCAACAGCAAAAGAGACAGCGAATGGACGAACCGAACAGCGGGAAACTTCATGAAGACTCCAAGGCAGAGCGCCGCGGGTCGGCCGCGGAAGAATCCTTGTGAAATCCTGATGGCGCAAACAGCCATTGGGACTGGTTGATGGAGAAAACGTTCTCTGGGACTCGGAATATACAGAATGGCTGCGGCTGCGAACAAGTCCAATAAATCGCTTATTCGTATCGATTTTGTTGATGAATTTCTGCCGAGGCGGAATCTCCTTGAAGCCGGGTGGTTGATCAAATCATTTCCGGTTCGCGGTTGATACCCAGCAACTCCGCCAAAGCATTGGCCTCGCAGTTGCTAAGGTTCAAGTCTCTGCACACGAGATTCAGATGGACATCGCGGGTCTTACCGGCAGGCAGAGGGAGGGGAACGAAATCGCCGCTGTTGAGCTCGGATTGAATGCGGTATTTGGGGAGCCAGCCAAAGCAAAGCCCGCTGCGAACAGCCGCGATCGCCGATTCGATTGTGCCCAGCGGAAGTACTCGCTGTGCGGGAAGCCAAGGTTGGTGCTTCAAGCTCCCGGAAGCCGTGCTTTCGATGGTGACCAGCGTGTGTTGCATGAGGTCTGAGCGTGAGGGCCTCCTCCTGATGGAGAGGAGAGGATGATCGCGGCGCGCGACGGCAATCATTCCAATGACCAGAATCGGCTTGACGAAAAGTTCGCGGGACGTCAAGCCAGTGACGCAGAGTTGGGCGTTGTGGAGCGAGAACTCTGAGTCCGCGGAAAGAAACGTGCCTTGGCGAAGCTTCGGCCTAACATGCGGAAAACTGGACGAGAAGCTCGCCAAGGCAGCAAACAGGCGATCATCGGGGAAGATACTGTCGACAGAGAGCCGTATCTCCGGGGCTCCCCCAGATGCCATCAAACGGGCGTTCTGCTCGAGTTGATGAAAGCCTGCCAAATGAGGCTCCGCATCGGCCAGAAGCATCCTTCCTAGCTCAGTCAGCTGGGCTTTCCTGCCCTGGATCTCGAATAGCCGGACACCCAGCTGCAACTGCAACCGCCCGATGGCGTAGCTGATGGTGGATTGGGAGCGGTTAAGCTTCTCGGCAGCGGGGGCGAATCCTCCTAACTGCACCACGGTTTGAAGGATCTCCCAGGCGTCGAGGGTGGTGTCCATGGCCCCAAGAATACATCGAACAAATCGATGTACTGCGTGAAAAATTCCGACTGTTCTTCGAGAATCTCGTTCAAGTAGGATTGCCGCTGTTCCAAAATCCTCCGCTTCGGAATGAGTTGCCCGTAGCGGAAAACGGTTACCGCGGCACAAGTGGGCTATGCGGGAACGGGATTCCAGGGTAGAGAGGATTGGATGAAAAGAATCGGAATCGCACTCCTACTGCTTTCGAGCTGCTGCTGTGCACAAAGCCCGGACGGGTTTGAGCCCGCGTCCACCAATGTGTGGGGTGCAGCGTATCCCCGCGTCGACGCCGGTGGCAGAGCCGAATTCCGGGTCAAGGCACCGAACGCCAGCAAGGTCCAGATTAACTTCTGGGGAGCGGCGAAACTGGACATGGTGAAGCAGCCCGATGGATTTTGGACGGTGACATCCGGACCGTTAGTACCCGGCTTCCACTACTACACGGTGTTAGTGGACGGGGCGGAATTCAGTGATCCCGCAAGCCATACGTTCTTCGGGGGCGGCAAAGACGCGAGCGGAATCGAGATCCCGGAAGGGACGTGAGGGGGTTGCTTCCTGCTCCGGGGGGCGCGAGAATCTGCACGGAGAGAAGAGTGAAGTGGGCTAAATTTGTAGCGTTCATCGGCGTGCTGTGGCTGACGGAGGCGGGTATGGTCCATGGCCGAGCGCAACAGAGGCCTGCTCGCGAAAGCCAGAGGCAGTCGGCACTCGCGTTCGAGCAGGAGGGCAAGGTAGCCGAAGCCGAAGCCGGGTGGAGATCGCTCCTAAGCAGCCAACCAAATGACGCAGAAGCCTATGCACATCTTGGTCTTCTGGAGGCGCGCCAGGAGCATTACAAGGAGGCGATCGTCCTCTACCAAAAGGCTCTGAGCCTGAACCCGAAGATGCCAAGTTTGCGTCTCAATCTTGGTCTTTCTTACTTCAAGGCTGGGAATTTCTCCGCGGCGATACAGACCTTTGAACCCTTGCTTCAAAAGGAGTCCAAGTCCTCCCCGGAAGGGCTTCGCCTGGTGACGCTGCTTGGGCTCGCCCACTACGGAATGGGTCAATACGCAGCTGCGGTTCCGTATCTGAAGCAGGCTACGGCCGCCGATCCAGGAAATCTTTCTTTCCGGCTGTCGCTTGCCCAAAGCTGTCTCCGCACCAAACAGTATCAGTGTGTTCTCGACGTTTACCGTGAGATTCTCGCTTTAAATGCCGAGTCGGCGGAAGCGGATATGCTCGCTGGCGAAGCATACGACGAGTTAAAGAACGATGCTGGAGCCATTGCGGAGTTTCAGGCTGCGGTGAAGGCTGATCCTAAAATGCCGGATGTTCATTTCGGATATGGTTACCTGCTATGGAGGACGCTGAAATTCGACGAGGCGGAAAAGGCCTTCCGATCTGAACTCGCAAACAACCCGGAACATTCTCTCGCGTTGGCGTATCTCGGCGATACTGAAATTCGGCTCAATCATTCCGATGAGGCCGTGCCCTACCTTGAGCAGGCTGTGCGACTCCAACCGTCGATCGCAATCGCACATGTCGACCTGGGAGCTATCTACGAAGGCAAAGGACGTAAGGGTGACGCCGTCAGAGAACTCAAAACGGCGGAAAAGCTCAGCCCCGACGACCCGTCCATTCATTGGCGTCTGGGACGGTTTTATCAATCCATGGGTCGAACGGCGGAAGCAAAGGCGGAATTTGATAAAACGCGCAGCATGCAACGAGCGAAGGAACAATCACTTCAAGAGCAGATGCGCCAGCTGGAAGCCATGCCGGCTGCACAGAATACCGATATCGGACCCAGGTGATCGGCACCCAGCCGTGAGTCTCCCGACTGGGGTTCGGCCGTCGAGGCGGTTTCTTTGCGTCCTATCCCCTTGTATCTAAAGAGATATTGATTCAGTAATCGTTTTCTGTTGACAAGGAACTTCCTTTCCAAACATGCTTTGGAGTTGCAATCTCTTGGGGGCTTAACACTTGCTTTACGAACGAATAGCGGGCAACTGAAGACGCAGGAGTTTCTCCGATGAGTTTAGAAGTTCTAACAGTATTGCATTCGGAGGAGGCCCCTGCCGTCGCTGCCAAGCAGCGAGAGGAATTGGTGCGCCGGGTCGCCTCCAGCGTCACCTTCGAAAAATCGCCGCGTCTGCGGGCGTTCTTCCTCCACGTATGCAGATGTGCTCGAGAGAACAAGTCTGAAGAGGCCACTGAACCGCAGATCGCGATTTACGTTTATGGTCGGCAGCCGGGCTACAACCCCAACGACGACAACATCGTTCGCTCGCAGGCCCGCATGCTGCGGATGAAGCTCGAGCACCATTTCGCCAACGAGGGCAAGGACGAGCCCGTCATCATTACTATCCCCAAAGGCCAATACCTGCCTATCTTTGAGACTCGTTCTAAAGAACCGCAGCTACAGCCACCACAGGTAACACCGAGGAGGCTTGAACCTGCGGAGGAAAAGCCTCACCGCTTCCCACAGGTTCTAGCTGTAGGAGCCGGGCTGTTCCTACTGGGAGTTGTGTGGTTCAGCTACCAGTGGTTCGCGTCGAGGAATACCACTGCGCCACTTTCCCTGATGGCCCCTGCCCCGGCATCCCACCCTCGGCAGAACGAGACGGAGCCGCTGATGAGGAGCCCGCTGGTGCCGTCGGCTTCCGACGCGGGCGCGACGCGTATCGCTGCCGGTCGCATGAAGGGCAGCTATGTGGACCCGTGGGGGCGCCGCTGGGAATCTGACCGCTACTTTGAAGGAGGCGTTTCCCAACCGGGCCCACTGCATCTGTTTCCCCCGGTGGCCGATGAAAATTTGTACAGTTCGATCCGCGAGGCAGTTTCAGATAACATCATGGTCCCGCAATCGCAACGGGAGTTCCATTACAACATTCCTATTCCTCCTGGAGTGTACGAACTGAAGCTCTATTTCGCCGATCCTCTCCGTCTGCCGGACGGGGATGGAAAGGAAAATGCACAAGATGCTCAAAACTTGCGCCACCTTCAAGTAGAACTGAATGGCCGTCCCTTGCTGGCAGATTTCGATCCCGTTTCGGACGGTGGTCCGGCAGCGGTTGACATCCGCGTATTCAAGGATGTGCGCCCCGCTGCGGACGGGAAGGTCCACCTTGGTTTTCGGTCGGATTGGGGACGGGCTTTCGTGAGTGGGCTCGAATTGACGCCGGGCAGTCCGGGAAAGTTAGAGCCGATCCGTATTTGGACTCGTCAAGGGAATTTTGTAGATGCCAATGGTACACGCTGGAGCGGGGACAAGTACTTCATCGACGGACGAACGTACACCTATGTAAATCCTGAGACGGGGCCGAGGGTTCCGGATCTCTACACCGGTGAACGGCATGGTAATTTCAGCTACGCGATCCCGGTTGCGCCGGGGAGCTATACCGTGAAGCTCCACTTCCTCGAATCGTTCTTCAGTCCTTTGATTCCGGCCGCACACTGTCACGGTGCAGGCTGCAGAGTGTTCGATGTCACCTGCAATGGCATCATGTTGCTCCAGGATTTCGATATCGTTCGGGTTGCCCCTGGGGCGTTCCAGCCTGTGGTTCGCGAATTTCATGGTCTGCATCCCAACGGACAGGGAAAACTACTGCTTTCCTTCTCGCCCAAGGTAAATTACGCAGAGGTCAGAGCCATAGAAGTCATCGACGAGGCGAAGTAGCGAATGCTTTTTCGCTTCACTGTTAATGAGAGACCGTGAGGAAGTGTGTTCTGCCCATTCGAGCCAAAAAAGCGCTTGAATGGAGGCACCCAAAGTCACTGTTGGCGGCGCACTTCGTCTCCTGACTCGCCGTCGGGCGTCGGCTCGAGATGATGAGCATTGCCTCCCGGACTCTCCTCCTTCCTATCGCACTTCGCCGCTTACACACGAACAAATCCTAGACGTCTGGACGCCTGCGATTTACCTCGGATGGCAACATCTGGAATTGTGGAGAGACGCATCGTGGCTTGCAAGGCGCGCCTCCGGACCAATCTTCGCCTAATCTTCCCGTGACTCACGGTACATTTCGCGTGGTCACACCGTGACACCCCTTCACAGGCGTTTCTCAGGCGGCTTAGATTCTCGCGGTCAATGAATACATCGTCAGACAGTGCTGAAATAAAGCCTCCCCGAGGTCTCGGGGTGGTCTTGTATATGTTGTCTCACAAAAAAAAACAGGAAGAGGGTTCTTTAGGAGGAACACAGTGAAATCAGCCAATACTGGAAGATGCGTCCGTTTCAGGCTCCGGATGCCATGTTATCCGTGCTCTGGCTTCTCATGCTGGGCGCCGCAGCTTACGGCCAGGGAACCGCCACCATTGTAGGGACGGTGACCGATCCAACGGGCGCGGTTGTTCCCAACGCACAAATCACGATTACGAACCTGGACAACGGATTCGTCCGTACTACCACGACCAATGGAACAGGCAGTTACACAGCCCCCGAACTTCCCATCGGAAACAACCGAGTTCAAGTGGAGGCATCCGGCTTCAAAACATACGACCGGACCGATATTTCACTGAATGTGAATGACACGGTTCGGGTTGATGTTCCACTCCAGGTTGGGACAGTAGGACAAAGCGTGACCGTTCAGGCCAATGCGCTCCAGGTGCAGTCAGACACGAGCGAGATCAGCCATACCGTTACCAGCGACGATATTTCAAACCTTGCCACCAACGGTCGAAACAACATAGTCCAACTCACGATCCTGGTGCCCGGCGCCGCATCTCAGCTGCCTGACTTCGATTCCCCCGGAGCGCAGTTCCAGAGCCACGCTGTGTTCTTTAACGGCATGCGGCAGGACGCCAACAACTGGCTTATCGACGGCGGCGAGGCCTATGATCGTGGCGGCGGCGGCATATTGCTCGTGGCTCCCTCCCAGGAAGCGATTGACGAATTCAAGGTGGAAACCAGCAATTATGCCGCTGACTTGGGCAACTCGTCTGGCGGCATGACCAGCATGGCCCTCAAGAGCGGCACGACAAAGTTCCACGGTAGCGCCTGGGAATTCAACCGCAACGATGCCCTGGATGCTTACTCCTTCCTGTCCAAACAACTGACGACTCCTTTGAAACCGGAACTCCGCTACAACCTGTTCGGATTCAACCTGGGCGGCCCGGTGGAATTCAAGTCCAGCAAGCCCAAGACGTTCTTCTTCTACAACCAGGAATGGCGCAGGGAGATCATCGGAGGCAGCATTTTCAACCAGGTGCCGACAGCGGCAAACTACTCCGGAAACATGACCGGTCTGGGCAACATCTATGTTCCCAATACCACCGACCCGGCTGCCATTGCGAAATTTGCCGCAGACGGGCTCACTCCGGGCCAGGCCTTCCCCAACGACACGATTCCGGCGAACCTTATCGATCCGGTTGCCGCTGCCTACATTAAGGCCGGCTATTTCCAACCGCCCAACGCTTCCGATGGCATCCATTACTTTTCCTCGGCCAACACCGACACCTATTATCGCGAGGAAATTGCCCGGGGCGACCACCAGTTCAACGAGAAGTTCAGCGTGATGGGCCACCTCATCTATGATTCACTCAGTCAGCAAGTGCCCACGGTAGCGTGGAGCAGCAACACTTTTCCCACTATCGGGTCGATGGAAACCGTTCCTTCCTGGGCAGCTGTTGTGCACGCCACCATGAACCTCCGGCCAAATCTGCTGAATGAAGCTGCGTTCAACTACAACGGCAACGACATCACCATCGCTAACACCGGCCTTGCCAAGCAACCTTCCGGCTTCTCGATAAGTCCGATCTTTTCTGCGGCCAACACCATTGATAAGATCCCGGGAATCGAGATCAAAAGCCCGTACAACGTAACTATGGACTCCAACAGCTGGCCGTGGTCGAATACCTGGCGCAGCTACCAGTACAAAGACGATCTCTCCTGGACCCGTGGCGAGCATAGCCTTAAATTTGGCGCGGCCTGGTTGCACACCAAAAAGGTGCAGGAGATATTCGTAAACACTGCCGGAACATACCAGTTCAATGGGCAAGCCACGGCGGCCAGCACCGGCGGTCAAGGCACCCCCGGCGTGGGCCTGGCGGATTTCTTGCTAGGCGACGCCACCCAGTATAACCAGGCACAGTTGCAGGATTCCGTCTCCATCAGCTTCAATACGATCGATATCTACGGACTGGACAACTGGCGAGTTAACAAACGGCTCACGCTCAATCTGGGCCTCCGTTGGGAAGGCCTGCCCCACGCCTATGACAATAACAACCGCCTGTCAAATTTTTACCCCAACCTCTATAATCCGGCCGATGCGGCGCAGTTCACGTCTCCTACCAGCGGCGCTTTGAACACCAACGGACCGGGATTTACCACGGTCTCTGGGATTAAGCTATCGACCGTCCCGTTCTATCTGAACGGAGTCGGCCTAGCTGGAAGGAACGGAATTCCCAGGGGTCTGGTGCAGAACCACTACCTGACCTTCGCTCCGCGCGTCGGCTTTGCCTACGATGTGTATGGAAGCGGAAAGACTATTCTGCGCGGCGGATTCGGCATCTTCTACGAACGCAACGCGGGCAACGAAGAGTACAACATGGGCGCCAACGTGCCGTTCAGTAACAGCGGCACCACCATTTACCCCTACCTGGATACAACCACGACCTCCTGGACTACCGGAGTGAGCGCCGGACAATCACCCACCACCCCGCAAGGCTTCACCGGGATCCAGGACAGGTACCCGCTCACCGCGGTGTATCAATTCAGCTTGGGAATCCAGCAACAGCTGCGAAACAATGTTGTGGCCAGCATAGGTTATGTGGGCAACACCTCCAGTCACCTGTCGCAACAGGGCGACATCAACACCGTCCCGGTGAACGATCCGAACCGCATTTACATTTGCGGCGGCAATTGCGGCTCCGCCATCGGTGGTTACAATGCCAACTACGATCGGCCTTACCTGGGCTTTGGGGGAGGCCTCAACATAGTCGCCAACGAAGGAAACGCCCACTACGATGGGTTGCAGTCATCCATCAGGGCCCAAGCGTGGAGGAACGTGACCTTTGGCCTTTCGTACACTTGGTCGCACGCCTGGGATGTGGTCGATGGCCAACTATTTAACCCTCTCGATGACCCCATGAACCCGCGTTACACCTACGGAACAGCCGGCTTCGACCGCCGGAACATTGCGGTTGCCAACTTTGATTACAACCTGCCGATCTTCCAGAACTCGAACGGGCTGCGCAAGACTCTTCTGGGAGGATGGACAACCTCCGGCATCGTACAAATGCAGTCCGGACAACCGCTGACCGTCGATTCGGCCAACGACAATCTCGGCTTCGGCGGCAGCACCACAAACCACGCGGACCAGGTCGGGCCAGTGACTTATCCGCATACCTTTAAACAGTGGTTTAGTCCGAGCGCGTTTGCTCAGCCGGCTGCGCTCACCTGGGGCAGCGCGTCCAAAAATAGCGTGAAGGGGCCCGGACGCGACAACTGGAATCTATCTTTGTACAAGGACTTCCATATCCATGAAAGCGTTGGGTTCCAGTTCCGGGCAGAGACCTTCAACACCTGGAACCATACCCAGTTCACGGGGGTTAACAACTCGGTCCTCACCGGTAACTCCTCCAACCCCTACAACTCCTCCGCAGGAACAATCAACGCCACCGGTGACCCGCGTGTCTTCCAGCTCGGGGGGAGGATTTATTTCTAGGCGATTCTGCTGACGCCGCCCACCCCTGGCGCACGGGCCGGTCCACGGCCGGTCCGCGCGCCAAAGAACGTATCGACATCACAACGAAAAGACATTGTCGAGCTCAGCAGCCAGTCGCCTGTCTATGTTCGCACTGGTGCATCGCCTTACGAAGGCTTCGCCTGTGAGGTTCAAGAAGGCGTGGCCACGCACCGGGAGCCGCTGAATCCTCCGACATGGGAGTGATCCCGTGGGACTGATCCTCGACTTCAGCGTGTTGATCGCTGCGGCGGGCAAGGGCAGAGAAAATACCGCAAAATCAGGATCGGCGGTGAGGCGCCAGGCAGGCAAAGACCTCCCGATAGAACTCGGGGTGCGATTGCCAGGTCTGGCCGGTGACGATGCGGCCATCGCGAATGGCCTGCTGGTCTACAAATGTTCCGCCGGCTTGCTCGGCTTCGAAGCGCACGTGTTCATAGCAGGTAATGCGTTTGCCTTTGGTGAGGCCGGCGGCGGCGAGCACCTGGATGCCATGGCAGATGACGAAGATCCATTTTTGCTGTGCGTCGAATTCGCGGACAATGTCGAGCAATCGCCGATCGTTGCGGAGGTACTCAGGAGCGCGCCCGCCCAGAATCAGGATGGCATCATAATCACGGACATTTATCTGGTCGAACGAGATGTCGGCCTCTAGACCGTATCCGGGACGTTCGACATAGGTATCCCACCCCGGCTCAAAGTCGTGCATGACGAGGTGGAGGCGACGAACCGAAGGGGCAGCCACGGTAACTCGCCAGTCTTCCTCGCGAAACCGATGAACGGCATAAAGAGCTTCGTACGATTCGCCGGCATCTCCGGTAACTATCAATATCTGCGGCATTTCAGCCGCCATCATATCACCTGGACAAGACCGATCTTGTGTAGAATGGCGGCCGAAGGGAAACGTTTACTATACTCGACTCGGAGCGCGCGCAAATGAGATGGGCCATGCGTCGGTCGCCTTCGTAACGGATGGTTTTAATGCGAGAGATCTCCCGAAGAAAGTTCCTCAAAAGCGCTTCTCAGACCGGCTTGGTCATGTCGGCGGCGGCGATTGCCGGCCGGATGGGCACTGCGCAGAGCGCGACCACCCGGGTCGTGATCGACACAGACCGGCAGATTGCTCCGGTAAGTCACGAGCTGTTCGGTTCGTTTCTGGAACAGCTTGGGCGCGCAATCTACGAGGGCGTATACGAGCCGGGGTCGAAATTGTCGAATGCGCAGGGATTCCGAAATGATGTGATTGCAGAAGTACGTGAGCTGCAGGTGCCGATTGTTCGCTGGCCCGGGGGGAACTTCGTGTCGGGCTATCACTGGCTGGATGGAGTAGGACCCAGGGAAAAACGGCCTACGGTGCTGGACCGCGCATGGAACACGCTGGAGACGAACCAGTTCGGCACCAACGAGTTCCTCACCTGGACGCGGCTCGTGGGAACGGAGCCGCTCATGGGTCTCAATTTCGGGACCGGTTCGGCAGAGGATGCGGCCGCTCTCGTGGAATATTGCAACGTAGCCGGGGGAACGAAGTGGAGCGAACTACGGCGCTCCCACGGGTACGCCGAACCATACGGGGTGAAGTTCTGGTGTGTGGGCAATGAGATGGATGGCCCGTGGCAGATTGGGCACATGCCGGCGCGGGCATATGGCTTGAAAGCAACCGACGCCGCGCGGCAGATGCGCGCGGTCGATCCATCGATCAAGTTGATCGCCTGCGGATCGAGCGGACCTTTCATGCCTACGTATATCGAGTGGGATCGCACTGTCCTCGAAGAATGTTATGAGGTGGTCGATGGAATCTCCATGCACCGCTACTGGGGAAATACCGAGGAGACCCATCATGACAGCCAGGTGTATATGGCGATGAACCTGGCGATGGACCGGCAGATTGAGGAGATAGCAGCGGTTTGCGACACCGTTCGCGCACAAAAACGCTCCGGGAAACAGCTGTGGTTATCGTTCGACGAGTGGAACGTGTGGTATCGCGCGCGAGGCGGAGAGTTTTCGAACGGGCATGGTAAGCCGCATCCGCATCTGCTGGAGGAACCGTACAACCTGGAAGATGCGCTGCTGGTGGGCGGCCTGGCCAATTCGCTGATCCGGCACTCGGACCGCGTGAAGGTGGGGTGCCTGGCCCAACTCATCAATGTCATTGCGCCCGATTGCCACGAATGAAGATGGCATTCTACGTCACACCATCTTTTATCCCTATAGCTGGGCGCTCAAGTATGCGCGGGGCCGGGCATTAAGTCTGCAGCCGGAGGGCCCGGGATACGAGGTGGCAACCATAGGCGGCCCGATTGAGAGCGGCGGACTGCCGATCCCTGGTTTTGGCGACGTGAGGTGGGTAGATGTGGCGGCTACCATCGACATGGAGAGCAAGACTGCAGCGCTATTCCTCTTCAACCGTAATCTCGAAAAGCCGCAGGATGTGGAAGTGATCTGGCGCGATGCTGCGCCCAGCGCTGTGAAGCAGTTCCTGACGATTACGGGGCCAGACCTGAAAGCCGGCAACACATTTGCTGATCCGAAGCGGGTGACGCCACAGGCGCTGGAAAACCCGAAAGCCGGCGCGCGCATGACGCTGCAGTTGCCTGCGCGTTCTTATTCCGTTTTATCGCTTGCTATGTAGCGCAACCGAGGTTACGGTTGGCTGCCTGCGACATAGAGGAGACCGATGAAAAAGACGATAGCTTTATGGATGCTGCTGGCGCCGGCGATCTGCTGGGCGCAACCTCCCGCCGAGTGCAAACCTTCTTCCTTAAACGTTCCGGGGGCGCCCTACCCCTGTGTGTTTCCCGACCATCGTGCCATGTTCCGGTTATCCGCGCCGGATGCCCAGAAGGTGCGTGTCCGGGTGGGAACGGGTTTCGATATGGCCAAGGAAGCAGACGGCCTATGGTATGCGACGACTACGCCATTGGCACAAGGCTTCCACTACTACATGGTGAACATCGACGGATCCAGCGTGTCAGATCCGGCGACGGCGAGCTTCTTTGGCGGCGGGCAATGGAGCAGCGCGATTGAGGTGCCGGCGGCAGATGCGGAGTTCTACAGCCACAAAGAGGTGCCGCATGGGCTGGTACGCGACGAATGGTACTTCTCCACGGTAACGCAACAGTGGCGACGGGCCATGATCTATACGCCGCCGGGCTATGACCAGAATGCGAAGATGCGCTATCCGGTACTTTACCTGCTGCATGGCTGGGGAGAAAACGAACTCGGTTGGACATTCCAGGGCCACGTGGATCAGATCATGGATAATCTGCTCGCTGCAGGCAAGACAAAACCAATGCTGATCGTGATGGACAACCTGAACGCGGTGAAACCCGGTGAAGATGGAACGATCTACAACGCACGCAGTGTGATTACCCAGGCGGTGCCGCAGCCGCAGGCACCCATGGGCGGAGCGCCTGGCGTACCGGGCGCGGGACAGCGCCCAGCAGGCGGCACGCCGCCGCCTCGGCCGGCGCTTCACTTGAGCGGAACGTTCACCGAGATGATGTTCACCGATCTGATTCCCATGGTTGAAAAGAATTACCGGGTAGCACCGGGGCGCGAAAACCGTGCCATGGCGGGTTTGTCGATGGGGGGATTCCAAACGTTCACTACGGGTCTCGAGCATCTCGACAAGTTTGCCTACCTGGGGGGCTTGAGCGGCAACTGCAGCGGGTTCGGCGGCGGCACTTTTGACATCAAGACAATTTGCGGTGGGGCCTTTGCCGACGCAACGGCGTTTAACAGCAAAGTAAAGCTGCTTTTTCTTTCGACCGGGTCGGTAGAAGGGCCGCGCGTGAAGCAGTTTAGCGATGCCCTGACTCAGGCGGGGATTAAGAATGTCTACTTCGAGTCCCCTGAAACGGCACACGAGTGGCTATCGTGGCGGCGTGCTTTTGCTGACTTTGCTCCCAGATTGTTCCAGTAGTGGAAATGTGTGACCATGCTCCGCTGTGGTCGTTCATCGTGGGGCACACGTGGAACGCATGCGAACATCACTGACGGATTGAGCTAGATCATCAGGGGACACCCTGCTCTTCGCCACCAGGTAACGTGGTGAGCGTCCCCAGGTTCCCGCCGGGTCTTGAGAGTGAGGTCGGAGTCGGTGCCAACGGAGATGGGAAGTATCTCGTACTTCGCGCGGGCGTCGGCCGGGACCGTGAAGCCTTCTGCATGAGTGAGTTTGTTGTTGGTATAGAGAGGCGGCGTGTGACAGGCGGCGCATCCTTCGCGCGCGAAGATCGTCTGGCCGCGCGCTGCCGAGGCGGCGAATTTGTTCGGGTTCGGCGGCGGCTTGAGGGAATAGATGTAAAGCGCGAGTGCATAAAGCTGTTCATCACTGTAGCGGCCCCCCACGTTCGTGGGCTCCGGCAAGGTCTTAAATTTGGGTATGTCGGCAGGAATGAAGCCGTCGAAGCTGGCGATCGCGTCCCCGCCTTGATTGAGAGCGGCATAGCGCATGAGGTCGACGATCGAGCGCTGTTGTTGCAGACCGGTTCGATCAAGATAATGACGGTCGCTGACGCCGATCAGATCCGGTACCTGGATCGGCTCGAACAGACTCCCGCGATGACGTGCGGCGACCCATCAGTGGATCGGTCCATCCGTGATACCTGGATCCGGCGTGAATAACGATGTTTCAGAGTATCAGAGGCCGGAGTTTGGTCAGGCAGGTCGATGAACTTCTGCAGCAGTCGATCATGAACACGATGAAGCCGATCCGGAACCGGAGTGGTGCTTGAAGCAGGAAGCAGCGCAAAGTTTGTGGGCGGGGAAGCTAGGCAAACCGGTCAGGTACGGGAAAGTGCCGTTGGAACGCAAGAATGACGCGGTCTCCAAGTGACCCAGGCCACGCACAATGGGCAGACCAGAGCGAGCATCATTCGGGGAACTTGTATCGGCAATTATGTCGGGATAAGCAAGATGGCGACCAAGAAAATCGCGGACTGCAGCAGTCGGAGAAATTCCTGAAAGAAATGGGCGCCCCCAAAGTGCGTCAGCCCCGCATGATTGCAGGCGATTTTGAGGTTTCTAGGCGATCTTCGCGCCCTGAGCCTTACCTAACCAAAAGTGAGGTAAGGCTCAGAGTAGCAAAAACCGAGGGGAACAATGATAAACAGAGCCTTCGGCGCATCCCGGAGGCACGAGAATGCGCCGGATCCAGGTGATACAGAATCAGCTTTCCACCATGCGCGAAGAACTCCTTCAGATTTGGATCGGTTGCAGCGAGCAAGCCATCGTCCAGCTTGTCAACCAAAGTGATGTCGCTATCGAAGTTCAGCTTCCCTGCCTCCCAACGCCGCGCCTTTGAAGACAAGATACCGGAAGCGAGTCACTTCTTCAGGAAACCTTCCAGCTCCAGCCAGTCTACAAACCTGTCGATCCAATGATCGGTAGGCAGGTTCTGCTTTCGCATTCCAAAGCCATGGCCGCCTTTTGCATAAATGTGCAGTTCGGCTGATTTGCTGGCGCTTGTCCACTTCTCATAAAGAGCGACACTTGCCGGCGCGAGCCCGAACGAATCGTCTGTCGCAGCTGCTATAAACATAGGCGGAGCGTCGGCCGGAACGGGAACGTCTTTCGACATTGCGTTTCCCCAGTAAATTGGGGCTACGAAAGCGGGCCGGCCCTCGGGTGCGTAACGAAACGCAACCTCGGTGGTGACCGAGCCGCCAGCGGAGAATCCGATGACGCCGACGCGATCGGGCGAAACTCCCCATTCCGAGGCGTGCTTCCGAACATACGTGACGGCCGCCAACCCATCGGCTGCGGCCAATGGTTCGACCTTCACTAACATCTCCTGATATTTCGGCTTGTCTTGGAATAGCGCGGCGAGTTGCGCATCGCTGGCATCGTCCCCGGTGTGCGCGATGCGATACTTCAACACAAAGGCCGTCACGCCTTTCGCGACCATGTACCTGGCGACATCGTAGCCCTCGTTGTCAATGTCGACGGCCATAAAGCCGCCGCCCGGGCAAATTACAACTGCGCTTCCGTTTCTTAATTCCGGAGAAGGCCTAAACAAGGTCAGGGTCGGATGGGTGACATTGGTGACAAGATTCGTGTTCCAGGTTTTCGAGAAGAATTCTTTCTCCGGATAATTCGCCGGGGCCGAGCCAGGCGCCGTACCCGGATAGAGGGGAATGACCTCCTGGGCGGCACAGAGATGCGCCAGGAAGATCGCTGCGCAGACGATTCGGAGAACGAGCTTCTTCATAACCACGAAGTCTAACAGGGACCGCACATCACATGCTGGAGCGCGACGGCGCAATTCGAATCGGCGAGATTGCCGATCACGCAAGACGGGGCATTTGCGGGACGGACGGAACTACCCCCAAAGAAATCTTCCATCGGTGAAACTCTCAGAGAGTCATCTGCTGGCCGAAGGAAATGTGTCCCGGCGTTCCTCCCAATGCGAGTAATTCTTGGGGGGGTACTTCCGTCCGTCCCGTTATCTTCCGTCCCGTTATCTCCAGGTCCAATCCAGGGGGCTGGTGTGTGTCGGTTCCTATTTTATTCTGGTTTGACTATGGGAATATCTCTGCCCACAACGCTCATAAAGATCGTTCTCGTCTTCACCTGGCTGGTCTACCCGCTGCTCGTCTGGGTATTGGTCTACCTGATGCGCAAGAATGCGCGGATAAATACTGGCATCGGTTACATGATGCACGTTGTTTTTCACACCTATCAGCAGACCGGGGATGACAAAGAACAACTGCGGGCCGCAGCAAAGCATATGTCGCGCATTATCGCGCATGATGCCTATGCGGCTGGTAACAAAATCTATTTGATGAAATATTGGATTCCGGGTGCGCTGGCGGTCGCCGCGATAAATCGGGTTGTCCAAGTATACCTACCACGGATGAGCCCGTCGCTTGCGCGTGTGCTTCTCGGTACTATCGCCGTCGCGATTTCTCTGGACTTCTTTTTCTGCTTAAGCAGCAACAGCAAATCGTCTATGGAACGGCGGAATTATTGTTCGCTCTCTGGTCATGTGCATTTTCTTTATCGCGCATGGGGGACACGATGAGCGGGCCGGTGCTGATCGGGCTCTTCACTTCGATCTATTTGATGATCCGCGCAGCCGACAACATCACGAAGGGCATGGAGCAGTTTCGATCAAAAAAACGAAGCGTTCTCGCTTCTGTAAAGAGGCTTGCAAAGCTTGAGGAAGTCCGCAAATATCGGGTGTGGTTTGCAGCAATTGTCCGGGCAACGGGCGAATTGTTTCTGGTTCAAACGCAGTCCTATGGCGACAAGCATCTGATCTTGTCCAGGCCTCCGATTGATCGGGATGCCGGCTACACCGGTATTCTTTTCTCCGCCGGGGATGCCGATGGGCTATGGAGCGTGAAGAACCCGCGATCAGAACAGAAGACGTTCGCCGGTTACGAGCTAAAGATGGTCGAAGGATCGGATAAAATTTTCCTGAATCCCGATCCGCAAAAATACATTGACACTGCTCCGCCACCGGAGCCTTCAACTGCGGTCTAATTAGGACCGGCCCTTGATCCGGTCTGGGCAAAGACTAGCCGAACGTTGGGCAAGGAAAAGCCACGGAGAAGTGGGACGGGTGCCATGCCGGGCTTGCCCCTGGGCTGCAGCCTCTATCCTGTCCGCCTTGGCATCAAAGTCGAGCTTCAACTGGGGCCTGTCTCGTGTGTCTCGTCGATCCTGGTACCAGCCGGCAAGCATGCCACCGCCGATTCCTCCTACAAGGGTGGTCAAACCGCCAACAATTATCTCTGCCACGCCCATTTGTCTCCGTCCTTCTTTTGCGGCTCGGGCAATGGCGGAAGTATATCCCGCAGATCACTCCTCCAGGTACCGCGTCGTCCGGCGCAGGTAGCCCAGCTCCGTCTCCAGCTCCCGGACAAAGACGTTGACAAAGGCGTTGACAAAGGCGTTGACAGACAGGACGTTCACCTAACTATTTTTGTTAGCCTGTCGGGCCGCAATCGCATGAAGGTCAGTGAACGTCCCGTCTGTCAACGCCTTTATTCTGCCTAGATAGACCAACCTTATGTTGTCCAGCGGCATTTCCGCCAAAGCTCCAGCTCCGTCTGACAACCAAACTCCGAACGATAAAGCGCCGCAGCCTAAAATGGAGAGAGCGTTTGGAAGGGGTCAGGGATTGTGACCGTCAGAACAGAGCTTGCGCTGGCGTTGGATGACATGTCCGAAAACAGGGACGGCGTCCGTTTTCAGCGCATGGCTCTGCAACTGGCGCGGCAGACGTGGCCCGAGATCGTTTGCAGTGAACCCGAAAAAGATCTTGGGGCTGATGCTCGCGTTCCCAAAGGTTTGGCGGCCGATGGGGTGGGGCGAGCGTTCGCCTGTTCAATCACGCCGACCTACGCCAAGATTCTTGCTGACGCACGTAAAATCCGTGCAAACTATCCGAACTTGAAGTTGATGGTCTTTGCCACGCCTGAGAGCGTGACCAATCAGCGCAGTGAAGGCTGGATTCAGAAACTCCAAAATGAAGTGGGACTGGAACTGGTCGTCCTTTCCCGTGAAGACCTACTCTCGCGACTCTTGGAGCCTGCGAGCGCACCGGCGCGACAACTCCTCCTCGGCATTGCAGTATCGAGGACGCCAGAGTTTGCGGATTTGTGTACTGATGTGGCCGATGCGGCGCTCGAAAATGTAGAGCTTTGGTTCACGCATCGGCGTCTCGGTTTGCATCCCTCAATAAAGCTTCGATTCTCGATCGTTGGTGAAGATCGTAAAGTCACAAAACAGCTTGAGCAGCAAGAATTCTTCAAGCTGTTAGAGCAACACAGACACATTCTTCTGGAGGCTCCCCCGGGTAGTGGTAAGACGACGACTTTGGTCCAGATGGGCCGTTCGCTTGCCAACAGTGGCATCATCCCGATTCTTGTGCACCTGCCAGAGTGGGCAAGCTCGAGCCAAGCGGGGCTCGCGGACTTTCTCGTAGCTCATTCAGGACCTTTTAAAGCACGTCCCCTTAATGCGTCGCAGGTGCTGCAAGTACTCCAACAGCGACCGGCAGTCGTACTGCTAAACGGTTGGAACGAGTTGTCGCCCACCAGTATCGAGTTGATCGAGCAACGCCTTCGGGCGGAACAGCGAAACTTCCCCGATAATGGCTTCGTGGTCGCCACTCGAGGCCACCGATTTACTCCGCCTCTGGAGGACCTGTTGCACATCACCATCCAAAGGGTGAATAGGGAGGAGCGGCGGTCATATCTGACAGAGGCTCTGGGTGCCGCTGGCGATACATTGGCCGATGAACTCAACAGAAATCCAGCTCTTAATGACCTTACGCAAACTCCGTTCATCCTCCATGAGGTCATGAAGCTGCGCCGAGCAGGCAAGCTTCTCCCTGGCTACCAAAATGGGCATCCTTGAACAGGTGACTACGCTGTTCGAGACGAATCCGGAGCATGCGAATTGGCTCGTGCGCGCGCCTCTTCAAGGAATGGCGGCGAGCTATCTCTCCGCCCTCGCAAAAGAGATGACGCAACGCGGGAACACCCTTATCCCCGAGGCCTCCGCGAGAGTCATCTGCGCGCAGGTGGGCGAAAAACTTGTTCGGACGAAGCAGATAAAAGATGGCACGGCCGCCTCAGATGTCCTGGCAGCCCTCACGGATCACCATGTCCTCGAACGCACTATTCAGGCTACCGGATATTTTCAGTTTCAGCACCAGCAATTCCAGGAGTTCTACGCCGCGAGCGCGCTCCAGAGCATTTTAGATCAGGTATTGGAGGACACAGAGCTGGTGCCGGCGTATCAACGCAACTTCATCAACTGGCCCGCATGGGAGGAGTCATTGCGCATGTTGGCGGAGAAGATTGCCGGGGATGTTATGACGGAGTCACTTGATGCTGAAGTGAAAGCAAAGCTTTTGGTCCAGATGTGCGCTGAGGTGGATCTATGCTTCGCAGCGACTTTGGCCCGTCTCTGCGCCGCGGCTCTCCCCCAGGACGCCCGCGCTGCACTGAACGATCGCCTCCGGCGGTGGTATGAGGTGGCCGACGAAGCGCATCGAGAATTAGCTCTGGCCGCCATCTTTGAGACGGGATTCCCCGAATTCGCTGACCTCGTGACGCCGTTGCTAATGAGCGAGGACCAACAAATTCGGTTAGGCGCCTACCGCATTGCCCGCGAGTTTCACCTGTCGATCCTTGGCGGAAAATGGCAGGCGATTGTGCCGACTTGGACGGTGGCACTCCGGGGAGATTTCGTCAGCGAGCTGACAATAAATTATGGACGGACGGACATCGCCGAACACTTTGCATTGTTCGATCCTGATGTGGAGATCCGTCGATCCTCAATTCGGTATCTGGGATGGATGCGGGACGAAGGAAGGCTGGTCCGCGCTATTGATGCACTTCCTTCGTCTGAGCGAGAGAGCGCGCTTCTGCAAATCTCCACGGACGACGTTCCGCCCGCGTTGCTCGCAGACGTCGTCCACGCCCACGAGCAACGCCTTGCTGCAGAAACGGATCATGTGCGGCGCATGCAAATGATCTTGAGTTGGCGCGAGCTTGGGGTGCCCGGCGTCGCAAATGACCTGAAAAAGGAGCTGCAGAGCGGTGGCCTGCAGAGGTTCAATCCTACAAATAACCGAAGTCTGCTTGACGCCCTCACCCTCGTCAAGGAAATCGATGAGGGCTGGGTGAGCGCTTGGGTGGCTTCACAAGTCGCAGTGTCTGCCCTGTCTTTTCGCTTTTGGGGTTGGCTGATCACTACGGTCCCCGAAGCATTGCAGCAGGACCTACTTACGTCGATCACGACCACCGAGATCGGGCAAAACCAGAGTGATGCCATCTCCGTATTGGCCTCCGTCATTGGAGTACCTCGGATGGAGAAGGCCTTTGTGACCTATTGCTGCATTAAGGAGCAAATCCAGCAGGCCAAAGTTCCTCACGGAGACTCTCGGTACGCGATCGTTAGGCAACTAGAGCAATTGTTTCGTGAAACGCCCAGCATAGTGAGTGTCGCTTCGATGGGAGCACACTTTGATCAACCTTTGAGAGAGGCGACCCTGCGGGGTATCACAAGCCTACTTGGAAAAGGTATTCCTTCAACGGATGAACGGGAACAACCCCTCGACCTCCGGTCAGAGCTTCCGGAAGAACTCTGTGAACGTCTTCGACAGTACCTCAAAGGAGCGGTGACGTTTGCGTGTGAGCTCGAGGACACGCATGGTGGGTTGGTCGCCGATTTATCTTCGAGCCTTTCGAGGGTGGCTAGACCAGAAGACCTCATCGATTTGAAGCGCCTATTGCACGCGGATGTCGAGCGGTGGAACGCAATACGAGCAGCGCAGGCCTCGAATAAGCGCGTACAACTGACCGGATGGGAGCGAGTGCATCTGCGTGCGCTCCTGACGCTCCGCGCTCCGAATACAGACGAAGTCTTGATTTCGCTTCTTAACATCGATCACTATGTCCATGACACCGCGAAGGCTCTCCTTGAGCTAGCGCAGATCGAGCCGGAGCTTTCCCGTCCTTTTTCCAGGGAGAGTTTCGGCCATCTTTGGCTGCCCGCCGAAGGCAGGCGAGTCGCTCGCTTTGAAGAAGCCAGACGGTTGAAGTACGCTGCAGCACTTCGTTCCTGCCTTGAACAACATCTCCTGCGGGTAAGAGCCACGGGCCGCCCAGAGGATCACGCGCGCTTCTTGCATGAGCTAGGAGTGCGTCTAGCAGAGCTCGATGGCGCTGCCTCATCACAGCTCATCTTGGAGTGCGTAGCCATCCCCGATCGGTGGGGGGGATGGAATCGCGTCGAGGCCCTTCGCCAACTGCTGCATTCGGCAGGGACTCTGCCGTTTGAGGCGGTGCAGGCGGTACTAGAGAGCGTGCTGATCCAAGCCACTTCGCAACGCTATGACCACGACGACCACGTCAGAGGCCTTGTGACTTCCTTGCTTTGCCTTTTGCCCCACACTGATGATCCAGATCGGGGCATCGCGCGAATCCGCCAGACCCTGGCGAAAGGGCGGCTTTCCGGACCATACCTCAGAGGTCTAATTTCCTCCCTTGGCCACAGCCGGGCCTCTGGCTCGCTTGCACTGCTGAACGAATTTGCAGGTCCGGGAACAATCACATTCAGCGCAGCAGCAACTGAGTGGATCAGCGCCGTAGGGCGAATAGGAGGTAGAGACGCTGCGACGACACTACTCGCATTTGTCCAATCGCGAGGCGCCGTTCAGCCCCACTTCTCACCTCACGAGCACCACTTGTTTGAACTCGCGGCCAAACAACTTGCTTCTTTAGTCAAGGCCGACGCAGAGTTGCAAGCGGAAATCTTCGCCCTGTTTGATGTTCCGGGTTCACTTGAACAACAATTCGCATTGATCAAGACCGTCGCGGCACTAGATTCTCTCGATGCGATGTTTTGTACTTTGCAGCTTCCGATCGAAAACCGCTCGCACCAGTGGCCGTACTTCGTGTTGGAAGAGGCATTCCGGGACTTCTGCCTCATCAAGCAAACCAAGCCGAATGGGAACTCCTACACGCTGGAGCCGACGCCAGCACTCGAACTGCGGCGGCGTTTGCTTGAGATTGCAATTGCAGGAGACCGCCGCTCTCGTAACGCGTTCTCACTTTTAGGCAAGATCGATCTTTGGCGGTTGGAACACGGCAAACCTCCACGAGAGCCGCGGCACCCGGCCATCGAACTCGGTGTGTCTTGGCCGACTGACTGGCTACAACCACGCCCGATTGATCCGAAATGAGTCTGGTTTGGACAGACAACTTGTTTCAGACCACCTATCCTGATTCCAGACCGATCAGGGACAAGACCGATCAGGGACAGACGAAAAGTACCCTAAAAGTGAATCAACCGACATTGGGAGATAAGGGTCCGGAGGGAAAGTACCCCCCAGGCGAATGCTCGCATCGTGAGGCTGTCCCCCCAATTCCCGCCAAGCACTAACAGCGCGCAGACATGGTTACCAAAGAATTCTTCATCCGCTCTCTCTCGACGAGGTTCCAAAACCGTACTACTGTGAGAATAAGAACACACGTCAGCGCCCTCTTTACCACGACGACCCTGTTTGGCCTTGCACCCATGCGCTCTACCCGTGCATCCGCCGCCCACCACCGCGAAAGCATCAGCGCTTGCCAGCCTGATGTCCGGTGTAGCAAGCCGTAATGTGACACCGAAGTGACGGATGACGCCTGTCCGCAGTATTCCTGCGCCCGCGAGGACGCTCCTGCGGAGAGCAATCACCGTGTCCAAACAGGGTGCGCCCAGTGCGTCCTCTTGATTGAGCAGTTTTGACAACCCGAGAAACACCACCCCACCGGACACCAGCCCGAGGCTATCCCCAGCCAGAGGACACGGAGGCCGGATGACATACGGGACGTCCCAACCACTTACCTGGTAGGCAGAAGACCGTCCCGTTCGTCACCGCACCGGCGGAGCAGAACCATCCCGATCCGCAAAGGACCGGCGATCCAGCACAGGAGAAGGGGACTTATAGCGCCTAAGGCGCATTTCGCGCACTTTTATTTGGCCCGCCATTCCCCAAATCAACCCCCCAACCATCTCCAAAGACGGCCTCCAAAACGAGCTGCCCGCGAGACCAGCTTCGCTTCCGCGGCCTGAAAACCAGCCACCCACCGAGAGGCAAGATGCTCAAATTAATTAATTGAACATCTTGAGCACCTTCATGAAACAAAGGACTTATTTGATCACCTTGCACTTATTTGATCACCTTGCCCGATCGCTCCCCACATCAGAGAAACTGGAAAAAGAAGGAACGTAACCTTTTCTGTGCGACGCTGCTTCGCTAAAAGGGGACTTAATTCGCTTACTTCGCTTTCTTCGCACATTTCTACAGGCAACACAACCCCGGAGATGCGGGACGAAATAACCCCAAATGGATGGCGAGCGTCCGGCGTGAAGCCAGACTAAATCTGGTTTGACAACTTTGTGTGGCGAGCATTCATCCATTAGGCTCATGATCGCTTCTCAGAGCCTTTCCACGCACCGGCCGATTGCCGGCCTGTTGCACAGGAACTTCGCGGCGTTGTTCGAATTCACTTGGAAGTTATTGCGCCTGTTCCGGACGGGGTAAGCTAACTGTTCCGGAAACTTCCTTGTTTTACTTTTCAGTGTGTTTCTGGCCCCAGAAGATGAACGTCCCCAGCTTCGTCCCGGTGACGACATCCATCAAGCCGTCTTTGTTCAGATCGGTGGCCAGTACCGTTGAACCCACGCCGGAATTCGTGTCGATCAGCTCCGGACAATATCCACCAGGAAAGGAATGATGAATGAGGCCTTCTGGTAGGTATGGTTCTCAAACACGGCCCGATCATAGTGCCAGTGTCCGATGCAGGCCTCCGTCTGCCACGGATTCTCCTGAAGCCTATCTGCAAGGGACATTTCGAAATCACGAGTGAGAGTGCCCCACACCGGCTCGGGAACCACTTTCAGGTCAACCACGCCTTCCAGGTGACTGCCATGGGCCTGCACATTCTTGTTGTAGTAGTAGTAGGCCATGATTTGCGGCGCCAGATCCGGAATTCCCAGCCAAACCTTCAAATCGAGTTTTGGGCCGCCGGCATCGAAATCGAATTGCGCACCATCGTCGAAATTGAGGATGTCGGGAAATTCGTGGCCAGGAAGCTGTGAAAGAATCGAGCTTTCCAGAGGGAACGTCTACCAGGTTCGTGTGTAGCAAAGTCCTTCTGCTGTTTGCTGGGTAGGCACGCATGCCGTGTTTTAAGCGTGTTTATGGGTCTTCCAGCCAAAAAGGGCCTAATCGGGTCCTTCGCCAGGGCGCAGAGTAGACCCTAGGCGACATCAAGCGACTCCGGCAGCATTGAGTTTGCTGCGGATGCTGAGCCAGCGGATGATGTTGTAGCTGAGACAAGCCCAAGTCGCTTCCATAGAGGCTTTCCATCGTCCACGACAGCGAAATTGCCGAAGCCCACACCGCTGCTTGATCCAGGCGTGCGGGAACTCTGCAATCTGTGATCGTTGCTTATAGATCTTCTGCGCTTCTTCCGTTTTCATCCTGGCTTTGAATGCCACCGTGGCGGCTGGCTCTTCATTGCGTGTAATTGACCGTCTCCAGTTGGCTGGTGGCGTTTTGGAAGCACACTGCTCACGGTGCACGCAGGTGCGGCAAGCCCATCTGGGTTGTTTGTATACGTGCCAACGCACCCCGTTCTTGGCATTGGAAACCGCATGGTGCGTTAACTTCTCGCCTGCTGGGCAGAGATAGATGTCCCGCTCCGCGTCATAAATAAAAGCACTGCTCATAAAGGCGGAACTGCGACCCTGTGCATCCCTTTCCACTGGCTTCCAGCTCTCTTGCCAGGAACCATAAAAATCGACTCCGGCTGCTCCGGCTGCTTTTACAGAAGCGTGGTTGGTGTAGTCGCCATCAGCTACTATCTGCTTTGGTAAACAACCCAACGTTGTCTTGCAGCGGTCCAGGGCAGGCTCTAGTTGGCGGTAGTCAATCGCATCGGTGGTCGCCTCTACGTTCACCACCAGCCCGTGGGTCGTGTCGGTGACTAACTGCACGTTATAGTTGGGTACGGTTCCACCTTCACCGTTTCTCATCACGTGGGCCTGTGGGTCGGTGCTGGAAGCTCGAGCAACAAACTCTTCGCGATCACGCTTCCGTGCCTGCTGCAGCCGCTCCACCTCACGCACCGCAGACTCTAGCCGACTCTTTCGCTGCCGAGCTGCCCGCCGTTGTGCTGCCAGCTGACGGTTGGTTCTCTTTCCCTCTTCTGCCGCTTGCTCATTGATCCGCTCCACCTGCTCGCGCGCTAACGCCAGATGAGCTTCCAGCTTCTCTTTGCGTCGAAATGTATTACCGCTGGCATTGGCCTTGATCTTCGTGCCATCCAGCGTGACTCGTTCCATGGTGATCAGTCCCTCGGCGCTCAGCATGCCCACCACCTGCACAAACAGATTCTCCAGGGCTACCTGGTAATCACAGCGGAACCCGGAGAGGGTTCGATAGCTGATCGGCTGGCACCCACAGAGCCACAGCGCGCCCGGCTCGAACTCGCACTGCCGGGATAGCTCACGCGCCGAGCTTATGCCTCGGCTGTACGCGTACAACCACAAGCTGATCAGTAACCGAGGGGCGGTATGGTCACGACCTGCGCGACCTTCAACCGCCGCGATCTCGCCGTCGTAAAGACTCAAGTCCATACGACCGACCACCTCCCAGATCGAGCGTGCGCTGTGATCTTGCTCGATCAACCGTTCAACATCGACAGTGCGCAAAATCAGCTGATTGCGATCAATCGGAACAAGGCGGCGTAGAGCTGGCGATGCATTCACGCTTGCAGTCTAAGGTGGTTGCACTTGACGCAAAAGTGGATACCTTGATGCTACCGTCAATTTTTTCACAGCTTCCAGACGGCACTGGAACTTTGGAAAGCAGAGATGGCGAGGTAGCGGTCCGCGGCTTGTGAGGCTCGGAACTGAGACCGATAGGGCGGAAAAACGGGCAGCCAAGGCTCAGACTTTCTGTTAAGTACCAGTCTCGTCTGACGACTAAATTCTTTGACGACTAAATTCTTTGACGACTAAATTCTTTGACGACTAAATTCTTCAATGAACTTCCGGGACAGTGCACTAACTCGCACGCAAGAGTATGCAGGTAATGTCATCGTGTTGCGGTGCATCCCCCACGAAGCGGTCGAGGTCAACCATGATGCTATTCAGTAGCATAGCCGGAGTCAGCATCACGCCGGAGTTCAGCATGGTAATCAAGTGGTATTCGCCGTACTCCTGCTGAACGTTGTTCTCGGCCTCTATGACGCCGTCGGTGAAAGTCGCGAGCCAATCACCGGGTTGCATCACTACTTCCCCCGACAGGTAGAAGGCATCTTTCATGATCCCGAGCGGCAAGCCGCCAATCCCGAGACGCTCGATGACGCCCGATCGACGACGCAGTATGGGATCGTTGTGTCCTGCATTGACATAGGTCAATCGACGCGATGAAGGGTCGAATTCGGCAATGAAAGCGGTGGTAAAGCGGCGGCCATTCTGGCTATTGCTGCAGGCATAACCATTCATCCGGCCGACTAATTCCGGGAGCGAGCCGTGTGTACCACTGAGAGTTTTTAAGCTTGCCTGAAATGTTGCCATCAGCATCGCAGCGGGAATGCTTTTACCCGCCACGTCTGCAATCGCAATCAGAAAAGTGCCGCCTCCTGAACCTTCGCTTGGACGGGCAAAGACGTCATAGTAATCTCCCGCAACGGTGTTGGCCGCACGGGTAGTGAATGCGATTTCGAGCCCCGGCACGTGGGGCGGGCTCTCCGGAAGTAACCATGTTTGGATCTCCTTCGCAATCTGCAGATCGCGCTTCATCACAACGCGATCTGCAACTTCCAGAACTAAAAGGACGAACATCAGAAGACCACCGTAGAAGTGAAAATCGAGACCGAATACTTCCACTGTTCCCGATCTTGTACGCCACGTCCATTCGCCGCCCGGAACAAAAACCAGCGCTAAAGCGACCAGCAATAACACCCGGCGGGCCGGCGTGAGCTTCTCGACAATCGCCCAGAAGAATTGGCTGCCCACGCTCAAAAAGTGCCGGGTGTGGTCCACGCCTTCCACTCGTGTGGAATCGACCTCCAGGGAATATAGGCGGTAGCTGGAATGAGCATCCGTCCGAAACTGCGACCATAGCTGGTTGAGTTGCATGCCCTCGGTCACGCGTAGCCAAAACCGATTCACACGCTCCGATAGATCATGTTTTCCCATGTTTATACTCCTCCCGATCATTTTCTTCGCAACGGGGCTCCACGGCGACGCATCCGGCTGAGGTTGCGGAGTGCTTCTCGAAGATGCTCTGCCGATGGTAGCAAGGACATTCACCTTCAGCGAGGAAGGAACTGCCGAAAGCCCCTGCGTGAAAAACTCTTAGAATTTAGTGGTCGGACGGGACTGTCACTTAGGGAAACGAGAGTCTGCTACGGGTCGAAATTAGCTCACGTTCCCTTCGGTCTGTGACGATCTTTTTGCGGGGTCCTCGCTTCTATAGAGCTTCTGAAAAATGGCGGACGGTTTACGACTCTTAGCAAAGTTCCAGTCCCGTCTGACCACAAATCCTGACCACAAATCCTTGACCACAAATCCTGACCAGTCCGACGTTCGGCCTGGCGACGGCCACCGCCTACGCCGAACGGCAGATCCAGTTGGGCGCGAGGTTTCTCTTTTGATGCGAACGCGTTATTGTGTCAGTTCAGCCCAAAGGGGACACCAGCATGCTCGATAGTTTCTCTCGCCGTAAGTTTCTGCAGACCGGCGCGGTTGCGGCCGGCGGTCTGTTATCGCCCGGCTCCCACGCGATTATGCTGGAGCCTCAGACCCAGCCTCTACCAGGCAAGCCGGTCGCTGCCAGCGACCGGCTGCGCTTCGGCATTATTGGTGTGGGCATGGAGGGCTCCGGCGTCCTCTCCAGCGCGCTTTCCATTCCCGGAGCGGAGTGCGTCGCCGCAGCCGACCTCTATGACGGCCGTCACACCCTGGCCAAGGAGATCACCGGCAATCCCAATCTATCCACCACCAGGCACTATCAGGAGTTGTTAGACCGCAAAGACATTGACTGCATTCTTGCCGCCGTGCCCGACTTCTGGCACCGGCAGGTGGTGGTCGATGCATGCAATGCCGGCAAAGACATCTACTGCGAGAAGCCCATGTCGCACACCATTGCGGAAGGCTTCGAGATGGTACATGCTGCAGAGACCAATAAGCGCATCGTGCAGATCGGCGCGCAGCGCGTCAGTTCTGTGTTGTGCGCCAAGGCCCGCGAACTCTATTTGGGCGGAGCCATCGGCGAGGTCACGTCGGTCGAGTTGACGTTGGGCCGCAATAGCCCGACCGGCGCCTGGGAATATCCGCCGCCCCCCGATCTCTCGCCCGAAAACCTGTCCTGGGACGTCTGGCTGAAAGACACTCCGAAAATCGCCTTCAATCCGGAACGGTTTGCGCGTTGGCGCTGCTGGCGAGACTACGGGACTGGTGTGGCAGGAGACCTGATGGTGCATCTGGTCAGCGGCATGCTGTTTAGCCTGGACTGGAATGAGCCTCCCCGTTCTGCCCTGTCGCTCGGAGGCATCTTCCGTTGGAAAGATGGCCGGGACATGCCGGACCTGCAGATGGTGCTGTTCGATTACCACGGCATTCCTGTGTACATTCGGTTAGGCCAAAGTACAGAGACGCCGGAAACCGCCCGCTACATGGGCCCTAAGGGAATACTGGAGGCGACCGGATACGCTATCCAGTACACGCCGCAGGCGGGGATCGATACCAAGCCCAGTTACTACGACGGCAGCTTCCCCCAGCCAATGCGGGCGGAGTATGTGCGTGCCTGGCACGAGAAGCATGACCCACCCATCGCCAAGGAGCCGCTCACTGAGAAGACGGTCTACACCGGTGATGACTGGGATGACCTCAGGCCGCATATCTGGACGTTTTTTGAATCGGTAAAGAGCCGCAAACCCAACGTCGAGGATGCCGTATTTGGCAACCATGCAGCGATCGCCTGCCATATGGCGAATCAGTCCTACTTCCGCAAGGAGCGAGTCTTCTTTGACGATGCCACCCACACCCTCAAGAGTTGATGCAGGCGCTGCCATGACTCCCTTCCCTCGCGCTCACAGCAAGGAGACCTCCGCGATGATGTTGCAAAAAAGACTGTGGTTGTTTGTCGCCATGGTGGCTGTGTGCTGCGGAGCCCTGGCCGCTGTGGACCATTCCACGAGCGGCGCGGATCAACCCTTCCTGGGCCGATGGGACTTGACCTTGAAAACCCCTACCCGCCCATATCCTTCCTGGTTGGAGTTGTATGAGGAACAAGGGCAACTCAAGGCCAACATGGTGGGCCGATGGGGAAATGCTCGTCCGCTGCCGCAAGTTGCGATCAGTCATGGCGCCCTCATGTTTACCTCGCCCAAAGACGAAGAGAACCGCTCGACCGACATGATCTTCAAGGCCAGGCTCGCCGGTGGGAAGCTCATCGGCACAACCACTGGGCCAGACGGGGCCACGTGGACCTGGGTAGGAGAACGGGCGCCCTCGCTCGAGAGAACCGCGCCACCCCACTGGGGAAAGACGATCTCGTTGTTCAATGGCAAGAATTTGGATGGGTGGTATGAGTACTCCGCCAATCCCTTTCCCGAAAGCAGTAATCACTGGACGGTGGTGAACGGCACCCTGGTGACGCCGGGCAATGGACCCGAGCTTGCCACGGACCGCAAATTTCAGGATTTTAAACTACACCTGGAGTTCAATTGCGGCCCCAGCTCGAACAGCGGTGTCTATCTCCGTGGCCGTTACGAACTGCAGATCGAGAATGAATCCGCGGCGGAGCCACCAAGCCACCATACCGGCGGCATTTACGGTTTTATCGCGCCCCATCCGGAGTTACCCAGAACAACCGGAGCCTGGCAGACCTACGACATCACGCTGGTTGGCCGCCACGTCACCGTGGTCCAGGATGGACAGACCATCATCGACAATCAGGAAATACCGGGTCCGACTGGCGGAGCCATCGACAGCCACGAAGCGCTGCCTGGCCCGATCATCCTGCAAGGCAGTGAAAAAGGGCATGTCTCCTTTAGAAACATAGCTATCACTGTTGCAGATTCGAACTAGAGCATTTTCACTTCTGGTGTATACAGAGCAACCACTCCCGACGTGGCTTTTCCTCAAGAAAAGCCGCACTTCGCGGCGCTTGACTGTGCAGAGTAGAAGTGAAAATGCTCTAACCTGCCCCCTTTGCTCTGTGTAAGAACCCGGTGTCAGGTCGCGGGCCCCATTTGCAGCGGGCTAATGTTCATAGACGCCTCGTCTCGGACTTATGCACTTGCGGCCCTCTCGTCACACACCCGAGGTGGGAGCAGGATGCGGGAAAGCCGCACGTCCGGTTTTGTGTGGGGGCCGCATAGCAATATGTGTCCCTACCGCGATCTTTATCTCCGCGACTACCGCTAAACGTCCGATTTTGAACATTTTTCTTAAAATACAAACGCTGGTCCTCAATCAAAGAAGGCTAACCTAACAATTGCACGGAACTTCTGGGGTAGGTAATCCGTTTCCTTTATGTGCAAGCCGACGTGTGCCGAGGTAGAGGATGAAAGTTCTGCTGCAGGATGTGGCGTATGGATTCCGTCAGTTTCGCAAAACGCGGGGGTTCACCGTGACCGTGCTGCTTACGCTCGCGCTCGGCATTGGCGCCAACTCGGCCATCTTCACTCTGGTCAATGCCATCCTGCTCCATAACCTGCCGGTAACCGATCCCAGAACCCTGATCCGCATCGGCGACAAAGACGACTGCTGCGTCAACGGCGGATGGAACGACGAAGGGGACTACTCGCTCTTCTCCACCGATACCTATTTCATGTTAAAGAAGAACCTGCCGGAGTTCGAGGAGCTGGCTGCGATGGAGTCCGGCTATGCCTGGCGGCCGATTACGGTCCGTCGCGCCGGCCCCCAGACCGTCGCGAAATCCGTCATGGGAACCTTCGTCTCCGGCAATTACTTCCGCGTCTTTGGTCTTTCGCCGGCGGCGGGCCGGCTGCTTGCGGATGCCGACGATCAGAAGGGCGCGCCCATTACCGCCGTGATGAGCTATGACTCATGGCAGCAGGACTACGCAGGCGATCCGCACGTTGTTGGAAGCGCATTTTACATCAATACGAAGCCGGCCACCATTATCGGCGTTGCGCCAAAGGGATTTTACGGAGACCGCATCGATACCAATCCGCCCAAATACTTCCTTCCCATGAATGCGATGGATGAAGTCATCGGCGCACCGTACTTCACCGATCCCGACGAGCAGTGGGCCTACATCATCGGCCGCGTGAAGCCGGGAACCTCCCTGCCGGCCCTCCAATCCAAAGCCAGCGCACTGCTCAGACAGCAGTTTGCGACGCTGAAGACATTTACGGATCAGCGTGCGCAAAAGGTTCTCCCCCGCACCCATGTGGTGCTCACTCCCGGCGGCGGCGGCATCCAGAACATGCAGGAAGGTTACAAGGACCAACTGAAACTGCTGCAATGGATTGCGGCGCTGGTCCTGCTCGTCGCCTGCGCCAACATCGCGAATCTGCTACTGGTGCGCGGCATGGGCCGCCGCGCGGAACTTTCCGTCCGCGCGGCGCTGGGCGCGCAGCGCAGCCGAATTGTGCGCCAGCTCCTGACCGAAAGCGTTCTTCTGTCGGGTACGGGCTGCCTGCTCGGCCTCGCCGTCTCCTATCTCGGAGCACACGCGCTGCTGGCGCTCGCCTTTCCTAATCAGCAGAACATGCCGGTCAGTGCTTCGCCTTCGCCAATGGTCATCGGCTTTGCTTTTACGCTTTCCCTGGTCACGGGCATTCTCTTTGGACTGGCACCGGCACTGATGGCCGCGCGCACGCATCCCGCCGAGGCCCTGCGCTCCAATGCGCGTACAACCGCCCACGGCGCATCCTTCCTGCAGCGATCCCTGGTGGTTCTGCAGGCCTCGCTCTCCCTCGTGCTGCTGGTCGCCGCCGGCCTCTTTGCGCAGAGCCTCAACAAGGCCGAAAACGTCGACATGAAGCTGGATACGACGAACCGCTATATCGCGCACTTTAATCCGCAGGCGGCGGGCTACAAGAACACGGAGGTCGAACCCCTCTATCAGACCATCGTAGACCGCTTCCACGGCATTCCCGGTGTTCTCCAAGTAGGCCTCGCCACCTACACGCCCATGGAGGAAAACAACTGGGGAACCGGCGTAAAAGTTCAGGGCGAGCCGGACCTGAACAAAGGCGCGTCCTGGGTGAAAGGCAGCTCGGAGTACTTCGACTCAGTCGGCACCCGTGTCGTCATGGGCCGCGGCTTCAGGCCGCAGGACACGTTGAACGCCGCGCCCGTCGCGGTTGTGAATCAGGAGTTCGTCAAACACTTCTTCGGCAAACGCAACCCCATCGGCCATTCCTTTGGCCCTTCCGGCCCCGGACAGGCCGGCCGGGATGGAGCGCATGAGATCGTCGGCGTGGTGGAAGACACTACCTACACCAGCATTTACTGGAAGAACCACGCCATGTATTTTGTGCCGCTCACGCAACGGGCCGGCAGCGGCAACGATCCCGACTACCAGCTCGACAAAGACCAGTCGATGTACGCCGGCGCACTGGTGATCCAGACCGGCCATCCCATCGCCGGGTTTGAAAAGACCGTAAGTGAGACCCTGGCCAGCATCAACCCCAATCTAACGATCGTGAAATTTCAGACCTTCCGGCAGCAGATTGACGATCGTTTCATACAAGAGCGCCTGATTGCGCGTCTCACTTCTCTTTTCGGCCTGCTGGCCCTGCTTCTCGCCGCCATCGGCCTCTATGGCGTCACAGCGTATACCGTGGTGCGCCGCACGCCGGAGATCGGCATCCGGATGGCGTTGGGAGCGGCGCGCAGCCGCGTCATTGGAATGGTCATGGGCGGCGCCATGCTGCAGGCCGTTGCCGGCCTCGCGATCGGCATCCCGGTGGCTATCTTCTGCGTGCGGTACATCAAATCGCAGCTCTTTGAAATCACCAGCGTCAATGTGCCGGTCATGGGCATCGCCATTGGAGTGCTCGTGATTACGGCTGCCGTGGCCGGCATCATCCCGGCGCGGCGCGCGGCCTCCATCGACCCGGTACGGGCCCTGCGCATTGAGTGAGCTGCGACTTAAGAACAGCCTTTGGCAATTACACCTGCCGTCCAACAAATTCCTCATTCATTCGCAAATCGAAAGGCAAATCATTCAGTTCCACTCAAATATCCGACAGGGCTGAAATCCTATTACTCCAAGGGCTCATAGCACCGAAAGCTCTCTCCGGATTGACTAATCATCATGGCGAAGGTCTGTCCTGTTTTTCTGTAACTTTGACTCTGACTTTGACTTGGCATGACGGGGCATTGCAGAAGCATTGCTTAACGCATGCCTGGAGAAGCCCTTGCAGGCGCTCTGGATGGTCGGCTTGGTCTGCCGAATCGCCCGCTGGATGGGCAGTTCCACCGGCCTATGCAAGTTTTTTCACTCTTGACAAATGCGGGGAGCGGGCACAGACTCTGTAGCGTTCAAGAAAGCCGCTTGGGGTTCAAAATGGAAATCCCAGCTAAGGTGGGCAATCGCGCGAATGCGCGATCCCGTACTCTGCCGGTACGACAATTCGGCCGCGCCACCGACTGACTTCCCTTAGACTTTGGCGAAACGGTCCCAGAAGCAAGGAGACCCACACATGAAGCGTCGCAACTTTCTCAAGTCTGCAGCCTCTGCCCTTCCCCTCGCACTCTCCCAACCCTTCGCCCTCGCCGCTGAATCCGCCGACACGCCCCTGAAAGAGGCCCACCTCGTCCCCGCCGGACAAGACCTCTACGGCGAGGCCCGCTCGCTAGGCTTCAGCCACATCGCCTTCAAAATCTCCACCCAGGAGACCGGCGGCAACCTCTTCGTCATCGAGCACAGCAACCTCCTCCCCGGCGGCCCGCCTCTGCACCTCCACCTCGAGCAGGAAGAGTGGTTCTACGTCATGGAGGGCGAGGTCCGCTTCCAGGTCGGCGAGAAGCGCTTGCAGCTCAAATCAGGCGACTCCGTCCTCGCGCCCCGCAAAGTCCCCCCCGCCTTCACAGGCGCCGGAGCCACGCCCGCGAAGATGCTCATCGCCTTCACCCCCGCAGGCAAGATGGAGCAGTTCTTCCGCGACACCGCCCACGGCAAAGTCGACCTCATGGACGCGGCCCTCTTCCGTAAGTACGACTTGGAGCTCATCGGCCCACCGCTAAGGACAACCTGAAATCCTAGCTCCTAAAACGGAAACTGCAGGTCTTAGACGGCTACGGCCTAATCCCGTTCGCCGATCTTCTTCTGAATCTCCTTCTTCTCGGCCAGCGCCAGCTGCATCGGTTCGACCCCCTACGGTCAATTCAGCTGAACTATGCCGGATTGTTATCAAGGCCGTGGAGCACCTTCACGCGCTGGTTCTTAGTCACGGCGATCTATCTCCACTAACAACACCGCACCGGTCACGCCCCTACTGGATAGCAAGCTCCAACATCTGGCGAGCCTCAGACTTTGCCCAGGCTTCTCCGGGGAGATACGGCGACACAATACCTATCCCCTATCCCCCCAGAGTTGCTGCAATAGGTATGCTGTCCCTTTATCTCCTGCTGACGGCGCAAACTCTCCACTGGACTTTCGGCTACGGGCCACCCAACGGGGCGCTGCTCCGTTTTAGGCGCTGAATCCATCCCTCGCTGGGGTTTTACGTGGCACTCCCGCCGGGCGGCCGAGCTGTCTATCTGCTTAGCTCACCCCGTAGCTGCTGGGAAGGGTACAGGGGTTATCGGTAAATCGCTCGTGTCTGATCCTCCAGCAGGGGAATTTAGCGAAACGAGACTTTGCAGGCAGTTAGGAGGATCGCTTCCGGGTTCCCCGCGACCCGCCCGCTTTCTTTGCCCGAAGGGGAGTTCAGTTATCCCTTGGGCCGTAGTGGGGTAGCGGTTGTCCTACTTCGAGCGCGCCGAGATCGGGCGCGGCGCCGGTGAATCCGTCGGTAACCTGGGGAATGACGATACCCTTGTCAACCGCGGCTGAGCCAGGCTTTAAACGAAAATCGAAGTCTTCGGATTTGTAAAGGTTTTGAATGATCTTCACGTCTTTGGCGTCGAGCTGCTTAACGTTTTCAAAGACATCGTAATCGACCAGAACACTATGCTGATCCTGATGGGTTTCGGCGCTGTAGGCGTTCAGTGTCGGGTAGCCGCGGTACACCAGGGTTCGCGTGAAACCCGGAGGCACGGCCGCTCCATAACCTCCACCGCCTTCGAGCAGGTCATGATAATCCTGCGCCAAACCAGCGGCCGGTGAATTCCAACGGAACGAAACCTTCTCACCCGGATTAGGGCGAAAGCCGTTGTAATCGGACTCGCTATAGCTGGTGTAAGTGTTGACAGAAAAGACGGCCGGAAAGGCCTTCTGGCCCAGGATCAGATTGTTGAACATATGCAGATTGCCCGAGGTGCCGGCAGCGAACTCGGTCAGGATGGTGTTGTTGAGGAACATGACACCGGGTGCGCCCTCGGTCATACGCGCCGCACCAAAGGGCGCGTTGTAAGCAATGTTGCGAATCCAGTAGATGGGGCCGCCAATTGCCGGCTGATTGCAGAATGGTTGGGACGCCGAGTTGATCATCATATTTCGCATCACCCGGACGTTGTGCATCGAGCCATCGATTTCAAACGCGTTGTCATGAAAATTGGTCATGTAGTTGTTATAGAAATCGATGCTTACCGGACGACGGTCCCAGTAACTCTTAGGTGGGTAATAGGGGCCAGTTACGGCGTCTGAGCCGTCCGGGTTGCCATAGGTTTCTACATCGATACCGTCGTGAAAGTTGGCAACGTAGTTGTAAGCAACGACGTGGCCCCCGCCATAGACCCGGACCGCTGTATAGGACACCAGCGGTGCAGGAAACTTTTGTCCATCGACGCCGTTAAACTGAAGCCAAAAATCTCCATTCCACCCCTGTAAGTGTTTAGGGTCGTCGCGCCCGATAAAGGTATTGTCGGTAATGGTGAAGTCGCTGGAACCGGAGTAACTGGCGTTGATGCCGATGCTGACATTCTCAAACCGGCAATGCTTGACGGTGAGGCCCTTAGAACCAGCGATAAATTGCACCCCTGCCTGGATGGCGATATCGGTATTACGAAAAGTAATGCCGTCGAAATAGTTGTAATTGGCGCCCTGCAGGTTGAATAAAGTGAAATTACCCAGACCGTCAAAAATTACCGGGCCATCCCCGGCCGCCTTAATGACGATGGGTTTGTCGGCTGTGCCGTTGCCAAAGAAATAGTAGGTGCCTTCGACCGGCCTGGTGGTACTGTCTCTGCCGTAACGGTCGTGCAGAGACTCGTATATGCCCGCATGCACCAGGATGATATCGCCGGGTTTTACCCGCGGACGGCCGGTCAGTGAAGTATCACCGCCACCACAATAGTAGTTATAAGCGCAGTTGAGGCCGGTAAACGAATCGGGCTCCTTTGGACCCTTCCAGCCCGGCGGATACACGTGATAGACGCGTCCGCCTGCAGCCGGTTTGGGGTCTGACCGGGTCTTTACGGTTACCAGGCGTGTGGCGTTTCCAATGACCCCATCAGGATCGGTGAGAATAAAGCGCGCCTCGTATTCCGTGCCTGGTTCAAGGTCGAGGATGCTGCCGGCAAACATGTTGGGCACCACGACATTGAAGATGTATTCGCCCAGGGAGGCACGCCCCTGGTAGACATGCTCTCCTTGCAGGCGCATGAGCGGCATCGCTTTGCGCCATTCCGTCGTACCCTTCTTGCGAAACGAGACGTCAACCCTGGCGTTGCGGTTATCGTCGCCGGTGATGGGCCACTCGAATCCCAGGTTGATGAGCGTCGGCGGATCGATTACGATTTCGCCGGGCTTCACGGAAAGGTCCTTTCCCGGCGCAGCCTGTGGTCTCGCCGTCAGCAGGCTCAACATAATTCCGATTGCCGGCAGCACCCTTCCCACCTTCAATTGGTACCCTTTCTCTCAATCTGCGGCTCAGTGGAGTGAGAGTTCGTGCAGCTTCAGCATCGTATTCAGTACAACATCGCCGGTCAAGCAAGGGATGCGGCTCATGGCGATCCGACTGTCGGGCAGTACCGAGATTTAAGGGATCTTCCGCACTTTCGGTGCAAGCTCACCCCTCCGAAGACCCACAAGCAATTGAAACGCTTTGGGATGCAGCGTTTTGTCCAAGAAGTCGCGAGGCGGATTCTCCCGGCCTCTCCAGGCGCTCGTCGGCTAAAACGAAGTGGGCTGTAGAATCACTACCCTAGCCTCCCGCCTGCTTATCAAACCTGCACCGAAAGTGCGGAAGAACCGATTTGAGTGCAGCGCGACAGTTGGCGTTCGAATTGGAATAAGCTGGCTGGGCGCACATTTTATCTCGAGGAACGAAGGCCCCATGTCCCAGCACCCAGGAATCCAGCACCCACCAACTTGGACCCGCCGCGATCTTATGCGTCTTGCCATTGCTTTACCGGCAGGAGCCTTTCTGTCCAACCTGAAACTCTTCGCCGAACCGCACGCCGGCAAGGTGAAAATCGTCGACATCAAGGCCATGGGCCTGGACCACATAGCAGGGAACTGTCTTATCCGGATCGACACCGACAGCGGCCTCACTGGCTACGGCGAGGCCGGGGCAACCGGTCCGATCGCGCGTGCTCGTATCGAAACCATGAAGCCGCTATTGATCGGCAAAGACCCGCTTGCCATCGAAGTTTACTTCCAGCAGATGAGCTCACTGATGTACAACTACGTGGCTCACATTCCCACGGTGAGCGGCATTGATATCGCACTATGGGACCTGGCGGGAAAGATCACAAATCTTCCCGTCAGCACGCTGCTCGGCGGCCGCTTTCGCGAAAGCATATCGATGTACTCGCACGGCATAGGCCTCGACATGTTAGACAAAGCCTCCTGCCGCGAATGGGCCGCCAGAATCAAACAACTGCCGGAAGGCTTCACCGTCTACAAGAACAACATTCATGAAATTCTCCATGTGCCCTCGGGAGTCTTTGCCAATACCCTCACCACCGCGCAACTGCGCGACGTGCGAGTCGGCTATGAGAATGTGCGTGAGGCCGTCGGCGACGATATCGATGTAGCCGTGCACTGTCACGGAGAACTCGATACACCCCAGCGCTATCGGCGTGGCCAAGGCCGTAGAGCCCATGAACCCTCTGTGGATTGAAGATCCTCTGAATCCGGTTTTCTCCGAAGGCTGGATGGAACTGCGCCGCTCCACCAATCTCCGTTTGCTGACGGGCGAGAAGATGGAACTGGTGCGCGGCTTCCGCCCCTTCCTCGACAACGGAGCCGTGGACGTGATCCATCCCGATCTGTGTTTTTCCGGGGGCATTACCGGTACCAAAAAGCTCGCGGACTATGCCGCACTTTCCCGCACACCCCTGGCGCTGCACAACGTAGGTGGGTTGGTCATGACTTATGCCAACGCGCAGTTTGCCGTATCCATCCAGAACTTCTTCAAGTGTGAAAGCGCTCTTGCCCATCCCGGCCGCTACGTGGAGGCGATGGCAGCATCCAATCCACCCCAGGTGAGCAAGGGGGAGATGACACTACCCAAAGGTGTCGGTCTCGCCGTCGACCTTAACCCGGATTTTCTCAAGAAGAACCTTGCCCCGGGCGAAACCTATTGGGGTTGAAGAGGAGGGAACACGTTGAAGACACTTCTGCTGTTCGTGCTTTTGAGTGCGGCCACGTTACACGCTCAGAACGAGGGTCTTTGGGAAGGTAATGACGGCGAATGAAGTCATGCCTCCCGGCAAGGAACCGGAAGTGTCGGTCGCATGGAAAAGACGGTCTGGCACCTCCATCGCCATCAGCTTTTGGGGACCTCACCGGAACTTCAGTACCTCTACGCTAGATTGGGGTGATGAATTATGTTGATTTCCGGCGGCTCGACGATAAGACTTACCACTAGCCAGAAAACATCGCCATGCGAACAAGGAAGTCAAAATCTGCGCCCGTTGGAGTGATCGGAAAGGTTCTGCGCGTCCTGGAGACACTCGATCAGTCTCCGGCCGGTCTTCAACTGAAAGACGTGGCTGCGAAGACAGGAATCAATAAGAGTACCGTTCACCGATTTTTGAGTCATCTTGAAGCCGAGGCTTATCTGTTTCGAGACGTCGAAGGGACGTACATGCTGGGACCCAAGCTGGTGCGGTTGGGCAGCGGCGTGAACTTCCAGGTGACACTCCGCAACATCTGCCGCCCTGTACTGGAAAGGCTGCGGGAAACGACCGACGAGACGGTAAACCTGGCTGTTCTGGACGGTTACAGCATTCTTTATCTGGATGTGTTGGAAAGCCTGCATACGTTCCGGCTGGTTTCTCAGGTCGGCATGCGCCGGGCACTTTATTGCACCTCCCTTGGCAAGGCGATCCTCGCCAACATGGACGATGAGCGAAGGAAGGAGGAGATCTTCGCATCCATAGAGTTTACGGCGGACACAGCCCGAACGTTAACCAGCGTTGCCAGGCTCAAAAAGGACCTGGTACGGACGCGAGCGCAGGGTTTCTCGCTGGACGATGAAGAGGCGGTGGTTGGCGCGAGGTGCATTGGAGCCGCCATTTTTGCCCCCGATGGCAAGGTCCTGGGTGCCATCAGCGTATCGGGACCGGTGTCGCGCGTCAGCAAAGAGCGGCTGCCCTTCTACTCCGCGGAAATATGCAGGGCGGCGTGTGAGATTTCCTGGCGTCTCGGGTATCGTGCGCCAAAGGCGGAGCGGCGCAATAGCGAAGCGAAGAAGTCTCCGCGCAATCATGCCTCACCGAAGCCCTCCCGGGCGAAGCAGGACGCCCCCAGTCGCGGCTGACAGCGTCTGGTCCGAACACCCGACCAAGGGCGTACATCCCTCCATGACTGACGACTCTGGGACTCTTCCGATTCGTCCAAGCGTACCCAGGACCACGGCCGCCCCTTCGGGGATGGTGCGGGATCTGCGGTTCTCTCGGCCGGCATGCGATCCTCACGGCAGCAAAAACGATCCGTAACAGCCAATGGCTGCATGCACCCGCGGTTCATATAGTGAAACGCAGATTTTGTTGCTTGACATTCTACTCAGGCAGCTTATAGAACAGTTGCGCTGCATTTGGGGTTCGCTGTGGACCGGTTTGATTTAAACGGCAGGGTTGCCGTCGTCACCGGAGGGGCGAGTGGAATTGGGAGGGCCATATCCACGTGCTTAGCCGCCAGCCGGGCACAGGTGTGGGTGCTGGATATCGACGCCGCGGCCGCCGAGGCAACTGCCAGTGGGATCGCGCATGCGGGCGGTCGCGCCTGGGGTATCCCATGCGATGTAGCTGACCCGGAAAGTGTCAGCCGGGTGTTCGCAACGATCTCTCCAAGGGTCCGATCGACATGCTCATCAATAGTGCGGGCATCGCACATATCGGTACGATCTCGACCACAAACGTCCAGGACTTTGAGCGCATCTTCAGGGTCAATGTACAAGGAACCTATCTTTGCATGCAGGCTGCGATCGCCACCATGGTCGGGCAATCCGGTGGTGTGATCATCAACCTGGCATCGATGGCCGCGGTCGCCGGCATCTCCGACCGCTTCGCTTACTCAATGAGCAAAGGCGCGGTTCGCGCGATGACGCTCTCGGTGGCAAAGACTTCCTGGACAAGAATATTCGCTGCAATTGCATCTCCCCGGCGCGAGTACATACTCCGTTTGTCGATGGATACCTGAAGCGAAACTACCCCGGCAGGGAGACAGAGATGATGGCTGAGTTGGCAAAAGCACAGCCGATCGGCAGAATGGCGAGACCGGAGGAGGTGGCGGGGCTGGCGTTGTATCTATGCTCCGATCTTGCCAGCTTTCTTACTGGAGCCGACCTTCCTTTCGACGGAGGTGTTCCTAATTTGCGAGGTTGAACCTGTAGCCAGTGGTGGGAGGACCTTATGAAGAGTTATAAAAGCGTTTGTATCCTAGCAACCCTGTGGATGATCGGAGGCATGGTCTCCGCTCTATGGGCGCAATCCGGCAACGGCATCATCTTCGGCACCGTTACCGATCCGACGGGCGCTGTAGTCAGCACGGCTGTCATCACCGCGACTAATGTTGCGACCGGGGCCGTCGAGAAGGCGAATGCTGACCAATCCGGCAACTACGTCATTGCCGATCTCCCTACTGCCACCTACTCCCTTACCTGCACGGCCGCCGGCTTTCAGACCGTCGAGCGCACGGGGATTCTGTTGCAAGTCGATCAGCGCGCACGCGTCGACCTGCCCATGCGGGTTGGACAAACCCAGCAGGTAGTTGCGGTTCAAGCAAACGTCACCAACGTGGATACCTTCAGCTCGACAGTAAAGGACGTGGTTGATTCCACGCGCATGAACGAACTGCCCTTGAATGGCCGCAATGCGCTCAGTCTGCAAGCGCTTTTGCCGGGCGCGGTCCCAGCAGCCAGTGGTTCCGCTGCCAGTGGTATCGCTTTGAATACTGGCCTGGTCTTCAGCGTAAATGGCGCGCGTCCTAACCAATCGGCCTACACCCTCGATGGCGGATTGAACATGGACATGTATAACAACGTCCCCGCCGCCTTCCCCAATCCGGAAATGTTGCAGGAATTCTCTATCCTGCAGAATAGCTACAGCGCAGTATATGGGCGGGATGCAGGCGCGGTGATCAATATGATCACCAAGTCGGGCACCAACCAATTCCACGGTTCGGCGTACGAGTTCCTGCGCAACGATTATGCCGACGCGAAGGATTACTTCGCCACCGTCGTCTCTCCGCTAAACCGTAATCAGTTTGGAGCCACCATCGGCGGACCCGTCATCGTGCCGCATTACAACGGCCGAGATCGAACCTTCTTCTTCGTAGGCTTTGAACTGACCCGGCAGATGCTCGGCAGTACCGTTTCCTCCACCATCGTTCCCACTGCGCTCGAACGCCAGGGTAACTTCTCCCAAACTCTTGTTGCCGGCAAGCCGATTACCGTGGCCCCTCCGAGCACTGTCACCGCTGCCAATCCGATCGGTGTCCCCTACCCTGGAGACACCATTCCAAATGCCGCCCTCGATCCGGTGGCCCAGGCTTTCACTACCGCCTTCTTCCCTCTACCTAACCGGGCAGGAAATATTTATGCTTTTAATCTTGGCCTGCCGACCAGAGACAACCAGGTCATCGCCAAAGTCGATCAATCCATCCGCAGTTCCGATAAGGTGAGCTTCCGCTATTTCTTTGACGATAGTTTCAATGCGCAAAGCGCGGGCCTGCCGGCGTTCAATTCGAACAACGACTGGCCCACGCACAACGGCTCTATCAACGAAACTCACGTGTTCTCGCCTGGATTGCTCAACCTGGCCACGTTCATGGTCGCGCGTAACACGTTCATCCGCGCACCTCAGCTCACCAACCCGCTGAACTGGGCGGGCCTGGGCTGCGTGGGATGTATACCGCTGGCACCTTCCAGCATCCCTACCGACTGGGCGGTCGCGGTCACCAACGGACTGGCCTTGCGCGTGCCAACGAACTTTCGCAGCTTCATGATGAACTATCAGTTCCTGGATACGGTCAGCTATTCGTGGAAGAACCATCTTTTCCAGTTTGGCGGCGAATATTCGTACGAGCGACGCTACGGCAGGGAGTACTACCAATTCTCCACGGACTACTCGTTCACCGGCACCCGCACCGGCAACTATGGAGACGGTTACGCCGACTTTTATTCGGGCGCCGCAAATAGCGTCTTTCAGAACACCCCATTGTTCTCTGAGCAATACAAATACACGCCATTCCTCTACTTTCAAGACGATTGGCGAGCGACCAACAGGTTGACCCTCAACCTTGGGCTGCGCTGGGAACCATACATCACGACCCGGGACAGATTCGGTCATGACGGAGCCTTCCGTCCTGGCCAGCAATCGATCATCTATCCGTTGGCGCCTCTGGGAGCGGTATTTCCGGGCGACGCCGGCATCGGACCCGGTGTTACGCCCAATCGCTATGACCGGCTTGCACCGCGAATCGGATTTGCCTACGACCCGTTCGGCAATGGAAAAACCAGTGTTCGCGGCGCCTACGGCATTTTCTCCGATACCCTACGGCCCGTCGCCCTTAACACTAACCAGCTGAATCAACCGTTCTCCTTTGGAGAAACCACGTTTGACGTTCAGCTCTCGGATCCCTACGCCAACGCCCAGCAGACGCAGCAACTCTTATTGACCTACGTTCCGCCAAAAACTGCGGCAGATCGCGCGGCAAGAGTGTTCTATCTCCCTATGACAGAGAACACCATTGCCCCCAATTTCACCACAGGCTACATCCAGCAGTGGAATCTTACCGTGCAGCGGGAGGTCTGGAAGCAAATCGTAGTCACCGCAGCGTACCTAGGCAGCAAGGGGACCCATCTGCTTCTTTTGGAAGAGCAGAACCCGGGTGTCTACATCCCTGGTGCATCCACTACGGGCAACGTAAACTCGCGGCGGCCTTACACCAATTTCCAGACCATCACCCAAGACATCGCCGCTGGACCATCGTCATATAATGCGTTCCAACTCAACTGGAATCGCCGCCTGTCGGGAGGATTCACGCTGCTCGGATCCTATGTGTATTCCAAATCGATGGATATCGCTTCCAACGACGGCAATAGCGGTTTGGGCAATCAGGCACGCGATCCGTACAACTGGAACCTCGATTACGGGCCATCGGACTTCGACGTCAAACATCGGTTTGTTACTTCCTTCCTCTACCGGATCCCAGGAGTCACTTCCGGCAATACCTTCGTCAAGGTACTTACCGGCGGATGGCAGCTGGATGGGATTCTCACCTTGCAAACCGGCTTGCCGTTGAGTGTTCTTGCCGGCGTCGATCGAAGCCTGGTCGGGGTTGCCGAAGATCACGCGAATGTCAACGGTCCCGTGGCTGTCTACAACAGCCGGGGAACCTTTAGCAAAGTTGCGGAGTATTTCAACAAATCTGCGTTTTCATTGCCGGCGCTGGGAACCTTTGGCACCAGCGGACGAAACACCATCTATGGACCAGGAACCGAGAACTTCGATGCCGGATTGTTCAAGAACTTTCCCCTTGGCGAACAGAGACGGCTAGAGCTCCGTTGGGAAACATTCAACACCTTGAATCACCCGAATTTTTCCAACCCCAACAACTCGTTTAGCAGCTCCGCGTTTGCTCGCATTACCGCTTCAGCCAGCGGCCGGGTGATGCAAATTGCGGCAAAAATTGTCTTCTGAGGCCGCTATGAAGCAGCAGATCACACGGCGTGCCGTACTCTCCGGCATCGCAGCCTCGGCACTGCTTGCTGAGCCCCGCGCTCGAGCGGCGAAGAAGGCCACGGCGTTTGCGTTGATCGGTGACAGGTACCACAACAGCGACTATATCCGCACGGCATTGCGCAAGACACTGGTGAAGGACCTCGGCATATCCATCGACTTCCGCGATGAGGTGGAACTGCTTAACGCCGAGGAATTGAAGGGCTATAAGCTCCTGATCATGCTGCGCGATGGCATGCTCTGGCCTGACGGCTATTTGCAGGGACCTCCTGGCTCCCCCGGATCTCCGCCTCCTGCAATCGTCAGCGAACCGTCTCTGCCGAAGATCGAGACGCAACCGTTCTACTGGATCACAGCCGAGCAGGGCAAGGCGGTAAAAGCATTCGTCAGCAGCGGCGGCGGCGTCCTTTTTTACCACAATGTCACGTATATCAGTCCGCACAATGATGATTTCCGTGACGTCCTGGGAGCGGTGACGGAAGAGCACCCTCCCCTGCGCCCCTTCAAAGTGAAGATCGTGAATCGGGAACACCCCATCACGCGCGGCGTCAACGATTTTGTCGTCACGGACGAGCAGCATTTTATGGCTTATCAGAAAGATCCAAAATATCTGCTCCTGCAAAGTGTCAATGAAAACGGCCTGACGTTCAAGGATTTGGGAACCTCCTCCGCGGCAGGATGGGCGTACGACTACGGTAAGGGCCGCGTATGTTATCTGGCGCCAGGACACGTGATCACGTCGTTGTGGAATCCTGAATATGAGACGCTGCAGAAGAACGCCGTCCGATGGCTTTTGAGACAAATTTGAAGTGGTTCACCGTCATTCCTATCAGGAATATTTTGTATTCGGTACTCCCTCGGTCTAGAAAGAGTGGGGACGTGGCACTTAACCGGATGACGGAACGCTTCATCCAGAGGAGAATCAATGGTTGACGAGCGAAAAATTGGGCGGACAGCGCGTACAGCCTTCGTGCTGACGGGCTGCTTGGTACTGACCTTAGCGGCGATCCAACAAGACGTGCATGCCGCCTCCAAGAGTCCAGCGACAGCCCGTTCCTATTTTGTCTACGTCGGTACAGATACCAGCACGGGAAGCAAGGGGGTCTATAGTTACCGCTTTGATCCTAAGACTGGCCAGCTGACCCCTATCGGCGTCGCAGCTGAGGTCGCCACGCCCTTCTTCCTGGCTACCGATCCGCAGTACCGCTTCCTCTACGCCACCACGGAGAGAGGCGAAGGACGTGGGCCCAACATGTTCAAGGTAAACGGCCACGTCAGCAGCTACTCCATCGACCGCAAAACGGGCGCTCTTACGTTTCTCAACAGAGTAGAAACGGGGGGAGGCGGGCCGGCCCACCTGGCAACCGACAACACAGGCAAAATGCTCTTCGTCGCCAACTACGGAAGTGGGAGTGTCGTTTCGTTCGCCATCAAGCCCGATGGGAGCGTCGGCGAGAGGACGGGCTTCGATCAACACACTGGTTCGGGGCCGGACCATGCCCGGCAAGAGGGACCTCATGCCCATGAGTCGGTGCTTTCCCCCGACAATCGCTTTCTGTTGGTGCCGGATCTTGGGACCGATCAGATCAAAATCTATCGGGTGGATGCGGCCAAGGGTACATTTACACCCAACGATCCTGCCTTCGCTTCAGTGAAGGCAGGTCTCGGACCGCGACACCTTCTGTTCGGCAAAGGGGGTAAGTTTGTATACGTAGTGTGTGAGATGGGGTCAAGCGTTGTGGTGTTCTCCTACGATCCGGTCAAGGGATCGCTGACCGAGCAGCAGACCATTTCCGACTTACCGCCTGATTTCACGGGGATCGACAACTCCGCGGAGCTAGGACTCAGCCGGTCAGGGAAATTTCTTTATGCATCGAATCGTGAAGCCGGCAGCATCACGGTATTTGCCATCGATCCGGTCAAGGGGACGCTGACCAGGGTTCAGATTGCGCCCACGCTGGGAAAGATTCCCCGCAATTTTGCGATTGACCCGACGGGCAAATATGTGGTGGTAGGAAACCAGATGTCCAATCAGATGGTGGTTTTTGCCATCGATCAAGCCAATGGTGAGTTGAAACCAACTGGCCAGACTGTAGATATTTCGACGCCTGTCTGTATCTTGTTTGTTCCCGCCCTATAGGAATGGAGCTCTTATGAAATTGTTTCGCTCGAATATTACAAGACGAACTCTGGTTCAGAATGCAGGCATCGTAGCCGGCGCTGGATTTCTAGGTCTGGCTACCGGGGAAAGGGTACAGTCGCAGTCGGTCGCACCCGCCGCAGGCAACGGTAAACCACGTGCCCTGGCGCTGGTTGGAGACCGCTTTCACAATCCCGATTACATTCGCGTGAGCCTGGATAAGGTCTTCAAAGACCTCGGTATCCCGATCGACTACACTATCCAGTACGACTCGATCTCAGCAGACCTGCTGAAAAACTACCAGCTGCTTTTGATTTTGCGGGACGGCATGATCTGGCCCGATGGGTACCTGGGCCCGGATGCATACACCGCCTACGAGTCCGACCTGGAAACCCCGAAGACCTTCCCCGACCCGAAACCTGTTACGTGGATGAAAGAAGAACAAGGGAAAGCGATCAAAGAGTTCGTCGCAGCAGGCAATGGGTTCTATGCGCTGCACAATTGCAGCCATATCTCGCTCGGCTCGAAAGACTACCGTGAGGTTATGGGTGGGGCCTATATCAGCCATCCGCCTCTTCGTCCTTTCCAGGTGCATGCCACGGAGAACAAACATCCCATCACAGAAGGTATGAGCTCATTCGTGGTCAACGATGAGCAACACTACGTGATCTACGATAAGGACCCAAAATACATCATTCTGGAGGCGGAGAACATCGACGGTCTCAAGTTCCAGGATCTAGGCACTAAGTCGGTTTCCGGGTGGGCCTACGACTTCGGCAAGGGACGGGTGGTATTTACCGCCGTGGGCCACACGATCCATGCAATGTGGAATCCCCAATACATCGAAATACAGAAGAGATCGGTGCGCTGGCTGCTTAGGGAAATTTAGATCCTGCCCGATGTGGAATCCACGTTGGAAACGATGGTGGAGGACGCATATGTCAATCACATACCCGTGATGACCGGGGGGAGCGGCAAAGCCGCGCTGCGCGAATTTTATGGGACGGATTTTATTCCTGCCATGCCGCCCGATACGACCCTCACCCCGCTCTCACGGACGGTCGGAAAAGACCAGCTTGTCGACGAGATGATTTTTTCGCCTACTGGATCACAGCCGAGCAGGGCAAGGCGATAAAAGCATTCGTCACCAGCGGCGGTGGCGTCCTTTTTTACCACGATGTCACGTATATCAGTCCGCACAATGATGATTTCCGTGACGTCCTGGGAGCGGTGACGGAAGAGCACCCTCCCCTGCGCCCCTTCAAAGTGAAGATCGTGAATCGGGAACACCCATCACGCGCGGCGTCAACGATTTTGTCGTCACGGACGAGCAGCATTCTCGGCTTGTCGGACAAGTGGTTGTTCGGCATTCTAAGGCTTGTGCAACGAAAAGCAGCGATCCTCCCGTCTCCCTTCATCGAATCCCTCCCCCGAAAGAATCGATGAAAGTTTTAGAGAATCGCTGCTTCTTGATGAGAATACGGGTTCTGGCGTGGTTCGCCATAGTCCATGGGTGACATGCCTGCATCTTGTCGTTGTACGTTAAAGGGCTGATAGCCGGTACCGCAAAAACCTTTGTGGGACAAGCGGCACTCATTGCCGCCGTGCCTCATCACGAAAACGTTTGAGGCAAGGGGCTTCTTCGAGCGCTAGAGGGCTCGGACAAAGCCATCCTCCAAACTTGCGTCAAGCAACTGGGTTGCAAAAGCTTCAGCCTCTTCAAGGCTGTGACCCCATCTTGATGAAACTTTCCATCCGAAACCCAGAGGATTGGAGGTGCTCGGATGCACTGGGCGCTCGCTGAGTGCATCGGCGGAGATAACCGGCCAAAAATCTGAATCAAGTCTCAAGAGCTGTTTATAAGAAGCTATATTTTCTTTCAGTTGGTTTCTTCAGGAGGCGGGGCTCTGTTTCCAGCTGAGATCTTGGCGGGTCACGCCGGGAGCAGAACCCCTGTGAGGTAACGATCCTCTTTGTCCCAGTTTCCGTCTCGCTGGACAGGGCTGCGGCC
>CAWCKO010000039.1:0-192553 GCA_963796145.1 uncultured Acidobacteriaceae bacterium | reverse complement strand
AGCCATCAGTCCGCAATGCCTGCATCGGATCGATGCGCGATGCCCTCCAGGCCGGGACCAGGCAGGCCAGGGCCGCCACCACAAACAGGGTTGCAGCTACAGTCGCAAAGATCGTTGGATCGAGTGGCCGGGTTCCATAGAGCATCGACTGAATCAGCCGTACCGTTGCGGCGCTTACCGCGATGCCAAGTAGCAGCCCGTAGAGTGCCGGCCGGAGTCCATCGCGCAGCACCAGGCGCAAGACCTGATCCCAGGACGACAGCTAACAACACACTGGGCTGTGCGGCCCCTGTTGCCTTGCTATGGCGCGGTCCTCGCGGATGCAAGGGTGGTTGCAGACGGCAACATCATCAGCGCTGCCGGCGTGACGGCCGGGCTGAGAAGGTGGCAACGCCTCGTCCCGGTCGCACATCCGTTCACCATTCGACGCGGACACCGAAGAGGGTGATGAGCAGAGCGGCCTGATCCGGGCTGATGATAAGACCATCCGTATTCGCTGGCATCCCGCGAATGCCATCCAGACGGCAATCGCGGATATCGGCACCCCTAAGCTTTGCATGAGAGATGTCGGCACGGCTCAGGTCACACCCACGAAAGACGTTGCCGGAGAGATCAGCATCGTAGAAGTCCGCATCCGTCAGATTGCATTTCTCGAAGATGCAGTTCTGTAGCCTCGCCATTCGCATAACGGTGAAATCCAGCTTGCATTCGCGAAACAAGACGCTCTTGAGTTGAGCCTCCGTGTAGGTCGCGCCAGTGAGCCGCGTTGCAGTGATATCGACCCTTTCCAGGAGGCTCCCGGTAAGGTCAATGTTGGCCAGATCGCAGCTCTCGATGAGGGTGTCCCGTACACGCAGATGTTGCGCTTTCGGATCAGAGAGCGTCACGCTGCGCCATACGCATCTGTCCACGCGGACAGATTGGCCGCGTGGGCTGAGAAGCGATGGCAAGATGGTCCCCGACGCAATAGCATCCATCGCGTGTCCTGATGCAATCTGTTCCTGAAAGCTCTCAGTCAGGAGTTCCATGTCTATGTCAGGCGCGATGCGGCCCTTAGCTTTGGTCGCCATTTCTTAAGACTAAATGCAGGGAACGCGTCAGAACAGAGTTCGGAGGAGCTTCCCGTTCCACCAACACCTCTAAGGGTGGACCACAGTGTTATCGATCGACACCACTGTGCACGGCTCGTTGTTCTGTGCCGCGTGCTTGCAGTTATCAACAGCCTTCTTACGCGCTTCGTCTGTTGTCATTTGTGCTACAGAGAGCCCGAATGAGTGCGGAGATGTGGCGAAAGCTTTGTGAGGTCCAAGCAGAAGGTAGCTCTGGAAGGCATGGAGGCCTTCTTCATTCAAGCCGGCTGGAGGTGGAACGTCGGGTGGCTTGATCTCAGGTAGCGGTTCTGCCAATGGCACCAGGTTTTGTGCCTTGAGAAAGTCATCAACCGTAGAGGACCAGGCTGTAACGTGGCGGAACAGCGAGTGTCCGTCTTCTCCGACGGCAGGAGCAAGCACGAACTGCTCCTGACCGCCCTGTGAACGAAAAGCTACGTCAAACTTTTGCGCCAATTCAGGCCAGAAATACTTGTCATTCTGCGCATAGATCCAGAGCATAGGCGTGCGCGAATGTTTCCCGAGGCTGCGGTAGGCATGTATCAGATCACCCGGGTTGCACACGTCGTGATCGGCTTTTGAGCCTCGGCCTCCTGCAAAATTGATGGCAGCCACCAGGCCAGGCGGAGCTTTTGCGGTGAGGGAGACGGCGGCGAACCCTCCGGTTGAAACACCCGCTGCGATGATGCGCGTTGCATCTACCTGTGGTAATCCACGCGCATAATCCATGGCAATGCGCAGGTCTTCGGCTGAGTATTCTCCAGCTTCCTGGTAATCGGTCTGTGGGCACCGTCCGCGGTGGCGCGTATCAGCCTCGCCACCGGATACACCATAGCCGCGGCGCACGACCACGAGGGCGATCCATCCCCGCCGCGCAAACCATAGCGCCTGGGGAAGCTCTTGCCAGACTGTCACCCGAGCATGTTCCTCCGGCTTGCGGGATGACCCGTGCGTGAGCACGACAAGCGAGTGCTTCCCCGGCAAATCCGCGTAGACGAGGAGCGCATCGAGGCCGCCCGGGGCAGCGAGCACCCACGGGATCATCACCTCGCGTTCAACGTAACGCTGCGCGTCCGCTCTAAAGGCCGCCGTCAGCAGAATCAACAGGAACAATGAGCGCCAGAGATTCTCCACAAAGCAACAGTACCTCTTAAGGCTACCGCTGATAAAGCCACGCGTGATTGACCGCCGGTCCGCCGGGCCGGGCATATCCTCCCACAATCAAAACTTCGCCATTTGCGAGCCGCGTAGCAGTAGAGAAGTAAAGCAGTCGAGTCGGCTTCCCGTCACGGAATGAAAGGAGTTGGAGGTCGCATCGCAAACGCCCCCTATTGGAGCGACCGGAGATAATTCCGAGTTGCCCATAATTCATCCCGGAATGATGCCTACACTGGCCAAGTCATAAGGTATTTACTTAGGAGGCGTCGGTTCCGCCCGGGCCTTTACCTGGACGGTTGGCCTTCGGCCCGGTAAAGCTGCTGTAGTTCGTCGGTCTTCGTCTGTAGGAGACGGGCTGCCGCTTTGACCAGAGACGGATCATCGAGCCGGATACCCATCCGCGCAAGAATCGATTGCGGTTCTGCATCGAATCCGCGACGGAGCAGAGCCTCGTACTTTGAAGCGAAGTCCGGGTCGGTGTGCGCTCGATCGTACAGCGCGACCGCGACCACCGCCGCGTACAAATAGTTGACGAGGTAAAGTGGATCGTCGAAGAGGAGCCTTTTGCGCATCCACTCGCGTGATACCCCCACCTCTTCGACGGGCCAATACTCGTAGGGACGTATTGAAGCAGCAAAGAGGACGTCGATCCGAGCGCGGTCCAGCAGAGCGTCTCCACGGGGCTCGGTGTAAAGACTTCGCTCAAATGCTGTCTCCTCCGCAGAGTTGAAGAGTTCGAGAGAAATCTTCGCCAGCAGGCGTTCCAGGGCAGACTCGCGTTCAGCCCGAAGGCTGGCCAACTGGCTTGCGCGATCCAGCACAAGCAGTTCGTTGAAGATCGCAAACCCTTCGTTGAGGTAGTGGGGGCCATTTCGTTCATAGATAGGGATGCCGCTCGCATTGATCAGTTCACGATGGATGGCGTGGCCGCCCTCATGAGCGAGCGTGCTGGTACTCCTCAGCGATCCGTCGTAACCACCAAAGTAGAGTGCAACCGGGGCGTCGTAGACGGAGATGGAGGTGCCGGAACGAGACCGATGTGTTCCGCCTGACAGGTCGAGCCTGCCGTTGCCGGTATCGAGCAATGCAGCGAAGCGACTGACGTAGTCCTTGCCCAGGGGCTGAAAGGCATCGAGGATTAAAATGCTGCTCTGCGCGAGAGACATCGGAGGGGAAGGGGTGTAGCCCAGATCCAACTCGGCCGGGAGAACGGAAGAAAGTCCGCGCTTTTGCGCGGTGTGTTCTGCCAGCACCTGCTGATAGTGGCGGTAGATCGGAGCTTCCGCCTCGACGGCCGACAGCGTTTGATCGATGAGCTTGGTGCTGAGGCCGAGAGACTGGTATTTGCGGTCGACAGCGTTCTCGTACCCTTGAGCGATGGCGTCTCGGTTTTCTATATCCACAAGGCTGCCCAGCAGAGCCGCTGTCCGGGGTGCGGCTTGATTGTAGATATCGTTCTGGCGGTTGATCGCGGCGCGGCGTACGGCTGGGTCAGTTGACGAAGCTTCTTTGTTGCTGCCCAACGTCTCAGTCAAACGATCATAAGTGATCTGGATATCCTGTTCGAACGACGCAGTGACAACCCCTCGATAGCGCTCAGTGTCGGGTGAGTAAGCATGAGCTACTTCCTCTGTGGCCTCCTGTGCCAGCAAAGCATAAGGGCCGAGCGCGGCGACCTGATCCTTAGGCACCAACCTGAGACGGCTTTTGATCGCGGCTTCCAGAACGGACCGATCGGTTTCCACGGCTTCGCCTGCGTCTTTCGCCGCTTTGTCCTGCGTGTCCTCAAGAGACAGCACTTTCAGGTAGGCCGAATGTCGCTGAAGGCTGATAAGTACCTGGTCGGACACTTTGAGGGTTCCTGGTAAGGCTGCGGGGTCGGCGAGAGCCAGGTTCCTGACGAGGTCTGTGACACGTACGTGCAGAGCGTTGCGGCTCGCAATCTCCTCAGAAGGCGAAGAGAAATAGAGAGTTGGCGAAATGTGGGCAGCGGAAAGGGCCGGCGTCTGCGTGGTCTCCTGAACGAACGCCGCGTCGGCAGAGCATGTAACGAGGGCGAGAGCAGCGAGGAACAGAAGAACGTTGAGCGGGTCGGTTTTTCGCCCGGCTGCATGACCTTCCAGATGATGCTTCGAATCTCCGAAGCTTATCCGCCTTCTCCGTGGATATCGCATACTTAGTATGGTGACAGAACAGGCCAGAAAGAGTCTTTCCCTAGATTAGCTCGGTTGCACCCGATTAGCATCGACTCGTCATTCGGAGAAGCATCATGACTACGCTTCGGCTTTCCTCGTATGCGGCAAATAGTCGTATGAGTCCCCATCTGCACCAGAACTGCTTATTTACCGTTGTCGTCCGCGGAGGCTACCAGGAGAACATTCGGAGTGAAGATACGGAACATGGCCCAGGGAGCATGTTGTTCTAGCCGGCAAGCGAAGTGTTGTAGTTGTAACGTTCTTGCTGGCCGCGGGTTACGGCAGAGGTCGCTGCATCAGGATGTATGCCTCGTTACTATACTCTGGCAGGTGAAACGTCTCGCCCTGGTGCTCGAAACCCATCGAACGATAGAACGCGACCGTTGCTATCCGTGCAGTACACCACAGCAGGGTGCCCTGGCCGTTCACCGCGTGGACGACACAGTGATGGGCTAAGTGTCTGCCAAATCCTCTCCTACGAAACTCTTCCAGCGTGGCCATTCCGCGCAGTCGCCATTGGCTTGCGTCCGATTTGCAAGGCATTGATTCGTGGCAGACTGTTGCCACAGCCACGAGGCGGCCATTGAAGAACGCGCCTACGTGCAATGAATCTGGCGCATCATCGCCAGGGTAAATGCTTCGGCCGCTCGGCCTCTCCGCGCGCAGCACCAAATCGCGGAGCACTCTTGTCTCTGCTACAGATATGCAACGGATGGCTGCTCTGCCCTCTATATTGCTCAAACCTGGAGGCACGACGCCAAAACCTCGAAAAGTCTCTCGATATCAGAAGAATCGTTATAGACGTGCGGAGCGATGCGTATGAAGTCCCCACGAATGCTCACATAGACGCCAGCGGCTGCGAGCGATGCGGGCAACGTCGCGGGAACACCTCGAGAAGAGCGAATTCCGATCATGTGTCGGCATCGTTGTTCGTAGGGAAGAACCGCATACGCTGAGTCTGAAGCGCGCTGCGCAATTTCGTCTGTCAACCGGGACAGCATGTCTTCGATAGTTCCTACACTCCATGTCAGAACCTGCCGCAGGGCGACTGTCGCCATCGGCGCCAGGACAAATTGTGGAAACTCTCCCATGTCAAAGCGTCTCGCACCCTGACGATATTCGTCACAGTAATTGATCAGGTGAGCGAAGTCTTCGCTGCCCTTGCGCGCGAGCCACGACTGTTCAAGAGGAGAACCATTTTCCTGCCATCTCGGAGCCACATAGAGATAGGCGAGACCATATGGCCCAAGAAGCCATTTGTACCCAACAGAGACCATGAAGTCCGGCTGTACACGCGCCAGATCCAACGGACATGCGCCCAAGGACTGGCTCGCATCAATCACCAGCGCAGCTCCAACTTCCCGTGCTCGCCTCCCGACGCGAATCAAATCGATAAAGCTGCCGTCCGTCCAATGACATTGAGGAACCGATACGACCGCTGTCTCGCCATTGATCGCTTGCAGCAAAGCCTCGGTCCAACTACCTTCAGCATGCCGCCTGATCGTGAGCAGCCTCCCTTCTCGCTTCTTCGCGAGCTCTCGCCAGGCATAGACGTTAGATGGGAACTCCTGTTCAAGAATGACGATGGATTGACCGCGATCAACCGTGACATTATTGGCGGCAACGGCAATTCCATAGCTGGCCGCCGGTACAAGAGCTATATCGTTCGCCTCCGCTCCCATAACCCGCCCAGCCAGCATTCTCAATTCCTCCGCTCCGGTAAACCAATCTGAGGAGGATAGTGTCCAGGGAGCGGCCTTCTTGCAGACTGCATCGAGCCCAGCGGCAGTAACTGACCGTAGCTGCGGCGCCATATTGGCACAATTCAGGTAGGTGACGCCTGCAGGGATGTCAAACATCTCTGAGATGGCAAGCCCAGTCATATCAATCCAGGATGGCATGCGGATGTACTAAAATACATGGCACAGTTGAGGCGAGAATTGCGTTATTACTTAATATTTAAGGCAAGCACAGGAGATCGATTTGAAACGTAATGGTCTATTCGACGAAACAGATCTAAAATTGCTGTCGATCTTGCAGGCGAACCCACGTATTACGATGTCCGAGCTGGCGAGGCGGTTGGATATGTCGAGCCCCTCGGTGACGGAACGGGTGGCGCGTCTGGAAGAGGACGGCATAATAACTTCCTATCGACTCGATCTCAACCCAGCCGCATTTGGATATCACCTGATTGCGTTTGTTCGAATTCGCCCCTTGCCTGGACAAGTTGCTAAAGTCGCCGATCTGGCAAAACAAGTTCCTCAGGTGGCGGAGTGTCATCGAATCACGGGAGAGGATTGCTTCATTCTTAAAATCTATTTGACCGATGTTTCTTCGTTAGATCGGATTCTCGATCGCTTTCTTGCTCACGGGCAAACAACGACGTCGATTGTTCAATCCTCACCTGTACCGCCGCGCTCTGTTCCGATCCCGAAATGGGCCCCCTAATTTCAGTTGTGCACCTCATAAATCAACGACACGATTCCTGAGAGATAGACCCTGTGACTTGCCAGCTTCAACCTGGCTTGTTGCGCTGGAGGCGGCAGGACCTTTATGCCTTCGCCCAACAACACCGGCATAACGCTCACCTCAACCGTGTCGACCTGGTGCAGTTCCAGCAGAGTACGAAATAGCTCGCCGCCACCAAACAGCCAAATGTCTTTTGAGCTCTGGGTGCGCAATGTCTGCATCTGTTCTTGATTCAACTCGGGAAGGATGATCAGATCCGGATGGTCTTGAGGACTCAGAGTGCGGGAGACGACGACCAACTTCATTCCCCGCATACTTGTCTTGCCTAATCTCGCAGTCGCAGCTTCGTAGGTTCGGCGGCCCATGAGGAAGGTGTCGAACTGTGCCCATAGTTCACCGAAATTCACTTCCTTGTCCATCACGATCCAGTCCGCCTCACCGTTCGGTCCGGCGATGTAGCCGTCCAGGCTCATTGCAACCACGTAGCGAATTCTGGTCATAACCGCGGCTCCTCTCAGGAGGGACAACTAGCTCGTAATCTGAATCAGGCGCCCCCAGGTTTAGGGCGCCAGTTTATACTCCAAAGACGCCACGCCCTGCCGAAGTTTTTCCCCGACCTCCTTCCACCGCATTGCGGGTTTTTTGCCGGCCGGAATTTAACGGAAGAGCCGAGAGTCCCAATAAACCGGTTCGGGACCGCCAACTTCAATCAGGGCAAAAATCCGGATCTGCCGGATTGAAGACAATATTGTTGTCCCGTCCGATGGTAATGACAGTGGGAACGCACTCTCGTCACTCATCTCTCTGGCGTTTAGCCTTGCTTAACCGTCCGTATCCTGTAGTACATTGCACAAAGCGTCATTTGACGCCAACCCTGATAGCGATAGGACAACTCAGCGCGTCTGGGTGTATTAAGGATTGAACGGAGATTACTCAAGAGGGTGGCGGGTTACTCTTTAGTTAAGGTGCCGCATCTTCTAACGATTCACCAACATCCCCGATGGACTTCCGAAGCTACCGCCTCCCCCCGCGGAGTGTTCATTCGTTGTCAGCGAGGAAGAGATGATCAACCCAGATACAGTGTCAGCCGAAACTCCTTCATTTACGGAACCACAGAACGCCATCGAAGCTCTGAAACGACTCCGTAGTTCCTACAAGGCAAGGCCGGTCACTGGGGCCGATCGGGCGGTTTTGTTGGCCGTTAAAAGCACTCTGAAGAATGCCAGGAATACGCAAGACCCGGGTTGACCGGGTTGCGGAGCCGGCTCCCTTCCTGATCGACACCTATCCGACGACGCCAAACTGGGTTACTAAAGTGCACCTCTTCAGATTACTCAAAGGTAATGGAAAATTCTGTCGTCGACGATGATCCTCATCAACTAGCGGCGATCTCCCCGGACCTGGTTATCGATACCCGGGGGAGTATCGATGGCAGTGGAACGAGGGATCGCCGTGAACGCGGTCCGGCCGAACAAAGGCTGAGGAGTTCCTCTCAGGGGGCCACCCATGGCGGGCAAAATCCTGGAACATTCAGCGCCGAATCCCCAAGCGGCCGCTAGCTCGATAGCAGAAGCTTCGATTAAGCGTTCATCAAACCGCGAAATCCATGCTGGCCGGCAACTTTGCGATTTCTCCATTTTTCCTGGAGCTCGAAAGCAACCGGCCAGCGCGGAGTTTGTGTGACTACAGAAGATTCAAAGGGAATGCGCAATTGCGCGGGGAAGAGGTGAGGCCATTGACGCGAAACCGACATCCGGACCGACTCCTGGAGAGACGGAAATCGCTGCGAAGGCGTACTGCAAGGATCACCCTAGCGGCATTATTAACCTGCGGAGCTATAGCGGGGACTGGTACCAGCAGTCCTGCTCAGAACTCGCAGCCAGATTACAAGCAACAACCGACCCCTCCTACAAGACAGTCCCAGATTGACCGGCGCAGGATAGGCCCCGTAATCCTGGCCGCAAGTGGGCCCACGGGGCAAGATCTTGTAATCAATAAATGACCGCGGCGATTGGCCGGCTATCTCTTGTGCTGTTCGAGGGAATGTAGCGCTACCGCACAAAGCAGCTGGGCAAACAAGTGGCGGCTTGATTGTTTCTGACTATCTAACAAGCGGGCACGGTGAGTAGGGCAAACGACGGGCGTGACTTCATCGTGACCGTGAACGAGATACTTGGTTCGGCACAACTCCCCCGCAATTGCAAAGCAGGTCGGGCAGTAAACACTGGTTCCGTCGTAGCTCATGGTTCGCTCTCTATCGGAGGGACTGCCAGTAGCAGGACTACAAGACCTGCGCGTTCCTGGCCCTGCTCAGCGTGATCTCAACCGCCAATAGCACGGCTTGCTCGGCTTCGCTTGCCGGCTTCTGCATCAAGAGCTGGTACGAATCGCGCAGCCGCTCCAGAGTGGCTATTAGTTCGTGGTTGCTCTGGATCACGCCGCGAAACCACTTTTCCAGCTGTCCTTCACGGGAAGCAACGGGCACAGCGAACGGCAGGACCTTACAGGATGCTTTGTTTAATCTGGCCATGCTTGGCTCACTTACCAGGGGTGAAAGCTTCGAGGGGGGTGGAAGACGAACGGCGACTCTCCTTGTCCACTATCGAATCCCTCCCCCGAAAGAATCGATCACAGAGTTTAGAGAATCGCCGCTTGTTGAAGAGCATACCGGTTTCATCCTGATTTGCTACATACTTTGCGTAACCCAGGGACAGATTGAAGTAACCCAATATGGTAATGGCGAGGGATCAAGATCAGCCCATCTTAATCCCATGTTCCCCGATGATGGCAAATACCGACAAAAGATTGGTAGTCCCAAGAAGCTGCCGAACCTGTTGGCCAAGATTGATGAGTTCTAAACTGCAGCCCGCCGACCGGCAAGACACATACAAGCGGACCAGCGTGCCGAGGCCCATGCTGTCGACACGGGTGAGATTGGTCAAGTCCAGCACGATCCTCTTCGTCCCCGGGATCAGCTGGCTGACTTTGGCGTAGAGAATATCATTCACCCCTGCCACCAACTTGCCATTGCATCGCACAACGACAGTGTTGCCTGCATGGGTGATCTCAAACGAGAGGGGACTGGCCGCTTTGTCAGGCATCCAATATTGCCTTGTCAAAATTCGTGGATTTGGGCTGGCGAACGATTCTCGCACATCGGATGCGGTATTGGAACGAGAATTGCCGCCGTTGAGGAAGGGATGCGGATAGGACTCGATTCTCCGGCTCGGACTGCACCTCAGCGGCATAGCCGGGATGGGAGGCGTTTGCTCCTACGACGGGTCGCCCACCGCTTGCGAGATCACCCCTGCAGCGTCTTCAGTTCGGGGCGGACCGCTAAACAGCGGCTCAAAGCGGGTCTTTAAGCGCAAAAACCATTGTTCATAGAGGTTGAAACTTAGCCACGCCGCAGCATAGCTTGCAGCCATGAGTAAGGCTAAATACGGGATAGCCTTCGCGGTTGGCAATGGAAATACGACCGACCGTTGCTCCATGACATGTTCCATCGTGTAGTAAACGGGAAAGTGCCAGACATACATGCCATAGCTATATTTGCCGAAGCTTCGAATCCATCCTTGCTGGAAGAATCTGCCCAGGCGGGTCTCAGTGTATTGCAAGCAGAAAACAACCGCAGCGCCGCTGAGAAGAGCGACACCAGATATGCCGAAGATCGACATGTACTCCCCGGTCTCCCAGAGGCAGCGTGGAGGTCCAAACACAGCTACCATAGCGAGAGCGACCACTCCGCCTGCCGCAAGCCCGCCTAAGATGCGATTGGAGATGTGACCTTCCAGGGCGAGGATAGCGGCCAGAGCCGAGCCTACGTACAACCCGTCGGCGCGAGTAATCGTAAAGCCATACACCCAGCTGCCGGTGCCGAAATGGGCGACCAGGATAGCGCGAAGCACAAAGGAAACCAGGAAAGCGACGGCGCACAGTTTTACCACTGCGCGGGTGGTTAAATGCCAAATCACGGCCGGCCAGATCATGTAGAACTGTTCTTCCACCGCCAGGCTCCAGAAGTGACTGATGAAGCTAATCGGATAATTACCGTGATGCCATAGAGGAATCCAATTCTGAAAATAGAAAAGGTAGGCCAGATGGTCCGCCGGATACTGAAGGTTTGCTGCCGACGTTACCCACGCCGAATGCTGCTCGGCCAGGAAGATCACTGCAATGGCCAGATAATACACAGGAAAGATTCGAAGGATGCGGCGTCCATAGAAAGAACGCCCTCGATTGAGGGCGCTTCGCGTGCTCAGGAGTATGCCGGTGATGAGAAATCCGGAAAGCGCGAAAAACAGGTCCACTCCCCACGCACCGAATTGCATAACGGGCAAGAACCAGCGAGTAACAGGACCATGTGCTTGAAAAAAAATGGCGGCATGTCTCAACAGGACGGCGATAATTGCGAGCCCTCGAAGACCATCGAGGGCTGGGAGGTGGCGACGCGACGTTGCTTTAGACATGTTCATGAGGACTTAACGCTAGTTAATTCGAGATTTCGGCATAAAACAAGTATCAATTCTGTGCCAGACACATTGGTTGCAACCTCCGATACTTTTGTGCCGGCCTTCCGGCGACCGGACGAGCTCATTCTCGTTCACTTTTCAGGCGTCCTACTTCAGGGGTCCGGCGTTCATCCTCGCTCATAGGGTGGGGGTGCCTGCTTCGACTGTAATCGGGGACTGCATTTGATGCTGGTAGAGGGAACCGCAGATCCCTTCGCTCCTCGGTGTCGCTTTGTATCAGGGCACGACTTTAGTCGGGCCACTAGGGGCCATCAATGATTGGGCTTTAGAGCGTGTGTGAGAACCCACCATTCGCCGATTTAGTCCCGGAGGGACGGCTGAAAATTACCCAGGATCCAGTCCTGGGATACAACCTTGTTAACTCTCAGCCGTCCCTTGCGGGACTTTTCGTCGTTATGTCCATGGTCCCCAGGACTGCGTCCTGGGCTACTCTCAGCCGTCCCTCCGGGACTGGGTTCTCACACACGCTCTAAAGCCCCTGTTAATTTGTGATTGGGTCAGAAAAAGCGCAGGGGCTTCTAAAGCCCAGATTCTTGTGGGCTTTTATGGCCCGACTAAAGTCGTGCCCTGATACAAAGCCTTGACAATCCAGACAGTCGCTCCACTCTGCTACGCTTCGGTCGGGATGACAAAGGGGAGGATGGCGCTTCCATTGAGAGTAGTTGCTGAAGAAGGGAACAGAAGCCGTTTTTCATCCCCTTGGGCCCGCGTAACCCAACAAGCTCAACAGGAAATCGGGGATATGGGGACCCATTGAGGGAGAGATCCCAAGGGCGGCGCATCGACAAAGCAAGGAATGACAGGCGCTTTACGTGATCCGCTGAGGCAGAAGTCCCGAGCGGCGCCGCTCGAGAAAGCGGCGGACCGCGGGATCGCGTTCCAGACCGATGGCAATTTCATACGCGTACCGGGCTTCGGTGTGCGCCCCTGTCTTGGCCAGCAGCTCCGCGCGTGCCGCCCAGTAGGGCTGGTACTCGGCGAGTCGCGTATCCCAGGTGTGGTTGGGCATGGCGGCGAGAGCTGCGTGTGCACCCTCCAGCTCCGCCATGGCCAGGGCGCGATTCATGGCCACCACCGGTGAGCCAGTGATGGCGAGCAGCGCGTCGTAGATTTGCAGCACCGCTAGCCAGTTGGCATGCCCGGTGCGGCAGCGATGCACGTGCGCTGACTGGACCGCAGCTTCGAGTTGATAACGGCCTATCGCTCCGCAAGCGCCGGCGCGCCGCAACAGGGCTTCGGCCTCATCGATCATCTGCAAGTCCCAGAGCGCAGGATCCTGATCAGCCAGGGGGACGTATTCGCCCTCTGCGCTGCGTCGCGCGCCGCGGCGGGCTTCCGCGTGCAGCATCAGGGCGAGTAAGCCGAGTGCCTCCGGCTCTGCGGGCAGCAGTTCGGTTACGAGCCGGGCCAGAAAGAACGCTTCGCTGGTGAGATCGTGGCGGGTTGTATCAGTGCCTGCCGCATCGCTCCACCCCTCCGCGAACGCGGCGTAGATCGCCTCCAGCACGGTATCGAGCCGCCCGGGCAGTTCTTCGCGTTGGGGGATGCAAAACGGAATGGCGGCCTCCCGGATTTTGTTCTTGGCCCGTACCAGCCGCTTGCCCATGGCGGTAGGAGACATGAGGAACGCCGAGGCGATGGTTGCTGCATCGAGCCCCAAGATGACCTGCAGCATCAAGGGCGCACGGATGCCGGCTTCAATGGCAGGATGCGCGCAGGTAAACATCAGGGCCAGCCGTCGATCGGGGATTTCCCAATCCGCAGGAGTAATGCCAAGGACGGCGGCCATACGCTCCAGGTCTTCGTCCGAAACGTCACTGGTATGCCGTCGGCGGGTCATATCGATGAGCTTTCGCCGGGCCACGGTCAGCAGCCAAGCTTCCGGGTTTCCTGGGCACCCATTCTGTGGCCAGTCTGCCAGTGCTGCCGCGAAGGCTTCGGAGAGCGCGTCCTCCGCGGCGGCCACATCGTGTGAGCGCGCGGCGAGAAAGGCGACCAGCTTGCCGTAGCTGCGGCGCGCAACCGCTTCTGCAGTGCTGCGCGCCTGTGCATCGCTATCGTGGGAGGTCATATCGGAGTTTGCGCTCATCCCCAATCAGGCCGGCCTTCCCCAGATCGGGCGTACTTCGACCACTCCGTGACTGGCGCCGGGGCAGCGTGCGGCCCAGGAGAGGGCGGAGTCCAGATCGGGCACGTCGATGAGAAAGTAGCCGCCCAGCTGCTCTTTCGAATCGACGTAGGGGCCATCCAACACCTGCGTTTTGCCGTTGGTGTTACGCACTGTGGTTGCGGTCGCGGTTGGCTGCAGACGATTGCTGCCTTTCATCGCTCCCGCCGCTTTGAGTGCTTCGCCGTAGGCCATGTAGGCCGCATATCCCTGCTCCCGCTCGCTCTGCGACATCTTCGGCCACTGGGCCTCGTCTACATAAAGCATCATTAAATATTCCATAGGAAACCTCCGTCGTGGATTTTAAGCGGGCGTTGTCGTCCGCTACTACCATGACGGGCGAGGGTCGGCGATTTGGACACACGGCGTGAGACGCCTCAAAAAAAAACAGATTTTTTTGTCCGGGCTTGCTGGCACGGATTGTCGGGCATTGTCGACCGCGTTGTCAGACGGAAACCTTTGGCTCGCGTCACCATACTCATGCTTCGCTCACGGCTTGTTGCAGGTCCTCCTCGCCGGCCGTGCTTCTCAACGGCAATGTGATCGTGACCTGTAGGCCGCCGCTCTTTCTATTCTGCGCCGTGATGGATCCGCCGTGTAGCTGTGCCGCTTCGCTCGCAATCGCCAGGCCCAGTCCTGCTCCTCCGCTGCTGCTCTCTCGACCCGGAGCGGTGCGAAAGAAGGGCCGGAAGACATCAGACAACATGGATTCCGGAACGCCGGGACCGCAATCCAGAATTTCCACGATCACGTGCTGTCGATCGTCGCTGACTTTGCAATCAAGGTGGATTGTGCTTCCTGTTGAAGAGTATCGGATCGCATTGCGGAGGACATTGTCGATGGCCCGGCGCAGCAACTGAGGGTAGGCCAGCAGAGTTACATCCTGACGTGTGCCGGTGACCAGGCAATTGGCATATTGCGCTTCAAAATTCGCGTCACTAATGATGCCTTCACATAGAGATTGCATCGGGACTGGCGCCAATGACTCTACGGGACATCTACCTGCTTCCAGCCCCGCCAGAAGCAAAAGCTGCTGCACGAGATTGCTGAGCTTGTCTGTTTCGCGCTCAATTCGTTCCAACTCTCCACTCTTCTTTCCTGCGAACTGGCGCCGCAATAGGGCAAGGGCGAGATGCATTCGGGTGAGCGGCGCTCCCAATTCGTGAGAGACATCTGCGACAAACCGGCGCTGGGCGGTCATCAACATCTGGATTTGTGCGGCCATCACATCGAAGTCCCGCGCTAAATCCCCTAATTCGTCTCTACGCTTGATCCTGGGTGGGGCGGCCCTGGCGCTAAGATCACCTGCCGTCAAACGTTGCGCGGTCGCTCGCAATCTGGTGATGGGACGAGTGAGGTAAAACGAAAGAGCCATACAGACCAGGGCAGCTGGAAACATAGCTATCGCCAGATTGAACCAAAAATTCGGCTTGAGCATCCGGCTTATCGGTCCATAAACGCTCAAAATAACAGCATAGCGCCGGCCCATCGCACTTTGCACCGGACACACGAACAGTAATCGGAATCCAAGCCGGTGAACCTCTGCATACCCGCTTTGCAACGCCTCTTCAGCCATTTGCGCATAGAAGGGAAGAGGGGCGCCATCCTTTGCCAGTAGGTTGCCCTTTTCATCGAACAGAAAGAAGGAGTTATGCTCCATGCGGCTTTTAAGTGCGGAGATGAATACGGCAGTTCCTTGCTGTTCATAAACATTGACCGCCTTGGTCAGATCAGATGCAATCAGTTCTGGCGCGTAGTGCTTGTGATTTTCCGGGAACATTTGGGTCAGAACTTCATTTACGCTGAGTACAACGGCGATCATCAGAATGGTGGCAAGCCAGAAACTAAAAAAGATTCGCCAGAATAGCTTCATTCTTTGCTCCTATGATTCCGGACCTCGCTGACCTAAGTAGACGCGCATTCCATCTTTCAAATTGGATCATGTAGAGAATGCTCTGGTCTTCGCTATGGAATCGGATTGCTCAGCCCGTGCCTGGACCACCCAATTTCGTATCATTTCCTGCCGGATCTTCAATGGGACCGGCCAACTTGTGGGCACGGTGTCCGCCGGGCTTTACCACATCCTCGATGACGATGAGAAGCAGACGGACCCAGAAAATCAACAAAACAAACAGAAAGGCGTAGCCGATGCCATTGACGGCATCCAGTACATACCATAGATTTTCTCCGGCATACCGCTCCATGATTCTTCTCCAATCCACCTGAGCATTCGTTGTCATATGCGACCTGCGGCACAAGGTTTAGCCCGTCCGCTCGCAAACCTGCTGCTTACGCCGGGTGACCTGCTCTATGCAAAGACGGTTCGCACGTTGATGGTGTGACCTGACTTTTGTAGGGATTTGTCGTGCAGCGCTGTTGGGGCGGAAACCTTTGCCGAGCGGCCACGTTCAACAGAAACAAAAGTATTTCGCAAGCGATGGGAGTGCACTTATTTAAGTGACCGAACGTGGTGTGGCGCTTGCCCCGTTCAGCGCAGAGCGGCGACGCGCTGGTTCACCTCTGCTCTCACCTTAGCCATATCCTGCCTCAGGAGCGCTCCATTCTGCACCAGCAAATCGCCGCCAACGTAAACCCGTTCCAGGTCCCGCTCGCCGGCAACGAACACCAGCGACGCATAAGGATCAAAGACGGTGCGGAAGCGCGTCGGATCGATCACCAGGAAGTCGGCAAATTTCCCCGGCTCCAGGCTGCCCAGCCGGTCAGCCACGCCGAGCACGTCCGCGCTGCCCATGGTGTGCAGCCGCAGCACATCATAGGGACTCATAATCGTTGCATCCTCATACTTGTCGCGGATCGCGTAGAGCCCGGTGCGCATGTTTTCAAACGGATCGGCGACGTCGGCGCTGGCCTCGCCATCGACGCCCATGCCCACCCGGATGCCGGCCTTCAGGCAGGCGGGGATGTCCGCTACTCCCGACGCCAGGCGTCCATTCGACAACGGATTCCAGGACATCGCCACTCCCGCTTTTCCGCTCTCCGCGAGAATGAAGCTGTTGGTGTGGATGAAGTGTCCGAAGATGAGCTGTTTCGAAAGCAAGCCACTATCCATAAACCAGCGGAACTTGCTCTGCTGCTCATACTGCGTCTCCGGCGGCTCCAGATAGTGAGTTTCATTGCCCAGATGGAACTCGTCCCCCAGCTGCTTTTCCATCAATGTTTGTTGATAGGTGTTGTTGAACGCTGTGCCGCCGCTGATCATCACTGAGAGGAAGTTATTCGACTTGGGTTGTTGACTCGTCCAATCCAGAAAAGCCTTTAAAGGCACACGCGCCTGCTCCGCCCCATACTTGGGCTCGACACCCAACGCCGTCGCCTTGCCGATGGACATGCTGTGGACGAAGCGAATCCCTGAGTCCATCTCCGCGCGAAACCCGCTCTTGTCGTATTCATCCGCGGTTTGCGGATTTTGTCCTCGCGTCCGCGCCTCAAAATTGAAGTTGTAGACGCCGGTGATGCCATGCTGCAAATGGTCGAGCGCTCCATCCAGCGTGAACCAGTACATATCTTCCGGGCTTGATTTCACCGCGGGCTTGTACAGCGAGTCGATCCATCCCAGCAGGGTCTGATCCGAGCCCAGCCCGCGAAACGCGCTCTGCCATAAGTGGCTGTGGGCGGAGATAAAGCCAGGGATAATCCAGTGGCCTCCCGCATCCAGGCTCTCCTTGGCTTGCAGAGCCGCCGGAGGATCTCCAGCCGCGACCACGGACAGGCGGCCATCTTCACCCACCACCAGGTAGCCCTTCACCGGCTCGCGCTGGCCTTTCGCCATGGTCAGGATGAAGGCATTCTTCACCACCAACTTGGCTGGAGCGGAACCCGTAGACTGCGCAAACAGCAACGATGCGCTCGCCAGCACAGCCAATAAACAAAAAGCCCTCAGAGTGGAGACAGCAGAGCAATATCTGGGAGTCATTGGCAATTACTAAATGAGACCGCTCCGCAGAACAACAAAAAAACCAGGTCACGCTATGATGTAACCTCAAATGACCGCCTCCGCCGATGCGAACGTCCACCTGGGCCCTGCGGCCCCCGCGTCTGTGGCGGCCGATGGCGACTCCATCGACGCGTTTGATGGTCTTCCGCGCCTGATCTGTTACGGGCTGCAGCATGTGCTGGTGATGTACGCCGGGACGGTTGCAGTGCCGCTGATTCTTGGCAGCGCGCTACGGTTCACGCCGGGGCAGGTGATCGCGCTGATCAGCGCCGACTTGTTCACTTCTGGATTGGCGACCCTGCTGCAAACACTGGGCTGGTGGAAGTTTGGCGCTCGCCTCCCGCTGATTCAGGGCTGCTCGTTCATTTGCGTCGCGCCCATGATTCTGATCGGCGGTCATTACGGCATCCCGACCCTCTATGGGGCAGTGATCAGCTGCGGCTTATTCACCATGCTGGTGGGACCCTGGTTTAGCCGTATGCTGCGCTTCTTTCCGCCGGTAGTGATCGGTTCCGTGATCACGGTGATCGGCCTGTCGCTGCTGCCGGTGGCCGGCGGTTGGCTGGGTGGCGGAGACACCTCGGCGGCCGACTTCGGCAGCCTTCTACATCTCGGATTAGGCCTGGCGACGATTGTGCTGATCGTCGCCATCCAGCGTTTCGGCCGCGGTATGATCGCCAATCTCAGCGTGTTGCTAGGCCTGATCGGCGGCACCGCTTTGGCCGCGTTGGCTTGGCCAGGCAAGCTTCAAGCAGGTGCCGGCAACGCCATGGTTTGCCATAGCGCATCCGCTGCTGTTCGGGCCACCGCATTTTGTGTTTCTGCCCGCCCTGGTGATGAGCCTTTCCATGCTGGTGGTGATGACGGAAACCACCGGCAACTGTCTGGCCATCGGTGAAATCACCGGCCGCCCAATCGGTCCGGCAACGTTGACGGCGGCCTTCCGCGCCGATGGGTTATCAACGGTGCTGGGCGGAATTTTTAACAGTTTTCCTTACAACGTATATTCCCAAAACACCGGCCTGCTGGCACTCTCGAAGATCAAGAGCCGCTTTGCCGTCGCGGCTGGGGGCGGATTACTGGTCCTGCTTGGATTCTTACCGAAACTGGCTGCGGTGATCGCCGGAATTCCGCGGCCGGTCTTGGGTGGGGCGTCGATCGTGATGTTTGGCATGACGACCATGGCCGGCATTGAGGAATTGACCCGGGTCCGCTATCCAGGCACCAGCAATGCCATCATCGTGGCCGTCTCTGTCAGCATGGGCGTGTTGCCGATTGCTTCACCGCAGCTTTTCGCGCACGCTCCGGATGCCGCCCGGCTCTTTCTGAACAGTGGCATTTTCATGACCGCCGTGACCGCGGTCTTACTCAACCTTTTCTTTTCCTCAAAAGCGGAGGGCTGACTCGTGGAACAGGTAACGGAACAGGACCTGGCTTTTCTGCGGCAGGCGATTGAACTGGCGCGATCCGCACGCAACGACGGGCGCCACCCGTTCGGCGCTCTGATCGTCAACGAACGGGGCGAGACGATCGTTGCTGCACGCAACAATGCCGTGCGGCCCAAAGGAGATCCGACGCAGCATGCCGAGATGGTGGCCTGTGGCGAAGCCGCCCGGCTGCTGAGCGAAGCCGAGCTCGCCCGCTGCACGCTCTACACCAGCACCGAGCCTTGCGCCATGTGTGCCGGCGCGATTTACTGGACCGGCGTGGGCCGCGTGGTCTTTGCGTTGGCGGAAACCGGCCTGCTGCGCTACACCGGCAGCCACGAGCAAAATCCCACCCTCGATCTGCCTTGCCGCGAAGTGTTTGCCCGCGGGCAGAAGCAGATTTCCGTCTCCGGGCCCTTACTGGAAGACGAGGCCGGCCAGGTGCATGAAGGCTTTTGGGCCGCCTAACGATTACACTGGCAGGATGACGAATCCGTCGAAGGTTGATCTTGTCGGCGTTGGCCTGAATGCGACCGACACTCTGATCGCGCTCGCAGCCTACCCGGAACGCGGTTCCAAGGTCGAATACAGTGGGTCGCGGGTGTTGCCCGGCGGTCAGGTTGCAACCACCGTGGTGGCTTGTCAACACTGGGGCATGTCTACCCGCTATGTGGGAATAGTTGGCGACGACTCCGCTGCGACACTTCATCGGGAAGCCTTTACCCGCGCAGGTGTGGAGGCGCAACTCATTTCTGTTGCGGGGGGAACCAGTCCGCAATCGCTGATACTGGTCGACGGCGGTGGCGAGCGGACCGTACTTTGCCGGCGCGACCCGAGGGTGGCTCTCAAGCCTGCTGATCTGGACCGCCAATGGATCGTGAATGCGCGAGCCCTTCACGTTGATGGCTACGATACTGCAGCCGCGACCACAGCGGCGGGCTGGGCCCGCGCTGCCGGTATACCCGTGATCGCCGATCTGGACGAGCTGTATCCCGGCGTGGAGGAGCTTTTGGAGAACGTGGACTATCTCATTGTGAGCCGGGATATACCATGCCGGCTCATGGGGGAGACGGACTTGGAAATGGCATTGCGTCAAATGCAGCGCCGTTATGGGTGCCGTCTTACCGCGGCAACGCTGGGCGAGAATGGCGTGCTTGCGTGGAATGGAAAGCAGTTAGACCTGGTGTGTGCCTATTCTGTTGCGGTAGTTGATACCACCGGAGCTGGAGATATTTTCCACGCCGGGTTCATCTATGGGCTCTTGCAGGATTGGCCGTCTGGTGCGGCAACTCGATTTCGCCTGTGCCGCGGCTGCTTTGAATTGCACGGCGGTCGGAGCAAGAGGCGGTATCGAATCGGTAGAGAACATTCAGCAACTCATGGCCACCGGCGCACGGCACCTGCCGGCTGATTGCGCAGCAATAGGGCTCCGCAAGTAGCGCAACGAAAAGGGGTGCCCCACATCCCCGATTTCCTGTGAAGCTTATTGGGTTCCGCGCACTTCATGCGCCTTTCCTTAAAAGAAAGGCGAACACGCGGTCATGTCCAGTGCCGCGTACAGGAAATTCGGGGCATCTCGCTCGTTTTTCGCGAGATGTGGGATTCCACTGCTGCCAGCCTCAATTTTTCGGCTCCGAAGCAGAACTCATTGGTGCACCCCTATTCGATGCAGGGTCAACGACCTAATTGGTCCAGCGCAGTCTGGGCAGCGTTACGTACCGCAGGATCGGGGCTGGCCAGCGCTCTTCGAAACTGTACTCTCGCTACCGCCGTCTTACCCTCGCGCATGAAGATCAAACCCAGCCCCAGGTTAGCCTCCAGGTGGCTTGGATCGAGCTGACTACAAGCCTGTAACTCGCTCTTGGCTTCATCGAACTTTTCCTGCGCGCCCAACAGATTCCCCAAACTGCAATGCGCATCGGCCAAACCTGGCTTCAGCCGGATGGACTCACGGTATTGTTCGCCGGCTCCATCAGCCTGTCCTTGGGCCAGCAGAATATCCCCCAGGTCATCCCGCGTCTGCGCATTGTTGGGGTCGAGTCGAATGGCCTCGCGGAGCTCAGCAACTGCCTGATCGTAGGACTGGGTAATCGCCAGCACCAGCCCGTAGCTGTGATGGGCCTCGGCATATTTCGGGTCAATCGCGATCGCCCTTTGGAGGTGATACTCCGCCTCCGTGTAATTACGAGCGCCCGCGAGCACGTTGCCTAAATTGTTATGGGCCTCGGCAAAATCAGGCTGGCTGCGGATCGCGCTGCGAAACTGAGCCTCCGCCTCGGCCGGATCGCCCTTTTGGACGGCAACCAATCCGAGCAGGTTCTGCGCCTCGGGCTGCCCGGGGTTGATCTCGAGCGCGCGCCGCAGTGCCCCTTGCGCCTGGGGAAGCATTCGCTGCCGCAAGTAGGCATTCCCCAGATCGGTAAAAAGAGCCTCATCCGCCGGAGGAGCCGCCACCGCCTGCCGCAGCACTTCGGTAGCACGCGGGTAATCTCCTTTATTGATCAGCATAGCGGCCAGCTGTTTGGTGGCGGGTCGAAACTCCGGCTTCCTGCGCAGTGCCTCCTTGTACCAGCGGATCGCCTGATCGCTCTTTCCAGCCCGCGCATATCCGTCTCCCAGCTCGAAGTAGAAGTCCGGCGCGGCAGGTGAGTAGCGAACGATCGCGCTTTCGAGATGCGCGATGCCCCCTTCCGAGCCATGCTTGACCTCCGCGGTCGCCGTGTAGAGCTCATTCTCCGCGGTCCGGGGCAATGGGGAAGGATAGTAAGGCACCACTCCCTCAACTCCCTGGGGCTCGTTAGCCGCCTCCGCCATCGGCGCCACCAGGTCGCGGTCAGGTTTCAAGCGCTGGATGTAGTGGTCCGTCATCACCACGTGCACCACATCATCCGTCCGGCGTTTTGGCATGTGGCAAGTGAGGCAGTCCGTACCCGTTGGAAAGCTCGCCTTATGGACGACCGATTGATGGCAGCCCTGGCAGACAGCCAGGTAATGAGTCGTTGAGGTCGAAGTGCGGTAGGACTGGTGAGGATCGTGGCAGGTGAGGCACGTCATCTCACTCGAACGAAAACAAGCGGACATGCGCAGGCGGTAACCCGCATGCGCGATCTCGAACCGGTCATTATTTTCAGGAGAAGCTGCGCGATTTTCGGGAGAAGCTGCGCGATCGAAATAGAGCTTGTAATCGCCGAGCGGCTCGCCCGGCCGGTACGAATCGATGGTGCGGTTGTAGCGGCGAATCTCGTTCGGCATCAGGCTGCTGCTGGTCTCCAGATGGCATTGCATGCAGATTTCAAGCTGGCGTTCGCGGCTGAGCCGTGCCGGGTTCACGATCGCCTGCCGTATCTGTTCCCGAGGTGTGTTGGCGGCGAGGGCCGCGCGCACGTGTGCTCCGCCAGGCCCATGGCACCGCTGGCAATCGATGCCTTGAGGAATCTCTTTGGGGAACAAAGATAGCCCCGTGTTGCCGCGCTCCGGATAACTCCCTTTGAGCGGCAGGCCATTGTGGCAAAGCAGGCACTCGCCGGTAATCGCGCGGCGGAAGTCTTCCTGGCCCTTGCGATCGTAGCCCGGGCTCATCGCCCAATAGCCGGAATTCTCGATATACCAGGAGACCGGCAGCTCGATGAGCTTGCCGTCAGGGCTGCGGTGCAGGTAGCTGCGGGCATGGTTGCCGGAGCCAATGACGTAGTCGATCTGTTGCTCGACAATGTTGGTTTCCTGGCCATCGAACCCGGTCCCACCAGTGCCAGTCTCTGAGCGGCGCTGGTAATACTTGCCGTCACGTTCCACCATCGTGTAAGTGAGGCCGGATGGTTGGTTGTGGACCGTGTTATGGGTCTTGTAGTCCTCCACCACGTTTTCTGGCGTCGGGGCATATAAAGAATGCCCCATACCGGTAAGTTGGTATGTCTTGGCAATGTCCTGGTGGCAACCCGCACAAACCGCGGGGTCCACATAATTGGAGGTGGATTGAGGGAAAACCTGCCAGGTAGCGGTAAGGATGGCAACGCCGCTCAGCCCACTGCGCCATCTCCTGGCATTGCTGCCGGTCATGGCAGAGAGTCTCTCAGTTTCTTAATCCGAAGACAAGACTACCAGCGCCGTACCCGGCCTACATCCACGTGAACAAAATCGGATTGGGCATAATAGCCCACGCCCCCGCGGCCAAGGGACAACGCCGCATCGCGGACCTCAGCGCTCGAAACTCCCGGAATGCGGATATCGATGGCCTTGGCTTCCATATGCTGGCTATGCTCGGCAACGCCATGCCCGTGTTCCCGCAGGTAGTTGTTGCTCCACGGAGTGCGGTATCCGCAGACAATGTCGATTTCCCCATCCGGACGGCCCAGCTTGACCAGCAGATCGTGGAGCAGGTCGAACTCCTTCAAGTCATACGCCTTCACGTCACCGGTGCGATGGTCGCGCAGAAAATGGTCCAACTCCGCGATGCGATCGGGCAGGTACTGGTCGCCTATGCGGTAGACCACGTCGATGTGTTCGCCGGTGTGCAGGTGATAGAGACGGAGCCGGTAGGCGGCGGGGCCGGCCTGGGTGCTGGAGTCGACCGCGCCGCATGGCAGCGCAGCCAACAAGGTAAAGAAAACCAAAAGCCTGGTGTAGCCCATTGCTAAGGTTCCACCTTGACCACAGAAATCGAGGTAAGGTTGCGCACCCAGCGGGCCGGGCGGCGTTCTTCGCTTGAAACCATCTTGAACGCGCCATCCTTGCCTATCTTTTGACCCTCGAGCATGTCGGCAACGATCACGTCGCCGGTGTGAATTGCCGGGTCAACCTCAGCGAGCGAGTATAGGACGCTGTAGTGGTCCATTCCTTCGGCAATGACCCCGATCATGAAGAGCTTGCCTCTCACGCTTTCGCCCAGAGGAACGCCGGCTTTGCCTAACAGGTCGGCCAGTACGACACCCGAGTACGTCTCGTTTGCCTTGCTATGGGCATTGAAGACAGAGACTGATTTGTGCGGCAGGGCGGCGAACTCTTCGGGGCTGAAGTTCAGTGTCTTGCCGTCGTAGGTCTTAATGGTCAAGCGGGTGGACGGGGCAGAAGGCGCGGCGTGCTCCATCTGCTGGCCAAAGGACGACAGCTGGCCGCAGCAGAGCATGACTGCGAGAGCCGTAAGGGCAGACGCGGAACGCCGCCGGAAATATCGATGCATCACATCGTTATTCTACTGAGCAGAATGGCTGTAACTTCTGCGTCGTATCCTCGTCTTAGTACCGGGTGTATTCTCTCCGAACGCCCCCAGGAGATTCTTTTGATGCGCAACACTGTGGTTGCCATGCTGATGGCCCTTGCTGCGTGTATCGGGTGCACTGCGGCTACCAAGACCCCGATACCCGCTCCCGTAAACGATAGCCCCCTGGCCCAGACGTCGGGCAAGCAGACTGCGGTCTTTGCCGGCGGCTGCTTCTGGGGCACGCAATCGGTGTTTGAGCGCGTCAAAGGAGTGCTGGCGACCACCGCGGGCTACTCGGGCGGCTCCCGAGCCACCGCGACGTACGAGCAGGTTGGCCAGGAGAACACCGGGCACGCGGAATCCGTCAAGGTTGTCTACGACCCTTCGAAGATCACCTATGGTCAGCTCCTGCAGATTTTCTTTTCTGTGGTTCACGACCCGACCCAGCTTAACCGGCAGGGTCCGGATGTAGGTGAATCGTACCGATCCGTTATCTTCTATGCCAACGACGAGCAGCAGAAGATCAGCAAAGACTACATCGCGCAACTCGACGCGGCCAAAGTATTTCGCAAGCCGATCGTGACCCAGGTAGTGCCGCTGAAGGGCTTTTACGACGCCGAGTCCTATCACCAGGACTACGCACTGCATAACCCCGACAATCCCTACATCCTGGTCTGCGATCGCCCGAAGGTAGAAGCGCTCAAGCAGCAATTCCCGGACCTTTTCCAGGATTACAAGGGTAAGTAAGCTCTACCCATCGTAACCCCGCAACGAATCCACGGGTGCCCTACATCGCGCTCGTTTTTCGCGAGATGCTCCAGATACCTCAGCGCCAGAATCACAACTCTTTGTCGTGGCAGGATCGGCTTAGGAAGGGAACGGAGTGCCAGATCCGTGGTATCCCACATCTCGCGAAAAACGAAGCGAGATGTGGGGCAGCCGTGAGTTGTTGCAGTATGGAGATCTCAGCTACTGGCCTTTGCTCAGCCGGCGGAAGTAGTCGGCAACCGCTTCCTCGTACCCGGGCGGGACTGAGGGCTCCTTGGTCGTACGCACCTGCCCCGGCGTCTGGTCGTCTGAATCGTGACGCAGCTGGAGCTCCAGTTTGTCGACTCCGCTGAGCACCTCGGTGTGGAGTTGCTCCACCATCGCCGGATTGCCCGGGAACCGGCGCGGGTCGAGCTGCTGCATCTCGCGCGCCAACTCCTGAACTTCCTTGAGCGCCGCCGGATCATTCTGGGCCAGATGGTGAAGCTGGTTCAACTCCGCCATCCCCTGCTGGAAGGTACGTTCCGGGTCGGCCGGTACGGGTGAATTGTCAGGAGCGGCAGGCTGACCTGACCTGTCGAAATGGTTGTTCCCGGTGTTGATGTTGTTCCAGGCGGTGCCGACCGCCCCGCCTCCGGAGCGCCAGTTGCCCACGTCGCCGCTCAAGTTATCCTGAGCGACCTGGTTTCCCCCCCGTTGGCCTCCCCCGCCGTTCTGAGAAATCTGAGCGCCGGGGCCACCCTGGCTGCTCCAACTGCCTTGATTGGCTTGGCCCATCTGTCCGCCTTGCCCCGGTTGTCCGCCCTGCGCCTGCTGCCCGGGCTGTCCCTGCTGTCCACCCTGGCCCTGCTGCTGTCCGGGCTGGCGGCTCAACGAATTCTGTCCACGTCCCGTCAAAGATTCAACCTGGTCGCGGAAGCGTTCGACATGGTCGAGCGCAGCCGTTTGCTCGCCACCCTGCTGCTGACCTTGTCCGGGTTTGCCGGGCCCAAGCCCTTGTTGCGCCTGGTGCACCTGTTGGCTCAATTGATCGAGGCCCTTGCTGATACCTTCTTCAGTTCCATTGGAGTTGGGATTGACTCCCCGGCGTAGCCAATCGGCAGTTCGCTGCACCCGGTTCGTCAAGTCAGTCTGGTCCATACCCCCGAGCGCGTCGCGCAATTTGGAAGCCGCCTGAGGCTGCGTGGGCGCCAGCTCACGGGCCGCGTTACGCAAATTCTTTTCCAGTTGAGACAGATCATCGGAGAGCTGCTGCCGATCCTCCACCAGTTTGTTCCGCTGCTGCAGCCTCGCAGAATACTGCTCTTGAGAGGACACCCCCGGTTGGTTAGCCAGGCTCTGAATGCGGCCGGCCTGCGCGCGTTCTTCCTTGCTCAGGCGATCGGTTTCACGAGAAAGCGAATCGAGTTTGCCCGTGGCCTGTTGTTGCTGCGCACCGCCCATCAAACTTGCAGCCTCGCGGAGTTGATCGGCCGCCTGTCGCGCTGCCTCGCTACTCTGCTGCTGCCCGGCGCTGCGCTTCATTGCTTCATCGGCGCTGCGCAGCCGGTTCAGTGCCTGGGTCACCCGCGGGTCGGCTGCGTCTCCATTCCCGCTCGATTGCGATTGGCCTCGTGATCCACGAGCCTGAGCGGACTGCGATTGGCCGGAGGAGCCCCCCGAAGACGATCCACCGAGACCCACCCCCACTCTGCTGCCCCTGCTGACCCTTGCTGCCCTCTGCTTGACTTTGTTGTCCTTCCTGACTCTGCTGCCCGTTCTGGGGCTGCCCGTTCTGGGCCATCTGCTCCATCTGGCGCTGAAGCTGCTCCGCCTCACGCCGCAGCATCTCCTGCTGCCAGCGCTCCTGCATGGTTTGCGCGCTGTTGCGCTGCTGCTTGGCCAGCTCTTCCTGGCGGCGCGCCAGGGCATCGAGCTTCTGTAAAGCATCATCCACAGCTTTAGCGCGCTGGTCTGCCGCGGAGCCGGTCTGCGCCGTCTCATACTGATTCTTTTCCGTGTCCAGTTCGAGGTCGAACAGGCTGGCAAGGTCGCGACCCGCGCCACCACCTCCGCCACCACCACCACCGCCCTGGTGGCCGAACGCAACCTCGATCTTGCGGAAAGTTGCCTCCGCGCGCAGCAGATATTGCAGCGCCTTCTGTTCCATTGGAATGGCATCGTGCCATTGCGTTTGCTTCAGCTTTTCAGACGACGGCGTCATGGCTGCGGCGGCCGCTTGCATGTCCTTGCCGAAGCTGTTGAATTCCTCGTTCGCCGACGACAGATCCCTGCTATCCATGCGGGCCGCCAGGGACAACGCCTGTTCCTGTAATTTCGTCTGCACGCTGGAGAGGAACTTGCCCGCCTCCGCCGTGTCTTTTGGTGTGGCAGCCTTGTCGTTCTGCCGCTTCCAGGTTGCGGCGATCAGCTCTTTCTCGCGTTTTGAAATGTCGGTCTGGCTACCCCCGCCCATTCCGCCACCGCCACCACCGCCGCCCATCTGCTGCGATTGCGAGAACTCGCGCTCGAACGGGTCTGCCTGGATAAACGCCATGTCGGTGCGAGCCTCTGCATGGCCATCCTTAGCCGTGGCGTAGAGGCTGACCAGATCCCCGGGGATCAGCTTGAAATCTTCCAGGCTCAGCGTGGTCGAGCCGCTCACGTTTTTCGCGCCTGGCTTCTGTGACAGATCGATCGTTTTTTCCGGTCCGCCGTTGACGGAGTAATGAAGGCTCACATTGTTCAGGCCAAACTCATCCGACGCCTTCACCCCGACCGTGACTTCCTCGATCGGGCTGGCGCGATAATCGCCAGTCGGGCGGTCGATGGCGATCTCCGGCGGGTTCGCTTTGTCGGTAGCAATAAAGTAGTCCTCCGACAAGCGTACCGGCTGCCCCTGGTCGAGTGCGGCAACATGGTAGGCGCCATCCTTTTGCATCAGGATGGAGCCCTTGTAGACATTCCCTTCGCCGCCGCTGAGGGTGATCTGTTTTCCGTCATCGAGCGTGAATTGTCCGTTGTGCAGCGGGCGGTCCATCTGCACTGTCAACTCTGCATTCGTGCCTTCGATGGCGCGCAGATCACCACCGTGATCCTCCGTGACCGGCTGCATACCGGTCCACTTCGGATAGTGATAGGTAACCCGCATTTGCTTAACCGACGGCAAATCAACCACGCGGACCTTGTAATGGCGGGACTTGAGCGGACCGGCCTCTACGTAGTATTCAACGTCTTCAGGAAGCCCAGCAAAAAGGAACTGAAAGTTGGAGCGATCTGTGGGCTGCATCGCGACCGGCTCCCAGGCAGCCTTTCCGGAACTCTTATAGTGCGCAAACAGCCGCACTGCTTCCGGCCTGAGTCCGATGATTTGGGCGGTGACCAATTGATCGGCGTTGCGGCGAACGGCGGCGTCTCCCGGCGTGACCCGGATGTCATAAAGCGGCGCAGCTTTGGGCCCGGTCCAGAGCAGCGAGGCTCCATAGCCGAGATAGCCTGGGCCGGCGGCAACCAGCCACACCAGCACGGCCACGCAGGCAACGCCCGCGCCCGGCAAGAAAATACAGCTTGTTGTTCGGCAGCAGCTTTGCCGGCTGCGCGTCGCGAGCTACGGCAAGTGTGTCCGCGGCCAGCAGTTCGAGGAAAGGATCGTTGCCTTTATTCTCCCGGTCATCGAAGGTCAGCAGCCGCTGTTGGAATTCAGGATAGGCAGACTCCGCCACCACCGTAGCGCGGCGGCGCGTGAGACGCCGCAAAGGGAGCGCGAGAGCGAGGGCTGCAGCCAAAGCCATCACGATCAGCAGCAGCGAACGAGCGCCGGTGAGCCCGCGCACCGGAAACGCGAACGTGTTCAGAATGAAAACTAGAATGACGGTTGTGATCAGTGCAGTGGCCGTGAGTATGGCCACCCCACGCAGCGATACACCCAGACGCAATCGCTGGTGCAATTGGTGGATATAGAGGTTGAGCCTATCTCTCTGTGAGTTGCTCATGCCTCCTCCCTCTGTGTGCCGAGGTAGTGGCTGGCAACGATGGACTCGGCAACCGCCGCCACCAATACAAGCAGCATAACGTACCACCAGATGCTATGGACGGTATTTTTTTCCTGCACGTAACCGGATGATGCCGCGGGGACTGTGGAACCCTTGCCCCAGAGTTGCAGAAGATCGCTCGCAATGGGCTCCAGGTTAGACTCGCGGCGATCTGGATTCACGCCTAGTAACGCCTCCCTGCCATTCGCGAAGCGGATGTGGTAGAAACCGGCGCGGGTCAACTGGAACGACTGCGCCGCGGCCGCTTCCGCGAGTGACAAAGCGCGGTGGCCATCCGGATCGATGATCTCAACCCCCACGGATGGATTACTGTTTGTTCCAGCGCGCAACGGAACAAACGAATCCACCAGCCTGCTGCCGCTACCGCTTTCACTCCCCGAAAGATAGCGTGCTGTCCTGTCAACAAACGGTACGAATGCAGGACGAACCGGCAGGTCGTTGGTCAGGTTGTCGAATCCGGAAGCAAAGAGAAGCACGTGGCCCTCGCCAATCTGCTTTTCCATCAGCAGCGGTGTGGAGTCGGTGAGCCGCACGATCACGCGGGCCTGCGCCGGATCCACCCCCGCTACGTAGTAAAACTTCAAATCGGCCCAACCGGATTCATTCATCACTGCGTGGGCAAGGTCGGTCTGGCCCACAGTGGCATATCCCTCACGCGTATAGGTGTGGGCGTCGGACGAGGATCCGCCGAAGATGGGAATGCGGGCATGGTGTGCGGCCGAGGTTCCGGCTGCGATCAGAACATTGCCGCCGGCGCGCACGTAGCGTAACAGGGCATTTTCAAAGATGGAGGGCAACGCAATTGCGTCCGAAAGTACGACAAAGGCGTATTTCGCGGGATCGATGTCGGCGGACTTTTCGCTATCGATGGACTGCAAATTGAACGACGCCTGGGTGGCCGCGGCCAGCGCCGCACTAAAGTAGACCGGTGAGCGCGTGTCGCTGGCCTGATGCACGAACAAGACGCGTTCCGGATCAGACCGTTTGACCGCAAAGACGCTGATGTCGTCGGCCGGAAAGCCGTCAGCCGAGTCGATCCTGATCGCGCAGTGGTTGAGGCCGTAAGGTACATCCAGCGGCACGAACTCGACCGTGGCCCGGCCGTCCGGCGGTATTTCCACTTTACGGGTGGCGATGATCTTGCCGTTGACAACCAGCGAGACAGTTCTTGATGCAGCCGGAGTTCCATAGCCGGCAATCACTGCCTGCACCCTTGATTTCTTGGGGTCTTTGGGGTCGGCAAGTTGAGCCGGGGCGTTCACGCTTTCGACCGTCCAGTTAGGCGTAGCGGCCGTTCCCACCGGGTGCAGAACCACCGATACATTGGGCGGCAACTCCATGTCGGCAAAGTTTGCCGGCATGCCGGTTTTCTGCATGTCGCTGAAGAGGTGGAGCTCAACCGGGGTGCGCACTGTCTCGACTAAAGCGCGAACCCCGTGTGCCAGCTCGCCCAGATTCGCGCGCGAGTCTCCGGGCTGGATACTCTCCACTGCGGAATGCAGAGCCGTCGCATCCTGGATGGGCTGGGTCAATACCGCCAGCCGGCCGCCCAGAGCCATGACTTCGGCAGGCCGGGATCGCGGCCTCGATGCCAGTGCCTGCAAAGCCGCTTGTTTCGCATCGGCAAACCGCGAGCCGGCCTTCATGCTGAAGGAGTTGTCGACCACAATCAGCAGCAGTTTGTCGTTCACGCTGCTGGCCGCCCGACGGATAAATGGATTGGCAAACGCAAGCACCAGCAGCAGCAGCAATGCAGTGCGCAGCGCGAAGAGCAGCAAGTAGCGCAGACGCCGGTGGCGGATGGAGCTTTGCGTGCCCCGCTCGAAGAACATCAAGGAACTAAAGGGCAGCGGCGTAGTTATGTGACGGCGCAGCAGATGAACGTAGACGGGCAAGCCAACTGCCGCCAGGCCAAGCAGGAACCATGGACTGAGAAATCCCATCAGCGCCGCCTCCCTGGCGAATGGCAAGGTACTCGCGCAATGTGGTGTCGAGCGGCTGGTCGGTCACCAGCAGGTGGTAATCCATGCCCGCGCCGCGGGCGCGATCACGCAGCTGCTCGAGGTGGTCATCTATCTTCCTGGTGTACTCAGTGCGCGCGTATTCGGGAATCACTTCCATGCGCTGATCGGTCTCGAGATCGACCAGGATCGCGGGTCCGCGCAGCTCCGGCCGGATCTCTTTCGGATCGAGCACATGGAACAGGACGACCTCATTGCCGTGGTAGCGCAGCGGTTCAATGGTACGCACGATGGCGGCCGGATCCTCATAGAAATCGGAGAACATGATCACGATGCCGCGGCGATGCAAAAGATTTTGAAAATGAAGCAGCGGCTTGGTAAAGTCCGTGCGGGCGCGCGGCTCGGCCTGCTCCAGTCCAGCTAACAACCGGTACAGCTGCCCTTGCCGCGTGGAGGGACGGATGTAGTTGCGCACCTCATCATCAAAGACGATGAGTCCGGCCGCGTCGCGCTGGTTGTGGATGGCGAGATAGAAAAGCGAGGCGGCGGCAAAGCGGGCATAGTCCATCTTGCTCGGCCTGGCCGGGGACGCGGTGTAGTCCATGGAATTGCTGGCGTCGAGCAGGATGGTGAGCTGGCTGTTGGTGTCGCCACGATAGCGCTTGAGGTAGCAGCGTTCGGTGCGCGCAAACAGGTTCCAATCGACATGGCGCAGGTCGTCTCCGGGCGTATAGGCGCGGTACTCGGCAAACTCCGTGCTGAAGCCAAAATCCGGCGAGCGATGCAGACCGGCGACGAAGCCATCCACCACCGTCCTGGCAAGCAGGTCGAGGCTGCTGATACTGGCGAGCACACCGGGGTCGAGAAAGCGCTGCAGCATCAGCCCTCCTTGGGCGGCGGCATGTGTTCGAGCAGGCGGCGGAGAATTTCATCCGCATCCACGCGCTCCGATTCGGCATGAAAATTGAGCAGGATGCGGTGGCGCAGCACCGGAATGGCAAGCGAGATGACGTCGTCGTAGGTGACGTGGTAACGGCGGCGGGAGAGTGCGCGTGCTTTCGCCGCCAGCACGATGAACTGCGCGGCACGAATGCTGCCTCCGTAGTTGACATACTTCTTCACGAAGTCGGGCGCGTTCTCGTTCTTATACCGCGTTGCGCGCACCAGGTTGACGACATATTTCGCGACCGGTTCACCAATCGGCACCATGCGGACTAGTTGCTGGAAGTCGAGTAGCTCCTGGGCCGTGGTGACGGGTTCGACTTTGGCCACTTTGGTTGTGGTGGTAAGGTCCACGACCTTCAGTTCGTCGCTGGCACTGAGGTAGTCGAGGATGGTGTTGAAGAGGAAGCGGTCAAGCTGCGCCTCGGGCAGAGGGTAGGTGCCTTCGAGCTCAATCGGGTTCTGGGTGGCCAGCACGAAGAAGGGCGCGGGCAGCGCATAGATGTGGCCGCGCACGGTGCAGGATCGTTCCTGCATGGCTTCGAGCAATGCGGCCTGGGTTTTGGGCGGGGTGCGGTTGATTTCGTCGGCCAGCAGCACGTTGCCGAAAATCGGGCCCTGGACGAAGGTCCACTTACGGTGTCCTGTAGTGAGATCTTCCTCGATAATGTCGGTGCCGGTAATGTCGGAGGGCATCAGGTCAGGCGTGAACTGGATGCGCCGGAAGCTCAGGCCCAGGGTCTCCGCGATGGTGCGCACCATCAGGGTCTTGGCCGTGCCGGGCAGGCCGGTGATCAGGCAATGTCCGCCGACGAACAGCGCAGTAAGGATCTGATCGAGCACATCCTCCTGGCCAACGATGACCTGGCGCACCTGGGCAAGGATGCCGTCGCGGACTGCATAGAACCGTTCGATGCGATGTTGCAGTTGGGCTGCGTCCTGGCTAAGTTCAGGGAGCGTTACCATCGGCAATTTCCTTCCTTTCACGGTTGAAACACATTTCCAGGAGAGGTCCGCGGAACTGCAGATCCCTCGACTTCGCTCGGGATGACAAAGGGGAGGGCTGCGCTTCCATTTGTCATTTGTGAATGGATGGAGGGCTTCGCATTTCCGTCCCCTCGTGACTACTTTCCTTGGAAGCGCCTCTCTCCCCTTTGTCATCCCGAGCGAAGTCGAGGGATCTGCGGTTCCGCGGACCTCTCTTGGAAATATGTTTTCAACCGCGGTTTCTTTTTCACAACTTATCCCTAATTCGTTTTGGGTGTGTCCTTCTGTTCCGGGTGTTCTATTTCCAACAGCAACTTCTGGGCCGGCCGATAACCCGGCGCGGCCTCCAGTGCCGCGAGCACGCTCTCCTCGGCTTTGTCGCGCTGTCCCGATGCGTAGTACGCCTGGGCGAGCTTAAAGTGCGCTCCGGCTTTGTCTAGCGGGTTCAGCGCCACGAGCGCGGTGTACTCGCGGATCGCTCCGGGATAGTTCGCTTGCGCAAACCACAGGTCACCCAGGTGGCGATGCAGATCTTCGTCGTGGACCGGGTAGATATAGTTGATGCGGTCCAGGGTCGCAGCAGCTTCCTTGGGCTGGCCCAGCTCTTCCTCGAGCGAGGCCAGCTTTTTGAGAGTGGCCGGGTCACTCGCCGCCGACTTTCTCATATTCAGTGAGGATGCCTTCGGCGACCTTCTTGTCTCCCTTGGCCAAGTCTGCCGCGGCAATAAACTCATACGGGTTGGCGTCGCCAACGTACTCGGGATACATTCGGCGGACGGCTTCGCCTTCCTTAACCACGGCGTCGTACTGCTTCTGTTTGGCCGAATCCGCCATTTGTTGCATCGCCTTACGGGACTCATCAAAGTTAGCGGCCTGTGCCCCATAGTGCTTGTTTAGCCATTGCAGGTATTGCTTATCGAACTCCTCCGGGGAAACGCCAAGGTCCGCCTGAATGACTTCCGGAGTGGTCTTGCGTTGCGCGTAGGAATGGACCATGTCGAGCAGCTTGTCTTCACCCCAGTGGCTCTGGATGTAGTCGCAAATGCTGCCTGCCTCGAAATAAGACACGACCACCTGCGCCGGATATTCGGGAAAGATAAAGCCGCGGTCCAACTTGGCTACCGGCAGCAACTTCTTATCTCGAATGGCGACCAGGATCTCCGGCGACACGCGGTCACCCCACTCCGGCGACACCTGGGTCTCCTCGTGCACCGCAAGGCCTTCGGTAAACCACCGCGGCACCCGGCGGTTCGTAGCTGTGAGGATGTAGACATGGCTCATCTCATGCCACAGCGTGCTGCCCCAGTTAAAATCGCCGGGCTTGCGTGCTGAAGGGCTGTCCATGGCCACCACTTGCCCGAAGGTGACCCCGAGCGCGCCCAGGCCAGGCATGCCCATGGTGCGGACGGCGAAGTCCTCATGATTGGGATAGACCTCCACCTGCACCGGACCAGTGAGCGTCATCTTGTATTTCTTGTCGTACGTGGAGATGATGCGTTGCAGCTCAGCTTCAAAGTAGGGATGCAACAGCTCCGCTTCATTCTTGTTCAGCCGCAGGATGGTGCCATTCTCTTTGTAGGTGACGAAGTTCTTGTAGCTATCCAGAAGGCGCAAGCTGTTTACGGTCTCAGCGTCGCGGTAACCGTTGTTGTAGCACATCTCCAGTTGCTTGAACGGCTCATCTTCCTGCCCCAGGCGCATCAGCCCGACGCCCAGTTGAGAACGGGCGGGCCAATACCGGGGATCGGCCTCGATCGCCTTGCGGTAGTAGACGATCGCATCTTCAAAGCGGTAGTTGAGCTCAAGATAATGACCCACGCGGGCGTAGCCCTCTCCGTAGCCGGGGTTCACTTTGCGTATCTTGTCCAGCCACACGTCCGGGGAGCGATCCGCCAGCAGCTCGATGGCCGCGTGGATCGCCATGGCATCCAGGGCATCGGACGACAAACGCCAGTGCCTCATCGGCCTGGGCGATCGCGTGTTCCGTATCCGCATCTTCCAGCGCCAGGTTGGCGGCAAACTCATGCGCTTCCACCAGCTTGGGATCCAGCACCAGGGCCCGGCTGGCATAGTCCGGGGCTTTTCCGTCAAAGCCGTCCGCGCTGACGATCGCGAGCCCGAGATAGGCCTGCGCATTTTTGGGATCTTTTTGCAACGCCTCCTGGAAGAGGCCTACCGCATCGGTGTTGTTGAATCGCTGGTGCAGCAGCATTCCCCAGCGCACCTTGTAGAGAGGATCGCTTTCGGCCGGCGCGGTGGCGATGCGAAACTGCTCGTTTGCCTGGTCGTATTGCTCCAGCCCCCAGTAGCCTTCCGCTCGGAAATAAGCCGAGTTGCTGCGCACCAGCGACTCATAGCAGGCTTTCGCTTCCGTCTGCTGGCCGTGTTTGCGGAGGGCGTGGCAGGCATCAGGCGAATTCGCAGCGCGGCCATAGCTCATACTTCCGAGCACCATCACCAGCAACGCTCCGGATTTTTGCGGCCAGTTCATTTATCCAGTTCCTGTTGCACTTGCGCCAGCTCCACCAGCGCCGCCGTAAGCTGCTGTTTATAGTCGGCCGGATCCATCGCCGCCTTCTGATACTTGAGCGCGTCGATCTTCTGTTCCAGATCTTCTTTCTTCGCCAACAGCGCCTGCTTGGCGGGATCGTTCGCCGCCTTCTGCGCAGCGCCGATGCGCAGCACGGTGAAACTGGCCAGCAGCACTCCTTCACTCTTGGACGGCTCGCGCACGGGTTCGTTCCGTCCCGTGTCCTCAAAGATAGGATGTTCCGTCGCCAGGCGCTTTTGCGATTCATAGAAGGCGGCGGTCTTGCGCTGGGCGTATTCAAATGCCTCCATCGCACTGATCGAATCGCTTTTGTCCAGGTCGGCCGTGGGGTCCTGCAGCGCCTCCACCCAGTAGCGTGCGAACACGGTCGCATTTTTCTCGGTGCCGTTCTTGGTCGCCGCAATCACCCCGCGCCCCGGTTTTTCGAGTGCGGCCACCGATCCGCCGCTGGAGCTGGTGGTGTTGACAATCAGCTGGCGCCTGGAGGGAATACGATCGCACAGGTTGGCCAGCTCCCCCGCCGTAATATCCGGACCGACCAGGTTGAACTTGTAGTCGGTGCCATCGAAGATCCATGCCCGATCAGCATAAGCACGAAGTCATCCTCCGGCTTTGCATCGTGGGCGATCGAAGCCAGAGTCTCCGTGAGGTGGGCCTTCGTAGCCTGAGTTCCGGTCAGGGTATAAACATGTGCGCTGTTGCCGGATTCTTTGAATAGTTTATCCAGATCCTTGGCGTTCGCGGTAAACCGCTGCTCGTAGTCCGGTTCGCCACCCAGTCCTGCCACCGTAACGTAGTAGACGCTGGCATGCGCGGACAGTACGGTCATCAGCACCCACAGCAGGGCTGGTCTCATACCACACCCCACTTGCGCCGCAGCAGCCATTCCGCGGCCATCAGCAGCAGCAGCCACAGGAACACCACCGGCATGTTCCATAGTTCTTTGATGTCTCGCACCGAGATGCCTGCATCGGAATAGGAGATCTCATTGGGCAGCCGTGTCAGCTCGTCCGGCTTCCAATAGCGCCCGCCGGTGTCGGACGCCAGCTTTTCCAGCAGCTCGCGGTTCTGCACCGTGTGAAAGCTCTCGGCAACGCCGTCGATTCGCTGGAAAGGCAGGGTACCAGTTCCCAAATCCTACCGACCCCTTTTCATCCGCCCTCTGGGCTGTGACCTCAGCCATGTAGGAGCCCGGCTTCTCCGCCGTCCATGCAGCGCGGAACACTCCCGGGTTGTCCGCGGCCGGCGTCATATCCACCATGGCCGAGATGCCGTCCGGACCAATCAAATGCGCGGTCACCCGGGCATCGGGAGCAGGCATGTATTCCTTATCGCGCACGCTTGCCGAAAGCTGAATGTGGCCATCGTCCATCAGCGTCTGAGCGGGCAGCGGTGACCACCACTTGTCCCGGCGACTCCAGCACCAGCCAGCGCAGCAGTTGCTGCCAGAAAAGATCGTGCGCCGGGTCGCCCAGCGGCTGGCTCATCTGCCATCGCCAGGTGCCCGAGGTGGCCATCACCGCAGTGCGGCCGCGGCCGTAATTCTGCGTGACCAGCAACGGCAGTTTGCGCCCGCCGGCATTCATCTGAACCAGCACCGTGGCTCCAGGCTTTGGCGTACCGGCGTCCTGGTAGTCCATCAGGTAGGTCAGCTTCTTCCAGCGCTCGATGTTCTTTGCCGGATCATCCATCAGCCGCGTGATCGGACTATCCGACCCGGCGGCGGTGAGTTCCACGGTTGCCGGATCGCGGTGGAATGTGCTCCGGCTGTTGGGAAGAATAGTCGGCAGCAGATCCACCAGGCTCGAGCCGCCCCAGCCTCCATCCCCCAGCGCGAATCGGCCGCCAAGAAAAAGCAGTCCGCCGCCGCGGCGGTCAACAAACTCGCGCAGCAATTCCTGCTGCAAAGGGGTGAAGTAGCCCGCCTCGACCGAGCCGAGGATGATGCCCTGGTAGGCAAAAAGATCTTCAGGACGCACCGGGAAGCCATTCTCCAGTTCCTTGGGATCGCTGATGCCCTGGCGGTAAATCTTGTTCTCCGTCGTGCGCAGCATGGAGGCAACCTGCACGATCTTGTCATCGTCCTCGGCCCGCCGTATGAACTTGTACTCCCATCGCGGTTCGCCCTCGACGTAGAGAATGCGGCGCTTGTCGTCGTTCACGCCCAGCAGGCGAGTGATCGAATTGTTGGCCAGGTTTTCTTCGCCGGCCAATGGGCCGAGTGAAAAATGCAAATTCTTGACCCCGGCCTCACCCGGATTAAAAAAGATGGTTTCCACCTGGGTTGCGCCGTCGGCGTTGAGCGTGATTTCGCGCGAGCCAAGCGTTTTGTCTCCGTCCCGAACCACCAGCAGCGCCTTGCTCCCCGCGTAGCCTCTTTGATGGAAAGTAACCGTAGCCGGGATGCGCGAATCGGCCATGGCGCGGGTGGCGACTCTTACGTCGTTCAACTCCACGTCGTGCGCCAGCTGCTCCTTACCGAAGCCGACGGTATGCACGGGTAAGCGGCGATTGCGCAGCGCATTGATGGTTTCGGGAGCAATGTCTCCGGAACCATCGCTCGAGTTTTCGGCGCCATCGCTCAGCAGCACGATGGCGCCAACCGGCAAATCGGATGTCTCCGTCGCCAGTTGCCTCAGGCCGTCGTTGATGTGAGTGGCGGGGGCAGCGGGCTGGATTTCTGTGAGCGCCGCGGCCCGGGCCACCCGGCTGTCAAGCCGGTAGAGCCGGGTTTGAAATCTCTTTTGCAAACCTGCCAGCACGCCGTCCTCGAGCGCCTTTTCGGCCGCTGCCTCGCGGGCCTGCTTACCGTCGCTGCCGCTATCGGCAATGGCCATGCTGCGTGAATCATCGAGTACAACTGCGATTACGTTTTGCTGCGACGCCAGCTCGGCCACGGTGATCGCCGGCTGCCACAGCAGGACCAGCACGGTGGCGATGAGCAAAGACTGCAGCAGCCACACTGCCCCCGCACGCCACCTGCTGATGTTCGCCGCTGCCTGGGGAAGGCGCGACCAGATGAGAATCGCCAGCCCGGTTACGCAGGCGACAATGAGCAGCAGCAGTACCCAGCCGGGCCACGCGCCAAGCAGGACAAACTTGCCTTTGGAAAACACCGGCATCGGGTACTTGAAGAAGAATTGGAACATGTAACGAAACCGGGGTCCCCGCGGCCTGCCAATCTCAATGCGTCATGCCGTAAACGATGTAGTTCAACGCAACCCGGAAAGCCATGGAAGCGAATGGTTCCGGGTAATCCGGATCGTCCGCCCATTCCCAGGCATCGCCGAGGTGCATGTTGTGACAGATGGCAACGATGATGCGGCCTTTATCATCGCGGATGGCGCGCCACTTGGGCACGTAGCCATCCTTTTCGTAGGTCCTGTGGGTCATTACATATTGTTCCCCGGGCACTTGCATGCGCTCGTCGAGGTCGTACAGCACGTGGAAGATCTCGTCTTTGTTATCCAGGTCTTCGATCGGGCGGTCGGGAAATACCTCGCGCATGCCCTCCATGAAGTTCTCCCAGTCCGCGGTGCCGTGGAAGTCGTCCACCATCAGGAAGCCGCCCTTCAGCAGGTATTCACGCAGTCGCTTCGCTTCCTCGTCAGTAAAAGACCAGGTTTGTACCTGCACCGCATAGACCCAGGGATAGTCGAAAATCTTGTCCGAGTCGAGGTCGACGACTTGCTCCGTGGAGCGGGTCTGGATCCGGGTAAGCCGTTTCATCGCCAGCAGAACCTGGCGGTCGGCCTTGGGATAATCGCGCGACCAGGAGCGGCCCCACCCGTATCCTCCGTAACCGCCGTAACCCCCATACCCCCCGCCGAAGCTGCTGCCTACGCTCGCGGTATAGCTGAGCCGCGACCAGTAAAACTCGGCCTTGATATTCGTTTCCGCATCGTCGTCGAAGCCGAAGTCCGCCGTCCGCTGGTAGGCGTAGAGCACCGAGCATAACGCCATTCCAACCAGCGCCACCGAACTGGCTTGCAGGAGCTTCATGGGCGAACCTTCCCATTTCACCGCGCGTGCCTTGAGATTACCAGAATGCTTCCGGCTCTCGTCTGATAGACGCAGCCGGAGAACGGGTAGTTTGTGGCCCCACGCAAATGTTTGCCACGCTCTCTTTCTGCGTGAGACGATTTCTTCAGGTCAGGCCGAGGGGGCAGTCTTTTGAAGCGGCGCGACTTCTTGAGGATGGGCGGCGCGGCCTTCGCGCAAGCGGGTGCCGCCAGGCTGCTGGCCCAGACGCAGCAGATGCCGATGGGCGCTCCCGCCCCGAACCCTCTCCCGAACAACGACATCAGCAAAGCCGACTACACCCTGCGCATCGCTCCGGTTACCGTGGAGCTCGCGCCCGACCACATTCTGAGCACCATCGGATACAACGACACCTCGCCCGGACCGGTGCTGCGGATGCGCGAAGGCAAAACCGTAAGCGTGGATGTAATCAACGATACGGATGTACCTGAATTGGTGCACTGGCACGGCATGTTGATTCCATCCGATGTCGATGGAGTGGAGGAGCAGGGCACGCCTCCCGTCCCTGCGCGTGGCCGCCGCCGCTATCAGCTTACGCCCCGTCCGGCTGGATCTCGCTGGTACCACTCCCACGCCATGGCCGAAGCCGATTTGCATCGCGGATCCTACACCGGCCAGTTTGGCTTCGTATATGTCGATGGGGGGAAGGATCCGGGGCAGTATGACCAGGAGATTTTTCTCTCTCTGCGCGACTGGGAACCGTTCTTCACCAGCAGTATGGATGACGATGATGACGACGGTCATGGCGGACCGCAGCCGGAGAAGCCCGCGGTGATGAACACCGATCCCAATGGCCTTGAAGTGAATTCGATGACCTACTCCATCAACGATAAGGCTCTCGGTGCGGGGGAGCCGATTCGGGTGAAGCAGGGGCAGCGGGTGTTGATGCACCTGCTCAATGCGAGCGCAATTGAAAACCGCCGCATTGCCTTGGCCGGCCATCAATTCCAGGTGATTGCGATGGACGGCAACCCGGTGCCGAATCCGCAAAAGGTGGATGGGATTCTGCTCGGTGCAGGGGAGCGGGTGGATGCCATCGTGGAAATGAACCAGCCCGGGGTATGGATCCTGGGCGCAACGGAGGAGAGAATTCGCAACACCGGCCTGGGTGTCATCGTGGAATATGAGAACCAGCACCGGCAGCCCCAGTGGGTGGTCCCGTCCCGCGCCGCCTGGGACTACACGATTTTCGGCAAAATCAGCGATACCCCTGTAGCGCCTGACCAAACCATCGAGATGGTTTTCGAAAAGATTCCCGGTGGCTCGGGCAAGTTCAACACCTGGTTAGTCAACGGAAAGCCCTATCCGCACGAAAAGGAATTTGTGTTGAAGCAGGGAACTCGTTACCGCCTGGTGTTTCGCAACCGCACCGATGACGCGCACCCGCTCCATCTGCATCGCCACCAATTCGAGCTGGTGGAGATGAACGGCACCAAAACCGGCGGCATCATAAAAGACACGGTCGTAGTTCCCTATTATGGCCGGGCCGTGGTGGACTTTACCGCCGACCAGCCAGGCCTGTCCCTATTCCACTGCCATATCCAGCAGCACATGGACTACGGCTTCAAAGCCCTGTTTCGCTACGCCTAGAGTATTTTTCACTTCTAATCTGCGCAGTCAACCCGCCGCGAAGTGCGGCTTTCTTGAGGAAAAGCCACGTCGGGACTGGTTGATCTTATACATCAAAAGTGAAAATGCTATAGGGGCGGATTCGTCCTCAATCCTCAATCCCCTGAAACTGCTCGATCTGTACCTCACCCTCGGGAAACACAGCCCTGATCTCAAGATCTCCGCCCATCGCCTTGATATAGCTCCGCAGTGTGGAGACATACATATCCGTGCGCTTTTCCATCTTGGAAACGGCACCCTGATTAACGTTCAGAACTTTGGCCAAATTGACTTGAGTAAGGCTCCGGGCCTCCCGAAGCTGGTGCAGGGTCATCACTGTAGCAGCTTCTTTTACTCGCTGCCGAATACGCGCTTCACGCTCCGTTGAGAACGCTCCACGAATAGCTTTCCACTTGTGTGTCATCTCGATCTCGTCTCCACGGGGATACCCGTTACGACCCGATGCCTTTTAGTCGTCGTCTTAGTTGATCTCTTTTTCGATTTCCTTGAGGTGGAGAGCATAAATAGCATCTGCTTTGCGAATCGCGTCTACGTACCAGTTCGCGTCACCAGTTTTGTTGCCGCCCAGAATTAGGTAGGCATTACGCTGGGGGGTCGAAAGCAAAGAGGATGCGGTAAGGCCTTCCTTGATGTTGTACCCGGAGTTCCTTCATGTTTGGATAGCGTGATCCTCGCAGCGTGTCTGCATAGGGACGACCTAAGGCAGGACCATACTCTTCAAGCATATCCACGTTCTCAGCTACGCTAGCCCGCTCTTCCTCCCCCAGGCTCTCGTACCACTCTTTGAATTCGTCACTGGCTTCCACTTCCCAGGACATGACGACATTATTCCCCACAGGTGATATTCCGTCAAGGGATTATAAAGATTTGGGGAGCAGACCGCATGCCGGAACTCGATCTGCTGCTCGTTCCCCTGATATCCCCGGTCGCTGGTCGATAGCAGTCGAGCGTTCTTGACATTTGCAAATATCGCAGTACGATATGTTGCTATGAAACATATCGTAGCCCCGAGTAGACAGAGAATTGAAGAAAGGCAGTGCGGAACTGCTGATCCTTTCGCTGATCGAGCACCGCGCGCGCCATGGCTATGAGATCAGCAAGTTGATCGAAGAGCGCTCCGATGGCGTGTTGAAGTTCAACGTTGCCTCATTTTATCCCCTGCTCTACCGGCTGGAAAAGCGCGGATTGATTGCCGGGCGATGGGTGGAAAAGGCCGGCCAGCGCCGGCGGCGCTATTACCGGCTGACCGCCGATGGCAAACAGATCCTGAAAACACAACGCGCCACATGGCTTGATTTCGTGAACGCAATCCATCGCATCACGGAGGCGGAGAATGCCTGATTGGCCGAAGGAAATCCGAGCGGCGATTGCGGCGTTGAATCTGGATCCCATGCGCGAAACAGAAGTAGTGGAAGAGTTGAGCCAGCATCTGCGCGATCGTTATGACGACCTGCTGGCCGGCGGGGCCAGTGCCGGGCAGGCGTATCAATCATTGCGCAGGAACTAAATGACGGCACCCTGGTTTCTGGACTGAAAGCCAGCACTGCACCGCGGCGCATCCCCCATTGCCAGTTGGAAAGGATGAGAGCGAGCCCCTATTTGCGGGAATCTGGAACGACTTGCGCTTTGGCGCGCGCCTTCTGCGGAAAAATCCCGGATTCGCGCTGGTATCAATCCTCTCGCTCGCGCTAGGTATCGGCGCCAATACGACCATCTTTCAGTTGCTGGATGCGGTGCGCCTGCGCACCCTGCCGGTGGAGGATCCGCAGCAATTGGCGAGAGTCAAAATTGTCGAATCCCCGCATTGTTGCCGCGGAGATTTTTATTCCAGCAACTCCGACCTCACCGGTGGCCTCTGGGTCGGCTGCGCGAGCAGCAACAGGGATTCTCCGGCATATCGCAGCCTGGACCACAGTCCCGGCGCGACCTCGGTCAGGGCGGGGAGGCCCGCTATGCAAACACGCTTGATGGTGAGCGGAGAGTTCTTCAATGTGCTGGGTGTGCAGCCGCTCCTGGGGCGCCTTATTTCGCCTGCGGATGATTTTCGCGGCTGCGGCGCGCAGGGCGCAGTGCTGAGCTATGCCTTCTGGCAGCGGGAATTTGGCGGAGGTCCCGCTGTCCTGGGCAGCAAACTCACCCTGAGCGGCCATCCATTTCAGATCCTTGGGGTGGCTCCAGCAGGCTTCTTCGGCTTGGAGGTAGGGCAGAATTTCGATGTTGCGATTCCCATCTGCAGCGAACCGGTATTTTCGACCAAAGGCTCTCTGGTGGACAGCCCCGACTCATGGTGGATCGCAACCATCGGACGTCTTAAGCCAGGCTGGACCATCAAGCGCGCTTCAGCGCAGCTGGCAGCCATCTCGCCGGCGATCTTCGCGGCAACCTTCCGGGCCAGTACGACGGCATCCAGAAAAAGGATTACCTGTCGTTCCGTCTGGGAGCGCTTCCCGCGGCCACGGGCGTTTCCGGCCTGCGTCGGGATTATGAAGACCCACTGTGGCTGCTGCTGGCCCTGTCAGGGTTGGTGTTGCTGATTGCCTGCGCCAACCTTGCCAACCTGATGCTGGCGCGGGCCAGTGCGCGCCAGCGGGAGATGGCGTTGCGGCTGACGCTGGGCGCGTCGCGCTCGCGGCTGATCCGCCAGTTGTTAGCAGAGAGCTTGCTGCTTGCATGCTTAGGAACGATCGCAGGCGCCTTGCTCGCGCAAATTCTAAGTCGGGTGCTGGTAGCGTTTCTCAGCACCCAGGACAACCACATTTTTGTGGAGCTGACCCCGGATTGGCGTGTGCTGGGATTCGCCGCGGCACTCGCGATTCTTACCTGCGTGCTCTTCGGGCTGGCTCCGGCGATGCAGGCCTCGCGTACGGATCCCGGGGTGGTTATGAAGGCGGGAGGTCGCGGAGTTACGGCGGCCCGCGACCGATTTTTGCTGCGCAGGGCGCTCGTTGTCTCGCAGGTAGCCTTCTCGCTGGTGCTCTTGACCGGTGCGTTCTTATTTGTGCGCACCTTCCGCAATCTACTGACCCTGAATGCCGGCTTCCGGCAAGACCACGTGCTGGTCGTGGACTTCGATTTCTCGCCCCTGAAACTGCCGCCCGGCAACCAGATGGCATACAAGCAGGAATTGTTGGCGCGCATGCAGAACATTCCAGGAGTAAGTTCCGCGGCTGAGACCCTGATCGTCCCCATGGGCCACAGCGGTTGGGACGATAACATCGACGTTCCCAACGGTCCGCAACGGCAGGACGTAGCCTTCAACCGCGTCAGCCCCGGATATTTTCGTACCATGGAGACGCCGTTGCTCGCGGGGAGGGATTTCAACCAGACGGATACCCCCAAGTCACCGCGGGTAGCCATCGTGAATGAAGCCTTCGTGCGCAAATTTACCGGCGGTCGAAATCCACTGGGAAAGGTATTCAACGATTCAGGAAAACCTGACCAGACCTATCAGATTGTTGGCCTGGTGAAAGACACCAAGTATAACGATTTGCGCGAAGACCCCAAGGCCATCGTGTTCGTCTCGTTCACTCAGGCAAACGGGCCTGAGGAAGAATCGAATCTGATGATTCGCTCGGATGAGCCCCTGCTGCCGCTCATCTCCTCCATCAAGCGCGCTGCCAACGATATGAATCCGGCGCTGGTTCTGACCTTCAGCGTGCTCAAGACGCAGATTCGCGAAGGCCTTCTCCGCGAACGTTTGATGGCCACGCTGTCAGGTTTCTTCGGCGTGCTGGCGACCATTCTCGCCATGGTCGGCCTGTATGGCATGATCTCGTATATGGTGGTCCGGCGCAGAAATGAGATCGGCGTCCGCATGGCCCTGGGAGCCAGCCGGAGCAACATCCTGCTGATGGTGTTACGAGAGGCCGCGATTCTGCTCGGGATTGGCCTGGCGATCGGGACAGGTCTGGCGCTCGCTGCAGGAACCGCCGCTGCTTCCATGCTGTACGGGCTGAAACCCAGAGACCCGTTCACACTCGCGGCGGCGATCGCCGGGATGGTTGTGGTGGCGCTGGTGGCGAGTCTGTTGCCTGCGCAGCGGGCAGCCACGGTACATCCCATGGAGGCCCTGCGTGAGGAATAAGGGCGCGCCGTCTGAAGCATCCCTCTTACTTGAGTCGCTCCGCCAGCAAGTGGTCTGCGACGCGAATGGCGTTGGCGATGATGGTCAGCGAAGGATTGACCGCGCTCGCCGAGACGAAGCACGAAGCATCGACGACATAAAGATTGTCAAGATCATGAGCCTTGCAATGCGGGTCGAGCACGCTGGCTTCTGGATCGTTGCCCATACGGCAAGTGCCGTTCTGGTGGCCCACGCCCTCAAGCGGGATACGCTTCTTGAAGTACGCGTGGAGCGGAACGGAAGTCGTCGCGTGCCCGGCCCGCTTGAGTACATCGACCCAGCGGTCTTTAAGGCGATTGAAGGATTCAACATTATTGGGTGTGTACGAGAGTTGAATCCGCCCGGGTGCGGAGTCGGTGACCGGCTCGCTCTCATTGGTCTGGCCAGTGTCTCCAGCAGGGTGGGCGCCAGCCACCCCGGGCTGCAGATTGTCGACCGATAACGGCGTGGTGTTGCGCAGTGTGACCCGATTGTCGGGGTCGGGAAGATCCTCCGTCGTTAGCCACCAGGGCACGGCGTGGTGCTTCATTGTCTCCAGCACAAAGCCCGGCGTGAGCGGAGGCGCGTCGCCTTTCATCATCTCGAAGTGGAAGCTGCCTACCGGCTGCACCTGGCCCAGGGGGAAGGGATATCCAGGGTCAGAATCCTTGAAGTAAAAGTCGTTTGTGCCCCACGTCTTGGTATAGCTGTCCTCGTTACGGTCAGGGCCAATCGCGAGCAAGGCGTCGGCCTGGTGATACATGAAGTTCCGGCCGACCTGGTCGGACCGGTTGGCGAGCCCGTTAGGATGCTTGTCATTCGCAGACGCCAGCAGAATGACCGCGGAGTTGATGGCGCCGGCACATACGGCGAAGATGCCGGCACGATAGGTCGCAGGAGATCCGTCTTTGGATGCAGCACCCGATCCGGAGTGGATGACCTCAACCGCGGTAACCGCAGTGCCGCTGCTGTTGGTGAGCAGGCGGGTCACGCGGGAGTTGGTCATCAGGGTGACGTTGGGCAGGTGCATGATCTGCCGGATGCAGTTGATGTCCGCATCGGACTTGGCGTGAACCAGGCAAGGGTAGCCATCGCAGGTGTCGCAACGGACGCACTTCGAAGCCAGCGGGTCGGCGGCGTCTCGTTTGAGCCCAAGGGGAATAGGAAAGGTATGGATGCCCAGCTTACGCACGTCGTCTTCGATAGCCTGCATGCGAGGCTCGTTGGTGAATGCGGGATAGGGGTACTTGCTGGAGTGAAAGGGTTCCGTAGGGTCAAAGGATGATCCGTATCCGCCGGGGACCGAAGGTGCAGACCCCAGGTCGCCGTGGACATGAAACAACGCTTCCGCCCGGCAATAGAAGGGCTCCATATCGGCGTAGGTGATGGGCCATGCGGGAGAGATACCCCCCTTATGCTGGATCACGCCAAAGTCCTCGGCCCGCATGCGGAACATCGCCGCGCCGTAGACCTTGGTCTGTCCGCCCACGAAGTACGCTTGCTGGGGATGGAGTGGCTTGCCATCCTTGTCCTGCCAGGTCTCTTTGGTGTGGTAGCGATTGTCCAGGAAAACGGCGGAAGTGTCCCAGTTGAGCTTCTCCTGCGGCATGAAGGGGCCGCGCTCAAGGATCAGGATGTTCTTTCCCGCCTGGGCCAGGTGCAGAGCCAGCGTTCCGCCTCCCGCCCCGGTGCCAATCACGATCGCGTCGTATTCGCCTGGCATATTCATCTAAAGCACGGTATCAGGTTTACCTGCTCGAAAATACGAATTCATTGCCATCCGGATCCTTGAATTTTGCCATCGTTCCCCACACCTCCTTCTTCGGCTCGGCAGTCAATTCCACACCTTTGGATTTGAGGGCCTTGGCGGTGGCAAAAACATCGTCGCACCAGAAGGTCAACGGCTGGAAACCGCCAATCCTGGCTTCATGGCCTGGGGGAGTAAAGAGCGCCAGCGCCGTGTCGGCGCCCGGGATGAGCAGTTCAATCCAGCGTTGCCCCGGCCCAAAGGGCTGATCGGTCGCCACCTTGAACCCGATCTTTTCGGTGTAGAACTGCAGCGCAACATCCTGGTTGCGCACCGGTATGCTGACGATTTTGACGCCGCGAATCATGCTGCTTCCTCCAGACTAAAAATTCATCTTGCAACATAACTTGCAGCATCAAAGGGTGCAATCAGGTAGTCGATGCTATATTGATGGTCGGTATAGCGATGTTGACGCTTGATGAATACGTCGTCGACGTCCTGATGCGCGACCTGGTGGGACATGATCGCAGGCCGGTGAGCTTCCTTGTGTACTTATGGCTTGCCGCAGAGCAACAGCGCCAGGGAAAAGCTGTGACCATCAGCTATCAGCAGCTAGCGGAGTCGATTGGGATATCGAAAAGCTCTGCTCAGGCGGCTGCGGGGTGGCTGGCCAGACGAAAGCTCATCGCGGTCCACAAAACAGCCTTCACCGCGACTCCCAGCTACTCGGTTCAAAAGCCCTGGCTCTCGAAGTGAGGAATAACAACGCCCATGTCTTTCACCGATTGGCTGTTCTCTGATCTCGAACGACCTGGGGGTGCTCACAGCCACGGCGATACGAGCAAACATCCCTGGTGGCGCGTGATGTGCCTCACCGGAGTGGACTACTTCTCCACGCTGGGCTATCAGTCGGGGATTGCTTTTCTCGCCGCCGGGGTCCTCTCGCCCGTGGCGACCCTGGTGCTCGTCCTGGTGACCCTGTTCGCCGCGTTGCCGGTCTACAACCGGGTCGCTGCCGCGAGCCCCTATGGACAAGGCAGCATCTCGATGCTCGAGAAGCTGTTCCCAGGGTGGACCGGCAAAGTCTTCGTGCTTGTCCTGCTGGGCTTCGCCACCACCGACTTCATCATCACCATGACCCTTTCTGCCGCGGACGCAGCGGCCCACTTTGTGCACAATCCCTACACCCCACATTCGCTTCAGAGCCAGATGGGCGTCACCCTCGTGCTGCTCGCCATCTTGGGCGCCATCTTCCTCAAGGGCTTTAAAGAAGCAATCAACATCGCCGTCGTTCTGGTAGGGATCTATCTCGCGCTCAACGCCATCGTTTCCCTGGTGGGCATCTTCCATGTGCTGGAGCAGCCCCGGCTTATCTTCGACTGGAAACGCGCCCTCTTCACCCGGCACGGCAGCCTGCTCTCTATCATCGGCCTCTCCTGCCTGCTCTTTCCCCGCCTTGCCCTGGGGCTCTCGGGGTTCGAGACCGGCGTGGCCGTCATGCCCCTGATCGACTGCGAAAATCTCGACGACCGCATCCGCAATACCAGGCGACTGCTGGCGACGGCCGCGATCATCATGAGCGTCTTCCTGATGACCACCAGCTTCATCACCACCCTGCTCATCCCCGCGGCCGACTTCAAAGAAGGCGGGCCGGCCAACGGCAGGGCCGTGGCTTTCCTGGCCCACCAGTATCTCGGCGGTGTTTTCGGCACCCTGTACGACGCCAGCACCATTCTCATTCTTGCCTTTGCGGGCGCCTCCGCCATGGCCGGCCTGCTGAATCTCATCCCCCGCTACCTTCCCGGCTTCGGCATGGCGCCGGAGTGGGCCCGCGCCTCGCGCCCACTCGTCCTGGTCTTTATATCTGTCGCATTCATGGTTACGCGTCTGTTTCACGCCGATGTGGATGCCCAGGGCGGCGCCTATGCTACCGGCGTTCTCGTTCTTATTACCTCCGCCTCCTGCGCGGTCACCATCGCCGCGCGCACTATAATCGCTCGCGCCGCTCTCGGCCTCGTCTCCCTCATTTTCATCTACACCACCCTGGTGAATATCTACGAGCGGCCCGAAGGGCTCAAGATCTCGTTGATCTTCGTTTTCACCATGATCTTCATGTCCCTGGTTTCGCGGGCTTTCCGTTCCACGGAACTGCGCATTACCGGCATTGAACTGGATCCGCAGGCGGAGGCGCTGATTGCGGAAAGCGCCAACAAAACCGTCCGCCTCATTGCCTGGAATCCGCGTACCGCCGCCGGAAAAGACCGCGAGCACGCCAAAAACGAACTGCGCCGCCTCCACGGCCTGTCGCACGATGCCTCGATCTACTTTGTCGAGGTGGAGCGCGGAGACACATCCGACTTCACCGAGTCCATTACCGTGCAAGGATTCCGCGGCGGCTCCAATCGTATCCTGCGTGCCAGGAGCGCTGCCGTTGCCAATTCCATCGCCGCGCTGCTCATCCAACTGCAGCACACCACCGGATGTATCCCTCACGTTTACTTTCACTGGACCGACGTCAACCCGGTCGTTAACATGATGCGTTTCATCTTCCTCGGGGAAGGCGAAACTGCCCCACTGACCCATGAAGTTCTCCGTCGCGCCATCAAAGATCCCGAACAGCGCCCCGTCGTTCACGTAAACTGAACGCCAGGCCTCCTCGCGGGCGGAAAAGTGACTGATTTGTCTGCTCTTGCGGAAACTAAATTCAAGGAAATGGCATCCCTTAACTGGGATCGATTTTGGGTACGGTCAAAAATTACTTGCCGCAAGACCACACCACGCTGGGTCCGCGAAGGCACAAAGCCTGGCGACGGGTCATTTGGATTACCCTCATCGCAGTCCTGGTGCTGCTGATGGTGGGCGAAGTGATGCTGAGACGAGCGGCGCCAATCCTCAAGGGCCGGATCATCGAAACCCTCAGCACCCGTTTCAACAGCCGGGTAGAGCTGGACGACCTGCAGGTATCGCTCATCAAAGGTTTGGCGGTCTCCGGCAAGGGGCTGCGAATCTTCGCTCCAGATGATGTAGTGGCTGCGGGGGCCAAGGATCCCGTCATTGCAGTACGGCAATTCGAGTTTCATGCTGGGCTGGTTGGTTTGTTTCTCAAGCCAACCCACGTACGGAGTGTCTACGTCCAGGGACTGGCGATCAGCATCCCGCCCAAGTCCGTGCGGCAAAAAGGGCGCGATACACGGCATCGGGGCAAGATCAAAATCCTTGTGGACGATCTGGTGGTCGACGATTCGCGGCTTGTGATTGGCACCGACAAGCCGGATAAGGATCCGAAGCTCTTCGAGCTAAAGCACATTGTGTTGCACGACGTGGGCTCAAATTCTGCGTCCCCCTATGACGCCACTCTGATCAACGCAGTGCCCACAGGGGAGATTCACGCAATCGGCACCTTTGGCCCGTGGGATATCGAGAGTCCGGGCGAGTCGACCGTTACCGGGAAGTACACCTTTCAACATGCTGATTTGAACACCATCAAGGGAATCGGCGGCATTCTGCATTCCGTCGGCGACTTCAAGGGTCGACTCGACCGAATAGAAGTAGAGGGAACCGCGGATGTGCCGGATTTTTCTCTCGATACCGCGAACCATCCCGTACCCTTGCACACGCGATTTTCGGCGATCGTCGACGGAACGACTGGCGACACCTATTTGCAGCCAGTAGACGCGAAGTTGGGCGCGTCGGAATTTTCCTGCAGCGGCGCGGTGGTCAACCACAAAGGAATAGGGCACACCATCGACCTGGATGTCGATGTCCCGGCTGGCCGCATACAGGATTTTCTCCAACTCGCCGTCAAGACTCAGCCGGTGGTGATGACGGGTGTGCTGGCCATGAAGACCAAGCTGCACATCCGGCCTGGCAAGGAGAGCGTGACTCAGAAACTGGCACTGAAGGGTGAATTCACCCTGAAGCAGATGCACTTTACCAACCCGGACCTGCAAGACAAGGTGGACATGCTGAGTCTGCGGGCGCAGGGGGACCCGAAGGATGCTAAGCCTGGCGCTGAGGATGTGATCTCCCACATGACGGGAAAATTTCAAATGGCGCGACGGGAAGCTCAATCTGCAGGACCTGAACTTTGCCATGCCCGGGGCGACGGTGCGGCTGGCCGGTGTCTACACGCTGGACGGCAAGAAATTCGATTTCAGCGGAAAGGTGAGGACCGACGCGAAGCTATCGCAGATGGTGGCTTCGCGGTGGAAGAGCTGGATGCTGAAAGTAGCCGATCCGTTCTTCCACAAGCATGGTGCGGGAGCAGAGATACCGGTCAAAGTTACCGGGACGAACACCGCTCCCAAGTTCGGCCTGGACATCGGCCACAAAGACAAATCTCAATAAAACATCTCCACGAGAGGTCCGCTGAACTGCAGATCCCTCCGCTACGCTACGCTCCGGTCGGGATGACAAAGGGGAGGGCAGTGCTTCCATTGAGAGCAGTGGCTGAACAGAAGCCTTTCTCATCAACTTCTCTCAATGGAGGCGCCCCCCTTCCCTTTGTCATCCCGACCGGAGCGTAGCGTAGCGGAGGGATCTGCAGTTCAGCGGACCTCTCGTGGAGATGTTTTCGACAGCGACCCCCACCCAACCCCACCAAGTTCCACAGGAAACCCGGGATAGCGTCGGGACCTGCTGTTCTTTATCGTCCGAAGGAATAGCTCACTTTGAAGACACCCGAGTCGATACCCGGGTTTGCGGTGCCACCCGTGCTGGTGTTGGCAAGATGATGGTAGCGATACTCCAGCTGGCAAGAGCGTGTATGCGTTCGATAGAACTCCACCCCAGCGCCGAGCTCAAACGTCAGGTTGAAGGCTGAGCTGTTGAAAACCGGGATGTCTCTGGGAGATACCGCGAAACCGCCCAGGCCGGTCACAAAAGGTTGCACGCGCCGGTGCGGAAGCAGGCTGACCTTATAGCCCAATGGACTGAAGCCGCTCACGTAGGTAGATCGGGTTCCGCCAATGTAGGTTGCGGTCCCGGCATACGCCCGGTTTTGGGTTATCAGGATCACATTCAGGGGAGCGCTGGTTACCGGGCTATCCACTGGAATGGGTGAAGCAAAATTGACGATCCCCGAATACGCGGGCTGTTGCGGAAACTGTAGCGCAAAGCCTTTCATTGTAGGATCGGTCAAGGTCATGTAAGGCCGGACCTCAGCGAGCCACGAACCCGTGACTTTGTCCCTGAGGAAACTCCGTCTTTCGAAACTGGCACCCAACGCGGTTATCTTGCGTCCGTCAGCGTAGCCAAGAAGCATGTGACTGGAATCGTTGGAATATTCTACAAAGCCACTGAAAACCTTGCGGTTCGAATAGGCCCCCACATCCTGCGCCCGAGTCACGGTGCAAGCGGTTAAGCCCATCAACATGCACAGGGTGGCTTTGCGTATCCAATTTTGAGGGCACTTCATTAGCATCATTCCTTCTTCTGATGCGGTCAAACGCACCGCGGCGCGGCGGGGGGTCCGGGCATTCTCCTGTTTTGGAACCCGTACAGAAGAGGACGGTATTTGGCAAATTTAAATATCTCGATCACCGCCCTGGGGGGAAGGGAACTCGGATCGAGAGGATGACTACAATTACTGTGACATTGCTTGTATCGGTTCCTCGCAGCTTTTGTTTAGACAAAGCTGCGTCGATTTCAAGGCAATCGTAGCACCCACGGCATACACTTCTGTTCCGCGAATCTCCCGGCTTGCGGTAAATAGTCACCTGTTTTTCGAAACTTTAGTGTGGCGCGGTCGGGGGTAGAGCGCGATAGACCGCACACACCTCTTCCCGGTTGGGAAAGGCCCATGCTGCATAGTCTTCGTCGCTCATCGCGAACTCGTCCTGCCAAAGCCTGACCAGCCAGGGAAGCCCGGCGAGCATCGACTCCAGCTCCGGATGTATGTACACCAGGTACAACTCACGTGGCAGTTGCGCCAGGGACGCCTCCAGGTTCCGGAAGACCTGATCCATGACCGGCCCGGTAAACGCATTCCACATGTAAACCACCAACGGTCCGGTTGGCCAGAGGAACTCGGCCGCATCCCCCTGGATGGAGATGACCGGCGGTCGAGGGCGTGGCCCGGTATAGCGCGCGATGTTGGCCCGGGCGACGCGATCCAACTCAGGAGAAAGTTCGACCCCAATGATCTCGTGGAAGGGATAGTCGGAAGCCAGAAGCAGCGCGCGGCCCTTGCCCGATCCCACATCCACGAAGGAGAAACGTTGATAGTCCACATGCAGCCGGTCCCGCATCGCACCCATAACCGCGTGGAACACTGACGGAGCCACGGCAAAGTAGCCGTTGTTGTAGACATCGTGCTGGTGGCCTGAAGGCAGCTCGTATATCAGTCCGCTGGTCTCGACGCCAAAGCGCTCGTCGAACGGATGCAATGCTTGATAGCTGCGGTATTTGCTCTGCTCCATGCGGGGCCATGCGGGCTGCTGTCTCTTGCCGCCCAGTTTCCGCCACAGTCGCCGGATTTCGTTTCTCATTCCGTGTAAAGTTTCTACATTTCACAGCGGGTGGATAGATCCAAATCTGTAAAAATGCGCGAGTTTTCTGGTAGTCACAACTGTGATGCCCTGATACAAAGCCAAAACACGGCAGCCAAGGGGCTTCTCTTGTTCAAAATGTCCTACCCTTCGTCCCTGAAATGGAGAAACTCCATATTCCGTAAAGCTGTTACTCCAGTCCCAGCTTCTTCCAGATTGCATCCACGTGGGCCCGGGTGGATGGATCCATGGCGATCATCTGCGGCCACGGCCGGGTAAAGCCTTCCGCGTTCCACTTGCGGGTCGCGTCAATGCCCATCTTGCTGCCGTAGTTCGGCAGGCGCGAGGCATGATCGAGTGAGTCGATGGGCCCCAGGGTGAACTGGATGTCTCGCTCAGGGTCGATATTGTTGGCCACGCGCAGGGTAACTTCGCCCAGATCCTGGACATCGCAGTCCTCGTCGACCACGATGATGCACTTGGTGAACATTGCCTGGCCCAGGGACCAGATGCCGTGCATCACCTTGCGCGCCTGGCCGGCATAGCTTTTGCGGATGGAGAGGATCATCAGGTTGTGAAACACACCCTCCACCGGCAGGTTCACGTCCACGATTTCCGGTATGGTCAGGCGCATCAGGGGCAGAAAAATGCGTTCCACCGCCTTGCCCATCCAGGCATCTTCCATGGGGGGTTTGCCCACGATAGTCGCAGCGTAGACCGGGTCCTTGCGATGGGTGATGCAGGTGATGTGGAAGACCGGGTACTCCTCTTCCATGGTGTAGAAGCCGGTGTGATCGCCAAACGGACCCTCCATGCGCAGTTCGTCCAGCTCCACGTAACCCTCGAGCACGATCTCCGCGTTTGCCGGCACCTGGAGATCTACGGTTTCGCAATTGACCAGGTCGACCGGCGCTTGACGTAGAAATCCCGCAATGACAAACTCTTCGACCTCTGGAGGCGCGGGTACGATGGCGGCGAAGGTGGTCGCGGGATCGGTCCCGACGACTACCGCCACTTCGAGCCGGCGATCCTTCTCTTGGGCTCGAGGGTCCTGGGATCGAGGGCCCTGGGCCAGAGCAATCGCGGTTGTTCCCCCGGCCGTCTCGGCCATGACTCGCACGCGGGCGGCAGCTGTGTCTCCAGAAGCATCGGTGACGGCCGCCGCGCGCAGGCGTTCACGCAGGTGTTCGGCGGCCACCTTCTGCCGTTGCCAGTGCATGCCGGTGGTTTGCCCGTCGTAGACCTGCATGCGGTACATGCCCAGGTTGCGCTTTCCGCTTTTAGGGTCACGGGTGACCACGCAGGGGAGGGTTATAAACCGTCCGCCATCCAGCGGCCAGCACTGGAGTACGGGAAAGTCCAGCACGCTGAAGTTTTCCCGCAGGATGACCTGCTTGCACGGTGCGTCTTTTGCCGTGACGGTGCGGGGAAAGAACCGGCCTACTTCCGCCAGCATGGGAAGCATCTTCAACTTTTCCAGCAGGCCCTCGGGCGATTTGAGCTGGAGCAGGCCTTCGATACGTCCCGCTACGTCGTCGAGGCTATTCACATCCAGCGCCAGCTTCATACGCCGCTCGCTGCCAAACTGGTTCATCAATACCCGGCTGCCCGGGTACCCCTTTACGTTCTCAAAAAGAAGTGCCGGTCCACCCGGAGCACCTCCGCGTTTGCCCGATTTGGACACCCTGTCGGTAATCTCGGCGATCTCGAGAATGGGGTCAATTGGCTCGCGAATGTGCTTGAGCTCGCCTGCTTTATCGAGTGCCTTGATCCAGCCCCTAAGGTCGTCGTATGCCAATGAGTTCCCCTCATCACCATACTATCCGGGCTGGGGTGGAAGTCCTGGCTACTCGCCGCGCATCCACCGGTCCATCAGGGTCTGGGCACAGCGGGCGCCGCATAGGTGCCGGACCTTGGCGGCATGGGAGAGCATGATATTCCATGCCGTCAACCTCAGCATGGGCTGCTCGGGGGCGGAAGGGATGAGCGATGCCGGCTCGGTCAACGCCAGCCACCAGTCCTCGGCATCGCCTCTCGGATTACCGCAAACATCGCAGTGGTAAGTCTCTGTAAACGCCATACAAACATCTCTCCGTCCCGCAAGGGCAAGCTAGCAGGAGCGTCGCCCGGGGACCATCCCCGGAAGTGGGGATGCCCTTCGTCCCTCCGAATTGTCATCGATCCTTCGGACAAATTCCCCGCCATCGCAGGACTTCTCTCCGCGAGCGTATCGAGTTCGTTACATCGGGGAGTAGAGGCTTGTCAGGCGATACTTGCGGGCTGGTCCTCGTACTGCTCCAGCGGAAAGCCGAGCTTTTTCCACTGATCGAAGCCTCCCAGCAGCGGACGAACCCGGTATATTCCATTCTGCCGCAGCTTCATCGCCATCTTCGCGGCCGTTGCTTCACTGGGACAGGTGCAGTAGAGGATTACGTCGCGATCGCGCGGGATCTCTCCGCTGCGTTGCATCAGGGTCTCGGGCGAGAGCCGGATCGCTCCGGGCAGTACTCGCGGATCGGGCAGGTAGTCGAGCGGATGACGCAAGTCAACGATATAGGGATTCTGGCCCCCGTCCAACATGCGCTTTAGCTCAACCGGGTCCAGGCGCGAAGTCCGAACCTGCTTGAGAAACGCCTGCTGTTTCCAGATCCGATAGCCCAGCAGGCCGGCGACGGCGAGCACAAACAAGGCGCCTGCAAAATGGCCCATCCAGGAAAGCGCACCGGGATGTTTACGCAGAACGTCACCGAAGAAGCGGCCGATGAGGGTGATCGTAGCGGCCCAGAACAAGGCGCCGGCCATGTCGTATGCCAGGAATACGCGGTATCTCATCCCCGTCTGACCGGCAATGGGCGCCGCGACCGTGCCCAGACCGGGAATAAACTTGGCCACCAGCAACGCCTGCTCGCCCCATTTTGTGAAATAGTCCTCTGTCTTGCGCACGCAGGTGGAGCTCTCAAACGAGAGCCGGCATACCAGTTTCACCATGGTGCCGCCAAAACGCTTGCCCAGCAGGTACCAAAGCGAATCGCTGACGAAGCAGCCGGCCACGGCAGCAAACAGGACTAGGGGGAGAGATAGTTTGTGCGTCGACGTCAATGTGCCTGCCGCCAAAAGCAGGGGCAGACTAGGCACCGGGACGCCAAGCTGCTCTGCCATCACCCATAGAAAAAGGATGATGTAAGCGAAATGCAGGAAAAAGTCGAACGCTAACGGCATAACGCAGCTGCCCCTGGGGTGATCTCCACTATAGATGATCGTTAGACGAGAAACGGTTCGTAACCAGGCGTTCTTGACTCCGGTTCGCAGGAGGGGGCGCGCAGGACTGGGGGCCGTCTCATTCAGGATACGTTAACGCAGGGCAAATCAGTGACTTGTCCTACGCGGACTACGGCCGAACCGGAATATGAATCGGCAACCTAGTAAATCCCGGGAAGCAGGGTTCAGGCTGCCTCGTGAATGATCCCTCCGGATCACTGTGTTCCTATCTGCGGCATGTTCTCGCCGCCGTCCTGATGGGCGTATCGTTCTTGATGGGCAGCCGGGTTATCCGCCGGCTCCAAAATAGACCAGGGAATGAGGCGCTTTCATGTTCAAGTTAGTGGCCATGCTGCTGGCTTCGGTTATGACGATGGTTGCGAGCGACCTGCCGAGCAGGAAATATCTGAATTTGGCCGCCATTAAAACGATGGTTGCCGCTTCGGAAGCGAAAGCGAAGGAACTGAACGTTGAAGTGACGATCTGTATCGTCGATGAGAGCGGTAACTTGCTTTTTCTTGAAAAGGGAGACGGCGCCTCGCTCAACACGTTGCAGTTTGCGCAAAAGAAGGCCCGCGATGCTGCCGCCTACGGCAGCCCTTCAAGAGAAGCCGCTGAAGCGGTAAAGAAAGGCAATGTGGAAGACCTGGCTTTTCCGAATTTTTTCCCCAACCAGGGAGGTCTGCCAATTCGCGTGGATGGCCAGCTCCTTGGCGGAATCGCGGCGAGCGGCGCAAAGTCAGAAATTGACGAGCAAGTTGCCCAGGCAGGACTCGATGCGCTCCTAAAAAAATAGCGCGTGTGCTCTTTGGTCGAAACTTGCCGTAACCCCCCAACGTACTTGAAGGGGATTGCGCTGGAATCAGCTTAGGCTGGATCGCTGGCTCGCGCCGTGTATTATAGGGAAAAATTAGCTCGCGAATTTAAGCGACATGAAGTTTCAGCGGCAAAAACTCTGTGAACCGCCAGTCCCGCTAAGGCAGTTTCGCAATTGGTGTAGACGGAAGCAACAGGCCTTTTCGTGGTTTTCTCTCAAGGAAAACCACACCTCGCGATCTTTTCAGTCCACAGTAATTGCGAAACTGCGTAGACCAGACACATGAACATCAGGGAAGTGGCAAAGAGAGCCGGGGTTTCCACCGCTACCGTTTCACGTGTGGTGAACGGCACGGCCCCCGTCGACGCTCGGACGGAGAAGCGTGTCCGGGCGGCGATCCAACGAAGCGGATATTACCCCAACACCCATGCGCGCACCCTGGGGACAGGCAAGAGTCATATCTACGGCCTGATCATCTCTGACATCGAGAATCCGTTCTTTCCGGAGCTGGTGAAGTGCTTCGAGCGCCTTGCGGTAGAGCACAGCCATGAAGTCCTGATCGCCAATACCGACTACCAGCCGGAGCGCATGGAGGTTTGTGTACGGCGGATGTTGGAGCGCAAGGTGGACGGGGTTGCGATCATGACCTCGGAGATGGACCCCCAGCTCATCCAAACGCTGAGCGGCCGGGGCATCCCCATCGTTTTTCTGGACACGGGATCAGTTGGCCCCGGGATCAGCAATATCTCCCTGGACTATGACAGCGGCGTTGATCAAGCGATGGACCACTTGACTTCACTGGGCCACCGAAGGATTGCCTTCGTCAGCGGACCGGCAAACCTCGCTTCGGCCAGAACCCGATATGAGGCGTTTTTAGCGTCGCTGCGACGCAAGAAGCTCGAATGCAGTAAGGAGTTCATTCGCACTGCTAACCACCGCTTCGATGGAGGTTATGCGGCGATGTTAGAGATTTTGAAGCTGCCCGTGCGTCCGACAGCCGTGTTGGCCTCGAACGATCTTACTGCGATTGGCATCATGGGCGCCGTTTATGCAGCCGGGCTGCGGGTTCCAGAAGACATCTCGGTCGTAGGTTTTGACGACATTGCACTCAGCAGTTTTATGCCGCCACCCCTGACAACGATCCGCCTGTCGCGTGCCGAGATCGCTGGGTTTGCCTTCAGTTCGCTTTATGCTGCAAGCCAGCGTGGGGAAAGCAAGGGTGTTACCCACATCGTGCGTGCGGAACTGGTGATTCGGCAATCCACTGCTGCGGTCTGGCCGGTCCAATAGGCGGTTCTCTTTCGGTATGGAAACCCGTCCCCTGCGAGACGCAACTTCGGAGGCAGGCAATTCTGGCCCCCTGGCCTCATTTGACGCGAACCGTAGGTTCAACCGACAGGCCAGGACGCAACAGGCGGTCCTTGTCCTCATTTCGATCTGTCAGGTCGATGCGGACAGGAATGCGTTGTACTACCTTGACGTAATTGCCAGTGGCGTTCTCCGGCGGAAACAGGCTTAGCACGGAACCGGTCGCGCCGCCGATCTGGGTCACCGTGCCATCGTAGTCGCGCCCGTAGGCGTCCACGTGAATCTGGACCTTCTGCCCGGGACGCATCAGCCGCAGTTGCGTCTCCTTGAAGTTCGCAGTGATCCAGATATCGTCGAGCGAAACCAGGGTCATCAGATTCTGCCCTACGCTGACGTTCTGCATCACCTCCAGGCTTTTCTTGGTGATGATGCCGTTCACCGGGGCAACAATCCTGGTGTAATTCAAGTTCAATTTGGCTTGGGCAAGCTCAGCCCGCGCCTGCTCCACCTGCGCAGCCGCCTGGTCTGCCTTGGCCTTCTGAATCTTCACCTGGTCGGGCGCGGTTTGCGCAGTCTTTAACTCTGCCTGCGACTGCACCACCCGGTCGCGGGCGATGCGAACCGCATCTTCGGCGGCAATCTCGCTCGCCTTGGCCCCCAGCAATGCCGCTTTGGATGCATCTGCGGTGGCCACGGTGGCGTCGAACTGCTGTTTGGAGATGACGTCCTTTTCCACCAGCGGAGTGTACCGCTTCAGATCCAGTTGGGCTTTGATGTTATTCGCGTCCGCCTGCTGTACCTGGGCCTGCGCCGCTTCCAACTGACGCTGGGCCTGCTGTACCGTCGCGTCTGAACTGCGCACCCCGGAAGAGGCCGACTCCAGGGTCGAACTGGTGTTTATTCCAATGACGGGTACATTGACCCTGACCGCTTCGTAGTTGGCCTCGGCGCTCTCCAGGCTGGCCTCGTCCTGCTGCACCGCCACCTCAAAATCCTTAGGATCTATTTCGGCAATCAAGGTACCGGCCTGTACGAATTGATTTTGTTCGACATTGACCCTGATTACCTGCCCGGCAACCCGGGCGCTGATCTGTATCAGGTGCCCATCCACCTGCGCGTCGTCCGTGTCTTCGTAGTACGTGGAGTGCCACCAGAACAGCAGCGCACCCACGATGAGCACAGCGACCACGCCGATGACGATGAAGCGGCGCTTCCCCTTCTTGCGCGGGGGACTATCGAGATCCTGCTGGTCGTTGTTGCCGGGCTGGGGACCCTCATCCACGACGGTAGTTGCACGGCCTGATTCCGGATTCTGTTCCGCCACAGCTACTTTCCTCCCACGTAATCCTTGTAATTCGTTTGTGCGATGCCCATTGCCCGGGCGAGAGAGAGTTTCGCCACATTGTGCTGGTAAAGGCTCGAGACCAGCTGGTCGTCGGCCTGGGCCATCGATGCCTGGGCCTGCGATACGGCAAGATTGTCGGCCACGCCAGCTGCGTACCGCTGTTGCGCTTCGCTTAAAGCCTCGGTCGCCAACTCTGCGTTGCTGCGCGAAACAGCAACCTGCTTCGCGGCCGCCTGAATATCTAGAATGCTGTCGCGCACGTCGGCGTTGATCTGACCACGCAGGTCGTTCAACTGTGCCTGTTTCTGTTCCAGTTGCGCTTGCGCGTCCCGCGCATCGCCGCGCAATTTCGCCTCCTCAAACAGGGGCACGGAAGCAGTGCCGAGAACGTCGAAGGTGCCGTGAGAGTGGCCCAGGGTTGGTCCAATGACCCCATAGTCTCCGGAAAAGTCGATGGTGGGATAGCGTTCGGCGGTGGCTGCGGATCGTGACGCCCGGGCGCCCTCCACCTGCTGCTGCAGCGCCTGCAAGTCGCGGCGGTGCGCCAGACCCTGCTGCACCGCGGCATTTGGGTCCAGGTTGTCGAGCGGCTGAAACGGCGCCTGGTCGCTCAACTCGTAGCTCTGTTCCAGGGGCAGCCCAATAGCACGCGCCAAAGCGATTTTGTCTTTCTCATACTGGTTTTGCGCGGTGATCAAGGTCTGCTGTTGGGTCTGGTAATCCACGCGTGCGCGTAGCTCGTCCAGCAGCGGAGCCGTACCCGCCTGGTGGTTAGCCACTGCCTGATCGAGCGACACTTTTGAGGTGTTTACCTGGGCCTGGGCCGATTGCACCCGCGACGCGTCGGCGATGCACAGCAGATACGCGTTGCCGACCGTAAGCACCACCATGTCCTTTGCATCCTCAATCGAGAGCCTGGATCCCTGGAAGTTATGTTTCGAGGCTAAATAATTTTGCAGCGACGACAAATTCAACAGCGACCACTGTACTGAACCCCGGATGTCGGTGTACCCGTAAGGCCCGATGACTGCCGGGAAGCCGGGAATCTTGAGACCTTCCGCCTGCAGGTTTGTCTGTTGCACCGCTTCTTTAGCCGAAGCATTGACGGTGGGCAGCAAAGCCTGCAACTGCTGCAGCTGCTGGGCGCCGGCCGACCCTGCGTTCGTACCGGAAAGCACCAGGCCCAGGTTGTACTGCAAGCCCATGCGAATCGCCTGATCGAGCGACAGCGGCAGAACACCCGGCACCGGCGCTTGCTTGACCAGGCTGCCTTTGTAAGTATCGCTATTCACTTGTGCCGGCATCGCCTGCACCGAGTTGCTGCCGGATGACCCACTGCTCTGTGACCCGTTGGACCCCGCGGTCGGGAACTGCCCCAGTGCGGCAGGCGGGCTAAAAGTGAGACCGAGGAGCATCAGCAGCGATCCCCACCTCGTGCCCCACAATACACCCGGATTAAGTCTCATCCTGCAGTCAACCTCGGCATGCAACCTGTGGCCCGGAAAAAAACGGCAGCACCAACTTCGATGCCAAATAGCTTGTGAACTATTCAAAAAGAAAGCCCACCGGCGATCCCGAAACACACCAGTTGCGCGCCAGAAAGCAGGCGGGATGAACGCGAAGGTTCAATAGCAGTCAAACCCAAAGGGCAGGGGAATCAGGCCGGCATGAGAGCGGTCTGGGCACTCATCAGGCAGGTAGCCAGGGAGCACAGCGCCTGGCGATAGGCGTTCCCAACCTGGTCTCGCCGCCAGGCCTGCGCTCCTGTCGCTCCACTCTGGCGAAGACTCTCCGCGGTCTGCTCGCCGTCTTGCCCGGCCACGGCCCGCAGTACAAAAATTGTCCGCAGGGCAGGCGCCAGCCGGTCCAGCCATTCCCGCATCCCCGCACGGCCCGCGCCTGAGACCAGCGCACCAAACTGCTCGCCGGTCAGACCCGCCGCCCCAAGGTCATCGGTTTCAATGCAGGTAGCATCGGCTGGCTGCGAAGGCGGAACGGCGAATGCTTCCGGGTATAGCCCGGCCATCCGCTGCACGGCGGTGCGCACCAGTAAAGTGCGGGCCTCGGCATAGGCCAGCGTTCCCTCGGCGCAAGGGTCGCTCTCTACCTTGGCCACGGTTTCCTCCACCAGCGAAACTGCCTCCTGCTCATTGCCCAGCAACAGGGCCGCGATCTGAAAAAGCTGCAAAGCCGTATCCTCAGCCATCAGTTGGCTGGCCTCCGGTGCGGAGCCTAAATCCTGCTCGTTCATGCGCGTCTCCTCGGGAACCGTCGCTTGGTCCACAATACTTGTCATCTTCCATCCTCCCGCAACCTCTCTCCGGGCGTCAAATCCTTCCCCCTCGGCCGAAAATTCCGGGCATAATTGTGGCTTTTATCCACCGCTTTATCTCTCCTCGCCTTTTAGTAAGGTAGACAGAGTGATTACGATCGTTGGGTTGTTCCCACTCTCCCCATGGACAATGTAAGCAAGGATCCGCAAAGTCTCTTTATCGGCCGCGATGAGTCGTGGTTGAACTTTAATCGCCGTGTGCTCGAAGAAGCCCAGGATCCAGCCAATCCCTTGCTGGAGCGGGTGAAGTTCCTGGCCATTACCGCCAGCAATCTGGATGAATTTGTCGAGATACGCGTTGCCGGCATCATGCAACGCATTGAAGACGGGTATACCGAACCGGGCTTCGACGGCCTGACGCCGCGCCAGACCCTGGATATCGTGGTCGAGAATATGCACACTTTCGTCCGCGATCAATACCGCTGCTGGACCGAAGACCTGCGCCCGGCGCTTTACGATAACGGCGTTCGCGTGCTGCAGTGGGGCGACGTCGATCCGGCGGCCCGCGCTCATGCCCTCGACTACTATCAGCGCGAAGTCGACCCGCTGTTGACGCCCATCACCATTGACCCTGCGCACCCTTTCCCCCGGGTCCTGAACAAGGCGCTTTGCCTGGCCCTGCTGTTGCGCCGCAAGCGCAAGGGCGCGACGGGGGCGTTGCTGGGCGTGCTCACCGTGCCCCGCGCACTGCCCCGCCTGGTGCCCGTGCCATCCAGCTCCGGAACCCATGACTTCGTCTTTCTCGCCGACCTGATTGAGCACAACGCCATGGGCATGTACCGCGGCTATGAGATCCTTTCCACCGCTGCCTTTCGCGTCACCCGCAACAGCAACCTGTATTTCCAGGAAGAAGAATCGCGCAGCCTGCTGGACAGTGTGCGCTCCGAGTTGCACAATCGCCGCAAAGGCGACGCGGTGCGGCTGGAAATTGAAGAAGGCGCGGATGCCGAGGTGGTCGACCGCCTGCGCATGAATTTCGAGCTCGAGGATACCCAGGTGTTCTCCACCGACGGGCCGGTCAACCTGTCGCGGCTGATGAACCTGTACAGCGACACTCCCCGCCCGGACCTGAAATTCAAAGATTTTCTGCCTCGCGAACTGCGCCTGAACCGCCGTTCAGAAGATCTTTTCGACGAACTCCGTCATCACGACCTGATGCTGCATCACCCCTTCGATTCCTATGACGCCGTGGTCAACTTCATCCAGTTGGGTTCGCGCGATCCACGGGTCGTCTCCATGAAGCAGACCCTCTACCGCACCAGTTCGGACTCGCCCATGTTCCATGCGCTCACCGAAGCGGCGCAAACCAAAGAGGTAACGGCCGTGGTGGAGCTGATGGCCCGCTTCGATGAGGCCTCGAACATCCGCTGGGCGCGCAACCTGGAAGACGCCGGGGTGCAGGTCTTCCACGGCATTGTCGGGCTCAAGACGCACTGCAAGCTGGCCATGCTCGTTCGCCGCGACCCGGACGGCATAACCCGCCGTTATGTGCACCTGGGCACCGGCAATTACAACCCGAACACGGCCCGCTTCTACACCGACATCAGCCTGCTGACGGCCGATCCGGAGATTACGGCCAGCGTGCACAGTGTCTTCAATTACCTCACCGCGCACTCCGAATCCGATGATTACGCTCCTCTGCTGGTGGCGCCGCTCACCCTGGCGGAGAGCACCATCCGCATGATCCATCGGGAAGCGGAACACGCTGCGGCTGGGCGCCCGGCGCACATCATCGCCAAAATGAATTCGCTGCTCGAACAGGCAGTCATTGAAGCGCTCTACATGGCTTCCAAGGCCGGAGTGCAGATCGACCTGATTGTGCGCGGCATCTGTTCCCTTCGTCCGGGGATCCCCGGGGTGAGCGAGAATATTCGCGTGCGGTCGGTGGTGGGTCGTTTTCTCGAGCACAGCCGCATCTTTTATTTTGCCAACGGGGGCGAGGACGAAATCTATTGCGGTAGCGCCGACTGGATGCCGCGCAACCTGTTTGAACGGTGTGAAGTCGTTTTCCCCATTCGCGATGCTCAAATTCGCCATCGCATCCGCTATGAGATCCTGGCCGCCTATATGGCCGACACGGCGAAGTCGCGTATGGAAACGGCCGCGGGCGACTACCCCCGCGTCCGCGCGCCTGAGGGCAAGCCTTTCAGCGCCCAGGACTTTCTGATTCGCGTGGCCGAGGGGCGAGATAGCATCGACAGCATTCCGGCTCCAGCTTCGGAGCCAGAGGAAGTTGCCGTCGTCGCTGTGGGTGCGGCGGAGTCCTCAGCCAAGCCGCACCGCCGCAGAGCGCCGCGGAGACATCCACAGCCAGCTGCCTCTTAGAGCATTTCACTTCTGGTGCATACAGAGCAACCGCTCCCGACGTGGCTTTTCCTCAAGAAAAGCCGCACTTCGCGGCGCTTGCCTGTGCAGAGTAGAAGTGAAAATGCTCAAGAAACCGTGTCAGGGCACAGACTCGGCAGGGCCGGTATCGTCGAGGGTGAAACGGAAACGTCCGGCTTCGGTGCACACGCGCAGTTGACGATATTTCATAAGGTAGTAGAGTCCGACGATCGCTGCAGCGAAACCGGATCCGGCGCCGATGCCAAGCGCCCAGCGCGGGCCGAACGTATCCGCTACCCAGCCGACAATGGGTGCGCCGATAGGTGTGCCGCCCAAGGCTATAGCAAGTAGAATCGCCACTACCCGCCCCCGCATGGCAGGTTCCGTCGATAGCTGCACCGTGCTGTTCACCGTGGTGGTGAAAGTCTGTGCCGACACACCGATGATGACCAGAGCAAGGCCAAAGAGCCAGTAGTTGGGCATGATTGCGGACAACGCGCAGCCCAAACCGAAAATTGCCGCACCCGCCAACAAGATCGCGATGTGTGGTTTCTCGCGCCTCGCGGCGAGCAGCGCGCCGGCCACGGATCCGATGGCCATGGTCGACGTCAAAAGCCCGTATTGGCTCGCCCCTGCGTGGAAGACGGTCACACACATGGTTGAAATGAATATGGGGAAATTAAGGCCGAACGTGCCGATCAAAAACAGCATGAGCAACATGGCTTTCAGGTCTGGCCGTTTCCAAACGTATTTAAAACCTTCAGCGAAGCTCCCACGGGTTCGGTGGGCTCTGCCAGTTCGATGAAGCTCATGGACGCGAAGCAGACTCAGGGAACAGAGCACGGCAGCAAACGAAGCGGCGTTGATCAGGAAAACCCATCCGGAGCCCACGCCGGCGATGAGGGTACCGGCGATGGCTGGTCCGATCATCCGTGCGGCGTTGAAGGATGTGGAATTGAGTCCGACAGCATTTGAGAGGTCGGCTTCGACCACCAGCTCGGAGACAAATGTCTGCCGGGCGGGTGAGTCGAAGGCCGAGACGCAGCCGAGCAGGAAGGCAAAGAGGTATACGTGCCACAACTGGACGAGCCCGGCGATGGTGAGAATTCCCAACCCCAGGGCCAGCGCACCCATGCCAGCCTGGGTGGCGAACACAAGCTTGCGACGATCGAGATGATCGGCTGCAAAACCAGTCAGAGGCAGTAAGAGGACCTGCGGTCCGAACTGGAGCGACATCACCACACCGACCGCGGTCGCGTTGTGGTGGGTCAGTTGGGTGAGGACAAGCCAGTCCTGGGCGGTGCGCTGCATCCAGGTTCCTACGTTGGAGACGAGCGCCCCCATGGCCCACATCCGGTAGTTGAAGCCATTCAGGGAACGGAAAGTGCCTTTCATTTTCTGTCGAGGAGATCGATGATCTCCCGGGTGGTGCCGGTTTCGCCCAGGCGAGGGAAGATCCGCGTGATGCTGTTGGCGTGAGCGTCAGGGTTCAGGTCGGTCATGGCGTCGATTGCGAGCGTGACGTGGAAGCCGTTCTCGTGCGCGTGGCGCGCGGTTGACTCGACACCGATGCTGGTGGCCACGCCCGCGATCACCACCTGCGTGACCCCCAGGTTTTTCAGGTGCTCTTCGAGGCCGGTGTTGGTGAACGCTCCCCACGTCCGTTTGGTTACCGTGTGGTCCGCCGGCTGTTGGTTCAGCTCGGGGACGAGGTCGGTCCATCCAGGGGGGAAGTCTCGAGTGCTCCGAGTCTGTTCCGCGCGGCCCGGAGCCCCACCGTCAACGTTGACCAGCACTACCGGCAAGCCGTGGCGGCGGAATGCGTCAGCCAGGGCGCCGGCATGTTTCACGACCTGGTCGGCTGAGTGCACGGTGGGCAAACCGACGATGCCCTTTTGCAGGTCGATGATGATGAAAGCAGTTTTCGGGTCAAGAGTGGTTACCGGCATGGGGTTCTCCTTGACAAGGCGCTTGAGTAGTGCGATGGCGGTTGCAAGTTCTTCCAGCTCCGCAGGGGCGAGCCTGGCTTGAATGGCACGGAATAACCAGTCCTCCTTTGCCGCCTGGCCAGCCTTGATCCACTCCTGGCAGGCAGCAGTGAGAGACAAGATGGTTTGTCGTCCGTCGCCAGGGTCTGGCGCACCGCTTACCAGCCCGGCCCCCTCAAGCGCGGAAACTGTGGCGCCCATGGATTGAGGGCGGACACCTTCAGCCCGTGCCAGAGCTGGTGACCGTCGCGGGGCCATCCCGATCTAATCGGCTGAGCACCGATATCTGAGACCACGTCAGGTCCCCCAGGTTTGCCTGTTCCCGTAGCCGTCGCTTCAGCTGGCCAACCACGACACGGAGTTCGCCCGCCAAAGCTAATGCGCGCGCCTCATCCATGTTTCAGATAGTACCAGATATGAAGTTAAACTACAAAGGTAAGCTTTTCATTTTTGCCTGTTTTGCGAGATGTGGGAAATGAAGCGGACTGTTCGCACCACGTACTTCCCATCCCACATCTCGTGGCTTGTAGACGTAAACTGAAACTTGGCCCAGCGTCTCTACAACGTGGCAGAATGGTGGCATCTGCTCAGTCTGGATGCCCCAACCGTCGCCGCTCTCTGGTCGTGGTTCTTCGTCCGCGCCATGCATCTTCATTTGTCGCTTATCCAGGTGCTGCTTCTCCCCCTTGGCACCTGGTTGCTCTACGTTGCTGACCGCCTTCTCGATGGACTTCCGCCAGGAACAGGGCGAGATGCTGCGGGAGCGTCACCATTTCCACGCCCGCCATCGCATCGCCTTCCTATTGGCGGCCTTGCTGCTGGCGGTGCTATTGGCCTGGTTCGTCCTCACCCGCATGCGCCCCGAGGCACTCCGCGACGACTCGTGGATCGGGATGTTTGCACTGCTTTATCTTTTTGCAGTTCATCGTCTGGCCACCCGCCGGCTGCCTAAAGAGCTAGCCGTGGCCGTCCTGTTCGCTGCCGCGACCGCCGTCCCCGCCTGGTCTCGCCTCAGTGCCGGTAACCGATTGGAGAAAGAGCAGCTGGCGCCCGCCATCATTTTCTTTGCCCTGCTTTGCTGGATCAATTGCGTGGGCATTGAGAAATGGGAAGGGGGCAACCCTCACGTGATTACCCGCTGGGCCAGCCTGCACCTGCGTTCGATCGCAACCATGATTGCGCTGTTTTCCTTCGCCGCGGCCCTGCTTGCGCCTTCGCGCGGGCTGATGGCGGTTTATCTGGCGGCGCTTCTCAGTAGTGGACTGCTGTTTGCTCTGGACGCGCGCAGCTCACACCTTTCGCCCCTGCACCTGCGCATCGCCGCGGACGCAGCCCTGCTGACGCCATTGGCCTTGTTCCCATTTGCCCGGTGAGCATGCTGCAGAGTAGTGAAAATGCTCTAAGCCAGGTCAACTTCGATCGCGTCGCCCGCCCTTATCGATGGCTGGAATACCTAAGCTTTGGGCCCTGGCTCGGGCGCTGCCGTACGGCCCAACTTGCACACCTGACCGGCGCCCGCCATGCTCTGCTATTGGGAGATGGCGATGGACGCTTTCTGGCGCGTATGCTGGCGGCCGACCCTTTGCTTACCGTGGATGTGGTCGACTCCAGTCATTCCATGCTCACGGTTCTCGACCGCCGCATTCGCAGGTCCGGCGCGCAAGCCCGCCAGCGTATTTGCCTGCATCACGCCGATGCTTTGGAGTGGAACCCCATCGGCAGGTACGACCTGATCGTTTCTCACTTCTTCCTCGACTGCTTTTTCCCTTGCCAACTGGAGCAACTCTTCGATCGTGTCCTTCCCCATGCTCTTCCGGGGGCGCGATGGGTCATCTCGGAGTTCGCCATTCCCCGCAATGCTTTCGCCGCATATCTCGCGCGCGGAATTATCGGCTTGCTCTATCGCGCCTTCGGTCTGCTTACCGGGCTTCGCGTGCGCACGCTGCCGGATTACGCGACCTCTCTGCTCGGCCGTGGCCTGGTGCTGAGCCACGAGCGCCACTACCTCGCCGGACTTTTGTGTTCCCAGGTCTGGTCGGTGCCCGGCCCTTCCACCGTGACGAAACATGATTCTCGAGAGAGCGTTCAATTGTGCCCGTGTGGGTCGGGATCCCGTGCTGGTTGAGAAAGCCAAAGATCTGCGGTTCTCGTTCTCGGGGGTTCGCACACAGGTTCCCACGGCAAACATTCCCTCGCGAAAATGAACTAGAATGCCGCATGCCCTCCCTGCAGTTGCGCTTGCTGTCGGTATTTCCTTTTCTGGTTGCCTTGTCCGCCTGGGGACAGGTTTCGGCTGTGTATTCCCCTAATGGCAAGCCGCTCTCGCAGCGGGTCACGGCTTACTGGATCGACGCCAGTGTCAATACCGAGGCAAAGAGCCTGGACGCGACGGAAACCCTCGAATATCGCAATTCGTCGAACCAGCCTGTTTCCACCATTCCCTTTCACCTCTACCTCAACGCTTTCCGTCCCCAATCCACCTTTTCCAGGGAGTCACATCAGAACGGTACAGATATTTCCTACGGGAAGGGGGAGCAAGGTTCCATCGACATCAAGAGCGTCTCCGCCGAAGGCTACGGTGACCTCTCAGGTAGCATGCGATTCACTGCGCCCGACGATGGTAATCAAGACGACCACACGGTGATGGAAATAACCCTCCCCAAACCGCTTGCACCAGGCGCGGCGATTCGCTTCCAACTCGCCTTTCACGACAAGTTCCCGCTCTCCATTGCCAGGAACGGATACAAGCGGGACTTCATCATGGGCGCGCAGTGGTTTCCCAAAGTTGGCGTCCTGTGGCACGGGGAATGGAACTGCCATCAGTACCACGCCGACACAGAATTCTTTGCCGATTTTGGCACCTACAACGTCAACCTCACGATTCCCCAGCGTTATATTGTTGGCGCCAGCGGCATCCAGACAGCGGAGCAAACCAACTCCGATGGCACCCGGACCCTCAGCTTTCGCGGAGAAGATATTCACGACTTTGCCTGGGCCGCCTCGCCCCACTTCCAGATCGCCGACGATACTTTCACCAACAGTCTCGGTCCGGTGAAGCTGCACGCGTTAATCCTTGCCTCCCATGCCGACCAGCGCGCAACGCTATTTGTCCGTCTTGAAGCAAAGCATGCAGAAATTCGATGAGTGGTATGGACCTTATCCTTACAAGCAGATCACGTTGATCGATCCCGAGCCAGGCTCGGAAATGGCCGGAATGGAGTACCCGACGCTGATCACCGGCGGAACCGGTTGGCTGTTGCCGTCGTGGCTTTACAACCCCATGGAGGTGACCGTAGCCCACGAGTTCGGCCACCAGTACTGGTATGGCATGGTCGCCACCAATGAATTTGAAGAACCCTGGCTCGATGAAGGCATTAACAGCTACAGTGAAAGCAAAGTGATGGGCTCGCTTTTCGGCGAAAATACTTCCGTAGTGAATGCGCGCACGCTGTATGCCAGTGACGCCGAGTTCGAACGCATGTTCTATCTCCTCCATCCCGACCAGGACCCGATCGTGCGCCTGGGCTGGAAATTCGCCACTTACGCCAGTTACGGCGCCATCGTCTATGGCAAAACTGCCACCTCTCTGCTCACCCTGGAGGGAGTGGTGGGGGAGGCGACGCTTCGTCAGGCGCTACGCGTCTACTTCATGCGCTATCGCTTTCAGCATCCCACCGGGACCGATTTTCTCAACACCGTGGAAGAAGTTTCCGGACGCACCGATCTGGAGCATTACCTGACCCAGGCTTTCGATGGCACTGACTTGCTCGACTACTCCATAGACTCTCTTACTTCCGATCCCAGCGAATGGTGGAAGGACAGTGCAGGCGGGCCGTACCACACCAGTGTGGTGGTGGGGCGCAAAGGCGGCTTCCTTTTCCCGGTGAAACTCGAAGTAGGATTCGCCGATGGTTCGAAGGAGCAAGCCACCTGGGATGGCAACGACCGCTGGGCCCGCTTCTCCTGGGACAAACCCTCGCGGGCGGTGTATGCCCAGGTGGATCCGGACGGGAATGTCCTGCTGGATGCTAATTCGTTCAATAATAGTTACACCCTGCAACGCGACCGGACAGCTCGTTTGAAATTGACGAACTACTGGGTCTTCGCCCAGCAGCTGCTGGCGCAATGGTTATCGTTCCTGGTTTGAGAGAGCGCCAAGCATGACAGAGCGAGCATGACGATCCAATCACCATCTTTAGCGGAGCCACCACTCAGGATGAAGCGACCGCTACCCAACCTTCTTGTCCAGGGATTTCAACTTGGCCTGCGCAATTGGCCATGTGTGGTTTGGGCCTACGCCGTAAATCTGCTCTTTAGCCTGCTCGCTGCCGTCCCCTTCGCGACCGGGTTGACCTCTTACCTTGACCACAGCCTTGCCGCGCAAAAGATTGCCGGCACCATCGACGCGGCGTCTCTTGGGGAGCTGTCGATCCACCTTCGCGACACCAGCTTTTACCCCATGGCCATGCACACCGCCGGTTGGCTGAATCTGCTCCAGCTGCTGGTGCTTTTCATTTTTTTCGCCGGCAGCGTATTTGTCTTCGTCTCGGCCGAGCCGCCGCGGCTTTCGGTACTGCTGCGCGGAGGTGTCGCCTATTTCTGGCGGTTTGTGCGGGCCGCAATTGTGGCCGGGTGCGTGGCCACGATTGTCCTGGGAGTTCTGCTGGGCTTACGGTCTGTGCTGCTGGCTCGGGCCGGCGCAATCTACGTCGAGCGGCAGATGTTTCTTTACGCAGCGATAAGCGGGGCCGTGGTTCTGCTTGTCGCCCTGCTGGTGCGTCTGTGGTGGGACCTGGTTGAGGTATACATCGTGCGCAATGCCATGGACGGCGAGCGCAGGGTCCGTCAGTCGGTGTTGCCGGCGCTCCGGCTGCTCTTCCGATATTTCTTCCGCACCGTTGGCAGCTTTCTCCTGACTGGTATGGCGGGACTGAGCGCCTTTGCCTTGTGCCTCTATCTTTGGAAAATGCTGCCTGCGCAGCAGGTGTGGATGGCTGCTCTGTTGGCACAGCTTGGGCTCTTTCTTCTGCTTGCCAGCCGGTTCTGGCAACGCGGGCTTGAGGCTGCGCTGGTCATGTCTGCCGATCCGCCCCGCATTGCGAGGGAAGAGATGGCCGCGGAGGAGATGGCCGCCACAGTTGGGGATGAGTTGCCGGCTGCGCCTGCTGTCGAATATTTGGCCGGTCTCTCCGAACCCACGCTGCGCGACCTGGTGCAGAAGCTGCGGACTGAGCCCTGGGCCAATCCTGAGGTTCTGTCCGGGCCGCTGCCGCGCCCTACGCCTGTGCCTGATGTTGTGCCGGCGCCTGGCAAACCGGCGGAGGTGAACGATCCCTCTATTTCGTTGCTCGATCGGCACGAAACGAAATTCCCTCTGGGCGGCTTGAGCCCCGACAAAGAAGTTGACTCCGGCGGACTCCGTCGAGGAGCCGAGAATCCTCGAGGAGCCGAGAATCGTCGAAGACCCGGAGAAAATTCCCCATTCAGAGAAGAAGCCGCTGCCCTAGGCGCTACTTCAGAAGGGCCGACGAGGCAACCGTCCGTCCTCTGCAGCACCTCCAATCGATATGAGTTCCCAGGATCCTGACGTTTTCCCCCAGCCGGGCCCTGACCCTGCGCCTGAGCCGGACCCCGTGCCCCTTCCGCCGCCGGATCCTGATCCTGGGCCTCCCCATAGACCCGATGCCAACGCCCGCGCCGGTCTACTGAGGAAAGCCTTCTCTTACTCTGCGGTAATTGTTACAATCGGATGAATTCACCGAACCCGCGCCCCAGCTTCCGCAGCGTGAGAAGAGAAATACCAAGCCGATGAACCTGTACATCCTCCGTCATGCGAGCGCAGGCGTTCGCCGCGCATCGCCAGCCCTTGATGCCAAGCGGCCGCTCGACAAAGAAGGCAAGGAGCAGTGTTTGCTGATTGCCAGGTACCTGAACGCCCTGAGGATTCAGTTCGATTTGATTGTCTCCAGCCCGCTCAAGCGGGCACTGCAGACTGCCTCGCTGGTGGGCACCGAGGTCGCTTACGACAGCAAGATCCAAATCACGGATGCGGTTTCGCCCGCGGGCACCGTGGCCGGCTTCCAGTCGTTGATTACCACGCTCTCTACGTACGACAACGTTTTGGTGGTGGGCCACAATCCCAACCTGCCCGAATTTTTGGGCTCGCTCATTTGCGCCCCGAGACCTGCCAGCATACGGATGCGCAAGGGCGCGATTGCGCGCGTCGACTGCACCCGCCGGCCGGGACAATTGATCTTCCTGCTGGATCCGCGGATGCTGCGCCAGGTCTACGCCAGCGCCGCAAAAAGCTCGCGCCGGAACACCTCACGGAAATAGTCGCCTTCCTTGCGTAGCGACCACAGTTCCAATTCCGCGCCGGTGCGGCCTGGACTCAGTTCCATCAACACCCGCTTGGGGTACACGTGCAACGTTACTTTAAGCACGTCGCTCGCCCGGTCCTGGTTCAACGCGATGGCCAGGCGCAACAACACCACCGCCCGTTGTACGCGAGTGAATTCTTCCGGAGGGATGGGCCGCATGGTACGGTCCGCCGGGTCGGGACGAGACTTGCCCAGGTAGCGCGCGATGGCCGACATAATGGCCCTTTGCTGCGGAGTAAATCCGAATAGCTCGGAGTTGGCGATGATGTATTGCGCATGACGGTGGTGTCCCTGGTAGTTCATGAACTTGCCCACGTCGCGCATCATGGCTGCTGCCTCCAGCCAGGAGCGGTATTCCGGGGGTAGCTCGTGTACCGCCTGCATATCGCGGAAGAGCTGCAAGGCATGTTGGCGCACGGCATCGGCTTGCCTTGGGTCGACGCCATAGCGTTTGCAGGTAGCCAGCACGCCCTGCCAACGCTCCTGTTCGAACACCTGGTGCGCCGCGGTTTTGGCATCCTGCTCAGCCAGCATCTGGGACAGGATGCCGTCTCGCAAGCCGAGGTCTGAGTAGATGAACCCGGGTAGAGCGAAATGTTCCAGCAGCGCGGAATAGACGTGGGCGCCGGCGACCACGATCTCGCTTCGTTTGGGCCCGATACCCGGGATACTGCTGCGCTGGACGCTGGTCATGCTGGTCAGCCGGGTGGTCAGCCGGCGGACATTCCGCGTCTCTGCCAGTGGCTTGCGTTTGGCGACGCCATTCTTGCGCATTGTCTGGCTGGCCTGGGCCAGCGCGGCCGCGGTCCCCGAGGTGGCGATCGCCAGCGAGACCCGTAAGGCGCCGAAACGCCGCTCCGCCTTGCGTAGCTCGCGCGCGATGAATTGCTTCATGCGGGCAAGCTCTTCCTCCGAGGGCGGATCGCCGGGAAGAAATTCCTTGGTCAAGCGAACGGCGCCCAGCGGCAGGCTCACCGTTTCCTTGATGCGTTTGCGTTCAGAGAGAGTGATCTCGCAACTGCCGCCGCCAACGTCGATGAGCAGGCATCTGCCTTGGGTGCCGGGTTCGCCCATCACACCACGGTGGATCAGGCGCGCTTCTTCCAGGCCGGAGATGATCTCCACATCCCAACCGGTCTCGGACTTGACCCAAGCCAGAAAAGCCAGCGCATTGCGCGCGTCGCGTAAGGCCGAGGTAGCCACGGCTCGCACCCGGTCGGCGCTGTGCATCTTGACTGTGCGATGAAAACGTTTGAGCGCCGTCAAGGTACCCGCCATGGCTTCGGGAGAGACCACGCCGGTTTCAAAGACGCTGGCTCCCAGCCGGGTAACCTCGCGGTCCTCGTGGAGCACTTTCAGTTGGTGTTGTTGGACTCGCGCGATCTTTAATCGGCAGGAGTTGGAACCAATATCAATCGCGGCGTACGTCTGCATCGTGTGGGGGAGTTTCACCTGGGGAAAGAATCATATGCCTGGAAAGCACGATACAACACTTCCTCTTACTTTATCTTAAAGCTGAAAAGAAACAGGAGGTCCCTCCACTATGCTGCGTAGTGGAGAGTCCTGCTGTTTCTTTTTCTAACTCCTCCAGGTTCTCCTGTTTAGAAGCCGGAGGCGAGGCGTCTATCCTTGATCGTTACCGCCGCCGGTGGCCGCTTGGCGGGTGGTTGGTGCATGGCCATCCACTCTCCCGAAAGCCGGGCGCGCATGGTTTGAGTGGTCTTCATCGCCATGGCAAAATGGCGTTCGACCTCGCGCTCTAGAAACGCGGTCAGATCCGGCGCATTCTGTCCCAGGGCTTCCTTGGCCTCTTCCCGGAGGCATAGCCAGTCGTGCCAGTCGCCGATTGCATCCTGTACTCGCTTGAGCGCCTTGGCCACGCTGCTATAGGCTTGTCCCTCCGCGCCTGATTCGGCCACATAGCGCGCCTTCTTGGTTGCTTTGCGAAAGTCATGCAGGTTCTCCGCATCGAGCAACGGCATGGCGTCGGCCGCGCGTACAAAGCCCTCCAGGGCCACGGCGTCGGCCGAACGCAGAGTCCTCACGCTGCCCAGGGGTACGGAGCCGATGGCAACCAGGAACGCCGCCTGTCGCTCCTCCAGCACCGGCTGCCGCTTCCTGATCTGCTTCTGCATACCGTGGGCCAGGTGCTTGCGCTCGTCTTGCAGCCAGGCGTCCAGCATTTGTGCCTGCTTATGAAGCGGGCTGCCCGGGACGGCCCCGGGCATTGGCGACTCCTTGCCAACCCAGTGTTCCAGGAGCTTGCGATGCACATCCAGATCGCGCACCGCGCCGGCTGCCCGGCGAGCCTGCTTCAGTTGGCGCAGCCACGCCTTGGCAGGCTGTTGCAACGCCAGGTCCGTGTTTTCGCGCAGCGTGGCCTCGAGCATCGCCTGCAGGCGGCGTGAGCCCGTTCTCGAGCGATGCACCGCGTCTGGATCCGTGTCCTGGACGCATTGTGCGATCGCGAGGTTGAAGGCGTTCGCTGTTGCGGTCAGATGAGCAGGCGGGTCCTGCGCCGCGTTCGCCGGCCGCTGGCTGGTATCCTGCTGCTTAGCTACCGCGCTTTTGTGAGCCATGTCGAATCACTTCGCTCTTTCCCTCGAGGCGCCCCCCGAGAATAGCTTTGCCCTGTCTCCTGTGCGAGCCTGGACGTTGCTGCTGCTGGTTTTCGCCGCGGTGCATGTGGCGGCGCTCTTCACGCCGCCGTTGTTGGATGATGCAGATGCTACCCACGCGACTGCTGCCCAGTATATGGCCCGCAATGGTGACTGGGTTACGTTGAAAGTGGACGGCATCCGTTACCTGGAAAAGCCGCCGCTGCCCTATTGGCTGGCCGCCGCCGATTACCACCTCTTTGGATTCAATGTATTCGCCACCCATCTGCCCCTCACCCTGGGGGTGCTTGGCCTCGCCATTCTGGCTTGGTCCTGGGGCCGTCGCGCCTATGGCGAGCGCGCGGCATTTTATGCGGCCCTCAGCATTCTGACCAGCGTGGGAATTTTTCTGTTCACCCGCATTTTCATCCCCGAAGTCCTGCTTTGCCTGCTGCTGGCCTTTGCTTTTTACAATTTTCTCATCGGACTGGAAGATCAAAAACCCACCCGCTTTTACCTGACTTGGGCGGCGCTGGCGCTGGCCATGTTGGCCAAGGGGCTGGTGGCTCCGGTCTTTTTCTTCCTCGCCGCTGTTCCTTACCTGCTGCTCACAGGAGATTGGCGCCGCTGGCGTGAATTCCGGTTACTCTCAGGCATTCTGCTCTTCCTTGCCATCGCAGCGCCATGGCACATACTCGCCGGGCTGCGCAACCCGGGCGCCGGTCATCCCACAGGCAACATCCCCACTCCGGGCAGCGTCCACGGCTTCTTCTATTTCTACTTCATTAACGAACAAGTGCTTCGCTTCCTGGGCAAACGTTATCCGGTCGACTACAACAAGCTTCCCTTTGTTCTCTACTGGAGCCTGCATCTGGTCTGGCTCTTTCCCTGGAGTATCTACCTGCCGGTAGTTCTCAGGAGGGCGTGGACCACCCGGAGCCGATGGGACTTTGTGACTGCGCGCTCCGCGCTTTTCCGGGTCAGAACCACCTGGCTGCTTACCATCTACGCGGTGGTCATCCTGGTCTTTTTCTCCCTTTCCACCAACCAGGAGTACTACACCTTTCCTGTCTACTTCCCCCTGCTGCTGCTCACCGCCGGCGCACTGGCGAGCGAGGAGGCCGAGCGAGAGAGCAAGTGGCTCAACGGGGCTCAAGCGATACTCGCCCTCATCGGTCTGGTTGCCGCTGTCGCGCTGGGATACGGCCTGTGGTCCTCGCGCGCCCTGCCCTCTGGCAGCGACATTGGCGCGCTTCTCGCGCATCGGGACGTGGCCGGATATACGCTCTCGATGGCTCACTTATTCGATCTCACCGGGCCATCTTTCGCTGCCCTGCGCCTGCCCGCGGGGCTGGCGGCGGCCGGCCTTCTGCTGGGCCCGATGATCGCCTGGATGCTGCGTCGGCAGCGCCACCATTTCGAGGCCACGGTCAGCGTAGCCTTTACTTCCGCTGTTTTTCTGATCGCGGCACATATCGCCCTGGTGCGCTTTGAGCCCATGCTCTCCTCGCGCGCCATGGCCGACACCATCAACCACATCGCCCCCCGCGGGAGCGACGCCACGCTCATTCTTTACGGCGATGTGGCTGATGGGTCTTCGCTTCTTTTCTATACTCAGCGCCAGGCCTTGCTGGTCAATGGCCGGGTAAGCTCGGTGCTTTGGGGCTCTAATTATCCTGACGCTCCGCGGGTGCTGATCAGCGATGCGGATCTGCTGGCGTTGTGGGGCACAGGGCCACGCAGATTTCTCTTCGTGCCGGGAGACGTCCGGGCCCACGTGGCCGGCCTGTTAGGAAACCGCGCCTATTTGTTGCAGGAACTGTCCGACAAAGCCCTCTACACCGACCGCCCGCTGTGAAGGTTACTCGTTTGAGAATTAAGCGGTGAGGATGGCTTCGGGCTCGCGCTCGGCAGACTGGGAATCATTTCTCATGAATCCATCCTGCAGCAGGTTGTAGACTTCGCCACGCCACCGCACCTGGTTGCTCACGTAACTTGCTATCCAATAGCAAAAGCCCAGCAGGTCGCGCAGCGGATACAGCAGGACGCTGCGCAACAGCCTGGGCTCGGCGACCACAAGGCTGCCCACCAGCGCGCCCAGCGCTACACGCGAGGCCCAACACCAGAAGAGCAGCAGGCCGCCCAACAAAGGACGGTTCAACCCCACAGCAACGCCGGCTGCCAGCAAACCATACGGCATGCTGAAGGTGAGCGCGGTCCCGAAATGTCCCTTGGGACGGGAAAATCGAGTGCTTTTCATCCACCGGATCTGGTGCAGCACGGAGGGCAGAAATGAAGAATTCAGCACGTGGTGGTCAATGGTGTGGGTGGAAAGAACCACCTGGTGTCCGCTGGCGGCGATCAGGTTCCCCAGCATGAAGTCGTCGGCATGATAAGGCCCCAGCACCCGAAAGCCACCGGCTCCCTCCAGGCAGTCACGCCGGACCACCATCGTCGGCCCCAGGGCAAACTTCATGCCTTCGAGCATCTCTGCCACCAGTACTCCAGCGGACATTTCGATCGACATGCCGACAGCTTCGAGCCGAGACCAGAAACTGGCGCCTACGCCGCGGTAGAGGCAGGTGACCAAGCCAACCCGCTCATCGGCGAACGGCGCCATGACCGCCCGCAGGTAGCCGGCGGTGACCGAAACGTCGCTATCGCTGACCACGAAAAACCGGTGCGCTGCAGCGCTCTGCATGCGCTCCAGCGACCACACCTTTGCATTGGCATACGGTGCATTACCGCTGCAGAGGAACCTGGAACGAATCTTCGGATAACGTGCGGCCACCCGGCGGGCAATCTCCAAACCCGCATCCTGATCGGTACGTGCGCAAAAAATGATCTCGAACTCCGGGTAATCCTGCTCAAAAAAGCTTTGCAGATGAGGTTCGAGGTCCGGCTCAGCGCCGTGCAGCGGCTTGAGCAAGCTGACAGGCGGAGCGAACGCGGAAACAAGCAGCGCACGCCGGCGCCGGACCAGACGCAGAGCCCCTACGGCCACCAGGAGGGCATACATCGTCGAGGTAAGGATGCCGATGATGCTGAGTACGAGCAGAAAATTCATCATGCTTGCGGCCGACTCTCAACCCTCTTTTAGAGTACACTTTGCCCCGAAAAGCGTCTTAAAGAAAGAGCCTACCGCTTGCGCGTGACCGGCGGCGGAACGACCATCGGCCGCCGCAGCGTGACCAGGGCGCCTTCGCTGGCCGGCATCCCTTGCTGCATCTGGGCCAGCATCTCCGTGCGCACGTAGTCGACGAAGTCCTGCATCTGGCGATTCATCTCCTCCATGCGCTCCCGCATCTGGAGAATGATGGCGATGCCGGCGATGTTGACCCCGAGCTCACGTGCCAGGTTGAGAATAAACTCCAGCCGCTCCAGGTCTTCATCCGTATACAGACGCGTGTTGCCAACCGTACGAGAGGGCTGCAGCAGCCCTTCCCGCTCATAAAGCCGCAGTGTCTGCGGGTGGATCTCGTACATCTCGGCCACCGCCGAGATCATGTATGCGCCTTTGGATTTACGTTTTGTGGGCATTTTCGTTCACGCGCCTCTTTATACGCCGGCCAAAATCGCCTCTCTGGGGTCTTCCGGATTCAACTTGGCAAACTCGCGCAAAATCTCTTTCGATCGCTCGTCGCGAAGTTGAGGTACTACCATCTCCACGGTGACAATCTGGTCGCCGCGCGCTCCTTCGTGGGTTGCCGAAGGAACCCCTTTACCCCGCATACGCAGCTTCTGCCCGCCCTGCGTCCCGGGCGGAATCTTCAATTGGGCGCGGCCGTCGATGGTTGGCACCTCAATCTTGGCTCCCAGGGCCGCTTCCGGCACAGTCACTGGGATCGTAACCTGAATATCGTCCCCCGACCGTGCGAATACGGGATGGCTATCGATCTTGATGATGAGATAAAGATCGCCCGCCGGGCCGCCGTTGATTCCGGCATTGCCCTTGCCAGCCAGCCGTATCCGCTGGCCATCGCGGGTGCCGGGCTTGATGCGAACCTCAACCGTCTCCGTCCGGGTCACCGTTCCTTCGCCGCCGCAAGTGGCGCATTCATCCTCGAGCTTGCCTGTGCCCCCACACCGCGGACATGCGATCTTGAACTTCATGCGCCCGCCCATCTGGGTAACCTGGCCGGTGCCCTGACATTCCGGGCACGGGCCGCCTCCGCCGGTGGGTTTTCCTTTGCAGGTGGGGCACACCTCCTGCCGCACTACCTGGATGCGCGCCACGCCGCCGCGAATCGCGGTCCAGAAATCTACCGTGATCTGGTATTCCAGATCGGTTCCTGGCTGCGGCCCCTGCTGCTTCTGTCCCTGGGAAAAAACGCTGGAGAAAATATCCCGGAAGCCGCCCCAGCTTGAGCCCGAGGCTCCGCCGGCAGATTCGCCGGCATGGCCGGCCGCGTAGTCAGAGAAGTCAAAGCCCCCGAAGTCGATGGGAACGCCTCGTCCCCCGCCCGACTGCCGCGTTGAACCACCCGCCTGACCTCCTCCGGGAAACCCGCCATAGCCTCCGCGGGCTGCAGCCTCTGCGGCTGCCGGATCAATCTGATCGGAGTAGTACCCCAGGGCATCGTAGACCTTGCGCTTTTTCTCATCGCTTAGGATGTCATTGGCTTCCGAAATTTCCTTGAACCGCTCTTCTGCCTTCTTATCCCCGGGATTCACGTCAGGGTGGTGCTTGCGCGCAAGTTTACGGAATGCTTTGCGGATGTCGTCCGCCGTGGCCGTTTTCTTGACTCCCAGAAGGGCGTAATAGTCTTTGGTCGGTGTCGTTGCCATATCTGCTTATTTGGCCTGCTTAGTTCAATTCCTGGGTTCCAAATGACCCGGGCCGCCAAAAAGGCGACCCAGGGCTTACTTCAGTTCCACCACAACCGGGCTTCTACCGGTTCAATTCGCCAGAACAGATCGGGTTCTACCCGGGTCATCTGCGCGGCGAAGCTCTCTGCTTCTTCGCGAGTATTGAACATGACCTGGTTATAGATCTGTCCAGCTCTCAATTGTTCAAATTTCCACATCGTCTCAGTCATTTCGCCCTGCCTTCCGCCTGTTCTGTTGCTATAAAGCACGGGGCGCTCCTGGCGGTTGAGCGCCCCATGCCCCGTTCTTACTCAATTGCGACTGAGAGCGGCAACGAACTAGGCCGTTGCGTTTCTTTTGTCCTTACTTCTTGTCCGCGACGTCTACGTACTCGGCGTCGATCACGCCTTCTTCCTTCTTCTCCTCCGCGGGGGCACCAGTGGCGCCTTCGCTCGAAGCCGGGGCTCCGGAGGCGTTCGCCTTGTACATGGCCTCGGCCAGCTTATGCGAAGCCGCGGTCAGTTTCTCCCGCGCGCCATTCAACTCGGCCGCGCTTGAGCTTCCCTGGAGCGTGGTCTTGGCTTGGGCCAGCGCCGACTCAACGTCGCTCTTGTCGCTGCCGGATACCTTGTCGCCGTTATCCTTCAGCATCTTCTCGACGTTGTAGACCATGTTATCGAGCGAGTTCCGTGCCTCTACCTCGTCTCGCTTCGCCTGGTCTTCGGTAGCGTGGGCATCAGCTTCTTTCGCCATGCGATCAACTTCTTCCTTGCTTAGACCCGAAGAGGAAGTGATGGTGATCTTCTGATCCTTGCCCGTGGCCGTATCTTTCGCGGTTACGTTCAGGATGCCGTTGGCGTCGATGTCGAAGGTCACTTCCACCTGGGGCACGCCACGCGGAGCAGGAGGAATTCCGCTCAGCTTGAACTTGCCCAGGGTCCGGTTCTGCGCTGCCATGGGACGCTCGCCCTGCAGCACATGGACCTCGACCTCCGTCTGGTTGTCGGCCGCCGTCGAAAACGTCTCCGTCTTCTTGGTCGGAATGGTGGTGTTGCGCCCGATCATCTTGGTTGCCACCCCACCCAGCGTTTCGATCGCCAGGGTCAGCGGCGTCACGTCGAGCAGCAACAGGTCCGTCACTTCTCCCGCCAGCACGCCTGCCTGCACCGCGGCGCCAATGGCTACAACCTCGTCCGGGTTCACGCCCTTATGGGGCTCCTTGCCGAACAGGTCCTTAACCAACTGCTGGATACGCGGCATGCGCGTCTGTCCACCGACCAATACCACTTCGTCGATCTTGCTGGTGTCGATCTGAGCATCGGCCATGGCCTTCTTGCAGGGTTCGATCGAGCGCTGCAACAGGTCTTCTACCAGCTGTTCGAGCTTGGACCGGGTCAGCTTCTTGACCAGGTGCTTCGGTCCGGTCGCATCCGCGGTGATGAAGGGCAGGTTGATCTCGGTCTCGACTGTCGTCGAGAGCTCGATCTTGGCCTTTTCCGCCGCATCCTTCAGGCGCTGCAGGGCCATCTCGTTGCCCTTTGCCCGCAGATCCAGTTGTTCATCTTTCTTGAATTCATCGATCAACCAGTCCACGATGCGCTGGTCAAGGTTGTCGCCGCCCAGATGGGTATCGCCATTGGTCGACTTGACCTCGATCACGCCTTCACCCACCTCAAGCACGGAGACATCAAATGTTCCGCCGCCGAAGTCATAGACAATGATCGTTTCGTCTTTCTTCTTATCCAGTCCGTAAGCCAACGCCGCTGCAGTGGGCTCATTGACGATGCGCTTTACATCGAGACCGGCAATCTTGCCCGCGTCTTTGGTCGCCTGGCGCTGGGCGTCGTTGAAGTACGCCGGCACGGTGATCACTGCTTCCGTAACCGTCGTCCCGAGATAGTCCTCCGCAGCCTTCTTCAGCTTCTGCAGAATCATTGCCGAGATCTCGGGTGGGGTGTACTCCTTACCCTGGGCCACAATAACGACATGGTCGCCCTGCTGTTTTACCTTGTAGGGCACCATCTTCATTTCATCGTTCACTTCGTTGGCACGGCGGCCCATGAAGCGCTTAATGGAGTAAATGGTGTTCTCCGGGTTGGTAATCGCCTGGCGCTTGGCCACTTGGCCGACCAGCCGCTCCCCGCTCTTGGTGAAGCCGACGACGGACGGGGTAGTCCGGCCACCCTCTTCATTGGGTATGACCTTGGGCTCGCCCCCCTCCATCACTGCCACCACTGAGTTTGTGGTGCCTAAATCAATACCTATAATCTTTGCCATTGCTTCGCTGCTCCTGCACGCACAGTCCTCGTGTGCGAGTTTGTGGTTTTAAGACTCGCACTTGAGTCTTCTGTTGTCAAGCTATCTGATGCTCGGGCTCACCAAATGGATTCAATTGGGGTAGTTTTACCGCCCGGACCCGGGAAATGCCGATTTAGTCCCGGAGGGACGGCTTAGAGTAGCCCAGGACGCAGTCCTGGGAAGAGATTCGAGAGACCGACCAGTCCCGCAAGGGACGACTGAAAACACCGGCTATTCCGATTCAGCCGTCCCTTTGCAGGATTCGAATTACTTGTACGGGGGTGGACCCAGGACCGCCTCCCATAAGCGCTAACAGGACTGCCTCCCATAAGCGCTAACTTGTTTGGGATGTTTTTTGTCAAAACTCCCACAAAATCGTCATCCTCAGGCATTTGATTTTGTTCAGGCCGCGCACCGTGAACGGGGCCAGCCCACGATAAGTTCGTAAGTCGGCATTCACCGTTTCGCTGGTGGCAGCTCTTTGTTTGTAGATTTCTTGCCCCTCTTTGCTGGCCATGCGTCGCTTCCATGCTTGTACCGCTTCCGAGTCGCTCGGCTTGGGTTCCAACTCCCGCCCCCGATTCTGTGGATTCCTTGCCGGCTTGGAGGGCACGAACAACTCTACCCCTTGCTGGTGCGCCTGCACGATATCCTCTGTTCGCAAGTAGCCGCCGTCCACCAGGTGTTGCTCCACCTTGCCCCCAGTGCGTTGTTCCACTTGCTGGCGCATCGGTTCACTCAGCCCTGCCGAATCGGAACCCTCGTTGGTGACTTCCACCCCCAAAATGGCACGGCTTTGGGTATCAGTGGCCAACTGCACGTTTACCCCAGGGCTATAACCGCCGTTGGCCATCTTCATCACCCGCGTGGCCGCATCCGTGGTGCTCACCCGCGGCTGCCTGGCCCGGATCTGATCCCCACACTTACCTTTGCCAGCCCTCTGCGCCGCTTCCGCCTGCTTCTGCTTCAGCTCCGGCAACTGCGCTATCGCCTGCTCCAGCCGCTGCTGTCGCGACTCCGCCGCTCGATCACGCGCCGCCTTCTGACGCGCCGTCACAGCCGCTGACTCGGCAGGCGATTCCAGCTGCTTACGCAACTCCATCACCTGCTGCCGGGCTTGCTCCAACAACTGCTGCAAACGCTCTTCCCGACGAAAACTGCTGCTTCCCGCGCTCACACGCACCCGCACTCCATCTTGGCTGATGCGGCTCACTCGCACCAGCTTCTTGTCCACCAACGTCACTATCACCTGCGTAAACAGCTCGTCCAATGCGTCGGCGTGATCGATGCGAAAGTCGGACAGCAAATGATGATTCACGGTCACTCCGCCGCACAACCAGCGGAACGGCGCGCTCTCTGCGCAACGACGCGCTAACTCTCGCGCAGATCCAATCCCTCGGGTACACCCATACAGCCATAAACCCACCAGCAAACGCGGATCGGTCGCATCACGACCCGCTTGACCCTCTCGGGCACGAATCCGCTCGCAAAAACCACTCACCTCCAGCTTTTCCACTACCGCCATCACCGTGCGCACTGGATGAAGCGCTCCCACCAGATCATCTATGCAATGCGGTTCCATCGACAGCTGAAGACGTTCTGCCTTGCGCAGACGAACCCTTCTCTTCTCCTGAACACCTGCTTCTCCACTGTTGCCCATGTCTCTTCATACAACCTCATCCCCCCAACCAATCAATTTGTTTGGCAGGATGCACCAAAAAAGTCACAGCCTCTCAGGATGACGATTTTGTGGTTAGCGCTTACGGAACTGCGCCTGGGCCTTCAGACGCCGAAGTTACGCAGGGCGGTGCAGGCCCGGTCCAGCTCGGCGTCCTGTTTGGCGAAGCAGTAGCGGAGTACGTTCTCTCCCCGGCCAGCTCCATAGAAGGCTGATCCGGCGACCGCGCCCACCCCCGTCGCCCGGAGCAGATTCCGGGCCTTGACGCTGGCACGGTCCCCTTCGATTCGGCTGGCGTCGGCCAGCACATAATAGGCGCCGGCAGGCACAGCCGGGGTAAGGCCGGCAGCCGTGAGGGCATCACAAATCTTGTCTCGCTTCCCCTGGTACTCAGTGGCGAGCTCCTGATAAAAACTGTCAGGCAGCTCGCGCAATCCGGCAGCCGCGGCGTACTGGAACGGCGAGGGTGCGCACACATAGAGCAGATCGTGGAAATAGCCTATGGCGGGCATCCATTTGCTGCTGGCGGCGACGTAACCCATCCGCCACCCGGTCATGCTGAAGGTCTTGGAGAAGCCGGAAATGGAAATGGTGCGTTCCGCCATGCCGGGAATCGTAGCCGGGCTGATATGGGACTGACCCTCATAGACGAAATACTCGTAGATCTCGTCGGTGAGCACGAACAGGTCGTATTCGATTGCCAGGGCGGCGACGGCCTCAAGTTCGGCCCGGCTGAACACCTTGCCGCAGGGATTGCCGGGGCTATTGATGACCAGGGCGCGGGTGCGGGGAGTGATGGCCGCGCGAAGACGGTCAAAATCGATCTCCCAGGTATTGGGTTCCATAGGCACCAGGACCGGCTCGACGCGAATGGAACGCAGGGTACTGTAGTGGTATCCGTAAAATGGTTCGAACAAAATGACTTGGTCGCCGGGATCGAACAACGCCAGGCAGGCTGAGTGCATAGCCCCGGTGGCTCCCGAAGCCACCAGGATCTCCTTATCGGGGTCGGCGATCAGGCCGTTATGGCGCGCAAGCTTGTCCGCAATCGCCTGGCGGAGCACAGCAACGCCGTCCAGCCGGGTATAGATGTTGTAGCCATCGCGGATCGCCTGGATGGCGGCTTCCATTACCGGGGCGGGGAGTGGGGTATCGCACACCCCCTGGGCAAGGTTGACGCCCCCAACCGCGTCGCACTCCACGGTCATGGAGCGAATTTCCGATTGAATAATGCTAGGAGCGGTTTGGCTGAGGTGAAGGCGATTCTCCGTGGTGGCAGGCATGCAAGCATGTCTACCACGGCAACGGGGGACCCTGTAAAGGGGGAAGCTCACAAATCATCAGCTTCCTGACTCAAGCCGAGCCCGCCAGCACTGTCTGACCGCGCAACGACTGCACCTGCCGCCAAGCCTCGCGTGCCGCAGTCTTGCGGTCGGGGAACCGGCAGGGGGAATCGAAGCTGATCTCGGCGGCAAGGCCCCTGACGCACATGGTGTGAAAGAGATGAGGCACGAAGACCATTTCTCCCCAGTAGGTTACCTGTTCTTCTGCCGCGTCATCGGCGTAGTAGCGAATCGCCGCCGCAGTGACGCAGGCGCCGGCGCGGATCGCGGGGTCAAAGAGCGGCGATCGAAAGGCTAACACCGAGCTGCCGTCGGAGCTGGTGCCTTCCGGGAAAAGCAGAACGGGGATTCCGTCGCGCAAACCCTGCTCGATCTGCCGGCTCGCTTCAGCGGCCTGAAGACTGCTGCCACGGTCGACAAAGATGGTGCCACCGAGGCGGGCCATAGTGCCTAGGAATGGCCATCGCCGAACCTCGGACTTGGCTACGAAGAGGAAGGGACGAGCTGCGCTGTAAACCAATATGTCGAGATAAGTCAGGTGGTTAGAGACAACCAGGCCGGCGCCGTCTCCTCCGGAGGGGGAAACGGAAGGCACCAGGGAAAGCCGTCGGGCAAGGCGGGCGCACGATTCATGGAGCCAGGTCGCGCGGCGAGCGGTCGAGAGCCGCCCCCCGGCCGTGAGGTAAATGGGAACAAACCGGGTCAGCGCTTCGAGCACGGAAAAAACGACCATGGCCGTGCGCACCCCTCCCTTAAAGTACCGGGGAAAGTACCGGCGGCTTGTGGGCATTGGGGTTACTCCACCATGAAGCGGCTGCGCGCCGCCGGGACGACCTGCTCCAGGTCCAGAAGGGTAAGGAAGTCGATGGTGCCGAAGCACCTGTCCCAAGCGGGCGGCCCGCATATTTTGGCTCCCACCCCAAGGTAGGTTCGGAGCAGCCTGGGTACTTTGACCGGCGCCGGGGGCTCGCCCTCGTGGCAGGGTAGGGCAAAAGCTGCGGTGGGAACGGTAATGTACTCGAAGGAAACCAGTTGCGAGGTAAGTTGCCGGTAAAGACTCCAGCCGGCGAGCGGGTCCTTCGAGGTCAGGGAAGAGCAGCCGATGAGGTAACGCAGTCCGTGGTGCCTGGCATATTGGGCGATCCCCCGCCACAGCAGGGTCAGCACTTCGCTGGAGCGGTGCTGGCGATCGATCGAGGCCCTGCCTAGCTCCAGAACCTGTCCACGGATGCATTCGTAGGGAGCGAACTCGAACTCCTGGGCGCTGTAATAACCATAAGCAGCGGCTGCAGTGAGCCCCGATTGCATGCGGTAAGTGCCCACCACCTGGCCATCTTCCTGATCGTCAACGATCAGATGATCGCAAACCAGATCGAAGCGGTCGCGGTCGAGGCCAGTCGAGTAAGAGGATGACAGGCCTTCCCCCATCTCGATATTGAATACGTTAAAGCGCAGGCGACAGGCCGCGATGCGATCGTTCCCGTCCTGCCCCAGGCGGACCCGGTATCGCCCGAAGGTTCCGAAGACGTAGGGTGGGGTGCTGGTGTCCTGCCGTGGGCCAGGCACGGTTGAGGGCGGAGGTAGCAAGGCGGAGCATTGCAGCTGCTGTGCCGTCATCAGCGGCGGGCAGACGGGAACCGGTAGTGTGGCCAGGCTGGGAGCACCAACATCACTATGGTTGGTCATTGCTCCAGACATGATGCAGCACACTCTATATCACAAGTTGAACGGAGTGAGAATAGTCCGCAAACGGGAGGTGAATATCAAGTTAGTCAACCAGGTTGAGCCGGAGGCAACGCGCGGCGTTACCAGGGGTAAGAAATAATGGGCGGGGAGATATGCCAGGGTAACTTTTGCCGTAAAACAGGGTTAGGAACAGTGACGGACTGTGTGCATTACCGTCTATGCAGTATGTCCTGGCTGACCGATCGGGCGTGTCGCCTGGGCAAGGGGGTTTAAGGATGGATTTGAAGAGTAGAAATCGTTTGCAATGGGTGCTTTCCGGAGCGCTGGGCGCAAGCATCGTGCTGGCTCCGGCCTTGGTTGCGTCTGCGCAGCAGACCGCACAACAGACACCGACTCCTGGTCAGCAGGGAGACTGGGGTCAGGCAGGACCGCCGCCCGATGCGCAGAATGGACAGATTCCCCCGCCCGATAGTGCGGCACAGGATCAGAATGCGGATCAAGGTCCGCCCCAATATCCTGGCCAGAACGCCGGCCAGGATCCGAACCAGGGACCAAGCCAGTATCCGAATCAGGGCCCAGGGCGCCCCGCCGGCTGGTGCGGGGGTAGGCTACGGACAGCCGCCTCGGCCCGCCTACCAGCCGGGCCAGAACCAATCCAACGGGTACCAGGGTCCTCAGGGGCCTGCGCAGGCAGCGCCGCCGCCATCCGGCCCGGTCACGTTGTCCAGCGGATTGCTGCTGCCGATTCGCACCGGTGAGCCGCTGGATTCGAAAAAGGTAAAACCTGGAGACTACTTCCAGGGGACAGTCGCGCAGAGCATCTACGTCGGCAATGTGCTGGCGATCCCACGAGGAGCCCAGGTCACCGGCCGCGTGGTCGACGTCAAGAAACCGGGCGAGTTGAAAGGCGGCGCAAGTATCGCGCTGCAATTGACCACGCTTAATCTTGGCGGCAACTCCTACTCGCTGGCGACGGACACGTTCGACACCAGCAGCCCGGGCAAGGGCGGTTACACCGCCGGTAACACGGTCGGCGCTGCTGCCTTGGGTGCGGCGATCGGTGCCATTGCCGGGGGTGGTCCTGGCGCTGCGATCGGCGCGGTTGCCGGCACAGGTGTGGGGCTGGGCGCTTCGGCAGCTACCCCGGGGCCGCGGAGCATCGTTCCTCCTGAATCCCTGATCAGCTTCCACTTGACCAGCCCAGCTACGGTCCAGCCTGTCTCCTACCAGGAAGCGGCCCGCATCGAGGGGAGTGCCGCGCCGCAAGGCCGCCGCTATCCACCGTCGCCTTACGGGTCGCCTTACGGATACCCGGCAGCTTATGCACCGCCGCCTCCGGGATATGCGCCGTATCCGTATGCTTACGGCTACCCGTATCCCTATGCCTACGCTTATCCCGTACCCGTATGTGTATGGCTACCCGTACTATTACCGCCGCTGGAGATAAGCCGGAGTCTGGTGTACCGGGAAAAAACAACAGGTCCTTCCACTATGGAGGGACCTGTTGTTTTGCGGCTTCCTGTGCCCGTTTGGCCCGGGTTTCTCCGCCACCAACTGATCTATACTTAGAAGCTGCGCTCTCAAGGTCGCCACTAGCCAATGATTCGTTTCCTGCAAAAAGACAACCGCGTCGTCAAGATCATCTTCATCGCAATTATTGCTGTCGCCGTAGTCACCATGGTGATTACGCTCGTTCCGGGGATTTTTGCCGATACCGACACCTCCTCCGATAGCTACGCCGTTGTGCGCACCGGAGGCCTCATGGGCCGCTACTTCGGCACCTCCACCACCATCACGACTCCTGAGGTGCAGCAGGTCGCGCAAAGAATCCTGCAGCAAAAGCGCTACCCGGACATGATGCTGCCCTACCTCATGCCGCAGGCCGCGCAGGCCCTGATCCAACGGGAAGTGCTGCTGCAGGAAGCAAACCGCCTTGGTCTTCAAGTGAGCGATGTGGATTTGCGCCGGGCCATGCAAACCGGGCCATTTTCCCAGGCGCTGTTCCCAGGTGGACAGTTCATTGGCGAAGACAAGTATGCGGACTTCGTGCAGAACTACTTTCATACCTCGATCCAGGATTTCGAAACCCAGGTCAAGAAAGAGATAGAGATCAGCCGGCTGCAAGCCATGGTGACCGGCGGCATCACCGTCTCGGACCAGGACGTGCGCGACGCCTATCGGGACCAGGGAACCAAGATCAAGTTCGACTACGCGGTGATCAACTCCGAAGACCTGCGCAAGCAGATCAATCCCACGGATGCCGAGCTGCAGGCATTTTTTAAACAAAGTGCGGCACGGTACAAGGACGCGATCCCGGAAACGCGCAAGCTGGCCTATATCGCCCTGAACCAAACTGATGTGCCCAGTGGGGGCGCCCCCTGTGACGAACGAGCAGGTGGAGCAGTACTACCAGGCCCACCAAAAGGATTTTCAGGTGCCTGAGGAAGTCAAGGTACGCCACATCCTGATCAAGGTGGCGACCGGCGCGGACGCTAAGACCGACGCCGCGGCCAAGCAAAAGGCCGAAGACCTGCTGAAGCAGATCAAGAGTGGTGCGGACTTTGCCGCACTGGCTAAGGCCAATTCCGATGACCCGGGCAGCAAGGAGCAGGGCGGCGAGTTGGGCATGATTCAGCGCGGGGTTACCGTGCCGGCTTTTGAAAAGGCAGCCTTCGATCTACAGCCAGGGCAGGTTTCCGACGTGATCAAGACCCAGTTCGGCTATCACATCATCAAAGCCGAAGAGAAGCAGACCGCGCACCTGAAGTCCCTGGACGAGGTGAAAGCGCAAATCGTGGCTACCTTGACGCGCCAGCAGGAGGCGGATCAGCAAGCCCTCTATGCGCAGCAGTTGGCTACGGAAGCAGCCAAGACGAGCCTGGCAAAAACCGCTGAGGCGCACCACCTGCAGGTAGTGACAACCGACTACGTGCAGCAGAGCGCAGTGCTCCCGGGACTCCCGGACGGAGCCAAGATGCTGACCCAGGCCTTTACTGCCAAGCCGGGATCCGCTCCCCAGGTGAGTTCAACCGGCGAGGGTTTTGCTGTCTTCCAGGTAGAAGACTCGAAGCCCGCGCACGCCCCCACATTTGAGGAGTACAAGTCGCACCTGGTGGACGACTTCCGGGAGCAGCAGTTGCCCCAGTTGCTGGCGCGCAAGACCAATGAGCTGGCGGACAAGGCGCATGCGGAGAATAGTCTGGCCCAGGCTGCGAAGGAACTCGGCGCAACCGTCAAGACCAGCGATCTGGTGGGCCACACCGGGCAAGTCCCGGATATCGGCGACTTGTCCGCCTCGGCGCCCGATTTGTTCGACCTGAAGGTCGGGCAGATCAGCAAAGCGATCAACACCGGGCACAGCGGCGTTGTGGCTAAGATCGATGAAAAGCAGGAACCGACTGCGGAGGAGATAGCCAAGAACTTCGATGCCACGCGCGAATCGCTTCTGAGTGAGCGGCGAGAGCAGATGTTTGCCGTCTTCGTAACCTCCCTGACGGATCGCTATGAGAAGTCAGGTGGCATCCGAATGAATAAGCGTGCCCAGAGTGGGTTGGTACAGGGCATGTAAAGCCAACCCGGCAAGCAACCGGAGCCTGCTTGGGAATCTTTCTCAAAAGAAGGCCATTGTTGTTCTCGCCTCTCCCACACAGGTACTGAATGGCCCTCGAACGATCGTCAGGATTACTTCTCCACGTCTCTTCCTTGCCCTCGTATGGCGGCATAGGAGACTTGGGGCCTGCTGCGTATGCCTTTGCGGACTTTCTGGCAGCCGCCAAACAGCGGCTGTGGCAAGTTCTTCCGCTGAGCCCGACCGGCTTTGGGAATTCGCCCTACGCCGCCCTTTCCGCCTTCGCCGGCAATCCGCTGCTGATCAGCCTGGAGAAGCTGGTGGAAGCTGGCTGGCTCCCGAGCGATCGCATCGCCGGGCTCCCGGGCCATGCTGGAAACGTGCGCTTTGAAGAAGTTGAACAGCGCAAGTGGCCGCTCCTGCTCGAGGCTGCGCGTAGCTTTCTCGTACACCACGACCATCAACAGTGGGCCCGTTTTCAGCGCTTCCGTGAAGAGAATGCCTCCTGGCTGGCGGATTACGCTCGCTACAGTGTTTTGCGGCAGCGATTTTTGTCCGGTTACTGGTTGTCGTGGCCGAAGGAGTTCGCGCACCGGGATGCGGACGCGCTGCTCAAATTGCAGCAGGAGAGCCGGGACGATCTCGAAGTCGAGCAGGCCATACAATTCGCCTTCGATGAGCAGTGGAAAGCCCTGCGCGCCTACTGCGCGGAGCGCGACATACGCTTCATTGGCGACGTGGCTATCTTCGTTAATTACGACAGCGCCGACGTGTGGACCCACCCGGAGATTTTTGAGCTTAATGAAGACCTCACTCCCATTCGCGTTGCCGGCGTGCCCCCGGACTATTTCAGTGCGACCGGTCAGCGGTGGGGCAACCCGATCTACAAGTGGGATGTGCTGGAAAGCCGGGGCTTTGACTGGTGGGTAGACCGCATGCGCCGGACCCATGCACTTTACGACATTATCCGGCTCGATCACTTTCGCGGTTTTGAAGCATTCTGGGCCATTCCCGCCGAGGATGAGACCGCCATTCACGGCGAATGGGTCAAGGCTCCGGGTGCCGCTCTCTTTACCACCCTGCGCGATAAGTTAGGCGATCTGCCGTTGATTGCCGAAGACCTCGGGTTGATCACCCCCGAAGTGGATGCGTTGCGCGAGCAGTTCGATCTGCCGGGTATGCGGGTGCTGCAATTTGCCTTCACCGATCGGGCAGCACACAACTACCTGCCTCACCGCTATGTAACCAACACTGTTGTCTATACCGGAACCCACGACAACGACACCACGTTGGGGTGGTGGCAACACGGCGTGACGGAGACGGAGAGGCACGCGGTGTATTGCTATCTCAATCCGGCTCCCAATGACGTGGTTTGGACCTTGATTCGCGCGGCTTCGGCCTCGGTGGCCGATGTTTGCATTTTTCCAGTGCAGGACGTCCTGGCGCTGGGTTCGGAAGCACGCATGAACACGCCCTCTACGCCGGAGAATAACTGGACCTGGCGCATGGCTCCCGATGCGCTCAACGGCGAACAAGCGAAAGGGCTGGCGCAGCTGGCGGAGCTGACGGATCGTGATGGCTGGGTAGAGCCGCCGAAGGCCTGAGGACTGCCACCGTAATCGCTTCGATCAGGCTTCTAACAGAGGCGGAGGGGCATTCAACTCGGTCCAGTACAGGCTGAGCTGCAAAGTTGCGGCTACAAATTGATCGTAATCCAAAGGCTTGACTACGTAGCTGTTGGCAAATCGGTCGTAGGCGTCCAGCCGATCTTTTTCTTCCCCGGAAGAAGTAAGAATAATCACTGGCAGATGCCTGGTTCGTTCATCCGCGCGAATTGTCTTGAGAACGTCCAGCCCGCCGATTTTTGGAATTTTGAGATCGAGTAATGCAAATACGGGCAAATCGTGCATCTCCCTGGCCGCGTATTTGCCGCTTCCAAAGAGGTAGTCGAGTGCATCCACTCCATCGCGGGCGCGCACCAATGGATTGCCGATCTTTGCTCGCTGGAACGCCCTAGTAGCCAGATCGGCATCGACATCGTTGTCTTCGATCAGCAGAATCGGTCTTAACTTACTTCGCATTCAGATCTCTCCTGGCGGGCAGATCAGTGGTGCGGTCGCCACCCACCCCTGTGTTTTGTGGTTCTGGCCCCTGATCTTCGAATCGGCCCAAAGATCTGATTACTTGAGTAAGGTGTCGGGCTTATTGGCCCACATTGGTGCCGATTCAAGAACCCGGCCTCTATGGAAAGGGTCCAGGTTATGAAGTCGCCGTTGTCTTCAATGTGATCCTGGTTTCCTCGGTCGCGTCCAGGGCGAAATAAAAAGTGGCTCCGTGATCGGCCTCTGCTTCGGCCCAGATGATCCCCTTGTGTTTCTCGATGATCCGATGCACGGTGGCCAAACCCACTCCGCTACCTTCGAACTCCTCTTCCGTATGCAAGCGCTGGAACATGCCGAACAGTTTCCCCGCATATTGCATGTTGAAGCCCGCGCCGTTGTCACGCACCAGGATGACCGCCGGCTGGCCCGGGCGCTGGATGCTGTCGACTTCGATCACGGTTCTGCTCCGGCCACGGGAGTATTTCAGAGCATTGCTCAACAGGTTTTGAAAGACCTGGGCGATCAAGACCGGGTCACAGTCGAGCGCAGGAAGTTGCGCAATGTGCCATTCCACATCGCGTCCCTCGCACTCCGGCTCTAAGGTCGATATCACCTCATAGACGATGGGATTTAAATCACTGTGGTGCAGCCTTATGGGTTGCCGGCGGAGCGTTGCCATCTTGAGTAAAGCATCGACCAGAAGTCCCATGCGGTGAACGGCGTCTTCAACGCGCTGCAAATGTTCTCGAGCTTCGACAGCCATCGTCGGACCAAACTCATTGACCAGGATCCTGGAGAAACTGGCGATATGGCGGAGTGGTGTGCGCAGATCATGGGAAACGGAGTAGGAAAAGGCCTCCAGCTCGCGGTTGGCGGCCTCCAGTTGGGCCGTACGGCTGGCTATCCTGTCTTCCAGCTGTTCATAGAGTTTGCGGATCTCCAGTTCGTCCGTTTTTCTCCGGGTGATGTCCCGGAAGGCGGTCACTCCGCCAAACAGGACTCCATCCTTGCCTCGTAAAGGAGAACCGTTGATTTCCAGCCAAACGCCCCTCTCGAGTCCGGGGTTGCGCAAAAATATTTCGCTGCTGGTGACCTCGCCGCGAATGGCACGTTCCAGAGGGGTTTCCCCAGGCGGAATAGGTGTGACCGTATCAGAAAAGAAGACGCCGTAGTGCGCGGCCCATTGGTTGGAAGGTAGGCTAGTCGATCCGAGACCGATGATTTTTTTCGCTGCCGGGTTCCACAGAATGAATTTTCCCCGCTCATCGGCCGCGACCAATCCTTCGGTCATGCTGTCGAGCACGGACTCGAGCATGAACTTCTGAGTTTCCGCGGCCTGCCGAAAAGCAACCCAACCGACGAAGCCCACCAGCAGCACGCCAGTCAATAGTGCGAGCATGGTTGCCTCAACCCTGATGCAGCGAACCTGGTTCGACATGATTTCTGTAATCAACCAGGCTAAGAGACCGCCCGCCAGCAATGCGGCGGGAAGCACTCTTCGCAATAACTTTGTTCGCGGGCTGCGGCGGGTCAAAATGCACCCCCGCGCCGCGCCGGCCTATACAGCAGGAAATCTGCGGCCGGGATGGGGAACGGCACGGGAGGCAGGAGCAACCAGGGATCGATGCCCATGTGTCTTAGTGAAACCTTCTGCGAAGAGTCAAACTGGATTCGGGTCGGGCTCATATCCTCGGCCGCATGGGAGCGGAGATGTGCCATCGACTTCGCGAACTGCTCAAATTCCAGATTTGCCAATTCTGCTATCGGCGGAGCTCAAGCCGCGCTTTAGTGGGTTTTGGGGATTTTCCCCATCTCACCCTTGTTTTGTGGCAGCCCCCGCATTTATGCGGGGGAAGGAGCGCTTCAGCGCTCCGAGAAACAGTCTCGACTCCATCATGCGCTTTAGCGCTGGCAAGGCTAGGGCTGTGCTGTACGGACTTTACAGGTTGCTGAACACGCGCTCTTGTATCAGGGCGCGACGTTAGTCGGGCCGTTGAGGCCCAACAAAGACCTGGGCTTCAGCCCCGTGGGAGCAATTTCCCCAAGGCCACGCCTGGCTGAAGGGGCGGGGCTTTTAAGCCCATGCGGGCTGCTTTCTGCTCGCAACAGCGCTCTGTTCTGGAATCTGTTGAGAGGTTCGAGGGGCCTTGGACACTGGAACGAGCAGTCCCGGTAGGGACGGGACAACCAGTAGCCCGGCACGTCAGTGCCGGGTTGGATTAGGTTCATGAGGCGAGTCCCGCAGGGACGGCACAAGCCCAGCCCGTACGTGAGCAACCAAATCCACTTGCAAAAGCGACTTTTTCCGCAGCCTGTTTAAGCCCAGAAGGGTGCGACCCTCGCCCCCTACAGGATTTTTTCCGCAGCCTTTTGAGCCCGCTACTTCTCGCTGACCAGAAGTGCCACCGGGTAGATGGCGAGCAGTGCGCTTAGGGGCAGGTTTTGTTGCTCGGGCACGGTGACTGATTCGCCGCTGAAAACGTTGGTGTAGCGAGTTCCGGGAGAAACGGGAATACGCAACTGGTCGTTACCCCAGGCCGGGCCCAGAGGCAGTTCCAACTTGCCCCGCATGAGAGTGCACGCGAAGCGTGGCAGCACTGCCAACACGCTCCGCTCGCTGGCGGGATCACGGCGCAAAAATGCAATCACGTTTTCCTGGTGTTCGCCTGCGACTTCGAGCGCAGTGTACTCACCCCGGCGGAAGATCGCATGTTCCTGCTGCCGCAGCTGTAGGGCGCGGTGCGTGGTCCATAGCTTGGCCCTGCCGTCGGCCAGGTTGCCGAGCACGTTGCCGAGCACGTCGCGGCACACCGCAGCCGCACCCTCCCGTTCCGCCAGTGATTGGAGCGCATCGAGATAGCCGGCGCGCTGACTGAAGTCGACGGGCTGCCGATTATCCGGGTCGACCAGGCTCAGTTCCCAGAGTTCGTTCCCCTGATAAAAGTCGGGTATGCCGGGAACTGCTGTTTTAAGCACCACTTGAGCAAGGGAATTTACTGCCCCAAATAACTGTAACTGCGGCAACAGCGCACCGAGCGAAGCGACGAACGGACTTTCTTTTCCCTTCGGCCCCGGCATCATGATGGCGGTGATGAACGCGTGCACCGCCTTTATGTACTCAGGGTCCGGATTGATCCAGCTCAGATTGACTTTGGCTTCGCTCAGTGCTTTGAACGCATACTGTTTAAGTCGCTCCACGTACCTCTCGCGGTCCTGTTGGCTTTCCATCTGCCACGGCCACGCGCCCAGGATCGTTTGATAGAGCAGGTACTCTTCGTTGTTATCGGGCGCGATGCGGCCGTCTTCCATCTTCTGCTTGAATTTGGAGTTCATCCGTTGCCAGCGGTGCACCGATGCTGACCAGAGCTGGGGAAGTTCGGAGAGCACGTTGAGACGGTTGCGCACGTCTTCGCTGCGCTTGGTGTCATGGGTTGAGGTCGTGAGCATGGTGTCCGGCGAGTGCTTCAGGCGCTCCTGGTTGCTCTGGTGCAAGGTTTCGAGCGAAATACCAAAGGATTTTGCCGAACCGCCGACCTCGTTCGAAGAAAGGAAGCGAGTGTAGACATAGAACGCCGTGTCCTCGACGCCCTTGGCCATGATCGGTCCAGTGAGCTGTTGAAATTTAAGGGCAAAGTAAAGGATTTGCGGATCGGGTTTCTGCTTTGCCGCCGGAGAGGTGCTCTGTAACAGTAGCGTTTCGCGCAGAAAGTCGAATGCCGAGGCATCGATATCCGGGTTCAGGCGCTTGGCCCGGGCAATCGCATAGCGCACGAATGCCACATCGCGGTCTCCATACTGACCGCGGTCATCGATGTAGGTTCGATAGACAGGGAAGGCAGCGATGGCGTGGCGCAGCACTGTCTCCAGTAGGTTGTCGGTGAAATCGCGCGCCTTCCGATTGGAAGCGGCAATGCGGCTGAGCAGGTTAGTCAGGGCATAAACCTCGCTAGCCAGTGCCGTCTGCATCACCTGCAGCTTGGACCGGTAAATGATGTCGTCCGGATCGGCCGGGTGTCCGAGAACCTGGGCATAGAGAACGTTGAAGCGCTTTTCGTTGGCGCTCTGGATGAAGATCCCGTTCGCCAGGTAGACGAAATCGTAGCCGGAGGTGCCGCGAACCGGCCACTCCGGTGGCAGGTATTCGCGCGGTTCCAGTATCTTCTCGACTACGGTGTAGAGCGGCCCCTGGCTCTGCGACCAGTCATATCCGCGGACCGGATCGAGCACACTGCGCTCAATTCCGTTGGCGGCGGTCTCCTGCTGCGGCGCCGCCCCGGCGCACTGGCTGGCGAGGTACAAAAGTTGCAGCCGGATGAGGTACTGGCGGGGGTTGAACATGCCATCGCAATGGTCGATGCGCAGCCCGGTTACCTGGTGCGAAGCGATCAGCGACCGAATCAGACAGTGGGTAGCCGCGAAGACCTCGGGATTTTCCATTCGCAGGCCCACCAGGTCGTTCACGTCGAAGAAGCGGCGGTAGTTGATCTCCTCGGCGGAAGTGCGCCAGGAGGCCAGCCGATAGGGCTGCGCGTCCAGCAAAAGGTGCAGACGGTCGAAGCTGTGGGGATCCCCTTCGATGCCATTGATGGTGGCGAGGGCATGTTGGATTACCGGCTGCATTTCCGCAGAGCGAAGCGCATCCCGCAATCCGGGCAGCAGCTCCGCCAGGCTGTGCCTGCCGTTGCTCCCGTAGATCGTCGTTGCTGGTTTCATGCGGCGGAAGCTGATCGATCTCATCCAGCAGATCGCGAAAAGATTGCGGTATCGGGTTTCCGCCGTTCGTCTGGTCCCGCTCGTCCGGTCGAAGATCAGGTGTATCGTGCGGGGCGCTACGGGCATAGTGTGATCGTAATAGTGAATCAGCGGGCGCCCGTCTTCAATGGACACCTGGATGTGCTTGCTCTCGAGTTCCGTTCCATACTGATTGCCCAGGATGGGCAGAAGCAGCTTGTTGCGCAGGGCCGGTTTGAGCGGCTTCCAGTCGATGTCGAAATACTCGGAATACCGCGAAGCGTGGCCGTTCTCCAGCACGTCCTGCCACCAGATGGAGTCGTTGCCAACACCCATGTGATTGGGAACAATGTCGAGCAGCAGTCCCAGACCTTGGCGTTGCAGCTCCGCCGAGAAGCTGGCAAAGCCTTCGTTGCCGCCAAGCTCGGGGTTGAGGCGGTCGTGCCGCGTGACATCGTACCCGTGCATGCTGTTAGGCCGGGCTTCGAAGACGGGCGAGGAGTAAAAGTCTCCGATGCCGAGCTTGTGGAGATAGCCCACGATTGCCTGGGCGTCGGCAAAGGTGAAGTCTTTGTTCATCTGCACCCGGTAGGTCGAGACCGGAACCCGGGCATCGGTGTGCAGCACCCGCTCGACGCATTCCCTCATTTCGTTGGAGGCTTCCTGGCGCGGGTTGGCTTTTACCGGGGCCGGCTCAGGCACGGCTACGCTCGAGGAAGGGAAGTCGCTGGTGACGGCCATTTCTGGTTAGATGCGCTCCACGGCAGTGCAGGATGAGCAACCGGGCCGGCCAAATTCCAGCCGGGCGCTTTACGAATTCGCGCCCAGCACAGAAAATGGCAATAGAGTCTCTATTGTAACGAGGAACAACCCCATGCCACTTTCCGGCGAAGCCATACGCATGATGAACTACATCGACGACATTTCGACCACGCTGCGGCGTATTCTCGCGCTCAGCCCCACGCTTTCACGCCGAAGAACGCAAGCGGGTCGGCGAGTACCTTAAGTCCAGCTCTCCCAGCGCCGACGAGGCGATGGCGGCCCTGAACCTCAAATAAAGCTTTTTGGAACCAGCACCCTGCCAGACCCGTATTACCGGGTGACAGCAATGCAATCCCCAGCGGACATCTTCGGCGAAGTTTTTCGAGCCATCTGGGCCCACAAGCTGCGCGCTTTCCTGACCATGTTCGGCATCGCCTGGGGAGTGGGCTCGATGCTGCTGCTGATTGGGTTTGGCGAGGGCTTCCGCTCCGGGCAGCGCCGCCAAATGGCCTCCCTGGGCAACAATGTCATCATGATGTGGGGCGGCAACATCCCTGCCGTCCCCAGCCAGCACACCGGCATGCGTCCTTACAAACTCACGCTGGCGGACGAAGCCGCGGTGCGCGCCGGCGCGCCGGAAGTCCGCAACATCACCGCCATGCTGCAGAATGCGACCATCAAGGAAGTGAGCGATGAATCGAGCAGCAGCGGAGAGGTCACCGGGGTGGAGCCGAACTACAGTGAAATCCGCTTTGTTCCGGTCGCGGAGGGACGCTTTCTGCGCTCCGACGATCTGGAGCAGCGCCGCCGGGTAGTGGTGATGGGCAAGAAGACCGCCGCGCTGCTCTTTCCCGGCCGGCCCGCGCTGGGTGAATGGATACTTCTGAACGGAGTGCGATTCCAGGTCATCGGGGTGGCGGGCAGCATCGCGCGCGGCAACAATGACAGTGACAATCAACGGGTCTACATCCCTTTGACCACCATGCTGGAACTCTTTCCTCTGACCGGGGAGAACATCCCCCGGGACGCAGTGACCTCACTCCAATACCAGCCCATTGGCAAAGATGACAACCTGCCTGCGGTCGCGGAGGTGCACGCCATTGTGGCCCGGCAGCATGGTTTTGATCCTCACGCGCCAGATGCTTTCGAAGAGTGGGACTCGATCAATTCCCAACGCATGGTGGGCAAGATCTTCGATGCCATGGACTTGTTTCTGGGCGGGGTGGGTATCGTGACCCTGGCCTTGGGCGCCCTGGGGGTAGTCAACATCATGCTGGTTTCGGTAGCCGAGCGGACGCGGGAGATCGGATTGCGCAAGGCGTTGGGGGCGACCAACCGGAATATCATGACGCAGTTTTTGCTGGAGGGCATGTTTTTGACTGGCATCAGCGGCGCGGTGGGCATCGCCGCCGCGGGGCTGCTCATGTTTGCCCTGGACCGGGCCGTGGGCACCAGTTTGCAGGGCTTCGATGCGCCGCGCCTGGTGCCGTGGTCCGCAGCCTTGGCGTTGGGTGCGCTTTGCCTCAGTGGGATCCTAGCCGGAGTCTATCCTGCCGGGCAGGCAGCGAAGCTTGACCCGGTCGAAGCGCTGCGCAGGGAATAGCATTATCAGAGTTGGTGTAATCTGGCGAACCGTCCTCTACGCCGCCGTTCCTGATAATGCACTAGGAGAAGGGAATGTTACGCGACTTGTTCTCCCAGGCTTATGAAGCCATGCTGCACAACCGCCGGCGCACGCTGATCACCATGATCGGCATGGCCTGGGGCATCGCCACAGTGGTCCTGCTGATGGCGTATGGTTCCGGCTTCGGCCGGGCGATTGAGGCAATTTTTGCCCAGTTTGGCACCAACCTGATGGGCGTCTTTCCCGGGACCACGAGCGAGCAGGCTGGGGGGAAGAAGGCAGGTGTCCAAGTAAAACTCCAACTCGCCGACCTCGATCTGCTTGCGAACAGCGTCCCAGGCCTGATCCACATTGTGCCCGAAGCCTCCAAGCAAGTCTCGGTGCAAAACGATACCCACAGCTATTCATGGTGGGTGAACGGATCGTACCCGGCAGCCGCCGACGTACAAAAACTCGACATCGATTATGGCCGCTTTTATAGCGAAAAAGACCTGGAGCAACGCAACCACGTGGCCGTGATCGGTTCGGAAGCCAAGGCCAAGCTCTATTCCGGTCTGTATCCCATCGGCCAGCGCATTCGTATCCAGGGAGTGAGTTTTACGGTCATCGGTGTACTGCGGGCCAAGATGCAGGAGGGGGATGACAATATCAACCGGGTCATCTACATCCCGTTTACCACCATGAGCGACTTGAAGGACACCAAATACCTGGATGGGATCTGGTTAAATTACCGGGGCAACTATGAAACCACGGAATCGGCGTTGCGGGGAACGCTCGGTGCTGCTCATGGATTTCCCGCTTCCGATCACAACGCGATTTTTGTCGCCAATCTGATGCAGCAGCTGTCCCAATTCCGCATCATCGAGACTGGCTTGCAGGTGCTGATGGCGTTTATCGGAACGCTCACCTTGGGGATTGCCGGAATCGGCTTGATGAACATCATGCTGGTGGCGGTACAGCAGCGCACGCGGGAGATCGGCATAGAGAAGGCGCTGGGCGCGTCTCGCCGTCACATCCTGGTACAGTTCCTCACTGAGGCGCTGGTCATCACCGGCTTGGGCGGCATTTGCGGAATCGCGCTTGCGTACCTGGTTTCAGTAGCCGTGGGCCGCATCCCCTTGTACAGTGCGGTTGCGAAAAACGGGGAAGCCGCGGATATCCGATTGCTGATTTCGCCTACCACGGTTCTCGTGGCCACGGTAATCCTGGTGCTGGTCGGTCTAGTAAGCGGAATGGTGCCCGCGCTCCGGGCCGCCAGTCTCGACCCGGTGGAAGCGCTTCGTTACGAGTAGAAACAGCAGGTCCCTCCACTGCGCTACCCGATTCCGTTGGGATGACGATTCGTGCAGCTCTCTTTCGGAACCGCTTACGCGCCAACAAAATTGTCATCGCCGGAGAAATCATGGGCTTCGGGACCACCCAGGGGATGAGAAACGGCCTCTTCTCCTTCTGCTCAGCCGTACTCTCAATGGAAGCGCCGCCCTCCCCTTTGTCATCCCGACCGGAGCGTAGCGTAGTGGAGGGATCTGCTGTTCAGCGGACCTCTCGTGGAGATGTTTTACGACAGAGCATGGAGGGACCTGCTGTTTCCCCTACTGATCCGTGTCCGGCCGTTTGTAGGGTTGTTGCAGGTATTTTCGGGCTTCGTTGACCGCTCCGCCGGTGTTGTCATTCGTCTGCACGGCTTGCCGGTACTCATTCACTGCCCGATCTCGCTGACCGGTGACGTCGAAGATCTTGCCTAGCGCGATGTGACTCCAGACCTCGGTCCACTTTGGCTCGTCGTCTCCGCGGAGCGCATCACGATAGGCATTTGCGGCCGCCTGGTAGCTGCGCTGGGTGAACAGGACTTCGCCGATACGGTAACTTGCAAGCGAGCTGTTGGGGTTGGCAGTGAGAGCCTTTTGATACTCCGCCAGTGCGCCGGGATTGTCCCCGGCCGACGCTAGTTGCTGGCCGCGCAAAATGGAAATGCGCACTTGCAAGTCCGGGGTGTTCTTCAGGACCCAGTTGTCCGGGTCAATGGAAATATGACGCGGACGGCCAAACGTGTCGACCACATATTGCGAGTTGGTCCCCACCACGTCCACGCGTTTGATTTCGGTTTTGCCTTCTGTCTCGACTCTTAGCTCGACTGGCATATTGAAGAGGTCCAGGTCCTGTCCAATCTCCCCAATGGTGCGAAAGCCTTTGTTGTTTCCCAGGCGATAGACGGTGTACTTATCGGCGAATTGCGGCGCGCCGGTTCCGTCCAGCCATTGCGCGAAGAACGCCGTGAGCTGCTGTTGAGATTCCTGCTCGGCAACCTTTTCCACGTCCCTGGTGCGAATTGGCTTATCGGCGTACTGCGTAACCAGCGCCTTCAGGGTCTTATTGAAATTGTCGTCGCCAATCTCCCAGCGAAGCATGTGGAAGACCATGCCGCCCTTATCGAGAGTCATGGCCTGAAACTGCGGGGAGTAGGGATCCAGGCGTCCTGCCGAGGTGAGCGGGATGGTGTCGTAGGCCAGTGCGCCGGCAGAGATGTCGAGCACTGCGGCCTGCAACGCCGTCTGTCCGGAAGCCCTCTCCAGATACATCAGCTCCCCATACCGGGACATCCCATTGATGATCCAGAAGTCATTGAGGTTTGCGGGGGTAACGGTGCACCCCCACCACTGGTGAGCCATGGTATTGGCCAGCAGGCGGAAGTTGTTGCGGTCGGCAATACGGGCGCCCGCAATTGCGGTAATCTCCGGAGCCCAATAGGAAGGCAAAGTGTCATCCGGCAGTTCCACCACATTCAGCAGCCGCGAAGCGCCATCCCCAAATGTCTCGTTAAAGAAATCGAATTCCTTGTTCGCCGTCTGTGCATACTCCGGGCCGCTTTGCTTATGCGCGCTGGTGACGTATACCTTCAAATGCGGCGCGCCGGCGACCACCATCGGTTCTTCGAATTTGCCCGCGATGATGGTGCCCGGAAAGCTGGGCTTGGTCCAATTGAAACTGTATTGCATGCCGCCCGAGGCAGAGCGCGGACTGCCGGTGCTCCCGCTGCCCACCACCCGGTAACCCTCAGGCATGGTTACATGAATTTCCGCCGTAAACCGGTCTGTCATATAGCCGACCATGGGAAACCAACGGCCGGCATACAACAAATAACTGATGGGGTCGCCGATCGACGCCACCTTGAGTCCTTCGACCGGACTCTCTTCGCTGCCGCTGAGCGTCCCCTCATAAACAAAAGTAAAAGTAGATTTTGCTCCCTTGCTCATGGGACTTGGCAGGGCGACGCTGATGGTTGCATTGGGGCCACGCTCTCCGCTGAGCGGGTGGTTATGCTCATCCATCACGCTGTCCACCTTGAGCGCGTTGTGCAGCTCGAAGATAGCGGTACTCACGCTGTCGGTCGCGGTGAAGGTCACCTTCGCGGTCGCTTTGAGGGTGTGTTGAGCGGGATCGAGCTGGGCATCGATCACGTAGCCGGTAATGTTGATGTTGGACCGCTCGGCTGCGGAGAGATGGGGGCCAGCCAACCCCAGCAATGCGGTCAGCACGAGCAAAACCCTGGTAGAAGTACTGAAACTGAGCGTCATCGAAGTCATTCAACGGGCCATGATGAAACCAAAGCAGATTGCAACCGCGACTGCTGCCCCGCGGGGATTAATTCGAGCGCAATACGAGCTGCATGCTCAATCGCGCCCTCGCTGCTCACCCGGAGTGCAGCCCCGACGGTGCGCAAGTCTGACTGCATTGTTGCACGAGCCTCCTCGTTTTCCAGCAGCGGGCGCAGCTGGGCCACCACTTTGGATGCGGTGAAATCATGTTGGATGAGCTCCGGCACAATACGCCGCCCGGCGATCAGGTTGACCATGCCGACATGGGCCACGCGGACCACCCGCTGGGCCACTGCATAGGTGATGCGGGAGACCCGGTAGACCACCACGAAGGGATTGCCGATCAGCGCCGCCTCCACCGTGGCGGTGCCGCTGGCTACAATGCTGGCGCGGGCGTGCTGCAAAACGGCGCGGGCATCGTGAACCACGCGTACCGCGACCCCTTCCGCCTGGGCGGCGAGTGCGTGCACCTGCGAGTCCTTCAGCGTAGGGGCCACGGGCAAGAGATATTCGTAACCCGGGCCCAGCAGTCGAGCGGCTTCGAACATTGGCGGCAAGTTGGCGTGCAAGCTCCCTGGTACGGCTTCCCGGCAGCAAGCCAACCCAGAATTTTGACGCGTCCAGACCATTTTCGCGAGCAAAGGCCTCCCGGGTCACTGTGGGCGGATCGAGATCCGCCAGTGGGTGACCGACAAAGTCGGCGGCAACGCCGTGGGCGCGGTAGAACGCCTCTTCGAAGGGAAAAATCACCAGCATCCGGGTAACGTTGCGCTTCACGCCTCTTACCCGCCACTTCTTCCAGGCCCATAACTGCGGGCTGACAAAGTAGACGACGGGTATTTTCAGACGGCGAAGCTCGGCCGCAAGACTCAGGTTTACGTCAGGGAAATCGATCAGGATCGCGAGATCGGGCCTTTCTGCTCGCAGGCTGGCCTTTAGTTTTCTGTATTCGCGATAGACATGGGCCATGTGCAGAATCACTTCCGTGATGCCCATCACAGCGACATCTTCGGCGCGCACCACCCGGCGCAGCCCTGCGGCGGCCATGCGTATACCTCCGAGGCCGAAAAAGTCAGCCTGGGGGTCCAGGCGACGTATCTCCGCCATCAGCAGCGCGCCGTAATGCTCGCCGCTGGCCTCGCCGGCAGAGAGAAAGATCTTCGCCATTCTTAGTCCGTGCCTACGGCCAGGCTGGTGTCCAAAAAGCCGCTGGATGCCCGCGCCGGTTGCATTTCCTGGTCTTTGTACTGCAACTGGTAGAGCTTCCAGTAGATGCCGCGCTGCGCCAGCAATTCCTGGTGGGTGCCCAGTTCACGCAACACACCCTTGTGCATGACCAGGATCCTGTCCGCCTGCTGCACGGTCGAGAGTCGATGGGCGATGATGACCGAAGTGCGTCCCTGGACCATGCGCTCGAGCGCAGACCGCACCCGCATCTCCGTATCGGTATCCACGCTCGAGGTGGCTTCATCCAGCACCAGGATGCGCGGATCGTGGGCCAGGGCACGGGCGAAATTAATCAGCTGCTTCTGTCCGGTGGAAAGGCTATTGCCGCGTTCGCGCAGAGGCTCATCGAACCCCTGCGGCAGGGCGCGGATAAAGTCGCCCACGTTCACCTCATCGGCTGCGGCCTTCATCCGCTCGTCGGTAATCCAGTCCGAACCCAGGCGAATGTTCTCGGCGATGGTGCCGGTGAACAGGAACGGGTCCTGCAGCACCACCCCAAAATTGCGCCGCAATTCCGTGACATCCTGTTGGCGAACATCCACGCCATTGATGAGAACACTGCCTCGCTGAATTTCATAGAAGCGCATCATCAGGCCGATGATGGTGGTCTTGCCGGCGCCCGTATGGCCCACGATGGCTGCCGTCTGATCGGGCTCGATCACGAACGATACGTCTTTAAGAATCCACTCCACTTCCGGGGAGGCGGCGAGAATCTCCTCTGCTCCCTGGGCCCGCTGGATGCTCGCCAATTGCTGCGCGTCAAGTTTTTGATAAGTGAACCAGACGTGGCGGAACTCGATGCGGCCTGAACCGTCGCAGGCGCGCGGCGCGGGCGGGCTTTGCAGCTCTGCCGGGGTGTCCAGCAGCTTGAAGACGCGTTCGCTGGCCGCCATCGCGGCCTGCAGGATGTTGTATTTCTCGCTCAGGTCCTGAATGGGGCGGAAGAAGCGCTGGGAGTACTGGATAAAGGCGACCAGCACGCCGATCGAGACCGCATTGCGCAGCACCCCATCCCCGCCCAGCCAGATCACCAGCGCGATGGCAACGGAACTCAGCAACTCCACCGCCGGGTAATAAAGCGCATAGGCCAGGATCGCGTCTTTGAAGGCGACCATATGCTGCCGGTTGACCGCTTCGAACTCCTCGTAGGAGCGCTGCTCGCGGTTGAACAGCTGCACCACGCTCATTCCGCTTACGTGCTCCTGGGTAGAGGCGTTGATGCGGGCGATCGCGGACCGGATTCGCCGGTAGGACTCGCGCACATGTTTGCGAAAGACGTGGGTCACCGCCAGGATAAGAGGCAGCACGGCAAAGGCGATCAGGGCCAGCCACCAGTTCATGCGCAGCATGATGACCACGATGAGCACGAGAACGAAAACATCCTCAAAGATGGCAAACACCCCGGAGGTAAACATCTCGTTCAGCGCGTCCACATCGCTGGTCAGCCGGGTGACCAGGCGGCCCACCGGATTGCGGTCGAAAAAGCTTACGTGCATGCGCTGGATATGGCGGAAAATCTGGCTGCGCATGTCGAACATGACCTTCTGTCCGGTCCACTGCATCAGGTAGGTCTGCACGAACTCCAGCAGGTAGCTGAACACCAGCGTGCCCAGGTAGACGCTGGCGATTTGTGTGACCCCCACCATGGCATTGGGGCTCAGCCAGCGGGTCCACGCCGGCGGGTGCAGGGCGGGCCGCGCGGTCATGTAGCGATCGATGGCAACTTTCGTCAGATAGGGGCCGAGCACATCTGACCCGGCCTTGAGCAGGATCGCCACCAGCGAAATAATCGCCTGCAGCTTGTAGGGCCGGAGGTAAGTAAGCAGCCGGCCCATCAGCCGGCTGTCATAAGCCTTGCCGACAACATCGTCGTCGTGCTGCTGGGTTTTGCGATCTTTCTCGGTGCTTGCTTCAGCCATGAGCCTTCATCTTTATCTTATAGGGGTGCCCGTACCTCCCAGGCCTCTTTCCATGGGCAAGTTGAATTCCTGAGGAAGATGGGAGAATAGGAACTGGATGAATTCTCTTGGTATTTACATTTCGGTTCCTTTTTGCCGCGCCAAATGCAGCTACTGCAACTTTGCCTCCGGCGTTTCGTCGGTCAGCGCTCATGAGCAATATGTCGCCCGGGTTTGTGGCGAAATCCGCAGCGTGCGGCAGCGCCTGGGCGGCGCGGCCATTCCCGAGCAGGTGGATAGCGTCTACCTTGGCGGAGGCACGCCCGAGCGTGCTTTCCCCGGCCCTGGTGAGGGAGCTTGCTCACACCCTGCGCCAGGAGTTCGCCATTTCGCCCGGAGCGGAAATCACGCTCGAGTGCGCTCCCGGGCAGCTGGACGACCCGGCGCTCGACGCCATGCTTGGCTTTGGGCGTCAACCGGATCAGTTTCGGCGTCCAATCCCTGGTGGATCGCGAGGCTGCGGCCACCGGACGGTTCCATACCCGGGCCGTGGTGCTGCGGGACCTGGAACGGGTCCGCGCTGCTGGATTGCGCAATCTCAGCATCGATCTGATTGCAGGCATGCCCCATCAGACGGCCGCAAGTTGGCAGGAGTCGCTGGAGGTGCTGGCGGCCACCGGAGTCGAACACGCCAGTGTTTACATGCTGGAGATTGACGAGGATTCCCGCCTGGGCCGGGAATTGCTGGCCGGCGGCTCGCGCTATCACGCGCAGACTGTGCCCAGCGAAGAGCTGACCGCCGATCTCTACGAGCACGCCATTGCCGCCCTTGAAGCCTGCGGACTGCAGCAATATGAAATCTCAAACTTCGCTCGCAGCGCCGGCGGCTCGCGGGATAACGCCGCCAGGCGCGGCACAATTTGAAGTACTGGCGCCGGCAGCCCTACCTCGGTTTTGGCCTGGATGCGCACTCCATGGTCCGTACCCGGAACGGCTCCGCTCTGCGCTTCAGCACCACGCGATGTGCTGGCCGAATACCTGCGCGGTGATCCAATGCAGGATGTGCGCCAGCTCAGCTCTGTCCGAAGAGATGGAAGAAGCCTGGTTTCTGGGTCTGCGCCTGCGTGCCGGGGTCGCGTGGCAGGCCCTGGCAACGGAGTTCGGCCGGGACCGGGTTGAGATCTTCCGGCCTGTGGTACGGGAGCTGTGCCAGCTGGAGCTGCTCACCGATGAAGACGGCCTGGTGCGCCTTACCCCGCATGGTGTTCTCTTTTCGAACGAGGTCTTTGCCCGCTTCCTCGGCGCAGAGGAACCGGAGCTGCAGATTCTATGACCCCAGCTTCCCGGATGATCGACCTGCGCAGCGATACGGTCACCCGTCCCACGCCGGCCATGCGGGCTGCCATGGCGGCAGCCGAGGTGGGCGACGACGTCTACGGGGAAGACCCCACCGTGAACCGCCTGGAAGCACGAGCGGCGGAGATCTTTGGCCGCGAAGCCGCGTTGTTTGTTCCAACCGGCACCATGGGCAACCAGATTGCGGTCCGCATGCATACCGAGCATGGCCAGGAGGTCATCTGCGAATCCCGCGGCCATTTGATGGACTGGGAAATGGCCATGGTTTCGGCATTTTCCGGGTGCCAGCTGCGCACGGTGTACGCGGACCGCGGGATTCTTACCTGGGAGCTCATCGAGAAGGCAGTTTCCAACGGTCTTAATTTCCGCCCGAAGACCGGCCTGATCTCTCTCGAAAATACGCACAACCTGGCTGGCGGCATTGTCATGCCGCTCGAAGTAACGGAAGAGATCTGGGCCGGGGCAGCGGATGCGGGTCTCCCCGTCCATCTCGATGGCGCCCGCATCTTCAATGCCGCGACTGCATTAAACATCCCGGTCGACCGGCTGACCCGCGGCTTCAGTTCGGTCATGTTCTGCCTCTCCAAGGGCCTGTGTGCGCCGGTCGGCTCGATGCTGGTAAGCAGCCGGCGAAACATTGACCGTGCGCGTAATTTTCGTAAGGCGCTGGGTGGAGGAATGCGCCAGGCGGGTGTTCTGGCCGCAGCCGGCCTGATCGCCCTGAATGAGATGACCGGGCGGCTCAAGGAAGATCATGACAATGCCAAGCTGTTGGCGGCTGCCCTCAGCGAGCTTCCTCAGGTCGAGCTCGATCCGGCGTTGGTCCAGACCAACATCCTCATTTTTAGTCTCCGCGGCGGCGGAGACGCGACGGCACTGGTCAGTGCTCTCGCCAGCCGCGGCGTTCTTGCTGGAACCGTGGGCGCCCATTCTATACGCCTGGTGACGCACCACGATGTGGATCGTGCCGCATGCGAGCGAGCTTGCGCGATCCTGGTTCAGGAGATCCACAAGTGGGACGGTCGATAAGGGAGCGGAAAAAGACGCAAATGCAGCCCCAGGATGGCTTTATACTGTCTAGATGCCAAAGTATTCGATCGTCGTGCCCTTCCACAACGAGGAAGAGAACGTTACTGCCCTGTACGACCGCCTGAAAGCGGTCATGGAGCAGATTGGCGATAGCTTCGAACTGGTCCTTGTGGACGACGGATCGAGTGACCGCACCTACAAGCTGCTGGAAGAGATTGCAGCCGTGGACAGCAGGGTTCTGGTGGTCAAGTTGAGGCGCAATTTTGGCCAGACCTCCGCACTCGCCGCCGGATTCGATCATTCCCAGGGAGACTACATCCTGGCCATGGATGGCGACCTGCAGCACGATCCCACTGAGATCCCCGAGTTCGTCGCCAAGCTGGAAGAAGGGTACGACGTGGTCAGCGGATGGCGTAAGGCGCGCATCGACAATTTCGTGATGCGCAGGATCCCGTCGCGTTGCGCCAACTGGCTCATGGCGAAGCTTTCCGGCGTCGATATTCACGACTTTGGCACCACGTTCAAGGCATATCGTCGTGAGGTGATCCACAACATTCCGCTTTACGGCGAGATGCATCGCTTTATCCCGGCGCTGGCTTCCTGGTATGGCGCAAGCATTTGTGAGATCCCGATCAAGAATGTGAACCGCGAGCGGGGTAAATCCCATTACGGTATTTCTCGCACCGTGCGGGTTTTCTTCGACCTGCTGACCATTCGTTTTCTGTTGAAGTACATGACGCGGCCGCTACATTTTTTCGGTACCTTCGGCGCGCTCGGCATTTTCCTCGGCGGCGCAATTTCGTTGCTGCTGGCCGGGCTCAAAGTCTTCACCCATCAAGACGTGATGGACACGCATGGACCGCTCTTTGTGGTCGCCGGCGTTTTGATTCTGGCGGGCATTCAGATGCTTGCCATCGGCCTGCTGGGCGAATTGCAGGTCCGGCATTATCACACCTCATCGCATCGGGCGCCCTATGCCATCGATCGCCTGGTCCGGCTGCGTGCTCCTGAAGAACCCAGCATGCTGCAAGAGGGCTGAAAACTCTCGCACGAAGGGCACGCCGTCAGCCGTGCCCTGGAGTTTCTACATTTTCTGCACCATATTTGTAGCAGACTACAGCTTGATCCGTGCCAATCCGTTGTAGCCGTTGTGCAGCCGTTGTGTAGCCCCGGACTTCAGTCCGGGAGAGCGGGTTTCAACCCGCGAGAACGCTCCCGTATATAAATTCAGGGATTTAGAGTCTGCGTGAGAACCCACCATTCACCGGCTTAGTCCCGGAGGGACGGCTGAGAGTAGCCCAGGACGCAGTCCTGGGAAGAGATTCGAGAGAGGCGGACCAGTCCCGCAGGGACGGCTGAAAATTACCCAGGATGCAGTCCTGGGTACGACCTGGGTTACGCTCAGCCGTCCCTCCGGGACTAAGCCGGTGAATGGTGGGTTCTCACGCAGACTCCTTAACCATGGTGGCGGGGCATCAAATTCCATCCCCGGAGACGCCGACGAACAGGCAAACTGCTCCGGTCTCTCGCTCAAGCCCGCTCTGACCGAATTTTCCCAAATGGAGAGTCACCCGCCCCGGGTGACTTAAATACCTGCCTCACGGGGTACTGCGGATACGAAACAGGCGCTCACGATCCATCCAACCATCTCGATCGGGATCTTATTAAGGCAGGAGGAGTTACACCTTGATTGACTCCACGCCGTACGAGTGCGCCGCTACCGCCAGGCCGCCGTCCGGTCGGCCATCGAACATGAAAATCAAGGCCGGAGGGGAAACTTAGTGCGCATAGTGCGCTTAGTGCGCACTATTTTGGACAAGAAATCGCCGCCAGGATTTTTCTTGAGCCTCAGAACCCGCCCTTCGTCCAGATTAGGTTCGTTAGTTCGGGATGCTAACGCCCGTTGGATGGATCAGGAGAGGAAGACACGTTCAGATCCAGGAACGTCTCGGGGCTGTGCTCTAGGCCGGGCGCGTAGCAGTTGTTGTCAGCCGCGTAGGTCGGGCCACATTGGTGAGCAAACTCGGTGCGTGGCGATTTCGCATACTGCCAGACGAGCGCATTTGGAATTCCGCTCGAAGATACCGCCAGCGACTTCTCTGGGATCCTGCATCCGGGCGCTGGAGGGCACTCTTCGTTCCACACCCAGAGAGCCACCTTCTTGTTTCCCTCATTCCTCGCGATTTGTTCCGCGGTGGTGATCTTGCTTGAACCCTCCGCTACCGGGATGCCGGAACAGTAGACGCCCGGCTTGTACCGCGATCCTCGCACCGCTTCTATCCATGAAAAAAGGTAGGCGCCCTGCTCCGGCAACAGCCGGCCGCCCTCTTCCTGATCGAGAAACAGGATCGCACCTGGAGCAAAGCCCTCCCGCTGCGCTGCGGCAATGGCGGCAGCTGCGTCCGCGCGCCCGAGGGCGGCGGCGTCTTTGCCTTTGAGTTCGGCGTCCAGGCGTCCGTTGTACAAGATCATGAAGCCGAAACCGTTCGCTTTGAGCGTGGCTCGTTTGCCGGTCCAGCTATTGCTGTTTTCGTGAGGCGGATTATTCAGCCAGTAGCCGGTGTACGAAAAGCTGCGGCGCAGCCCGGGTAACAAGGCATCCCCGGGATAGTCGTTCCTGTCGAAACCAAAATGGCTCTTGGGTGTTTGCCCCAAACACAGCGCTGCCATGCAGAACCACAGCAGAGGAAAGCGGGGCGTTAGTCTGCGCCGCCGGAACTGGTAGGCGTGGGTGCGGATGTGGTGCTCGCTAATTGCCGCGCTGGGGCGGCGTGCAGATACTTGGCTGGATTGACGGGGGTATCGTGAATGCGGACCTCGTAGTGCAGATGAGGACCGGTACTATGCCCCGAAGAGCCGACGTAACCGAGGATGTCGCCGCGGCGAACGTCCTGCCCCGCGACGACCGCGAATCCTGAAAGATGTGCATACAGGGTTTCGATTCCATGGCCATGATCGACAATGACCTCGCGTCCGTACCCTGTGCCCATGTCGGCCTTGAGAACGGTACCGTCCGCGGGTGCGCGAACCGCGTCGCCCTTGTTGGTGGCGATGTCGATCCCAGTATGAAATGCGCCTTCACCATTGAAGGGATCCAGACGCGCGCCGAAGGAGCTGGTTACTACGCCCTGTACCGGCCACATCGACGGCGCATACGCAACATTGATCATGCCGAAGCCGGCTGGAAAGCGGTTCGGCAAATCGAGCCCGTGCATGATCTCTCCCGACATGGCCGAGGAGCGCAGGGCTAAGAGCTGGTCCAGTGATTGACTGTATTGCTGGTCGCTAAAGCTGTCGGAAGTTGCAGTGTCCGCCATCGACGAGTGCCGCATGGCCGTCTTGCCTAACCGGCTTTGCCGCAGGCCGTAGAGTGCACTGACTTCGCTAGCCAGAGAGCCCAGCGACGCTGCCTGAACATCCTTTTCATGTGCCACCTGCTCCATCTGCAGATAGTCGTGGCGGATGGTCTCGCGCTCGGTCCGGATCTGGTTGAAGCGCGCTGTCTTCAGCAGCATGCGGCTGTACGATCCAGCCAGCCCGGTTATGGTGAAGAGTCCGATAACCGCAGCCGCGACAAAGACATAGGCGTAATGCAGCGGTATGGGGATCTTGCGCAGTTCGCCATCTTCCTGGCGGGCTACAAAAATGATGTAGTAGCGTTTGCGCAATGTGCTCACTCTACTCGGGAATATGGCCTCGTACACGCTCTGTACAGAGGCCGAGTCTTGAAGCTAACAGAGTGAATCTAAGGGGTCAAACCCGGAAAGTGGCACGCAGCGTGACCCGAGAGTAAGCAAGGTATGCTGGCGGAATGGCTGGCAAGCGTAATACGAGTCGACCAAAGATCGCGGGCGAGCGGGAGCTGATAGCAGCCATTCGAACACGGGCAGGCCAACGGCTCGTCCGCCGCAGTAGCGGAATTCTTACGCTCGGCATTGGCGACGACTGCGCTGTCCTGCGCCCACGGCGCGGCCGGGAGATGGTGGTCACCACTGACCTCTCGCTAGAAAATGCCCATTTTCGCCGGGACTGGCATACGCCGCAAAGCGTAGGCCACCGCTGCCTGGCGCGCGGCTTGAGCGATCTGGCGGCCATGGGCGCACGGCCCGAAGCAGCCTTTCTATCCCTGGCCCTGCCGGGGGAGCTTACCGGATCGTGGATGGCCGGTTTCCTCGACGGGCTCTTTTCGCTGGCTGAGCAACACCGGGTTCCGTTGGCGGGCGGGGACATGGCTAAGTCCTCGCTGGTGGTTGCCGACATCGTGCTGCTGGGAAGCACGCCCAAAGGAAAAGCTCTCCTGCGTTCCGGTGCTCGCGCCGGCGACTTGATTTATGTTACTGGCGCTCTGGGAGGATCCGCAGCAGAGCTGCGGGCGCTCGAGCGACGACCGAGCGAATTCCGCGGACCGGACAAGCTGGGACATCCGCATTTATATCCGCAGCCCCGGCTGGCTGCCGGTCGTAAGCTGTTGCGGCTGGCAACTGCGGCCATTGATCTGAGCGATGGGCTCTCAACCGATCTAGCTCATTTATGCGAAGAGAGCGGCTTGTCCGCGCAAATCAACGCCGAGCGCTTGCCCATCGATGCCCGTGCCACCCTGGAGCAGGCTTTGCACGGCGGAGAAGATTACGAGCTGTTGTTCACCGCCTCACCTAAGACATCCATGCCCCGTCAACTGGGAGGAGTGCTGGTGCACGCCATAGGCCGCATGAAGAAGCGTGACCACGGCCCGCAAGTGGAGCTCGATCACGGCGGCAAGCGAACCGAGCTTGCGGCCGGCGGATGGGAGCACTTTCGTTAGAGCAGTTTCGCAATGGGTGTAGATCGAACCCGGATTTCCTGTAGAGGTTGGTGGAACCACGGAACTACATGCGACTTTCCGTGAAGAAAGTCGCACCTAATTGCTCTCGGCCAGTGCAGCGCCGCAGGAAATCCGGGAAGCGACAGGCCTTTTCGTGGTTTTCTCCCAAGGAAAACCACACCTCGCGATCTTTTCAGTTCACAGTAATTGCGAAACTGCTCTAGTTGATAGCATCAGAGCAGGCCTATGTCGAACCCAACCCCCCGGGTGCGCTTCGCACCCTCACCTACAGGTATGTTGCACGTGGGCAATGCCCGCACCGCGCTTTATAACTGGCTTTTTGCCCGCCACGCCGGAGGAGACTTCGTGCTGCGCATCGAAGACACCGATGTGGAGCGCAGTGAGCCGCGCTATGAATCCCAGCTGATCGAAGATCTGCGCTGGTTGGGTCTGGACTGGAGCGAAGGGCCCCTGATCGGCGGACCGTATGCGCCCTATCGTCAGAGTGAGCGCCTGGAGATTTATCGCGAGCATACGGAGCAACTGCTCGGAGAAGGCAAAGCCTACCGTTGCTTCTGTACCGCGGAGGAGCTGGAGCAGGAGCGCCAGCTGGCGATCCGCGAGCATCGGACGCAGGTGTACTCCGGCAAGTGCAAAACTGTGACGGTTACCGAAGCCGGAACCCGGGCGGCCGCAGGAGAGCCGTTCGCAGTACGACTGGCCGTGCCCGATGCGCCGCTGCGCTTCCACGACATCGTGCGCGGCGATGTGGAGTTTTCGAGCGAGGCGGTGGGTGACTTTATCATTGTCCGTTCTTCTGGGGTTCGCTCCACTGGCATGCCGGTCTACAACTACGTGGTCACCATCGACGATGCGCTCATGCGGATCACGCATGTGATCCGCGGCGATGACCACATCTCGAACACTCCCCGGCAAGTGGCCATTTATCAGGCATTCGGTTGGAGCCTGCCGCAGTTTGCCCACCTCTCAACCATTCTGGGCAGCGATCGGGAGCGCTTGTCGAAGCGCCATGGAGCGACCTCGGTGGCAAGCTTCCGCGAGATGGGAATTCTGCCCCAGGCGCTGGCAAATTATCTCGCCCTGCTTGGCTGGGGCGCCGAGGGAGGCACGCGTGAAACCTTTACCCGCGAAGAGCTGATCGCGGAGTTCAAACTGGAGCGGGTCACGCCCTCCCCGGCGATCTTCGATTGGGACAAGCTGCATTGGCTTAACCGCCAAGCTATCAAGCATTCTCCGCTGCCGCAGCTTCGGGCACTGGCCTGGCCTTATTTCACGGCCCTCAAATGGCTGCCGCCGCAGTCCTCTGCCGGCGATCGCGTAGTGCAGTGGTTCGATCGGGTGCTGGAGCTGTTTCTTCCCGCAGTTGACCAACTCCAGCAGCTACCGGAAAAGGCAGCGGCTCTATGGCGCATGCTTCCGCAGATGAGCGGGGAAGACGCGGCGATTCTTATCTCGGAGGCTGGAGAGCATGTAGTGCGGGTCTTTACGGCAAAAGTCAGGAAGGAAGCGAGCCCGTTGACGCCGCAGCGCTTCAAGGAACTGATGAATGAGGTGAAGGCGGAGACGGGGGTCAAGGGCAAGGATCTATTCCACCCGGTACGCATTATCCTGACCGGCGCGCACTCCGGTCCGGAGTTCGACAAGCTGATTCCTCTGCTCGAAGAAGGCAGCGAGCTCGATTTGCCGACCCACGTGTTGAACGTGCGGGAGCGCGTAGAAGCACTTGCCACAAGAGATTCCCAACCAGGTGATTGATTCCTCCTTTGCTCACACCTGGAAAGCAGAGGTCCTCGCCTCCCGGCCGTTGATCTTACCGGCGCGCCAATTCGTCTATCCGGCGCAAGTGGAGGAAGTGGAGCGAGGCGCACTGGAGGTTATGGTCCACCCACCCGGCGGTGCGCGTCCTTTCCTGGCCACCTGCGCTCTGGGTTTTGCCGATCCTGGCGTGCCCAGCGGTGTTTGGTCCTGCCCCGATCCGGTATGGATCTGCGCCGTCGCTGGCGGATACGCCTACCTCATCGACACCCGTGACCCCGCGCAATGGGAACAGGTGGAGTATCGGCCCGTGACCGCGATAACGCCCATCGCGCAGCAGAATCTGCTGGTATTTTCGAGCTTTCATTCGCTGCTCGCCTGGGGACCCGAGGGGAAAGCATGGAAAACCGGCCGTCTGAGTTGGGATGGGCTGCGCATTACAGCTGTCCGTGGAGAGACGCTCCTGGGGCTGGGTTGGGACATGAACACGGATCGGGAACTGGAGTTTGAGGTCAACCTGAAGACCGGCGAGCATCGCGGCGGAGGCTACCTGCCATAGAAGCTCAAGCCCGCGTCGCCCTGCTCCAGCACTCGGTAGCGCCGCAGTGGGCCATAGCATTGCGCCAGCGGCTGGGGCATTTTGCGGCTGTGTTCGGCGACCACGATACCTTCGGGAGTGAGCAGCTCATCTGCCCCCCGCGCGATGGCTGCGAGCGTGCTGTCGTAGTCACCGCCAGCCGCGTACGGCGGGTCCAAAAAAATGATGGCGCAGCGAGAACTGGTTTCAGAGAGACGGCGCAATGCGGCGGATACGGTGCTGGACACAATCTGGAAGCCGGAGTGGATCTCAAGTGCAGCGAGATTGGCGCGGATCGCAGTGATCGCCGGGGCGGCGTTATCCACAAAGTAGACCAGGCTGGCACCGCGGCTGAGAGCCTCAATGCCCACCGCTCCCGAGCCGGCGTAGAGATCCGTGAAGACAGCGCCATCGATACGTGGGGCCAGAACATTAAAAAGGGTTTCACGTAGTCGATCGCTGCTGGGGCGGGTGGCGAGCCCGCGGGGCGCGATCAGCCGCCGCGAACGGTATGTGCCGCCAATCACCCGCATCGGATTTGATGGTAAATGAATCCTTTGGTGGCCAATGAATCCGCAAGCTCTACAATGAATAGCAAGGACGGATGCAAATGCGTGGATGGTCGTTCCCCTTAGGGCGATGGATGGGTGTGGAGCTGCGCATTCACACTTTCTTCATTCTGCTGCTCGGCATCTGTATGGCATATACCGAGAGCGTTCATCTCTCCATGTTTCGCGGGGTGGGCCTTTGGTTAGCGCTGCTGGGCGCGGTTGGCGTGCGTGAAGTGGCGCGCATGATCGTGGCCGCCTATCACGGACTGCAGCTGAGAAACATCCTGCTTCTGCCGATTGGCGGCCTGGTGGCCTACGCCAACGCGGAGAGCGCCGAAAACGCTGGCGCCAGCAAAGTGCAGTGGCGCATGGCGGTGACCGGGCCTTTGGCGAATCTTAGCTTTGCCTTGGTGGTGGCCATGCTGGTGCTCGGCATGTCGCCGACCCTGAACCTTTTAGAGCGACCCTGGATTACTCCGGCGCACCTGATTCGCAGCATCGTGTGGCTCAACGTGTTTCTCGGCGTTCTGAATTTGCTGCCCGCCTATCCTCTCGACGGCGGCAGGGTAGTACGAGGCGGCGTAGCCCGGGCGCAGGGCAGGGCGCAGGCCACGCGAGTGTCGACCGGCCTGGGCCAGATCCTCGCCTATGTCGCGATCATCGCCGGGCTGGTGTTGATGAACGCGTGGCTGCTGTTGGCCGGATTCTTCATTCTGATCGGTGCTCAGCTGGAAGACCAGGGCGTGCTCTTCCAGAGCGTTGTGGATACGGTCAACATGCAGGACATTATGCTGACCGAGTTTTCTATGCTGGCGCCCTCCGACACCCTCGAAGATGCGCTGCATAAGTCGATTCACAGTCTGCAGGACGATTTTCCGGTGGTGCGCGGAGACAGCCTGGTCGGCATTATTTCCCGCCAGAGCATTCTTTCCGCGCTGCGCAGCGAGGGCAATGGCTATGTGCAGGCCGTGATGTCGCGCAGCTTTCACGTGGCCCAGCCGGAGGACTCACTCGGAACGACCATCAGCCGCTTTGCCGGGCGCGGACTCTCGTTGGTGCCGGTGACCGAAGGGGAGCGCATTGTCGGCATCGTGACGCTGCAGAATCTGATGCACTCCATGAGCCTGCTGGCAGAGAGCCGGAAACTGCGTCGCCAGAGCCAGGAATAATTCTTGCTCGATCCCGGGCTATATCTGGTCGCAACGCCCATTGGTAATCTTGAGGACATCACGCTGCGCGCGCTGCGGGTCCTGAAGAGCGTAGACCGCATCGCCTGTGAGGATACCCGCCAGACCCAGAAGCTGCTGAACCACTTTGACATTTCCACCCCCACCATCAGTTACCACGAGCACAATGAGCGGGCCCGGGCGGTAGAGTTGATCGCTCTGCTGCAGCAGGGGGGCTCGGTCGCGGTCGTCAGCGATGCGGGCACGCCCGCGTTTTCCGATCCGGGTCTCGAATTAGTGCGGGCAGCGCTGGATGCAGGCGTACGCGTGATTCCAATTCCTGGGGCAAATGCCGCGCTCAGTGCGCTGGTCGCCTGTGGCCTGGATACAGATCGCTTCCTTTACGTTGGATTTCTCGCCGCCAAGCCGGGCGCGCGGCGAACGGAGCTGGAAACTCTGGCCACCGGGATGTCGGGACTCACGCTGGTGGTCTATGAGGCACCGCATCGCATTCTGGAGACGTTAGCCGATGTGGAAGCGGTTTGGGGTGATTCTGTGCGCGTGGTCGTGGCCCGCGAGCTGACCAAGCTGCACGAGGAATTTCTGCGCGGCACGGCGGGGGAAGTCCGGGTGGCGCTCTCGGCCCGGGAGCGCATAAGGGGTGAGATAGTGCTGTTGATCGAGGCCGCGCCACCCGCCCAGCCGGTCAAACTGGCCGGCAGTATCGTGCAACAGGTGTCGCAGCTGATGGAGGCTGAGGGTTTGGACGAAAAAGATGCGCTCAAGCGGGTGGCGCGGGAGCGCGGTGTCTCCAAGAGCGACGTCTACCGGGAACTACAGCGCGAGCGCTCCAGGAAATAGATCGTCTTGTGCATAAGAGTCTGCACTGAGTCCCGAAGGGACGACTGAAGTAGCCCAGGACGATAGTCCTGGGTAACCGCTACGAATCTGGGCTATCCCGCCAGGGACGGCTGGAATTTTAGCACCATGTTCAGCCGTCCCTGGCGGGACTGATCGAATGGCTTATTGTTTACCCAGGACTGCCGTCCTGGGCTACTTCCAGCCGTCCCTTCGGGACTGAGTGCAGAGCTCTCCAGCACTGCAAAGCCAAGATTTCTGTTGGGCTCTTATGGCCCGACTAAAAGTCGTGCCCTGACACAAAGCACCCTAACTGCTCTTCGGAGGCAATTGCCAAGCAGGAACAGGCCGCTCGGCAAGCGGCAGATCGCGGCCCTTGACCCGGTCGTATAGGTAACTGTCGCTGGTTGTTCCGAGCGACTCGTTATACAGGCTCGGCTCGCCGACTACCTGGCGCAACTCCTCGGCAAAGCGGTGCACTGCCTGCAGGGACTCCGCTGTCGCCGGCACTTCGAGGCGGCTGGACTTCCAGAACTTCTGGTGCCCGCGATCAAGCAGAGTGGCCACCTCTCCCCCTACCATGTAGCCCGGGCGTTCCCTCCATCTCACCGCAATCTGCGGCGTCTTCTTCTCCGCACCGCTGGGTTCCGGAGCATGGATGAGGATCGCGCCGGCGCCATATTTGCGCACCATGATCTGGTTTGCGACCCCAGGCACCCCCTGAACATCGAATCCCAAGGTGCGCAGGGTGCTCAATATTTCATCGAAGTTGAGGAAGTGTACTTTTGTTCGCATGGCTTGCGACTGACTATGGATTGCCCCGGTTTTCGAGTGGACGCTACACTAGAGGTGTCAAACCCTACTTTCGCACATCGGTGCGGATTGCTGCAACGTGCGTAGATTATTTGAATCAAAGACTTTGAACGGGGAAAATGCAAACCGAAGTGCAAACTGAAGTCAGGTCGACGCCGCGCACGCTGGGCAGTAGCATCTTGGAACGGATTGGGAACACCCCGCTCCTGCGCCTCGAGCGTTTGACCGCCCATCTGCCGGGCATCACTTTGCTGGGCAAGGCTGAATGGGTGAACCCGGGGGGCTCGGTGAAAGATCGTGCGGCCTCGTCGATTGTGGCCGCAGCTGAGGCCCAAGGGCTGCTCGCGAGAAGGCACTTGCTGGATGCGACCAGCGGAAACACCGGCATCGCGTACGCTATGTTGGGCGCGGCCAAAGGCTTTCCGGTTACGCTGTGCATGCCGTCGAATGTCTCTCCGGAGCGGAAGCGGATTCTCTCCGCCTACGGTGCGAACATCGTCTGGACGGATCCCGCGGACGGGTCCGACGGCGCGATTTTAAAAGCGCGGGAGCTGGCCCAGGACAAGGACCGCTACTATTACGCCGACCAGTACGGCAACGAAGCCAACTGGAAGGCGCACTATAAAGGTACGGCGAACGAGATTTGGCAGCAGACAGAGGGACAGATTACGCACTTCCTGGCCGGTCTGGGCACCAGCGGAACGTTTATGGGGGTCACCCGCCGCCTGAAGGAGCTGAATCCGGCGATTGAGTGCATTACCATGCAGCCCGATTCACCGTTTCACGGGCTGGAAGGCTTGAAGTATATGGCGACTGCGATTGTGCCTCCTATCTATGATGCCGGCGTGGCAGACCGCCACGTGGAGCAGTCAACCGAGGGAGCTTATGAGATGGCCAAGCATCTGGGGCGATCGGAGGGTCTGTTGCTGGGCATCTCCGCAGCCGCGGCGGTGGCGGCCAGTCTCCGGGTGGCTGAAGAAGAAGCTGCGGCGGGCAGGAACGCCGTGATCGTCACCATCCTGTGCGACTCGGCTGACAAGTACCTGAGTGAGCGCTTTTGGGAGCAATCATGACCAGTGCGAGTCCCAATACGAGCGTGGGGCAGAAGCTGAAGATCAGCGAAACGATCTACGCCCAGCTGCGTAAGCATGGCGAAGAAACCTATCCCCATGAGTGCTGCGGTGTGCTGCTCGGCAAGGCGCTGGACGGGACCAACGAGGTGGAGGCGGCGGTGCGCGCGGGCAATACGCGGACCGATTCCGCCCATAACCGTTACCACATTGCACCCCAGGAGCTGGTCAGTATCCAACGTCAGGCACGGGAACGCAGCCTGGATATCGTAGGTTTCTACCACTCGCATCCTGACCATCCGGCGCGCTGGTCACCGACCGATTTGAATGAGGCGCACTGGCTGGGCTGCTCCTACGTGATCACAAGCGTCGAAAAGGGTGTAGCAAAACAGACCAACTCTTTTTTTCTTGCCGGAACGGGCGAAGACGACAAGCGGTTTGAGGACGAGGAGATTCACGTGTGGCCCGAACGCTGTTGACCGCCGGCCCCGTAATTCCTGCGCTGCACCTGCGCTGCCCAACCAGATCGGAAAGAGAGAGAGTTCGACGAATGAAGATTCACATCCCTACCCCCCTTCGTCAGTTCGCCGCCAAACAGGCCACGGTAACGGTTGATGCCGCCACCGTTGGCGAGGCGCTGGATGAACTTACCCTCACTCATCCCGAACTGAAGAAGCACTTGTATTCAGAGGAAGGCAAGTTGCGCGCCTTCGTGAACGTTTACCTGAACGACGAAGACATTCGCTATCTGAGCGACAAAGAGAACACGGCGGTGAAGGAGAGCGACAACTTGTCGATTATCCCTTCGATTGCCGGCGGATGCGTCGTTGTGAGCAAATAGGAGATTAGAAATGGCGACACTGACCGAAATACCCGCGGTGGCGATGCCGTCGCTCAGCAATGACGAGATCGCGCGCTATTCCCGCCACCTGATTTTGCCCGAAGTGGGCATGGAGGGGCAGCAGAAGCTCAAGGCAGCCAAGGTGCTCTGCGTGGGCACCGGCGGCCTGGGCTCACCCCTGGCCTTTTACCTCGCTGCGGCGGGCGTAGGAACGCTTGGGCTGGTCGACTTCGACGTGGTGGACTCGAGCAATCTGCAGCGCCAGATCATTCACAGCACCAAGGATGTAGGGCGGCTGAAGCTGGACTCGGCAGAAGAGAAGCTGAAGGCCCTGAACCCCCACATGAATATCGTCAAGTACAACACCATGTTGTTGAGCGCCAACGCCATGGAGATATTCAAGGACTTCGATATCGTGGCCGACGGCACCGACAACTTTCCCACCCGCTACCTGGTCAACGACGCCTGTGTTTTGAGCGGCAAGCCAAACGTCTACGGCTCGATTTTCCGCTTCGAAGGGCAGGCCAGCGTCTTCGCCACCGAGCAGGGCCCCTGCTATCGGTGTCTCTATCCTGAGCCGCCACCGCCCGGCCTGGTTCCTTCCTGTGCGGAAGGCGGGGTGCTTGGTATTCTGCCCGGCCTGGTGGGTGTAATCCAGGCGACCGAGGTCATCAAGCTGATCCTGGGCGTAGGTGATCCGCTGATCGGGCGTTTGCTGCTGGTGGATTCGCTGGGCATGCGCTTCCGCGAGCTGAAGCTGCGCAAGAACCCGGACTGCCCGGTTTGCGGCACTCATCCGACCGTGACCGCGCTCATAGATTATGAGCAGTTCTGTGGCATCCAGCCCGCGCCCGCGCCAGGCGCTGCGAAGATCAACGGTATCGAGCAGCTGGACGTTACACAGTTCAAGCAGCAACGCGACACGGGCAAGAATTTCTTTTTGCTCGACGTACGCGAACCGCATGAATTCAAAATCGCGGAGATCGGCGGCTACCTGATTCCTCTCGGGGACCTGCAAAAGCGAGTGGGAGAACTGGACAAGAGCCGTGAGATCGTAGTCCATTGCAAGGCGGGTGGCCGCAGCCAGAAAGCGGCAGAATTCCTGCAGCAGGCCGGCTTCAAGGTGAAGAACCTGGCTGGTGGCATCCAGGCCTGGAGCGAGCAGATCGATCCAAGAATACCTAAATACTAAGGGGAATACCCAAATACTAAGGGGAGTGCCCAAGTACCAGTCCGCTTTTTCATCCAATCCCGGAGCCGCTTCAAATGCGGCTTCGGGATTTCTTTTTGCCCCAAGCCGTCCGCCGTCGGTATACTCCGGGGGTTGCTGGGAGCTCCATGGATCTCGTTGTTATCCGAATTCTCTTTGTCCTCGCTCTGACCGCGGCCTGTTTCTTCCTTCGGCCCTTCGCGCTCCAGCCTTGGCCGGCGGCTGCGATGGGCGCCGTCGCCGCTGCCGCGGTGATCGTATTTGAGCTGCGCGTCCGGGCTTTGAGCATCAAGCGGCTGATAGGCGCGGTGCTTGGCAGCGTGCTGGGGATCGCAGGCGCGGCTCTGTTCGGCATGGTATTGGCCGAAAGTCTACCCCTCGGGGGAACCCGGGCTCTCTTACAGCTGTTCGTGCTTCTGCTGATGTCGTATATCGGTCTGACGGTGGGCGCCAGCAAGGGCGATCTGCTGAACTTTACCGGCGGCCTGGCCGAGCTCTTTGCTGGCGAGCGTGCCTCCGGCAAGCGCAGCGCACAAGATCCTCGACACCAGCGCCATTATCGATGGTCGCATTGCCGACGTGGTGGATACCGGCTTTCTGGAAGGAACCTTGCTGGTGCCCGAGTTCGTGTTGCGCGAGCTGCAGATCGTAGCCGATTCTTCTGACAATTCCCGGCGGCAGCGTGGCCGGCGCGGGCTGGATATTCTGCAAAAGATGCAAGCCAATCCTTTGCTGGACGTGCAGATCATCGAGGATGACTTTCCCCAGCTGCGCGAGGTGGATTTGAAACTGATTGAGCTGGCCCGAAAAATGACTGCGCCGATCGTAACCAACGATTTCAACCTCAGCAAAGTGGCCCAACTGCACCACGTGCGGGTGCTTAATCTGAACGACCTGGCCAATTCATTGAAGCCGCTGGTCTTGCCCGGAGAAAAAATGAACATCGTGGTTCTCAAAGAGGGCAAGGAGTACAACCAGGGGGTGGGTTACCTGGATGACGGCACCATGGTGGTGGTCGACCACGCCCGGCGCATGATTGGCCGCGCCGTCGAAATCACGGTCACCAGCGTTTTGCAGACCGCGTCGGGCAAGATGATCTTTGGCAAGCTGGAAGATTTGACCCTCAAACCGGAGCAGGTACGTACCGTCAGCGAGCTCTCCAGTTGAAAAGCGCTCCAATTTCGACGAAATTTCGCCCGCCGGTTACGAAAGCGCAGAAACAGATTTGACAGGCGGAATCCGCCGGGTACAATCTTGCCGAGAAGCACAGGTTGCACACTCAAACCTCCCACATGGATACCGCCTGCAAACACCCCAAAGTGCGCGTCGTAGCGCGTGAAGAGGACGTCGAATACGTTGAATGTCTGGATTGTGGCCAGGTATTCGACTCCCAAGAGTACCGAGACATGGAAATCGAAGAAGAAGTATTGGGGGAGATCGAAGAAGACAGGTAGGCGCAAGCCTTTATCCCTGTCACGGAGCGAGGGTGGCCCACATCCCCGATTTCCTGTAGAGCTTGTTGGGTTCCGCGGACTTCATGCGCCTTTCCTTATAGAAAGGCGCACACGCGGTCATGTCCAGCGCCGCGTGCAGGAAATTCGGGGTATCTCGCTCGTTTTTCGCGAGATGTGGGATTCCACGAATCGCGTCGCTTAGAGCAGGTTCGCAACTACTGTGGTCTGATAAAGATCGCGAGGAGTGGTTTTCCTTGAGAGAAAACCACGCAGCCGCTTCGGTTTACACCGAATCGCGAAACTGCTCTAGCCGTAAATATTCGTCTCCAGGAAGCGATTGCGGAATTTTCCGTGTGCGTCGTATTGTGTCAGAAGCCCTTGATATTGCGACATTTCCGGGTAAAGCGGCCGGATCCGCGAGGCGTTCATCGTAAACAGCTTTCCCCAGTGGGGGCGGGCATCAAATGGCGCCAATTTGGCTTCGATCATGGGCAGCACGTTCTTTACCGCCGGCCACTCCGGTTTCCAGGTGAAGTGAATCGCCATGGAAGGCCGTTGGTAAGCGGTGCTCATCCAAAGGTGATCTTGTTCGATGGTCCGCAACTCGGTGATAAACAAATGCGGAGTGACGTGGTCGCGAAGCTGTTCGACCGCCAGAATAGCCTCGTAACCCCTTTCCCGGGGAATCAGGTACTCGGATTGCAATTCGGCCCCGCTGCTGGGTGTGAAGTTGATGCGGAAGTGAGGCAGCCGCTCATACCAGGGTCCGGGAATGCCCAGTTGCTCGGTGCAGCTTTCCGCCGAATGTCCGGGGAGTGGGTGCAGTTTCATGGTGGCCAGCCTGGCCCCCAGTAGCTCCGGCTCGAACTGGGGTTTGATCCCCGGCTGAACCCGCCGTTTCACCCACACCTGGCTGATGCGGTGATTCTGCCAGTCTGTGAACAGACTGACGCTGTAGCCGCTGGAAAAAATCTCATCCAGGTGGTGCTCCAGCTGATCCATGGAAAGGTTCTCGTAGACCACTTGAGCGACCTGAAAGGTCGGCTGCACGTCGAGCGTAACCTTGGTGACGACGCCAATTGCCCCCAGGTTCACGACCGCCCCCTGGAATCGGTCGCCATCCCGCTCCCGGGAGAGAACCAGCAGCCCACCGTCGGCCGTGACCACCTCCAGCCCGGACACAGCCGTGGCCAGGTTTCCATTCTTATTGCCCGAGCCGTGGGTGGCAGTGGCGATGGCGCCGGCGACCGAAATCTGTGGCAGGGAGGCCAGGTTGGGAAGCGCGTACCCCTGACTTTCAAGGTACGGAGCCAGTTGGCTGTACGTCACGCCTCCCCCTACAGTGACCGTGCCCGACTCGCGATTGAGGACCATCTGGTTGAGATGAGCCAGCGAAATCTGATTTTCCGTGCTGTCGGCGATCCCGTTGAAAGAATGGCGCGCACCCAGCGCCCTTAGTTTGCTGCATTTCTTCACCACCTGCTGCACTTCCTCGACGGTCTGAGGCTGGTACAGGCGGTCGGTGCTATAGGTGTAATTTCCTGACCAATTGGTTCGCGGCGCGGTTGGCGGCTCCCCCGAGCCCAAGGGCGACAACATTGTGCCGGCCAGCAAGACGCCGGACGTTTTCAAAAATTCTCTCTTATCCATATTGATTGCCAGGGGAAAGGATACAGCAGTCTCCCAGTGGCTTGCCCCCAGTGACGGAAAAGTTACGTCGCAGGGGGTACCAGAAATCTGCCGGCGCTTCTGCGAACTAACCAACAAGCAATAAACAACTTACTCGGCAAAGCCGGAAACATGGTTCCTAAATCCCCCATAAGGGTAATAACAATGTGTCAGAACGGACGGTATCCTCCAGCAGTTGATGCAAACTGATGCAACCCATCCCTCACAGGCGCGCCAGTACGACCGCTGCGACGAATTACTGCCTTTTGTGCGAGACGTTCGTTTTCCGAAATGCACGCCTGTCAATTAAACCGTACCAATTGGAGCTCTGAAACCCATGACGCACTCAGCCATTGTTGCAGTTAAGCGCAGTCTAACTTCCAGGCGGGTATCCCGTGGCCGGTGGATGCCAGTTCTGTTGAGCGCGCTCGCGTTGCTGACCGCGGGGCCGGTCGCATGGGCAACTTCGTCCACCACTACCTCGCTCTTCACTACCCCGGACGCTCCGTCGAGCGGGTCCGTGATCACCATGACAGCGCAGGTGGAGTCCACCGAATTTACCGTTGCCGGCGGTACTGTGACCTTCACTGATACCTATAACGGCATCAGCGAAGTTCTGGGTACGGTCCAGGTTCAATCGACCAACGGCAATCCAGGCACGGCGATTCTGGCGACAGAAGTTGGTGGAGTGGGGACCCATCAGTTCTTAGCCACCTATAATGGCACTGCTTTATTCACCGCCAGTGCGTCGACGCCCCAATCGGTGAACTTCCTTGCGCCCTATCTTACGGCAACTGCGCTGGCTAGCTCCGGTACGGCTCCAAACGTCACACTTACTGGAACCGTGTCTGCGTTCGGCCCGTCGGCGCCCACAGGAAGCGTCACTTTCACGGACACAACTTCGAATGTTGTTCTGGGCACGGCCCCGCTCAACGCCGCCACCCTGCAGACCGGCTTCACTTCGTCCCAGAATTATCCCATCGCCAACATGAATAACGGCCTGACGGGCGGCACCATCGGACCGGCGATTGGCGACTTCAATGGCGATGGACGGCCCGATTTCGCAGTTCCCACCAATGGTGGACCCAATGGTGGTGGACCCATCGTTATTCTGCTGGGCAAGGGGGATGGTACCTTCACCACTGGCACGCCGATCACGACCACGCAGCCTTTCACGCCAACATCCGTGGTGGTGGGCGACTTCAACGGAGATGGCAAGCAGGATCTTGCTGTCCTCAGCGCACAAGGAACTGGCTCCGTTAATATCTACCTCGGCAATGGAGATGGGACCTTCCAGACAGCCAAGAACTTCCCGGTAGCCCCAGCTGCCTCTACCTCAGCGTCGAGACTGCTGGCCATAGGCGATTTCAACCGGGATGGTATACAAGACCTGGTGGCCTCGAACTCCGCTCTGAACACGGTTGCTGTCATTCTGGGTAATGGCGATGGCACATTTAACGCACCAGCCTATTACCCCGCTCCCGCGCAACCGTGGAATGTTGTGGTTGGCGACATCAACAATGATGGATTCCTGGACCTGGCGGTGGCAGCGGACGGTAGCAGTTCGGCGACCATTCTTCAGGGCAACGGCGATGGCACATTCAAGCCGGCTGTCTTTGCCAACACCGGAGCCAGCCAGGTAGGTTCTGTAGCCCTGGGCGACTTTAACGGGGACGGATTCCTGGACCTGGCAACCACCAGTGCCCCGGATAACGCGGTTTACATCCTGCTGAACAAGGGTACCGCGATCCCCAGCTTCGGAACGGCCGCGAAGATCACCATGAATAGCGGCCCTTACTACCTGACGATTGGAGACTTCAATCGTGATGGCATAACCGACATCATCTCCGCCAACAACGGCAACACAACAGTAGGTGTATTGCTCGGCAAAGGCGCGGGTGCGTTTAATGCGGCGACCTACTACACCGTGGGCGGTGGCGCTATTTTTGCCACCGAAGGAGATATCAATGGCGACGACCAGGTGGATTTAACCGCCGTAACCGACAATGGCCTGAGTGTGCTGCTGTCTGGTCAGTCGGAGCAGGCTTCCATCTCCAACGTTGCTTTCTTTGGCTGCGGTTCGCAATCCGTGACCGCCACCTACGACGGCGACGGGAACTACGGGTTAAGCACTTCAAGCGCGCTGACTTTTACTCCCGCCACGCAGACTACGACTCTGACGCTCGCCGTTATGCCGGCAAATGGGGTGACGGGCCAGCAGATTACGCTGCAGGCCACTCTGTCTCCGTACGCCTACGGTACGACCACGACCAATGGAGAAACGGTCACCTTTACGAATAATGGCATCACTATCGGTACGGCGCCGCTCGCGAGCGGTGTTGCCGTGCTGAACATCGCCCTTCCGTACAACACTAACGATAGGTTCCGGGCGACTTATGGAGGCGACTGCGAATTCATTAAAAGCACCAGCAACCGGGTGAACGGTTCGACCTTGCTCTCATCGACCCTTACCTGGCCGAACCCGGCACCCATCACGTTCGGTACTCCGCTAAGCGGCACGCAATTGAATGCGACCGATAATGCTCCAGGCGGCGGAACATTCACCTACACTCCAGCCGCCGGTACGATCCTTCCCGCGGGAACCTCAACCCTCTCCGTCACCTTCACATCCCAACGCCCCGGCATACGGAACAGAAACGGCGACGGTACCGATCACCGTCGGCCAGGGACAACCGGTCATCATCTGGCCGACACCCACTCCGATTACCTACGGAACGCCGCTCAGTGGCTTCCAGTTAAATGCCACCGCATCGTCCGGCACGATTTCGGTTCCGCTCTCCAGTTACTACAACGTCGACGGTATCTATCCGAAGGGTGCTACCTACAGCACGGGCGGGTTCGATGCCGATGGGTACTCCTACTCCGCCAATACGCTCGGCTCAACGCTTGTTTGGAACGGCATGACCTTCAACATCGGTCCGGCCAGTGCACCAGACGCCGTGGCTAACGAGACGATCCCCCTGCCGGCTGGCAACTATACCAACCTGTTCATGCTCGGGGCAATGGTCAATAACATCAACGCGAACCAGACATTTATTGTGACTTACACCGACGGCACTACCACCACGTTCAACCAGAATATGAGCGATTGGTTTAATGCTGCCGGCTGGCCGGGTGAGTCCGTTGTGAGCTGCGAAGAGGATCGAAACTTCGATAACGGAACCACCCAGGCAGACTCAGTGTGCGTCTACGGGTATCAAATCCCCCTCAACGTCAATAAGACGGTGCAGAGTGTTCAACTGCCAGGTACCCGGAACATCGTGATGCTGGCGTTCGACCTTACCACACCCGCCATACCGGGAACGTTTGTCTACAATCCGCCTGCAGGTACGGTCGAACCGGTGGGGACGGATCCGCTAATGGTGACGTTCACGCCTACCGACACCACCGATTACAAGACGGCTACGGCCAGTGTGTCGCTGGTGGTCGAAAACGCACCAACCCCCATCGTCACGCCGACGATTTCGTGGCCGATGCCGGCATCCATTACCTACGGCACGCTTTTGAGCTCCACGCAGCTCGATGCCGTAGCGATGGGTACACCAAGACCCACGCCGGTGGTCCCCACCAGCCAGTTGCAGGTAATCTCTACCTCTACCGACGGCACTCCCTTTAACCAACCTGGCTTTGATGATGCCGGCAGCGCCTATTCCTACAACCAGTTGAGCAATGGCTCAGTAAACTTTGCGGGCACCACCTTTACCCTGGGGAACCCAACGGTCCCCAATGCAATTACGAATGGAGCGGTCTACGCCCTTCCGTCGCAGGGTAACTATTCCACTGTCTATCTGCTTGGAGCTGCGATCACCACCGGGCAGACAAAGCAACCCTTCATCCTCACCTACACCACTGGCAGCCCAGTAACCGAGACCCTCGACATAAGCTCATGGGCGCAATCGGCGGGCTACGCGGACGAGACCATCGTCTGCGGCAGCACAGTGCCTCTGCCTAATTGCCACGCGTCAACATCGTACAAGAACACCCAGGGTGGCGGGAGCGTATCTGGAACCTTCGATCTCTACGGTTATCAACTTACCGCCGATCCCACCAGAACCCTGGTCAGCGTCACTCTTCCGAATACTCGGAATGTCGTGATCATGGCGCTTGGCTTTGGCACCAATACCCAGGTGGTCGTACCCGGCACCTACGTCTACACTCCGCCTGCAGGCACTTTGCTCTCGGTTGGAACGCATACGCTGGACGTAGCCTTCACGCCAACCAACACCGCTGGCTATACCGACGCGTCCGGGAGCACGACGATTGTCGTGACCAAGGCCACCCCAATCATTAACTGGCCAACCCCGGCAGCGATTTCGACCACCACGCCATTGAGCATGACGCAGCTCGATGCCCAAGCAGTGTTCCAGGGCGGTAACCTCCCGGGATCATATTTCTACACGATTCCACCCGGCACTACGGACGCGCACGGTCAGACGCTCATTGCCGGCACGCATACATTACAGGTGCTCTTTACACCCATGGACACGGCGGATTTTAACTCCGTCATAGCAACGGTACAGATCGTGGTCGGCACCGTCGGCTCAACCGGGATCAGCGGATCGCCGGTATTTTCCAGCGGTGACTGCTGCTTCTTCAGCCAGCCCACCCCCTACACGATCACGGTAACTGGATCTATCGCCGCTCCAACCGGAACGGTAAACGTGGTCTTCAATGGTCAGACCCTCGGTACCGGCACGCTCACGCCCGGATCGGGTGCGAAATCGACCGCGAATCTGACGGTGAACAGCATCTACCTCTATCCCGGAAACAACACTGTAACGCTGAACTACCTGGGAGACTCGAACTACATCCCACTCAGCACCTCAGCCATGATCCCCTTACGCAATCCGGTGATCTCGGCGAACCCCGCGGCTGTGGGCGGAGGTAGCTCGACGATCGAGATACCTTACGCGTACGTTGTGGACGGAACCGCTACCTTCAACACCAACCCTGCAGGCGGTGGCGCCTCCGACTTTACCAATATCAGCAGCCCCGAGCTGCCTGCCTGCCAATCTGGAGTGCAGGAAATCGCGGGGACCGTTTGCACCTTGAGCATTGCCTACAAACCAGGCTTGCCGGGGATGCGTAAGGGAGTGGTTGAGGTCGACTTCACTCCTGCATCAGGACCGGCTGAACCGAAGCTCTACCTGTTCCTTTCCGGATTGGGCAGCGCGGCTCAGGTCTCGTTGAGCAGTGCCACGACCGTGGTACTGAACTCCGCTCTGATCACGCCGCAGAACTTGACGTTTAATCCCACGGATCTCACCAATTCCACGCTTTACGTGACCAACACCAACGCGCTGCAGACCATGGGGCAGCTCTATACGCTCGCCTCATCGGGCGGCTCGTTGATCCAGTGGAACATGGCTAATACCAAGAACCTGGTCTACCCCAGCGACCTGGTCTTCGACGCTTTCGGCAACCTTATAGTGTCTGACGCCAACGCGGCGAAGGTGTTTAGCTTCAATCCTGGACTTGCCGAAACCACGCTGGGGACGGGGACGTTCACACTCGGACAGCCCACCGCCGCCAGAGTCGACTTTGGTGGCAACATCTACATCGCCGATGCAGGCGCCACCCCGCGCATCATTGAGATACCCGGGGAAACGTATGACACAATTTATGCTCCCAGCCTGGTCAACCTTGGCAGCAACAGCGTACTCTTCCCGCAAGGGCTGGCTGTGGACAACGCGGGCGCCAACCTTTATGTTGCGGATGGGGGAAGCGTTGCCTCGCCGCAAACTACCAGCCAGATTCTGCAAGTCAGTCTGAGCGGATCGGGCTCTACGAACTTCCCGATTGAGCCCTGCGATAATGTTACCGTCACCACCGCCAACTGCGAGTTTAACTCGCCTGCGGGCATAGCGTTCGATCCCAACGGCGATATGTTCGTCACCGATAGCGGCCAAACCAATAGCGGCCCAACCGATAGCAGCCCCCGCGTCCTGATGATCCCGGCCACGCACTCGGGCAGCAACCCCACCGTCCAGTTACCGCTGACCGGACTTGTCAACCCCTCGGGTGTAACCCTGGACGGTTCCGGCAACATCTATGTCACTGACCTGAACGGAACCGTAAAGAAGCTGCTGGTGAACACCGGAGCTCTGATGTTCCCCAGCTTGAACTCATCACTGACCACCACGGTAACGAATACGGGCAATTTGAACCTGAAGATCAGTTCGCTGGTTTTAGGACACGGAGCGGGCAGCGCCTTCTCCGTAACCAACAACGGTTGTTCGGCAGCAGTGGCGCCGGGAGGTTCCTGCACCATAACACTCAAGTACTCCAACGCGGGCGGGACCTCTCCCGACACGCTTACCATCAACAGCAATGCGTTCTCTGCGACCGGGGTTACCATTCAGCTCAGCCACTAGACCAACTGCGTACCACAAAATAAGAGCCGTGCTCGCTGTGAGCACGGCTCTTGTCTTTCATCAGGACCCGAATCTTCTATAGCTGAAATTTGTTTTCGGCCATGCCGGTCACATTGGTCTCCATGGCGAAGAGGCAACCACCGAATCGCTCCCAGTGTCCAGCCTCGGGAGAAGCCGAGGTAACGTAAAGCACGTTGCCTTGCGCTCCTCCGAAGGTACAGTTCGTCGGCCTGCTTACCGGCATTTCAATCACTCGATCGATCTTTCCGTTAGGAGCCACGCGTACGATACAGCTCCCTCCGTAACGGCAATTCCAAACGTAGCCTTCTGTGTCCATGGCTGAACCGTCAGGCAGGCCGCGCTCGAAACCCTGAAAGAAAGGCTGCTCAGCACGAATGGTTCTGCCGGCTAAATCATATTCGTAAGACCAGATGCAATTCTGCAAAGTATCGCCAAAATAGAACCTGGACCGGTCCGGACTCCAAAGCAGGGTATTGGAAATGCCCAGGTCTCGTCGCCACTCCGATGCCGCCCCCGTTCCGTCGACGCGGTAGAGCACTCCGTCCGTGCCGCCGGCCTCGGTGGGTTCGCCATTCGTTCCCACATTGTTGCGCATCGACCCGACCCAGAGCGCGCCGCCCGGACCCACGGCCGCATCGTTGCAGCGGACAAAAGGCCAGCCGGGAAGGGCAAACAACGGCGTAGGCGACGCATCGCTGTCCGGCTTCCAAAGGGCGATGCCTGAGCCCAGAGACAAGGCCAGGGTATCCTTGCGGCTGGTCAACATCACGCAGGTTACGGGTTCTGAAAAGAACCAGGTCTTCAGGGTGCTGTCCTTCAATAGATAGCGGTGGACGAGAAATCGGTTGATATCGGTCCAATAGATGCATTGGGCATCCTGCTCCCACAGCACCCCTTCGCCGCACACATCCCCGGTTGCAGCGATACATATCGGCTGTTCGATCTTCAGATTTTGCAGCGGAGTTCTCCTGGCGCAGTCATCGATCCCTGCGCGCCCATAGAGCAGTTTAGCAATTGGTGTAGACCGAACCCGGATTTCCTGTAGAGGTTGGTGGAACCGCGGAGCTCCATGCGACTTTCCGTGAAGAAAGTCGCACATAATTGTTCTCGGTAGTGCTGCGACGCAGAAATCCGGGGAGTGACAGGCCTTTTCGTGGTTTTCTGCCAAGGAAAACCACACCTCGCGATCTTTTTCAGTCCACAGTAATTGCGAAACTGCTCTAATATGCCCGGCTCCGATGCTCAAACAAGCTGCACGATCGCCCCGCTCGGCCGCAGGGGGTTTTGAATTCTCTTCCCCAGTCAAGAACAAAAACACCGCGTTGTTGCCTGACCAGTGGCCTATGAATACAACTACCGAGGTCTACTCTGGCGGCCCGGGTAACCTGCCAGAATTGCCCCATGGCAACCAACCTGGCCGCTCCTCGAACGCAGCAGAACACCGCCTTGCAACGCATGCTCGGCCGGGGTAGGTTTGTCTCTCTTGTCGTCCTCTTCGGTTTGCTGGCGATGTGCCTCGGGTTTTCCTGGACCACGCGCGACGCGATGGCCCATCTGCCCTTCCTCGGAGGTCAAAAAGTGCAGCGTGGTCTGGCAGCTTCCAGCCAGACGACGATCGTCGACTTGCACCCCTGGCAAATTGCCCAGGCGCTCGCGCCCCTCGCCGTCAGCAGTGAAGAGGTGGAGTATGCGCACGAAGCCGAACGCCTGGCCGATCACGAGGTGAACCAGACTTTCGCCGCATCGCTACGCCAGGTCAGCGAACAGCATCTTGCACCCACAGGCGAAGCGATTGAGCTCTCGAAGAAGGTGGCTGAACTGCAGGAGATGGCGAAAGAGGACCAGGCCCGGGTGAAGAGTTTGACCCCCACGGCCGGCGCTGCCGCCGATGACGATCTGAAAATCGCCCAGGCACAGCTCGATCTTGATCAGGACGAGTTGAACGATGCCCAGCACGACCTGGCCCGGGCCTCGGGTGACGTGCGCACCAGGATTCAGCAGGAGCTTGCGGCGCACGAGGCGGCCATGAGCAAGATGAATGCCCAGTCTGGCAGCGACAGCCAAATGGCTGTTCTTTCGACGCGGCAGTATGGCACCCTGGCCCATCGCGTGGAGGCGTGGTTCAGCCAACGTAGCCGTTATCAATTGATCCAGCAGGCCATGCAGCAGGCGCGTTCGGACGCAGCCAGCCTGACCGCGCAGCACAATGCCCTGGAAGCGCAGGCCAACGCGAGTTCCGATGCTGCCGCCGATAGTTCATCGAAGCCGGATGCAGCCAGGCTCGCCAGCCTGCAGCAGAGAAGGGAACAGCGCCAGCTGCTCACCATCTACGATGACCGCATTCAGACCCAGCAGCAGCTCGCAGGGGTTTATGGCAAGTGGGCAAACCAGGTACTGCTGCAGCATCGCATCGTGACCCACCTGGGTCTGCGGTCGCTGGCGACGGTTGCGTTCATCCTGATTTGCGTCATCCTTTTGGAAGCTTTAGGGACAAAATTGTTGGAGCGGCATGCGCTGAACGGTCTTACTTTTGATCGGCGGCGCATACAGACGCTGCATACTATTCTGCGGCTCAGTGCGCAGCTGCTTGGCGTGCTGTGTGTTTTGCTTGTAACGTTCGGTGTACCCAGCCAGATCTCGACCATCCTGGGTCTCGCGACTGCAGGGCTAACGGTAGCTCTGCAAAGTTTCATCCTCGCTTTCTTTGGCTGGTTCATTCTCATGGGCCGGAACGGAATCCGCGTGGGTGACTGGGTAGAGATCAATGGCGTGGCGGGCGAGGTGATCGAGATCAATCTTTTCCGCACCACGATCCTGGAAAACAGTGCCTGGGCTGAAAAGGGACACCCGACCGGACGTCGTGCAACCTTTATCAACAATTTCGCTGTAACCGGGCAATTTTTCAATTTCTCTACGGTCGGTCAATGGATGTGGGATGAGATATCGGTAAGCCTGCCCTCGGAAGCAGAAACGTATGCCAAGGTGGCGCTCATTCATAAAGCAGTCATAGAAGAGACGCGAGAGGACGCCCGGCTTGCGGAACAGGAGTGGAAGCGCGTGCCGCGGCAGAGTGGCATGAGCCATACCAGTGCAAGCTCATCGGTAAACATGCGTCCCGCTGGTGCCGGAGTCGAAGTCCTGATACGTTACGTGACCCGGGCATCCGAACGCCTCAAGGTGCGCAACCGACTGTATGAGCGCGTGATCGATGTGCTCCACAATCCGCCTGTGGTGATCACTTCCTCCCAGCCGTCGAAGCTGACCGCGGCGGTGCTGGCCGCCAACGATCTGCCGGAGCACGACCCCAGAGATCGTCGCCACAGCATGTATACCTGAGACGGTTTCGCTCGGGACTTCCCAGTTCCTGGTCGTGAAATGGCGCTCCTCGTGCCGAGAAGCCCCCTTCCTAGCCATGTGCATCCAAGCCTATGATCGTTGAGATCTGGAATTGGAGAAATAGCATGGCGAAAAATCGCGGCGTAATATACGAGGGTCCAGGCAAGGTTGAAGTACATAACATCGACTATCCTGTCTTCAAGGATCCCCAGGGCAAACCCATTGAGCACGGCGTCATCCTCAAAGTGGTGTCCACAAACATTTGCGGATCGGATCAACACATGGTGCGCGGCCGCACGACCGCTCCCAAAGGACTTGTTCTAGGACACGAGATCCTGGGCGAGGTCATCGAAAAGGGCAAGGATGTTCTGTTCCTCGAAATCGGCGACCTGGTTTCCGTTCCATTCAACGTAGCTTGCGGACGCTGCCGTGCGTGCCGCGAGCGCAATACCGGCGTTTGTCTCAATGTGAATAAGCAACAGCCGGGTGGGGCGTACGGCTACGTCGACATGGGTGGCTGGGTGGGTGGCCAGGCTGACTACGTCCTGGTACCGTTTGCCGACTTTAACCTGCTCAAGTTTCCCGACAAGGATCAGGCCATGGAAAAGATCCGCGATCTGACCATGCTCTCAGACATTCTGCCTACGGGCTTTCATGGCGCGAAGACAGCGGGTGTTGGTGTTGGATCGACGGTCTATGTGGCTGGCGCGGGTCCGGTAGGTTTGGCGGCCGCAGCATCTTCTCATGTGCTGGGCGCGGCCGTCGTCATCGTGGGCGATCGCAACAAGGAGCGCCTGAAGCACGCGAAGAAGATGGGCTTCGAGACCATCGACATCTCGCAGAGCGAAAGCCTGGCTGACCAAATCGCGGCCATTGTCGGTGAGCCCGTGGTGGATGCCGGCATCGACGCCGTCGGATTCGAGGCCAGCGGTCACGGAACCGCAAACGAACCCGCGCCTGCCAGCGTTTTGAACTCGCTCATGGAAGTGGTGTTTGTTGCCGGCGGCGTCGGCATTCCTGGCCTGTACGTGGTTCACGATCCGGGTGCGCCGAATGACGACTCCAAGCATGGCATCCTCAAGGTCAGGTTCGGAAAAGGCTGGTCCAAGTCGTTGCACTTCCATACCGGACAAGCACCCGTGTTGCAATACAACCGGCAGCTCATGCAGGCAATTCTCCATGATCGCTTGCCCATTGCAAAGATCGTGAACGCAACCATCATCTCGCTGGAAGATGCGCCGAAAGGCTACGAGGACTTCGACAAGGGCGCAGCGAAGAAGTTTGTCATCGATCCCCATGGCATAGTTGCAAAGAAGGCAGCCTAGAGACTCGGTTCGTTTGTGTAAAAGGGAGCGCGCATGCGTTCCCTTTTTGTTTCACCGATCGGAACTTTCTTTTCAGAGCAAACAGATCGCTGAGGCGCCGGACTACTTTGCGGTCCAGCCGCCATCGATCAATATGTCTGTGCCGGTAATGAACCCGGCGAGTTCCGAGCAGAGAAAGCACGCCAGGGCGCCGATCTCCTCAACCTTGCCCCATCGTCCGACTGGCATGTTGGCCATGAACCTGGCATTGACCTCCGGATTGTTCATGATGACAGCGTTGATGTCGGTTCCAACCGGGCCCGGGCTGATGCCGTTGACGGTGATTCCTTCCGTCGCCAGTTCGAGCGCCAGGGATCGCGTAAAACCGAGCAGCGCCGCCTTGGCAGAGGAGTAAGCAGTCCGATCCGGCAGCGAGATATGACTCATGATGGAGGTCATGTTCAAAATGCGGCCGTACCCGGTACCCTTCATCCCGGGAACAAACGCGCGGCTCATGAGAAATGTGGAGATCAGGCTCGAGTCCACCACGCTGCGAAATTCCTCCAGCGAAAAATCGACCAGGGCTTTACGGATATTGGTTCCAGCGTTATTGATCAGAATCTGTGCATGGCCGAAGCGCTCTGTGATCGCGCCGGCCACTGCGGCCACGTCCCGTTCCTGCGTCACGTCGCAAACAAATATGGCCGCGGTCCCGCCCTGTTCGGCGATCGCACCGCGCACCGACTCCAGCCGCTTGACGTCTCGGGCTACCAGGGCGACCTGGGCGCCCGCCTGTGACAACGCCTTAGCCATTGCCTCACCCAGGCCGCGGCTTGCTCCGGTAATCACGGCCGTTCGGCCCGACAGATCAATCTTCATTTCCACCCCGCACCGTCTGGCTGCTGGCACGATCATACCTCTCGCCCTGCATGCGTTCTTGCTGGTAACCTGACCGGGCGGATTTTTCCCACAATATGAGGGCCTGCGGATGAAGGCGAGTCGAACGCGGTACAGCATTGTTGCCCTGGCCATCGGGCTCGCCATCCTCTCCTATGTGCAACGGGTTGCTATTTCGCAGGCAGCAGGGCCCATCTCTCATGATCTGCACCTCAACAAGGCGCAAATGGGGCTGGTTTTCGGAGCCTTTGGCCTGTCTTATGCCTTATTCGAAATTCCCATCGGCCTGTTAGGCGACAAGATCGGCGTCCGCCGGGTTCTGCTGCAGATTGTTCTCGGCTGGTCGGTGTTCACCGCCTTGACCGGAGCCGCCTGGAATGTCGTCTCTTTGTGGATCATTCGCTTCCTGTTCGGAGCCGGCGAGGCGGGGTGTTTCCCGATCCTGACGCGCATGCTCAGCATGTGGTTGCCGGCGCGCGAGCGGGTCACCGCGCAAGCCATGTTGTGGGCCTTTGCGCGCTGGGGCGGAGCTGCAACGCCGCCGCTGGTGCTAGCCTGCATCGGGCTGATCGGCTGGAGAATCTCTTTTGTGGCCTTCGCCTCCCTCGGGCTGGTCTGGTGCGCTGTGTTCTGGCTTTGGTACAAGGACAATCCCCGCCAGCACACATCGGTCAACGACGCCGAGAAGGAACTGCTCGAGCTGTCGCGGGTCATGATGACTCACCATGAGGGACAGAAGAAATGGTTGTCTTTGTTGCTCACGCCGGAAGTCCTGGTGCTTTGCCTGCAGTACTTCTGTGTTTCGTTTACCTGGTACTTCTACATCACCTGGCTGCCTACGTATTTGCGTGAAGGGCGCGGCCTCACAGCGGCTCATGCGGCAGGCTTGTCTGTGTTGCCTCTTCTCTTTGGCGGCGTCGGTTCGCTGCTCACCAGTCTCGCTCCCGTGCGTCTGCCCCGCCGCAGGATCGCTTTCTTTGGTCTTCTTGGTACGTCGCTGTTGCTGTTCGCATTCCTCCGCACCCAGGAGGTCACGGCCGCCATGCTGTGTATGGGCTTGGCCAGTCTGTTCAGCGACCTGACCATGCCTATCTCCTGGGACGCCTGTGTCGAGATCGGCGGATCCTACACCGCAACCGTAGCCGCCACCATGAACATGCTGGGTAATCTCGCCGGCTTTGTCATGCCGGTCGTCGGCGGATTGATCCTGCAGAAGACCGCCGGCAATTGGGCCGCCCTGATCCATTTGATGATCGCTTCCGACGTGATTGCAGCGGTTTGCTGGCTTTACCTCAACCCCGAGCGCGCCGGGCGCCAACGAGAGCGGGAGCGCATTCAGGAGAGAATGACCGCCCCGACTCAATGCTGAGGGTGCTTCGCTTTGAAGAGGAACATCCATCTGGCGACTGGTCTTCTGTTGCTCCTGCCGTTTCTCTTCGCCTTAGCCGCGCACCAATCTGTGCCCGACGTGCCGGGGAACTGGCCCATGCCGGGCCGCGACCCCGGGGGCACGCGCTACTCCCCATTGACGCAAATTACGCCCGCGAACGTGAGCCAGCTGAAGGTGGCATGGGTCTACCACATGAAGCCGGCGGGCAGCACCAGCCTGCATCCATCTGAGGACCAGCCGCTGGTGGTGGGTCCGACCATGTATGTGGTGACTCCCTACAGCCGGGTGGTTGCTCTGGACTCCGCGACCGGCCGCGAACAATGGGTGTTTCAAATTCCCGACGGTGACCAGGCCTCGGTCCGCGGGGCGAACTACTGGCCGGGCGGCGAGGGCGCGGGGCCGGCCATCATCTTTGGCACCCGCCGCGGTCGAATGTATTCGATCAGCGCCGTCACCGGTCAGCTCAACCCGGAGTTCGGCGACCACGGCATGGTCGACCTGAAGACGCCGGAGGTGATGACCACCGGCAAAGAGAAAAGTTACATCCTGCCCTCGCCGCCCCTCATCTACAAGAACCTGGTGATCACCGGCTCGGGCCCGGGCGAGGGGCCCGGCGGATTGAACGGCGGCCCTGGCCCTGCCGGCGATACCCGTGCCTGGGATGCGCGCACCGGCAAGCTGGTCTGGACCTTTCACTCCGTGCCTCGCCCCGGCGAGGTTGGTCACGACACATGGGCAGATGACAGCTGGAAAGATCGGTCAGGCGTGAATGTGTGGGGCTACATGACCGTTGACGTTGCGCGCGGCATTCTCTACATGCCCTTCGGCGCTCCCAACAATGACCGGGTCGGGGTGGATCGTCCGGGCAACAATCTCTTCGCCAACTCTCTGGTCGCCGTCAACGCGAACACCGGCAAGCTGCTGTGGTACTTCCAGGTGGTGCACCATGACATTTGGGATCTTGACCTGGAAACGCCACCGACACTGTTTGATATAAAACATAATGGCAAGACCATTCCGGCGGTGGCCACGGTCAACAAGAATGCACTGATGTTCATTCTGAATCGCGTCACCGGCAAGCCCATTTACGGCGTTGAGGAGCGGCCTGTTCCCCAGAGCGATGTTCCAGGCGAGCAGACCTCACCCACCCAACCCTTTCCTCTTTTGCCTGAGCCGCTGGCCCAAAATACGCTTAGTCGCGATCACCTTTACCAGGACACGCCGGAACACAAGGCGTGGTGCGAGCAATACGTCGACAGCAACAACATGCTGCTGGGTGAAGTCCCCTACACGCCAACCGCGCTCGATCGCTACACGGTCACGTTGCCGGGCACCCAGGGCGGCGTCAACTACTATGGCGGGGCCTTTGATCCCAGGCTGGGCTTGTTTGTCGTCAATGTGAACAACCTGGGCCAGCCGATGCGGATCATTCGTAACCCGGACGGTAGCTATTCCAACTCCGGCCCGCTCGCCGGCACGGTTCGCTTTTGGAACCCCGGCAACCATCTTCCCTGCACCCCAACGCCGTGGGGTCAGTTGGTCGCTGTGGACGTAAACACGGGCAAGATCGCCTGGCGAACGACGCTGGGAGTGACCGACATTTTGCCTCCAGGGAAACAGAATACCGGGCGCCCCGGTCTTGGCGGCGCGATCGTCACCGCCGGCGGTCTAACCTTCGTCGGCGCTACCGATGATGCTCGCTTTCGCGCCTTCGACACCAAGACCGGCAAAGAATTATGGACGGTGAAACTTCCCGCCTCGGCTGAGTCCACTCCCGTCACATACGCGGATGCAAAAGGGCAGCAATACATTGCTGTGGTCGCTACCGGCGGTTTCGGAATCGGTGCTGCGCTGGCCGGCGACTCCGTGGTCGTCTTCAGCTTATCCGGTGAGAGCACCGATACGCTCAGCGCGCCGCTGGCTAAAGCGCAGAACACTGTGCCGGCGGCGAACGCCGTTGCCGCGGTGCCCTCGACTCAAAATCATCTGCCCCTTGGACCGGGGCACGACCTGATGATCAGAGTTTGTTCCGGGTGCCACTCGCCAGACTTAGCGGCCAGCCAACACCTGAGCGCGCAGGAATGGAATAGCCTGGTGCAAAATATGTCCGCGCGAGGGGCCGTCGCCACCGACGAAGAATTCGATCAGATAACCGACTACCTGGCCAGGTCGTTCCCCGCACCTTCCCAATAGCCGCATACCTCCGCAATAACTGCGCACACTCTCTCTCAATTTCAACCGGGCACTGCCGTCTGGCGGGGAGTTTTGCGCTTGGTCGGCCATGCATTCACACCTCTCTAGCTTTGCGGAGTTCTTTTTAAAAACAGGTCACTTGATAGTAAACAAATATGAAAAATACCTAATAAAATAGCCAGCTCGAAAAAATATATTGACAGTCGAATACCCGCAGGGATAGATTGGTGACGGGCACCCTTAACTCAGGAGATAGATATCATGCGTAAACTCATAGTAGCAGCCATACTCTCTCTGTCCTCCGTTATGCTTCAAGCCCAGGCAAGCACGCCTGCCCAAACCCAGGTCGCCAGCAACGGACCTGCGCCCCAAGTTAAGCGGGTTTCGACTGGGGTCATCCCGCCCAAGTTGATTTACACCGTGGACGTCCAAGCAGATGAAAGCACTGCTAAGTTCCTCAACAATGACTGCAGGGTAGTGGTTGGAATGATTGTCGATAAGACCGGTAAACCCGAAGACCTGAAGATCGTCAGATCGGCTGCCCCGGGGGTGGACGCGAGCGTCCTTGCTGCCGTGAGTCAGTACCGCTTCACGCCTGGCATGGTGAGCAATCAACCCATTGCTACTCCCCTCAACCTGGAAGTCGTTATTGCCAACTCCTATCGGTAGTCACTTCCTCGGCCTCTGACGAGCAACGGGCGGACCAAAATCCGCCCGTTGATTTCTTGTTCCACGCGTAAATTCTCTGCCCGCAAAAAATTCACCTCCCGGCAGGAGCGTACCCGGATTTCCTACTTCGCGACGCCACACATGCCACTGCGTTTCCCTCAACCAGCTGATTGAACCCCAAGCATTGCCCTACCCGACAAAGCCCGAAGGGATTCCCTTCGATACCTGCCGCAGACCCCTGTGGGACCGGAATGCTATCATCCGGTTGCTCAGAATGAATTTCCCGATAGGTGTGCACGACCGTCGTCTCCGGTATACATCTATAGGAAATCCATTCCGAGTACGGCGCGTCGGGAATGAAGTTATCTCTCATCAACTCGGTCACTATGCTCACCGTGTTGCTGGCAGCAGCAATCGCCAGCGCCCAGAGAGCACCCGCTTCCCCGAGCCAGCCCTGGCAGGGAACCATGCAGGCGACTGCTCCAGCGCGATCTGCCCCAGCCTTCGCTCCTGATCCAAGCAAAACCTACACACTGCCGGAGCTGATCAACATCGCCGAGCAAAACAACCCTGAAACGCGCGTGGCGTGGGAAAACGCCATGGCACGCGCTGCCGACCTGGGGATTAGCAAATCAACGCTCTATCCGACCGTGGCCGCGCTGGCGGTCGCGCAGAGCGCACGCGATAACCTCTTCTTCGCGCCGGATTACTACCGGCAGACGATAGAGACATTTTCTCCCGCGTTAGAGCTGGACTACACCATCTTCGATTTCGGCCGGCGCCTCGATGAGATTGCCATCAGCAGGAACAATCTGTTCGCCGCCAACTTCCTTTTCAACGACACCCACCGTAAGGTCATCTACCAGGTCATGGCCGCGTACTATCGGGTGCTCAACACCAAGGGGCAGGAGGACGTGGCGGAAGCCAACCTGAAGAATGCGCAAACCGTGCAGGCGGATGCGGAAGCGCGGCTGGAGCTTGGGCTGGCGACCCTGCCCGATGTACTCGAGGCGCGCAGTGCTGCTGCCCAGGCGGACTACGACTTGCAGGCGGCGATCGGTGCGTCTGAAATCGCGCACGGCGATCTTGCCACGGCTCTTGGTATCTCCCCGGTCAACCCCTTGCAGGTACAAAGCATTCGAGACCTGACCATACCGCAGGACTTGACGGGCACCGTCGAAACGTCGATCGACCACGCGCTTGCCCAGCGGCCCGATCTTATGCAGAGAGTGGCCGAACTGCGCGCCGCCCGCGCCGAAGTGAAAGCGGCCAAGACCGCGTATCTGCCGACGCTAACCATCAGTGGCGCCGCCGGCCTGGCCAAAAACTTCTCCGAGCAGAACACCTCTCCGGGCGTATATTCCGCCAACCAGGAGTTCTGGAATGCACGATTCAGTCTGAGCTGGACCTTGTTCGATGGATACGCACGCGAGAGTCGCCTGGCGCGAGCCAAGGCCGATCAAAAGCAGGCCGCCGCCGAAGTCGATGCCATCCGCGATCAAGTGGAAAACGAAGTCTGGGCCGCGTACTCCACAGCACGCACTGCGCTCCGTCAGCAAAAGGCCGCAGCCGCATTGCTCGAGGCGGCGTCTTCGTCCTACGACGCGGCCCTGCAGTCTTACAACTACGGAGTGCGCAGCCAGATCGATGTGGTCTCGGCGCAACGCACTCTGGCAGCCGCCCGCACCGCGGATGTCAGCGCGCGCACCCAGCTGTTAACGGGAATCGCTGCGTTAGCCTTCCAGACTGGCGACCTACTTCAGAGAAAAGGGCCATGAGCTTCAGGACAGAACATGAAGAACATGAACGGACGGGAAAATTGACAGCAAATTTACCATCGCCCCTCAGCCGGGTCCTGAACCGGGCCGCTGCATCCGGAGCGTCGCTCGCGTTTACGGTGCTGGCCGCCGGATGCTCCCGCGCGCCTACGTTCAATATTCTGGGCTCGTTTTTCCCCGCGTGGATCCTCTGCGGCGTGCTGGGCATCCTGCTCGCGTCTCTCGCCCGCGTTTTCTTTCTGCGCATCAAGCTCGAGGATCATCTGTTGTGGCCTCTCGTCCTCGTATACCCCTGTTTGACGCTGTTTTTTACCTTCACCATCTGGCTCTTGTTCTTCAGTTGATCGGAAAGGAGATGCGATGCCCGAAAACGACTTAGATCCGCAGCGCCGCCGACTCGGCAGAATTGTAAGCATTTCCATTGTCGCCGCCGCTCTGATTACGGGTGCGCTGGTTATCCACCTCACCAATAAACACCCGCGCACTGATGATGCCGAGGTATTTGCTAACTTCATCGGCATCGCTCCCCAGGTAGACGGCCCCATCATCGAACTTGCCGTACAGGACAACCAGTTCCGCAAGCAAGGGGAGTTGCTCTTTGAGATTGATCCACGGCCCTACGAATACGCCCTGGAAAAGGCGCGCTCTGATCAGCAAACGCTCGAGGGCCAGATCGTCGACCAGCGAAGGACCATTGCATCGCAGGTGAGCGCCGTTGGGGCGGCCCGCGCCAATACGGATAGCGCCGCCGCAAATGTGGACCGCGCCGCCGCCGCGGTAAACGAAGCCAAAGCAAATGTTGCCGCTGCCCAGGCAGCCCTCGACAGTGCCAACGCCGAACTGGCTTACCAAACCAACAATTTTCATCGCATTGAGCCGCTCCTGGCCAAGCAATTCGTAACCGTCGACCAGGTGGACCAGGTCAGAACCGCGGTGACGGCAAGGCAACAGGCGGTGCAGCAACTTCGTTCGCAATTGCTCCTGGCGCAGGCACAGGTGGTATCCGCGCAGGCCCAGTACGAGCAAACAAGGGCGGCGCAGGAGCAGAGCCACGCACAACTCGGTCAATCGCAGCATAGCGTGCTCACACTGGATCCGCTCACCGCCCAACGTGAGGGCCGGGCCTCCCTCATTCGCACCGCAGAGTACAACCTGAACAACTGCAGAGTGTATGCTCCCTTCGATACTCGCGTTACCAACCTGACGATCTCCCGCGGCGCCTACGCCCATACCGGGCAGCAGGTCTTTACGCTGATTGACACCCGTGTCTGGTGGGCGGTGGCCAACTTCCGCGAAACGCAATTGCACCGCATTCACCCCGGAATGCATGCCGATGTTTACGTGCTCTCCCGGCCTTCCATCCGCTATGAGGGCATCGTCGACAGTGTCGGTTTCGGCGTACAGCCCGATAACACGCTCGTAGGATCGTTTTCCTCTACCGGGCTGCCCGATGTGCAGCGCTCGCTGAATTGGGTGCATCTGGCTACGCGATACCCGGTGCGCGTGCGCATCCAGGCCCCGGAAACGGAGCCCTTCCGCCTGAGTGAGACTGCGGTGGTTGTCATTCGCGGAGACCAATAGCCGTGGCAGCCCAGGGAAAAGCGTTGCCGGCCGTCCCCCAGCAGGGCGTCGTCGATGAGATGATGCAGTGGCTCTGGAACTTCCTGAAGAGTGAGCTCATGCCTTATCCGGGCCGGGCTTGGGTCGTGGCCCGCGTCACCATCGCTGCGACGCTGGTCATGATCATAGTGATGACCTTCCAGATTCCGGCCGGTTTCCTGGGCGCTATCTTTACCTTGTTCCTCAGCCGGGAAAATCCCACGGCTACGCTGACGGCCGGGTTAAAAGCCATTGCGTTTTTCTGCCTGGCCACGGCCTTCAGTCTGCTGGGCGCCGCATTGTTCGTCGATGATCCGCTGACTCACTTCCTTGCCGTTGGCATTGGCCTCTTGGTTTCCTTCTTCCTCATCAGCATCATGAACGACTACGGGACGGCGGTGGCCTTTGGCTTTACCGTTGCCGGCGCCATTCCGCTTTGGGATCGAATCACGCTGAGTGTTAACGATCGCGTCTCCAACACATTATGGCTCGGCGGTGTGGTTGCCATTGGCATCGTAGTGACCATCGTGGTTGAGTATGTTTTCCGCAGCCTGCATCCCACCACGGACCTCACCGAAGGAATCGAGACTCGTCTACAGACCGTAAAGAACATCTTGTGCTCTGCAGCGGAGGAGCGGGCCCTGGATAGCGTCTCGGGAAAAAGACTGGCGCTATTTGCCATGGTCGGCATTTCCAGGCTGCGAAGGCTCATTTTTCGATCGCGCTACAGCGAGCGCTTCAAAGCCCAGCTGGGCACGGCGGTTGCCCTGGTGGGGCAATTGGTCGACGTGGCCGCCAATTTCCACCGCGCTCTCATGGAACGTGCCAAGTCGACGGGAACGAACAGCCCCGTGTTGCAACTCGAACCGGCCGACAAGAGTCGCTGTCTGGCTCTCGCCGACCAGATAGAAGCAGTCTGCAAAGATCTGGTGCAGAGGCAGCCGCCGCAAAAGATTCAGCCCGTAGAGGAGGAGCCGTCGAAGCTGCCCTTCCTGTCTTCGATGGAGCGGATCGTCGCCCTCATCCCGGAGGCATTTTCCGGGTCGGCGACCATCCGGGAGTTCATCCCAGCTCCCTTCGACGAGGAACAGCCCACTCGCTTTTTCGCCGCCGACGCTTTTTCCAACCCCGCCCACCTGCAATTCGCCTTGCGCGGCACCTTGGCGGCCATGGCCAGTTACATCATCTACACCGCAGTCGACTGGCCGGGACTTAGCACTTCGATAGCGACCTGCATCATTACCGCGCTTTCCACCATAGGTTCATCGCGTCAAAAGCAATTCCTGCGCCTCTGCGGAGCCATCGTTGGCGGCATCATCTTTGGCATGGGTGCGCAAATCTTTGTGCTGCCCTACCTCGATTCCATCGTCGGCTTTACCGTCTTGTTCATGGTGGTCACCGCGATCTCTTCCTGGATTGCGACCGCCTCCGCGAGGCTTTCCTATCTTGGCGTGCAGCTTGCCCTGGCTTTTTACCTGATCAACCTGCAGGAATTTACCATCCAGACTTCGCTTTCTATTGCCCGCGACCGTGTCTTTGGAGTTTTGCTTGGTTTGATGTGCATGTGGCTTATCTACGATCGCTTGTGGGTGAGGGAGGCGGTCGAGGAAATGCAGACCGTCTTCGTCCATAATCTGGAAATGTTTGCCGAGCTGACCGAGCAGATGCTCGAGCCCGACCGTGTAAGAGCCATCGGGCGCATTCGCCAGCTGCGGGATCAGCTCAATGCTGGTTTTCAGAAGGTGACCGCGCAAGCTGATGCGGTCCTATTCGAGTTCGGAGCATCGCGTGCGCGGAAGCTGCAGATCCGCGAGGACATTCGCCGCTGGCAGCCTTCGATCCGCGCTCTACTGCAGGTACAAGTCACGTCCGCGCAGTACCTCACGCGCCAACCCCTCACCAGCCTGCCTGAGCCCATCGCCCAGGCCGGGGTAGCGTTCGAGAAGGATATTGTGTCGGTGATGCACGCTCTAGCCAGCGAGGTCAAGGGAAAGCGGGTCGAAGGTGTCCCCGACATCCGCGTGTCGGCCGCCCGGATGCAAGAAGCAACGGACCACTACTACCAGGCGGCCGGCCAACCAGTGCCGCCCCAGGCATCCGACGTGCTGGGTCTCGCCCGGAGTCTCGCGACCATTCTCGCGCCACTCTACCAAGACATCCGCGATACCTTCGCCGGCGACAACTACCCGAACGCCGGCTCTACCCAATTGGCCCCAGGGCAGGCTTGAGTCTTCAGCTCGAAGCAGGTGCGTACTGAGCTTCGCCATTGCCGAATGACCAGTTTTCCTTTGGCACTTCGACCAGGTTGATGAAGACATCTTCCCGGCGAAGCTTCAGGCTTTCGTGCAGGCCATCGGCCACGGCTTTGTAGAAGCGTCGTTTCATCTCGATCGTTCGTCCGCTATTCAGCGTGATCTGGATAAAAATGCAGTCGTCCGATCGATGGACCCCAAGGTAATTACGGTCAAACTGCAGGCCGCCCTTGAAATGCTCAGTGATGACCTGGAAGAGGTCGTCCTTGGGTGCATTCATCACATCGGACAACGCCTGGTAGACGATTTGGCCAACCTGTATGCCATACTCGGGTGGTTTGCCTTGCAGAAAATCGATTCGGACAAGAGGCATGCTGTCTCCTTTGATAAGAACAGGTTCGAACAAAAGCATGGGTTTCCGGTGCTTTGGGAAACAGGTTACATGTAGTCAAAAAGTCTGCGTGAGTCCCGAAGGGACGGGCTGAAAGTAGCCCAGGACGCAGTCCTGGGAAACATCTGTGATCCGAACAGTCCCGTCAGGGACGACTGAACAATGGCTACAGGGATTTCAGCCGTCCCTGACGGGACTCGGTCCGTTTTGGTTGGTTCTACCCAGGACTGCGTCCTGGGCTACTTTCAGCCCGTCCCTTCGGGACTCACGCAGACTTTTTCTGCAGCCTGTGTAGCCCGGACCTACCCAAAAACGACTTTTCTCCGCAGCCTGCTAGGGCCTTTGCGCGACGTTGATCACAAGCGTGACGGAACAACGGACATCACGATCGTGCTCGCGCAACCTTGAAAGCCACGCAACGGGTTCATTGCTTCTGCTGCCCACCGCAAGCCGCAGAGCGCTCTGCGTAATGTCGAATACCGCGTCTGAACTCGCAAAGGTCAGAGTCGTTATAACAGTATCCTGGACCTGCAGATTGACGAACCCAGCCTCTTCGAGGCGGCTCCTAAGTTCACGCCCGACCCGCGGGTTTCGGAAGCCTTCACTCCACATTCGGGCGACCCGCCCAGCTATTGTGTCCTGAGCAGCACCGATCGCAAATGTTCCCCAGTCCGGTTCAGCACATACCACGGTGCCGCCTGAACACACCGTTCGGAACATCTCGTTGAGGACTGCAACCGGCCGCTCCACGTGCTGCAGCGTGCGATCTACCTTGCAGGAGTTCAGAAAGCCATTAGCAAAAGGCAAATTCTGAATATCGGCTTGGATAAATTCGACGCTTGGAAATCCCTCACTTGCAGAACGCGCGGATGCAAGCAGCGATGTGCTGGAGTCGACACCGATGGCCCTCCCCTCCGGCCCTACCAGCTTAGAGAGACGTTGCACATCGAAGCCCAGTCCGCAACCCAGGTCCGCAGTGACAGAGCCGCGCTGCGGTTTCATCAAGTCTAAAATTTCAGTCTTATATTGCCGAAACTCGGGCAGGGAATCCAGATACTCCAGGCATCGTGCCATCTTGCCCACGGCTGCCGCGTCCACGTCGCGGAAACCGCGTGCCAGATAATTCTCGGCTTCGGGATCGGAATGTGTCATGGGCAAGAGCCCTTAATTGTCCTTTAATTCCTTGGCGCCCGTAAGCAACTGCTCCATCGTGTTGGGAGGATCACCCGCCTCCAGCATGGCGCGGAACACCCGATAGGGGTCTGTCCTTGAACCGGATTTACGCAATGTCTTTTCATCATTTACCCATGCATAAAGGATGACTTTCTCTTTGCTGGAGAAGCGAAAGAAGAGCCGAAACCGTTCGTGAAACTTTGCCCGAAACCAGTGCCGGTTATCCGGGCCAAGAGTATTTCCCTGGCGAAACTCCGCAGCGGTTGGATCTTTGGGGATAATTTCTCGAATGTAGCGATTGACGGTGGCCATCAGTTTCGCCGCCGGCTGCTCTCTAAAACCGATCGGATCCTTCGCCGCTAGAGCCTCTACCTGCTCCACCAAACGCTGCAGTTGCTGGTCAAAAAGGGGGTGAATGTAGAGTCTCCAGCCATTCACGACCACCTAAATAGACACCCCGTCGCCGAGGTCTTCGTCGGGCGATACCGCAATCCCCTTTGTCAATTTATCCATCCGTTTCGCCAGCTTCCCATCCAGCGGCCTGGCGCGCTGCGGAGAGTTTGCAATGTCTTGCGCAAGAAATGCAAGAAAAGACGCCATCACGGGGTCTGTTGTTTCCCGAGCCTCTGTTTCTGCAATAACCAACATGCGGCCAGGGGCAATGACGCGAGCCCTCACTTCGCCATTGAACTCCGGGTGACTCTTGAAGAGAGCTCCCTCGAAACGGAAACCCGACGAGTTGCCGGTCTTGGTTTGCTTACCGCGGTATTCCGTTCCGCCCGGTTGGTCGTTACTAATGACGGATCTCGTTCGCTTTTTCGGTGTCGGCATAATTGTTCCCGATACAGATGTTATCACAATTGTATGCACATATTCGGGATGTCGTTTTCACTGAAATACCGTCGGGATCGCGGCCGCGATCCTGTTGAGCAACAAATCCGGCAAACAGCCCAGGACAACCACCAACGCGGCCGTCACCCACAACGCGACCCTGGTGGTCGCCGGCACATGGATGGCCGCCGGTCCAGTCACAGGCTCTGAGACGTAGGCCTGCTTGAGAACCTTCAAATAGTAGTAAAACGAAACCACGCTCATGGCCAGGGCCAGTAGCACCAGCCACAGCAGACCGAAATGATCTGCTATGTCCAGCGCCGCAGCAAACACATAGAACTTGCCAAAGAAGCCCGCCAGCGGAGGGATACCGGCCAGCGAGAGCAAAAAAATCAGCAGGCAAAAGGACAAGTCCGGAGCACGCTTTCCCAGCCCACGGAAATCCGCGATGCTGTCGACCTTTTCGCCCTCCAGCGCAGAGAGCACTCCAAATGCACCGGCCGTCGCCAGTGCATAGGTGATGACGTAGTACACCAGCGCGCTCAAACTCTGCCGGCTATGAACCACCAGTGCGATCAACATATACCCCGCATGTCCAATGGCGGAGAAAGCCAGAAGCCGTCGGACGCTGGTTTGCGCAATCGCCGCCAGGTTCCCCCACAGCATCGATATCGCGGCGACCACCGCGATCAAGGCTGCCCATCCGGCGGAGTAATCGCTCCAAGCGGCGCTGCCCGCTGCTCCCATCAGCCCCAGGTAGAAGAGCACAAACAGAGCGAAGAAGCTGGCCACCTTGGAACTGGATGCCACCAGTGTAGCGCTCCACGTCGGCGCCCCCTGATACACCTCCGGCGCCCACATGTGAAAGGGCGCGGCCGCAATCTTGAATCCGAACCCCGCCAGCACCATCACGATGGCGAGCGTCAACAGTGGATCTCCCGGCGAGCTGTTGACCGCGGCAGCGATGGGCCCGAGAGCAAGCGAGCCGGAGATACCGTAAAGCAAGCTCATGCCAAATAGCAGGATTCCCGCCGACATGCCGCCAAACAGAAAATACTTGAGCCCGGCTTCCGCTGATTGCCGGCTCTCCTTGTCAAACGCGGTGAGGACGTAAAGCGAGAGGCTTAGAAACTCGATGGTGATAAAGATGACCAACAGGTTCTGCGTGCTCACCAGCAGCATCATCGCGGTGGTGGCGAATAACATCAGTGCGCAATACTCGCCTACATGGGTGGTGAAACGAGCCGAAGCCACCAGGAGAAGAACCAGAATCGCCAGCGCAAGCAAAGCCATTTGCACCAGCTGCGTCAGCGAATTAACTACCAGCATTCCAGCCGGCAAGTAGCCTTGCGCGGACATCTTCTCCAGCACGACCGACGCAACGACGCATCCGGCGCAGCTCGCAAAAGCAGCACAACGGAACCGGAATGCAAGCGACGCGCGGCGCAGGAAGCTGAGGTCCAGTATCAGCACCAGCAACCCCGTCAGCGTCACAACGATCTCAGGCGCCGTCAAACGCAGAAGCTGTACGTAGCCGGAGCCGGTCATTTCCACGCACCCCGGCGAAGCTGTTCAAACAACGGTCCGTTGAGGGTAGGCAGGATCAAGTCCATCAGCAGCCTGGGATAGAGACCCAGCGCGATGGTGCTGGCCAGCAGCAGGCACGCGCCGAGACGCTCCGGCATGGTGATGGCGGGCACTGCCTCCGGAGGTGTCGTGGGCTCGCCAAAAAAGGTGGCCTGCAGCGCGCGCCACGAAAATGCAATGCCGATCAGGATGCCCAAGCCCGCGATCCAACTCATCCAGGGAAAGGCGCGCCAACTGCCAATCAATACTTCCAGCTCGGCGATAAACCCGCTAAATCCCGGCAGCCCAATCGAGGCCATAAAGGCCAGCACAAAGGTCACCGCGGCAAAGGGAATCAACCGGGCCAGCGGAATACGCGACAGCTCGCCCAGGTCACGCGTGTGCGTGCGGTCATAGACCATGCGCCCCACCACCGCAAACAGAAGCCCCGCGATGATCCCGTGGGAGAACATCTGGTACACGGCGCCAGACAGGCCAATCTGGTTCAGGGTCATCAGGCCCAACAGCACAAAGCCCATATGGCTCACACTGGAGTAGCCGACCACAAACTTGAGGTCCTTCTGTACCAGCGCGATGCTCGCGCCGTATACGATGCCGATGACCGCGAGCACTGCGAACACCTGCTGCCACGACCCAAACCCGAGCACCTGGAAGCCCCAGGGATCGAGCCCCCGCGGAAACAGCATCATGGCCACACGCAGGCACCCGTAGGCTCCCAGCTTCATCACCACGCCGGCCAGAAGCATGGAGGCGGCGGTTGGGGCGGCTGCGTGACCCGTGGGCGCCCAGGTATGAAAGGGCCACATGCCGGCGAGCACGGCAAATCCCACAAAGACGAGCGGAAAGGCCCACATCTGAAAATGTGCCGGAAAAGGAAAGTGCGCCAGTGCCTCCAGGTTCAGCGTGCGCTCACCGGAAACAACATACGCGGCCACCATGACGGCCAGAACCAGGGCGCTCCCGGCAAAAGAGTAGAGCACCAGCTTCATGGCGGCATACTCCCGGCGCGTCGATCCCCAGATGGCGATCAGAAAATACTTGGGAATAATCGCGACCTCATAAAAGATAAAGAGGAGAAAAAGATCGAAGCTAAGGAAGACGCCGTACACCGCGCCAATCAGCACCAGGTAGAGAGCGAAGAAGTCCTTCACCCGCCGTTCGACGTTCCACGAAAAAAGTACCCCGGCGACGGCTGCAATTCCAGTCAATAAAACCAAAACCAGGCTGATGCCATCGGCGGCCAGATGATATTCAATGCCCAGCGTCGGTATCCACGGCCTTCTCGCAATTGTGATCAGCTGCCCCGATCGGTCATGAACTACGGCCACGACTGCGATGCCCAACCCTAGAAATGTGGTGAGCAACGCGGTGACGCGGGCAACCACCGGACTCTTTCCGGGCGTGAGTGTAACCGCAACTGCGCCAATGAATGAGAGGTAGATTGTCCAGGCAAGCATGGTCAATACCTCACCAGGCCGACAAACTGCATCACCGTTCCATGCACCATTCCGCTGATCAGTTGCGGGTACAGTCCCACAGCGAACAGCACGACGACCACGGGAGCAAGCATGCACCGTTCGGCCAGGGTCAGGTCCGCCATCCCAGCCCAACGCTCGCCTAACGGACCTGAGAATACGCGCTGCACAATGGTGAGCAGGAAGACAGCAGTCATCAGCAAGCCAAGCAGCGCGAGCGTGGCCGCCCACCAGTCCAGCGGAAAGACTCCTTTAAAGATCAGAAATTCTCCCGGGAAGCCTATCAGTCCGGGTAAACCAAGCGACGCGAAGAGGGCGATCCCCATCAGTCCGCTGAATACCGGCATAGGGCGACGCAGACCGCCGAAATCATTGAGGCCGGTGAGCCCGCCGCTGCGCCTTTCGAGCAGCGCTAAAAACCAGAACAGCGCGGCTGCAGTGATGCCGTGGCTGAACAGCTGCAGCATCACCCCGGTGAGCGCCGCCGCTTTTTCGCTCACCTGGCTCGCATCCGCGCCCGTAGACCCCGCCACGGCAACGATGCCAAGGATGCAGTACCCCAGGTGATTGATCGACCCGTAGGCCAACATCCTCTTCAAGTCAGTCTGCACCCAGGCGGTGAACGCGGGCAGTACGATGCTGGCGATAGCCAACCAGAGCAGAACGGTTCGCGCACGCCACATCTGCTCGGGGAAGATGGGCAACAGAATCCTGAGAAACCCGTACACGCCCATTTTCGACAGAGCGCCGGTCAGCACCATGGTGGTCTCTGGAGCAGCTTCCGCATAGGTAGAAGCGAGCCACCCGTGGAAGGGAACTACAGGCGTCTTGACCGCGAATCCCAGAAATGCTCCGCAAAACAAGGCCATGGTGATATGGCCACTGTCCCATTGATGCCAGTGCAGGTTTTGCCCAATCGCGGCCGCGAGCTGCCCGGTCTGTGCCATCTGCGTCAGCTCCACAAAGTCGAAGCTGCCGCTTGAGAGAAAGATAGCCAGGAAAGACAGCAGCAAGGCTATGCTGCCCACCATGGTGTAAACAAAGAACTGGGTAGCTGCGCGCGCCCGTCCTGCGCCACCCCAGATGCGGATGAGGAAAAACGCCGGTATCAGGCTCAGTTCCCAGAACAGAAACCAGTGGAGAAAGTTCAGTGCCGTATAGGTGCCGAAGAGACCCGTCTCCAGAAAAAGCAGGAAGGAAAAATAAGCGGCACCTTGTTTCGGATTGCTCCAGGAAGCGGCGACGGCCATGAGCACGACGATCGAGGAGACTGCCAGCATCAGCAGGCTCAGGCCATCTAAGCCCACGTGGTAGGCAAGCCCAATCGCCGGTTCCCACGCATGCAATTCCTGCAGTTGTATTCCTTCGAGCGCAGGTTGAAAGCGGCACCAAAGCAGAATCGTCAACCCAACCGCCCCGCCGGCGAAAACCGCGGCGGTCAGCCGCGCCGCCGAACGCCCCGCTCGTCCCATCAGCAGGACCGCAATTCCGCCCGCGAAAGGCAGCAAGGTAAGCAGGCTGACTAAGGGCAAGTTGCTGCTCATCCTCTATGTCCCAGCAGCAGAAAGAAAGCCAAAGCTGCTACCGCGGCCGCCAGTAGCCGCAGATAATTCTGGATTCGTCCATCCTGTAACCGCGCCAGCAATCGTCCGCCGTCCGCCACACCGTTACATCCTTCGTCGAATCCCTTGTTCACCACCCAACGGTCGAGCGAGAAATCGATCCATCCGAGGCCCTTGGTCAGGGCCGACACAGCCAGCGGGATACCGCTCCAAACCCATTTGTCAAACCAACTCGCAAGGATCGCGATCCACCACACCAGCCGCAAAATGGTCAGCGCGTAAAGCTGGTCTATGTACAAGCCTTGCCGCAGCGCGTGGAAGATCGCCGGCTGGAGTTGTTCCAGCGCATCGGGGTCGACGGCATGCTTGATCGGCCGGCGCCCATACATCCACCAACCCAGCCCCAGTCCGGCGAAAACAAGCAAGGACGAAGCCAACATGAGCGAAAGAAGTCCGCCTTCCGCAAGTTGACCAAAATCCAGGCTTGCATGCTTCAGGTCCAAAAATGCCTGCAACCATGGCCATGCAGGAGTTCCGAAGAACCCCAGCAGGACTGCGAAAGCTGCCAACAGCACTAACGGAGTGGTCATGGCAGCCGGACTTTCATGAGCGGCCTCAAGCGGATCCGACGCCGCTGTCTCTGACGGCTCAATCGGCTCCGGCACGGGATCCCTGCGCCTGGTGCCGAAAAAGACGTAGCAGACCTGGCGGGTCATGTAGAAGGCCGTGAGCAGTGCGCCGATCGCGCCCAGATAAAAAGGCACCCGCGAGATGTTCCACTCATAAGCGGAATGCAGGATCGCATCTTTGCTCCAAAACCCGGAGAAGAATAAAGGGAACCCGCACAATGCCAGCGTGCCTACAGCGTAGGCCGCAAAGGTGACCGGCATCCACTTGCGGACTGCCCCCCATCTCACGAATGTCCTGTTCGCCCATCAAGCCGTGGATAACCGATCCCGCGCCAAGAAACAGAAGCGCTTTGAAAAATGCATGAGCGATGAGGTGGAAGACGCCCACCGCGACCCCGCCCACGCCGAGGCCCAGCATCATGTATCCCAACTGCGAGACGGTGGAGTAAGCCAGAATACGTTTGATGTCGTCCTGCGCCACCGCCACCAGCGCAGCAAAGATTGCGGTCAGAGCGCCAACCCAGGCAACCACCTCGAGCGCATGCGTCGAAGCGCTCACTAGAGGATACACACGCGCTACCAGGTAGACGCCTGCGGCCACCATGGTCGCTGCGTGAATCAGCGCGCTTACCGGAGTCGGGCCCTCCATCGCATCCGGGAGCCAGACGTGCAGCGGCAGCTGGCCGGATTTGCCAACCGCTCCGCAGAAAATCAACAGCGCGATCCCGGTTAAGGTTTTGCCCGCCAACTGGGAGAGCGGCCCATGCTCCATGCATCCTGCGCCCTGGTCGTAAAAGAGCAGTGTGCCCGTCTGCCCGTAAAGCCACACCATGCCCAACAGCAAACCGAGGTCACCGATCCGTGTGGTAATGAAAGCCTTCTTGGCTGCTGCCGCCGCTGCGGGCCTTTCATACCAGAAGCCGATCAGCAGGTACGACGTGAGCCCCACCACCTCCCAGCACATAAACAGCAGCAGCAAGCTATTGGCGATCAACAAGCCGAGCATCGCTCCCGCAAAGAGTGAGAGAAAGCAGAAAAACCGGGTAAAGTTTTCGTCGTGGTGCATGTAGGCAACGCTGTAAATAAAAATCAGCAGCCCCACGAAGGTGACCATCACCAGCATCACCGCTGCCAGGGGGTCCAGCATCCATCCCAGCTTCAACCACTCGGATCCGAATTGCATCCACGGAAAATTGACAAATAGCCGCTCCGGATTCAGCAACAGATGGGCAAACGCAACCACTGCCAGCACAAATGAAAGGCCCATGGAGGCGATCGCGATGGTTGCGGCGAATCGGCGCTGGCTCTGCTTCAGCAGCGCACCGATACCGGCGGCCAGCAGAGGGAGTGTCGGAATCAACCACAGATAGCGAACGATCCAATCGGGCGAAGCGGTCGAAGCCATAGGCAGCTCTATTGTGGCCTCCCGGTGAGCCGGCTCAGATCTGTGGTTTTCGCGTGTCGATACACCGCGAGGATGAGTGCAAGCCCAACCGCCGCTTCCGCTGCCGCAACGCCGATGGAGAACAGTCCGAAGATGATGCCGGTCGACGCCGCAGCGTGGGGACCAAAGCGCCAAAAGGCAACGAAGTTGATATTGGCCGCATTCAACATCAGCTCAATGCCAACCAGCACCAGGATGGTATTCCTGCGCGTCAACGCACCCGCAAGACCAACCGCAAACAGCATGGAAGAAACGAGCAAACATCCCGACAAACCAGTCATTGCGTGTCCGGTTTCTCCTTCATCGCAACGATCACGGCTCCTATCAGCGCTGCTGTGAGCATCAGCCCGATTACCTCCAGCGGGAGCACATACTCGGCCATTAATACAGTGCCCAATTCGCGGACCGTGGCTGGAGAGGAAAGCTGACCGAAGGGATGAATCGCAAAGCTATGGAAGACTGCCCAGGCCAGCACGGCAAATACCGCCATTGCTACCAGGATCCCGGCGATCGGCAAACCTGCCGGGATCAACTGGGCCAGGTCGGAATCACTGCCGCGGGTGAGCAGGATTACGAAGACGATAAGAACGGCGATCGCGCCCACGTAGACCAGCAACTGCGCCAGGCCCAGGAACTGGGCGCCAAGATAGAGGTAGATCGTACCGATGCCGGCAAAGGCAACCGCCAGCGCCAGTGCGCAATGGACTAAACCGCGCAGCGTCATCGCCGCGCACGCGCCAACCAGGGTCACTACCGCAAGAACAAGAAACCAAGCGCTCATCTGTCTCATTCAGCAAAACGATAGGTTCGTTTTGCGATCTTGTTTCTGGTCTCCACGCCACGGGCCAACAGCACATAGGCAACTGCAAGAAACACCAGGTTAACCAGCCACCGGGTCACACCCTGGGGCAGAAAGCGCCACGCCCCAGCCGCTACCACGACCACCAATGCCATCGGCAACATAAATTTCCAGGCAAAGTTCATCAACTGATCCATGCGCAGGCGGGGCAAAGTGCCGCGCACCCAGATGAATCCGATGATCAGCCCCAGCAGCTTGGCAAAGAACCATATCCACGAAGGAATCCACGTCAAGAATGGCAGAGGCGCCGACCATCCGCCCAGAAACAGTGTGATTCCCAGGCCGCTAATGGCAAACATCCCCAGATACTCGCCCAGAAAGAATAGGGCAAATTTAAAGCCAGAGTACTCGATGTAGTACCCGGCAATAATCTCGGACTCTCCCTCTGGCAGGTCAAACGGGGAACGGTTGGTTTCAGCGGTCGCGGCGATCATGAAGAGGATAAATCCCACGAAACCCCACGGTGTGAGCACGTACCAGTGGGGGAAAATTCCCGAGAAACCCGCTTGCTTCTCCACGATCTCGACCGTCGACAGCGAACCGGCAGCCATGATGACGGCAACGGAGGAGAGCAGCAGCGGAACCTCGTAGCTGATCATCTGTGCCACCGCCCGCATGGCGCCGAGCAGGGAATACTTGTTGCGGCTCGACCACCCCGCCATAAAAACAGACAGCTCTGAAATTGCCCCAATGGCAAAGAAAAACAGCACTCCTGCATCCAGGTTCGCCGCGATCATGTTCCGGCCAATGGGCAAAACCGCATAGGGCACAAAGGCCACCGCCAACAGGACCAGGGGAGCCAGAAAGTGAACCGCGCGGTCCGCGGAGGCGGGAACGATATCTTCTTTGGTCAGCGACTTCAACGCGTCAGCCATCGGCTGCAGGATGCCGAAAAATCCCACCCGATTCGGACCGTAACGGTTCTGAATCCTGCCCAATCCCTTGCGTTCCAGAACCGTGGTCAACGCAAACAGCACTGGAAAGACGAGAAGAATCGGAATGATGGTCAGAAGAATCGAGAGCGCTGGCTGAATCACTGGCGGTGCGTAGCCCAGGAGCCAGTGCTTCAGCAACACAAAGACCTGGTCGAGCATTATTTCGTCACCGCCGGTTGCTGCTTCTTGGCCTCGGCCTGCGCCTTTTCTTCCTCGCGTCTGGCCTCGACTTCGGTTGCTTCCGTCGGGTGGATAGCCATGTAGTATTCATTGGGCCGCGCCAATTTGTCCTTGGTCCATAACAGCCCGCCAAAGCGGTCGGTGGTGCTTAACTCGAACTCGTTATCCATGCGAATGGCGTCGAACGGGCAAACCTCAACGCAGATTTGGCAGCTCATGCAGACCGACACGTCGATGTCGAACACCGCGGGATAGAACTGCTGCTTGCCAACGAAGTCTGGCTTTTTGTCTTTGCTCTTTTCGATGGTGATGCATCTTGGCGGGCACTCTTTCTCGCAGATCTGGCATGCCACGCAGCGGAGCCCTTGTTCCGGGTCCGCGCCATCGTAAATGAGGAAAGGGAAGTTGCGCGCCGCCTCCGCCACCGGCAGCCGCTCTTCAGGAAACTGCACCGTCACCAGGCGTTCCTTATCAACAAAGCTGCCGAAAAAGTTCCGCGCAGTTTCCGCGAACCCCTTGACAATACCTTCGCCTAACATCTCTTCTGCCTCTCGCTCTGCATAGTTAAGGCGCTCTCTCCAATTACTGTCCCCTCAGGGGCTAAAGCCCGTAAATAAACCATCTCCTCAAAACGGTCTTTAGAGTCTGCGTGAGAACTCTGCACCGAGTCCCGAAGGGACGGCTGAAAGTAGCCCAGGACGACAGTCCTGGGTAACCGCCACGGTTGTGGACTAGTCCCGTCAGGGACGGCTGAAATCTTACCCCCATGTTCAGCCGTCCCTTGCGGGACTGATCGACCGGCTTATGTTTACCCAGGACTGTCGTCCTGGGCTACTTTCAGCCGTCCCTTCGGGACTCGGTGCAGAACTCTCACGCAGACTCTTCAGCCCCTGAGGGATTTTCCTCACCGGTCGACTTCTCCCATCACAATATCAATGCTCCCCAGAATCACCACTACATCGGCGATGTTATGTCCAACGCACATATCCTCGAGTACCGTAAGGTTAATCAGGCTCGGGGGCCGCACCCTGTACCGGTATGGGTTGGCCGAGCCATCACTGATCAGATAAAACCCCAGCTCTCCCTTGGGCGATTCAATCCGCCCATATGCCTCCCCCACCTTGGGCCGTAAGCCACGCAGTCTGGCCTTCGGGTCCATGATCGGCCCTGATGGAATGTCGCGCAGAGCCTGCTCCAGAATCTTCAAGGTCTCGCGCATTTCGAGCACGCGCATCATGTACCGGTCGAACACGTCTCCGTGCTCGCCCAGCGGCACACGGAACTGGAAGCGGTCGTATATACCGTAGCGATCCACCTTGCGCAGGTCGTAATTCACACCGCTGGCGCGCAGACCAGGGCCGGTAATGCCGGCGTTAATCGCCAGTTCGGCGGGTAGCACACCCACTCCCTGGGTGCGCGCCATCAGGATCTCGTTTCCGGTCAGCAACTGTTCAAACTCATCCAGGAAGCCGTTAAATCCGCCCACCAGCTTCGCTGTCTGGCTAAGCCATTCAGCGGAGCAATCCACACGCACTCCGCCAAACCGCATGTAGTTACACATCATGCGCGCGCCGCTTAAAGTTTCGAACAGGTCCAGTACTCTTTCCCGCTCCCGGAAGGCATACATCAGCGGCGTGCCGCTAGCCCCCATGTCCTGCAGCAGAAATCCCACCATGCCGGCGTGGTTTTGCAGCCTGGTCAGCTCGGCAACGATCACCCGGATATACTCGGCGCGCTCCGGCACGGCCAGGCCCGCCAGCATCTCCACCGCCAGGGCGTACCCCCAGTTGTTGGTCATGGAGCAGAGATAGTCCAGCCGATCGGTGTAAGGAATTGCGGCCAGGTAACTGGCTGCCTCGGCAATTTTCTCGTGGTTCCTATGCAGGTAGCCGAAGACCGGTTTCAGGCGCACGACACGCTCGCCATCCAGGCGAACATCCATGCGAAAGACGCCATGGGTCGACGGGTGCTGCGGCCCCATCGATATTTCCATGATCTCGTCTCGTCCAGCCTCGGAGGGTGTTACCTGTGTCATGGTTCCCTCAGTATTTCGAGATCGTCGTCCGGTGGAGGAACATAATCCTTGCGCATGGGATGATCCGTAAAACCCTCCCACATCAGGATGCGTCGCAAATCCGGATGCCCTTCAAACACCACCCCGAACAGGTCGAAGGCCTCTCGCTCCTGGAATTCCGCGCTTCTCCAAACCGGGGTCAGCGAAGGAAGCGTCACGTCGTCTGTCCGGTTCGCTGTACGCATCCGTAGCACCACCGGCCCCTCTTTATTAGCCATGGAAAAGAGGTGATAGACCACTTCCAGATAACCCGGAATCGTCGTCTTGATCGTCTGCTCGATCTCTTTCTCCACGCCCTCGACGAGCTGCTTGGCTTTGATCTTTTCCGTCTTCTCGCGATCCGGCCAATCCACCGCAGTTACGTTGGAGCAAAAATCGAGCTGCAGTGAGTCGCGTAGCAGCCGGGCGGCTGCGAGCCCATGCTGGCGATCGATCAGCAGCGAGTTCTGGGCCGAGGGGCTCCCATTCGCCACCACCTCCACCTGGCAACCTGGAATGCCCGCCTGCAACCGGCTTCTGATCTCCTCCAGCGTCATCCCTGAAGCACCTTGAGTGGGTTGCGGAAGATCTCATCGTTCTGTGCAGGTTCCAAGCCGTGCTCGCCAAACTCCGGCACCGGAAACTCGCTGGGTAGCTCCTGCTTGAGATGCCTTGGTCTCGACTCCCCGGTCAGGTGCTGGGCGCCGATCTTGTCCTGCAGAGCCATGAAGGCGTGAATCAGCGCCTCCGGGCGGGGCGGACAACCGGGAATATGCACATCGACCGGGATGTAGCGGTCGATTCCCTTGAGCACGTTGTAGCCGTCGCGGAAGGGTCCACCGGAGATAGCACACGCCCCCATGGCGATCACATATTTCGGCTCCGGCATCTGGTTGTATAGCCGAACCACCTGCGGAGCCATTTTCTTGGTCACGGTTCCGGATACGATCATCAGGTCCGCCTGCCGGGGCGAAGGCCTAAAGACCTCAGCGCCGAAGCGAGCCAGATCGTAGCGTGCCATCGTGGTCGCGATCATTTCAATGGCGCAGCAGGCCAAGCCAAAGGTCAGCGGCCAAACGGAATTCTTGCGCCCCCAGTTGTAGAGCTCTTCAAACGTAGTAGCAAAAATTCCGTGCTTGCTTAGTTCGGTTTTTAAGTCCTGGTCCATCGGAACCTCACTAACTCCAAGTCAACACACCCTTTTGGCAGGCCCAGATCAGACCCTCCACCAGTAAAAGCAGGAAAACCAACATAGCCAGGCAAGCTGCCAGCGAAAGGCCGGAGAAGGCTGCCGCAAACGGCAACAGGAAAACCGCCTCCACATCGAAGATCAAAAAAACGATGGCGTACAGATAGTAGGAGACGTTTAAGTGGACCCAGGCATCGCCCTTGGCTTCCAGTCCACATTCGTAGGTCGCGTTCTTTTGAAGACCCGGTTTGGCCGGCGAAAAAAGCCTCGCCCAAAGCCAGGCCAGCGACAGCGGGATTCCTCCAAAAACAAACGCGGCAACCAGGAGTACGACGATGGTGGCCCAGGGGTGCTCGACCGGAACTATCGGAAGACTCTTACCCATTCCTCACCATTGCGCCCCGGCTTTCACCGCCTCACGAGCGCAGGGATTATCGAACAGACCAGATTACGCCTTCTTGCTCCCTGCTGACTGCTCCCATTCTCATCCGGTGCCAACCCGGTGCGCGGGTGAACCAAGTTCTGAACCACCGGCGTGGCGCCGATCCTGATTTAAATCAATGAATTGAGACGATTTGCCAAGCCGCCGGAAGCCCTCCGCTGCAAGACCATAGTAGCTGGGTGTATGCTGGATCGCACTTCAAGATCGCGTCATCAAAGCCGTCTTGATAGTGTTTGACCGGATAAGATCCGGCGGTCCTCGGGGCTTGTCTACCGGGACCCCCTAGCCTGGAGAAGAATCGATGAGGCAGTCCTTTGCTATTGGTATAGGGGGCGCGGCCGGTCAAGGCGTTGCTACCCCGGGTGATATTTTCGCCAAAATTTTCAGTCGTCGTGGGCTGCACCTGAACGTCTACAACGCCTACCAATCCATCATTCGCGGCGGCCATACTTTTCTTACCATTCGGACCGGCCCGGAAAAGATCACCAACATGGGCGATCGGATGGATCTCCTGATTCCTTTGAACCAGGACACCATGGATCGCCACCTGAGTCTGCTAACCAGCGGCGGCGCCTGTATCTACAATGCGGACACCATCAAGCCAGGTACGCCGGCGGAGGGCGTAGAACTGTGCCCGCTGCCGGTTTCGAAGCTGGCCGACATCAGCCGCAACAAGATTGCCCAGAACACCCTGGCCATCGGCGCCGCCCTCAGCATGACAGGCGTCGGCTTTCAGGCCCTGGAGGAAGTCCTAACCGAGCAGTTCCGCAAGAAGGAAAAGGCCGTCATTGACGAGAACGTTGGTCTGGCGCGGGTCGGCTACGACTACGCCACGCAGAACTTCAGGGCCTTCGCCAATCCGCTGCCCATGACGGACACCCGCTATGCCGTGCTCGGGGGCAACGCCGCCATGGCCATGGGCGGAGCCGCCGCCGGGGTCAAGTTCTACTGCGCCTACCCCATGAGTCCGTCAACCGGCGTGCTGCACTGGATGGCCGAGCACGCCCGCAAAGCCAATATCATGGTCCGCCAGGTCGAGGACGAAATAGGTGTGATCAACATGGCCATCGGCGCAGCCCACGCTGGGGTTCGCGCCATGTGCGCCACTTCGGGAGGCGGCTTTGCCCTGATGAGCGAGGCCCTGGGCCTCTCCGCCCAGGCCGAGATTCCCGTGGTCGTGATTGACTGCCAGCGCGCCGGCCCGTCCACCGGAGTTCCCACCAAAACCGAGCAAGGGGATCTTTGGCAGATGCTGGGCGCAGCTTTTGGCGATTACCCCCGCGTCATTGCAGCTCCTCTGGATATCGGCGACTGCTTCACCCTCATCCCGGAAATCTTCAACATCGCCGAACGCTTCCAGTGTCCCGGCATTGTGCTTTGCGACCTGCTCCTGGCCGAAGGCCGCCTCAGCGTCGACCCCAACATTCTGGACTTCAACCCCGTAGTCGATCGCGGCGAGATGATTACCTCCGCCAATGGCAACGGCAATGGTTCCTACAAGCGCTACCTGATTACCGAGAGCGGAGTGTCGCCGCGCGCCGTTCCTGGAGTTCCCGGCCACACCCACGTGGTCTCGAGCGACGAGCATGACGAAGACGGCGTGCTCATCAGCGACGAATACACCAACACGGTGAAGCGCCGCGCCATGATGGAAAAGCGGATGCGCAAAGTCGCAGGTATCGAGGCCTCTGTCCAGCCGCCCAAGCTCCAGGGCCCGGCGGACGCCGATGTGACCCTGATCGGCTGGGGATCCACCCAGGGCGTGATCGAGGAAGCGCGCGAGCTGCTGGCCGAGCAGGGAATCAATGCCAATCAGCTGCAGATCCGCTGGCTGGTTCCGCTGCACGGGGACGCGATTGCCGATATCTTGAAGCGTTCGCGCCACACCATCATTATCGAGAACAACTATAGTGGCCAGTTCGCCCGCTATCTGCGCAGCGAAACCAGCTTTGTAGCCAATGGACACATCCGCAAATACGATGGCGAACCCTTTATGCCGCATCACATTGTGGAGGCGGTAAGGGAGCAGCTGAGTGGCAGCACGACCCTTTCCGTTCCCACCCACGAAATTATGGTCTAGGAGAAAAAAACGATGGCGACAGATATAGCAGCTCCAAAACTGACCACCATGGCCGACCTTAAGGGCAAAGTCGATCCCGACTGGTGCCCGGGGTGTGGTGATTTCGGCGTGCTGGCGGCGGTGCAGAAGGCGCTGGTCGAGCTGCAAATTCCCAATCATGAGGTTGCCACCATCAGCGGTATCGGCTGCTCCTCAAATTTCCCGGGGTTCATCAACACTTACGGAATGCACACCCTGCATGGACGCTCGCTAGCTGTAGCCACCGGCTTCAAGATGGCGAATCATGGTATGACGGTGCTGGTTACCGGCGGCGATGGGGACGGCTTCGGCATCGGCGGCAATCACTTCATGCACACCATGCGCCGCAACGTCGATCTGCTGTACATCGTCATGGACAATCAGATCTACGGTCTCACCACCGGGCAAACCTCGCCCACCAGCCGCCTGGGCATGAAGACCAAGAGCATGCCCTTCGGCAGCGTCGAGGGCCCCATAAACCCCATTTCGCTCGCTCTGTCCGCGGGAGCAACCTTTATCGCCCGCGGCTTCAGTGCCGAGCAAAAGCACCTCACCGAGCTGATCAAACAGGGGATCCAGCACCGGGGTTTCTCCTTCATCGATGTGTTCAGTCCTTGCGTGACCTACAACCACGACAACACCTTCCAATGGTTCCGTCCCCGGGTTAAGAAGCTTGAAGATAATCCTTCTTACGACTCGACCAACTGGATGGCTGCGATGGAGAAATCACTGCTCTGGGGAGACGAAATTCCAATAGGCAAATTCTTTGAGCGTACCGACGTCCCCACCCTGCACGATTCAGAACCCGTGCTGGCCAAGGAACCGTTGGTCAAACAAAGCTCGCGCATCCCCCCCGATGTCGCCCGAGCCTTCGTAGAAGAGCTGATGTAAGCAAGCCGCCGCCCCTATACTAACCTGCATTTCTCACACCCCAGGCGGCACAACGGAACCGGGTGCGGTTTGGCTTTGTATCAGGGCACGACTTTAGTCGGGCCATAAAGCCGCATAAACGATTTGCGGCTTTAGAAGCCCCTGTGAACCTGAGCTCGAGTCAAAAAAGGCGCAGGGGCTAAACAGGCTGCGGAAAAACTCGTTTCTTTGAAGGGTACGGCCTTTAGGCCGTACATAACTGTTGTGCAATGAATTCGGCTTTAGCCGCTGAGGGCTTCTTTCTTCTCAAAACTGGACTTTTATGGCCCGACTAAAGTCGTGCCCTGATACAAAGCCAAACCGCACCCGGGTTCCGTTGCGCCGCCTGGAGTGTGAGAAATGCTCTAAGGGAAGTCCACTTATCCCGAGAAAGGGCGGCCTCGTCCCAGATTTCTGCATCTTATCCCCTTGATCTCTGGCTAAACCTCAGTTATTAATTGGAGATCAGTTGTACCGCCTTCGAAAGAAAAACTCCGCAGATTTGTAAGACCTGAAGTGTATTCGGGCCTCAGCAGTCGTATAGGACTCCGCCAAAAAAGAGCGGAGGCCAACGGGATAGTTCTATTTCTGGAGGTAGTACGCATGAGCACCTTCCGTCGCTCTTTCGCCTTCCTGTTTTTGGCAACCGGTCTTTGCGCCACAGCCTGGCCGCAGGCATCGTTCACCTCGTTGCGGGGAACCATTACGGACTCCTCCGGGGCGCTGATTCCCGGCGCCACCGTGTCCATCGTCAACAAGTCCACCAACCTGACGTCGACCCAGACCGCCAGCGGGGGCGGCGAATACCAGTTCCAGCAGGTTGTGCCAGGCACTTATGTCATCACCGCCAATGGTACTGGTTTCAGCCCGCAATCGAAGCAGGCCGATCTTCTGGTGAATGAGCCGGCCACGATCAATTTCAAACTGACCGTTGAGTCCACGGCTGTCACCATCGACGTGAGCAGCGAAGCGGAGACACTGAACACAACCGATGCGTCGATCGGAAACGCGGTCAATAACGCCACCATCCAGGCGCTGCCCATGGAAGGGCGCAACGTGACCGACCTGCTGAGCCTGCAACCCGGGGTTTTGTATCTTGGCCGGCAGACCACCGACCAGCAGGACCAGGACAGCCGCAGCGGCTCGGTCGCTGGCGCGCGTTCGGACCAGACCAACGTGACCCTGGACGGCTTGGATGATAACGATCAGCAGAACGGTTACGCCTTTACCGGCGTTCTGAGATCGACGCTGGACTCGACCGAGGAGTTCCGCGTCACCACCACCAGTTCAAACGCGGACGCCGGACGCAGTTCGGGAGCACAAGTAACCCTGGTGACTAAGTCCGGAACCAACAAATTCCACGGAGCAGCTTACGAATACAACCGCACCAGCCTTGGCTACGCTAACGACTGGTTCAACAAGCAGGGCGAGCTGCAATCGGGCTTGCCCAACAGGCCAGGCAAGCTCATCCGCAACACCTTTGGCGGATCCTTCGGCGGCCCTGTCAAGAAAGACAGGCTCTTCTTCTTTTTTAACTATGAAGGGCAGCGCACCGCGGAAAACCAGCAGCAGACCCGAATTGTGCCCAGTGCTGGATATCGCCAGGGAAACATTACCTATCAGTACTGTGTCGATCCGAACGATCCTACTTGCGCGCAAACCTCCACCAACACTCTGACCGCAGCCCAGGTTGCGACCCTCGATAGCCCTTGCCTGGCGAACGGAGTATGCACAACGCCTGGCCCGAACGCCGCTGCGCTGGCATTGTTCCAGCAGTATCCGCTGCCCAACGGAGCCACCCAGGGTGATGGTTATAACTATCTGTCTTATACCTTCTCTTCGCCCTTTCCTGGTTCGCTGAACACCAGCATTCTCAAGCTTGACTACGCGATCAACGAAAAACACCATCTGTTTGTGCGCGGAAACCTGCAAAAGGACACGCAGTCCGGGGTCGAGGATTTTCCCGGCGATCCGCCCTCCTCGCGGCTTGAGGACAACAGCAAAGGCATCGCGGCGGGTGAGACCTGGTCGATCACTCCCCATATCGTGAATGACGTTCGCTATGGCTTGATACGCCAGGGATTCAGCAATCGTGGTACCGGGCAGGGCGACTACACCACCTTTCGCTTCCTCAACGACGTGAGCAGCGACCCCTATTACATAACGCGCTCATCGGTGGTCAGCGTCCCCGTCAACAACGTCGTGGATAACCTGACCTGGACCAAGGGCAGCCATACGTTAGGATTCGGCGGCAATTGGCGGCTGATCCACAATAACCGTGGATCGGATGCGAATTCTTATAACAATGCCTCCTCAAACCCTTATTGGTATAGCGGGGGACCCCCTGATCCGGGGACACTGGGGGTACCATCGGTTTCTGGTGGCTTCGCCAACTCCTACCAAATTGCCTACGCAAACCTGGTGGGCGGGATCCCCGAGGCGACGACCGTTTCCAACTACAACGTCGCGAAAGGTGGGGCAACCGGAGCCTTGTATCCTGATGGGACCTTCATCAATCGGCATTTCAAAGCCAATGAATATGAATGGTATGTTCAGGATAGCTGGAGAGCGCGCCCGAACCTGACCATCACTTTCGGCCTACGGCATACCATCCTGCAAACTCCCTATGAGGAGAACGGCCAACAGATCGCACCCACGATCAATACCGATGCCTGGTACAAGCAACGAAATATAGCGGCGCTGCAAGGGCAGGTGTACGAACCGCTTCTGCAATTTGCCCCCAGTGGGCCCGCGAACCACGCTCCTGGCCTCTGGTCTAAGCAAAAGGCGAATTTCGCCCCGCGCCTGGCCATCGTTTACGCGCCCAACGAAAAGACTTCGATCCGCAGCGGTTTCGGTTTGTACTTCGACCACTACGGGGAAGGCATCGTCAACACTTTCGACCAGTTCGGATCCTTTGGTTTGAACACCAGTGTCACCAACCCGGCGGGCGTCTACACGATGGAGAATGCACCCCGCTTTACCGGTGTCCACAACGTCCCGTCCAATGGAACCCCGCAACCAAACCCAATTACGTATCCCTATACTTACCCATCTACCAACTTTGCCATCACCTGGGGCGCCGATAACAAGCTGAAAACCCCCTATGCGGAAGCCCTGGACTTCTCCATTCAGCGCGAACTCAAGGGCGGTGTGACCCTCGAGGTCGCTTACGTGGGGCGGCTGGGCAGGCACCTTCTTCAAGCGCTGGACTTGGCGGAGCCGACCAACTTTACCGACCCCCAGGGAGGGGGCGACTACTTTACCAACGCGGCCAAGCTATCCGCGCTGGTGGATGCCAACGGGGGCAACAACATGGCTTCGGTGCCGGCTATCCCTTACTTCGAGGACGTCTTCCCGCAACTTGCAAACTGGGACTATCAGGGAGAGAGTGCCACGCAAGCTATTTACACCAATGAGTGGGCGCCCTACCGGTACCAGTATGGAGAGACCACCGCTCTCGCCGACCTGGACTTTTACTGTGTTTATACTTGCCCGCAAGGCACAAAATTCTGGCAGTCTCAATTCTCATCGCTGTACGCCTGGGATTCGATCGGCATGAGCTATTACAATGCCGGCCAGATTACGCTGCGTCATCCCCTGAGCCATGGCCTTCAGGCCGACTTCAGTTACACGTTGTCGAAGTCGATCGACATGGGTTCCGACACGGAGCGCGCCACCGAAATCGGTTCGAATGGTTCGTTTAGCAATATCATCAATACCTGGAATCCTTCCTTGAACCGGGGCGTCTCTGATTTCGACACCAAGCATCTGATCACGTTTGACTGGTTGTATCGTTTGCCCTTCGGTACAGGGCAGATGTTTGGCAACACATCGAACCGGCTGATCGAAGAACTGATCGGAGGTTGGCAGTGGTCGGGGGTAAACCGTTGGACAAGCGGGTTGCCCTTCAGTGTCAACGCGCCGGGTTGGGGGACTGACTGGCAGATTGAGAGTTTTGCTGTCGAGACGGCGCAGGTGAAGGTCCGCAAGCACCTTGATCAGAACGGAGCACCCCAGGTGTTTGACAACGTAGCGGCGCTTAACAATGGAGTGACCAACGGTTCGCCCATCCGGCTCGCCTACCCGGGCGAAGCTGGACAACGCAATACCTTTCGCGGAGATGGTTACTTCGATCTCGACTCAGGTCTGGCCAAGACGTTCAGGATCACGGAGGGTCAAGGCGTGAAGTTCGCCTGGGAGGTTTTCAACGTCACCAACTCCGCCCGGTTTGATGTCAACCCGATTTCTTTTGGAACCACGTTGACTGAGGGCAACCTGGGCAACTATTCGGCACTTTACACCAAGCCGCGCGTGATGCAGTTTTCATTGCGTTACGACTTCTAACTTGGCAAGCGGTCTTTCTCAGTGCGGCGAAACCAGCGTTTTTACGTTGTTTTCCTTCTCATACAGCAAGCCGTGATAGCCCTTCTCGACCAACTCCTCGAGAGGAATACGGCCGGTAATCAGCTCCTCACCCTTGAATCGCGGATCGGTCATCATGCGAATCGTTTCGTCATAGAGCCCAAAACCGCTCATGCTCCCGCTCACGGTCTTTTCCCGAAAGACCAAATCGGTCAAGTCAAGCGGCGCTGGTTTCTCAAACACTCCCATGACGACCAACCGGCCGCGGGTCCGCGTGAGTTTCCCGGCGAGCTGCGCTGTCATCGGCTGCCCGGCACATTCCACTACCACATCGAATCCCTCTCCTTCGGTAATCTCGAGCGCGCGTTTCTCGGGATCCTCTTTTGCGGGATCGATAACATCGACCGCGCCCAGCCTGGTTGCGGTCTCCTTGCGCCGCTGGGCAACTTCAACGGCGACCACTCTCTTCGCTCCGCGGAGAGTGGCGGCCATCAATGCCATCAAGCCTATGGGTCCTGCGCCAACGATGGCGACATTGTCATCCGGTCCTATGTGTCCCGAGGCGACCGCGCGCACGGTCGCCGAAAATGGCTCAACCAGGGCGCCTACTTCGTCAGAGATGGTGTCAGGCAGGTGATAGCACTGGTAGGCATACAGGTTCAATCGTTCCGAGAGTGCTCCTCCCCACCAGCTCGTACCCAGAAACGCCACCTTATCGCATTGCGCCATGGAGTCGGACCGGCACCAACGGCACTGTTGGCAGCCGATGATTGGGCAGGCGACAACCCGGTCGCCGACTGAGAAGTCCTGCACACCCTGGCCCACGGCGATCACCCGTCCGGACATCTCGTGCCCAATGATGACCGGAGATTTTACGGATGTAAGCGGGTGCGGCGCACTCTGCGGAATATAAACCGGACCACCCAGGTATTCGTGGAGATCGGTGCCGCATATACCGCACCAGGCAACCTCAACCTGTAGTTGTCCCGGAGGAGGATCCGGCGGATCCTCCACGCGCCCAACACGAACGTCCTGCCTGCCGTACCAAACCGCAGCTTTCATAGCCACTCCATTCCGTAGAATCGAATGCTATTCCTGGATGGGTACACGGGTCTCTAAAAACCCGCGCGATTTTTCTTAAAAAGCTACGCCGCCACAAGACCGCCAAAAGGGCACCAACCTCTACAGGAAATCCGGGTCCGGTCTAAACCAATTGCGAAACTGCTCTGGGGCTGCGATTGCCGCTACAATTGTTGGATCTCAGCAAGTCCTGAAAGGCAGGGGACTCGTGAACAAGGTTCAGCTCTTGTTGACGCTCGTGTTGGCGGCAAGCATGGCGCAGGCCGCACCAACCTTGACCGGCGATGCTGCACAGCAGGTCCTGGCTACCGAACACGCCCGCACCGCTGCCCTGGAGCATTCCGACATCCCTGCCCTGGAGCGCATTATGGCGGACGATGTCACCTACATCCACGCCAGCGGCAAAGTAGATACCAAGAAAAGCTATCTGGATGCAATTCGTAGCGGACAGCTGCATTACATTTCCTGGCACCCGAAGGCTTTGCATGTTCGCGTGCTGGGAACGGGCGCGGTCATCGATGGCGACTACGCGGTGAAGGTGATGGACTCCCGCATGCAGCCCACCCCATTCGATATCAATATCTTCATCCTGACCGTATATGAGCGCCGCAACGGCCAATGGCAGCAGATCGCCTGGCAATCCACCCGCGACACAGGGGCCCACTGAGGTTTGAAACCATCAACCCGTAATTGTTTTCTGATCTGCCTTGTCTAAATGAATGTCATTGACGTTTCGCGATAGCTTCACGCTAAAATCCTGAACGTTTCTGAGCTCGAATATCGGTGCAGAGATTCCCTTCGGCGTCTTGATACGGAAGAACTCAGCGCCCTTGACGTTGTCGAGGTAGAAGACTGACCGCACATCCGGCTGGCTCCAAGCAAGTTCCACGTTGGTTAACTCGATATTATTGACGTTGCGTATAAAAAAACCGCTGGCGGGGATGTCTCCGAACCTGTACGGTTCCGGATATCCCTGTTCCATTTGCGGAACCATCCGTGTTGCCATTTCCCGCGTTCCCCCACCGCGATGTTCCATATACAGATCGTTGATCTTGACGTCTTCGATCGGATTCGAGGGAATGCCCATGATCAGCCCCGCACCGCTGAACTGCGACGCCGAGTTGTAGCTGACAACATTACTGATAATGATCCGTTTCAGCGTTCCCACCGGCACGCCCGCCGGACCTCGCATGCGGCTTCCCAGGCGGAGGAACAATGGGGTATTGGTGCAGTCACGCATCGTGACACCAGTAAAAGTAATATCTTCCAGCAACGCACCATCCACGCTCTCGAGCGCAAAGCCACGGCATCCGTCAAACACGCAATTCGAGATCGTGATGTTCTTAAATCCGCCGTTCGACTCTGTACCGCACTTGATACGGCCAGTGGGAGCCACTTTGAAATCAGCCGGCCAGCGTTTATAGGTGCCATCCAACATAGTTCCCAGTACATAGGTCCCGGTAACATAGCAATTCGTAATCGTCACATTCTCAGTCGCACGCGCATACCCAAGAGCAAATGAGCTCTTAGGGCAAATGCCATCGTCCCAGGGAGAATTGACGCTGCAATTCGAGACACGAACGTTGTGGCAGCAGTCGATGTCGAGTGCGTCCCGATCGGTATCGATCTTCAGGTTGTCGATGGTCAGGTTGTCGACCCCTGTCGCCAGCAGGCCGAAGTGGCCGCCTTTCAAAATGGAGAAATCCCGCAGGATCACGTTGTGGCAATTCTTGAGCGCGATGGTCTTATTTCCCATTCCTGGAGTTTCGGCCCGCGGCTCCTCCGAGCCGCCGCGGCTTAGGCCTTTGCCCCAAATCAAGCCCGGCCCAAGAATGGCGACGTCGTGGATCCCTTCCCCCCAAATGAGGCCATTGTGCCAATGATTGTGTCCATAATCCTGGTAGTCTTCCCAGGGTGCATTCGGCTCGGCGGGATCATAGCATGCTCCACTGGTGCTGCCCCCTGGGGCAACGCTTGCGGCTAGAATCGTTGCTCCGGTATCGAGGTAGAGCACAACGTTGCTTTTCAGGTGAATGGAGTAGGAAGCGTACGTGCCCGCGGGAAACCGAACCGTGCCCCCTCCCTGGCCGCTTGCCGCCTCGATGGCCTTATTGATCGCCGGAGTATCAATCGAGGCGCCGTCGCCTCGTGCGCCATAGCCTCTCACATCGATGACCGCATTTGTGCCTACCCCGGGCATGGGTGCAGTTTGCGCTTGAGCGCCGGGTGAAATACCTGCTGTAGCGCTAGCCAGACCCGTACCGGCCAGCTTCAGAAAATCTCTTCGAAAAATGGTCATCGATCTTCCTTCTTCGTGGAAATGGGAAATGACTTCGCCAGGTAGGCAGTAATCTCGTTGAGTTCGTCGTCGGTGGCGACAGCTCCCCGGGCGGCCATTAGCCGCACCAGGTCGTGCCATCCTTGCGGGCTGAGTTGTTCGTTGGCTATGAGCGCAAGCGAGTGGCAACCGGAACAGACGCTTGCCGTTATTTCTCGTCCCGGCGCTGGCGGCAAAAGGTTCTCTTGCAACTGGGGCTTGGGCAGGAAAACGGTCGCCACACCGGAAGGCGCACTCTCCCCGTTGGAGTTCGCGGCGCTCACCGCGTATTCGTAAGTCGTGCCATTCCCCGCCGTAATGTCGGTAAAGGTAGTCGACGTTAGACCTCGCGCGATGGTCTCGAAGGGCGCAGCACTCCTATTCGATCGCTTCACGGTGTAGGTGGTGGCGTCTCCGGCTGCAGCCCATGACAGCGAGACCTGCCCATCTCCAGCGGTGACATTCACAGTTGACGGCGGCAACGGAGCAGGGCCACGGGGCAGCAACCCATAGACGCAAAGTTGACCGCTTCCTGCATTGCGCGTACCGAAGCTGGCCAGAAAAACCTTGCCGTTCGCGATGGTAGGCGCAGCCGTCTTGGCATAGTTGTTGCAATCGTCGCGGGTTGGGTTTTGTAGCGAGTTCCACAGTTCGTGGGCAATGTCGTCCGCGTCATAGGCGTGCAGTATGCCCGGTCTTGACTCATGCCATGAATCGCCGCTGGCATGAATGGCTGCCCAAAGAATGCCATCTCGATTCCCATTTGCCGAAAGCGAGATCATTGCGCCAGGATGTCCCTGGGTCGCCTCCGGCCTAATGGCGAAAGGGGCTTCCTTGATCCTTTCACCCTCGAGGCGATATGCTCTGAGTCGATCCGCCTGCCCCCACAGATAAATCAGCGGCCCGTTGCTGGCACTGTTCCAATAGACCAGGCTGGGCAGTTGCGAACTGGTTGCCTGAAAATGTTGGACCGCCTGCTGGTCGCCCAGATGGCCCATGTGACGGGTGTCAACAAGATAGAGAACTCCCTGCTTTCCCGCATCCATCACCATCGCGGTTCCGGGAATCAAAACCGCGCCGGAACAATTGAGATCCGCATCTATAGCGTCGAGATGCGCATGATCGGTGGGCGTAAACCAATCCAGTAACTTGAGGTTGGGGTCGAGCTTGAGGAAGCTCTCGCTGAAGTCTGAGCTGCCATTCCAGCTGCCATTGCCTGTGACTACGTAGATGTTTCCATCCGCATCCACGGCAGGCGCTTGCCCAAACTGCCAGATGCTGGCCGAGTTACCTTGCGGCGACGTATTGAACACCCCTGTCTGTTGCAGAGACTTCGCGTTATAGCTGATCAGGAAGCCATGATAGGGCTCTTTGTCACAGTGCGACGCATAGCCAACGTACACCGTTCCGTGTGACAGAAGGAGGCCTGGCCGTTGGCTCTGCATGAGGGGATGAAAGCCGGGTGCTGTGATGGTCACCGGGCTGGCCGCACGATCCGCGCCCGTCGCCAGGTCCAGCGCATGCAGGCGTTGGATAAAGCCGTTCCCCACTCGTGTCGCGGCGACTACGTAGAGCGTGCCTTCCTGCGCATCAATGATCGGTGTTCCAATAATACCCATGTTCCCAACCATGTCGGAACAGCCGTATTTGCCGTCGTAGATAGTGGGAGGAGTACCAAAATTCACATGCCAGAAAGGTTCGGATGAGACCGCGTCATTGGCATCGTATGCATATACGCTGTTGTTTACCGTAGTGACGTAGACCAGGTCATGTGTGCCGCCGCGCAGCTTGACGTTGGCCACATACAACGGCTGCCCGTAAATCTGATCGTCAACAATCCTCCGAAACAGCATCCCAAACTGTTTGGCGTTCACATTGGAGGGAGTGAGGAGCACCTCCTGCAGGTTGGCCCCGGTGCGCGCGTCATTGTTGTGCTGTGTCAGCACACTGACCTGGGCCGGAAGCCCGCTGCCACCCACCAATAAGCACAAAGCCAAGGCGCGCAGCCCTCTCATAGACTTCGCCAATCGAGGAGTGGAAGGGAAAAAAGGTTCAATTCGGACAGCGTTGGACCCCTTGCCATGCTGTTCATGTTCCAACGCGACCGATTTTAGCAGCGGGCGCACTCGGCTTGCGACGTCTCGTCCCGCCAGGCGAAACGGCTCACAAGGCAAAAGTCCGAAGCGATTTGGTTAGGTTGCCAAATAAGTCCTTTGTTTCACGAAGATGCTCAAGAAATCCAAGCAATTAATTTGATCATCTTGCCTGGTCATGCGGCGGCGGCCCAATTTGCATAGATTTCCTGTTCCCTGCCATCACGCTATAGGGGAGGAGGACTGGGGTCCAGAGGCCGATGCAAATAATGATGTGGATAAGCGGGAGGGGAACTCGCGGTTTGCCCCTGGTGTGAGGCTGAGGTGACCGCTAGCCTCGCAGGGAGGGCTGAATTCAGTCCCCCTGTCTTCTTCAAGTCAGGCGCACGCGCCCGCTAAGGCCTGGCTCGGAACCGAAATCTCCACTTCCGTCCCAGCCCCGGGCCGGCTCCATATCGTGAGTGTCGCCCCGATACTTTCCGCCCGCTCGCGCATTCCCAGCAAACCCCAATGCGAATCCCGTCGCGATTGAGCCATCTGCGGGTCGATACCGCGGCCATTGTCGCGCACAATCACCCGCAGTCGGCGAGGGGAGTACTCGACCTCAGTCTCAATGCATGTCGCTTCGGAATGGAGCAGCGCGTTGACCAGCGCTTCTCTCCCGATCAAATTAATTTGCTCCTGAACATCGGCCCTCAAAGCCTTAGGAACACCGGTTACGGTTATTTCGCAGCGTACCCTGCTGGGCGAGAAGTCCTCCAAAAAGCCCGAAAGCTCCTGTTCGATACTGGCCGGACCGAACCCCGGTGCGCGGAGCCCTTGCAAGACAGCCCGGCCTTCCTCCAACACGCGGCGAACAACTTGCAGAGCCCTACCCAGGGAATGCCTATCGGGTGAATCCTCCGGCATTGTGTCGACGACATTGTGCAGCACCATGGATGCGCCGAAAAAGCCCTGGAATAAGGTGTCGTGCAATTCGCGGGCGATGCGCGCGCGTTCGCTACACCGCTCCTCCAGTCGAAGGTTCTGTTCCCGATGGAGTTGCTCCTGAATGGAGTGACAAAACCGTCTTTGGCCACGCTCGTTCCGTCGTCTGGTAACGGTTTCCGTGGCCATCGCAGTCACACTGATGTTCGGTTCAATGCTTCGTTCCATGGCGCTCACCTCTTCCTTTTTCGATCCATTCACGGACGTAGGATGGGCAATTTCTCAGCTCAATCCCGCCAGCCTCGCAGGTCGCAAGGAACTTCACGGCCTCCCGATACACCAACTTCACGTCCGCCAAATCCAAAACGACGGCTTTCGAGTTTGCCCCCGCCTCCACTCCGAGTAGCTTCTGCAACTCGGATAGGTCTTCCTCCTCGATCCGGCCGCTAAGGGTGAAGGTCACCAAGCCCTTATTTTCGGACCTGCGAATCTGAAACATTTGTTAGGAAAACATGCAACTGCATGGCCATCTTCAAGCCACACATAATAAGATACTTAACCTATGGATTGATTAACGAATTTCGTGAAATCACGAATTTCGTGATTTCACGAGGAGGGAACCACCGGTTTACGGGGCCTTGAAGCGGTGCTTGTTGATCTTGAATGCCCGGATCTTCGAGTCCAGGGTGGAAGGAGGTATTCCGAGCCGGGCCGCAGCCCCTGACGGCCCCGACACCTGGCCTTGCGCCTCGGCAAGGGCGGCTTCGATGGTTTTTTTCTCTTCCGATGGAGTGATCCGCAAAAGCATGCGCGGGGCTCGATCCGGCTCACCGCAATTCACTGAGAGCCAGCTCTCGTCTACGGTGAAAGTCTCCGAATCGCAAAGAACAATGGAGCGCTCGATTACATTCTGCAGCTCGCGAATATTGCCCGGCCACGTATACGATTTAAGCCGGTCAAGGGTCGACTTCTCGATTCCGCGTATCTTCTTCCCCGTCTTGCTCGAGTACCGATCGATGAAATATTCAACCAGAAGAGGGATATCTTCTTTTCTTTGCCGCAGAGGCGGCATTTCAATCGGAAAAACGTTGAGGCGATAGTACAGATCGCCGCGAAACGTGCCTTCCTCGATCGAGCGTTGCAGGTCACGATTGGTTGCGGCAATCACGCGCACGTCGGCCGGAATCACCTTGTTGCCCCCGACCCGCTCAAACTCCCGCTCCTGCAGAACCCGGAGCAGAGCAATCTGGGTCTCCGGCGGCAGCTCCCCCACCTCGTCGAGGAAAATCGTACCCCCCTCAGCCAACTCGAAGCGGCCCAGGCGGCGTTGGGTTGCCCCGGTGAAGGCTCCCTTCTCGTGGCCAAACAGCTCCGACGAGATCAAGGAGGTAGGGATGGCGGCACAATTCACACTGACGAAAGCCCGCGCCGCGCGCTGCGACCGCTTATGAATCGCGCGGGCAATCAGCTCCTTGCCCGTTCCTGTCTCCCCGGTTACCAGCACACTGGAATCCGCCGGCGCGACCTTGCTGACCCGTGCCAGCACCGCCTGCAAGGCCGGCGATTCGCCTACGATCTCTTCAAACATCGAGGTTCGGACAATCTCTTCGCGCAGCGCAATATTCTCTTTATAAAGCTGATCCTGCAGCGTCTTTATTTCTGCAAACGCAGTCTCCAAAGCCGCTCTCGCCTCATGCTGCTCGGTCACGTCCATCGCGGTTCCAACGCATTCAGATAACTCTCCGGATGGGTCGAGTACGGGATGACCGATGGCGCGGATATGTTTAACCGCGCCCCCGGGGAGAAGAATGCGGAACTCAATCTCAAAATCCGACCGGTCCTGAAACATAGCTTTTTCAATAGCGCGGACCACGCGGTCGCGCTCGTCGGGATGGATGCGCTGAGCAAATGCTTCGTCGGTCGGTATCCCCATCTCCGGATCGAAACCATACACACGGTAATGTTCCGATGACCAGTGGACACTTTGCCGGGCAACCGAGCTCCAGACCCAATTCCCGGTTCGCGTCAATCTCTGCGCTTCCGCCAGGTAACCTTCGCTGCGCCGGAGAGCCTTTTCCGTCTGCTTGGCATCCGTGATGTCGGTGACGGCGCCGACAAAGAGCACGTCGGCTGGGTCGTCGGAGGGGAGCAGGCGCGCAACCACCCGAACATACTTAACCGCACCGCTGCCCAGCAGCAGGCGATACTCGATATCGAAGCTGCTCCCGCCGCTGGAAGCATGATCGATGGCCTGGCGAACGATTTCCCGATCTTCCGGGTGAGTCCGTTCCAGCACCAGCTCGATCGTCGGTGTGATCCCCGGCTCGCATTCAAATATCCTGTAGGTTTCGTCCGACCAGGAGATCTCTGCGGTCAACACGTTCCAGCCGAAACTGCCCGTACGGCTCAGGCGCTGGGCCTCCGCCAGATAAGCCTCGCTGCGCCGCAGCGCCTTTTCTGCCCGCTTCCGTTCGGCGATTTCTGTGGCTCCGCGCAACGCACGAAGCACAGACGGTACCAGCCGCGACAACCGGGTCTTCAGAACATAATCGGCCGCGCCTACTTTGAGCGCTTCGATGGCTACTTCTTCGCCCAGCGTTCCGGTTACAAAAATGAAAGGCACTTCCGGACGGACCTGCAGGGCAAGCTTCAAGGCCGAAAGACCGTCGAAGGCAGGGAGCGTGTAGTCGGCCAGGATCAGATCAATGCCGCCTTGCTCCAGCGACGCAAGAAAAGCTGTCTGACTATCGACCCGCGACAATTCGCAGGCGATATCTTCGCTCTGGAGCAGTTCCTGAATAAGCTCCGCGTCGTTAGGATCGTCTTCCAGGGAAAGAATCCGCAGAGGGTGGGTGGCGCTCACTTCTTCAGCTCCCGGGAGGGGGCGCGTTGATGACCGCCCAAAAGACACCAAGTTCCTTGATGGCGTTGACGAACTGATGAAAGTCGACCGGCTTGACCACGTAGGCGTTCACGCCCAGTTTGTAACTGGCGATCAGATCCTTCTCCTCGTGAGACGAGGTCAGCACGACCACAGGAATCAATTTTAGATTTTCATTGCTTTTAACCTGCCTCAAGACCTCCAATCCATCTACCTTGGGCAATTTGAGATCCAGCAGCATGACCGCCGGATTAGAGCTTGGACGGTCTTCGTATTCGTTTCGGTAAGTGAGGTAATTCAGAGCCTCTTCCCCATCTCGAACCACGACCACCTCATTGGCGAGGTTGTAATCCTCGAGTGCGGTCATGGTAAGCTCCACATCTTTGGGGTCGTCCTCAACCATCAAAATACGTCCTAGTCTTTGAATCACGTCTTTATCCCCGCCTTAGAATTTTGGAACAGAGAAATAAAAAGTCGCGCCCCGATCGAGGGCGCCCTCCGCCCGGACCTTGCCTCCATGACGGTGAATAATACGCTGAACGGTTGCCAGGCCTATCCCGGTACCTTCAAACGCGTCCACATGGTGCAGGCGTTGGAACACTCCAAACAGTTTATCTACATATTTCATATCAAACCCCGCGCCGTTGTCCTTCACAAAGACCACTACCTCATCCACGCTTCCGGTGGTGCATCCCACTTCAATCTCCGCCTTGGCTCGCGCTCGGGTGAACTTGATTGCATTGGAGAGCAGGTTGACCAGTACCAGCCTGAGCATGGAGCGGTCTCCGTAACAAACCGGCAGATTGTCGATTTTCCACTCAATGTTGCGGCCGTTGGCTTCTTGCTGTACTTCGCTCAAAGCTTCCTTCAACAGCAGGTCCAGATTCACCGGCGCCTTTTGCGTCTCAACCCGTCCAATGCGGGAGAAAGCCAGCAAGTCGTCGATCAGGTTGCCCATCCGTTGGGCCGAGTCCAGGATGATCCGCAGGTACCGTTGGGCCTTGTCGTCCAGCTTGGCGGCAGCTGTTTTCTGCAGCAGCTCCGCGAATCCTGCCATATGGCGGAGCGGGGCACGCAGGTCGTGGGAAACAGAGTAAGCAAACGCTTCCAATTCCTTGTTACTGCCTTCGAGAGCCAGGGATCGTTTCTCAAGTTCGTCGTTGAGAACGCGAATCTCCTTGGCCCGTTGGGTTCGCTCCGCCACCTCTGCCTGAAGGTTGTCCATGGCCTTCACGAGCTCCCCTTCGATGCGCTGCCGGATTGCGGCAAACCGGGCAATGAGCACAGCGAACGAGATCAGGACCACAATCGCGGGAATATCTTGGGGAGTCAGGCGAAAGCTGTAAAGCGGCGGCGCGAAGAAATAGTCGAAGCAAAGGCTCGAGAGCACAATCGCCAGTACGGCCGGCCCGCTTCCCGCATGCCACGCAGTGAGCGCGACGGCAAACAGCAGGAGTGGCAGTTCCACGTCATGGAACCGGTAGTGTTGCAGCAACAGCGCCGGCAGCGCGGCAAGAACGACAGAGACAGCTGCAAAACCATAGCGCTGGATGGTTGACATGGTTATCTGGCAATGGTGGGCCCACCAGGACTTGAACCTGGAACCAACGGATTATGAGTCCGCTGCTCTAACCAATTGAGCTATAGGCCCTTCAAGGACGTAAATATAGGTCTCGCCTATTGTAAGCCCTGGATCATTCTTGCTCGCCAAGCGGGATCTTGCAGCAGTTTCAGCTTGCTGAAGGTCCACTCTCTGGGGCGCGCCGTCGTTGCTTCCACAGATCTCAACGAAGTGCCAGGTCAAGGAGGTGGCGGGATGGCTAGAGCAGTTTCGGGAATTACTTTGGACTGAAAAGATCGCGAGGTGTGGTTTTCCTTGGGAGAAAACCACGAAAGGCCTGTCGATTCGGTCTGCACCAATTGCGAAACTGCTTACGCGGTGATTTCTGCTCTCCGCGGGCGACGACGCCCTCGCGGGGACGCAGGAATGCTGCGGAAAGGCATAGTCCGTGGCTTTTGATCCGGCATTAGCGTTTGCTACACCCAAGGCATCATGCTGACAAGCGCTGATGGTTTCCCGGTGGTTGGCGGCAGATGCACGGGCAGAGTGCACCGATGTAAGGCCTACTCTCACTCAATGTTCGTGGACGGAGCTTTGGCATCGTTCCCGCAAAATGGATGCGAGAGATATGTCATTACTCGGACGACCCATAGGCGACTGGCAATTAGGGTACGTTTCGTCTGTACCGGGTCGGTCCGTTCTATTTACAATCTGCGAATCGATCTCAGGGTCGATGCTCACCGGCGCGAAATGCGCGGATTGGGAGGATCGGATGCGGAAGAATCACGTCAAGATCATCGCTTTGGCATTTGCTCTGCAGATTGTTTTACCTGACGCAGGCGGGCAGGCAGTTGCACAGGCCGGGAAAGCTGCCTATCCGGCGATGGCTCCCCTGGATCAGTACCTGATATCTGACGAGAAATCCGAGATTGCGCTGGCTCGCAGTGCTGCACCCGGTTCCATTTCCGATGGAGCCGAAGTGATGGTGCTAGGACCCGAGGGATATAAGACCGCGGTGAAGGGCACGAATGGCTTTCTCTGCATGGTGGAGAGGTCGTGGGGGGCGAGCACCGATCAGACGGAGTTCTGGAATCCGAAGATACGTGCACCCCATTGCTTCAACGCGCAAGCCGCGACGAGCTTTGCGCCCATCTATCTGATGAAGACCAGGCTTGTGCTGGCAGGAAAATCGAAGCCTGAAATCGCGCACGCAATCGCGACGGCACTGGATAAGAAGGATCCGCCCGCGCTGGAGCCTGGCGCGATGGCTTACATGATGTCGAAGCAGCAGTACTTAAACGACCGGGGTAAGAGCTGGCACTCGCATGCGATGTTTTTTTCCCCCGGCGACATGACGAAGAGCTGGGCGGCCGATGATCCCAGCTCACCTGTCATAGTGGCGAATGACCCGGAGGAACGTGTGACGATTCTGTTCGTCCTGGCAGACAAGTGGTCCGATGGTACAGCGGCTCCGTTGAATATGCCCTGATCCGCAGCCTACGGTTTTCAGACGAGACGTCTCGTAAGCAGAGGCCGCAGGCTCCAATCTCCGTCACTCCTGAGCCTCATCATAAGGCAGACCGGCAAATGCTCGTTGATGCAACATCGCCAACCCACTCGCCGATGGGTGAATTGGTTCAAGTCTTAGGCTTGTGTCCAGGTTTCCAGACCCGGGTTGGATTGGCTCGCTGGCATGTCCCATGGGCGTTTTTCGGTACTAATCCTCGGAGCAAAGCTACCAGAGCTCAAAGAGCGCACTGCCTGGTTATCCTGGCTAGGAACTGGCAACATCATATGGAACCGTCGCCCGAGCACGTGCGTACAACCGATACAAGCCTCGGGAATCCGAGGAAAACATACGACGATGCGTACACAACGATGCGGAACGAGGGGGAGCATGAACGCCGATATACGACTCGCTTTACGGCAGCTGCGAAAGGCGCCTGGATTCGCCTTGACCGCCGTGCTCACACTGGCACTCGCCATTGGCGCCAATGCCATCGTGTTCAGCGTACTGAATGCGTTGATCCTGCGACCGCTCAACGTGCCGCACCCTGAGACGCTGTTCATGCTGGAACGCGCCTACGGGTCAGATACATCTCCTTCGGAGTCGTATCCGGATTACCGCGACCTGCGTGACAGGAACCGCAGCTTCGACTCGCTGGTGCTGTACAACATCATGGGCGGCGTTGGGCTCGATACCGGCCACGGAAATCCCTCCGTAGTCTGGCCCTATACCGTAAGCGGCAATTACTTCGATGCCCTGGGCGTTCAGCCCTATCTTGGCCGATTTATCCATGCCTCCGAAGAACATGGGCCGAACAGCGTGCCCGAGATCGTTTTGAGCTATGCGGTCTGGCACAGCCAATTTAACGGTGACCCTGCTGCAGTGGGCCGGACTGTGCAGATCAACAAGTATCCCTTCACCATCATCGGCGTTGCCAAGCCGGGCTTCCGCGGCACCGAACTTTTTTTCGCGCCCGATCTGTGGGCTCCCATCGTCAATTCACCGCAAATCACTGATTTTAGTTTTCTCGAGGAGCGTGGCAACCATACCGCCTGGGCAGTAGGACACCTCAAGCCCGGAGTCACACCAGCCGCCGCTACTGCAGACTTAAACACCATTGCAAATTCGCTGGCGAAAACCTATCCCAAATCCGATGATGGCCTGAAATTCTCCTTGTCCCGCCCGGGACTCGCCGGAAATACCCTGGGTCGACCCACGCGCGCTTTTATGTTCGGACTCATGCTCCTCGCGGGTCTTATCCTGCTTGCCGCATGCGCCAATCTTGGTAGCCTGTTCGCAGCGCGGGCGGCGGATCGCTCGCGCGAAATCGCAGTCCGCATGGCTCTCGGCTCGCGCCGCCAGCTCATTCTTCGCCAGCTCCTCACGGAAGCTGTTTTGGTCTCTTTAGCTGGCGGTATTTGTGGCATGGCGGGAGCCGTGGTTATTTTGCGTGCCCTCAGCACATGGCGGCCGATTCCGAATATCCCGATCAATGTGCCGGTCAATCCGGACGTGAATACCTACGCTCTGGCCTTACTGCTGGCTGTCTTGAGTGGGCTGTTCTTCGGCTTGGTCCCCGTCCGCCAGATTCTCCGCTCCGATCCCTGGCAGGTCATTCGCTCCGGCAGCACAACCGCCGGCAGCGCACGCCGCTTGACACTGCGCGACCTTCTGCTGGGTTTGCAAATCGCCATTTGCTCTGTTTTAGTTACCGCTTCGCTCGTCGCCGTGCGCGGCCTGGCTCGTTCGCTACAAAACAACTACGGTATTCAGCCTAAGAACGTGATGCTGGTAAAGACCGATCTGAAGATGGCTGGATATGATGCCGACAAGCGCGTACAGATGCAGAAGCGCATGCTCGATGCTGCCGCGGCGATCCCGGGTGTCACAGCCGTGGGATATGCCGATCGGCTTCCGCTCAGTATCGGCGGAGGGGATTCCGACGTATTCACTGACGCCACCACCGATTTCCGTCCTACAAACGCTGCAGCCGATGCCCAGAATTTCCAGGTCTCGCCCGACTATTTCCGTGCTGCCGGAACGGCACTTCTGGCTGGCCGTTCCTTCACCATGCACGATGAAGACAAGGCTCCTGTGGTGGCCGTCGTGAATCGCGAATTTGCGCGCAAGGTCTTCGGGTCCGCCGATAATGCAGTAGGCAGGCATTTCAAGTTCTGGGGCGGCGAACCGGGCGGAAGTTATAGGCGTGGTGGAAGACGGTAAATACCAGACCCTTACGGAAGACCCCAAGCCCGCCATGTTCTTTTCTTTCCTCCAGCACGCTTCCAGCCAGACCTGGCTCATTGTTCGATCGGAACGTGACCCGCAAGGGATCGCCGCAGCATTGCAACGCTCGATGCGCAGCCTGGATCCAGCGCTGCCGCTCGAAATCAGAACCTGGAACAGCGAGTTGGATTCCGCCCTCTTCGCCGCTCGCGTAGCCACCGTTTCTCTCGGCGTGCTTGGCTTGTTGGGCGCGATGCTTGCCATTACCGGCATCTTCGGCATGGCCGCCTATACCGTCAGCAAACGTCTCCGTGAACTCGGTATCCGCATAGCCCTTGGAGCCGATCAACGCAAGGTGCTCGGCGCGGCGCTCGGACGTACTTTCCGGCTGCTCGCCATTGGATCGATCGCTGGCATGATCCTCGGTGTACTGGCAACCCGTGTCCTTTCGTCTATCGTGTATCAGGCCACGCCAAAAGATCCGGTCATCCTCGGCGGTGTCATTCTTACTATGCTCTGCGTAGGCGTCGTCGCAGCCTTGGTGCCGGCTCGACGCGCCCTCGCCGTTGATCCGATGATTTTGCTCCGCGATGAATGAATTGAAGCAAACAACTCACGGGAAGAGAAGTGGGAACGATAGCTATCCCCCCAGAATTGGTGCAATAGGTATGCTGTCCCTTTATCTCCTTAGGCGTGGATATCAGCATGCCATCGATGAGTTTGTCGCTTGGTACTGCTCTGAACCACAGCCTGCTTTCAACAAAGCTGTGGTCTTGCGCTACCCATTTCACCTAGAGGAACGGGGCCTCGCACCCGGGACCATCAACGTACTGATATCCACACCGCTCCGCACCAACAGCCCCTCAAACACCTACATTCCTGTCTGCGGAGCGCTGTCGATACGGCACTAGAGATTTATCACCAAATGAGAATGCTTACGTCTCAAATGCGAAAATCCGCTTCCAGTCCCTCTTCATGCTGATCACCGGCCATCCCTTCGCTTTCGCTTCGTCGTACAGTGCCGGCGTGAATGTTCCTACCTTGCTATCCGGTAACCCTAGGGCAGGACCATAAGCATACTCACGATCCTTGTCGTCATGCAGCACCAGCATCGCCAGCCGTTCCCCGTCTCCGGACTTCGTGTACTCAAGCATCTCCCGGTCCCCAATCGAATTGCCAAACGCGGCGTGGGGAATCCTCCCAATCATCAAGTGGATCCCTTCCGGCTTGCCCGCATTATCGTTGTTCAGAAGCAGCTTGGGATCCTTCGTCAGAATTGGATTTCCCATCGCGTCGTACCCGAACGTAGTACCGCCCATACTTCCCACTACCTGTTCTAACGGCACACCATAGACCTTCTCGCAATACGCACGCACAAAATCCTGCCCACCCCCGGTGACGAAGTACGTTCTGAATCCGTTCGCGCGCAAATACGACATCACTTCGAGCATTGGCTGGTAGACCAATTCGGTGTATAGCCTCTTCCAGCGCGAATCTCGCGCTGTTGTGATCCACTGCTCCACCTGCTCATGAAAGGTATCAACGTTCATGCCCGTGAGCGTCGCCCCGAGGATCTTATAGAGGCCCGGAGTTGGCAGCTTTGCGATCGCCGCGCGGTCGCCCGACATCACTGTCTTGAACGGCTCCTCGTTGGCCAATTCCGGCTTTGCCTTGACCAGGTCGGGCACGCGATTCAGGCAGTAGACCACCTGGCTGTAGATGGGCTGCTCTACCCATGTCGTGCCGTCCTGATCGAAGCAGGCAACCCTCTCCGCTGGGGGGACGAAATGCCCGCTCGAAGAATCCGTCGTAACGCGAACGAAGTTCAGAATGGCCTCCTTGGCCACGCCGTCGTTCCACGAGGGCAGCGGATCCTGACCCTGTGCGAGTGATTCGGGTGGAAATAAACTCTCGACACCAGTCGAAACCAACGTCGCTGCCGTTGTCACCAGTCCCATCTGCAGCAGTTGACGTCTCGATACTTCCAGCTGAGACCATATCTTCATCCGAACCTCCCTACGTTGGTTCGCGGACCATCGTCACGAGATGGGGGTCTGTAGATCGTTTTGTCAGTGCTTCAGCGGGATGGAATGCAATTTTGTCATCGCGGTACCGTAGTTCCCGAGGTGATAGACAGATGCTCCGACAGGCGAGAAGGTAAAGTCCTCGAACGGTGCGTCGACCATGCTGTTCAAAAAGTCGATGGTGCCGATGCCAATGGTGACGTGCGGAGCATAATGATTCCCACTGTGCTTGGGAACGAACTCTGCGACGTACGGCAAGAGTTGCGGGACGATATCAGGATCCTCGGGAGTCGTGACGAATGCGGCGGCAGTTCCTGTGGGCGCCGTAAAGGGTGTGACCGCATCAATCAATGCCTGCTGCAGCCTGAGTAGGTCTGCTGTCGGCTTGATTACGATCCCGCCCAGGCCAATGGCGTTTGTCAGGTATGTAGTAATACCGGAACGCCGTAAGCTTCCAGCTGGTTGGATGCTCGTTGCCAAACACTTTGTCGGCGGCTGCGTACACCTGGTCGAGGTTCGCTGTTTTGACATACTGCTGCAGTACCGAGATGTGTGGTGCGTGGGCTCCGCCCAACGTGTAGCCCTTGGGGAAATTCTGCAGAAGCCGGGCATTGGCGGCTGTGGCGTGTTGGATCATCGTTGCATCCGGGTCAAGCAGAATGTCGATGGCCGTAACGTCATTTTGTATGGCGGCACTGGATTGCTGTGCCCCCGTGTTTCCAGACTGCACTTGATCGACGGGCGTCATTGTTGTCTCCTCTCCTTTATCCTTACTACTTCTGAGCGACGGTCAGAAAACGATCGCGAAGTTGCTGCTGGCCGGCTTTATCTATTCCCAGCCCTTCTTCAAAATACCCCTCGATACTTCCATATTGGGTCTTTACCTCAACGAACGAGGACTGCAGATACTCGGTTTTCACGCCCAGCAGATCCTGTGGTATGGATGGGTCACCACCCGCTGCGACAAAACCATCGATGGCCTGCTTGTAGGCGGGAAGAATATATTCGTTGCTTCGCAAATAGTCTTCGTACACTTTTTCTTCAGGAACTCGCAACAGGGTCAGCAACGCAGCTGCCGCCCAGCCGCTGCGGTCTTTCCCGGTGGTGCAATGGAATAGAGACGGCAGCTGACTGTTCTCGCCCAGTTGAATGAACAATTGGCGAAACGCAGCCTTCGCGCTCGGCAAGGTGATGAACTGGCGATAAGCATCCATAAACTTCGCGGCCCCCTTTCCGTTGCCAAGCGCTGCATTGGCTGCTTTGGGAGCGTGCAGCATCTCTTCAACTTCCGCCGGATTGGTGTCTTTCGCATCCGCGAGCACATTGAGCCATACATTCTTCACTCCGGCGGGCAATTGGTCAGGTTTCGCTTCGCGCTCCCCCGCCGCTCTCAAATCGAAGTCGTTCTTCAATCCAAGTGCCGCCAGTTTCTTCATGTCATCGGGTGCAACGGGATTCAGTTGGTTGGAGCGATACGCGACGCCGCGTTGCACGACCGAGCCATCCTGAGTCGTGTATCCGCCAACATCCCGCAGATTCGGGATGGAGGGAATACCTAAACTCGTACCGGGAGCGGGCTGATTCTGAGCCGCAGCAGCCGGGGTCGAGCCGAGCGATCCGAGCGCAACGGTAGTGCGTGCCGGGTAGTGAGAAACTAATGCCTGTTCTTTCACGGTTCATCCTCCGAAAGTCCGAGCGGGACGTTTCTGTTATTGCTTCAGCGGGACGGAATGCAGTTTTTTCATTGCGGTGCCGTATTCTCCCAGGTGATAGACGGATGCTCCGGCAGGAGAGAACGTAAAGTCGTCGAACGGTGCGGAGCCAAAGGTCGTCAAAAAGTCGATGGTGCCGACCCCAATGCTGACGTGCGGGACGTAATGAGCTCCACTGTGATCGGGAACGAAGACTGAGACGTAGTGAATGAGGTCCTCGGAGATATGGGGTGCCTGGGGAGTGGTGACGAATGCGGCGGGAGTTCCTGTGGGCGCCTCGAACGGCTTGATCGCATCGGCCAATTCCTGCTGAAGCCTGAGCAACTCGGGTGTCGGCTTAACCAGGATGTTGCCAACGCCAACGATCTCGTTCCCCATTTTCGCCTCACCTATGTGGTCGTACTTGTACGCCGTAAGCTTCCAGCTGGTTGGATTCGCGTTGGCTATCGCTTTGTCGGCGGCTGCGTACACTTTGGGAAGGTCCGCCGTTTTGACGAACCGTTGCAGCATGGTGATGTGCGGTGCATGCACGCCGCCTAACGTGAAACCCTTGGGGAAATGCTGTAGGAGCTGGGCATTGGCGGCCTCGGCGTGCGACATCATCGTTGCGTCCGGGTCAAGCAGAATGTCGATGGCCGTAACGTCATTTTGTCCGGCGCCACTTGCTTGCTGTGCCCGCACGCTTCCAAACTGCATTGTTATCGCAAACATCATGGCTCCCATCGGGAGCAGAAACAGCAGGGATTTCTTGACCAGCTTCAAGATCGTCTCCTCTCTTCTAGCCCGATCCTCTGTTTCGCGGGGATAGAATCTGCACGGCTGGGCGAATCGGGGACCAGTTCCTCGCCCGACATACCGCGCGCAGGATTATGTTATGGAGCAAGGTCGATAAAAATCACCTGTCACTAGCGACAGTCCTAACAGCAAATCGTCTGATTCCGTACGGATTGCTCAAATGACCGTTAAACGGCAATCCGGTTCAGCTGTATCAGCCCGCGAACCAGGCGATCGAGGCGACATGTAAGTTTCCGAAGGCGCAGCCGAATGCAAGGAAGTCTCACTTGATTGTCAACAGGGCAAAGCGCTCACTGACCCCAGTTGCCGTGAAACGTCAGTACTCTATCGGAGCTGCTCCGCAAGAACAGCTGTGTGCAGTGAGGTGAGGCTGGCGCGGAGCAGGTCGGATAGAGCGGTTTGAAGGAAGGCGCTGGTGCGGTGGGCAACGAATGTTTCCGCTATGGGGTTTGGATCGCCTGACGGAGCGGAGAAGCCATTCGGGTGAGAAGGCTAGGGCGGTTGCCGGCTCTGGAGGGCGTGCGAGACGATGCTGAAGAGGGGCTCAAGTTAAGTCGAAGAGACGGAGAACGGCCCTCCGGGAGGGTATGTTCGGTCTGGAGGCGCACGCGGAGTGGGCGTGTCGGGAGACACGCCAGCGTCGCAGTGCTGAGCCAGCCTTTATGAGGAATCAAGGGCATGGAGCTCCTTTCGGTCGATAAAGAAGAGCTGCGCGGCGGAGAGTGGTTCGAGGAGATGCATGAGTCCATGGCAGTGGGTGCAACTCCATAATGTGGGCTTTGCGATGGCGGCCATTTCGGCGGAAGGGGCCTGGTTGAGCCGGGCGCGGCAGAGCGGCAGTATCCGGGCTCGTCTGCGATTAGACAGCCAGCCGAAGTAGCGAATGCGCGGAAAACCTCGCGGCAAGATATGCTGCACGAAGCGGCGTAGGAACTCTTTAGAAGTAAGTGTCATCGTGCGCTGTTTGCTGCCGTGGGCGTAGTCCTTCCAGTGAAAATGGACCTCGGAAGCAGAGACTGAAAGCAGCCGATGGTTGGAGATGGCGACCCGGTGCGTGTAGCGAGCCAGATAGTGCAGCACGTGCTTGGGGCCGCCGAAAGGCGGCTTGGCATATACGATCCAGTCTTGCCGATAAAGCTTGCGCAGGAAACTGGCGAAGGGCTTCTCCTCATGAAGAGGGATGCACTCGCCGAAGAAGCTTAACTGACCGTGAGCAAAGAGGCGTCGCAATCCAGCGACGAACTTGCCTCGAAAGACGCGACTGAGTACCTTGACCGGGAGAAGAAAGCTGGAGCGCGAAGCGATCCAACGTGAGTGGTCGGGTGCGAGGCCGCCTCCGGGCACCACGCAGTGAATGTGGGGATGTGGAGTGAGGGTTTGTCCCCAGGTGTGCAGAATGGAAAGGAACCCCAACTCGGCGCCGAGATGCTTCGGATCGGCAGCAACGTTGAGTAACGTGGCAGCACTGGCCTCAAACAGCAAAGAAAATAGTTGCCTCTTGTTCTGCCACATCAACGGCACAAGCTCATGTGGAACGCTGAAGACCAAATGGTAATAGCCGACGTCCAGAAGTTCCTGTTGGCGCTTGGCAAGCCACCGGTCGCGCGCACCCGTCTGACACTTGGGGCAATGCCGGTTGCGGCATGAGTTATAGGAGATAGCCTCGCGCCCGCAGCTTAGGCACTGGTCACGGTGTCCACCGAGGGCAGCGGTTCGGCAGCGCACAATCGCGTCAAGTACCTTGCGTTGTGGCCAGGTCAACGAACTCCCGTACTGTTCACGGAAGCTGTCGCCTGCAGTGCGAATTATGTCGGCCACCTCGAAGGGTGGCCGGCTCATCGCTTCTTGTCTCCCGGGCGAAACGCAATCTGTTCCAGCGGATTAACGGCTGCATGCAGATGCCGCTGCGAGAGATGGAGATAGACAGTCGTATCCTCAAGCCGCTCGTGACCCATCAACAGCTGAATGGTGCGCAGATCGGCACCGGCTTCGAGCAGGTGCGTCGCGAAGCTATGGCGCAGCATGTGCGGATGAATCTTCTTGGTAAGTCCGGCGCGCGTAGCCGCGACGCGGCAGGCGGTCCAGATGGTCTTATCAGAGATGGGCTGATCGACACCGCGCTGGCCTGCGGTGCTGGGAAAGAGGTATCCACGCGGCTTTTTCCACTGCCAATAACTGCGCAGTTCCTCGAGCAGCTTCGGCGAGAGCGGTACATCCCGGTCGCGAGCACCCTTGCCCTGGCGGATGTGGATCACCATGCGCTTGCTGTCGATGTCCTCGACCTTGATCCGTGCTGCTTCGGTTCTGCGTACCCCGGTCGCATAGAGCAGCACAAGGATCATGCGGTACAGGCGGTTGGGTGCGGCATCGATCAGCCGCACGACCTCCTCCTGACTGAGCACGATCGGGAGCTTTTGGGGCACCTTCGGGAAAATGAGATCGTCGTAGGTGAAGTCACGCCGCATCAGCGTACGCTTGTACAAGAATCGCAGTGCCGAGATCCGAATCTCGACCGTGCTGGGCTCAAGCTTCTTCTCTTGCAGTAGAAAAACCTGATAACGTCGCAGATGTTCGGGGCCTAGCTGTTCGGGCGAGCAATGGAAGTGTTCGGCAAACTGTTGGACTGCGCCGAGATAGCTACGGATCGTGGATGGTGAGTAGTTGCGGCGCTGAAGTTCAAGGAGCATGCGCTGGCGAAGTGGGGTCACGGGAATCTCCTCCTGTGACCTTCACCCTAGTCGCACTTAACCGCTCGCCACACCACGACTCTCCAGCCGCCGCGCCAGCGGCTTCGTTCTAACCGGCCTCTCGGACAAGTCCGCCCGCCCGCCATAGAAGGCGTAGAACGCTTCCAGGTTCGTAGATCGGTTTGATCTTGCCAGGGACCAGGATTGCCGGGGGTCGTCTCCCGTCTATCCCGGCGCATCAGCCTTGCCAGCATTGCTGCATCCTCCCAATTTTCCGAAACTAACAATTGCGGCAGTACGCTGTCGCCCGCTGCTTCCTGTAGGATCAGCGTGATCTTCACTCCCTCCGCTTCGGGATCGCAGACCGGCACGCTCACGCTGACCGACGATGCTATGTCGAGCCCGCAGACCGTGACCTTGTCTGGGACCGGGGTCGCTTCGGCGTTGACCATCGCTCCGGGCTCGGGAGGCTCTACCAGCGCGACCATC
>CAWCKO010000038.1:0-37639 GCA_963796145.1 uncultured Acidobacteriaceae bacterium | reverse complement strand
ATTATTTCTGTGTCGCGATGTTCTACGGGTCCTCCCTGTCGCGCTTGAGACAGCTTGTGCCCGTTGAGTATTTCCATCGGGAGTGGAGCGCTGTCCCTCCCAGCCAGCAAGCGCACAGCGCATCGTCCCGTTCTCTTCGCTGCCATGGCGATCTACGGGAACTTAATCGCACCCCACTCCGTCACTGAAGAGGAGGAAAGCATGTCAGACCAAAAGCTACCGCCCAAAGGGCAGCAGGAGCCAAACTCCGCATCTCCGGCCGGTGGCGGCATCACCCGCCGCGGCTTTCTCAAAGGCGCGGGTGTCACTGCCGCTGGGACCGCGCTGCTCGAGGGCGTGCAGTCCTTTCACAGTCAGGCCCTGGCCGCCACGCGCAGCGATGTTAAGGAATATGCCACTGAAGCTGTGGCGATTCAATTGCACATCAATGGCAAGGAGCGAACTCTATCGGTCGAGCCACGCACCACCCTGGCGGATGCCCTGCGTATCCAGGCCGGCATGACCGGCACCAAAGTCAGTTGCGACCGTGGCGCCTGCTCCAGCTGTACCGTATGGCTCGATAAGGTGCCCGTCAACAGCTGCATGACGCTGGCCCTCGATGCGGTTGGTCACCAGGTCACCACCATCGAAGGCCTCTCGTCCGGCGACCAGTTGCATCCCGTACAGGCTGCCTTCGTCCGTCATGATGCCATGCAATGCGGTTTCTGTACGCCGGGTATGGTCATGACCTGCGCCTCGCTGCTCGAGAAGAATCCCCATCCCACGGAAGCCGACGTGCGCTACGCCGTCGCCGGCAACATCTGCCGCTGCGGCACTTACCCCAAAGTTTTCGCCGCCACCCTCGACGCAGCCAACCAGATGACCCACAAGGCGTAGGAGAAACTACCATGGCGACCGACACCACACATCTCGTTGCTGACCCTCTCTTCGCGGCTGCTGCCGACGATTCCGGCGTTCCGGAGAAGACTGTCAGTATGCCCATCGGCGTCCCCGGCTATACCCTGCATGAGGAACAGCGCACTATACCGGCCTCTCAGCCGCCGGTGCTGCCAGTCAACAAAGATCTCGACTACATCGGCAAATCGCCCGAGCGCTGGGATGGTCACGCCAAGGTCACCGGCCGCGCCCGCTATACCGCTGACGTGCAGCTGCCGGGCATGCTCTACGCCAGCTTCGTCAACGCCACAGTGCCGCACGCGAAGATTCTCTCTATCGACACTTCCCCAGCCGAAAGCTCTCCCGGTGTGAAGGGCGTGCATGTGATCGAAACGCTCCTCGGCGGCGCCGTATTGCGCAACCCGGCGCTCGATGTTTCGAAATACCCCATCGTGCGCTATGCCGGGCAGCCGGTTGCTGCCGTCGCGGCCACCACTCCCCAGGCAGCGGAAGAAGCCGCAGCCAAGGTCAAGGTGCAGTACGAAGCCATGCCCTTCGTTGTCGATATGGACAAAGCTCGGGAAGCCAACGCACCTCAGGTTTTCCCCGGACCGGCCGATCAGGCCGCAACCGCGGGAGGAGGGGGAAGCGCGCACGGTATTCCCCAAACAGGCAATGTTCACGGGCCTTCGGTACGCAAACACGGCGACGCCGAGCAGGGATTCAAAGACGCCCACGTGGTGGTGGATACCCGTCACTACACCCAGGTGCAGACCCATTCCGCGCTGGAAACGCACGGCGTGGTGGCCGACTGGAAGCCCGAGCTGCTTACCGTATACGCCTCCACCCAGGGAATCGCCAGCGTCCGCGAGGAATTGGCCGCCTATTTCCGTTTGCCCAAAGCGCAGGTGCGGGTCATCACCGAATTCATGGGGGGCGGCTTCGGCGCCAAGTTCGGAGCCGGCAATCCCGGAGTGGTCGCAGCAGCCCTGTCTCGCAAAACCGGAGTGCCGGTGCGGCTTATGCTCAACCGCCAGGAGGAGCACCTTTCTGTCGGCAATCGCCCCAGCTCCGATCAACGCCTGCGCATCGGCGCAACCAAAGACGGCGACATCACTGCCATTCAGCTCATCAGCTACGGCACGGCCGGCTGTGGCACGGGTGCAGGCTGCGCCGGTCCAGCCACGAACCTATACAAGTATGCCGCTCTCCACACGGAGGAGAACGACGTCTTCATCAATGCCGGTCCAGCCGCCGCCTTTCGCGCGCCAGGTCATCCCCAGGGGGCCTTTGCTCTGGAGCAGTCCATCGATGATCTTGCCGGCCGGCTTAGCATGGATCCCCTTGCTCTGCGCGACCGTATAGACGAGAACCCGGTTCGCCGGGTGCAGCGCCAGATCATCCGCGAAAGTACCATCTGGAAGTCGCGGAGTGCCCGCCCCAACGCAGATACAGGGCCAATCAAGCGGGGCATTGGCCTCTCCCAGTCCGTCTGGTACCGCCATCTCACCATGAATTGCGGCGCGGAGGTTCGCGTTCATAAAGACGGCTCAGTCGAAGTGCTCTCCGCCGTGCAAGACATTGGCAGCGGCATCAAAACAGTTCTCGCGCAAATTCTTGCTGAGCAGTTCGGCGTGCCGCCGGCCAAAGTCTCGGTCAAGGTCGGCGACAGCAACTACCCGGTTGGGCCCAACTCTGGCGGCAGCGTCACCACCGCTTCGCTCACGCCCGCAGTGCGCGATGCCGCCTGGCAGGCCTCGCAGAAATTCCTTGCCAGCATCGCCCCAGCCCTGGGAACCCCACCCTCCGACCTGACTCTCAGCCACGGTATGGTGAGCAGCGCCTCGGGCAAGTTCAAGCCCGTTGCCTTCCGCATGGCCGCGGCGAAAATGAATACCGACGAGGTTTCGGCCCAGGTGATGCGTACCCCCGATTACGATCCGAGCAAATACGACACGTATGGAGGGGTCGATGTCGCCGAGGTGGCCGTCGATACCGAGACCGGGCGCATTCACGTAAAGCGCGTTCTGGCCGTCCATGATTGCGGGCGCCCCATGAACCCCAACCAGGTCATCAGCCAGATCTGCGGCGGTGTCATCCAGGGCATCTCCTACACTCTCTTCGAGCGCCGGCTTCTCGACCCCAACCACGGGCTCATGGTCAACCCCAACCTTGATCGCTACAAGATTGCCGGTGCGTACGAAGTGCCTGAGATTGAAGTCCAGCTCACCGAGTCATACATCGGCCAGAGTTCAACCGATGCCTCGGGGATTGGTGAAGCCGCCGGCATTATCTCCGCCGGCGCGGCCATCGGCAACGCCTTCTACAACGCAACCGGAGTTCGCATCCGGCAATTGCCCATGACCCCCGCCGTCGTGCTCGCCGCCCTCAACCAGCCCCAACAGTCGATGGAGGCCATATGAATTCCTTCACTCTTGCAGATTGCACTACCGTCGAAGCGGCTCTTTCGCAATTGAAAGACGGCGCTGTGGTCAAGGCCGCCGGCGTCGACTTACTCGATCGCATGAAGAATGGCACCGATACGCCGGCACGCCTGGTGAACATCCGCAATATTCCATCGCTGCGTGGCATCCAGGTCACGCAGCAGGGACTGACCATCGGTCCCCTGACCACGCTCACCGAAGTCAGCGACCACCCCATCGTTCGCGTTCAGTACGCGGTGCTTTCCGATGCTTGCGGGCACGCCGCTACCCCGCACATCCGCAACATGGCTACGCTCGGCGGCAACCTGCTGCAGCGGCTGCAATGCTGGTACTTCCGCTCCGCCGAATTTGAATGCCTGCGCAAAGGCAAAGAGATTTGTTTTGCCTTCTCCGGCCTGAACCAATACCACGCCATCATGGATTACGGCGGTTGTCCGTCGGTCGCACCCTCCTCGGGAGCAGTCGCTCTCCTGGCTCTGGACGCCAACCTGGAGCTCACGTCCGCCGCCAAGGGCAAACGGCTGGTCCCCATCCGCGAGTTCTATGTCCGACCGGACGCCAATCCGCAACGCTACAACGTGATGGGCCCGGACGAGCTGCTCACCGCTATCTATGTTCCCAAACCAGCGGCAGGCACCCGCTCCGCCTATCAGAAATATGGAGAAAAAGAGAGCAACGACTGGGCCATCGCGGATGCCGGCATCGTGCTCGAAATGGATGGCAACCTCTGCCGCCGCGCCGTTGTTACCATGGGCGCGGCCTCGCCGGTCGTTCGCCGCTCCCAGGAAGCGGAAGCGGTTCTGACCGGCAAGACCATTACCCCGGAAGTCGCCCGTGCTGCCGGACAGGCCTCGATGCATGGCGCCATGCCGCTCTCGATGAATGCCTACAAAGTGCAGCTGTTTCCGGTTGCCATTTACCGCACGGTTTTGCTGGCGGCAGGACAAATGGCCCGCGACCCCAGCGCCGCCAGTTAAACCACAGCGGTCGCTCGCCAGAGGCGGGCGCCGCAGAAAGGAAGCGAGCATGAGCGCCACCCAACATCACGCGCAGCCCTGCCAGTGCCTGCGTACCAAGAATCCTTACGGCTCCACGCCGCAAAACGCTGCATCGTGGCTCCCCGGCGTCGACACCTCCTCCAGTTACTGGTGCCTGCGCACGATGGGGCCGGCCGGCCCGGACGAACACTACGTACACCTCTCCCGCTGCACGCCCGCGCGCACTTGCTACGAAGCCATCGAGGAGTAGCACGTCACAATTGAGCGCGGAGCAGTTCGCCGTTAACGACATGCAGCGCCAATTTGAAACGGGTAATCCCTAAATCCTGTTGAGGGGCCAGACGGAGCGATCACCAATCCGCGTGCAAGGAGAGCAAAAAGAATGCTGCGCCGAGCCCGCCCTCGCACAGAGTAACCTCACCCCCGACGAAGCCCTCAAGGTCCTCCTCGACGGCAACGAGCGCTCTGCTTCCGGCCGTCTCAGCAGCTTCGATCAGGACCTGAAAATCCTGCGCGACCACACACCAGTCTCTGAAATTCGGCTTTAGCAACGGCACCTACATCCGGTTTGGCGGCAACTACCAGGACGTATCCGTTGCGTGGCAATAACTCGTGGATAGGAAGACCGAAAATGAGGTATCCGGAAACTTCGAAGGAGTCAAAATGCTGGACAAAGAAAAGAGTGGGGCAGGAATCGAAATAACCGGAGAGAGCGAATTCAACCAAGAACTGAAACTGGCCGACAAGCTTGCTATTGAACGGACAGTTCTAGCAGCAGACCGAACGATGCTGGCCGGGGTGCGTACATCGATGTCATTTATCGGCTTTGGGTTCACGATATTCAATGTTCTGAAGTACGTGCAAGAGCATTCTCCGGTCAAAGTCATAATGCGGCCTCAGACGCCAAGGAACATTGGGGGCTTCATGCTGCTCGCGGGAACCATCCCTTTATTCGTCATGATCACTCAGTATTCCCGGACATTGAAGCGGCTGGGCAGGAAAGAGAGTCCCTTCAGCAACCCTAATTTTCAGATGGCCGCCGCGATTCTTCTGCTCGGGACCATTCTCCTGGTCACTCTCTTAGGGGATATTGTTTTGCTGTGAAACAACCGTAAGCTACCGATCACCAGGCCGCCCGCTGTCGCGATTCGGATGTCCAATTGGCCACTGCAGCCCGATGCAAGAGATTACGCGCTCACGGTGAAGTGGCCCTGAGTAGATCCCGAGTCACAACCCGGAAGCTGTCCCGTTGTGCCTCTAAAGTCGGGTTTCTATCGGTAACTTCCTCCGATCGGGGAGACCAGCAGGCCAATTTACCTATACCCCGTTTCACGGGAACTCCGCGCAACCCCAAGACACCCGGGGCTGCATCACTTCCGAATCGTTCTTCAGTGTAAGAATTGCAGAGGTTACTCCTTCTTTGCCAGCGGCCTATGTGCTCTCCCGCATCGCCTTCGCGACGATGCTGTCGGTAACGGCGTTCCACACCTGGTCTGGTGTGATACGGTGCATCCAGTACGTGAACTTAACCTTCCAGCCAGGAATAATCATGGCTTCGTCGTGTTCGATGCCTTTCACTAGGCCGCGTACTGCAGCTTCGACCGGCATAGTTCCGCCGATCTTCTTTAGCGCGGCGCTGGCCGGGTGCAGGGTTTTCCGCTCCGCCGCGAGCCCCGGCGTCTCCACTTCGCCGGGACAAAAACAGGCGACGCTGATGCCACGCGGTTTCAGTTCGTAACGCAGGCACTGCGCGAGCCCCACGACGGCAAACTTGGAGCTGCCGTAGGCGGTGTAACCGTACACTGGGATGATCCCACCCATCGAGCCAACCAGAACGATCTTGCCGTTGCCACGTGCGAGCATGGAGGGCAGCACCGCTTCGACAATATTCCGGGTGCCGTAGAGGTTGATCTTAATCATTCGGTCGAAAGTTTCGAACTTCATGTCGATGAGGTGCGCCGCGCCGCCGATGCCGGCCATGTTAATGAGAATGTCCGGTGCGCCGGCTTCCGCAACTGCCGTTCCGACGGTGCCGATCACTATTTCGCGATCGGCTACGTCGACCTTGTAACGCGCCACACGCTGCTCGGGCGAGCGCCGCGCCGACTCGATCTCGTGCAGCGCGGCGTCGTTCGGGGTGCGATCAAGAGTCACGATGTGGGCGCCGAGGCCGGCCAGCATCTTGCTCGCGAGCAGGCCCATGCCGCTGCCCGCCCCGGTGATATACACGGTCTTTCCCGCAACTTTAGCCATTGGCGACCTATCTCCGCGAGCCTGATCACTTTTCGCCTACACAGGTCATCAGCTGGTCCGCCTTGAACCTTGATCAGCGATAACGCCGCTCGCCGTCGCCTGCGTGATTTGCATCCGGCATACAGAAACGTTCGAGCGGATCCAAGCAAGCTGCCCATCTGTCCAGGATCGTGCCGGTAAGTCGTTAACTCGGTTTCTGGCTCGCTGAACGGCGTTCCAATTCCTCGGCAAGGATCGGCACCCCCTTGGCGCAAGCTTGAACGCCCATCGAAACGCAAATCTGCAGCACGGCCATGATCTCTTCGGGAGTTGCACCAGCCTTGAGCGCTCCCTGGATGTGCCGGCGTGTGCCGGGTGCATACATGTGCGTGATGGAGGCATCAAAGGCGATGCTGATCAGTTCCAGGAACCTCGGTGTGAAAAGACCGCTCTTGTATACGCTCGCTCCAAAGGCGAAGAATTCATCGGTCCAGGTGGGAGAAAGCTCATAGAACGGATCCCACGCCGTGTTCCATTGGCCGATTGCGCGCATAGCGTCACAGGCTGGAGTCTCTGGCTTGGGACCTCCCGCCGGCTTCACGCCTGCCGCCTTCATTTCCTCAAGCAGGATGGGGGCGCCCAAGCTGCAGGAATGGACCGCCAGCCCTACGCCACACTTGAGAACCAGGAGGATCTCATCGCGCGTCGCTCCTGCGTCGAGAGCGGCGCGGATCTGGCGGCGTGTGCCTTCTTCATCGAGGTTGGTGCAGGAGCAATTCAGCGCGAGGTAGATCAGCTCCACCTCCTTGCGCGGCAGAACGCCGCTGGTCCACGGGTTCGTTCCCACCCGCAGCAGCAGTTCCGCTCCCTTGGGATCCCATTCTCTGAGCTTGTCCAAAGACGAGCCCCAAGGGTCTGCGGATTGCGCCGTCGACGATGCTTTCGTTGCTACAGTTTCGGTTGCCATTTTTCCTCCTTTTTCTCGCTCAACAACTGCTATTGGGTCGGGCATGACGCGCCATCGCTATGTTTAAGCCGATCGATCTAATCTCAATCCGGCCCGGCAGAAAAACTCCAAACAATTCAAGAAATCGATACCATGATTTTCCCGTCCACAATCTTCGCTGGGTAAGCAGCGACACCGAAGTCCGAAGTGCCCGCGAAACATCCGGTGGTGACATCGAATTTCATTCCATGCACCGGACAAGTCACGATCCTGCCGTCCAGCTTTCCCATTCCCAGAGAGCCCCCAGCGTGAGGACAGATATCGGAGATGGCGCAGATTTTTCCGTCCACATTGAATATGGCCATCTGCTTCTCTGCGATGACGAACCGCGATCCGGTTGCCGGTTGGATCTGGTCGAGACGCGCTACTTCAACAAAATCTGCCATGGTCGTCGCCTGCAGAATCAGAATGGTGATCGCCAGATCGCGCAGTATCTCCCGAAGGTAAGGTCCCTCCGTATATGCAGAGAGGGACCTTATCAGCTTTGGACTGCGACGCCCGTGTTAGCTGCGTGCTCCCACCGCGACCGGAGTGTCCAGCTTTTCCTCCCATTCGCCGGCGTGGATGTGCCCGCACCCACCTTGGGCCGCCGGATGAAACATTCCATCTGTTTCATGCACTATGAACCCCATGTTGCCCGGGCGGCGGTTCGGCGGAAGGCCAAGGTTGGCGAGAGTTTCTGCTGTAGATGCGTAAGTGACTCCGATCTTCAGCATCTCGCGAGCCTGTTCGGGTGTAGCGATCGCCCTTCCCAGTTCCTTGGCCATGCGAACATGGCGCTCGATCATTTCAATCGTCGACATGCGCACGCCCTTGGTGGTGTTCCATAGGTTATCCTCGATGCCGGCCCGAGTGTGTTGCCCCAGCGCGATGCAGATAGCCGCGACCGGGTGGGTGAACCGGAACGTAGTCTGGTAGGTGAAGAAGGAGCCGTGCGGCGTGCGGCGGATCAGCTCCATCAGGTCGAATGGATTGGAGCCGCACATGCCCCCGCCGCCGATGCTAAAGAACCCATTCATCGGACCCATGTAATAGCCCTTGCGGATTAAGCGCTCCACGAGCTCAAGGCTGTGGACGTGGCCGAGCGCGAAATACGGCTGGATGCCGTGCTGAACCATGCGTTTGATGTTCTCGAGATAGAAGTCCGGCGTTGAGTCAGCCACGAGGTTGGCCATGGCGTGAAGCATCGCCGGGTTGGTGAAGCGCGTTCCCTCAAAGGCGTCGTCGACGGGATGGAGGGCCGTCAGATCGTAGAGGCTGGTGCCACAGGTGACCGTGACCTGATCGGGCTTGGGGTTGACTTCGGCCAGCTTATGGCGAGAGTCGTAGCTCTGGAACTGCGCTTCTTCCCCTGGCTCGGGCGCGAAAGAGATCGACCCGCCCAGTTGCAAAATCATTTTCGGCACTGCTTTGCGCAGACGCCCTATCTGGTCGTTGTACTCGCTAAAGTTTTTGGAGATATGGCCGGTTTTGGGATCGCGCACATGGATGTGCAATACCGTTGCGCCCGCGTTATAACAGTCCACCGCGGCCTGGACCTGTTCGTCCCAGGTGACCGGGAGTTTCTGTTCAGGCGTGCAATCCACCGGCATCCACACCGGCCCATAGGGCGCGGCGGTGATCATCAGTGGGGCTTGATTTTCGGGTAACAACGAGTCATCGGTGAAATACATGTTCTTCTCCTAACTTCGGTTAATTGGTTTGGAGCATGTCGAACCTGACGTACGAGGGATTCTAGGTACCCACCACGAAGCTGGCAGTAAGGCTGGGATGTCAATCCGCTGCTTGGGCTGTCAGCCTCGGACTTGCCTGTTCGAATCCGCCAATAATCGACCCCCGGCGGCTGATCGGCTTCCAAGCCGAATAGGACTCTATAAAACTCTGCGAGTTTGGCAGGGCCCCCATAGATCTCGAAAATGGCTAATCGGATTGATAACGTTTTAACCTCCCTGAATCGCGCCTCATTCAGCCTCTCTTCGGCCAACGAGTGAATCCTATGGGAGGGCGATTGGAACAGCAATTAGTAGAACTACCAGTAGTTCCCGGGAAAAATGAGCACAGGCTTGTTCACTGGCTTCGTCGGCGCACAGGCAGAATCTAACTGCCAATACGACGAGTGGACAGGCCGGGATTCGGCGGACCCTGCGTCGGCGGGCACGCGGTGTACGGGGAGTTGTTTGGAGCATTCGTTTTCAAATCGCTCAAATCGCTCAAATCGCCATCTCTCGAAGCTCACATGCACCCGGCTGGGTCATCTCAGTGCCCGCAGTCGCCGGATTCAGAGGAACCCAAACCTCAACCGTGGTCCCTTGCCCTGGCCGTGAACGAATCTCCACTCGCCCCCCAAGCAGCCGGAGGCGTTCCTGCATGCTGCGAATACCAAGGCCGGTTCTGCTTGACCTCTTCGTCATGTCGAATCCCACTCCTTCGTCTGCGATCGATAGATAAAGACCATTCGTGATCGCTTCGAGACGCACCTCGGCACGGGTGGCAGCGCTATGCCTCTTGACGTTGCGAAGTCCTTCCTGGACGATCCGAAAGATGCATAGCTCAACTTCAGGAGAGATGTTACGAGGAACATCCTTATGGGCGAAACCAACTTGAATATGCTGCCGTTCTGCGAAGTCTCCGCAAAAGGAACTGACTCCCAATACCAACCCCAGAATTTCGAGGCTAGAGGAATGCAAGCGATGAGACAAAGAATGTAGATCAGCCCCAATTTCGCTTACGCGACTCCGAAGCTCGTGGATGCGCCGGGTGGCTTCGACCGGAGAGTCGGAAATAATGGCTGCAGTTCTTGCAAGATCAATCGCCAGAACTGTCAGCCTTTGGCTAAAGTCGTCATGCAGTTCCCGCGCGAGGCGACTGCGCTCGTCCTCTTGCGCGCGGATGAGCCTTCCGCTGAGTTCGCGGCGCTCCTCGTCGGTGGGGCCGTGCGCCACTATCCGAGCCAGAGCTCTTACAACCGCCCGCCCCAGCTCCAGGGAAGCGATGAATCTGATTTTATGGGTCATGATGAAGTCCCTCTCACATTTGGGTCGTCTCGCCATGTGCTCAAGATCACTGATTACATGCCTTTTCGCAGTTGAGCAGCTTTGTGACACCGGTAGTATCTTGCCCCGAAATCCTGTACAGCCTGCACATGGTGCAGCGATCACAGACGCACGATGATGTTCAGATATCGGACACTATAAGGGCAGTGGCAAAACTAACTACAGGGGCAGTGGTAAAAATAGCTATGAGGACAGTTGTAGAAATAGCTAGAAGGGTCTGGAGCTCTCCTCCATACGAGGCGTTAAAGCGAAGGGCGCTGTTTCGAGGCTCACCGCTCCGAGAACGGTGAAACGAAACCGCGGCCTTCCAGCGCTTCCTTGATGGCCAATACCAAGTCTGTTTTCAAACGAGTCTTCACCACGTAACCCAACCCACCTGCGCGCTTTGCCGCAGCAAGGATATCGGTATCCTGATGCACGGTTAGGAAGACGATGGAAGCTTTCGAACCTCCTCTCCGCATCTGCCTGGCAGCATCGATTCCGCTCATTACCGGCATCGAGATGTCCAGGACCACAACGTCCGGACGGAGCTTCTCCTCGGCCTCGACCGCGGCCTTGCCATCGGAGGCGGTTCCAACCACTGTGAATTGCGATTCAAGAATGGGAACGAGCGACTCAAGGACAGCAGAATGATCATCGGCCACCAGTATTCGAGTAGGCCACTTCTCCTTCTTTATGCCTTGCCGACTCCTGCTCACGATCACCTTTATCCAAGCCATGGCCCTTCAATCGAAAATACAAGGCAAATCGGGTTTTGGATACTGGTAGAAATAACAATAGAGTGCGGTATTTTAGGAGGGCTTATACGGTGATGATTTTATGCTTCACAGCGTATCGGTATAGCTCCGCGTTGGTCTTAATTTCCAGCACGTCCATAATGCGATACTTGTGAGCAGCCACCGTTCGGAGGCTGATGCTAAGGATATCCGCAATCTCCTTCATCGATCGGCCTTCGGCGAAGAGCTGGACCACTTCGCGCTGGCGCGGAGTGAGTTCGCGAGCCTCTTCCAGCTTAGCTGTGGGGCTTCGAAGCATGGCGGCGACGGCTCCGCTTGTGATTCGCGGCGAAAGGTACGATGCTCCTTTGAGGACCTCATGAATGGCCTGCAGCAATTCCTTGGGAGCGGCGTACTTCAGCAGGTAACCCGTTGCGCCTGCGCGGAAGGCTTCGGCAACAAGCAGGCTATCCTCATTCTGGGTGAGGACGATCACCTTGACGTTGGGCAAAAGCCGTTTGAGCACCTTCGTCGCGTCTATCCCATTGAGTTGGGGCATACCGATGTCCACCAGGATCAAATCCGGCTTCAAGGTCTCGGCCGCATCGAGTAAAGACCTGCCGTCACTCACTATACCGACCACATCATAAACAGGCGCCAGCATGGTCCTGAGGCCCTCGGCAACCAGAACGTGATCGTCTGCCAGTAAAATGCGTGCTTTTTTCATTGCCGGTCCTTTCTATCAATCGTTGTCACAGGAGCGGCCCCCGCGCGGTTGACCTGGGCCAGGGGCACTTCGACGAGAATTTCAGTGCCTTCCATGTGCCGGGAATGGAGCGCCAGGCTGCCACCCAACAGGCGCAACCGCTCGCGCATGCTCGCCAGTCCTAGACCTCCCCGCACTGAATTGGCGTTGGGATCAAAACCTACGCCGCTGTCGACGATTCTCAAGCGAATGTGGGAAGCTGTCCCAACGAACTCAACATGTGCCTGCTTGGCGCCGCTGTGCTTCACAATGTTGTTCAGAGCCTCTTGAACGATACGAAAAAAGCACAGTTCTACGTCCTGCGGAATCTCTTCCGGCAGGTCACCGTGGACAAACTCGATATGAATATGGTGTTGTTGTCCGATTTCATCGCACAGGCTCCTGGCCGCAGCCATAAGGCCCACGTGGTGTAGTTTGGAAGAATGCAGCTGGTGCGACAGTCTGTGAATGTCGGCCGAAAGTTCGCTGATCCCTTCCCACATGATGTGAAGCTTTTTATCGGCCGCTTTGTTCGAGCTGGGGATGCTCTCGCTTACTTGCCCGAGTTGCATGGCCAGAAGCGCCAACCGCTGGCTGAAGTCGTCGTGCAATTCTCTCGCTATCCTGGCGCGTTCGTCCTCTTGTGCGCTGATCAAACGGCCACTCAGGTCGAGAAGGCTCTGCTCGGCGGATCTCCGGTCTGTGATGTCCATGCAGGATCCTATAAAGCCGGTGAATTCCCCTGCCGGCGTATATCTCGGCACGCCGGTGTCGAAAACCCAGCCAAACGCTCCATTGGGTCGCCTCAGACGGAATTCCATGCTGAAGGACTGGCGGGCTACGAAACTGGCAACGTAAGTACTGAGGCATTGCTCTACATCCTCCGGGTGTACATTCTTTGCCCAGCCGTTCCCTAGTTCCTGATCCAAGCTCCGCCCTGTGTAGTCTAACCACTGTCTGTTAAAGAAAGTGCGCAGCGTATCGGTCCCTGACATCCAGATCATGACCGGCGCCGTGTCTGCCATGGTTTGGAACCGCTGTTGGCTCTCTTGCAGTCCGCCCTCGATCCGTCTGCGCGCTAGCGTATTGGCAAATACCTCTCCCACGACGCGGAATTGTCGGATGAGTTCATCGGGCCACGTGCCCTCGTGATAGGAGATGAACGCCAGACACCCCACAGTCATACTGACGGCGCGCAGAGGCACCAGTACGATGAATCTATAATCCTTTTCGAGGAGAAAGGCTTGTTCTTTCTGAGCATCGGGGGGCAGATCCTCCCTGGACCGTACGACGCAATCTTTTCCTTGCAGCAAATTCGACACAATCCAGGGAAACTCGTCCCGGCTGAAGGCCCGCGGCCCCGGGGGAATTGCCGCGCCACTTGCTGAATGGATGAGTTCAAATGGACTATCAGGATCCATGGTCTCGAATAGACTCACTCGATCCAGGTCCAGAAAGCCCCTGAGCTTTTCCAGCGCCTTTTCAATCTCGGCATCGGTTCGGTCAGCCGGTACGTTCGCGAAGGTGGCGGACAAACCGGAGAGTAACGACTCGAAGCGAAGCTCGTAGCTGAGCAAGTATTCCGCGCGTCTCCGGCGTCCCTTTGCAGCAGGAGATACCCTATGAGGCCAGTTTGGAGTAGGAGGAAGACCACGCCGGTGATAATCCATCCTTTGTAGAGATCCCAGGGGGAGCGGACTGCGAATCTGACCATGCTGCCTGGGGGCAGGGCGCTTTCGCTCAAGCCAAAGCGGCGAAGCTGGCGCCAGTCGAATATGTAAGAGGAGGCAGCCGTGACAGGCTCAACGTCCGCCGCTTTCTCTCCCCGGAGAATCCTTTGGCCTAATTCTGCGGCCTGTCTGCCCTGGGTCTCGAAGCTTACGACGGAACCCCCAACGATTCCGAAGCCGATGAAGCCATCCGACAAACCGTAGATTGGGGCCGAAGAAGCGGCAGATAAAGAAGGAATCAACGCCAGTGAAATGGGGGTGTGGCCCGCCCCGTCGCGCACCACGCTGAGATATAGAACAATCGTATCCCTGGGAAGAGCGGCCAGTCGTAAACGCATCTCCTCGACGGAGATATTGTCCCAATAACTGATATCCCAATGAGTCCCAGGGGGCAGTGGTGTGTTTCGGAGGACCATTTCGACATGGCGATCCCAGGCAGTTGTCCCGCTAAGAACTACGAGTTGATGTGCTCCTGGCTGCAATCGAGCTGCGGCGGTCAGGGTTCCCTCGAAATCGTGTGTTGGCCAGACGGCCGTCGAATTGGGAGGTAACGTCGCGTGAGACAGACCGTTGCGCTCCATTGCGCAAAAAACGGTTGGTATGTCCGGAAGAAGGGTTTGTGATGGTAAACCAACCGCGATGACGAGATCGATTCTTCGATCCCGGTACTTGTTTTTAAGCCAAGCCAACTGTGCCGCCTGGAACTTCGGATCGGGGAAGAGAGCAGTATCCAGATGCTCGCTGTAAATCCGGATGTCCCGTTTGTTGCCCAGAACAGACCGTATGCCCTCATCCGCCGCCCGCTCTGCAGGGTGGCTCATTTCATCCATGTAGAGGAGGAGCACCCCTTTCGGCTCTTCTGCAGGAGGTGTTTCAGCGTCGAGTTTGGCCGGGGAGGCACAAAAAAGGATCAGGAAAAGCGAGGCGCAAGCTAAGGATCTCCGAAGCCGGAGCAAAACGAACCGGCTCGAGATTCCGGGACTGCCGTAATCGCCGATCACAATGACTATTGCCCGGGCGGTTCTGAGAGCACGCGTGGACTGTTGAAAACCAGGCGTCCGCTGCCCAGTAAGAACCGCCTGGGCTTGCAGGGCGCGAACGCCGGTTCATGCCGCTCCGCTGCGGAAGTTTCTGGAGAGATCCTTTCAGCGAAATCTATCGGCTATCGAAATCACCAAAACGTTCTATCTCGCCGGTGAAATGGGCATCCGGAGTACATTGATTGACCATTACTTCCGCCGTTTGGCGGCCAAAGTAATCGCTCAGACGCGGATATCCAAATCCTATTTCCACCCGGCGGCATGGGCCGGAATTAACGCCACCTTTATCGTGTTGCCAGGTCTCGATTGGCCCGTTGATCGTTACTTTCGCAGGTAGAAATTCCTCCGGTCAATAGGTACTTTTGCTAGTTAACAGACCCAATTCTGGGAGTTTAGGCTCACCGCCATCGAGCCCAGCAGAAGGCGCAGGGTCGCAAGCACGGTGTAAAATCTGTCTCCTGATGACAAGTCCTGGTTTGAGCATCGACGAGAAGGCACGTCTCAAAGCCTTAACCCGGTATTCGATTTTGGATACTCTGCCGGAACAGATCTACGACGATGTGACCGCGTTGGCATCCTTAATATGTGGCACACCCATCTCGCTCGTTTCGCTTGTGGATGCTGACCGCCAGTGGTTCAAGTCAACGGTTGGGGTTCAACTCCGCGAGACACCGCGTTCGCTGAGCTTCTGCGCTCACACCATCGGCACGGCCAGGACCCTGGTCGTCGGAGACGCGCAACAGGATCCCCGATTCATGGATAATCCAGCAGTTGTGGGGGATCCCAGGATTCGCTTTTATGCCGGTGCCCCCATCGTCGAACCCGGCGGTCATGTCTTAGGCACTGTCTGTGTCATCGACACGACTCCCCGCACTCTTTCTCCCATACAGATCGCAGCTCTGGAAGCCTTGGCCCGTCACACGATGGCCTTAATGGAAATGCGGCGTACCATCGATGAACTCAGGAGCCACAACTGAGCCTGTGGGTGCCCGATGAAGAGCAGCGGTTGATACTCCTCTGGCACCCGATGCAACTTTGGTGGCAGCAGGAATGCAAATCCGCCCTGCTGCTTTGTGTTACTTTGCAGGCGATGGCAAGCTCTTCCCACAACTTTTGGTCCAATCCTGGGTATCGATAGGGAGAAGTTTGTGCGCCCTTTTGCTGCCAGGCGTATTTGGTTTTTGTCTTCACAGATGAGGTAAACCGCGATGTCTGTCTCTCCCTCGGGTCGTCAAAAAAGCCTGCTAAGTACTGTCGTGCGGACGCAATCCTCCATCGTTGCATCGCTGTTTCTGCTGGGCACGCTTCTCGCTGTGCAGGCCCATGGTCAGTACACGCCCCCTCCTCCGCCTCCACCGCCAGCTCCGGATCAGACCGCACCGGCGGATATGCCTCCAGGGCCGCCGCAGGGAGCGCCGCAAGGACCGCCACCCATGCTGGCGCCCCAGCAGCTCGATCCTTTGGTCAGCAGGATCGCTCTTTATCCCGATCCTTTGCTGGCGCAGATTCTCACGGCGTCGACCTTTTCGCCTGAAATTCCAGATGCTGCAAACTGGTCCAACCAGCACGCCGGTCTAACCGGCGACCCGCTGGCCAATGCGATCCGGCAGGATAACTTGCCTTGGGATCCCAGTGTGTTGGCATTGCTGCCATTCCCTCAGGTGCTGCAAATGATGGCCCAGGACCCAGGTTGGACGCAAGCCTTGGGGGATGCGGTTCTCGCCCAGCGGCCGGATGTAATGGACGCTGTCCAGAGAATGCGTCAACAGGCGTATAGCTACGGTTATCTAAGGCCGAACCAATACGACAGCGTGGTCAATACGGGAGGATATATCGAGATCCAGCCGGTAAATCCGGCCTTCCTCTACGTTCCCGTCTATAGCCCGGCGGTCGTTTTTGCCCCGCCTCGACCCGGGATTGTGGTGGGTCTCTCCATCCACTTCGCCCCCAGCATTTATGTCGGGCCTGCGTTCGTGCCCTTTGGCTGGGCAAGGCCGGGATTTGCTTGGGGTACGCATGCTATTGTCATCGGCGGAGCCCCCTGGGGTCGCACTTGGGTGAATCGCACTGCCTATGTTCATCCCTATGCGAATGCCTATCGGCCAGCGCCAGGCCCGCGTGTCGAGGATCATCATGAGGCGTACCGGCACTCGGACCAACATCCGGACCAGCATTACCGGTAGGACTCGGTAGAAACCACTTCGAGCCATCGTCAACCACGATGACCTCGTCAGGGTGACGCTCCTGAGCAAAGACGCTTGATAGAGCTTCGCGTAGGTAGGCCGCGTCATTGTTGGTGGTGTGTATTACCGCTACGCTTTCTTCAACAGTCGCGTCACTTATGCAATCAAAGCCCACCACGTGTAGACAAGACCTACCTGCAGACCACCGCTGAGGATGACATCAAGCTGTTTTTCGATTTTGGTGGGGGCCCAGAGGTCGTCCGCGTCGACGAATGCGGTTAGAGCGGAGCGCGCGAATTGCCAACCAGCGTTTCGTGCGGCCGCAACGCCAGCGTTCTTCTGGGAAATCAAGCTAATTCGACCGTCAACAGCCGCGTGAGCATTTACGATCGAGGTCGTCCGGTCGGAGGAGCCGTCGTCTACAACGATAATTTCCAGGTGCGGGTAGGTCTGGCTCCTGACGCTTCTGAGGGTGTCATCAATGGTAGCTTCTGCATTGTAAGCAGGGATCACGACGCTTACCAGATCCGAGTGACACGGAGTCTCACTCGCGTGGAGTTTCTACATTTCAGAGCGGTGGATAGCTCCGAAATCTGCGGAATGCGCGGGTTTTTCGGTAGTCACCGCTGTGATGCTTTGTATCAGGGCACGACTTTAGTCGGGCCGTAAATCGTGAAAACGTTGAGGGCTTTAAGCCCCTGCGCTTCTTCTTTGCCAGCTGAGTGCATTTCGTGCAGGATGTGCCCTGGCAGGGGCTGAAGAGTCTGCGTGAGAACTGCAGACTTCAGGATTGGTGGTGGGAGCCCCCGCATTTATGCGGGGGAAGGAGCGCTTCTGCGCTCCGGGAGACAGTCTCGACTCGATCGTGCGCTTTAGCGCTGGTGGAGACCGTCCCCTCAGCGGCTAAAGCCGGACCTGTTTGCAATACTTACGTACGACCTAAAGGTCGCACCCTTCAAGAACATCAGGTTTCCGCTTTTTGAAGGGGACGGCCTTCAGGCCGTCCATAACTGCTAATAAACCAGTGCGGCTTTAGCCGCTGAGGGAACGACCCTCGCCACCCCAGGACTTTTTCCGCAGCCTGTGAGGCCCAATTCTCCTTCTGTCCCTTTACGGCCCGACTAAGTCGCGCCCTGATAGATACAAAGCCAAAAACAGCATCCAACGACCTTCTCTGGTTGAAGTATCAACCGTTTCGCCTGAACCTTGTTACAACGAAGGATCTACGGCTGTTTTGCTCGTTGCCCCTCGGATAACTAGAACCTCATGCGAAAGAAGCAGGGCGCTCTGACCGAAGGCTATTGACACTGCACAAACACAAGGGTTTGAGCCGTGCTCATGTCTCCTGATGCTGTCGGTATGTAGGATTGCGTCTTCTGTTCCGAAGGCTCGCAATCTGCAGTTCCGCCTGAGGAGGGAACAAACGCCAGTCCATCCAGCACATAGTTCGCCTGGAGAGAACTTTGCGACAACGTAACTCCACTGGCCGAGTAGGCGCCTAGAAACGGCCCCGCTGACGGCAGCATCACGGAATACATCGCGCAGTCCGTGCCCGCTGCACAGGTGGACGATGCCGCTGTCTCCAAAGAGAGAGTAGCCGAAAACTGCTGGGCACTGGGAAGCAGCGGGATGGTGAATGTAGTCCCACCTTCGATTGTTTCGAGTGCACTCAACTGCGCATCAATGGAGGTTCCCTGGCTGGCTCCGTTCTGTGATGAGATAGAACCCGTGAACTGAGCCACGCCGGTCCCTCCCCCTGTCGGCGGATGAAGGCTCACTGCCCCAATGGTCTGCCCGTTGGTGACGCCGGTCACGATGGATGGCTGATATACCGTGTTCTCAGAGCTTTCGCCGACCACCACGATGTCGTAGGTTCCGGTAGGAATTGGGCAGAACACAAATGAGCCGTCAATTCCAGCTAGCGTCGCCATTATAATCCGGTCTACGCCAGTGGCATCCTTTTGCTCCAGGGCGACCAGAACCGGTCCGGTGATGGGCTGGACGGTTGTGCTGTCGAGTACTTTGCCGTTGATGGAAGTGGAGGTGACGCTGACTTCTCCGGCGTGGAGAACCGGTTTCAAGCGATATTGGCCGTTGCCCTCGAGTACGATGGACGCACAGGTATTGAAGTCAATATCCAGATCCTTGGTTTGACCAGCCGCGATCGTGAAACCGCCTGAAGCGATCTGGCCCGAAGGGATCTTCAATCCCGTCTTCGATTCGCTGGAAAGCAACAACGTGTGAACGCTGCTGTCCGCTGATAAAACGACGCAGTTGGTGGAGTTGCCACAGGAGTTGTTGCTGATGGTGGCGCTATTGTCCGCCAGGATCAAACGGATCTGTTGATAGACCCCCGCCTGGAGCTGCTGCACATCGCCAAGCGTAGCCAGGAAACACTGATTATTTGCCTGCCCCAGCAGATCGACTTGTTTGGGCTGGGAAGAGAGGCCGGGTGTGAGATCTGTCCAGCCGCTGTCTCCGTCTCCAGCAGAAGAGCTGACGTTCGCCTGGACATCGGTGATGGTGACGAAGACGTGCGCGAACGGACCCGTGGGACCGCTGCAGGTTGCGGGGTCGCTTAACATCACACTTGCGGTTGCCGTGGCAGTCGCCGGGGTGGAGGACCCACCGTTACTACATGCTGCAATCGATATGCCCGCCAGCACCAACCCTGATATTGCGAAGAATGCCCAACGTGGTGCTCTGTACTTCGTATCACCCTGTGTCGCTGTCATGCGTCTTCTCCCAGAGGTCTCTCCCCAGGCACGCGCAGAGAACGAAAACAGAAATTACACCCATCGGCAATCAGGTACGGCTCACGACTCTCGGTTGGCCTTGGTCTCTTTGGGGCTTTGGCCATTTTCGCTACAGATCGGCGTTCACAGGTGGCTAGTCGTGACCATGGCCATGTCCGTGATCATCGTCGCCCCTGTCATAGCCATGGCCGTGATCATGATCCTCATGGCTCCAATGGCCTTCGTCGTATCTCCAGCCTTCCCGGTAGTGATCGTAATGTGGATGGGACCAGGCTGCACCCGGGTAGGGCGGTTGCTCGTAGCGTCCGGCGACCCAACGATAGTGGTGACCCTGCGGCGCCCAGAAGCCTCCTACCCAGACCATGCCGACGACGGGAGGTGGAGGCGGAGGCGGCTCATAAGGTATTGGTGGCGGCGTAATCCCGACATAGACCGAAACCTGAGCTGGTGCGGATACCGCAAGGGCCATCCCTAGAAAAATCGCGACCAGACATTTGTCTTTCATGCCTGTCCTCCGTCGACGTGGAACCGGTGCCCTCGGCCATGAGGAATTGCTTGCCGGTTAAACACTTCTATTGCGGACATTACAGACGCAGAGCCAATAGCCCAATGGCGCTTCAGTGGGATAGCCGGAACTGCTTCACGAACGGACTTAGAAGTGCATTACTGCCAGGCGGTAGGGTAGTGAAGCCCGGCCCCTCATTACCAATGTTGCAGGCACCCACGGTCTCAGTATGGAATCTACCGCTGGAGATTTGCTGCTCGAGCACATCGGGAAGCCGGTTCAGGTTTCGACCCTCCCAGCGCAGGATGAACTTACGGCGTGCTGTGCCCGATGAGCCGTGGTCCATGGCGCATGTTTGGCGTGCGGCGCTCACTTCGCCCGCGCGGCCCCCGAATCAGTTGTGCTTTTGGGGATCGCAGACTCGTGGCGAGCAAACCCCGCACAGAATCGTGCATCAATATAGCGGGGCCTCTGGGGGGAGGCACCCGCCTTGGTTCCTCGTTGAGTGGGAGCGTCATTTTTTCATAAAAGCGAGATAATCAACGTTCCATTTTTCAGAGCATCCTTGCGTCCCTTGCGTACATCTTTAAAACTTAAGACTTGGTGGATGATCCCGTCGAAATTAACCGACGTCCGTCTGCAAAAAGGTGGGTGAATAGGGCTGATGATTTCGTTGAAATGTATTGAGTGTTCCTCTTCCAAGTTGCGTCCATCCAGGCTTCGCTCGAAGGACCTCGAACGCCTCCTGCTTTTTCAGTATCCAATTCGCTGCAGGCGCTGCCATCGGCGCGACTACGTGGGCTTGCAGCGGGTCTTATGGCAGGTATGCAAGGCGCAGAGGCCTGTCAAAAGCCGTAACCAGCAAACCCCAGACAATAAATGGCCGATGGAACATTCCTAATCCGTCGCCCGAGCAGAGCACCCAACATGTAATGGCTTCCCGCGCCCAGAGTCAGGGAGATCATCTCGTTCCGTTTAACCCGCCAGGCCAGCGTGTCGATCGAGTAACCCAACCTCCCTCACCATCGTCTTTTTCGACTCCCCAAGCAGAGACCAGGCTGTGGATATCGCCCGGGTACATCCAGGCCCGCACTATGGCGTTACCGTTGAAGTGCGCGAATGGGTCTCCCCTCGCGAAATTGTTCTTAACAAGTAACCCCGAAATTGCTCCTAACGATTGGCTTTCTCCACGATTGCGACCGGCCCAAGAAGTCCAGAGGGCAGCAACGCTGTGTCAGCTTTGTACGCCTTCCAGGTAGAGAAGGTGTACTTGGCCGTCGTATCTGGCTGCAGGTCGCCGATGAGCCGGTTGACCCACGCATTCGTCACCTTTACGGTGACTTCATTGGCGCCCGGCTTCAACGCAGCGGTGGCGTCCACGCGATACGGCGCGTGCCACACCGTGCCCAGTTGGTTTCCATTTACAGTGACCACGGCGAGGTTCTTCACATCGCCCAAATCGATCCACAGTGTCGCTCCTTTCTTGAACCAGTCGGAAGACGCCTGCAGGGTTTTGGTGTAAGTGCCCGTTCCGGAGAAGTACTTCACGCCCTTGTCGTTGCTTTCATTCCACGGGATCAGCTTTTCGAGGGTAATGGACTCGGGCGCGCCGCGGCCGGGCTGGAAGGCCACCTTCCATGGTCCCTCGACCGTGGCAAGCTGCGTGTCAGTAGCTTTCGGAAGCGCAAGGGAAGTTTCTTTGGTGGGTTTGCGGAACACGACGAATACTGTGCCCCACGGCTCGAAGTGCAGCGGCAAGGTGGTGCGCCCGCCGGCGATGGTGAAGGACGCAGGATACATTTTGCCTGTCTCTGAGTACCACAGCTCCGGAGATTTGCCGGTGACGCGGAAGCTGGCATCGATGGTAGAGTCGCTGTCCCCGCGGTTATCGAGGAAGTAGAGGTCGCCGTCGGCGAGTTTGCGGTGCACGAACTCAATCTGCTGGCCGTTGCCGGGCTTGCTGTAGTCGAAATCCGGAGTGACGTTCATCTCCTTTAACGCAGCTTCTGCACTCTGCCCCGCGTACACCTTTCCCTTGCCGAACGTCCGCACTCCCATTCCTGCGCCAAACAATTCGTCACTCAGCTTGTGGAACTCCGCCTGGTCATCCGCCAGGCTCGGAGTCGCGATCGGTTTTTCCCCGGCGACCACAGCGCCTTGCTCAACCAGCGCGTGGATGGCGCGCAACACCGGAAGCGACATGTGTTTGCTGTATTGATCGAGCGCCAGCAAGCGATAACTCATGCCGGACTTGGTAGTGATGTTCCCGCCCATCACGCTGAGTTCGTGAATCAGGCCGTCGGCGTTAATGTAATCGAAGTTGTAGCCTTTGGGGACGTCCGGATCGGAGTTGGCAAACAACGCCGTGAGGTTGGAGTCTTCGCCGTAGAAATAGATCACGTCGGCTGCGAATTTGCCCTGTTGCAGCAGGAACGAATTGCGCGCCAGATAGCCGGTCCAGGCGTTGGCCTGCTCGGCCCAGGTTTCATTACGGTTGAACCACTGTCCGCACGGCCCCAGCGTCACACCGGGAGCCTTGCCGATCAGAGGCTGATGCGCGGACTCGTGAATGACGAAGCGGTTGATGCCGTTGAGGAACTCCTGGTCGGCAGTGGGTTTAAGCGTGGCAGGGGACCACGCCCAGGCGGTCGAGGGATCGCATGAGGTCATGGACTCCGCAGCGGCAATGTTCTGCCCGTAAATGTGGGCCACGGAGGCGGACTCGCGATCGTCGGCGTTGTAACCATAGGTTGGTTTGTTAACGCCGGGCTTCTGCACCCACATAGCGCTCATGGGAATATCGTCGAGCTTCTTGACCTCCATGCCATCGGCGATGAAGGCCCGCCCCGTCTCGTGCGACTCGCCGTAGTGCCCTATCCCGCGCTGCTTGAGAGAAGCCTCCACCTGGCCATAGTGCTCTTCGGCAGTGAGATCGGCGATGGTCTTGCGGAGATCCCAGAGGAACTGGTCGCTGGCCTCCGCGTTCTCAACGATCCGGCCGGTGAGAACGGGCATCCACGGTCGGGGATCGTAGCCGCGCCGCCGGCTGAACTGCTCGATCATATTGTCGGTCCAGTTCTGTGCACCGGCCTCCCAGCTGTCGGTGATGACGTAGCGGATGCCGCGCTTGCCGATCATCCCGGCGCCGACCGTCTGCTGGTAGCTGTCGAGATATCCGTTCATGTAGTGCTTCACGTAACCGGAGTTGAGCTTGTCGACCTCGAGGCCGGTGGCCTCCTTGGTCGCCGGGTGATTGGTGATACCAAGCAGCGAATAGCCAAAACGCACCACCACCCAGTGACCCTCGGGCGGGGTCCAATCGAGAGTGCCGTCGGCCCGCATCTTGCTGGTGAGGTCGACGACATCGCTCTTGCGGATTGCGTCCTGCTCCTCGAAGCCCGGGGTGGCCACGCTGTAGAGATCCCACAGCGGGTTGAAGGCGGCCTTCTCTTCAAACCGGTTCACGCGCGCACCAGGGTGCAGAACTAATTCGGCGATAAGATGATCGGTCGGCGGCGGTGGGATCGGAATTCCCATGTCTGCAAATGGATTAGGCGCAGCCGTTTGGGTCTTGAAGGTGACGCGAAAATATTTCGCGGTGACCGGTGCGAAGGAGAGGGTGTGTTCAGTGGAGCCGCCCTTGGGAAAGTCAAGCACAACGTGATAATTCTGGCCATCGTCGCTGGCTTCGAGGGCCCGGCCGCTATCACCCCCGGGAGGAAGAAAGGCATCTGCGGGCGATTTCTGGCCGGCCACGATGGTGAGCGCCCGGATGGTCTGAGGCTGAGCGAATTCGTATTGAATCCACGCTTTCTCGCCGAGATTTTTGGCCATGGGCAGGGCGACTGTTTTGACCAGGTCGCCGTCGCTAAGCAATGTGGGATCGATGGCGCCGCTGCTGGTCGTGATCTTCGGCGGCTGAGATTCGAGCGGCACATCGGTTACGGCTTCCTTGTACGCGATGACTACGGAATCGGCGTAATACTCGGGCGCGTTGAAGGTTTCTCCCAACATGTTCCCCAGATCTTCGATGGGCAGGTTCTGGAAAGCCCCGGTATTGGAGGGCGGGTGGGCGAGGGTCCCGGTGAAGGGCTTGCCACCCTCTATGCGGGTCTCGCTCCACACATATTTCTTCATGGCCTCTTTTGCGGGCACCCAGGGACCGCCAGTCTCGCTCCAGCCTGGAGAGCCGGCAATGGCTTCCTCCAGTCCGAGCTGGTCAGCGAGGGTGGTGGCATATTTGAATGCGTCCTGCCAATCGGGCGTCATGTAGGCGAGCCGCTTATCGACCACCTGGGGAGTGAAGAGAGCCGCATCGAAGTTCTGAAAGCCGCCCAAGCCGACGCTGTGCATCCACTCAAGGTCGAGCTTGATGCCCTCCTCGGTGATGTTGCCGTTCATCCAGTGCCACCATACCCGTGGGCGAGCACCCTCGGGCGGATTTTCAAAACCGCTCTTCAACGGATCGGCTGCGTTCTGTGCCGAAGCCAGCGTTGCAACCAGAGAAAGGCACAGCGCGGCGCGTATCGAGTTCCAGCCCTTGGACATGAATTCACTCCCTTCGGGGTGACCGTGAATCTGAAATGAAAACGGCTGGAGCGCAGTCTATTGACCTATTCCCATGTTTGTCAAAATATAGAAACTATTTGCCTATTGGTACAGCCTCACCAGCCACCATCCCGGCTGCCGCGGGAACGCAGCGGACCGGCTCGTCCGCTGGCGTTATGTAACAGCGCCAGGCTTCGGATCAGGGAACGTCCTAGTCGAGCCCTAATTGCCTGGAAATGTCGAGGGCTTTACAGGCTGCGGAAAACTCTGGTTGTTGAAGGGTACGGGCTTTAGCCCGTACGTATCTGATTGAAAACAAGTCCGGCTTTAGCCGCTGAGGGAACGACCCTTGCCCCTCCAGGAACTTTTTCTGCAGCCTGTTTAGCCCCTGACCAGTCTCGTTTCTCGTTGAAAAGCTGCGCGGATTCCCAGCATCAAAATTTTTACCTTGACGATAATTTATTACTTATATAAGATTTTACTTATGAATCATCTCGACGTCGCCTTCGCAGCATTAGCCGATCCCACGCGGCGCGCGATTCTCGCACGTCTCGCCGTCGGAGAAGCGACTGTGATGGAACTGGCGCAGCCCTTCGAGATGACGCAACCAGCAATTTCGCAGCACTTGAAGGTGCTCGAAAGTGCTGGACTCATTGTTCGCCGCGTCGACGGCGCCCGGCGCCCACGCCGTCTTGCGCCCGCCGGCATTGAGGCGATGGACCAATGGCTTGCGATGCTGCGAAAAGCCCTGGAGAAAAACTATGACCGGCTGGACCTGGTTCTGGCCTCAACGGAACAACAGAAGGAAGGAGAAACTCGATGAGCAAGCTGACGCTGAAGACTGAAGGTGATAAGCACGTGGTTGTGACGAGGCGCTTCGCGGCGTCTCCCGAGGCCGTGTACCGCGCTCATACAGATCCGCAAATCATCCAGAAATGGCTCCTGGGCCCGGAGGGCTGGACCATGCCCGTCTGCATCAATGAGGCGAGACCCGGCGGCAAAATCCGGTATGAATGGACTAATGGCAAGGGCGGTGGATTCCACCTGACCGGCGAATACCTGGAGCTTGAGCCTTACAGCAGGATCGTTCATGTGGAGCGGATGCACCTGCCGGCTGGAACCCCGGACAACCATGTTGAAACCAGATTTGATGCCGACGGGGCAGGCACTCTGATGACGATACGCATGACGCTGCCGGATTCCGGGACGCGGACAGCGATGCTGTCCACGGGCATGGAACACGGGATGGAAGCGAGCTACGTGCGGCTGGAAGGAATGATCTAGTCAGGTCCGGTAAGGTACACGGTCACGGCCTCAGGACGAGCAGCGCCTTGCCGATGCCGTCGCCCAAACCCCCTTCGGAAGGCTCGCGTGAATGCGCGAGCCGTAACCCGCATCGAGCGCAATCTCTGTTACGGAAAGGTGCGAGTCTCTTAGCTGCCAGGCCGCTCGCTCCAGGAGCATCCGTCTCCGCATGGAGGCGGGACTCTCCTCGATCATGGCCTGGAAGAGGCGAAAGAAGCCTGACCTGCTCAGCAATGCCCGTCGGGCAAGATCGTCCGCGCTGGCGGCGCTCTCCAGAACAGGTGGGGACGATGAGCTGTGTGGGCGCAATGGATAGCCGCGCGCCAAGCGACGAAGCAAGAAAACGCTGAGGGTTCCCCATATAATTAGATCCAGATCCCATGGACTAAGACGCAACCAATCTTGAGAGAACAACCACTTATAGTCACCAATCGACGTGTGACCAATGAGTCCAATAAAAGTTGGTTAACCCCATCGACAGATATTCGAAACCGTATTAGTGCCGAATCATGTATGGCCGGCTAATTCCGCGATTTACAACCAGGCCCACGCGGCCAGTCGTAACCATAAGTAACTTAATGCGCTTAGTGCGCTTAGTGCGCATGTATTTGGACGGGCGACGTTGTCGCCACGAACCGCGGAGACGACGGGAACTGCTCTCACAAACTCCACAGATGCTGGCCGGATCTGCAAGTCATCTCGCGTTGGCCTCCAAAGCCTCGAGGACCACTTCGACTTCCAGGTGTCGCGTGCTTCCCGGTATATCAAGAGCCCCCAGCATGACCGGCTTGCCAGGATTTAGAAGCGCCGTAGTACTAAGGGTAGTTTGCCGTACTACAGGATCGTTCTTCCCCACGGTCGATGGTTCCTCCGCCAAGCTCGACTGAACCACTTTTGTCCAAATTTGTTCTCCATTTGAGTAGTCTTTCAGGCGTGCGCTGATGCTCAGCCCCACGTCGAGGTACGTCACATCCGCTTGTCCTGTGGAGGAGGACTCTTGGGGGTAGGCTCGCGTCAGGACAGGGACTCTGCTACCGAGCTTGATCTCCGAGTCTCCGGAGTTCGGGTTAACAGTAAAGGCGAAGTGCTGCGTTCCAATACGCCTGCCGCCGTCCGTCTCTGTGATTGTGTAGTTCACGCGGTAACCCTTCGGCGCTGCGTTAAGGCTATCCGTAGTCGATTTCTCAGCTGCACTCGGCGCTTGGGCCCATATCGCTTCGTTGCCGCATGTAAGGAGCAGTGCCATACCCAGGATTCCGCTTGCCATTCTCATCTTCCGTCTCCTTCGTCCGTCTTTTTCGTCCGTCATTTTTGTCGTGGATCTTCGATTTCATTCTTGATCCTGGTTATTGCTCTGCGCGACGAACCGCTGGAAATCTGCCTCGATCTGCGCATCCTGCCGCGCCTGCATTTCAGGGTTCAGCAGCACGAATTCTTCGGCGTTACCCGTATGCGCGATCCGCAACAAGAGCTTCTCTTCCTCGGTCAGGGGCGCCTCCGGCGCCGGATGACTGGGAGCTCGCATGTCGCGGAGAATCGTCAAATCACTCGCGTTGGTGCGCACCCTTTTCCGTGCAGCCGCAATTCCTCTTGTTCGCGCGATTGTCTTGGTCCCATTTTCTTCCGCGACTTTTCCTGAGGCCGCTGGAGATACTGACTCTGCGCGAGCGGCTTGCGCCGGCAAACGGGTCGGCGAATGCTTAGTCCGATGGATCAAGAAGAACGACGATGAGACGAATATCACCCCTAATACAAGACTCCCTGCCAATGGCCACATTGCACACCAGTGCGCCAGCGGTCTCAGGCCACCCCAGCTCGCCGCCGGTTTGGCCGAGGCACGATCACGTACGGCCTCCAGAATCCGGCGCTCCATTCCGGCGGAAGCTTCGCAGTCTCGCAAACCTGCAAGCACCTGCTGAATGGCCTCTTCAGAACTCTTCCTCACGCCCATCCTCCTCGATCGAGCCGTTCGCGGAGCCGTGCTCTTGCCCGGAACAGCAGCGCTCGAACAGCAGACTCGCTTCTTCTCATAACTTCCGCCATCTCTGCGGTGCTCAACTCCTCGAGTGCGGAAAGCAGCAGAACGTGGCGCTCTCCCTTCGGCAATCTCTCCACTTCGCGGAGAACAGCATTCATCCGTCGCGCTTCGTCCAGGGCTTTGTCAGCCGGCACACTCCGCGCGACCAAACTCTCCGCGAAGCTTTCATCCATCTGCTCTGGTCGTATCCGACGCCTCCGATCGATCGCGAGATTCCATGCAATCCGAATGAGCCAGACACGCATGTCCCGCACCGCCGGCAAAGAGAGCGGGTGCTCCATCACGCGAACAAAGACGTCCTGAACAACATCTTCAGCCTCAGCTCGACTTCGCAGGATGGAATGGGCCACGCGAAAGAGAAGAGCAGAATAGGTCTCCACCAGAGCCACAAGGTCGATTCCCAATCCGGCGCTCTGCATAGAAGACAAAGCCAAGCTGCATCCCTCTGTCGAAATCATGGTCCCGAGATCATGGTCCCTTTCTATTCCGACAGACGGGCGACCGCAACTTTAGCTCGCTCATTTTCGGCAGCGACCTCCATCGCCACTCATTGACACCCCGGGGGGAGCGGGTCCAACATTAGGGCCAAGAGAATTGCCACCGCAAGGAGCTATGCATGCCCACCACCGAGACGGAGACAACGTCTGCCATACGCAGGCCTGAACTCAGTGCAGCCGCGGCCGCTTTCCTGGCCAAGAAGCATCAAATGTTGATTGACGGCAAATGGGTTGATGCCCGCAGCGGCAAGACCTTTGCCGTTGAGGACCCCGCGACCGAAGAAATCATCGCCCACGTTCCAGCCGGGGATAAGGCGGATATCGATCTTGCAGTCGCGGCCGCACGCCGGGCCTTCGAGACCGGGCCGTGGTCCCGCATCTCGCCCGCCGCACGGCAGCGTCTCGTGTGGTCCCTGGGCGACCTGCTCGAACGCCATGCCGATGAATTTGCCGAACTGGAAGCGCTCGACAACGGCAAGCCGGTCACCAACGCCCGTCGCGACGATGTCGGCGGCTCGATCGAAATGTTCCGCTACATCGCGGGTTGGGCGACGCGCTTGAATGGGGAGCAGATCCAGGTATCGACTCCGGGCAACTGGCACGTCTACACCATTCGCGAACCTGTCGGGGTAGTCGGCCAGATCATCCCCTGGAACTTTCCGTTGATGATGGCAGCCTGGAAGCTGGCGCCGGCGTTGGCGGCGGGATGCACCATCGTGCTCAAGCCCGCGGAGCAGACTCCTCTTTCGGCGATTCGTATGGGCGAACTCATCACCGAGGCCGGTTTCCCCGACGGCGTGGTGAACATCGTTACCGGATACGGCGAAACCGCCGGCGCAGCCCTGGCAGAACACCCGGATGTGGACAAGGTCGCCTTCACCGGCTCAACCGAAGTTGGCAAGCTCATCGTCAAGGCAGCGGCCGGCAACTTAAAGCGAGTCTCGCTGGAACTGGGCGGCAAATCCCCGGCCATTGTCTTTCCCGACGCCGACCTCGAACTAGCCATCGCCGGAACAGCCAGCGCCATCTTCTATAACCAGGGCCAATGCTGCACCGCAGGCTCTCGGCTGTTCGCCCATAAATCGATCTTCGACAAGATGGTCGAAGGCGTTACCAAAGAGGCAGGCAAGCTGAAGATGGGGCATGGTCTCGATCCCTCGGTCAACCTCGGGCCACTGGTCTCGAAGGAGCAACACGACCGCGTAACCGGCTTTCTCGCGGCGGGAAAGCAGGAAGGCGCCGAGGTGGTTACCGGCGGCAAAGTCAAGGGCCAGCAGGGCTACTTTGTCGAACCGACCATTCTCGCCCGCACCGATCGCAACATGAAGGTGGTGCGCGAAGAGATCTTCGGGCCGGTGGTATGCATCCAGTCCTTTGACGATGCCGATCTGGACGCGGTCGCCAAATTCGCCAATGACACCGAATATGGCCTGCAGGCAAGCGTCTGGACGCAGAACCTGAAAGCCGCCCACATGATGGCGCGCAAAATCAGGGCGGGCACGATATGCATTAACGCCCATAACTACGGCGACCCTGCGTGGCCGTTCGGCGGCTACAAACAATCCGGCTGGGGCCGTGAAATGGGCAAGGAAGTCATGGAGCATTACACCGAAACCAAGGCGGTCGCCGCCCGGCTCTGAGCAAGGGTTTGCTAGCTCCGTCCACCGGCAAAGGTGTTACACGCTCCCACCTGGCCGGTGGAAAAGCCGCGGTTGAACCATGACATCCGCTGTTCCGAAGACCCGTGCGTAAACGAGTCCGGGGTCACGTAGCCCCGGGACATCTTCTGCAAACGGTCATCTCCGACCGCGGCCGCGGCTTGCAGGCCTGCCTTGATATCTGCCTGATCGGTAACTTGCCGGTCAGTCGTCGAGTGGGCCCAAACGCCGGCAAAGCAATCCGCCTGCAACTCCATGGCTACCGATAGCTGGTTGCGAGCCCCGGGATTCTGCTGCTGCATCCCGCGCACCTTGCGTTCGATGCCCAGCACATTTTGCACGTGGTGCCCAATTTCATGGGCGATGACGTATGCCTGGGCAAACTCCCCCGACCCACCGAACCTCTTCAGCTCATCCCAAAAACCGAGGTCGAGATACACCTTCTGGTCGGCCGGACAGTAGAACGGGCCGGTTGCCGATTGCGCCGCGCCGCAGCCCGACTGCGTGTAGTCGCGAAATAGCACCAGTTTCGCTCGCGGATAGCGGATATTCTCCCGCGCCAGTATCTGCGTCCACGTGTCCTGGGCATCACCCAGCACAAAGGAAGCCAGCTGTGCGGAGCGGTCTTCCTGAGGCGAAGCAGGCCGCGGCGTGCTCTGCTGCACGTGGGTCCCACCGCCACCCGAAAAATAAGCGCCAATGTAGTTGCGGCCGGTGACCAGGCTAATTACCAGGAGGATGATAAAGCCCACGATTCCCAGGCCGCCTCCGCCGAGGCCCCCGCCCGACTGGCCTCGCCGATCTTCAACGTCACTGCTCAGACCACCAGGAGTCCATCGCATAAAAGTGCTTCGAGTGTAGTACGAGCTAGTCGAACTGGGAGTGAAAAATGGGCTATCCTCGATGACAAACCACCAGTGGCGCAAAAAGTCTGTTGACCCGGAGCAAACGCAAGCGGCAATTTGGGCGTCAATCTCTTGTGATTTTGGTTTTCCTTTGGGTCCCCGGCAACACGCCGAAAGGGGGTTGAACGTGAAAGCGTGGATTTTGATCGTGGGAGATGACCCGGTTCTCTTGCATACACGCGCCGAGCTACTGCGCGATTGGCACATCGCGACTGCACTCTCATGGGAAGCAGGAGAAGCCATGCGAGCGCGAAAATATGACCTGTTGATCTTTAGTCAAACCGTGCAGGAATCCACGGCCAGGAACTTAATCGACCAGGCTCGGGAGCTGTGTCCGAATCCCAGGATATTGGCCATCCGCTCAGGAGAGGACCGGCACCTCGGATCACCGACTTACCAGGTGGACCTGGGCAACCCGGGAGGGTTGCGGTCTGCGGTCGCCGAGATCCTGGAAAGTTGGGGGGAAAGTTGCCCAATGCCTACATAAAGGCCAGCGCGATCCCCAGGAGCACGGCCAGAAGGTGAAAACCGTAAGCGCAAAGGACGCGGGTAGCTTTTGCGCCGCCCGGTAACCCCACTTCCATCGGGGCGGGCGGATTGACAGGGCCGGGGGAGACCATCGAAACCTCTTTCCGTTCCTGAGATTATCGACTCATATGGTCGGAAAAAAGCGGTCTTCCATCTACAACCTTTAGTGCAGGTTCGCTGGCCAAAAGACAACGTAATTACGGTTGATGTAAAGCCGATACTGGTTGGGCGTGGTGTCGGCGAGAACCTGCAACGGCGTCGGCCGTTTCAATTCACTGTCGTGCGTGCTGTCTGTCGTGAGCAGGTCGTGCGCTCCGAGATCCATCACCAGGAACTTGTTCCCCTCCACAAAACCCACCCCGTAAGCTCCCGGCTTGAGCATCTGCCCGTTGATGTCCAAAGTTACCTCGGTGATGAAATAACCCTGATATTTCTGCTGCACCGCGGTTGAGTAGCCGGAAGTATCGACCAGCGCGCATAGCACCAACATGCCGTCAGCCAGCTTCACTCCGCCGGAATTGCGCGCCTGCACGCTCGCCACCTGGCCGCGGAAGAAGACCGTCGCAGGCATGAGGTTAGCCATATCCGGCGCCTTCAAAACGGTCGCGGTGGAAGTAGAATCGGCTGCGGCCGCCTCCGCGGGAAGAGAAAGAAACGACGCCGCCATGGCGCACAGCAGCACGGTCACACAGGATTTCTTGGGGAGCAAGGGCCCTCCTTATCAGACAGAAATGAATGTACCATCGAGCCCGGAACCCTTCACCACACGGAAAAGCCGCCCCTCGGTTCGGGTCTCGTCATGCGGCGCCAGCGCCCCGGCCGGCATCCTAGCCCTCTGTGCCCCTACGCAAGTTAAGAAAGAATCCTCGCCCGGAACCGCCGCCCGAAACCGGGGCACCGCAGGTCCAGACTGATCTGGACCGGCCAACTGCGAACGAGATCTACGAGCAAGTTTCGCGCAACGCCCGCCATGAGCTGGATCGCTCAGCTGTCGGTCTCGCCATCTCCGGACTGGCTGGTGGAATCACCATGGGGTTGACCGCCCTGAGCACGTCCATTGTGATCGCCCAACTGGGGCAAAGCCCGGCTGCCAGGTTCATCGCCGACCTTTTGTATCCCATCGGATTTATCGCCGTCATCCTCGGCCGGGCTCAACTGTTCACGGAAAACACGCTCTATCCGGTGGCGCTGATGCTCGCCGAAAGGCGACATGGCTGGAGAACGCTGCGCTTATGGGCTATCGTTCTTCCCAGCAATGTGCTGGGAGCCCTCTTGTTCGCGTTGCTGGCCGTTCGAACCGGCGCACTTCGCCCGGAGTTTGTGACTGCAATGACGCACATCGGGGTGGAGGCTGCCGGGGTAACGCCGAGCCACGTATTCTGGAGCGGTGTCATTGGCGGCTGGATCATCGCACTGGTCGCGTGGCTGGTAAGTGGCAGCCACTCCATCACTGGCTCCGTTATGCTGATCTGGCTGTTGACGTTTGTTGTAGGGCTCGGAGGCTTTGCTCATTGCATTGCCACTAGTGGCGAGATTCTAGCGGCGATTCTCGATCATCAGCTCGCCTTGTCCCGCTATCTAGCCTGGCTTGCTCCGGCCACGATGGGCAACATCTGCGGCGGCGTGCTGCTGGTTACCCTATTGGAGTATGGCCAGGTGAAGGGCGGAGAGGAAGGGGGCTATTATCGTTAGCCGGGTAGGCTCCCGAGGATTGCAAGAGAAATGATAGACACCAAAAAGAAGACACACGCTCCGATTGAGAGCTACGCCGTTATCGGGGACTGTGAGACGGCCGCCCTCGTCGGCCTGGATGGCTCGATCGATTGGCTTTGCTGGCCCGACTTCTCTTCCGACGCGTGTTTTGCGCGCCTGTTAGGGACGACAGAGAATGGCCGCTGGTTGCTGGCGCCTGCCGTCGAGGCGGAGAAAACGACGCGCAAGTATCGCGACCACACCCTCATCCTGGAGACTACTTTCGAAACTGCCGATTTCGCGGTGATGCTGATTGACTTCATGCCCATTCGCGGCGCCAACTCCGACATGGTACGCATAGTGAAGGGAATCCGCGGAAGCGCGCCCATGAAAATGGAGTTGGCCTTGCGCTTCAATTACGGGGCCACCGTGCCCTGGGTTACGCGCAAAGACGATGCGATCCAGGCCATCGCCGGGCCCGATCTGGTGGTGCTTCGCACCACGGCGCCGCTGACCGGCCAAGGTCTCACCACGGTCAGCGAATTCACCGTGAACCCGGGGGAGAGCGTCGATTTCGTGATGACCTATGGCCCTTCGCACCTGCATATGCCGCGGCCCATCGATGTGAGCAAGGCGCTCCAGGAGACGCAAAACTTCTGGGAGAAATGGGCGGCTGAAAGCACCTACCAGGGGCCCTACCGGGATGCGGTGGAGCGCTCGCTGATCATCCTGAAGGCGCTCACCTATCGGCCGACGGGAGGGATCGTTGCCGCGGTGACCACCTCGCTGCCGGAACAGTTGGGCGGCCCCAGGAACTGGGATTATCGCTATTGCTGGCTGCGCGACGCGACCTTCACCTTGCAGGCGTTGATGTATGGCGGCTATTACCATGAAGCCAAAGCTTGGCAGCAGTGGTTGCTGCGCGCGATTGCTGGCAATCCCGATCAGGTTCAGATCATGTATGGCATCGCCGGCCAGCGCTATCTTCCCGAGCGCGAACTAACCTGGCTCTCCGGCTATGAAGACTCCAAGCCCGTCCGCATCGGCAACGCCGCGTCAGAACAGCTGCAACTCGACATTTATGGAGAGGTGATGTACGCCTTCCATCACGCTTTGGACAGGCTGGGGAAGGACGGAGCGCAGTCGTTTGCCATGCTGCGCGCCATGATGGTGCATCTCGAAACCATCTGGCAGGAGCCGGACGAGGGCATCTGGGAAACGCGCGGGGGAAGGCAGAACTTTACCTATTCCAAGATGATGGCTTGGGTCGCGTTCGACCGGGCCATCAAGGCGGCTGGGCTGTTGCATGCCGGCGCCCCGGTGGAAAGGTGGCAGAAGGTGCGGGCAAAGATTCACGACGAGATCTGCAGCCACGCATACAACGAGAAGCTAGGCAGCTTTGTGCAAAGCTACGGCTCCGAACATCTGGATGCATCTTTGCTGCTTATGCCGATGACCGGGTTTCTTCCCGCCGACGATCCGCGCGTGCGGGGCACGCTCAAAGCGATTGAGAACAACTTGATGTCCGGCGGATTCGTGCTACGTTACAACACAGAAAAAGTGTCGGATGGCCTGCCTCCTGGCGAAGGAGTCTTTCTCGCCTGTAGTTTCTGGATGGTGAGCGCCCTCAAGCTGCAAGGGCGTGACGCCGATGCTAAAAAGCTTTTCGAGCGGGTACTGTCTTTGGCCAATGATGTTGGTTTGCTCGCCGAGGAGTACGACACCGGGGCCAGACGCCTGGTGGGAAACTTCCCTCAAGCCTTTTCACATATTTCGCTGGTGAATGCCGCCGTTGACCTGGCCAGCGCCAGCGTCGCCGGCCAGCCTTCGGCGAAGTAGGCAGCCAGCCCGCATCCAACCGGAATATCGCACTTTTAACTCTTACTCATTGTTGCAAACGCCGGGAGGAATGGCATGCACGTATTCGAGGTCTGGGCTCCGCGGGCCCGCACCCTGGAAGTCAAGATCGGAAACAAGAAATTTCCCCTGGCACAGAAACAGAGGGGTTGGTGGGCAGCAGAGGTGGAACAGGCCGGGCCCGGCACAGACTATGGCTTCGTGATCGATGGTCTGGAGCCGCCGCTCCCCGATCCGCGCAGCCAGTGGCAACCCAACAGTGTGCATGGTGAGTCGCGGGTGGTCGATCACGGCGCGTTCGCCTGGAGCGACAGCGGCTGGCAAGCGTCGCCTCTCTCCAGCGCACTCATTTACGAGCTGCACCTCGGCACTTTTACACCGGAGGGAACGCTGAAGGCGGCGGAATCCCACCTGGATTACTTGAAAGAACTGGGCGTAACCCACGTTGAGCTGATGCCAATTGCAAATTTCCCCGGCAAGCGGGGATGGGGCTATGACGGTGTGGATTTGTACGCGCCGTACAACGGCTACGGCGAGCCCGGCGACCTCAAACATTTCGTGGATGCTTGTCACGGTAAAGGTCTGGCCGTGGTACTGGACGTGGTTTACAACCACCTCGGTCCGGTAGGCAACTACCTGGAAAAGTTTGGACCCTATTTCACCGCCAGCCACTCCACGCCCTGGGGCGGCGCGGTCAATTTCGAGGAAGCCGGCGCGACGGAAGTTCGCCGGTACTTAATCGACAATGCGCTGATGTGGCTCCGCGACTACCACATGGATGGATTGCGCCTGGATGCGGTGCACGCCTTCAATGATCGCTCTGCCATTCATTTTCTGGAGCAGCTTGCGGGTGAGGTAAGAAGGCTGGAAGCAGCGATGGGAAAGCACTTCTACCTGATCGCCGAGAGCGATTTGAACGATCCGAGGATAGTCAAGGCAGAAGAGGCCGGCGGATACGGTCTCGACGCCCAGTGGAGTGACGATTTCCATCATGCGCTGTTTTCTGTCATCTCGGGTGAGCGAGCGGGGTACTACGCAGACTTCGGTTCACTCGCGCAATTAGCCAAGTCGCTGCATTGTGTGTTTGTCTACGACGGCAACTATTCCGAATATCGGCAGCGAAACCACGGCCGCCAGGTGGTCGGCTTGTCGGGGCATCGCTTCATTGGGTTTGTGCAAAATCACGATCAGGTCGGCAACCGTGCCCAGGGCGAACGCGTCAGTCATGAAGCCGGCGTAGGCCGCGCCAAGGTAGCTGCCGCGCTGGTGCTCACCGCGCCTTTCGTGCCCATGCTGTTTCAAGGGGAGGAGTTCGGTGCTTCGGCTCCTTTCCTGTACTTCACCGACTACGATGACCCCGAACTGGGGCGGATGATTTCCGAGGGACGTAAGAAGGAATTCGAGGCTTTCGGCTGGAGCCCGGATCAGATTCCCGATCCTCAGGACGAGCAGACCTTCAACCAGTCCAGGTTGAATTGGGCTGAATTGGCTGAGCCGCCGCACGCCTCGGTGCTGCGGTGGCACAAGGACCTGATCAATTTGCGGCGCAGCCGGAGCGAGCTGTCCGATGGAAACCTCAACGCCGTTCAGGTGCGATTCGACGAAGAGGCGCAGTGGCTGGTGCTGGAACGCGGAAGTCTTCGCGTCGCCTGCAACCTGGGGAAAGCGCCAGTGGATGTGGAGCTAGGCAACGGTGCCCGGCTGCTACTGGCCTCGGATGACTCCATAGTCGTGAGCGGCGCGAGCGTCAAGCTAGGGCCGGACAGCGTGGCGGTGGTGTCTGTGCAGTGAAATGCTTTAGACTCAGTGCAATAATCGTTAAGAGATCGCTTAGAGCAGTTTCGCAATGACTGTGGTTTGATAAAGATCGTGAGAAGTGGTTTTCCTTTCTGTCGCTTCGGTTTACATCAATCGCGAAACTGCTCTGGCGGAACTGAGGAAGTTGCCTGTGAGCCTACGCATTTTGCTCGTTTGCCTGGCTGCGAGCGTATCGCTCATGGCGCTGGGTCAAAGTGCCGCCTGGCAACCGAATCTCACCAGCCAGCAAACCTACACTTTGCATCGGGCTTCAAGCGCGGACCCCACCGGAGCCAATGCCGACCGCCGCAAGGTCGACCCTGGGGAGACTCTGACGGTGCTGGACGCGGACGGTCCTGGTCTCATCACGCACCTGTGGTTCACCATTGCGAGTTCGGAGCCCTATCACCTCAAACGCATCGTGCTGCGCATTTATTGGGATGGCGAGGAGACCCCGAGTGTCGAGGCGCCCATCGGCGATTTCTTCGGGCTTGGTCTCGGCTATTACCACCCCTGGCAGTCTGAAATGC
>CAWCKO010000037.1:0-124004 GCA_963796145.1 uncultured Acidobacteriaceae bacterium | reverse complement strand
ATCCTCGTAGAATCAAAAAATGGAATTTCCTGTCACCCGCCTTCGGCGTTTACGGCGTACCGAGGCGATGCGCTCGCTGGTCCGCGAAGTTCATCTGCATCCCGGAAGCTTGATTTATCCCCTCTTCATTTGTCCTGGCGAAGGTGTCCGTCGCGAAATCAGCTCTATGCCTGGGGTCTTCAACCTTTCCATCGACGAAGCCATGAAGGAGGTGGAAGAGGCTGCGCGCCTCGGCCTCGCCGGGCTGCTGCTCTTCGGGCTTCCTGCCGTCAAGGACGAGGAAGGGAGCGGCGCCTGGGCTGCGGATGGCATCGTGCAGCAGGCGCTCCGTGCCTTTAAGCCTGCAGCTAAGAAACTGCTGCTGATTGCCGACGTTTGTCTGTGCGAATACACTTCGCACGGCCACTGCGGGGTAGTAACCAAGAACGGCGAGGACTACGAAGTGGAGAATGACGCTACCCTGAATCTGCTTGCCCGCGCCGCGGTATCGTTAGCTTCAGCCGGGGCAGACATCGTGGGCCCTTCCGACATGATGGATGGCAGGGTGGGAGCCATTCGCGACCACCTGGACGATGCCGGCCTGGAGCAAGTGCCAATCCTTTCCTACGCGGCCAAGTTCTCCTCTGCTTTCTACGGACCTTTTCGCGAGGCAGCCGATTCGGCCCCGCAGTTCGGCGACCGGCGTACCTACCAGATGGATGGGGCCAACCTGCGCGAGGCCATGCGGGAGATCGATCAGGACATCGCCGAAGGCGCGGACATGATTTTGATGAAGCCGGCCATGCCCTATCTGGATGTGGTTCGCGCCGCCCGGGAGCGCCTGGATGTGCCCATCGGGGCTTACCAGGTCTCGGGTGAATACGCCATGCTGCAGGCCGCCTTCGCCAAAGGCTGGCTGGATCGGGAGCGCGCCATCATGGAATCCCTCATTTCCATTCGCCGCGCCGGCGCCGACTTCACCGTGACCTACTTCGCCAAAGAGGCGGCACGCCTTCTCGGTTGATTTTCTCGAGCTCACCCACCGTATTCCCTGGCAGACGAGAAATTACCAGCCCTGGATTCTTCCAATGCGACGATCGCAGCCTCCAACCGCCGGGTAAAGCTCTGCGGCTCCTCCCCGGGCGCCATGGTCAATGGAGCACCCAGGCGAACGGCCACCGTTCCTCGCCCGGCCATCGGTTTCCGTCGCGTGGCTTCAGGCCCTCAATCAGGATGGGTTGCACCGGCACTTCGGACTCCTGCGCCAGCAATCCAATGCCCGGCTCGAACGGCTGTAACTTTCCGTCGGCAGAGCGGCCGCCTTCGGGAAAAACCAGCACGTGGTAACCCTGATCCATAGCCTCGCCGGCGTGAGCAAAGCTCCGCCGCAATCCGGCGCCCCGGGGCAAGGGAAAGACATTGAAGAGCGCGGTGACCAGCCAATAAGCGAGCGGGGTGAGGAGGGCGACGATACGATGGCGCTCCGCCTTGCCGCGCCGCCATCCCGTCAATAGCTGCCCGGACATGGCCACCGCCACATGGTCACGATCGCTGCTGCTCAGCGCATAAAGGATGACCGGCACGTCGAAGGCGGTGAGATGGTTGGCGATCAAAAGTGAGGGCCTGGCAAGCAAGACCCGCGGTGCGATGCGGGGGGCAAGCACCAGCCACAGCAGCGGGCGCATGACGACTTCAAGGAAGCCGACGCGCATCCAGCGGACCACGGACCACCAGGGCCACCGGGGAAAGACTGCTGCGTCCCTCGGGCTGGCGACAGCAGGCAGAGGAGGTGAAGCCGTCGGAAGCGAGGGCGCCGAAGTCTCGATCGGCCCACCCCCCACAGGCTGATACCGGTGGAGCAGGTCGCGCAGATCGCCCACCGTTCTTACCTGTCCCCACACGGCGTCCTCGAGCTCCATGCCAAAGCTGGTTTCGAGCCTTGACTGCAATTGCACCATCGCCAGACTGTCCAGGTGAAGATCCTCGGCCAACCGGTCGCTCGAGGTCACTTCCCGGTTGGTCACCCCCAACTGGCGCAACACCTCGATCAGCCGGTCGGCGGGATCTTCTACCGCCGTGCCCCCCGTGGCCAGCGACTGCTGCGGCCCAGCTCTGCACCGTGCGGCGCAGGACCTTGCCCGTGGAAGTGCGGGGAAACTCAGGCTGCGGCCAGCGCAGCCAGTAGCGAATTTGCTGGAACGGCGCCAGCTCGCGGTTGGCGCCGTCCACTGCGCCTTGCAGGATGCCGTCTGCCGCATCCTCGGTCGCATTTGGGATGAGCACGGCCGCCGGTGCAGGACCCGCAGCTGAGTCGTAGGCCACAACCAGGCTATCTCGTAGCCCAGCCTGGCGGTGCAACACCGCCTCTAAATCCTGGGGATGGATATTCAAGCCGGCAGCGGTGACGATAACGTCACTCTTGCGGCCGGCGAAGACCAGCTCGCCCTCCGCATTGCGGGTCGCCAGGTCGCCGGTAGCCAGCCAGCCCGAGTCACGTGCCTGCAACTCGCCGTGCTGCCATACCTGGGAAGCAATGGAGGCGCCCCGCACCAGGATCTCGCCATCGGGGCCGATCTGGACCTCCCGGCCGGCCAACGGTTTGCCGATACTACCGCGGGCAATCTTGAAGGGGTGATTCAGCGTAACCAGCGCTGTGGTCTCCGTCATTCCGTATCCCTGGATCAGGGCAAAGCCAATCGTGGTCCAGAAGGTCTCCAGGTCAGCCGGCAGGGTCGCTCCTCCGGAAACGAAGGCCCAGAATTTAAGCCCCAGGCGCCGGTGCACGGCACGGAAGCGCCACCATCGTTTCCAAATAGTCTCGCCCCGGGCGGCGGCCAGGCTTTGGGGAAGCCCGGGAAACTCAGCCTCCAGCCAGGCGCGGAGCAGATCGAGCACCCGGGGAACCGCCGCCAGAACGGAGATCCGCTCCTGGTGCACCAGCTTTGCCAGCCGCGGCGCCTGCAGACGGTCTTCAAAGTGGACTTCCGCCACCAGCAACGGCGGCACCCACAGACCCATGAACTGGCCAAAAACGTGGCTCAGCGGCAGCGTATGCAGAATGCGCAGGGGATGAACGAAGCGCTCGTAGCGCAGGTACTTGCCCATCTCCTTTTCCAGGGGATCGAGGGACGCCAGCACATTGCCGTGGGTGTGCACGATGCCCTTGGGCTCGGCGGTGGTGCCGGAGGTGAAGATGATCTGTAGTGGCGTATCCCGGGAGAGCCCCGGCAGCGGAGCATAATCCGGCGCCGGGAGCCCGGCGGGGAAACCTTCGAAGCCAAGCCTAGGAATTTCCGAATTGAGCTGCTGCAAAAGTGCCAAGTCGCCGGCCAGGAGCCGGGGCCGCACCTCGGCCACTACCCGCCGGGCGAACTCCAGGCTGCCTGCGGGGTCAAGCGGGACTGCAACGATTCCGCGCAGAATGCATCCAAAGAAAGCCGCCACCCACTCCGCGGAGTTGTTTCCCCAGAGCAAAACCCGGTCTCCGGGCTGCAGACCGAGCTGGTCAAAGGCATGAGCGCAGCGAGCGCTCAACTCCGCCAGTTGTCCGTAAGTGGAAGAAAAACGGCGGTTGCCGCGGTGGGTGACGACCGCGATCTGCTGTTCGTAGCGGCGGAAGTCGGCGACAAGCGTTGCCAGATGCGGTCGCACCCGTTCAGTGTGGCACAAGACGGCGCCGAGAGTATCGTCGCGTAAAATAAGGGTTTTGCGACCCAACGGTTTGAAAGAGGGAGCTAGCTGTGGCAGACACAATTTACGACATGGTCATCATTGGCGGCGGTCCAGGGGGATACACGACCGCCATCCGCGCCGGGCAGTATGGGTTGAAGGTCGCCCTGATCGAGCGGGAAAAGAAACTGGGAGGTACTTGTCTGCACTGGGGCTGTATCCCCACCAAGTCCCTGCTGTTCGATGCCGAGGTTTATGACCACCTGAAGCATGCCACTGAGCATGGCATTGAAGGCGTGGGGACGGTCACCATCAATTGGAAGACCATTCTCGACCGCAAGAACGGGATCATCACCAAACACGTGAAGGGTCTCGACTTCCTGATGCGCAAGAACAAGGTCACCACCATCGAGGGCTACGGCCGGCTTACCGGCCCGGCCAAGGACGGAATTCACTCCATCTCCGTCGAATCCGCCAACGGCGAGAAGAAAGTGATTCAGACCAGGAATGTAGTGGTGGCCACTGGCTCGGACGCCCGCATGTTGCCCGGGATCGAGCCGGATGCCAACAGCATCCTGACCAACATGGAAATCCTGGTCCTGCCCCAGATTCCCAAGTCGATGATAGTCATCGGCGCCGGGGCAGTGGGGGTGGAGTTCGGTTCCATTTTCAAGAGCTTCGGCAGCGAGATTACGATCGTCGAGTACCTCCCGCGCCTGGTTCCCAACGAGGATGAGGACGTGAGCAAGGAACTGGCCCGCGTCTTTCGCAAGCGCGGCATCGACACCTACACCGGCGCCAAGGTGGAAAAGGTAGAGAAGACCCCGGACGGGGTGAAGGTGACCTTCACTGGCGCGGATGGTAAGCAGGTGGTCAAGGAGGCGGAGAAAGTGCTGGTGGCGGTCGGCCGCGCGCCCCGTACCGCTGATCTTGGCCTGGAGGCCACGAAAATTGAGGTGGAGCGTGGTTTCATCCGGGTCGATGAGTGGATGCAAACCGGGGAGCCGGGCATCTTCGCCATCGGCGACGTAGTGGCCGGTCTGCCCCAGCTGGCCCACGTGGCTGCCATGGCGGGCATGGTGGTTGCGGCCAAGGTAGCCGGCAAACACGCACGGCCGGTGCGCCGCGACCGGATCCCTGCCTGCACCTATTGCGAGCCGCAGATTGGCAGTGTGGGCCTGACCGAAGCCCAGGCCAAGGCCGCGGGTCATGAGGTGAAAGTAGGGAAGTTTCCCTTCTCCGCCAATTCCAAGGCCTCCATTGTCGGCTCGCACGAGGGCTTCGTGAAAGTCGTTGCGGATGCCAAGCACGGCGAAGTGCTGGGGGTCCACATCATCGGGCCGCAGGCTACGGAGCTGGTGGCCGAAGCGGTGGTGGCGATGGAGCTGGAAGCAACTATCGAGGAGCTGATGTTCACCATCCACGCCCACCCCACCTTGGCGGAGGCGATGCTGGACGGCTTTGGCAGTGTGGAGAACATGGCTATTAATGTCTGAACGGGTTATCTCTTTGCTCGATCTCGGCCGTCAGGACTACGCTGCGGCGCTGGCCCTGCAGCAGCAGCTATCCGCCCTGCGCCAGCAGGAGAGCATCGGAGATGTGTTGCTGCTGGTCGAACATCCGCCGGTGCTCACCCTGGGCCGGAATGCCCATCGCGAGCACGTGATAGCCAGTGGCCAGTTGCTGGCGCGGCGCGGCATCTCGCTGTTTGAGACCAACCGCGGAGGAGACGTCACCTATCACGGGCCGGGGCAACTGGTGGGTTATCCCATTCTCAATCTGCGCGGCTTCACCCCGCCGCTGGGGGTTGTCGAGTACCTGCGCAAGCTGGAAGAGGTAATCATTCGCGCCTGCGCTGACTACGGCGTGCTCACCCAACGGGCGCCGGGCCGCGCTGGAGTCTGGACTATCCCTGGAGGAACAGTCGCGGAGAAGAAGATTGCCGCCCTGGGCGTTCACGTTTCCCGCGGGGTCACCACCCACGGCTTTGCCCTCAATGTAACCACCGATCTCGACGACTTCGAGTTGATTGTGCCCTGTGGCATCCGCGATCGTGGCGTCACCAGCGTCGAAGCAGAAGTAGATTTGCAGCCTGCGCCGTCGCTCGAGCAAATGGCCAACTCGGTGGTCCGGCATTTTGGCCGCGTCTTTGACCGGCAGATGATATGGGTCGAAGCGCTGGATGATCTGCTGCCGCGCGCCCACGCAGCGACCGTAGGATTGCTCTAGAATAGGGAGTTCGCGAGCGAAAGGGAGTCCATGCCGACCGATGTAATCATGCCCCAGATGGGCGAGTCGATTTTTGAGGGCACCATCACCAAGTGGCTGAAGAAGCCAGGTGACACGGTGCAGCGGGACGAACCTCTTTTTGAGATTTCTACGGATAAGGTGGACGCGGAGATACCGTCGCCTGCAAGCGGGGTGCTCACCGAAGTAAAAATCGCGGAAGGAAATACGGTCCAGATCAACACCGTCGTTGGCGTGATCGGCGACGCGGATGGACAGCCCGCCGCCGCGCCTCCGGTTGAGGCCCCCGCAGCCAAGACCCCTGACAAGACGGTTGATCCCCCCAGCACGACCAACCCACCGGCACCTGTTGCAGCGGCGCAAACTGCCGCGCCGGGTTCGCTCACCGACGTGATCATGCCCCAGATGGGGGAGTCGATTTTTGAAGGCACGATCACCAAGTGGCTGAAGAAGCCGGGAGATACGGTGCAACAGGACGAGCCGCTGTTCGAGATTTCGACCGATAAAGTAGACGCCGAGATCCCCTCACCGGCATCCGGCGTGCTCTCCGAAATCAAAGTCCAGGCCGGCACCACGGTCCAGATCAACACCGTGGTGGCCGTACTGAGCGCCGCTGGGGCCGCAGCTGCTGGAGCGTCCCCGAGCGCGCAGCCCGCGCCTCCCCCGTCGCCTCAAGCGGTGGCCGAGGCCGAGACCGAAACCAGCGGGACGGAATCCGGGGACCGAGTACGTTCCTCGCCTCTGGTGCGCAAGATCGCCCGGGAAAACAATCTGGACCTGCGGCAGGTTTCGGGCACCGGATCTTCAGGCAGGATCACCAAGGAAGACATTCTCGGCTTTCTGGCCAAGGGCGCTCCAGCCGCCTCTGCGGCTCCGGCGCCCAAACCACCTGTGACGCCGCCCGCGGCTGCTCCCGCACCCGCCGCAGCCAAACCCCCGGCCCCAGTTCCGGTGGTTACCCCTGGGGATGAGCTGGTGCCGATGACCCGCATGCGCTCCATCATCGCCCAGCGCATGGTCGATTCCAAGCGCACCAGCGCCCACGTGCACACCGTCTTCAAGATCGACATGAGCCGCATTGTGCGCATCCGGGAGAAGGAAAAATCCAAGTACGAGCAGCGCAACGGGGTCAAGCTCACCTACATGCCGTTCATCTCCCGCGCGGTCATCGCCACCCTGCGCAAGATGCCCATCGTCAACGCCTCGATGGAGGGCGACGCCATTCGTTACCACAAAAACATCAATCTGGGCATTGCCGTGGCCCTGGATTGGGGTCTGATCGTTCCCGTCATCCGCCAGGCCGAAGACAAGAGCTTCCTGGGCATTGCGCGAGCGATTGTCGACCTGGCGGAAAGAGCCCGGGCCAAGAAGCTCAAGCCGGAGGAAGTGGCTTCTGGCACTTTCACGATTACCAATCCCGGTATTTTCGGCGAGCAATTCGGGACCCCGGTCATTAATCAGCCGGAGTCGGCAATTCTGGGTGTGGGCGGCTTGTTTAAGGAACCAACCGTAGTTACAGATGAGAACGGTTCTGATTCGATCGCCATCCGCAGCATCATCCGTCTGACCCTGGGCTTCGATCACCGCATCATCGACGGCGCCGACGCGGGCAGGTTCATGGCCGAACTAAAGAAATACCTGGAAAACTGGAACGAAGACATCGGCTAAAGCGAATTGGTCTACTTGAGAGCCGCAGAAGAAAGACCGCGGTCAAAAAACATTTCCAGGAGAGATCCGCTGAACTGCAGATCCCTCCACTGCGCTACGCTTCGGTCGGGATGACAAGGGGAGGGCGGTACTTCCATTCAGAGCAGTCAATGGGAGTCGTTGATGTGCAAAACCAGTTTTTGAGCCGACGACAGCTACTCTCCATGGCAGCGCCGCCCTCGCCTTTGTCATCCCGACCGAAGCGTAGCGCAGTGGAGGGATCTGCAGTTCAGCGGACCTCTCCTGGAAATGTTTTTTGACCGCGGTCCATCCCCTTCGAATCTGCTCATAAGCGGCTCCTGGCTTCGAGAACCCGGGCCACGGCTTCTTCCGCAGTGTCCGCGGTGGCCGAAAGATGGCCCATTTTTCGGCCCGCGCGGGCGGTGTGTTTCTCGTACAAATGCAAACTGACCTCGGGCACCGCCAGCGCCCGCGCAAAGCGCGGTTCATCCTTGAGCCACAGGTCGCCCAGCAGATTAGCAATGGCCGCCGGACGCATAATCCTCACATCTCCCAGGGGCAGGTCGCACACCGCGCGGACCGCCTGCTCAAACTGGCTGGTAACGCAGCAGCGCTGGCTGGCGTGATAGCTGTTGTGGGGCCGCGGCGCCAGTTCATTGACATACAGGCCATCGCCTCCGGTGACGAACATCTCCACCGCCAGCAGACCCTCCAGCTTCAACTGGCACGCCATGGTCGTGGCCAGCTCCTGGGCCCGTTTTTCCAGCCCAGCAGGTAAGGACGAGGGAAGCGCGCTCCAGACCAGGATCTGCTGCTCATGGTGGTTGGTGGCCGCCGGGTAAGCCAGGATCTCACCGCTCGGATTGCGGGCCACCATGACCGAGATCTCCGCTTGCAGATCGAACGCCTGCTCGGCCACGCACGGCTGCTCCCCCAACGAGCGCCACGCCGCGCCGGCGTCGACCGCGTGGCTGTCGATCTTCACCTGGCCCCGGCCGTCGTAGCCGCCCTGGGCCCGCTTGAGGTAAATCCGTCCGCCCAGCTCGGCGATGGCATCGACCAGGTCGGCTTCCGAATAGATCGCCCGATACCTTCCCACCGGAAAACCCTGATCGCGCAACCAGTTTTTTTGCCGGATTCGATCCTGCACCATGGCCAGGATGTCCTTACCTGGGCGGACCGGAGCGTGCCGGGCGGCGGCTTCCAGCGAGGCGATCGAAATCTGTTCGATCTCCAAAGTGATCACGTCGCAGCCGCGAGCCAGATCCGCTGCCGCCTTGGCGTCGTCCCAGGAGCCCACAAAGCAGGCGTCCACCACAAACCGGGCCGGGCACGAAGGGTCTGGATCCATAACCTGGACCCGGTAGCCCATGGAACGGGCCGCCATCGCGGTCATGCGCCCCAGCTGACCACCTCCGAGGATGCCTATGGTCGATCCCTGAACGATCGCGGTCAACCCGGCAACTCCGCTTCCATCACCTCGCGGCTGCGCGCCTGCCGCCAGGAACGAAGCCGGTTGCCTAATTCCGGATCGTAGCCGGCCAGGATGGACACCGCCAGCAGCGCCGCATTGGCGGCGCCTGGTTTGCCGATAGCCAGGGTGGCAACGGGAACCCCCTTCGGCATCTGCACGATCGAGAGCAGCGAGTCGATGCCCTGCAGGCAGGTGGAAGGGACCGGCACCGCGAGCACTGGGAGAATGGTCTTGGCGGCGAGCATGCCCGGCAAATGGGCAGCGCCGCCGGCGGCAGCGATGATGATCTTCAGTCCGCGCGGCTCGGCCTCCTCGGCATACTGAAAGAGCCAGTCCGGCGTCCGGTGGGCGGAGACGACGCGCGCTTCGTGAGGGATGGCGAACTCCCGCAATAGGTCAAGGCAAGGGAGAAGCACATCGAAGTCGCTCTTGCTTCCCATGACCACGCCGACTAGGGGAGAGGCGTTCATGTTGCCGATTATCCCACGCGTTAGAGCATTTTCACTTCTACTCGGCACAGGCAAGCAGCCGCGAGGTGCGGCTTTTCTTGAGGAAAAGCCACGTCGGGAGCGGTTGCTCTGTATGCACCAGAAGTGAAATGCTCTCGAAGCGGTTTACGATCACGGCCCCATCCGGCGGCCCACAGCACGCTCACCGGCTGCATCCCACGCTGCATCCCCCCGCTACATTCCTTCGTTAGGCGCGAAGCTCCCGGCGTGCCGTCTCCGCGATATTCGGCAGATCAGTCGTTGTCAACACCCGGATCTGGTGTTCCTGCATGGTATCGAACGCATACTTGTACCGTACCGTGCTCTCTTCCGTCGGTTCGCTGTCACCCTCCGGCCAGCCAATTGGCTCAATGATCGCAGTCAACAGGAGCTCCGCCTTCTCTACCCGGAACACCCCTTCCCTGAGGCTCTGGGCGCTGAAGGCCAGCAGCTTGGCATCCACGGCATCGGTTTCGAGCGAGACTGCCTGGAACATTTTCACCACGCCGTTGCGATAGCCGCAGTCTATGCGTAACGGATCGCCGGCTTTGGTGTAATCGGCGGCTGCAATCTGCTTGCGCATCAGCGTCCACACCCCGGCCTCCTCAAAGCGCGTGCGCATGATCGCGACCAGGGCCGAGCGGCCGCTGCGCCGCTGGCTTCGTTCGCGCCGCGGGGTATCGACGTACAGCCGCATCAGGTCTTCCAGGCCGGCCAGAAAGGTCTCGGCCAGGTACGCCTTGGTCTCGGTAATCTGCAAGCCGTTCGAAAGTGAATCCTGCAGCAGGCCCAGGATCGGTCGCGGATGGTTAGCTGGTTGGGTCCGCAGGCGATGCCCGACTTCAATCTCCAGGGCCTCCAGCATCTGGGTGTCCGCATCCGGGTCGAGGCACCGGACCCGCCCCCAGTCCCGGGTAAACCGCAGCATGCTTTGCTCTCCCGCGCGCAGCACCACGCCAATATTGACGAACTCGTTCTTCACCGGATCCGGCACATAACGGATGAGTTGGAACTCGCACTGTTTCCGCTCCGGCATCTACCCTCCTTCCCCCATTCTCATCCCACTCCACTCCCTCGTTCCTCATCTTGCACCCATTCCCACTCCCCCAATCCACTCCCCTTACTCTTTTCCGTCTCCGCCCCCCAATTAGGAAACGGCCGCCTCGCCGATTCCCTGAATGCCACGATCAGCTCGCGCACCCGCTCGCGGCGCACCAGCAGCCGCTCCACCAGGACCTCCAGCGCGCTCAGGTCGCCCCCGTACCACTCCGGCGGAATCATCTCCGCAATTCCCCACGCGGTCTCCGCGGTCAGATTCTCGATGCGGCTAAGCCAGGGTTCGAAGCTGGCCCAGCCGGTGACCCCGCGGTAGACAGTGTTTTCGGCAAAAACACCGCCCAGGCTGATGTCGATGAACTTCCAGTCTCCGGCATGAAAGCAGTATCCCTGGTCGATAAATGTGGCCTTGTAGCGGCGCTCCCGCCGGCCCTTCTGAAACACCGCCTGCCGGCCGTTGATGTTGCAGGTCCACTTGTCGAGCGCGAGGATGCCGGCGAACTCGCCCAGGTTGCGCACCTCCAGCAACTGCTCCTGGGGCAGGTAGTCGACCGTTTGGCCCGGCATCAGTCCTCCCACCCAGCGCGAGGCGAAGTGCAGGCCGGCTTGGCATCGCTGCGCCCCTCCACGCTGCTCGATGGTCAGATCCGGTGTGTTCTGGATCAGCCACTCGGTTACTTCGATGACCTCGGAGGGGGGAACGGCAAGCCCGACTGCAGCCGCCAGCCTGGTGGCCAGCAGCTCGTTGGCCAGCACCCGGACATGTTGCGGATTGTTGCGGAATTTGACCACGTACAGGTGGCTATCGGAAGCCAGCATGAGGTGGCTCTGGGCGCCGCCCCGCATGCGTCGAATCTGCTGAATCGCGATCACGGCCACCGAAGCCACCTGGGTTGCAAGTAGCAGCATACTCGAACCGCCGCTCCGCTTCTGGTAGCATCGCCACGGAGGAAGCACATGGAACAGGCTGGTTTTGCCCCGAATGGCTCGCGCCGCAATGAAGATATCGCTTTGGATTTGTTGAAGTTTGTCGCTGCGACGACGGGGATTATCAAGGGACCTTCGCCCGCTGCGGGCTTCGTCTCCGCCTCCGGTTCCAAACCCGAAGAGCAGGTGAACCAGTTGCTTGCTCTCTACACCAAATGCCTCAGCGTGGTGCAGGGAAAATAATCACCCGGAAAACAATCGCCCGCGGGACAATCACCCCGGAAACAATCACTCAATGACCCATGGCAGACAGTAATCGCCGTAAGCATTTTCACTTCTGGTGTAGGTGGAGCCAGCGCTCCAGGTGCGGCTTTTCCCCAAGAAAAGCCGCACTTCGCTACACTCACCTGTGCAAATGAGAAGTGAAAATGCACTCAGTGTCGCCGTCTTCGGCGCCGGAACCTTTGGCCGCAACCATCTGCGTATCTACCGCCAGCTGGAGCAGCAGGGTGTACGCCTGGCAGCGGTCGTGGACACGGATCCGGCTACGACCGAAACGTTGCGCCAGGAGCGAGATCTCACTGTCTTTAGCTCGCCGGAAGCCTGTCTGGAGGCATGCCGGGCGGGCAGCCTCCATCTGGACGCGGTTTCCATCTGCGTGCCCACGTCCGCCCATTATTCCGTGGCCTCCCAAGCTTTGGCCCAGGGGCTCGACGTCCTGCTGGAAAAGCCCATCGCCGTCAGCCTGGCCGAGGCCGATGCACTGGTGGGACAAGCGGCGGCCAGCGGGCAGATCCTGCAGATAGGCCTGCTGGAGCGCTTTAACCCCGCGGTCACCGCCGCGGAGTCGCTGGTCAACGGACCGATGTTTTTCGAAGCCCACCGCCTCAGCATCTTCCACCGCCGCGCCTTGGACGTCGATGTCGTGCTGGACCTCATGATCCACGATCTGGACATCGTCCTCAACCTGGTGCGCTCCCCGGTGCGCCAACTGCAGGCTGTTGGCCTGAGGATCTTATCCTCCCAGGTCGACATCGCCAACGTCCGGGTGGAATTTGCCTCCGGTTGTGTCGCCAACTTCACCGCCAGCCGGGTCAGCACCGAGACGGTGCGTAAGCTGCGCTTCTTTCAGCCCCACCAATACCTCTCCATCGACTATGCCCGCCAGGATCTGCTCATCATCAACGTCGCTCCGGGGGAGAATGGAGCGGCTCTGGCTGCCACCAAGCCGCCGGTGCAGACCGGAGAGCCACTGCTGTTGGAGATCAAAGCATTCCTCGATTCGGTGAGAACTCGCACCCCGCCGCGGGTCACAGCTCAGCAGGCCCGTGATGCGCTGGCTCTTGCCCTCGAAATCAACCAGGCGATTCAGGCCCACTCCACCCGGGCCGGCCTGCTCGAAAAGACACGGTGGTAGGCTGCGGAAAAAGTCTGCGTGAGTCCCGAAGGGACGGGCTGAAAGTAGCCCAGGACGCAGTCCTGGGTAGACCCGACCAAAACGAACAGTCCCGTCAGGGACGGCTGAAATTCCTGTAGCCATTGTTCAACCGTCCCTGACGGGACTGTTCGGATCTCTATCAGCCCGTCCCTTCGGGACTCACGCAGACTTTTTCCGCAGCCTGTAAAGCCCGGACCTAACCGAGAGGGACTTTTCCGCAGCCATTTTAGGGCATCTTCTGCACTTTGTAGCCCTTAGGCACCTGCAGTTCAAACGACTCGTCGGTCAGCGGTGGATTGGTTGGATTCAATACCAGCTTCTCCACCGTGAGAGTGATGCGGTATTCATCCAGCAAGCGATTGATGGTAATGGTAGCGGGGTATTGGGTTCCGTTGAAGTCTTGATAGGGTCCGTAAATTACCTGCGTCTCTACGACCCCATCGGCGTTGTAGATGTCCTGCTCGGTGGGCATCAGGTTAATCCGGCTGAAGTGGATCACCCGCAGCGTCTTATCAACCTGTGGCAACCCGCTGGATGAGCTCCGTTCCCCCGGTTTCGATATGGTCAGGTCGTAGTGCGGGGTCTCAATCACCTGCTTGGTCCGCGGGTCAATTGTGTTCGTGCTGGAATTGATCAGGGAGACAATCCGATCGGGCGCAATCCTTTGAATCAGGATGGAATCGAGGAAAATACCGGGGCGCAAATTCTCCATTGGATTGGCGGCCCGGCTGGTCACCGAATTGCTCCCTTGAATGGCCCGGTTGTAGTGCGGAATCAGTAACGTGAACGTGTCCCCGTTGCTGGCCAAATTAAACGCGATGGTGCGTATCACCGGCACCTCTCCGATCACCCGCAGCATCTGCGGCTTGCGGAAGAGAATAAACCCGTGAAAGGAAGTGTAATCCGTCTGCTTTCCGCTGCGGGCCCCACCCACCGAGGCGGCAAAATCTACGGTCGCGGTCATTGAGTTTACCTGGTCATAGCGGCGATTCACCGCCTCTACCAACTGAACGGCGTCGGCGTTCATCACCGCCCCGGCCAACTTTGGCTGCTGCAGCTTGCGGGTGTGGCTCAGGCATCCGGTCAGGACCGGTACCAGCAGCGCCAAAAACTTCAACCAATCTCTCCGCATCCATTCAACTCAGGAACTGCGAGTATAGAGCAATTGCCTTGCGAGGGCCCTCAATGGCTCCCCTGTGCTTGCTTAAGTCCCCGCCGATATGCGGTCACATTCCGTTCATGCTCTTCGAGCGTGGCCGCGAAGCGGGAATGACCGGCGGCGGCTGGATCAGCAACAAAATACAGAAAATGGCTGTCTGCGGGATGCATCGCCGCCTGCAAAGAAGCGGTCCCCGGGCTACAGATCGGCCCCGGCGGCAGACCGGGATGGCGGTAGGTGTTGTAGGCCGAGTCCCGCTTCAGGTCCGACTGGTAGATCGTTCCCCGATATTGTTTCTCCAGCATGGCGGCGTAGATCACCGTGGGGTCGGTCATCAGCGGCATGTCTTTCGCCAGACGGTTCTGAAGCACGCTCGCCACCAGCGGCCGATCTGCCGCCACCGGGGTTTCCTTCTCCACTAGCGACGCCAGGGTCACAATGCGGTGATAGTCGCCCTCCAAGCCGATCGACGCGCTATTTTGCCGGAAGCGCCTGACCATCGCGGCCAACATCTGGCCGGGTGTCAGGTGTCTCGGAAAGCGGTAGGTATCGGGAAAAAGATAGCCTTCGAGGTTTTTGGCGCCCGGGTCGAGGTCGGCAATCAGGACCACGTTCTGACTGGCTGCCACCAGAAAGCTATCTTTCGACCCCAGTTGGGCATCTTCGACCGCTTGGGCAATGTCGAAAAGGTTGAAGCCTTCGGGAATGGTTACCGTGCGGGTATAGACATCACCGCGGACGATGCGGTTGTAAACCGCCGGAAGTGTGGCCGACTGAGCGAACTGATATTCTCCCGCCTTCAGCGTGCCCCCGCGCAACACATGCCAAAGGTCAAAGGCGAAGCGGCTGCGAATGATGCCGTGTTCTGCCAGCAGCGCGGCAATGGCGCGGGTCCCCATACCCGGAACCACTTCGACAATTGTCTCTGCCGGTGGGCTGACCTGCCGAGTGAGCTCCAGGTAAGCATACGAAACCGCAAGCAGACCCAGAACCAAGAGGACTACTAGAAAACGTCGCACAAGCGGGGACCTTGTTGGATTGGATTCTCCACCTGGATTTTATGATGCGATCTCTCTTGTCCACTCCGGAATGCACCAAAAATAGAGCAAGTGACTTGGAGTAAGATCCGCAAAGACCGCCCGTGGATCAAAAGCAACAACCCGAAAGACCTTCTGGAGTCCGCATTTTGGGTCTCGATGTCGGCGATCGCCGCGTCGGGATCGCCGTCTCCGACGAACTGGGGTTTACCGCGCAACCAGTGCTTACCCTGGAACGCAAGAACCGGAAGCAGGATCTCGGCTTCCTGGGCCGGTTAATTCGTAAGTATGGCTGTTCCCGGGTGGTGGTCGGCAATCCGCTGTATATGTCGGGCGACGTCAGCCCCCAGGCGCTCAAGGCACAGGCCTTTGCCCAGGCCCTGCAGCTCGAGACCGGGGTGGAGGTGACGCTGTGGGACGAGCGGCTCTCGACCACGGAAGCGCATCGTCACCTGGACGCCGCCGGTCACCTGCCGGGAAAGCGACGCGCGGTGATCGATCAGGTTGCCGCAGTGCTCATCCTGCAGAGTTTCCTGGACGCTCGCCGCTGACTTTCGGCGATGACGAGGGCCGACCAAGGATCTGTCCGTCGTATAATCTTCTTTTGCTGGTGGCTATCCCGCCACGCGCTCCCCGGATCATTGTCCAATGCCTGAACACATAAAGAAAAAACTGGAAGAACAAATCCGCGCGCTGGAGCACGAGCTTACCCACGAACTGCCTGCCGAGATCAAGAAGGCAGCCTCGCTGGGAGATCTGAGTGAGAACGCGGAATATCACATGGCCAAGCAGCGCCAGGTCTTCGTCAACGCCCGCCTGGGGCAGCTCAAGAAGCGCATGGCTGAACTGGCTCTGGTCAACTTGTCCAATATTCCCAAAGACAGGATTGCCTTTGGTTCCACGGTAGTGGTCTTCGATTCGACCAAGAACGAAGAGATCACGTATAAGCTGGTTACCAGTGAAGAATCCGACGTCAACCATGGCCTCATCTCCACTACCTCGCCTATTGGCCGCGGACTGGTCGGCAAGCAGGTGGGAGACATTGCGGCAATTGTGACCCCGAACGGCAAACGCGAACTCGAGATTCTTAAGCTCACCACCATTCACGACGAGGCGGAATGACCCGGCCCTCGAGCGGGTCCTCAAGCCGGTCCTGGAGTTGGACCGGCGCCTTCGGTAGGGGCTGCGGGGTCATCCTGCAAGGCATCGTGGATGGGCTCGCGCTCACCCGCATCTCGCCCAACGTGCTTACCTTCCTGGGCTTGGTGATCAACACTGCCGCGGCCATTCTCTTCGGCTGGGCCAATGAACACAATTACGTTCGCATGTTCCTCTACGCCGGCCTGGTCATCATCGGGGCGGGTATCTTCGATATGGTGGACGGGCGGGTAGCGCGCCAGACCCACCAGGTCACCATCTTCGGAGCATTTTTCGATTCAGTCATCGATCGCTACAGCGACGTGGTTCTCTTTTTTGGGCTGCTGGTGTTTTATGCTCGTGGCATCCGGTTTTTCTATGTCTTTCTGACCGCCTTTGTCATGGTCACGTCGCTCATGGTCAGCTACACCCGAGCCCGTGCCGAAGCGCTGATCGGCTCTTGCAAAGTGGGCTTTATGGAGCGGCCGGAACGTGTGGTTCTGATCATTCTGGGGGCGCTTTTCAACCGCTGGGGGGTGATGGCCCCGGTGCTTTGGGTGCTGGCCGTGTTGTCCACCATCACGGTCATCCATCGCATCAGCTATACCTACCAACGAACCAAGCCGCAGCCGGTCGGGCTTCCGGCCCCGGGTGCCACGACTGTCCCAGCGCGTACCAGCGATCTGCGCCCCGCATCCCGCGCCTGACCCTGACTCTGACGATGCCGCGAACTCCCAAGCCAACTTTTCCGTCTCCTGTGCTGCTGGTCCACGGCGGCGCCTGGGACATTCCCCCTGACCAGCTGGAAGCGCATACCCACGGTGCAGTTCGGGCAGTGGACGCTGGCTATGCCTTGCTCCGCCAGGGCGCGTCGGCGCTGGACGCGGTCCAGGCTGCGGTTACCCTGCTCGAAGACGACGAGATTTTTGATGCCGGCCGGGGCAGCTTCCTAACCGCCGACGGCCGGGTGCAGCTGGATGCGCTGCTGATGGACGGTGCTACCCTGCGCGCCGGAGCTGTGGCTTGCGTGGAGAGGTTGAAGAACCCGATCCAGGCTGCGCGTCTGGTGCTCGAACAGAGCCCGCACGTTTACCTCGTCGGCGCGGGCGCGGAAGAGTTCGCCCGGCAGCACGGTATGGGCCTGATCGACAACGCGGAGCTGGTAATTGACCGGGAGCGGCAGCGCCTGCAGGCGGCAAAGGCGCGCGCCAAGGCGGGGATTCCAGACCAGACCTTCGGCGGCGGCTCCAACTCCTCGCATGGCACCGTGGGCGCCGTCGCGCTGGACGGCACCGGAAACCTGGCCGCTGCCACTTCCACTGGAGGGACGCTGAACAAGACGCCCGGCCGGGTCGGAGACTCGTCGGTCATTGGCTGTGGCGGCTACGCTGACAACCGGAGTGCGGCCGCTTCGCTCACCGGATGGGGTGAGCCCATCATGAAGTTGGTGCTGGCCAAATGGGCGGTCGACCGGGTGCCGCAGCTAGGGCCGGAAAAAGCCGCCCAGGATGCCATAGCCTATCTCTACGCCCGCCTTCAGGGTCATGGCGGCATGATCCTCTTGGGGCCCGACGGGCGCTACGGTATCGCTCACAACACTCCGCGTATGGCTTGGGCCGTGTGCGACCGCAAGGGCGTGCGCGCTGGAACGACCCTGGACGAGGCTTAGAAGAAGCTTAGGTTTATGAACCCCATCCTCATCCTCGCTTCTCGCTCGCCCCGTCGGCGGGAGCTGCTGGCCCAGGCCGGATATAACTTTGAAATCGATGCATCGTCCGTAGCGGAGCTGCGCCAACCGGGAGAAGACGCCATCCGCTTCGCTACCAGGCTGGCCCGGGAGAAGGCCGAAGAAGTCTTTGCCCGGCGTCAACCGTCCGCCGAAGCGGTGATGGTTCTGGGAGCCGATACGGTTGTGGTGTGCGATGGAGAGGTGTTGGGCAAGCCGGTCGATGCCGCCGAGGCTACGCGCATGCTTTTGCTGCTATCCGGGCGCACCCACCACGTGGTCACCGGCGTGGCCGTGGCTTGGGGACCGGGCTCCACCGAGGTAGCCGCGGAGTTGACCCAGGTCACCATGAGGACCCTGTCGCCCCAGGAAGTCTCCGACTACGTGACCAGCGGCGAGCCCATGGACAAGGCAGGCGCCTATGCCATCCAGGGTTACGCCGGAAGGTGGATTCCACGAATCAGCGGCTGCTACTTCAACGTCGTCGGCCTGCCCCTGGCCCTAGTCACAAGCCTGCTGGAAGGAGCTGAGCGTCGCCTGGCCTCTCATGCTTAGCTGGCATGCTGCGGAAGAAGTCGCTCTCGGGTAGGTCTGGGCTTTACAGGCTGCGGAAAAAGTCTGCGCGAGTCCCGAAGGGACGGGCTGCCAGGACGCAGTCCTGGGAACCACAAGCCCGGGGGGGTTCCAGGGGCTGGTTTTCCGCCTGGGGCTGGTCTGTCTCTATATCTCTTCCCAGGACTGCGTCCTGGGCTACTCTCAGCCGTCCCTGCGGGACTAAATCGGTGAACGGCGGGTTCTCACACACGCTCTAGCAAGAGCAGTTTCGCAATTGGTGTAGACCGAAGCGATACCCCTGTTCAGGACAAAATATTAGAGTCCCTCTTCTTGCCGGGACGGAGCAATTCGGCGGAGCACAGAACAAAGATGGCGAGCAGGGCGAGATCCAGAGTGGCGAACACGGTGTCCCTTTCCGCAGTCTATTGCAAAGCAAGACCGCCAATCATTGCTGCAAGCAGTGCTGTTCGAGGAACGAGTGCATCCAGCAAAATAGATTCCCGGTGGGCATGTGCGCCTTCCCCCACCGCTCCCATTCCATCCAGCGTTGGAATTCCCAGGGCCGAGGTAAAATTCCCGTCCGAACCTCCACCCGTCGCTGCTTCCTGCAATTGAAAACCCAGTCCCGCAGCCATTGTTGCTGCGCGCTGAAAAAGAGCCACCGTACCCGGAGTTCGTTCCATTGGCGGTCGATTCAGCCCCCCTGCCACCTCCAATCTACAGGCGCGGTCGATGGCGCGCAGAGATCGGAAGCGCCGGTCCATGCGCTCGGCATCGACCGCCCTGGCAATGCGGACATCGAACTCCGCCCAGGCATGGGCAGGCACCACATTCGACCGGGTGCCGCCGCCAATCACCCCCGCGTTGACGGTAATGCCCCGGGCCAAATCCGTGAAGGCGGTTGCCCGCTCGATCTGCCGCCCAAGTTCCAGCACCGCGCTGTGTCCGTGGCTGAAGTCCACCCCGCTATGAGAGGGAACACCATGCACCTGCAGACGGTAGTTGGCCACTCCTTTTCGTGCTGTCTTATAGGCCCCGGGGATGCCCTGCGCCGGCTCCAGGACAAAGACTGCTGCGCATTTTCTCGCCAGCGACTCGGTGAAAGCGCGCGAATGCTGGCTGCCCGTCTCCTCGTCGCTGTTGAGCAAGAGCATCACCGGCTGGCTTAACTGGTCCGCATCCAGCAATATGCGCAGCGCGCTCAGGGCCATCACTACGCCCGCTTTCATGTCCAGAACACCTGGACCCCAGGCCCGCCCCTCGCGAACCCGGAAAGGCATCTGCTTCAGCGTGCCCAGCGGCCAGACGGTGTCCAGGTGACCGAGCAGCATCAAGGGTTTCCCCGTGCTCCGTATCGGCCCAAAGCGGCCTATCAAGAGATCTCCAGCCGCCTTTTGCTGGCTGCGCCGGCTCTTGCCGCCGAGGGCCTTGATCCAGCCCTCGACCAGGGTGACACAGCGATTCACCGCCACCCGGTCTTCTGTCGGGGATTCGAGACCCACCAGCTGGGCTATCATTTTGAGCATTTGTGGCTGCCGCCTGGCCACCGCCGCGGTCAGGTCGCGGTACATTTCCATCGAACTTTTCTCCCTCTGCCGGTAAACCTAACGCCCCGCTGTTACGTCTGATGGCCCGATCAGTTTGTTGTGTTTTTGACACAGTGCAACTTTTCTTATCCTAGGTAGTCTATGGTTTTGCGACTACTTGCACACCAGGAATACTGATTCGTGGAACCAGCCCACTTAGAAAAGACCATCGCGTCGGTGATTGCGTTCTCAGGAATCGGTCTCCACAGCGGGGCGCCGGTGAACATGCGCTTGCTGCCCGCTCCGGCCGGGTCGGGCATAGTGTTCCGGCGCACCGACCTGGACAACTATGAGATTGCGGCCACGGGCAGAAACGTAGCCAAGGTCAGCTACGCCACCAGCATCATGCGCCAGGGTGTGCTCATATCCACCACTGAGCATCTTCTTTCCGCGCTCATCGGTACGGGCGTCGACAACGTCATCATTGAGCTCGACAATCTGGAGTTGCCCATCCTCGACGGCAGCGCCCTGCCTTACGTGGAAGCCTTTGCCACGGTAGGCATTCGAAGCCAGCGACGAAGGCGGCAGTATCTGCGCATCCTGAAAAGTGTCGAAGTGCGCGAGAACGGCAAGTTCATTGCGGTTTATCCCGGCGACGGCTACAGCATTACTTATGACATCAATTTCCCCCACCCCATCGGCCGCCAGGGATTCACCGTCGACTTGGCCGCAGGCGGATATGGCGCCCAAATCGCCGCCGCCCGTACCTTCGGCTTTCGCGAAGATGAGAAGATGCTGCGGGATATGGGACTGATCCGGGGCGCCTCGGAGGAGAACGCTATCATCCTCTGCGGGGGCGCAGTGCAGAATGGGCCGCTTCGCTTTGACGACGAATTCGTTCGCCATAAGGTGCTCGACCTGATCGGGGATCTGGCGCTGGCCGGACATCGCATCCTTGGCCGGGTGGTGGCCGAAAGGGCCGGCCATGCCATGCACACGGCGCTGGTCTCCCGCCTGCTGCGTGATCGGTCTGCCTGGGAGCTAGTGCAATTTCCCGCTCCGCGGCGCAGCATTGTCGCCGTGCCGGCACCCCGTTTAGCTACTGCCTAGTTATTCGTATTTCGCCATTCGTAATTCGTCACTAATATTTCGTTGCTAGTATTCCGCCTGGATCGTGACCGCCGCCGCCGGAGCAGTTTCCGCTTCACGGGATGCCCGCACCACATCGCCTACGGCATATTTGAGCTCGTTGATACCCGCCCCAGTGACCGCGGAGATGGCAAAGAAAGGAAATTTGCGCCGCTTGGCCATCGCGCGCAGCTTCTTGAGCTTGTCTGGATTCGCTACGTCTGCCTTGGAGGCCACCACCAACATCGGTTTCTCGTCAAGGCCATGGCCGAAGCTCTTTAACTCGGCCATGATGACCCGGAAATCTTCCACCGGGTCGGGCCGGCCGCTGGCATCCGAGACATCGATCAGGTGCACCAGCACCCGGGTTCGCTCAATGTGGCGCAGGAACTGTACTCCCAGTCCGGCCCCCAGGTGGGCGCCCTCGATTAAACCAGGGATGTCGGCCACCACATAGCTGTCTTCATGCGGCGGTTGCCCCACCGACACCACTCCCAGGTTGGGCTCGAGGGTGGTGAAAGGATAGTCGGCAATCTTGGGCTTGGCGGCGGAGATCCTCGAGATCAGCGTCGACTTCCCCGCATTGGGATAGCCCACCAGCCCGACATCGGCCAGCAGTTTCAATTCCAGCCGGTAGACCCGCTCTTCACCCTCCCTGCCCGCTTCCGATTCCCTGGGAGCCTGATGCGTTGGAGTAGCGAAATGCTGGTTTCCCCGTCCGCCGCGTCCGCCCTTGGCGGCGATGATGCGCTCATCGGGATGTCTGAAGTCATGCACCAGCGCGCCGGTTTCATCGTCATACAACACGGTGCCAACCGGCACCTTCAAAACCGTATCGACGCCTTCCCGTCCGCTGCAGTTGGAGCCTTCTCCATGGCGTCCGCGCTCGGCCTTGTGTTCGGGATTGAAGCGGAAGTGGACCAGGGTGTTGTGCCGTTCGCTCGACTCCATGATGACATCGCCGCCCCGTCCGCCATCCCCGCCGGAAGGACCGCCGCGGGGAACAAATTTCTCCCGCCGGAAGGCAACGCAGCCATTGCCGCCATCCCCTGCCTTCACGCGAATTCGAGCCTCATCAATAAACACATTTCCAGTGTAGCGGCTATCCGAATCGATACCCCACCCGTGCCGCAGGTTCGCCTCAGCGTACTCCGGCTTTCCTGTCGAGCTTGCTGGCGTTGGCGAACTTCATGCGGCTTTCCTTAACGAAAGCCGCACACGCAGGTGTTGGTGGCGCCCCGTGGCTGGAAATCCGGATGCGCGGGCCGAAAAAGATGGCGAAGCCCAACGATTGTTTTTATAAGCAACAACCACCCGCGGAACCCGGGGCCCGATCGCGCACAGCACTTCCCAGGGAATGCTGTCAGTAAGATCAGCCATATCCCATGCACTCACCGCGTGGCGTCCCTGGCTACCGAGCAGCACCACTTCATCGCCGATGGCCGCGGAGGGAATGGCAGTCACATCGGCCACCGTCTGGTCCATCGAAACCCGGCCCGCAATCGGCGCCTCGTGCCCGCGGATGAGGACGTGTCCGCGGTTCGACAGCAGACGGTTGAAACCATCGGCATAGCCAACCGGAAGCAGCGCGAGTCGCGTGTCCCTGGTGGCTGCAAAAGTATTGCCGTAGCCGGCAGTCGCACCCGCAGACAGATTTCGCATCGAGGTCACTTCAGTCTTCCAGGTGAGCACCGGAGCAAAACCGGGCTCGCCATCCCATGACAACCCATCCTGGGTGATACGGTCCACATACCCATAGAGGGCAAGGCCAGGACGCAGCATCAACCGCGCCCCAGCTTGCGAGGCCATCTTCATCAGGGTCTGGCGGTCGGGTCCGGCGATGAGGGTCGACGAGTTGCCGGCGTGCAGCCACTGCGCTTGTAATCCGCGGCCCCGGATCAATCCCAGCGCCGTCTCCAGGCCCGCCAGCTGCGGATTCGGCCGGATGGTCGAAATACTTTCGGGCGCACTGAAATGGGTCATCACTCCTTCCAGCCGCAGGCAGGAGCCGGGGTGAAAACGAGCTAACAAGGAAGCCGCTTCCGGCGAAACCTGGGAGCCGATGACCCGCACTCCCTGACGCGACATGCCCGTATCAATCTCCAGGTGAACGGCAAGAGACAGGGGAGGCATGTTGCGCGCGGCGGCGGCCTCTTCCAGCAGGTCAAGGTGCCAGGGTTCCCAAACCACCGGCGTCAAACCCTGCTCGATGACCGTATCTGCTTCCCCGCGGAAGATTCCAGCCAGCAACAGAATGCGCGGCTGGGGACAGACTGCGCGCACCGCGGCGCCCTCCTCCGCCGAGGTAACCCCCAGCCACTGCGCCCCGGCGGCAGCCAGCAGCGGCGCGCACGCCAGCACATCGTGGCCGTACGCGTTGGCCTTGACCACCGGCATCAAATCGGCCTTGGAGCCGGCCATGCGGCGCAATTTTTTATAGTTGGCCAGCAGCCGGTGGCTGGAGACTTCAGCCCAGAGCGGTCGATTCGGCATAGTCTACTTAGTATTCACCCGGCGCCTCACCAAAGGCCATGTTTTCAAAGCGCGTGCAATCCGCCCGGTAGGCGAGATGCACCGAACCGGTGGGACCATTGCGTTGTTTGGCGATGATGATCTCAGCCTTGTTCTTGGATTCGGGATCTTCTTCCCCGTTCTCGTCCTTGTTGTAGTAACTGTCGCGATGGATAAAGGCCACCACATCGGCATCCTGCTCGATGGAGCCTGATTCGCGCAGATCGGAGAGCATCGGCTTCTTGTCCCCGCCGCGCTGTTCCGAGGCGCGGCTGAGCTGCGAAAGCGCCACCACCGGAACCCGCAATTCCTTGGCCAGGGCTTTAAGCCCGCGGGAGATGGCGGAGACTTCCTGGGTGCGGTTCTCGTAGCGCCGAGCACCAACGCCGAAGGAAGAAGCGCTCATCAGCTGCAGATAGTCGATCACGATCAGGTCCAGGCCACCCTGCTGGCGCTGCAGCCGCCGCGCCTTGGCCCGCATCTCGGAGAGGGCGATCGCCGGCGTATCGTCGATAAATATCTTCGATTCCGCCAGCCGCTCCAGTGCCTCCATCAACTTGCCGCGATCCGCTTTAGGAATAAATCCAGTCTGGATCTTCTGCATGGAAACCAGCGCCTGGGACGCCAGCATGCGGCGCAACAATGACTCTTTGGACATTTCGAGCGAAAACACGGCCACCACTTTGCCATCTCTCACCGCTGCATTCTCGGCAATGTTGATGGCCCAGGCCGTCTTGCCCATGCTGGGGCGGGCGGCGATGATGATCAGGTCGGAAGCCTGCAGGCCGCTGGTCATCTTGTCGAACTGGGTGTAGTGGGTGGCCAGCCCGGTCACTTCTTTCTGCTGCGCGTACAAATTGTCGATGGTCCCGAAGGAATCGCGCACGATCTCCGGAATGCCGGCAAACCCGCGCGTAATCCCGCGCTCGGAAACTTCGAGCAGGCCGGATTCCGCGGCATCGAGCACCACCAGCGCTTCATCGCTTTGGTCGGCCGCCCGGGTGATGGCAGTGTTGCAGATGCCGATCAGTTGCCGGGCCAGGGACTTGTCCTTCACGATGCGGACGTATTCTTCGATGCTCGGCCGCCGCGGGAGTCCCTCGGTGAGCGACGCGAGGTAGGCCACTCCGCCCACCGCCTCGACCTCCTTGCGCCGCGCCAACTCCTCCGCCAGGGTGACGATATCGACCGCGCGACGGCCGTCGATCAACTCCGCCATGCGGCTGAAGATGCGGCGGTGCGAATCGAGGGAGAAGTCTTCGGCGCGAAGTTTTTCCGCCGCCTCGTTATAGGAATGGTTGTCGAGCAGGATCGCGCCCAGAATCGAGCGCTCCGCCTCTACGCTCGCGGGCAGGCCGCGGTCCAACGACACATCAGAGAGAGAGGCCATGGGGGGAAACTCCAAGCTCAGTTTAGCCGCGGCTGACTTGTCCAGGAGCTAACCATCCAGGTGCAAATGTGGACAAACGGTATGATTAGGCAAGGATGCGTCGTCTATTCATTACGCCTCTGTCTGTTCCTGCCCGGAGTGATCTCCGAGGCGCAGCAAGCGACCAAAACCAATACCGCGCCGCCCGCATTTCGCGAAATGCAGCAGGTGGAAGACCGGTGGTCCGAAGCCGTAACCAAGCGCGATCAATACAATCTGGAACTGGTCCTGGCGCCGCAGTTTATCGGCATCTCCGCCAGCGGAGATGTAACTACGCGCAACCAGCAAATTGCTCACCTGTTCGTCAAGAACAGCGGCCTTGAATCCCTGGAGCAGAAGGTGGTGAGCGTTCGTTTCGTGGGTGACGTAGCCATCGTCAATGGAACCTACGTCATGACATGGAAGGGCGAGAAAGCGCCGCTGCTGGAGAAGGGCATCTTCTCCCACGTCTTCGAGCATGTCCGCGACACCTGGCTCTGCCTTAATTCACAACGCACCGTAGTGGCCGAAGAGACCAAGGGGCCAACGGTCAAGGAGAAGCCAAAAGCGAAGTCCAGCGATGCCGAGCTGCCCATGCACATTCCCTTGATCTATAAGGGGCCGGACAGCACCAAGCCTGCGCCCGCGCCAGGCAGCAACCAGCCGCCGAATTAGATTCTCGTTCCGAGGGATCTGCGGTTTCAAGGATTTGCCCAGTCCGCTGCGCTATAGTTTTTCTGCCATGCGTATAACGACGGTTTTGCTCTTAGCCCTGCTGAATTTTTCGGCCTTCGCCGCGGACAAAATGACCGCTCCGCAATTGATCACCCTGGCGCAATCGCACAGTGCTGCTCTGCAGGATGCGATCACCGCCACCTTCACCGCCCAGGAGTTGAAGGAGGGCACAGCGTGGGCGGGCAAGGGCCACGACTTCTTCTTCGCCCTCCAATCCGCCACCCTTCCGGAGCTTTTCATCGACGGTGTCCAGGGTCCCAAAATGCAGCCCCTGGGTACCACCGGGCAATGGTATGCGGTGGCCAGGATCGAACAGCTGGGCGTGCTTCACTCCTTCTATTACCAGGTCTCGGGAGCCAGATTTGGCGGACGCTTGGACCTTCCCGCATTCGGTCCGGATTCTTACCTCGAACCCGGTGTGCCCTCAGGCACGCTCTCGGAAAAGCTGATCCACACCAGCAAAATCTATGACGGCATGAAGAGCGAGTATTGGGTCTACGTGCCCGCCGGTTACGACCCCAAAGTCCCTGCGGCACTCATGGTCTTTCAGGACGGCGGCGGGTATATCCATCGCGACGGCAACAACCCCGCGCTCAATGTCATCGATAACCTGATCGCGCAAAAGAAAATCCCGGTGATGATATGCGTCTTCATTAACCCCGGCGACGTGACCGACGCACCGGGCACGCCCACCTACCGCTTTGTGCAGGCGTTTGGCGAGCAGTGGCACCGGACCCTCAAAGACTCCATGCGCAGCACGGAATATGACACCGTGAGTGATCGTTATGACCGGTTTCTGCGCGATGAGCTTCTGGCTGAGGTCGCGGCCCACTACAACATCCGCAAAGACGCTTACAGCCGCGCCATCACCGGTCTGTCTTCCGGCGGTATCTGCTCCTTTAACGCCGCCTGGCAACTGCCCGATCAATTCAGCCGCGTGATCACCTGGATCGGTAGCTTTACCAGCATCCAATGGAAAGAAGATCCGGCAATTCCGGAGGGAGGCCAGGATTATCCGGAGAAGATCCTGCGGGAACCGGCGCGCAACCTCCGCGTATGGCTGCAGGATGGCTCCAACGATCAGGAGAACGATCGTTACGGAAGCTGGCCCCTGGCCAATATCCGTATGGCCAATGCATTGAAGCTGAAAAGCTACGATTTCCATTTCAGCTTCGGCCAGGGAACACACAACTCCGGCCACGGCGCAGCCGAGTTTCCCGCGGAGATGATTTGGCTCTGGCGGGACTACGACCCGGCAAAGACCAGCCAGACCTACGAGATCGAAGCGACGGAGAAAGCCAAGCCGCTGTTCCGGGTTGCCATTGCCAGTCGCGATGCGCGCTAGGGCATTTTCACTTCTGGTGTATACAGAGCAACCACTCCCGACGTGGCTTTTCCTCAAGAAAAGCCGCACTTCGCGACGCTTGACTGCGCAGAGTAGAAGTGAAATGCTCTAAGCGCTTGCGGCCGAAGACTTGGACATCTGGGCTTTGATCAGGCCTACGATAACCATGATCACAGCTCCTCCGACGCCTCCTCCACCGACATTCGACAACAGCGAAGAGAGGTCAAAGCCGCCGCCCGCAGCCGGTGCCGCCGCCGCGGCTCCGGTCAACATGCTGAGCAGCTGTCCTCCACCCACTCCGCCAAGAATTCCGGCAATCGTATTGCCGATAGGACCAAGGTTAAACTTCTTCAACAAGGCGCCGGCTATATTTCCACCAACGCCGCCACTGATCAGCTGAATAATGATCGGCATCCAGTTCATTCCGTCTTCTCCTGATTCATTTGCTTGTAAGAAAGCACCTATGCTTAGGGGCCGGTGAACTAACTGTCTACTTAGGTCTCAGGTTTAGCCAGGGTTGGGGCCCGAAACTGATGGGGGAGCCCATTTATTCATATAACTGGCACTTATGCAATACTTATCTCCGCAGACGCCCGGCTTTCACGGGATAAAAGTTCTTGTACTTCCGTCTGCCGTCGTCGTAGGATGGGTGGCTCAGCCCCCCAGAAATTTCCGCTACTAGTTCGATTGGAGTGCATATGAAGACACTGATCCGCTCGATGCTGGCGATGACCGCGCTGGCTTTAACCGCAACGATTATTTCCCAGGTAGGTGTGGCTCAGGCACCAGCAGGCGCCCCTGCTGGTGCGACCGGGCTTTGTAATGACGGCACCTATTGGACCGGCGCTAGCAAGAGCGGTGCGTGCCGAGGCCACAAGGGTGTGAAGACCTGGTATGCCGCCAGCACCCCTGCTGCTGCTGCGCCCGCAGCGGCGGCCGCACCCTCAACTCCGGCTCCTGCTGCGCCCGCCGCTCCTGCTGCCCCCGGCGGCGCCGGCAAAAACCAAGACAGCAACCTCTACCACGCCCGCTCCTGGCGGTGGACCAGGCCTAGTATGGTTGAATACCTCCTCCAATGTCTATCACTGCCCGGGAACAAAGTACTACGGCACAACCAAGGCTGGTGCCTATATGACCGAAGCTGCGGCCAAGGCCAAAGGCGCCCATGCGGATGCCGGCAAACCCTGCAGCTAAACTGCTGGAGGTATCGAGGTTCGGGTTTTCCCTTAGGGTGAAATGGTGGAAAACCCGAACCTCCAGTGTTACCGCGCCATGGTGAGAAAGTCTGCTCGACAACCGCGGTCGACCCAGATCCGCTGATTATCGTAGCCCCAGGTCTGCCCCTGTATACAAGGCGAACCGCTGCGCTGGTTCGTGAGTCGTACTCCGCGGCTGGTGTTTGCCGGGCAGTAATTTCGCTTACCGTTATTGGACGAGCAGGTAATTGTTATCCCACCGCCGCCATACGGCGGTCCACCGGGCCCGGGTCCGCCGGGTCTGTAGTTAGAAGCCAGATAAAAATCGGCCCGGCAGCCGCGGTCAACCCAAATTCCTTGCCGGCTGTAGCCCCAGGTCTGCCCCTGGATGCAGGGTGAGCCGCTGCGCTGATTAACCATCGTCACCCCGCGGCTGGTATCGACTCGACACAGATGCCGTTTCATATCATCGGAAGCGCAGGTCACATTCCTTCCATTTTGTTGAGTGATGCCGCTTTGGGCCCACGCTCTCGATGATCCGAGGGATAAGGCCAGTAGCAGAATAAGCCAAGTTATTTGCTTCATTCTCACCTCTCCTGAAAAGTCTAGAAAGTTTGATTACCCGGCCCGCGGTACAAATGGTTCAAGCGATGATAAAGCGAGACATGTAATGCAGCGTGAATCGATAGAGATATTGCGATCGCCACAGGCTTCATGCGATGAACAAATGGCTTCCTGAAGTGAATAGCCCCAGCCCCATGTCCCAACCACAGGTCCAGCCACCGGGGGCGCTCATGCATACAGGCTTCAGCTACTTTTAATAACGGCCGAACTCCAACTGATCTCCCACCTGAATCTGGCAACTGCTGATCTGGCCGGCCGGTAGCTCCAGCATGCAATATGTTTTCAGGCTGATGCTGGTAATCCGGAACGGAGCCAACCGATGCCAAAGCTTCAGCACCTTTAGACTCTGGCTGAGCGCGACCACGTCGATTGAAAACAGCATGCCAAAGGTATGTATGCCGGATGAGGGCCTGATAAGAAGCCCGCATCCGGCATCGAGCCGCCTCCTGCCCACCAAACCTATCAGGCGGGTTAGAGAAGAGTCGGCGATGGTTATCTGCGTACCGACTGTGGTGGCCCTGGTTCTGTTCCTGAGGTGCATTGTTCCGTCCCCACCATTAGACCTTCGCGTGCTTTCTGCGGTATACCAGGAAGGCGAGCACAGCTACGGCTAAAACACCTGCGATGATCCGAACTAATGTTGTCGTATCCATCTGATGGTTCCTCCTTTCTCGCAATCTCGTATAACTTGCAAACTCTGTGGTCGACCTACTTAAACGCCTGCATATTCTTGGCAATGTTCAGAATCGCGGGCGCAAGTAGCACAATGAAAATGCAGGGGAATATAAACAGCACCAGGGGGAAGAGTATTTTTATTTTTGTCTTCGCGGCCATCTCTTCGGCCCGTTGCCGTCGTTTCAAACGGATTTCGTCCCCAAACCTGCTCAGCGCTCTGACAATGGGCGTACCGAACCGGTCCGCTTGCGTCAACATGCTTACGAACAGCGAGAACTCGGGAATTTTTGTCCGCTCTGCCGCGCTCTTCCATGCTTCCAGGCGTGGCTTTCCGGCAAGTTGCTCCAGATTGACTTGCATAAACTCCTGGTGGATATCCGGGTGGCTGATGATCAACTCCTGCCCTACGCGCAGCATCGCCTGATCCAAACCGAGGCCGGCCTCCACGCAGATAACCAGCAGATCGAGTGCATCCGGAAGGCTTTTCCTGATTCGTTCTCTTCGTTTCTTGATCTTCATCCTCAGCCACATATCCGGGACAAGATAAAAGACGGCGCCCAGGGACAAGGCCCAGAAAACCGTATTGGAGCGGATCAGGCTCCCGCACCCCAGGCCGATCACCGGACCAATGAAGCGGCTGGCGGCGTATGCGCTCATGCTTTGACTGCTTTTGATCCCCGCGCTCAACAATTGCTGTTTCACCTTTTCATCCTCGGTCAGCCCCAAGCGTGCTTGCAGGCCCTTGGCCATGGAAAGGATCGTCCTTTGCATCCGCTCTTTGGAGCCCACGCTCCTTACGTCCGGGCGAGTGCTTTGCACCATCTCCATCATTCGTCTGGCCGCCGGCGACGGCCTGAGGATGACCGGAGCGAGCAGCAGCGCAACCAAAAGAAAGACCGTAAACGCCAACGCAATGTAAAAAGTCAGGCCCATCCGGTTAAACCTCGATTCCATTGACGATGCGTCGAATGATGTAACTACCAACCGCCAGCATCGCGATGCTGAAGTAGATCAGCTTGCGGCCGAATGGATCGCTGAGCAGGATGTTGGAATATCCCGGATTCACCAGGTTGAGCAGCACCAGCATCACCAGCGGGAGCGAACTCAGAATCCATCCGGTAAGTCTTCCCTGGGCTGTCTGCACTTGAATCTCGCCTTGGATCCGCAGCCGTTCTCGAATGACGAAAACGGTGCGATCCAGGATCTCGGCGAGGTTGCCGCCCGTGTCCTTCTGCACCAGGATCGCGGTCACCAGAACCCGCAGGTCGGCCGAGGGAACACGGTCCAGAAGTTGCATCAGTGCGTCGCGCATCGGCAAACCAAGGTTCTGCTGTTTGAAGACTTCTCCGAATTCCGAGGCGGCCGGTTCCTGTGCATTCTCAGCCAGCATTTCCATCCCGCCTACCACGGAATGGCCGGCACGTAGAGCCCGGGCCAGCATGTCGATGGATTCCGCAAGCGCTGCGTTGAAGGCGCGGATTCTTCGCTGTCTTTTGAAGGAAAGAATTCCGTATGGCAGCAAACCCAGCGCGGCTCCGACAGCTATATCGATCAGCAGCATGGGCGCGAAGAGCCAGGTAATTGCATATCCGCCCAGGAACAAACCCAGACTGGAGAGGATGAATCCACTCACGGTGGTCGAGCTATCCGCCTGCAGAATGTGCATCTGCAACGTCCGCGCGAATTGGTAGCGTTCCAGGATTTCGTCGAGCCAGCCAAACCTGCCCGTACTCGTCGCTTTGAACAATTGCTCGGTCTCAGGAGTAGCGCCAGCCTTGTTCTTCGGTTTGTGGATCAATGCCATCCGCTGGCCCATGGTCTTCTCGTGCGGCGACGGGCGCGTCATCGCGGCGACCAACACAAAGGTGGCCAACAGGATCGAGAGAAATAGGAGAACCGGGAGCGCCATCTCTATACCTCCACCGAGTAATCGAGCAGACCGGTTGGCAACGGAATGCCCGCGGCTTTCAATTTGTCGCCGAATTTGGGCACGATGCCGGTCGCGCGAAAACGGCCCTTTACCTTCCTTTTAGGTCCCAGGCCTTCCTTTTCAAAAAGGAAGATGTCCTGCATGCTGATGACATCGCTGAAAGCCCCGGTAAGTTCGGTAACATGCGTAACCCGGCGTGAACCATCGCTCATGCGAGCTATCTGCACGATTAGGTGGACGGCGGACGCGATCTGCGCCCGAATCGCCTTTTCCGGGAGGCTCACACTGCCCATCATGGCCATGGTCTCCATGCGGGCGATGGCATCTCGCGGCGTATTGGCGTGGATGGTGGTCAGTGAGCCGTCGTGGCCTGTGTTCATGGCCTGCAACATGTCCAGGCACTCTTCGCCACGCACCTCGCCCAGCACGATCCGGTCGGGGCGCATACGAAGCGCGTTGATGACCAGTTCTCTCTGCTTCACCGCACCCCTTCCTTCCACGTTCGGAGGCCGGCACTCCAGCCGCACTACGTGGGCATGCTTCACTTGCAATTCGGCCGAGTCTTCAATCGTGATGATGCGCTCCCGCTCGTCGATAAAGCTGGACAGCACGTTCAGCAATGTGGTCTTGCCCGCTCCCGTGCCACCGGAGACGATGAGGTTAAGCCGGGCCTGTACCGCACCCTTCAGGATCTCGAGCATCGGCTCGGTGAGCGCCTTGTTGCGCAACAGGTCGTCTGCCCCCAGCGGCGTCGACCCAAACTTACGGATAGAAAGAATAGGGCCGTCGACGGCCAGAGGCGGAATAATCACGTTGACACGTGAACCGTCCTTGAGCCGGGCATCCACCATCGGCGACGACTCATCCACCCGCCTCCCCACCGCGGAGACGATCTTGTCGATCACGTGCATCAGGTGCCGGTCGTCTTTGAAGATCACGGTGGTCTTCTCCAGCACGCCGCGCCGTTCTACATAGACCGCGTTGCATGTGTTTACCAGAATGTCGTTGACAGCCGGATCCTGAAGCAGCGGCTCCAGTGGACCAAGACCGAATACTTCATCCAGCACCTCCTGCGTCAACCGGTCGCGTTCTGCCGAAGAGAGCGGAATATTCTGCTCGCCGATCAGCTGCTGAATCGCGGCAACCAGTTGCTGTTGCGAAGCGGGGTTCTCGTGCATCAGCGCGATCTTCTCCAGATCCAGGCGCTTGATCAGGCCCAGGTGTACCGCGGCCTTGATTTCCTGCTGCATTTTGAAGGCAACAGGCTTCGCGGTTCGCACGATGGCCGGAACCACGCCGGTTCTTCCCCCGACCGTCAAATCAGACATACCGAGTCCCCTGGTACTTCATTCGCCCCTGGTACTTCATTCGTCTTTGATACCTCGTCCGCACCTGGAGCTACTACCACAGCGCAAACTTCTTCTTCACCGGCTCCTGAGCGGTTGGCATAACGACCTTGACCAACGAGGCCGCCCATTTCGTCATCTGCAGGGAAAAATCCGACTTGCTGTCCGGCGATAGCGGTTCGCCGATATTGATGGATCGGACCAGTTCGCCATAGTTATTCGGGATCTTGAACGCGATTGGCAGGTGCACCGCCTTTTCGATCTGCTCGATCGTGACTGCCTCGTGGGAGGAGTAGCGGTTGATGATCACCTGCAGCTTTTTGGTCGCCTGCTCGTTCTGAATCAGACCATCCACATAGCGGGACAGATCGCGAACAGCCCCAATTTCCGGAGTAGCGACCAGGTATATCCAGTTGGAGAAAGCAACCACGGCAAGGTTGATGTCCTCAAACGACGCCTCGCAATCCAGCAGAACGAAATCGTATTGCGTGCTCAGGAACTCCAGTGTTCGCTCGACGGCGTCGGCGTCGGTTTTCCATGAGCCGCCATAAACGTCAGGAGAGGACAGAACATCCAGGCCGCTGGAGTGCGTGGCGATGAATCCACGGAGCAACTCCTGGTCCAGCCGGCTGACATTCTGCACCAGGTCGTAGAAGTGATGATTGCTTCCATCCATTCCCAGATAGAGGACTACATGACCTAACTGGGCGTGATTGTCGATCAGCAGCACTCTCTTGGCGAAGCCCCGGACCAGAAACATGGCCAGATGGACGGCCAACGTAGTCGTGCCCACGCCGCCTTTGGCCCCGAAGAAGGACAGAATTTTGCCCGAATTTTGCGGACGGCCTACGGTGGCCGACCAGCGATGGTCGAGCCGGGTGAGCGCATCCATGAATTCGTCAGAGTCAAACGGCTTGGAGAGAAATTCGCTGTACCCCGCGCGCATGGCGCGCAGCAACAGGTCAGGATCGGTGGTGGAAGAGAGCGCCAGAATCGCGATCTTGTGGTAGAAGCTCTGGCGCAAACATTCGGCGGTCTCGAGCGCAAGCTCCGGGTCCTTATCGAACTCGACCACCGCGACGCAGCCCTGGGCTTCAATTGCCCGTTGGGTAAGGGCTGGGAGTTTGGCGGTCGAGAAGTAGTTCTCGTAATCCACCTGAACCAGCGTCCAGGGCATACTGGAAGCGAACTTGCGCATCTGGTCCACCGCCTCTGGCTCGACGTGAACCGTCAGCAGCGCCACCTGTAAGCCATCCGAATTCTGTCCGTTCTGTATCAATCTGTGCCCCCTGTCCCTGGTTGTGGTTGCGTTTCTCGGTGGTTTTTGCTTGACGGTTTTCTGGTCAAATTGTTTGGGATCGAGCATCGGCACCGGCAGATGCGGTGGAACGGGAACGGCTGCATCGTGCAGCGGATCGACGATGGTGGGGGTCACGATCACCATCAGCTCCACGGTCGAATGATTCACATTCTTTGAGCGGAACAGCTGACCCAGAATCGGCACATCACCGAAGCCCGGCATTTTGTTGAAAATATCGGTGGTGCGATGATCGAGCAGCCCGGAGATGGCGAAACTCTGTCCATCCCGCAGCTCTACCTGGGTCTCTGCCCTGCGGGTGGAAATGGCAGGAATCGTGTACCCGGAAATGGTGACCGCATTGGTGTAATCGAGCGCGCTCACTTCCGGCGCCACTTTCAACAGAACGGTCTGATCGTCATTGACGATCGGGGTAAAATCCAACTTCACCCCATAAGGGCGGAACTGAATGGTGATGGAGGTAAGCCCGCCGGATGAGCCTTGAACCACCGGGAAGGGAAACTCGCCCCCGGCAAGAAACGATGCCTTCTGTCCACTCAGGGTAGTAATGGTCGGCTCGGCAAGAATTTGCGCGATCTGTCTGTCCTGCAGGTCCTGCAGCGTCAAACCTATATTCAGGTTAAAGCTGTAGAACAGTAGATTCAAGGGGTTATTGGTGGTAAGAGTCGCCGGAGTAGTACCGGTGGCTGGGGTATAAGTTTGCGTCGAGGAGAACTGTCCCGTCGTGCTGTTGGCTTTATTGCCCTTTGGGTTGAAGAGATTAATGCCAAACTGTTCCAGCTTGGAGCGGTCGATCTCGATGATCTGAACCTGTAGCTTCACTTGCCGGATGTGCGGCTGTCTTACCGTCACTGAATTGACCACTACCTTCGCATATAAAGCAGCCAGCTTGCCCGCCGCCTCGACCGAAGCATCGCTCAACACCGTGCCGGAAAGAGAAACGCGATCCAGCTGCGACTCCACCTTGATGTCGTCATTGGGCAGCGCCTCGCGAATCTCTTTTTGCAGGCTGGTCACATCCAGGTCGGCGAACACCACATAGGTCGCCGACTGGCCCGCTTCATCCCACAAGATCAGGCTGCTCACGCCCGGTGTCTCAGCCGTAACCACGATCTGCGTAGGGCTCGAGGTGAAGGAATTGACGGCCAGCGGATTGCTTACATACACTCGCTTGAGCCGGCTCGTGCTCTTGATAAAAATCGACCGCCCCACCAGCACGTGCAGCGACTGGCTCGCCGATCTCGTCGAGCTGCTCAGCGCGGTAGTTACGTCAGGCAATGTGGCAACGTGCACAGGCCGCACATAAGCGGCCGCGGGAGCCGTTGCTGCCGGAATTGTAGGCGGGGTCTGGGCATGGACGGCGGCACAAAGCATAGCCGGCGCCAGCACGCGATATGTCCTTCTCCAGCGACCATTCATGAGTATCAATCTGAGCGCCTCAGCGAAAGCCATTGATCACTTGCTTATCGCCCAGGATGGTCTCCACCTCGTATTGCCTGGGCCTGGGGTGCAGTAGTTTCTTAGTGGGCACTGCGGCTCCGGGGTCAGACGAGAGAGCAGGAGCGCCGGCGAGTTGAGTGAGTCCAACCGGCGGGCTGAGTGCCTGCTCCTCGTCGGCGCCGTTTCTCAGCACGAAATAGATCCCCCCCAGGCTGGTTGCGAGCACCAGCTTTTCCGCGTCCTCCGGCTTGAGCAGCAGCGTTACCACATTGACGCTGATCGGCTTGCCATCAGCCTGGGGTTGAATTTGCTGTCCCGCGGCAAGCACCACCACATCCTGCAACGCGGTCAACGTTTGCGGCTCCGGGGTGGTCACCGAGTGGTAGGTCATCAGGACGTCGACATGGGTGCCGGGCAGCAGGAAACCCGCCACCCCCACTACTTCATCGGAACGAACGGAGATCGCGCGCATGCCCGTGGGAATCTTTGCCGTCAGGCCTGCGCCCGCTCCCGCAGCCGCCAATTGCCGTTCCAGAATGGGTTCGCCCTTGGGCAACGGATAGAGCACGATTCTGCCGGCAACTTCATCGATCTTGGTGAAACCGCCGGTAAGCGGTGTCGCTGCGGGCCAGGCAACCAGTTGCAGGCTCCCCGGTTTCAGTTGTTCGCCCGCATCGAGCGCCTTGCCTGACGCCACGTAGAGTTGCTTTTGCGGTACATCCACATGAGCCGCTTTGGCCACTCGCTTGCTCAGCCAGAACGTAAACACACCCGAGACCAGCACCGCGAACAACAAGGCGGTGAGAAGGCGCTTTGCCTTCATGGCTTCACCTCTCCACCATCAAGCGGCAAAGGCTAAGCGCGCTCCCGGCGGCGATAGCTAATGCATAGGGCAAGCGGAGCGCCTGCGCATTGTCGAGGTTGAAATCCGGATGCGGAGCCAGACCCACTGTCCCGTGATGAGCCACCAGCGCGCACATGTTATGCACGGTCTGCTTGAGGCGGCGATGATAAAGGGCAACGCCGACGGCCATAACTCCACCGGCAAGAGAGGTTGATATAAGCAACGGACCGGCCAGCGAGAGCCCAGCGCTGCAACCCACCGCAGTGATGAGCTTCACGTCTCCCCCGCCCATACCGCCGGCCAGATGGAACAGTAAGAAAATCAGGCCGCAAACCAGTCCGCCGGCAACTGCCGCTCCCAGCTGCCGCCATCCTCCAAGGCTGCAATGCAGCAGCAGGCCAAACAGGATTGCGGGAAGTGTAAACCCGTTCGGTATCCTGCGGCTCATCACGTCGTAAGCCGCACCTACGAGGGCGCAAAAAAGCGAGCAAGCCGCGTACACAACCTCGATATTCAGTCTTTCCACGGATTACTTTCAGGTCGGCAATCTAAGGTGCGATCTCAGCGGTGCAAGTTCCATATTGGTCCCGATCCTGATTGGTCCCGATCCATATTGGTCCCGATCTTGGAGGTGCGCGGTGGAATCAGACATTCGCGGTTAGTCTGCTGCCAATGCTGCTGAGAGCACTCCCGATCGTGGTCGCGAGCGCCCTCATCGTGGCCGTCGCGCTCAACCCGATCAACGCTGCAACCAGTGCATATTCGATAAGATCCTGGCCAGACTCATCACGCAAAAGGTTCGAGAAAAGCCGATTGAGATCATTCATTACATCGCTTCCATCAAATAAACAGCTGGCGGGCGGCCGAGCTATACGGCGGCGGTTAGCTTGCTTCCCACGGTGGAGAAGGCAGTGCTGATGTTGGTGGCCAGGCTGTTCATTGCTGCCGTGGCGCCCAGGGCGATCAGCGCTGCGACGAGTGCATACTCGATAAGATCCTGGCCGGACTCATCACTTAGAAGACAAGATACAATACGTTTTAGATTATCCATTGCGGTTCTCCTCTAGAGCTGTCAGGTACCGAAAACACGGGCTATCTAATGGGATGGTGTATTTAAGCAAGCGCAATGTCAATCCCATGTTACCGGTAGCCCAAAGAGAGATACTTACATAAGTCATGAGTATGTACGCGACAATAGAATTCTAAGTGCGTGAGCAATATTGCTCTTTGTTTTTCTCGCGACAGGGTTCTCATGGTTGGCTGGTTGTTGCCGATAAACAAACGTGTTGCGGAATTTAAAATGTAGATCATCGATCGCACTTAAGAACATGACCGGCAGGCCGCGATTTCGCCGGGCAGGCGGTGCGCGATGTTGGTGCCTGGCGGAGGAAGGTCAGAGCCTGATTGAGGTCGCGATCATGATTCCGATCTTTACCATCCTGGTCTGCTACGCCGTGGACTTCGGATTTTTCTTTCTGGTGGCCACCTCTCTGAACTCCGCTGCGCGTAACGCAATCGAGTATTCGATCCAGGGCACCTCGTCGCCTGCCCAGGCTGCGGAGCCCACGGCCACGGTCATTTCAAATCTCGCCATTGCCAGCATCGGCCTTTCCGGTGCCTCAACCTCCAACGTCTCGATTCAGGTATGTTCGAGCGCGGTGGGCGTAAACTCGTCGAATAACACCACCCACTGCACCACCCCAAGCGCCGGGGCGGGAGCGGTCTCCGGCACGCCTGATATTGACCCTGAATCCCCTACGTTCCAATTGAACCGGGTGGACGTGGTCTACACCTTCACCCCACCCATTCCCATTCCCGCCTCCATCTTCCCTTCCACCACCTTCCATCGCACAGTGGAGATGAGAGCCATGCAATGAAGTTCGCGAGTTGCCGTACCGCGGGCGAAGAAGGACAGGCCACGCTGGAGATGCTGGTCTCGCTCACCGCGGTCTTCTCGTTCGTGTTCTGGTTATTCGAGCTTTGCATGTTCACCTACACCTGCAGCGTACTGAACGATGCCGCCCAGGAAGGTGTGCGCTACGCGATGATGCACGGAACCGACAGCTCGCTCTGCAGCGGACCCGATTCGACGTGCACCAATCAATCGCCCTATTCCAGTGTGCAAGCAGTCGTGACCTCCGCGGCCTCTGCCTCCCTGCACAACATGTCCGCCATGACGGTCACCGTAACCTACGCCAACAGCACGGCGGCGGTCGGAAACCCGGTTACTGTCAAAGTCGCCTACACCTATGTTCCTTTTCTCAATTTCCCTGGCCTTGCGAACGCCCTGACCTTCACCTCGCAGGGACAAATCCTGTACTAACTGGACAGACTCTGTGTGCAAACCCGAAAAAGAAACCGCAGATCACACTGCCTCGGGAAGACTTGTTAGCCAATCAGGGCAGGCCTCCGTCTTCCTGCTGATGATTCTGGGTACATTTCTGCTGGCCTCTGTGGGTTTTGCCGTCGACCTCTCCAGCATGTGGTTTCACCGCCAGGCCGCGCAATCGGCCGCCGACGCCGCTTGCATAGCCGGGGCGATGGATATGCTTTACCTGCAAAACGGCACCATCACCAGCAGTCCCGGCTTCACTGTCGGCACGGCAGGTGACTGCTCTTCATCGTCATCCGCTGCGATATGCCAATATGCAGGATTCAATGGCTATACTGCGACCACATCCGGGGCGGGATGGAGCTCGAGCACAGCCGGAGGCGCGGTCGCAGTAAGCTGGACTTTCCCCAGTTCCGTGGCTGGCGTGACGGCAGCTTCTGGCATCACCTATCCGTTTCTCAATGTCGTCGTGCGGGAAAAACCTCTTACCTGGTTCATGGGTCTGATAGGAGTCAGGTCGTTGGCCGTTGGAGCGTCCTGCACCTGCGGACTACCCCCCGGGTCCCCGCCTGCGGCGATCGCCATTCTCAATCCCACCATTGATTCAGCCCTTACGCTATCGGGAGGCGCTCATATTGTGATTGTGGGCGGTCCGCAAACCAGCATCCAAGTGAACTCCTCGGCCAACGGTTCCCCTTCGTCGAATGCTTCGAGCAATGCCGTCTATTGCAATGGTGGCAGTGGCTATCCCATCGACACCAGTGCCGCGGGCCCATCGGGAACCGGCGGCAATGTTGCGGTCGTAGGAGGACCCTCAACCAACCAGTTGTGTGGCGCGAATTACATCATGAACAATACCACCCATGCGCTGTGGAAGAGCCCTGCGACGGTCGCTCCCGATCCTTTTGCCGGCGTTTCCGCGCCAAGCCAGCCGACAGGCAAGGTGGCTGAGGCGGTAACTCCGGTAGCTACTGTAGCCCAGGGTTATACCCCGACGTCGGACGCAACGTACGGCTATATCTACGGCACCTGGGTTGCCAGCGGAACAGACAGTTGCCCCAATACGGCTGCACAACAGCATTACCTTACCTACAGCTCTACTTACCCCTATAACAGCGGAAATATTTATGGTAACTGCCTGGAATTTAGCCCCGGTTACTACCCCACCGGGATCAACACCACCAGTCTCGCAGGTTATGCCAACGATGTGGTCATTTTCATGCCCGGAGTCTACTACCTGAATGGAAGCCTGACCGTCGGATCATCGACCACGCTGCGCAATGCGTGGATCGGAACCCAGCCCTCCACCCAAGGGGTCATGTTTTATTTCCTCAGTGGAGGGCCGACATTTGCCGGGGGCTCGGGAGCAGCCAGCAGCTCCATCACCTCGGTTCCGTCCTATTACATGAATTGTTCCAGCCTATCGACCCCCGCTGCGACGCCGGCTTCTCTTACCGGGAATGTGCTGATATCCCAGTGCGCTGCCGGCGGGACTTACGTCGGCGCACCAAGTTCTGACACCTACTCGACTACGGGAAGTCGTGGGCTTCTCTTCTTCTCCGGCCACTCGAACACCTACAGCAACACATTGATCGGCGCCGGCGCAACGATCAACTTTAGTGGCGCGCTCTATTTTCATAACAGCAGCTATGCGGATTTGGTCCAGTTGAGTGGCGCAGGCGGCTCCACCACCTACGCCATCGGAATGATCGTGGTTGACCAGTTGACCCTGAGTGGAAGTGGAACCATCTCCATGAGCTTGACCAGCGCCACCTCCTCAGCCCCACCCGAAGTCAGCATATTCCAGTAGGCCGGGATGGATGGCGTATTGGGCAAACAAAACCCTAACCTGAGCCGCCGCAAACCGAATTTTGTGTTACAGGATACGGCTGTAAAAACTCTTCCGCGGCAGCAGGATCCCAGCCAGCAGTCCTGTCCGGCGGCGGGATATACCCCTTTTCCGGAGGAGTCAGCAACCACACCTGGCGATCCTTGAATGCGCATAGCAGCGGCTCATTCGATTCCGCAGGTTGCGTATCTCGCGCCCAGACCACGTGCTGCGTAGAGATATCGTAACCGTTATTGATCCAGCTATATCCCCAAAAATGATCTGGGACGGTAGCGTACCACCACCAACTGCCTGCCCGGCTTGGCTTCCATAATCCAGTGGATGGCTTCATAGGCCGGTATATCGGCTGTGTGCGAAGCCCAGTTGGAGGGCAAAGTATTCATGGGTACCACCATCAACCGGACGAAGAACATGACGATAACGGCTGCCAACGTACCCCGCAGCAGCTTAAGCCACACCACGTTCTGCCGGGCGCCCACGCGCATAGACCGTAGGCCATTCAACAAAATGAGATACAGAATGCCGGTGGCCACGGCGACGTAGTGTGCCTGAAGCCATGTCTCCGTCAAAAAGCCGAGGCTCGCGAACGCGAGCGTATACATCAGCACTCGTGACTTTCTGGCACGCAATGTCGGGATCAAGCCGATACCCGCCAGCGTTAAGGCCGGAAAGACAAAGAAGAGCCATTGATAAATCCCTTTCACGATGGCTTCGATAGCGAAGTCACGCGGGGTCCTGGTACTCAAATAGGGCATCATCTCTTCATCGCGAAAGTAGTGAAGCTGGTCAAGGAACTGGTAGTGAACCGAGTAATTCGGTTTGCCAAACAGAAAAGGAGGGCAAATGCTCCACTGCTGCCAGTACGCGATCCAGGGGAAAATCAAGCGCCCGGTTACCCGGTGGCAGTAATAGCCGGTCGAGACAGCTCCTGCCAACAGCAGGACGATTCCCGGAAGCCAGATGCGAACGCTCGCGCGCTTTTGAAAAAGAATCCAGGCGGTGTAGAGGCCGATGGGCAGTGAAATGAGAGCGCCCTCGAACGGGCGCGAGTTTGCCAGCAGAAGCAAGCCGAGTGCCATCAGGAGTCCGTCGCACGCGCTGCCTTTGCGAGCCAACCGGGCCGCTGCGCCCAGCAGCAGGCAGCCGCCCAGTATGGCCACTGACCCTCCCCAGTAGGCGTTGCCGAAATAGCTGAACCAACTGATGCGAACCACCGCCAGCAGTCCGCCCAGCAAAGCCCATTCAGCCGGTAGATAGGCTTGCAGCATCCAGCACAGGCTGGCCGCGGCCAGCGCCATGCTCAGCAATATGCCGGCCCGCGGTGTAGACAGCCAACGCTGCCCAAACGCCATGAACAGGGGCTGTGCTACGCCGTACTTCGACGCGAAGGTCGGCTGCATGACGACATAGAATTGCTCGAAGTGGTGCCACACCGGGGGAGTCGGGTTGGTCAGCCGGCCGTGAGCGAACGTATCGCTCGCCAGTAGGTAGCTGAACTCATCATGAATGTTGGGAGGGCTAAACGGCTCGATAGGCGACAGCGCTATCCGGCCAAAAAAAGACACGAAGAAGACGGCTACACAGGCACGCAAGCGCTTCTGCGCAAAACGGCGGAAGCCACGATTGGGAAAGAACGCCATGTATCTCACCGGAAGCAAGCTAAAGAGAAGCAGCACGATCAGCGTCACCAGCGTCTCTATACCAACAAACCTCAGGTGATATATCTCGATATGAAAGAACCTTATGTAGTTAGTCACCACGGTGCGGGCGGCCTCGTCCTCGAGAAAACCACGGCCAGCCCGTCATCGTAGTCGATGACCCAGCCCTGGCTTTCTCGTAACAGACTCGACAATGGCGAATCTGCGGGCATCAGCACCCATTTCACTTGATAGCGATCGAGTGGCTCACGCCATTGCCGGGTTCCCAACAAGGCCTTCGCATACTCCTGAATGTAAGCGTCTCCATAGAAGTCGTGGCGATCGTCGAAGTAAACCCTGGTCTGGGGATAAAGCTTGTAAATCAGGTAACCGCTCCAGCTATCAGTGCTGAAGAGGTGATCGCGGATGTCTCTTTGCGCAATGAATCGGGTTGCTTTTACGGGAAAGGTCTTCTCATCAAAATGGGCGGCAACCATCTGTCTTGAAAGCAGCCGCCCACCGTTCAAAACCAGCGCCATGGATGCGGCCATCGCAACCAACACCAGCGCATGCCCATGAAGCTGCCTTTCCAGGCACGTCATACTCTCCGAGATGCCTTGTACCGTATCGAGCATCGAACCTAACCAGCGCGGCTGGGAATCGGATCGAGGAGAGATGGCTGCCGTCAACAACGGTCCCAGAACCAGGCACATGATGATTGCTGCAATAGGTATATTGCGAACTGCATATAGCCCTGCGTGAAACGAGAACAGCAGCAGCAGCAGACCAGTGGGCCTGAGTTGATCGCGCGCCAGCGCAGCGCCCGCAATCACCAGCACGATGAGCACCTCGAAGTACCCGTAAACTGGAAGGTGGAAATTCGGGGACGCGAATTCCTCAATGTTGTTCATCAGGAAGCTATCGGACAGGTACTGATACACATGAACGTGCAATCTGTAACCGTAAGGCGTCAGTAGCGTGGCCAACAGGCAAACCGCGAGGATGCTGCCCAGTCGGATTAGTTTTTGCCGATCACCCTCGCGCGGAGCGGTGCTAGCACTCCAAACGCACCCGATAGCAAATACTCCAAGCAGTCCCAGGCCCAAAATGAATCCCGCGTGAAGATTTGCCCAGAGCAACATCAGCGGCGGCAGCCAGAGCAGCGCCGAACGGTTGCCCTCTTCAAAGCGGAATAGATTTTCCACCCAAAGCAGGGTTAACAGCCAGCTCAGAACGTGTGGCCTGGCGAGCATATGAACCTGCGCCGCCGCGATCGCCAGGAGCGTCAGACCCCCGGCCACCACCAGGTTCCCGCTCCTTCGCAGAACAAATCGAAACAGAAGCGCGAAGGTGCTGCCTATGACGACAGCGGTAAACAACACCACCCCGTTCAAGCCCGATGCGTGGTGGACGGCGGCAATGACAACGTCGTACAGCCACTCCCATGCGCACCAGGGCTCTCCCTGCCTGGTGTACGAAAATGGATCTGTCCGTGGGATTGCTTGGGTTACCAGAATCAGCTCGCCGCTTCGAATGTGCCAGCCAATATCGGCATCGCGGAGCAAAGCAGCACTCATCGGGCTGAATGCGAGTATGCATAGAAGGACCAGGAAAAACAGATCGCTGAACGATGGCAGCACCCAAAGCAGCCAAACCGCTTGCGCTCTCTGATGGGTGCCCGTCACTATTTCACGCACTCACGAGAACCGGTGACCGCATACGCGGCCAGGATCGTAAGCAAAGGATCGACCACGAGCCGGTAGCGGAACTCCGCGTGAGTAATGTAATAGGGCAACGGAAAGAGCATCAGCGGCAGGAGAAACAAAACCGCCAGGCTGACGCGGTTTTCTTTGAACAATCGCCACATACCGGCCACGCCCAGAGATGTCGTCAATACAGCATGGATGGTGAAGAACGCTGAACCATCCTGGGTCCCCGTTCCGCTCCAGAAGCGGAGGAACCGTAGCGTGCTCAGGCGCAGGAACTCAGCCGCGTGGGCGCGCATGTATGCTTTGGCGAGCACCGACTTGTCTCCCATGTAGCGAACCTCGCCCTTCGAGACATACTGGTCGTATTCCCAACGGTTGAACAACGGGAACTGCGATTCGTCCAGAAAGCCAGTGGCTCCGGGGCGATTTCCCATCCATAGTTCGAATCCAACCGTGCTGCGGAGCGGAATGAAAGCGCCAAGCACCCGCGCATTTCGTATCGGCCACGGAGCGTATACCAGCAACAGAACAAGCACGCTCAGCACAGGCGAATACGGAGATGTCTTACCCGTCTGCCACGCCGCCCATCCTATCATTGCCAGCAAAGCCGGCAGGAGGGCTGGATTCACCAGCGCAGCCACGCCGGAATAAGCGCCCAGCAACGCCCATAGAAGAGGGCCTGGTCTTTGCTCACAGCGCAGCGCCAACGCGATCATGCCGACCAGCAGCAGCGCGGACAAGCAGGTCTCCCAAAAGATCGTCGGCATCCAGATAAGCGGCAATGACACCGCCCAAAACGTCCCTGCTAGATTGGCTGTCCGAATACCGAAGCGCCTTCGCGCAATCTGCATCATCAGCAGCACGGTCATCACGTTGAACAGAAGTTGCATCGCCATCACAGCAATGGCCGCCGTAAAAGTGAACGATCCGAAGACGCGGAAGAAGAGGGCAATGACTGCCGGATATCCCGGAGTGAGCAGGGCAGTGGGTCCGGTTGATCCACCGAAAGGGGAGCTAAGTCCTTGTCCCGCCACTAAGGACTGGGCCAGCGTTCCGAGCTCAATCCCGCGGGAATAAAGCCAGTTATGCGGAAACCGCGCGACGGCAAACCATAAGATAAGTAACCGTGCGCCCAGCGCCAAGGTGAGAATCGGCACGGTAAGCGGCTGCGTCGGCTGATCTTTCATCGTCGTAGTCAGGTCACGCGTTGGTCACTTAGCTACATAAAACGCATAGCCAAGGCCGAAAGAAAAAATAGGGAAGAAAGATGCGTAACTGAGGTTATGGTTATAGCGCGCCACGAATGCCGCAAGACTCTGCTGAAAGTCGCCGTCCTGATCCACCGATTGGCACCCGATCGCCGGCGGTTGTGTAGGATCGCATGCGCTACCCGTGAAGGTAACCTTCAATCCAGGTTGGCCAACATGATAGAACCCTGCTTCTATCGGAAAGCTTAAGTGGCTGCTGGTGCGGGGGACAAGATTCCCCAACCCCAGCGAAAAGCCGGGCGAGGCTTTTCGAAAATCGATCGACCCCGCTCCGTGCAAAGGGTCGGTGACACTGCTGATGTAATCTTGTCCATTCACAGTTACTGTATTGCCCGGCGGAATGAGCGCGGTTGCTTGAACCCGGTTGTTGTTGGCGAACACGATCAGAGGACTTAGCCGAAACCGGCCGTTGAATGGAAACCAATCCAGCGACGCATGTCCGGACTGTGTGCGCAAACGGATCGCGACATTGGCGCCCTGGTCCTCGAACGTCGTGGAATAGGCGAAGAATTCGGATCCCGCGCGAACGTTGAATTTTCGTAACACCGGGGTTGCCACATCGAACCCTATTCCTCCCACTCCGGCGTAGGACTCGATGCCAACCCTGGAAAACGGCCGAAACGCCCTGGGCATAACCGGCCTGGAAGCAGTGAGCTCCACAAATGGCAGGGCAGCGGGCCCGTCATCGCTTTGCGAGATTCCGCGATTGCTGGAAATAAGCGTCACGAAAATAACTGCAACCAACGGAACAATTCGTGCTTTCATGCATACTCCAGTCCCGACCGTCGCCAAGGCGGCGAAAGTAATCCGCTCCGGAGCACACGTGTACCACACGTCGCGTTGTCTTCCCTCCCGTTATCGGCAGAGGTCATGAATTCTAGAGGGGTGCTCCATATCCCAGATTTCTGTGGAGCTTGTTAGGCATCGCGCACTTCATGCGCCGTTCCTTAGAGAAAGGCGCACAAGTTGCCTCATCCAGTGCTGCGAACAGGAAACTCGGGGTATCTCTCGCTTTTTGCGAGATGTGGGATTCCACGACGCTCCGCCCACAACTTTTCCGGGACTTTGGCGTCTTACTTTGCAGGAGTTAAAGCAGCCATGTTGCGTCCCCCCGCTCGCATTGCCGTCATATTTCTCTTGCTTATGGCGCCTTTAGCCGCCCTGGGCAAAGATGCGCCAAACGGTCCGAACCAGCAGCCACCCTTGAATTGGGTTCCGCAAGGTTTCGAGGCCTTGGGCCAGCGCGCTGCTTTCCACACCGATTTCACTTTTGACCGCTCTATGCTTCAACTGGCCGGCTACTTTGTCGGCGACGCAGATCCGGAAGCCCGCAGCGCAATCGCCAAGTTGAACGGTATCTCCGTGCACAGCTATCACTTCGCAGCGCCCGGCCTTTATGATCCCGCCGCCCTGGATCTGATCCGCAGGCAATACGAGGCTGCCGGCTGGAGGCATCTGGTCGCAGCTCATGCCAAAGGTGACCCTTTCAACGCCGGACAAACGGATCTATGGATCAACTTTGCTCACATGGACGTGACTGGAATGATGGTGTTGATCTCCGGACCCAAAGATCTCAACCTGATCGCCCTCAACGGAGACATCAGCACTCTCGACCTGCTGCATCTCCGAGGCCATTTCGGCATTCCGCGTTTCTCTGGTGACGGCTTTGTGGCCCCCGGCAAAGGTTCGCCGGCGCGCCCACCCTATGTGGCGCCCGCTCCGGTCCCTGAAATGCCCAACCAGGCTCCAGAGGCAGGTCCTGATCAGTACCCCGGCAGCGTAGGAGTTGGGGTCGGCGCAGACGCCCCGGTAGTGGAAGCGGCTCCCCCGCCTCCAACTCCGCCCGGCTTCTAACCTTTTGGGAGCTACCTCCGGACTCTATTCAGCCCCAATGCCTGCGATGGCCGCTTTCCGCCTGTCGCCAACTTCCAGGTGGACGTGCAACAAAGAGACCGCAGCCGGCGTCACCCCGGGAATCCTGCTCGCTTGCCCCAGCGTTTGCGGCCGCACCCGGGCCAGTGTTTCCTGCATCTCCCGCGACAGCCCGCTGATCCCCGCATATTCAAAGCCGGGCGGAATAGCGCGCTGTTCCGCCTTCCTCAGCTTTTCGATTGCCTTGCGTTGCTGATCCAGGTAACCCGCGTACTTGATCTCGGTCTCCACCGACTTCAGCTCATTGCGAATCCTGGCGTTCACCGTTGCACTGAAGAAACCAAGTGGGCCGTCGCTCTCCTCCCATTCCGGCCGCAGAACGGGCAGCAGAGCTTCAAGGCTGATCTCAGGCCGTTTAATCAGCTGAGCGTAAGTCTGGCCGGCAACGTTGCCCAGTTCCGAAGCCAGGTCGGGCAGCACAGCATTTAGGCGCGCGAGGTCCACCTTGCGCGTAGCCAGCAGCTTCTCGAGCGCCACGGCACGCGCCTGTTTCTGTTCATAATCCTGCCATGCCCCGCTCGTGATCAGGCCCAGCCTATGCCCATACGGAGTCAGACGGCGATCGGCGTTATCGATGCGCAGGTGCAGCCGGAATTCTGCCCGCGAAGTAAACATGCGGTAGGGTTCGTTGGTCCCCTTGCTGATCAGGTCGTCGATCAGGATGCCGGTATAGGCCTCCGTGCGGTCGAGCGTAAAAGGCGTCTCTCCGCGAACCAGCAGCGCGGCATTGATGCCGGCCATCAGGCCTTGGCATGCGGCCTCCTCGTACCCCGACGTGCCGTTGATCTGGCCGGCAAGATAAAGGCCGGCCAATCTGCTTCACCGCCAGGCTGCGATCGAGCTCGGTGGGGTCAATGGCGTCGTATTCAATCGCATATCCCGGCCGCAGCATCTCCGCATTTTCCAGGCCAGGAATCGACCGCACTACCTCCCACTGCACTTCCATCGGCAGCGAGGTAGACATCCCGTTGACGTAGACCTCGTTGGTGTCCAGCCCTTCAGGCTCCAGGAAGAACTGATGCTGTTCCTTATCCGGGAAGCGCACCACCTTGTCTTCAATCGAAGGGCAATAGCGCGGCCCCACGGCGGTTATCTGGCCCGAGTACATAGGCGAGCGGCCCACGTTTTCGCGGATGATGCGCAACGTCTCCGGCGTGGTATAGGCAATGTGGCAGGAGATCTGCTTCTGCGGCAGCTCCACCGTGCGGAAGCTGAACGGGGTAGGATCCACGTCTCCGGGCTGCTCCGCGAAGCGGCTCCAGTCGATGCTGCGGCCATCCAGCCGGGGCGGGGTGCCGGTCTTGAGCCGGCAGCCGCGCAGTCCCAGGCGCTTGAGGGCTTCGCCTAGCAGTACGCTGGGCGGCTCCCCGCTACGGCCGGCGGGATAACGTTCCTCGCCGCAATGAATCAGGCCGTTCAGGAAGGTCCCGGTCGTAATCACCACCGCGCCCGCCAGCACGATGCGGCCATCGCGCAGCCGCACGCCGCGGAGGGTTCTCTCTTCGAGCACCAGATCCACCACTTCCGCCTGCTTGATGTGGAGATTCGCTTGCGACTCCAGCACCTGGCGCATTTTCACCCGGTACTGCCGCTTGTCGCACTGCGCCCGGGGCGACCACACCGCGGGCCCGCGCGAGGTATTCAGCAGCCGGAACTGGATGCCGACCGCGTCGGCAACCTCGCCCATAATCCCGCCCAGCGCATCCACTTCCCGCACCAGGTGTCCCTTGGCGATGCCCCCGATTGCGGGATTGCACGACATTTGCGCGATCAGGTCCAAATTGAAACTAAACAGTGCCGTCCGCAGCCCCATGCGCGCCGCAGCCATGGCCGCTTCGCAACCCGCGTGTCCCGCACCCACTACTACAACGTCGTAGCTTTCCGTAAACGCCATAACCCTTCTATTCTAGAACCTTGGCAGGAGATGTTATGGCAGAGACGAAAATTGCTTTACTCGGGCTTGGACTGATGGGTTCAGGCATGGCGGGCCGCCTGCTGGACGCAGGCTACCCACTCACCATCTGGAATCGGACCCCAGGCAAGACGCAGGCGCTGGCGGACCGCGGAGCCAGGGTGGCCCGCTCGCCCCGTGAAGCTGCGACAGGTGCAGCCGTAGTCATCAGCATGCTGGCCGATGTCCCGGTCTGCCGGGACGTGTGGCTAGGCCGGGGCGAAGCGATCCTGGGCAGCGCTCCCGGGACCATCCTGGTCGAATCCAGTACGGTTACGGTGGAGTGGGCTCACGAACTCGAGCGCGCGGCCAGGGAGCACGGCTGCGAGCTGGTGGATGCGCCGGTTACCGGGAGTAAGCCCCAGGCAGCGGCCGGCCAGCTGCTCTTCCTGGCCGGAGGATCTCCCGCGGCGCTGGACAAAATTACCCCCATCCTCAAGTCCATGGGCCGGGACGTGGTCCACGTGGGCCCGGTCGGCAGCGGAGCTCGTCTTAAGCTCATCAACAACTTTCTTTCCGGATCCCAGGTGGCCGCCTTGGCGGAGGCCCTCTCCCTGATTGAGCGCAGCGGGCTGGACACGCAAAAGGCTCTGGGCGTGCTCACCGAAGGAGCCCCGGGCAGTCCCCTGGTGAAGCTGCTCAGCGGGCGCATGACGGCGCGCCAATACGAGCCTAATTTCCTGCTCCGGCTGATGGCCAAGGATCTCCGTTATGCGGTCACTGAGGCTGAAAATCAGGGCCTCGATCTGGATATGGGCAGGGCCGCGCTGCGGGTGTTCGAGCATGCCATCGCTGCCGGGCAAGGCGAAGAAGACATGTCCGCAGTGGTGGAGCAGTTCCGTATTCAGGCCCAAACCTCCAGGTGAAAGACCTCCACGTGAAGAAGCTGTTGAGCAAACTGTACGCGCGGTGGATGTACCGCTGGGAAACCGACCTGACCACCCGTGACACCAATCGCATCGTGCGCCCGGTTGAATGGGGATTTGAGTGGCTGCGGGAATTCGCCCAGTCCCGCGGGTTCAGCTTCGCTCCTCACCCTCCGGGAGACAACGCCGCGGCGGAGCGGGCGATGCTGCAGTTAAATGATTTCATCCTGCACCATCGGGCCGACTTTTTCGCCTACCAGACTCCGCGGGACTATGTGCTCGAGGTGCGTTACCCGCAGCTCTTTCCCACCAATGTGCGCCCGGAGACGCTGCGGCAGGATGCCCGGCTTCGCCGGCGAGCGGCCGAAGCCAGGTTGCCCAAGGCGGAGTTTCTGCGCTTCACTTCCCCCGTGCGCACCCCTTATCCGGAGAACGACCGCGTCAACGCCCGTTGGTTTCCCGCTCCTCCGGCGAAGATGGCAGGCAAGCCGAAACAGGCCATCATCGTCATGCCCCACTGGAATGCCGACGCGTTCAGTCACAACGCCCTCTGTTCCGTCTTCAACCGTTTTGGCGTTTCCGCTCTGCGCCTGAGTAAGCCTTACCACGATATTCGCCGCCCGCCGGAACTGGCGCGCGCCGATTACGCGGTCAGCGCCAACGTCGGGCGCACCATCGCTTCCTGCCGCCAGGGGGTGGTCGATATCCGGTGCTGCATCGATTGGCTCGAGCAACAGGGCTACCAACAGTTCGGCATCCTGGGCACCAGTCTCGGCTCCTGTTACGCCTTTCTCGCCGCCGCGATGGACAGCCGCATCCGCGTAGCGGCCTTCAACCATGCCTCGATGTCGTTTGGGGACGTGGTGTGGACCGGGCAGAGCACCCGGCACATCCGGGAGGCCTTCGAAGACATCGGCATGACCCATCAGCGGTTGCGCGATGTCTGGGCAGCCATCAGCCCCTCTCAGTACATGGATGAGTTCGCGCTCAACCCCAGGAAGATCCTGTTGGTCCATGCCACCTACGACCTGACCTTCCTGCAGGAGTACTCCCTCCAGGTGATCGAGAATTTCCGCCGCCGGGGGATCGATTTTGTCTCCAGGGTATTGCCCTGCGGGCATTACACCACCGGTGAAGCGCCCTACAAGTTCATGGACGGTTGGTACATTGGCTCCTTTATTTACTCGGCCTTCAGGCAACTAGCCACGATCCCAGCCATTCCCGCGCAGGCAACGAACTAATAGCCCGGTAACCGAAAAGTACCTTAATTTCGCTTAGTTCGCTTAATTCGCTTAATTTCGAAATTTGGCTGCCGAAAGGCTCTGTGTTCCTTCGGTCAGCCCTTCGCCCTCGCTCGGCCGAGAAGGGAAACCCGGCAAATAGTCTAAAATTGCATCATGCCTGACCCTATGCGCCGCCCGCTTGCCGAGGCCGATCCAGAGATCGCCGCCGCCGTCGACCACGAAATCCGACGCCAGCACGAAGGCCTGGAGATGATCGCCTCGGAGAATTTTGTCAGCCAGGCGGTGCTGGAGGCTGTCGGCTCGGTCTTCACTAACAAGTACGCCGAAGGGTATCCCGGTAAGCGCTATTACGGCGGCTGCGAGTTTGCCGACGTGGTCGAAAACCTGGCTCGGGATCGGGCCAAGCAGCTCTTTGGCGCCGACCATGCCAATGTGCAACCCCACTCCGGTTCCCAGGCCAATGCGGCCGCCTACATGGCTGTGATCAACCCCGGCGACACCATCCTCGGTCTTGATCTGGCCCATGGGGGCCACCTGACCCACGGACACAAGCTCAGCTTCTCCGGCAAGCTCTACCGCGCGGTCTTCTATGGCGTGGAGCGGGAGACGGAGCAGATCGACTACGACAAACTCGAAGCCACTGCTGAGCGTGAAAAGCCAAAGCTCATCATTGGGGGAGGCAGCGCGTACCCCAGGATCATCGACTTTGCCCGCATGCGGCAGATCGCCGATAAAGTCGGAGCCTTTCTCGTCATCGATATGGCTCATTTCGCCGGCTTGGTGGCAGGCGGCGTCCATCCCTCGCCCGTACCCCACGCGCACCTGGTCACCACTACCACCCACAAGACCCTGCGTGGTCCCCGCTCCGGCTTGATCCTGTGCCAACAGCAATTTGCCGCCGCCGTCGACAGAGCCGTCTTCCCCGGCCAGCAGGGTGGTCCCCTGGTTCATGTCATCGCCGGTAAAGCCGTGGCCTTCCGCGAAGCGCTGGAACCGGGATTCAAGCAATACGCGCAGCAGGTGGTGGTCAATGCGCAGATCCTGGCCGAGACTCTGATGGGCGAAGGCTACCGCGTCATTTCCGGCGGTACCGATACACATGTGATGCTGGTCGATGTTTTCTCGCGCGGCATTCTGGGCAGCGAAGCCGAGTTCGCGCTGCACGAAGCGGGCATCACCGTGAACAAGAACGCCATTCCCTACGACGCCAACCCGCCTCTGAAGCCGAGCGGGATCCGCATCGGCAGCCCGGCCTTGACCACGCGCGGCATGCGCGAGCCGGAAATGCGCACCATCGCCAAGTGGATCACCCAGGCGCTCGATCACCGCAACGACCCGCAAGCCCTGCGCAGGATTCGAGGACTAGTGCTGGAGATGGTCGAGAGCTTTCCCCTCTATGGCTGGTTACGCGTACCGGAGACCATTACCGCCGAATATGGTGCCTAGGCAAGCTAGGATTTCGGAGTAGTGTTCCAGGGATTGTAAGTCCCAACATGCCACAGATAGTCCTCCGGGTCGCGGCATGTAAAAGCCTTACCGCCGTAGCCCTTTTCTTCCAGATGGAAGACCATCTCTGCCCCGGCAGCCTTGGCCTGAGCGTAGGCAGCGTCGCAATCGCTCACGATGAGTGAGACGCTGCGCATCTCGCGGCCCCCCAACTCATCGGGCATGGCAGCATACTTTGAATAGTCTGAGCGATTGCTCTCCGAGCCGAGCATGATCATGCCGTTACCGAAGGTGAGTTCAGCGTGCATTACACTGTTCCCCTCTCCCATGTAGACAGCGTGTTTTTCAAATCCCAGCGCCTTGCAGAGCCACTCGATTGCCGCCAGGCAATCGCGATAGCGCATACCCGGGATCACAGTTGATTTGGAGTCATTGGTGTAGTTGGCCATGCCCTCATGCTGTCACAGTGCGCATAGGGCGTCTTGAAGAAATCGGAACCATGGCCTAAAGCGCGACGTGGTTCTGCCAGCGCCCGCGCGAGGCGCTGTAGGTGGTGGGATCCATACCCGAGAAACTACGGAAATCGCGTGAGAAGTGCGCCTGGTCTGCATATCCGCAACTGAATGCCAGCTCTGCCCATTTCATCTCGACGCCGTTGTGCAAGGCACGCACCGCGCGCTGGAATCGTTGCACCCGGCTCCATTGCTTGGGAGAAAGACCAACATCCTCACTGAAGACCAGGTGCAAGCGCCGCTCGCTGATGCCCAGCTCGTCAGCCGTCTCTCGGACCCCGAGGGAGCGAAGCAAGCGCAGCGCCTGGCGAACGTGGTTTCGTCTCTCCCGCGCCGATGCCTGCTCGCATAGTGCTTCGTCCAACACCCGCAGGGTCCCCTCCGGGGTTGCCTGCTCCAACAGGCGTTCACGCACCGAAGCCATAGGCCACAGGTCGCTCAGCGATAGGGACTGCTCGTAGAAGAGGTCTGCACGTTCCCGTAACCAGGGCCCGAGCCCTCCAGGCCGAAAAACCACTCCCACGAGCTGCTTCATATCGCCGGTTGCAACCATCTCTGCCGAAGTGCGCGCACCCACGAGGAGAGATGGCGCTATCGGCACATCACCTGCTGGAGTGCACTCGGTCAGATGGTCGGCTGCGAGCGAGATAACGAATTGAATCTTTCCCCCCGGCAATACCAGCTCTCGCTGGTGCGGCACATCCGGCGCACAGGCGTACCACAGCGTCTCGACGCACGAGGCCAGTCCTGGCGACGCCTTACGCTCCAGGTAGATCATGCCCTCCAGAGTACCTCGAATGGAAATTGGCCACGAACCCGGGTGCCCCATATCTCGCTGGTTTTTCGCGAGATGTGGGGGGCGACCGTTGGTCGCCCCTTTACAACCTGGACGGATAGCAGTCGCAGCGCGGCTTCCTCATTGGCGCGCGTAGACGTCGCACATCCAGGTCCAGTTACGGCGCATGATCGGGTGGCCAAATAAGGCCACGCGGACAACGTCGTCGCCACCGTCGATGAGGCTCCATTGGTTCGCCTTCATCGCGGCGTCCCAGGGAAGCTGCGCGCGCGAGAATGCGCGCGACCCGGAGTAGCAAAGAACCAAGCCTTGGTATTGGCCGGTCGCCTCGCCCGGTTCGATGTAGTTCCGATTGTAGAGATTGGAAAAGTAAGGCTTATAGAGGAAGTAGTGTCCGGAATCCACGACCAGCGCGGGGTTCACGATGCCGTGTTGCTCGAAGAATGCCCGCACACGCGTGGCTTGTCTCTGCTCCGCGTAGTAGGAGCCACGGGCGTCCACGGTTTGCAGGACACTTAGACCAATCCAGGGGATGGTGAAGAGGAAGGCGATCAGGATGAGGGCCAGAGGCGCCATGGACCCGCGCAACGCGCTGGCCAGCGGAAATCCCCCGATGAACAGCACGGCAAGCAGCAGCGCCCGCGAGAGTCCGAGGTAGTTTGCCTGGCCAGGAAAAACGGCGAGGGGAAAGATCAGCAGCACTACGAGCAGGAATGCACACTGCAGCAGGAGACGCGAACGCTCTGGTCCACGGAAAGCATAGATCGCGACGATCAGGCTGGAAAGGAGCAGGCTGATGGCCAGAGCGGCGGAAGCCGGGAAGGCGGGGTCGAAGAGGTGGCGGAAGGCGACCGCATATCCGTTGTGCACCACGGGCGCGGACCCCGAATCGGCTGCCTTCGCGCCATGCAGAACCACGCCCGCCCCCGTGCCTTGACCCGCGGCATGTTCCATAAAACGATGGACGGCGCTATGATCCTGCGTCCACATCCACAGCACCCAGGCAGCAATCACCAGCGCATAGAGAGCGCTCCCCGCAATCATCACTTGCAGGCGCCCGGCCCACGCGTGAGCCGTCGGTGTCCGCTCATCGAAGACCAGCAGGAACGCGAGCAACAACCAGCCGGCGATTCCGGCGAATGGATGAATCAAAAAGACGATGCCCACCCCGGCAAAGAGTAAAGACCTGGTGGCCAACGACGACGCCCGCCGCCACAGCAGAAGCATAGCAATCAGCAGACAGAACGCCGGCATCTCCGGCCGATCGGAATCGAACGCGATCATCCCGGTGGGCAACATTGCGCCCAGCAGCAAGGCAGCAGCAAGCTCGCTGCCATCCACTGATCACCGCCAGGCTGAAGCAGCGATAGAGCAGAAAAACCGCGACCGCCGCAAGCGCCAGGTTGTAGAAAGTGTCAACCGAGCCGGAGCAGCCGAAGAGCGAAGCAGCAACGCCGAACAGCAGAAGGGCTCCGGGTGTATAGCTGGCAAACAGCTATCGGACGAATGGTGTTGGCGTGAGGAACGGATGCGGCCACCAGTCCGCGCCCGTGCGCCCAGTTGCAGCCCGCGTCACGAAACACGAACACGTCAGGGCCGGCCGGTTGTGGCGGCATGAGAGCAAAAAAGCCGAACCACAATGCAGCGAAAGCGCCGAGGATTAGCCACGGAGCCGTGCTCTTCCGGGACCAGCGCACAGCGATTGCCCAAACGCTCTTCGGTTTCATCTGTTAAGGAGACAAGCGGAATCTCGCGGGAGAAATTCTCCTAAGAGTTGCCGGTATGTGCGCTGGCTAACTTCACCTGAGCTTCGTGGATCACTTCATTGGCTTGCGCATACTTCTCCGCATCCTCGCCGGCTTCATCCCACATTTTCTGGCCGCTTTCCAGCTGCCGCTGCGCCTCGCCGGCGTCGATCTCTTCCGGCCTGATGGCGTTTTGCGCCAGGATGGTCACCCGGTCCGGCAGCACTTCGACAAAGCCCCACACCACGAAGTACGTCTGATCGCCTCCGGGGCCGCCGTGCAATCTCACTTCGCCTACGCCGAGCTCCGCCAGCAATGGCGCATGCCCGTAAAGCACTTCCATGTAGCCGGACTTCGACGGCAGCTCGACCGCATCAGCGTCCTGGTCGACCAAAACCTTGTCCGGCGTTACCAGCCGGACTTGCAGTTGATTGCCTGAGTCTGCCATTAAGGTTACTTATCCTTCATGCTCTTGGCCGCTTCGAGTACTTCCTCGATGGTCCCCTTCATGTAAAAGGCCTGCTCCGGAATATCGTCGTGCTTGCCTTCGATAATCTCCTTGAAGCTGCGCACCGTATCTCCTACCTTGACATACTTTCCTGGCGCTCCGGTAAACACCTCGGCCACATGGAACGGCTGGGAAAGGAAACGCTGTACTTTTCGGGCGCGATTCACGGTGAGCTTGTCTTCTTCGGAGAGTTCGTCAATTCCCAGAATGGCGATAATATCCTGCAGATCCTTGAACCGCTGCAGGATGCGCTTAACCCCCTGGGCAACCGCGTAGTGTTCTTCACCCACCACGCGGGGGGTGAGAATGCGCGAAGTCGAGGCCAGGGGATCCACCGCCGGGTAGATCCCGATCTCCGTCAGCGCGCGCGAAAGCACCGTGGTCGCATCCAGGTGGGCAAAGGTAGTCGCCGGTGCCGGATCCGTGAAGTCATCGGCGGGCACATAAATCGCCTGTACCGAGGTTACGGAACCCGTTTTGGTGGAAGTGATTCTCTCCTGCAGCTCGCCCATCTCCGTCGCCAGGTTGGGCTGATATCCGACTGCCGACGGCATGCGGCCGAGCAAGGTAGAGACCTCGGAGCCCGCCTGCGTGAAACGGAAAATGTTGTCGATGAACAGGAGCGTATCGCCACCCTGCTCGTCGCGAAAATATTCGGCGATGGTCAGGGCGGTAAGAGCAACTCGTAGGCGGGCTCCGGGCGGCTCCGTCATCTGGCCATAAACCAGCGCCGCCTTTGACTTCTCACGGTCCTTTGAGTTGATGACCCCGGATTCCTCAAACTCATTCCACAGGTCGGTGCCTTCACGGGTGCGCTCGCCTACGCCGGCGAAGACGGAAACGCCTCCGTGGCTGCTGGCAACATTGTTGATCAACTCCTGGATGATGACCGTCTTGCCCACCCCGGCGCCGCCGAACAGACCGATCTTGCCGCCCTTCAAAAACGGCTGGATCAGATCGATGACCTTGACCCCGGTCTCAAACATCTCTTCCCCGGTTGCCTGTTGTTCAAAAGACGGCGCGGCCCGATGGATGGGCCATCTTTCCTTCACATTGAGAGGTCCCAACTCGTCCACCGGCTCACCAATGACGTTGAGGATGCGGCCTAGCGTCGCGACCCCCACCGGGACGGTAATCTGCGAGCCCAGGTCGAGGCACCGCATGCCCCGGACCATGCCCTCGGTCGACTCCATCGCCACGCAACGAACCCGGCCTTCGCCAATGTGCTGCTCCACTTCCAACACGACGTTGATCGGGTGCGGAACATCGAAGCCCTCACTGGTCACGCGCAGTGCCTGGTAGATCGGGGGCATGGTCGCCTCTTCGAATTGCACATCGACCGCCGGTCCTGAAACCTGAATAACCTTGCCTATGTTTTCTGCCATAACCTTTCTTCCCTCAGCGGCTAAAGCCGCCTCTTATCCTGGGGCATTTATGGACGGCCTGAAGGCCATCCCCTTCAATGAAGGGTACGGGCTACCTCGCCGCAGCGAGCATTAGCCCGTACATTAACCCCGCAAGACAAAATTGGGCTTCAGCCCCTGAGGGAGCAACCTCTAAAGCGCTGCCGCACCACTGACAATCTCGATAATCTCTTTGGTGATCGCAGCCTGGCGCACACGGTTCATGATGAGCGTAAGCGAGTCGATCATCTCGGAGGCGTTATTGGTAGCCGCATCCATCGCGGTCATGCGTGCGGCCTGCTCAGCGGCGCTCGATTCAATCAACGCGTGATAGATCTGCGAGCTGACGTACTGGCGCAGAAGGCCGTCCAGGAGTTCCCGCGGTGGCTGGTCGTAGATGTAGTCCACTTCCGCGGTACCGAACTTCTTCGCCTCCTGCTCGGCTTCGCTGCTGTCGGCTTCCCTGACACTTACGCCAGAGGACGCCGCTGCGCGCGCCATCTCTTCGCGCTCTTCCTGGCTCATCTCTTCGGCCTGCTTGATATCCCGCTGGCCCACCTCGATGATGGGCAGAATGCGCTCCACCACCACCCGTTGAGCCATCACCGATTTGAACTCGTTGAACACCAGGTAGACCGCGTCCAGCTCTTCTTCCATGTAGCGGTGAACGACTTCACGCGCCATGAGGGCCACCTGGTCAAAGCTGGGCTTATCCAGCATGCCGGGGTAATCACCCACCACTTCGATCTGATCCTTGCGCTCTCCCCGGCTCTTTTCTTCCGGTGCCGGCGCCGCCTCACCGGGAGCGCGATCTCCGGTGTCTGCGGCAGGGTCATTGGCTTCGCCCTGGCCGTTCTGCTTCTCGACAAACGTCGCTACCCCGTAGCGGCGGCGAAACAAATCCCGCCCTTTGCGCCCGATCGGAGCGATGTCGATCTTCTCTTCGCTGTGCTCACTGATGAAACGGAAAGCTGCCTTGGTGATGTTTCCATTAAACCCACCCGCAAAGCCCTTGTCTCCGGAGACAACGATCAGCAGCGCCTCCTTCTCTTCCCGCGCCAGCAGCAAGGGATGACGAACGTCTCCGGTCAGGGGATCGTACAGCTCGATATGTCGCATCAGCGAACCGATGACGCTGGCCAGCATGCTGGCATAGGGACGGCCGGATAGGGCGCGCTCCTGTGCCCGCCGCAGCTTGGCCGCCGCGATCATCTTCATCGCCTTGGTGATCTGGCGCGTGCTTTTTACGCTGCGAATGCGCCGCCGTAGATCGAGAACGTTTGCCATGCGGAGGTCAGGCCTTCTTGCTTTCTTCCTGCTTCTTCTTCTCTTCTTCTGAGAGCTCCTTCACCGAAGACTCCTTGAGCGCCGCATCGCGATGCTCGGAGAGGAAGTTCTGCTTGTATTCCTTCAATGCATCCTTGATCCGGTTTCTCAGGTCGTCGTCCAGAGCCTTCTTGCTCACAATGTCCTTCAGCAATCCAGACTGTGCCGAATCGAGATAGGGATAGAGACCGACCTCAAATGCGTGGATCTCCTCCACCTTCAGGTCATCGAGAAAGCCATTGGTTCCGGCGAAGATGATGATGATCTGCTTCTCGGTTGACAACGGCGAGAACTGTGGCTGTTTCAGAATCTCGGTCAATCTTTGGCCACGGTTGAGCTGATTCTGCGTGACCTTGTCCAGGTCGCTGCCGAACTGGGCGAATGCGGCCAGCTCGCGGAATTGCGCCAGGTCGAGCTTCAAGGTACCCGCCACCTGGCGCATGGCCTTGATCTGCGCGCTCCCGCCCACGCGGCTCACCGAAAGGCCCACGTTCACCGCCGGTCGAACACCGGAATTGAACAGGTCCCCTTCCAGGTAGATCTGTCCGTCGGTGATGGAGATGACGTTGGTCGGAATGTAAGCGGAGACGTCTCCTGCCTGGGTTTCGATGATGGGCAGCGCAGTCAGCGAGCCGCCGCCCTTTTCATCGCTCAGCTTGGCCGATCGTTCCAGCAGGCGCGAGTGAAGGTAAAACACATCGCCGGGATACGCTTCGCGGCCAGGAGGACGACGCAGCAGCAACGAAATCTCACGATATGCGACCGCGTGCTTGGAGAGGTCGTCGTAGATGATGAGCGCGTGGCGTCCGCTATCCCGGAAAAACTCACCCATGGCGGTAGCGGCATACGGAGCCAGGTACTGCATCGGCGCCGGCTCTGAAGCAGTCGCCGCAACCACAATGGTGTAGTCCATGGCCCCGTGCTCGGTCAGGGTTTGCACCACCTGCGCGACAGAGGACCGCTTCTGCCCGATGGCGCAGTAAATACAGATCAGGTTGTTCTTGGCGCTATTGATGATGGTGTCGAGCGCAATGGCCGTCTTTCCCGTCTGACGGTCGCCGATGATCAGTTCGCGCTGTCCGCGGCCGATCGGGATCATGCTGTCGATCGCCTTGAGACCGGTCGACATGGGCTCGCGTACCCCCTGCCGGTCGACTACGCCCGGAGCGATACGCTCGATGGGCGCGAGCTCGGTTCCCTCGATGGGGCCGCGGTCATCGATGGGTTGGCCAATCGCGTTGACCACGCGGCCAATCATTCCGTTGCCCACCGGCACGCTCATGATCTCGCCGCTGCGCTTGACCTCGTCGCCCTCGCGCAGCTCCGTGTAATCCCCCAGAATCACGCAGCCGACCTGATCCTCGTCGAGGTTCATGGCCAGGCCTTCCACCCCGTGGGGGAATTTCAGCATCTCCCCCGCCATGGCCTTGTCCAGGCCATGGAGGCGGGCAATCCCGTCGCCTAGCGTAATAATGGTCCCGGTCTCATCGACGCGGATCTCTGCGTCGTAGTTTTGAATCTGCTCTCTAAGGAGCTGCGTGATCTCGTCTGCGTTGATCTGAGCCATACGTTCTTCCGTCAATTCTCTTGTTTCTTGGTTGTTTTGCGGATCTGCTTAGCTGGCCGCCAGCTGCTCTTTCAAGCGTTCCAAGCGGCCGCGCACCGAGCCGTCGTAGATGGTGCTTCCAATGCGCACAATCGCTCCGCCCATCAGCGACTTGTCCTGGCGGAAGGTGGCGTTCACCCGGGTGCCGGCCAGCTCGGCCGCCTCGTCTTCCAACTTTGCCCGCTCCTGCACTTCCAGTGGGCGCGCCGTCACCACTTCGACATCGGAGATCGACAGACGCCGGTTCATTTCCAGCCGGTATTCCTCCACAATTTCGCCGAGCGCGGCCATCCGTTCGTGGCTGATGAGCACCGCCAGAAAATTTCTCACTTTGGGGCCGCACCCAACCCTCCGGTTGACTGCGTCCAGGATGGAAACCCTCTTCGCCGTCGGAAGGGAAGGATTCAGCAGAAGCTCTCGCAGGTCCTTACTGCCGGCGAAGGTGGCGGCAAAATCCTTGAGCTGTTGCTCCACCTCTGCGGGATCTAACTTGGCGTCCAGGACCACATCGGCGAGGGCGCGAGCATAGCGGGCGGCAAAGACAGACATCAGTTCCTGCCTCCGTTCCGCGCTTGCCGGCCAAGGCTTTGCGAGAACTCCTGCACCAGGGCCCGGTCATCCTCCTCAGTCAATACCACCCTCTGCGCCGCGCGATCCACTGCCAACCCGGCGGCAAAACGCTTCAGATCCCGTTGGGCGGCACTCGACGCCGCGGCAATATCCCTGGTCACCGCCTCAACAATCCGTTGGCGCTCGGTTTCGATCGAGGCCTTGATGCGGGCCTCGTCCTCGACACTATCCTTCTCTGCCTGCTTAGTGATCGCCGCGATTTCCTCATCCAGGCGCGCAAGCCGCTGTTCAATCGCAGCCAGGCGCTCATTGGCCAGCTCCGTGGCCGTCCGCGCATCCACCAGCCGATGCTGGATGTCTTCCCGTTGTGCCCGGAAGGTTTTGGGCAGGTACTTCAGCAGGGCAAACAGGACTGCGCCCGCGAGGACGGCGAAGTTCAGGTATTCGAATATCCGAGCCGCGGTCTCCTTATCGACGTGAAAAAAGCGCGCCAGGTACTTGACTGATGCCGAATGGCGAAAAACATCCTCGCCGGTTTCTTGCTCCGTTGTGTCCGCCGCCGACTGGGCGGTCTGGGAAGCGTTAGCCGGGGCCACCTGCAGAGCCTTCGCTGAAAACCCCAGCGTGCTACCTAAGCACAGCAAAACCAATAAGAAATAGCAAAACCGTGAGAAGGTCAACGGGCTCTCTCCAGAGTTGCACCGCTCTTGGGCAGGATGGCGTGGAGAATTTCACTCGCCAGCTCGTCGATAGAGCTTTCAATGGTGCGATGGGCAGCGCTGGTCTGCGCCTGTAAGGCTGCTTTTGCCTCGTCGAGCTGCCGTCGGGCAGCCTCATGAGCTTCCGCAATCGCGCTGTCCCGTTCGCGATTCCACTGTTCCTGCTTCTTTTGCCGCGCCTGGAAGATCCTGGCGCGTGCAGCCCGCAGTTGCGCTTCATATTCCTGAGTTTTCGCGGCCGCAGCCGCGGTCGCGGCATGGGCTTGCTCAATCGCCCCTTCGGTCCGCGCCCGGCGCTCGTTCAGCACCCTTGTCAAGGGCCCATAGACCAGAAGCCGGTAAAGAATAACGAGCAGAAGGAATAAAAAAATGGTCGGTACAGATCCGAGCAGTAGTCCGCCGAGTTGATGTAGAGTCTCGTTCATGCCAAATATTCAGTATATGGGTAGATTGCGGGCGGAGAGTCGAAGTGTCAGCCGGGACCTTTGTTTTTAACAGAGGCGAAATTTCGCTGTCAAACTTCGGCAGCGCAACTGGGCCCCAACTCGGTTTTGTTGAGCGCATAACCTAACCCCGTGTCGACACTGGCCACCCCCAAAGGACAGTTTCAAGGATGGGGTAGCCGGCTTTTCGCTATTGCGACCAAAGGTTCAGTGTCTTCTGGCAGGGTTTTAATTGTGATACCGGTCACGAAAGGGGTATACTTTGGATACTTCCTAGACCCAGATCAGGGTCAGACAGGGCCGGTCTCGTGGGAAGTCGCTCCGCTCCCACCCCCCCGGCCCGTCCTTACTTTCAACCCAATTTTTGCTTGCCGGTACTTTCGATATCGTCCCAGCAATGAGGCTGGTCCGGCGACCGCCAGATCGACAAAGTCACCCGAAAACTCGCGCTTCAGAATCAATGCTCCTGCATCCAGGGCCGCCAGCACCGCGCCTTCCCGCTGCGGAACCATAAACTCTTCTTCCACAATCGGGTCCGCTGTCAGGGCCCGATCCATAAGCTCGAGCAAGTGGGCGATGCCCTCGCCCGTTTGCGCAGAAATGGCTGCTGCCGATTCATCGGTCGCACATGCTGACCGTTGCGCCGGCGGCAATAAGTCAATCTTGTTCAGAACCGAGAGGATTGGCTTGTCCAGCGAACCCAGTTCGGCAAGTACCTTTTCCACCTCCTCTTTCTGCTGTTCGCGTTGCGGGCTGGAGCAGTCCTGCACATGGAGAAGCACTTCTGCCTTTTCCACTTCTTCCAGCGTAGCTCGGAAAGAATTGATGAGGGTGTGCGGCAGGTTACTGATGAAACCGACCGTGTCCGATAAAAGGACTTTTCTTCGCGAGGGCAGCACCAGCGCGCGCAGCTTGGGGTCGAGCGTGGAAAACATACGCGACGAGGCCAGGACGCCCGCGTCGGTGAGCCGGTTGAACAGCGTGCTCTTGCCCGCATTGGTGTAGCCGACCAGGGCAATCGTAGGTACCGGGACTGCGGACCGCCGGTGACGCTGCTGCGTGCGCACGCGGCGTACGCCTTCCAACTCACCCTTGAGCTGCAAGAGCCTGCGCTGGATCTTGCGCCGGTCGGTCTCCAGCTGGGTTTCGCCCGGTCCTCGGGTCCCGATCCCGCCGCCTAGCTGGGACATGGCCGCACCCCGCCCGGCCAGCCTGGGCAGCATGTACTCCAGCTGCGCCAGTTCTACCTGCAGCTGGCCCTCGCGGCTGCGCGCGTGGCGCGCGAAAATGTCGAGAATCAGCTGGGTGCGATCCACCACCCGCACCGGCAATGCCTTTTCCAGGTTCCTGAGCTGAGTGGGCGTGAGGTCGTGATCGAACAGGATCAGCGTGGCCTGGGCCGATTTCGCAACCGCGCCGATTTCTTCCACCTTGCCTTTGCCAACCAGCGTGGCGGGGTCCGGCCTGGGCCTTCGTTGCAGCACTTCGGCGACAATCTCGGCCCCCGCACCGGCGACCAGCTCGCGAAATTCTGTGAAGGCCGCACCGTTCTCGGCCGCTGGGGCGTGACGTTCCTGACTGGCCGCGTCGCTCCCGCTTCTGGCGAGATTGGCGGCTTCGCGCGCCAGTGCCGCCGAACGCGGCAACGCCGACGGCCGCGAGACGAACTCGACCCCGACCAGCAGCGCCCGGTCCGCCTGAAAGCCAGTGATTTTCAGCAGACCCTCACCTACTCCACAGGTTGTTAACCTTCCGCCACCGCGCTATCAGGGCGCGGCCCGCCAAGGCCCGGAGCACTCGCGGGAGGATGGCCGACGCCAGTACTCGGACGATGATCGCTGTGCAGCACGGAACGCGTACTTACCACCGTTGAGATGGCATGCTTGAAAATCAATTGCTCCTGACTGTTGTTTTCAAGCAACACGGAATACTTGTCGAAGGAGCGTATTTTGCCTGTGAGTTTGACCCCGCTGACCAGGTATATCGTGATCGGGGTCTTATCTTTGCGGACCGTATTAAGAAACGTGTCCTGAATGTTCTGTGCCGGCTTATTGTCCATGTGCCGATCTCCAATTTCTACGATGGTCGAATTGCGTTATGGAAAATGCTCAAGCTCTTGCAGCTACTGCAAAGTTGGGCTCCGAGCCGGAATGCGCTCAAGTCCTGCTACAGAAAGTTTACACGCCTTCCCGGCTTGCGCCCGGGCCCGGAAGGCCATGGGCCTAAAAACCATACGGCGACGCCAAATGGCAGGCGCCGACCCTAGCCCCGGCGCTCAATAGGATGCGTTTTCGGCGTCCCCAGGCTACTGCGATTGGCGGTGTAACATTACCAATGTGGGAGACAGGAAAGAGAGTCCAGTCGGTTCCCCGCTGAGGGTGCCGAGCCTGGACCTTTCGCGTGAATATCGCGCCATCGGGCCTATGCTCCTCCAGGCCGTGGAAGGCGTCTTTTCCTCGCAAAATTTCATCATGGGTGCCCAGGTAGGGGAATTTGAGCGCGCCGCCGGGGAAAAATGCGGCGTGGCCCATGCCATCGGCTGCTCCTCTGGCACGGATGCTCTGTGGCTGGCGCTCGACGGGGCGGGCATCGGTCCCGGCGACGCCGTCATCACCACCGCCTTCAGCTTTTTCGCCACCGTCAGCGCCATTCTGCGCGCCGGGGCGCAGCCGTTGCTTGCCGATATCGATCCGGAGACCTTCAACCTGGATCCCGCGGCGGCCAAGGCGTGCCTGCGGCGCCTGGCGTTCGTGCGATTCTGCCGGTTCACCTCTATGGCCAAACCGTCGACTGGGATTGCTTCGAGCTACTGAAGCAGGAGCACGGCGTGCTCCTGATCGAAGACGCGGCCCAGGCTTTCGGGGCCACCTGGGATGGGCGCAAGGCGGGCGCGCTGGGAGACGCGGCCGCGTTCAGCTTTTACCCCACCAAGAACCTCAGCGCTGCCGGCGATGCCGGAATGGTAACCACCGCCGTCAGAGGCCATCGCCCAGCGCATCCGCCTCCTCCGGAGCCACGGAATGCGCCGTCGCTACTACCATGATGAACTCGGTTGGAATTGCCGCATGGACACGCTGCAGGCCGCCGTTCTGCTGGTGAAGCTCGGCTTTATCGACGACTGGAACGCCGAGCGGCGGCGGCTGGCCGAAAACTACCGGGTCCTTTTCGAGCGGGCCGGGCTGATTGAACCCGGGCCTTATCCGCATAATGGAGTGGTCCTGCCCAAACAAGGTCCAGGGCCACGCACGTTTTCCACCAATATGTCGTTCGGGTTCGCCACCGGGACGAAATGAAGGCTTTTCTCCGCGAACGGGGAGTCGAATCAGCGATTTACTATCCCTTGGCGCTGCATCAGCAGCCGGCGTTGCACAGCCTGGGATATCCCACGGGCGCCTTTCCCGAGAGTGAGCGTGCAGCGGCGGAAGTATTAGCGCTGCCCATTTTCGCCCAACTTACGTTCGAGGAGCAGGAGATCGTGGTTGCCGCAATCGCAGATTTCCTAAGCTGAGCTCTAGGTGTCATAACAAAACAGGACGGCTGCCCCACTGTTTTTGAAGGGTACGACCTTTAGGGAGTACGAAAACTATTGCAAACAAGTGAGGCTTTAGCCCCTGAGGGATCTGCTGTTGTCCGCCCTCTACTATCCTCCCGCCCCTTTACCCTTGCCGCGATGGTGATGCGCGTGTGCTCCGGCCGGGGTTGACTTGGCGGATACCGGTGTGGCGCCAGGCGGTCCGGCCGGGGTAACGCGCTTCACCATGCCGGACTCAAGCTGGTAATGCAAGGTGTCGGTCTCGGCGGGACGCACCGCCCCGGTGAGCGGATCAACCTTGACTGCGTCACTGGTGGCGACGGTGATCGAAAATACGGGCAATGGCTGGCCCTGGGCGTTCTTGCTCACGCTGATCGTAACCGGTAGATAGCCTTCGAGGTTGCGCTGCCGGTAGGCCGTCTCGTAGCGATGCTTTTTCACGTTCCAGGTAAAGACCCGCACCTGGTCGAAATCGTAAGGAAGCCCATCTTTATAGGCATTCGTAACCGAAACGTATTCCGGCACCATCTTGTCGGGCATGGAGGAATCGGGGTCATTGACCTTGGTCAGGACATAAGCGCCCACAATTTTCTGTCCCTCGGAATATCCGCCAATCTCGTCCGGAACGTCCACATCGAGGCGGCGTGAGAGCATCCAACCTACCTGGCCGCGGCTGTCTCGCACCAGCCACCAGTCTTCCATTGGGACTTGCAGGCTCCCCCGGTAGGGCTGGCTTTCCCTTGCCTGACGATCCAGCCTTCTTGACCTTCGTGGTTGCTGCCGCTGGATGGGGCGCGGCGAGAAAGCCCTGCGGCGGTGCTGGCTTGGGTACCGAAGCACGTATCAATAACTGAAGCTTTTCATTTTCCGGAAGTAAATAAAAGCGGTCCGTGTCGCGGCCGGGTTTTACGTGCAGGTAGAGATCGTCGCGCAGAACTCCAGTGGCCACCACCGGATCGTGCGCGTGCTGTTGGTTGAGCGCGGCAAATTGATCATAGGTCGCCTGGTCGATGACCATATGATCTTCGATCCAGCCCACCTCGCCCTTGCTGGTCTTGGTCTTGAGGAAGCGGCGTCCGTGCTCGATGACCTCGAGCGGCTCTCCATTGCTGACCAAAGCGACCCGATTCGATACAGCCGCCACCCGATCTCTCAGATACGTTTGCTTGGCAACCACGTACACCATCTCCGGCTTGAGATGCTCGCGCAAACGGGTGCAACCACTCAGCGCAGTCATCAGAGCAACGCAGAGTGCGGAGCAGAAGAGTCTGTGCGAGCCAGTTCGGCGGAGGAGCGACAAAGCAGCAAACATATGAGAGGTGCAGTCTCCCTTTCAGCATTAGACCATCGAGTTCGGAGAAAAATCCAAAGGACAGTGTTCTTATGCTCACCACGCGCCATCGTTCAGCGAAATGGCGCGGGGGTTGTACTAACGCCTGAAATGTTTTCGCCGAGGGATCCAGAGCACGGAGGCTTGCAACTTTCGTTGTATCGGTCCGCCCTTGTGACGAAGATCTCGTTTTCGCCAGCAGACACCAAAGCGCAGACGCGCAGGGTTGGATGCTCTTGCTGACGCAGTCCGCGATGGTTGCATTTAGCTGGGGATCGCGATAGGCAGCGATCGAGACGAAGATCAGATCGTTCTCCAGCTCCAGGGACACGTTAGTGCGTGGCTACAATCACCTTCGGGTTGGTAGGATCAGTACCTGTGCTTGCGGTGGAGATGGGGTCCAGCTTCCCATCCGTGGTGGTATCAAAACTAAACAGCTGCACGTCGCTGTTCCCAGTGGTACCGTTGTTGCCGTTATTGATCACGGCCAGATATTTCTTTTGATTGTCATTGACCATGCCGATGGGCACTTGTCCTCCCGAGCCGAACGGTGATCCGGCCACCGCGGTCAGCTTACCCGAGGCCGCAGTAAGGGTAAACGCACTGATGTTGTTGCTGCCTTTGTTGGCGACGTAGACATAGCTTCCGGTGGTATCCAGGATCACTGCTGTGGGTCCTGTGCCCACAGCGTAGGGCGAACCGGAGACCTCCTTGAGCGTGCCCCGAAGTGCCAATACTCAGGACTCTCAGCCCGGTATTGATCTCAGCCACGAACAGAAACAGGGAATTCGGATCGCTCGCCAGCCCGGCGTCCGATGGGCTGGTCGAAGTACTGATGGGCGGCAGAATAGTGGCGGGTTCGGTCGTAGTGAGAGCGCCCCCCGAACCCAGCGTCAATACCTGCACCCCCAGCGAACCGAGCGAAGCGTAGACGTACGAGTTGTTCGGAGTAATCAGCATTGCCGTGGGTGTAACCAGGGTCGCGGTGGAAGCATTGCCGGTGTAGAGGCCCACCGGAGAACCGGTGAGTGCTGTCAGAATCCCGGTTGAGCTGTTGATCGAGTAAACGCCAATAGACTGGGTCTGGGTCGCGATCGCAATGCCCGCCGCGAGCAAATAGCCCCCGGTGCTGTCGACCTGCATGGCCGTGGCGACCACGTCCTGCGCCAGCGGAGTTGCCGCTATTCAGAACGGTAATCGATCCGTTGCTATTGATGGTGTAGCCGAAGATGCCGTTGGTTGTTCCCGCGTACAGAAACGTATTGGCGGGCGTCACTGCCAGCGATTGCGCCGCAACCCCGTTGTTGTAGGGTGAACTGGGTAGCACCGAAAGGGCCCCGCTGCTGCTGACCCCAAACCCGGCAAAGAAAGTATTGTTAACAGTTGGCGACATAAAGGTAGTCGCCGGTGTTGGTGGTGCCGCCGCTGCTAGTCTGAGGAACAAAAAAATCACAACCGGTCACACCAAGGAGCAGCAGACAACACAAACCCTGTATTCGGCGCATCAATGTCCCTTACCGTAACCTGTCTTTCGTTGGGGAACTCTCATAGCACCAGACGATGAGGTGCCCGTATCCGCTCAGCGAAACTCCTCGGAAGAGCTCCATTATACTTTCCCGATGCGTTCGTTATCCAAGGCAGTTCTGTGCGCGATGCTGCTGGTGACTGTCTGCCAGGGCCAAATAAGGAATCCTTCCCAGGCAGTCCTGTGCACGCCTTGCATCCGCGCAGACATGAGCTTTCTTGCTTCCGACGAGTTGCGGGGCCGCGGCAGTGGCACCCGTGACGAGCATCTGGCCGCACTCTATGCCGCCTCTCTGTTCGCGGGTTTCGGCCTGGAGCCGGGCGGCGATCAGGGCAGCTTCCTGCAAAAAGCACCGTTGCCGTCCACTTTTCCGCCCCCTATCGCCAGGCGCCTGGAAGGGTTTGCCCGGGTGCCCAGAACCGAGACGTGGAATGTGGTCGGCATTCTGCGCGGCTCCGAGCCAGCTGCAGGCAAGGATGCGATCCTGCTGACCGCGCATCTCGATCATCTTGGCATCGGCCCCGCGAAAAACGGTGACCGGATTTATAACGGCGCCGATGACGATGCTTCGGGAACAACCGCGGTGATCGAACTGGCGCGGGTATTCGCCGCCAGTGCACGCCCTGCGCGCACCCTGATCTTCGTCCTCTTTGGTTCAGAAGAACTCGGAGGCTATGGAAACCGATACTTTCTTGACCACCCGCCGGTGCCCCTGGAGCGGATCGTTGCCAACCTGGAATTTGAAATGATCGGCCGCCGCGACCCGGCCCTGCCGCGGGATGGTCTATGGCTCACCGGTTTCGAGCGCAGCGATCTGGGCCCCGAACTGGCGCGCCACGGCGCCGACCTGGTCGCCGACCCTCATCCCGAGCAAAATTTCTTTAAGCGTTCCGACAACTACAGTCTTGCCCGCCGCGGAATCGTCGCCCAAACTGTCTCCAGCTTCGGGCTGCACGCGGACTACCACCAGCCGAGCGATGAAATCAGCCGCATCGATTTTCCTCACATGACGCGGTGCCATCGGATCGATGGTGGAACCGATTGAGTGGCTTGCCCAGACCACGTGGAAGCCCCACTGGCTGGCGAATGGAAGGCCGACTTAGTTTTTTGACCGCGCTGCAGCGGCCTCGCTTCGTCACTTACTGCGCATCTTCTTCAGCCGGTACAGGACACCCACCGAAATAGCGAATTCGTTCTGCGACACTCCGCCAAAGCGAGTCAGCAGGTAGTCCGGGGAAAGGCGCAGGGAAAGTCGGGAGGAGCGGTTCAGGTCGAGGGACCCGCCCAGCGCCGTAGCGAGAGTAAATCCGTTGTTGAACAGCCCCAGATTGGGTCCGCTAAGTCCCTGGTCTATGGCGGAGTCAAACACTCCGTAGGCGCCGCCCACCAGCGCATGGAAGGTCAGCGCGGCGTGTTCATTCTTAGGGCCCCTGATCGAAGGTCCGGCCATGAACTGGTGCTCCATAATGAAGGGCCCGTGAATGCCATACGGGTTCGGAACCACACCCGTAGTTCCGTAGTAGCCGCGAACGTTGGCCGTCGCCCCCAAACGCATGCTTAACCAGAGCGTGCCCTGGATATCAAAACCGCCCAGGTTTGCTCCTGGGATCAAGGCAGGGCCGGCGTTGAAGTGCGACGAGGCAAAACCGCCATAGAGATCGTACTTGTTGCGATAATCCAGAGGCTTCAGCGTCTCATTCTGCAGCGTGGGCGTTTCCGGTATAGTCTGCGCCGGCGGAACTACCTGCGCTTCCGCGATGCTGCCCAGCATCAACCCCGTACTCAACAGACCCATACCCAGGAGGACCGCCCCCCACTTCCGTGCAGCAACACCAATTGCCTTCAACCAAACCTCCGCAAACTGTACCCGCCAGTAATCCTTAAGATACATTGCACTTCGCTTCCTGTCAGACGGCAGAAGCGTTAGAGCAGTTCGCAATTGGTGTAAATCGAAGCGTCGGACCACGGTAATTGCGAAGCTGCTCTAGACTGACGCTATGACGTCCAAAGCGAAGCTGGGCGAAAGCAACTTCGCATCTCTCGCCGAGATGATGAGCGCGTACGCAGAGGAGGCGGTGCGCGTTGCCTGGAACGACCATCGCCAGCGCCTTGATCTCAGTGAGTCCTCGGTCGAGGTGCTGGAGCAGATCCTCGACGGTCAGTCGACGGAAGACCTCGAGTTCCAGACGCGTCTTGTGGGGCAGCTACTTCGGCGAGGTAATCCGCAAGCGCTTCGCCGGGGAATGGGAGCTCTCCCAGTATCCCGGCGGTGGTGTCTCTGCTGTTCCCACCCTGGTGGTTCGAGGCTCCAGGCTCTACCCGCTCATGAAGGTCTACCGCCGCCTTACCCTGGGTAACGGAGAAAATCTTCCCGCCTTCTACAAGATGATCTCGGGCCGCCTGGACGATGCGTCCAAAGAGCGTAGTGAAGGCGTACTATGATTGGGCACGCTAGCGCGCCTCACGGGCATCTGCCTACTGTGCGACAATAGAAGAAGCGGAGAAATTCCATGGGCGAACTACTTACACCTACTCACCTCATTGTCGTTCTGGTGGTCGCACTTCTGATCTTCGGACCACGCAAGCTTCCTGAGCTTGGTAAGGGGTTGGGCGAGGGTCTGCGGGGCTTTAAAGACGCCATCAAGGGCACGCCGGATCCGGTCAAGCAGGACGCTCCTGCACCCAAGTCCGAGGTTACGACCGAAGTCAAGTAACTTTTCTTAGAGGGAGACGAGCACTACTGCACCCAATGCCAGTGCCATTCCCAGGGCCTGACTCGACGTTGTCCGTTCCTTTAAAAACCACGCCGCCAGCACAATTGTGACCACCGGGTAGAGGGACGCCAGCACCGCCGCCACATCCAGGCGGCCTTCGGTTGCGGAATACATGTAAAGCAGACTCCCCGTGGCCTCCAGCACACCAGCGGATCCGGCGATCCAGGCGAAGCGGTTTTCGCGCACCTGCTTCCGCCAGGTCGCCCCATCCTTGGCCGAGCGCAGCAGCACCCAGAGGACGATTCCTCCTGCCAGTGTGGCGCTGGCCACCCGGGAAAGAATCAGCTGCCATATCAGGCCACGCGCGCTGCTGACTTTTAACACCACCAGAAATACGCCAAAGGAAAGACCTGCCAGTGCGGCGAGGCCAAGCGCCAGCGGGCGAGGTCTGCCTGCCGGTGCGTAGGCAATGAGCGTGATGGCGGCTGCCGCCAGCACGAACCCCACAATCTGGCTGGATTTGGGCGAGCCCTGGGTAAGAAAGGCGTAAACCACCGGAACCAGGGCGGTGAGCAGGCCGGTCAGGGCGGTGGTGATCCCCATCTCGCCCAGAGATAAAGCCTGGTAGTAGAGAAGGAGAGCTCCTCCGCCAAAGGTTCCGGCACACAAGCCCCGGAGAACGAAGTGGTCGGCAGGAAGCGGGGTATGGGTGGCCAACGCGACCAGCAGCAGCAAAACCAGGCTGAGGCCGTGGGCCAGCGCCACCACCAGCACAACGTTGGCTTTGCGGGTGGCGAGGCCGCCGAGGAAATCGCTCGCGCCCCAGAAGGCCGACGCCGCCAACCCCAGGCCGATAAAGTTCAGGCCCGGGGAAAGGGCTACAGGCGTCATCGCGACAGATTGGTTGCGGTTGGGTAGTACCCCTTCTCGGCTTTGACATCGAGATCCGGCCGTAAGACACGAACGTCGATGGTGCGGTACTTTCCGTCAAGTACTGGAAGGTGACTGTAGTAGCCAAGGGTGTACTGAGTTCGCGCCAGGGCCGCGAGCTCCGCGAAGCTGCGCTGAATTCCATTTTCAGAGAACTCGGAGTAGAGATGGCCGCCAGTCGCATCCGTGTACTTGGGCAGAATGTTATCCGGGGAAAGCGGGAGCAACGGCAATTTGAACTTGTCCAGGTAGCCCAAACCCCAGGTGGCTGAATCGCCTACCAGCGTTCCGTAGACTGCAACCTGGTTGCTTTCGAGATAACGCACTACCTCGCGGAAGTTCGCCTTGCTGCGGGATTCCTTTCCGTCGCTGATCACGTAAATGATGCGCCGGTATTCCTTGGGCCGGGTGGAAAGAGCTTTGCCGGCGGCCAGGATGGCATCGTTCAGGGTATGGATCTCCTTGGGAATGACGAGAACGCCGGAGTTTCCCCGCTGCGGGTCCAGATTCGGGTCGACCGATCGACCGTTGATGGACGGGCCGCCGGCGAATGGGCCGCTATTGATCGGAGCTCCCAGGTAGTCGCCTTCCTTTTTCGATTGCTGCAGCACGGCCGGTACCCGCGCACTCAACGCCGCGGTAAAGTCGGTCGGGTTGTTCACCCCATCGGCATAGGTGAAAACCGCAATCTCGTCGGAAGGAGTAAAGCCTCCCTGGATCGCAGCCAGGCTATCGTTCACCTTTTTCATGGTGTCCCGCGGCAGGCTTTGATCGATGACCAGGGCAACCGAGAGCGGGAACTGGTCGGCGCTGAAAAAAGCGATATGCTGGCGCTGGCCGTTCTCGTAGATTTGAAAATCGCGATAAGTCAGCCCGGCCACTTGTTGATGTTTCTTGTCCAGCACCGTGACCGGCACAATGACGTAATTGACCGTGGTGCGGAAGGTTGCCAGGCCCTTTTGCAATTGCCCCGGGGCGGGAATTTCGGGTGGCGTTTGCTGTACCTGGTCCGGACCGGATGGCTGGCTTCCCGTGGCGGCCGGTACCTGGCTGGAATTCGTGCCCTGGTCCGCCGGGGTGTCCTGAGCTCCTTTGCCCGGCGTCATGCCGGAGGTGAGTTTGCCCAGACTGTCAGGCTCTTGTGGTGTCGGTGCATCCGGCACGCTCTGATCCTGCGCCTTTTGCTGTTGCCCCAACAACACTGACGGGAGCACGCACGGCACCAACAGCACGATTGCCAAGACACCCTGCCTCACTAAAAGATCCCCCAGGCGGACGACTCGGTTCATGATTGCCCTCGGTCGTACTCACTCGTTATGGCTTACTATATGTGACATAAGATTACCAGACGCGCTGCCGGCGTTGTAAGGCCGGTTCTGTTTCGTTGGGAGGTATCGTTCTCCATGTTTCACCGTCTAACCTCCATGAAATTCCGTCTTCCGCGTTCGCCCTGGGCGGTCTTGCTGTGCGCCATACTTTGGATTGCCACGGTACATGCCATGGCCCAGGTTGCGCCTTCCCCCGACGCCCCACCCCAGGGACCCGCCGGAGACCCAAATCAGGACGACCAGCAGCAGCCGCTCGAGACCCTCAAAGTAAACGTCAACCTGGTAAGCCTTTATTTCACCGTGCACGATAAGCACGGCGCGCTCATACCCCATCTCACCAAGGACGACTTCAACGTTCTGGAAGACAAGGTTCCACAAAAGATCAAGAACTTCACCGCCGAGACCGATCAGCCCCTCACCTTGGGAATCCTGCTTGACACCAGTGGGAGCCAGCAGAATGTTCTTCCGCTGGAGCAGCAGGCGGGCGCTGCTTTTCTCAGCCGCGTCCTACGTTCGAAAGATGAAGCTTTTCTCATCTCTTTCGATGTGAATCTCGATCTTCTCTCCGACTACACCAACAATGCACACGCGCTGGCTCGCGCTATGGATCAGGCGCAGATTAATGTGGGAACTGGCGGTATGGGCGGCATGCCATCGGGCACGCCCAAGGGCACACTGCTCTATGATGCCGTTTACAGCGCCACGCATGAGAAATTGCAGCAGGAGACCGGCCGGAAGGCCCTCATTATTCTGACCGATGGCGAAGACCAGGGCAGCGTTCAGAAGCTGGAGGGCGCCATCGAAGCGGCGCAGAAGGCAAATGCCATCGTCTATGTTTTGCTTTGCGCCGATCGCGGATTCTACGGGCGGGGCGTTTACACCATGGGTTACTCCGGCGACATGGTCATGAGGAAGTTGTCGGAAGAGACCGGCGGGCGGCTGATTGATGTAGGCAACAACGGCAAGAAGTTGGAAGGTGCTTTCGCGCAGATCGAGGAAGAGCTACGCACCCAGTACGTCGCCAGCTATACCCCAACCAACGCCAAGCTCGACGGGAGTTACCGCAAGATCGACATTGAATGCAAGGGAGATGGCCTTAAGGTGCAGACGCGCAAAGGGTACTACGCCATTGCGCCGGCAGACTGATATTTGGTGGCTTTCTCTCAAGGAAAACCACACCTCGCGATCTCTTTCAGTCCACAGTAATTGCGAAACTGCTCTAAGATGTCCTGCATGACATCGGACACTTCCCTTCGCTATCCGATTGGTGGCTTCAAGCGCGCGGAGTCCTTTACTCCGCAGGAGCGAAGCGCGGCCATCGCAGGCATACGGCAGCTGCCGCAGAATCTGCGGTCCGCAGTTGCCCCTCTCTCTGACGAGCAACTCGAGACTCCCTATCGGCCCGGCGGCTGGACAGTACGTCAGTTGGTACACCATGTCGCCGACAGTCACATGAATGCCTACAACCGGGTACGCCTTGCATTGACCGAGGACTGGCCAACGATATTTGCGTACCAGGAAAACCGTTGGGCTGAGCTGGAAGACGCCCGCGCGGCGGCGGTTTCGACCTCACTCGATCTGCTGGACGCGCTCCATGTTCGCTGGGTGCGGCTTTTCTCATCACTCGATGAACAGGATTGGAAGCGCGGCTATATGCATCCTGAGAACGGACGTCAGTCTGTCGAACAGGCGGTCGTCCTCTATGACTGGCACGGCCGCCACCACACCGCACACGTCACCCAGCTCTCTGAGCGCATGGGTTGGTAGTAAGGCAAATTGGAAATCCGCGAGAAGCCTGAAGTCTCCCCTGCGGAACTCGCTCGTTTGTTGGAACAATTTTTCCTGAACTATCCCCGCGCCGCCCTGCTCGAGGATGGCCGTGTGATCTTCGAGATGGCGGCGGCGCATTACTCGATCTCGGCCGAGCATGGCCGCTGCGTACTGCATCTGTGGTCTGAAGAGCGGAATATGGTCCGCACCGTCGTAGGCCTGGAAGCGCGCAAAGAGACCCTGCGCATCCGCGTGCGCCGCCTGGGCACGCAGCGCCCGCAATCTCTGGAGGTGGTCAAAGACCGCGATCTAAGGACGCCCGCTACCCGCGCCCTCTCCCGGAGCAGGTATTTGCAGCTGCTCGAGCGGTTGCTCAGCCGTCACTTCAACGAATACAAAGTGGAGAGTTTGCGTTCGGCCATGGACCTGGAGCACAGCTTTGGGCCCGCCTATGCGCGAGGCTTGCTGGTGCGCGGACAACAATGCTGGGCGCTCATCGGAGTCAACGCCGAAGAGAGCCAGGCGATCATCGACGGGGTGCTCACCCTGGGAATTCTCTGGCTGGCGTATTGCCGCCAACATTACGCCGGCAAAAGAGTTTGCCAGGGACTCAAGGTTTTGTTGCCCGCCGGAAGCGGTAGCACCACGCGTGCACGCATGGCCTGGCTCAACCGCGAGCTGGCGCAATGGGAGCTTTACGAGGTAGGCGCGGGCAGCGACGACCTGGTGGGCATCGATACCGCAGACCAGGGCAATCTGAAAATGCGCCTCGTGCATGCCTTCAACCCACAGGCAGCGATCGAGCGAGCGCAGGAGGGAGTGGCCTATGTCATGCGCTTGTTACCCCCCGGCCAGCAAAGCCGCGTGACCGTCGCCGCACGCAGCGCCAACGAGGTCGGGCTTTCTCTGTACGGCCTGGAATTCGCCCGCGTGCGCCAGGGCTTTGTGGCTGACTCCTTTAACCGTCAGGTAAACGTGACTTTCGGCGCCGGGGCGAACGAAACACCGTTGCAGCAAGAGACCGAAGCCGGCTTTGCGGAGCTGATGCAGCGGCTGTTGGAGAGCCGTCATCCCGAGGGCAGCGCGCGTGATCCGCTCTTTCGTCTGCAGCCGGAATCGTGGCTCGAGTCGACGCTTGCCGGCGATCTTAGCCGGATTGACGACTGCCTTGGTGGGCGCGCTATCTACCACCAGGTGCCCGCCTTTGCAGCGGCCGACCGCGCCATGCTCGACTTGCTTACCGTCACCCGTGGCGGGCGGCTGGCGATCCTGGAATTGAAAGCGGATGAGGATCTGCACTTTCCGCTCCAAGGCTTGGACTACTGGATTCGCGTGCACTGGCTGCAGCAGCAGCGCAACGCGAGCGGGGCGGGAGAGCTGGAGCAGAACGGATACTTCCCCGGCATTCCGCTGCAAACCATTTCGCCGCTGATGTATTACATAGTGCCCGCGCTGCGCGTGCATCCTTCCATGGACACCGTGCTGCAGCACCTGTCTCCGGCGATTGCCTGGACGCTGATTGCCCTGAACGAAGGCTGGCGCAGCGAGCCAAAAGTCATCTTTCGCAAGCGCGGCGGCACTGCATAGACCCTGTCCCGGTAACAGAGCGATGGGTGCCCCATATGCTCCGCTCGTTTTTCGCGAGATGGTCGGGATGACAACTTGCACTTAAGACCCTAAAGCTTTCCGGTTCAACAAGCACAGAACATCGAGGTTCGTGGTATCCCACATCTCGCGAAGAACGAGCGAGATATGGGGCACCCATGCTCTGTTACCGGCGATAGGGCGCAAACCTGCGGAATCAAGGGAGCGCGAACGTGGCCACGAGCTGTTCGGGCTGCTCGGCAAAGAACGCATCCACCGCGGCGAGCACCGCGTCCCCGCTCTTCGCCTCATAAATGCTCTTGCGCAGAATGGCTCCGCCGGGCACGCCATGGGTGAACCAGGAGGCAAACTGCTTCATCCTGCCGCTGATCGCAGCGGTTTCTTCTGTTTCCTCCATCAGCATGACGAAGTAATCGCGGATCATGCGGTAGCGGTCCATCGGGGTTGGCTGATCGTAACTGCCGAAGGCGGTGTATTGCGCGATCTGGCGAAAAATCCATGGATTGGCCGGCGCGGCGCGGCCGATCATCACCGCATCGCAGCCAGTCTCCGCGACCATGGTGCACGCATCTTCAGGGGAGCGGATATCTCCATTCCCGATGACCGGGATACGGATGGCGTCCTTCACCGCGGCGATATATTCCCAGCGCGCCTGCCCGGCGTAGCCCTGCTCCCGGGTGCGGGCATGCAACGCGACTGCATTCAGACCGCTCTCCTGCGCCAGGCGAGCCAGGGGAACGCACACAATGTGCTGGTCATTCCAACCCATGCGGAATTTGACCGTGAAGGGAATCCTCACCGCGTTGCGAACACGCTCGAAGATGGTTGCAATATGGGGCAGGTCCCGTAATAAGCCACTGCCACCGTTGCAACTGACCACGCGCTTAGCCGGGCAGCCAAGATTGAGATCGACCATGTCAAAGCCGGCATCTTCGACAATCGTCGCTGCCTCTGCCAGGGTCGTGGGATCGGAGCCGAAGAGCTGGGCAGATATGGGATGCTCATCCTCGTCGTAGGAGAGATAGCGCTTGCGCTTCGATTCCCGCATACGCGACAGGCCGTCGGCCGAAGTGAACTCGGTCATGATCAACCCGCACCCCGACTGCTCGTTGCTGATCGGTGTCTCCACTAATTGCCTGGCATCCCCGCTGTCTTGCCCGCTAAAGACGCTGGCGTTGCGGATGAAGCGGCGGAACACCGTGTCCGTCACCCCGGCCATCGGCGCCAACACCGTGGCGGGGGCCACCAGCACACCGCCGATCTCAACCGAGGCCGGCACTCGAGCCGATGCCGGCATGCTGTTCTCGCGCGGGTTGTCCCAGTTCTTCTTCATGGAAACTTTCTTCATGAACCGCCCGACCCGGATTTCCTACTTCGCGCCGCTGCACGAACGACGCATGCAGCTCTCCTTAAAGAGAGCTGCATGAAACAGATCAACGCCAGGATTCCGACAGGAAATCCGGGGACACAACAAAGGCCTCCGTCGCCGGAGGCCTTTGCAGAAGACCAACCGCCTTTACTTGGCCGCGGTCGCTTTGGCTGCTTCGGACTTGCCGCTGTCAGACTTGGCATACTTGCGGCGGAAGCGCTCCACACGGCCTGCCGTATCGACCAGCTTCTGCTTGCCGGTGAAAAACGGGTGACAGGCAGAACAGATTTCCACGTGAATATCGCCCTTGTGCGTCGAGCGCGTTTCAAACCCAGTGCCGCATGCGCATTGCACCCGGATTTGCTTGTAATTTGGATGTATTCCCTCTTTTGGCATCGAAAAACCCTTCCTGCAAGCCTGGAACGCAAGGCTCGAAACTCCATTTTAGGCTATTTAATGCTTTCTTTCCACTGTTCCACGCTCCGCTATCCTGACGGGCGCTGCTCGCTTGAGGTAAGTTGGGCATAGTCCCATGAGCGAATTTTGTCCTATCTGTGAAGACTCCGGCCTGCGTTTGATTGTTCAAGCTGATGGAGAGCGTTATGCCCAGCCGTGCGAATGCCGCCTGCAGTTGCAAGCGGCCCGGCTGCTGAAACGCGCTGCAATCCCAAGAAGATACGAGCATTGCACGCTGGATACTTTCGAGCCCGGCTACCCTGGGCAGCGGATCAGTCGCTGGCAGCGGCCTACATGAGGGCGCGCCAATTCGTCAACGGGTACCCGGTGACGACGGAAGGCCGAGGGCTTTTGCTCACCGGAAGCGTGGGTGTCGGAAAGACCCACCTCGCGGTGGGGATCGTCCAGGCACTGATTCTGGAAAAAGGTGTACGCGCTCTCTTCTGCGATTACCGGGAATTGCTCAAGCGCATCCAGGAGTCTTATAACCCCCTGGTAGCAACCACGGAGTTGCAAATCCTGGCGCCGGTGTTTGAGGCGGAGGTGCTGATTCTGGACGAATTGGGGGCGCAAAAGCCCACTGACTGGGTTTGGGACACGGTGGCGCTCATTCTGAACACCCGCTACAACGACAAACGGACAACCTTGATCACCACCAACTATCCCAATGCGCCCGCAGCCTTAGCGCGCAATGCTGACAAGACAATTCGCGAAGAGACGCTTGGCGATCGCATCGGCGAGCGCATGCGCTCGCGTCTGGCGGAAATGTGCGTGGAGGTCGAAATGCGCGGCAATGACCTTCGCCAATCGGTCAAAAAGGCCCGTTTCGGCTGACCCGGGGAGCCACACGGTTCGTGGAAGGGACAAGTCCTAACGGGCAGGTACAATCTCGTTGATGCCGGCTCCGGAACGCAAAGACGAAGAACCAGGCTTTCTGGCCTCGCACCAAACCCGCGAAGTGACCTCATGGATGCCCTGGATCGTTGCCGCGGCGGTGGTGATCCTGGGTCTTGGCATCCTGGTCGTGGTCGGGGGCCGCAGCACGCCGGAGTCTCCCACCGGCACCGGTATGGCCGCCGCCGACCCGTACGCCCCCAAGCTGTCCATCAGCGGTGTACAGATGAGCGAAGCGACCAGCTTTTCCGGGGCTAAGGTCACCTATATCGACGGCCAGATCGCCAACACCGGCGATCGCACTCTCACCGCAATCACCGTCCAGGTTGGCTTCCATAGCGATGTGGGTCAATTTGCCCAAAGGGTGGCCGTCCCTCTCAGCTTGATACGCACTCGCCAGCCGTACGTCGATACCCAACCGGTCTCTGCCGCTCCCATCGAACCAGGCCAGAGCCGCGACTTTCGCTTGATTTTCGACACCATCCCGCCTGACTGGAATCTCCAGCTCCCGGAGCTTCGGGTGATCAGCGTCCGTAGCAAATAATTCGGCCCACGCCGTTCCCGGTACCTATGTAATTCGTGTGCCCCGCCGCCGAGCATTTTTTTCGTACCCACTAGAGAAAAGTGCACGTTTTTCACTGCTATAGGCAGTTCTTAAAATATCCACAATGAAGCATGATTTCGCTAGCAAATGTTTTAAAATGAATCATATGCAAATCTAGCGCTCCGCCGAAAGCTATTTGGCCAGATACTTGCTATAGTCTCAGGCAAGTGCGGAAGCGAGGGGTGTGCGCATCTTCCTCCGTACCGAGTTTCGGGCCGACAAAAGGGATTAATGTGAACAAGAGTTCGGTAACCCCGGGATCGATCGCAGCAATTCTGCTGGCCGCCAGCTTAGGCGCGCCGGCGATGGCGCAGACTGCCCCGGCGACGAGCGCTCCGCAGACCAGCGCCCCAGCACCGGCGAGTACGCCCGCAAGCACTTCAGGTGCGGCATCGGATTCCTCCACCTATGCCACCGGGCAGCCGCTGCCGGAGAAGTCGAATGAGGGTTTCTGGGGCAAGATGAACCCTTTGGCCCGCAAAAAGTGGGTCAACCGTCAGGTAGCTCCAGTTAAAGATCGGTTAAACGAACTGGATCAACTCACGGCTAAGAATGCAAACGACATTAAAGACGTCGATAGCCGTGCGCAGGCTGGCATCCATCAGGCCCAGAGTACGGCAGATTCGGCCAATCAGCAGGCTTTACAAGCCAGCACCCAGGCCGGTCAAGCGCAGCAACTGGCGCAGCAAGCCAATACGCAGACCAGTCAACTGAACTCGACGGTCACCAATCTCGATCAGTATCAGCAAGTTGCGGATACCGAGCTTCACTTCCGCTCCACCCAGGTTGGCCTGAACGATAAGGCCAAAGAGGCGTTGGATCAGGTAGCGACGCAGTTACAAGGGCAAAAAGGCTACATCGTCGAGGTGCAGGGCTACTCGCACGCACGCGGACAAGTCGGAATACAGAAATCTCAGGATATGGCAGATGCGGTCGTACGCTACTTAGTCGTCGACCATCATGTGCCGGTTTACAGAATTTATCGCCTGGCGATGGGTAACGCTCCACGCGAGGAAACCACGGAATCAGGCACCAGCGGTACGGTGGTTCACGTAACCCTGATGCACAACAGTCTTGCGGCTCTGAACTCGCCAACAAATCAGAATAACGGCGGTTCACCAATAGGCGCGACGCAGCAATCAAATCCGCAGCCCTCCCCCCGGAATGCTGCGTCGCAGCCCCAGAACTAAAGCCGCATAAAAGCTCTCACACAACGAGAGAACCAAGGCAGATTGGCCCCTCACCCGAGGGGCCCTTTTTTTGCTACCGCAGCACCACAAATGCCAGCCAGTGTAGGGCGAATCCGTTACCTCGGTTCAAGCCATATTGCGCCATATTTAAACAAAAAGCTGCGGTTACGCTACACGCTTTTTCCGGTCGCCGCGTGGATGGCCAGCAAACTCTCGAGCAGGGGCCTAAGGTCCTTTAGATTGAGCGCATTTGCTCCATCAGACTTGGCGTTGGCGGGGTCGTCATGGACTTCGAGAAATAAGCCCTCCACCCCGGCGGCGACTGCGGCTCGGGCCAGGACCGGAATGAACTCCGGTTGGCCACCGGACTGGCCGCCGGCAGAGGAAGGGGTCTGCACCGAATGGGTGCCGTCGAAGACGACGGGGGCAATCTTGCGCATGATGGCCAGTGAGCGCATATCTACCACCAGGTTGTTGTACCCGAAGCAGAAACCGCGTTCGGTGAGAAAGACGCGCGGATTGCCCGCACTGGTCACCTTCTCCACCGCGTAGCCCATATCCCACGGGGCAACAAACTGACCTTTCTTTATATTGACGGCACGTCCGGTTCTGGCGGCCGCCAGCAGCAGGTCCGTTTGCCGGCAAAGAAAGGCGGGAATCTGCAGCACGTCCACCGCCTCGGCAACCCGTTCGCAATCGTCTGCCTGGTGCACGTCGGTGATTACCGGAAGACCGGTAGCCTCCGCGATCCGGCGCAGGATGCCTACATCCCTTCTCCAATCCTGGCCCGCGGAACCCTGTGGCCGAGGTGCGATTCGCCTTGTCGTAGGAAGCCTTGAAAATGTAGGGCAGGCCCAGGTCGCTGGTGATTCGCTGGATGGAGTCCGCCATGAAGCGCGCGTGCGCCTCACTCTCAATCACGCACGGGCCTGCAATCAGAAAGAGCGAGGGAGATCCGACCCGCACCGTGCCGATTTCAAAGTCGTTCATTGCAAAGACTGGGTCAGCCGATTGTCCTGGTTCTGATCCTGGTTCTCGGACTCGGTTTGCGACCGAAGGCGGTTCTGGTAGGAAGCCGCGATAAAAGCGCGAAACAGCGGATGCGGCTCCAGCGGCTTGGACTTGAACTCGGGGTGGAATTGGCAGCCCAGGAAGAAGGGGTGGTTCGGGAGCTCGACGATCTCCACGTAGGTCTGATCCGGCGTGGTGCCGGTGATGCGCAGGCCTGCGCCGGTCAGCAGCGCCTCGTATTCCCGGTTGAACTCGTAACGATGACGGTGGCGTTCGCTGATCTGGGTCGCTTCATAGGACCTGGCCGCGATCGAATCCTCTGCCAACACGCATGGCCACGCACCCAGGCGCATGGTGCCGCCCATCTCTTCTACGCCGGTGAGTTCGCGCAGCTTGAAGATCACGCGGTGCGGAGTCGCCGGATCGAATTCGCTGGAGCTGGCGCCCGCCAGGCCGCAGACATTGCGGGCAAACTCAATGCAGGCGGTCTGCATCCCCAGGCAGATGCCGAAGTAGGGGACGGCATTCTCACGTGCGTAGCGGATGGCGTTGAGCATGCCCTCGATGCCGCGCTTGCCAAATCCGCCTGGAACCAGGATGCCGTCAAAACCGGCAAGCTGCTCTTCGTACTGCCGGTCGCCGGGATGCTTGCTTTCCAGGCCCTCGGCCTCGATCCAGGTGACGCGCAGCTTCAGGTCATACGCCAGGGCGCCGTGCACCAGCGCCTCTTTGAGCGATTTGTAGCTGTCTTCGTACTCGACGTACTTGCCCACGATGCCGATCGAGACCTCGTCGCGGGGGTTGTAGCAACGTTCCACCAGGTGCTTCCACCGCGTCAAGTCGGGCTCCTTGGCTTCGATGTGCAGATACTTGAGCGCCAGCTTGTCGACCCCTTCCTGGGCGAAGGTCAGAGGCACCTCGTAGATGGACCCAACGTCTTTGGCGGCAATCACCGCCCGCTCTTCGAGATTGCAGAAGAGGGCAATCTTGCTCTTGATCTCATGGGAGAGGAAGCGATCCGTTCTGCACAACAAAATGTCGGGCTGGATTCCGATCGAGAGCAGTTCCTTGACCGAGTGCTGCGTCGGCTTGGTTTTCAACTCCTGCGCAGCGCTGATCCACGGGACCAGGGTCACGTGCACGAAGACCGTGTTTTCCCGGCCAAACTCCTGCCGCATCTGGCGGATAGCTTCCAGAAAAGGCAAGGACTCGATGTCGCCCACTGTGCCCCCGATCTCGACGATCGTTACGTCGGCGTCGGTGGCCACCTTGCGCATGGCATTCTTGATTTCGTTGGTAACGTGGGGAATGACCTGCACCGTCTTGCCCAGGTAGTCGCCGCGGCGCTCCTTGGTAATGATCTGCTCGTAGATCCGGCCGGTGGTCAGATTGTTGTCGCGGCTCAGCCGGGCATGGGTGAAGCGCTCGTAATGACCCAGATCGAGATCGGTTTCCGCACCGTCGTCGGTGACAAAAACCTCGCCGTGCTGAAAAGGAGATAGGGTGCCTGGGTCAACGTTCAGATAAGGGTCGAACTTCATCAGGTTGACCCGCAACCCGCGGCTCTCGAGCAGGCAGCCGATGGAGGCTGCAGCCAGGCCCTTGCCTAGACTGGACACAACTCCGCCCGTCACAAAGATGTACTTTGCTGACATTGCTTCCTCACCTTTTTATTGTGGATGGGATTGGCGCACCGGGTGGGCACATACAAGTATCGCAGGAAGTGAAAACGAAGGGAAGATAGAAGTAAGCGGCCGGTACAAACATTGCACCGGCGGTTTCGTCTAAAGTAATCACAAGGCTATGTCGCCCTCGCGCATCCTGCTTCTCCTCGTGCTGCTCTTGTCGAGCGTGGCCGCCTGCCTCCCAGGCTTGGCGCAGGCGCCGAATCAGCGCTTAATCCTCAAGGATGGGTCCTACCAGGTGGTCACCAAATACCAGAAGGTGGGCGACCGGGTGCGCTACCTCAGCGCCGAGCGTGGACAGTGGGAAGAGCTGCCGGCGAACCTCGTAGACTGGGCGGCAACTGAGGCATGGGCCCAGGAGCACAAACCGGGAGCGCAGCCGCCCCCGGAGGCTCCGCAGGCTTCGCCGGGTGCGCCGGGTGCGCCGGTAGCGCCGTCGAACCCGGAGGCCGCGGCGATCGATAAGGAGGAGCAGCATGCGCGGGCACGGACTCCGTATGTGTTGCCTGGGCTGCGACTGCCTGATCAGGACGGTGTGTGGGCCCTTGATACCTTCCGTGACCAACCGGAATTGGTGGCGCTGACCCAGAACTCCGGCGGCGTCAATCGAGAGACCGGACACAACGTCCTGCGCGCAGCGCTGAACCCGGTTGGCGGCCTGAAGCAGAGCGTGCAAATTCCCGGTGCGGAATCGAAGGTCAAATTGCACGTGGACGACCCGGCGCTCTATGTCAGCATTACCGGTGCGGACGACAACGAGGCGGAGCCCTCTGCGGTGACGGTGGATACGGGCGGGGCCGCGTCGATCAAAGACAAGAATGGCAGTTCAGCGAACAGCCAATACGCCATCGTGCGAGTGCAAAGCAATTTTAAGAAGGATTACCGCGTCGTGAGCGGTATCAAGATCGGGGTCGCAGGTAAGGTGACGCAGACGGAAGACGTAATTCCGACCACGATGCAGGCTTTGCCAGGAAATCGTTGGGTCAAGCTGACGCCGCAGCAACCGCTGACGATCGGCGACTATGCGCTGATGGAACTGCTGGGGCCGGGCGAAGTGAACCTTTCAGTATGGGACTTCCGCATCGACCCCCGTGGGCCGGACAATAAGAACGCGCTCATCCCCCTGCAGCGCTCAAGCGACAACGACAGGTAGCTGACGTTGGCTCTAGGGATCTCTCCCTGCCACCAGTCGATGGGTGGCCCATATCTCGCTCGTTTTTCGCGAGATGTGGGATACGCGAACCTTGACGTCAATCCGCCCATAGAGCAGCAGAGTTGACGGTGAGCAGGGATGTTGTTGCTTTCCGGAGGGTTTAGGGCCGGGATGCTCAGTCTCTTGCGTGTTGCTTGTGTTATTCTTAATCTGCGCTAAATTGTTTGGTTGTCAGCCTTTCTCGGCTACATGAGCTAGACTGCCTGCACTTGACCTCTTTCCTTTTCCGCCCTGCCGGCGTAAAGAAAGCCGGTCCAATACCGCCCAAGCCCTTCAGCGCAGTCGCCCCGGAAATTCTTGGGCGACGAAAGGAAGCACGCGCTTCCCTGGCATGGTGCGGTCTCCGGGCGATGCTTGGCTATAACGCCAATGCCCCCTCCGCAGCGCGAAAAAACTGCACACGATATAGTGCAGCCAACAATGCCAGATTGAGTATCAGCAGCCTTAGGGCCGAAGCCGACGGTGATCTTCGTGTCGGCGCGCGGGTGACCGCGGCGAGGCAATTGGGCTTTCATTTGGATCGCCGGGCGGACGAAGCCGCGCGGAGATGAACAGTACTCCTGGTCTCACCAAGGGACCGGAGCAAGGGATCAATTTTGAACGAATTTTCAGCATTACCAATTTCGGCGGCGCTCAAGCAGCGACTGGCCAAAGCAAACTTTATTACGCTTACCCCGGTACAGGTGGGAGCGATTCCTCCGGCGCTTGAGGGCCAGGACGTATTGGCGACCGCGCAAACCGGCACCGGCAAGACGCTTAGCTTTCTCATCCCCATCATCGAGAAGCTACAGAAATCGCAGGCCAAAGTCGCCAGTGCGCTGATCCTGCTGCCCACGCGCGAACTCGCCATGCAGGTGCAACAGGCATGCGCGCAACTGATCAGTTTCCCCACCGCGCTGGTCGTCGGTGGCATGGCCGAGGGTCCGCAACTGGAGAGTATCCGTCGCGGCGCGCGGCTCATCGTGGCCACTCCCGGCCGTCTGGAAGATTTTCTCGGACGCAGGCTGGTCAAGCTCAACCAGATCGAAATCCTGGTGCTGGACGAGGTCGATCGCATGCTTGACATGGGCTTCAAACCAGCCATCCGGCGCATCGTTTCGGCCATCCCGCCGGTACATCAGACGCTTTGCTACTCGGCGACCCTGGAGGGCGCGGTGCGGGAAGTGGCTGGCGACTACCTCAAGAACCCGGTTCGGGTCGAAATCGGCTCCGTGCTCAAGCCGGCGGAAAATGTCAAACTGCAAACCTTTGAAGTCAGCGCGGATCGCAAGTTGCCCTTGCTGGAACACCTGCTCCGCTCAGAGGATGGAAGCTTTCTGGTCTTCGTCCGCACCAAGCACGGCGCGGAACGCGTGGCCAAGAAGCTGGCCAATGCGGGCTGGAAGGCAACCAGCATTCATGGCGACCGCAGCCAGTCCCAGCGCAACGCAGCATTACGCAGCTTTGCCCAGGGTGGTCATCGCGTCCTGGTGGCTACCGATGTGGCCGCCCGCGGTATCGACGTGGACCATGTGGCGCACGTAGTCAACTACGATATGCCCAAGGTTGCGGAAGATTTCGTGCACCGTGTCGGCCGCACTGGCCGCGCATCCCGCAGCGGCGTAGCCTCAACCTTTGCCTCCCCGGAAGAGAAGGGCGACCTGCGCAAGATCGAGCGGGCGTTGCGCATCAACATGCAGCGTTTCCGGGTAAAGGATGCTCTGCCGCTAGCTGTCTAGAAACCGGCAAATCACAATAAAAAGGGAAGCCCGCCGGGGCTTCCCTTTTGTGCTCCTGGCCGGTCTATTTTTTGGGTTGGCTGGCGATGATCAGGCCCTTGATCTTGGTGTAGGTCGCTGAGGGAACGATCTTGCGGTTAAGCAGATCTGTCTTGGTTTTGTACGGCCTGCCGTCGATGATCTTCTGGGAATAGACGTCGCCGATTCCGGGCAGCGCACTCAGGTCGGCTTTGCTGGCCGAATTGATATCTACCAGGTTAGTGGCCGCCCCAGGCGTGGTCTGCGCCTTCACTGCCTGAGCGATCGCAGGCTTCGCGCCCAACTGGGTCGCAGCTGCACCGGCCAAAAGGCCCAGTGTCAGCAAAATTGTCAGACTCGTATGTGACAGGCCCCGAAACTTTGTTGTCCGCATCATCGTTCTCCCTCTCATGATTTCTATCCTGATTGCAGCGCAATGCTACACCAGTCAGTGGCGGTTGCGTCAATGCGCTCTGATGCGAGGGGCTACATGATTTGCGTCGACGGGCCGGCGGAGGAGACGAAGCGCGGCGGAGAAATCGCTTTGCGCCGGTCGAGTTCACCGCGCACCATATTCAGCCCATAGATGCAGGCCTCGAAAGAACCGGAAAGGCGCGCAAAAAATGGCGCCTCCTGCGCGTACTCAAACAGGTCGAATTGGGAAACGATGTAATAGCTCTCTTTGCCCGCCTGCACCATCTCGAAAAAATTGTCCCGCTGGCGTTCCCAGTGATGCGTCGACTCGGGATACATCCCGGTAAAGAACAGGGTGTAGTCACCGATGTGTTTTCGGCGCTCCCGCTCTTCGACAAAAGAGGATGCCGTGCCGTGGACGGGATCGGAAGCAACCAGCATCTCTCCTACCTCGCGCAGGGGATTGCCCGCGGCATCGCGGATGCGATAGACGTTCTCAGCCCGGCAGAATTCAGTAAGCAGGTCGGCGACGTAGCTTGAGATCTCCGCGTCTCGAAGACCCAGACGTGTGTCGTAGCACTCGGAGACTACTTCGTGGAAGAGCTGGCGTAAGGAATGCTCTAGCGGAATCAAGTCCACCTCCAATGAAGGTTGGGGTTGTTCCTTGCTAAGGCTGCGGAGCACGCTCCGAAGCCGCGTTTATTACTTACGTATGACCCGAAGACTAAGCGATTTGTTGCAGATTACAAACAGGTGAATGTTATGTGACAGAAAATTATTGGCACTCCGGATAATCAACTGCGAACTTGAACCTCATCCATTAATAGCGTTAACTCGTTCGGAGGATTGATTCTATGCCCCCTAAAAAAATTGCTGCGAAGAAGAAGAAATCCGGCAGGGTCCCCACCCGCACCAGCCAAACCGGCGATCCGCAGTTTGGCCAGCCCGCGCCGAGCCCGGATCCGACCGGATTCAGGACACCCGTCACGGACACCGGCGACTTCAGCAAGGTAAATGCAACCCTGCTGCAACCCGTGCCCCAGTCAAGAGGAGGGGCGACCGAGCCCGTTCTTACACTGGAGGAGGTCTACGGAAGTGGGGGCGCCGCTAAGACAACGGCGATCGAGCAGTCGGGACAGATAGTCTTTCATGCAGTGGGCGACACCGGCAGCGTGAAAGGTCCTTCTTCCCAGTCGCTGGTGGCCAACAAGATGGTGAGCGACTTCTCTGAAGATGACCCGGCGGATGAGCCATCCTTCTTCTTCCATATCGGTGACGTGGTCTACAACTTTGGCGAATCGCAATACTACTACGACCAGTTCTACGATCCGTATCGCGAATATCCCGCGCCGATTATCGCGATCCCGGGAAACCACGATGGAGAGATTTTTTCTGGCGATCCACAGCCCACACTCGACGCCTTCCTGAGAAACTTCTGCTCCGCTGCCCCGGAGCACACTCCGGAAGCCGCCGGCCTGGTGCGCACATCCATGATTGCGCCGGGTGTCTACTTTACGCTGGAGGCGCCTTTTGTCCGCATTCTGGGCCTCTACAGCAATGTTCTCGAAGATCCGGGGGTCATCTCCAGCGAGGGTGTGAAATCATCTCCGGTGACTGACCAGCAACTGAGTTTCCTGACCGCCGCGCTCATCCGGGCGAAGACTTTCGCCGGCGCGGTGATCGTCGCGGTCCATCATCCGCCGTTCACCTTTGGAACGAATCACTCCGGCAGTCCCCGCATGCTTCAGGATCTGGACACGGCATCGCAAACTGCGGGGTTTTGGCCCCATGCGTATTTGTCCGGGCACTCGCACAACTACCAGCGCTACACACGGTCCGTTGCCGGGATCAACATTCCCTACCTGGTGGCGGGCGGTGGGGGCCATGCCGTGACCAAGCTGCAGACCAGTGGCGACGGCAATGCATTGCGTACCCCGATGAAGGTAAACCCCACGTTGACGCTGGAGAACTATGACGATATGAGCTTCGGGTACCTGCGCATCGTGGTGGACACGGAGAATTTGCGCATCGAATACCACCCCGCATCCGACGGTGCCGGCGCCAAAACCCCAAATGACACAGTGACGGTTAACTTAAAAACCAGGGCGGTCAGCTAAATGGCCTTGTATCAGGGCACGACTTTAGTCGTGCCGCTGTTTTTTTTCATCTCCAACTCACCAAGCTCAGGATGACATTCTTGTGGGAGCTTTGACGAAAAACAACCCAAACAAGTTAGCGCACTCTAAATCCCTGGGGCCTCAAATCTTAATGAACGAAAATGGGGCTGGCGATGATCACCAGCCCCACCACTGCATTTGTCTTTGCTATTTATCGAGCGGCGACTGCTTCGCCGGCGCCCATCTTTGCCAGGCGATCGGCCAGAAGTTTTTCCAGCTTCTCCAGCGCAGCGGTGAAGCCTTCGATCCCTTCCTTCAGCTTGTCGTGAGCCATCCGATCGGCAGCGTGCATCTTTTCAAATGTCGCTTCATCCATCGGGATCTTCTCGATCTGCATACTCTGTGAGTTCTTCGGATCAAGCTTGCGGGGCAGATCGCCTTCCGTCTCCAGCAGCTCTTCCAGCAGCTTGGGAGCGATAGTGAGCAGATCGCATCCGGCCAGCTCGCGAATCTCTCCAATGTTGCGGAAGCTTGCACCCATCACCACCGTCTTGTAGCCGAATTTCTTGAAGTAGTTGTAGATTTTGGTCACCGACTGCACGCCGGGGTCGTCCGCACCCTGGTAGTCCTTGCCAGTATCCTTCTTGTACCAATCGAGGATGCGGCCCACGAACGGTGAAATCAAAGTTACCTTAGCTTCGGCGCAGGCCACCGCTTGATGCATTCCGAACAGCAGTGTCAGGTTGCAATGAATGCCTTCCTTTTCCAGCTGCTCCGCCGCTTTGATTCCGGGCCAGGTGGAAGCGATCTTGATCAGGATGCGCTCGCGCGAGATGCCCGCCTCGTCATACTGCTGGATGATTTCCCGCGCCAGCTTCATAGTTGCAGCGGTGTCGTAGGACAACCGCGCGTCGACTTCGGTCGAAACCCGGCCGGGAACGATGGCCAGGATTTTCTTTCCGAAAGCCACAGCCAGGTGACGGAAGGCGAGATTGGCAACATCGCTGTCCTTGGCCTTAGGCCCCAACTGCTTCCTGGCCTCGAGGAGTACGCCATCGACAATGGGCTGATACTCAGGCATCTGGGCGGCCGCGGTGAGAAGAGAGGGATTGGTCGTGGTGTCCTGGGGCTTGAATTGTTCGATCGATTCAAAATCCCCGGTATCGGCGACGACCACGGTCATTGCGCGGAGCTGTTCGAGCAGTGTCTTGGCCATATGAAATCTCCTTGCGTACACCTTGTAGTGTAAGGCTTCTAACTGTTGAGATTCTCGAAATCGCTCTTAGGGCTCATCAGACGATGGAATTCATCAGCGTTCCGATCCCCTCCACGGTGATCGCCACCTGATCGCCGGGCTGCATGGGAGCCACCCCAGCCGGAGTGCCGGTAAGGATCAAGTCCCCTGGAAAGAGCGTCATGGCTGCGGTGATATAACGCAGCAGATAGTCGATGGAAAAGATAAAGTCGCGCGTGTTGCCATCCTGCCGCAGCTCCCCATTGAGGCGGGTGGTGATGCCGATGCCCGCGGCGGGGTCCACTTCATCGCTAACCAGCGGGCCCACAGGACAAAACGTGTCGAATCCCTTGGCGCGGGACCATTGGCCGTCTTTCTTCTGCAGGTCTCTAGCGGTTACGTCGTTGGCGACGGTATAGCCGCGAATATAATCGCGCGGGTCCTCGTCGGAACCGATTCTGCTGCATCGCTCGCCGATCACAATCGCGATCTCCCCTTCAAAATCAACCCGCTTGGATTGCTCTGGGATCCGGATCGCCTGGCCCGGGGAGAGGAGCGCGGACGGGGGCTTGAGAAACAGCAGCGGTTCGGCTGGGACCTCATTCCCCAGCTCGGCGGCGTGCTCGCGATAATTACGTCCTACGCAGACAATTTTCGAGGGGGCAACCGGGGCCAGCGTGCGAGCCTCGTCGAATGGCAGCGGATCGAAGGGATTGCTCGCGGGGTCGACGAAATCGCTGGCAGGGCCTTCCTCGAAAGGTGGAATAAGACGCTCGATCCATAGCCGGCCGCCGCGGTCGACGACCTCAGCGTATTGCGCTCCGTACCTGGTTTGAAGGCGGCAATATTTCATGGATGGCACGCTCCCTGGTTCCGAGTTGAGGATTCGAGTTAAGGACTTGCGTTAAGGATCCGAGTTAAGGGCGGGGTAGAGTCTCCTCGACCTCAGGGGATGGTTTGCTCTCATTGCCGCTTTGATCGATGGCCGACACGGAATAAGCATACGTATGTTCGGGTTGGACCCCGCTATCTCTGAAGGAAGTTTCAACCCCCAACGAAGCGACGCGCTGGGCCGGCTTGCCTCCATGCACATCGCGACGGTAGACGTGGTAAGCCGCCAGATCGCTGTCGGTGTCGGGCGACCAGGAGAGATCGATCGCGCCGGCAGCCGAATCGGCCACCGCGACCAGCCCCTGGGGAACAGCAGGCGCAAAGGTGTCTTTGGTCGTAACCGGGATAGACTCGCTCGGAGGTCCCTGCACCTCCACCGTCTTCCCGGAAAGCGTCAGTGTTGCGACTCGTTCGACCACATAGCGGTACTGCTGGTTGAAGAGGGCGGAGGTATCGATCGCATGACCCGGGTCTGCGCCGTCCGGGCTGTGGACCGCGAGCGTCTGTGCAGCAGGAGGCGCGGGAGGGGCGAGCGGCGAGCGGCGCACCTCGTCAGGGGCCGGGGCGTTCAGTTGCTGGCGTTCAATACGGAAGAATACCGATCTTCCGGGGTCTGCGACCGGTCTCCAGCTGAGCAGGACACCATCACTTCGCACCTGGCCAGTCAGCCCGGTGAGGTGTAGCCGGACAGGCCCCGGCAGCGCTGTAAGCGGCGTTCGAAGGGCCGGCCGATTTCCCCGCATGGTTACGCAACGCAATTTCATAACGCAAGAGGCGGTCCGGGCTCCGGGCGAGGTCGGGCGGCAGTGCGTCCGCGTATGTCCCAGCTGCTCCGGGCGACAGGTTGAGGCTTCCGACGTTTGCGCACGGCCCGTTTTCGACCGCACGGCAAACCTGAACCGTGACCGGGTGCTTGAGAGCGACGCGGTCCGTGGTCCGGGTGGGCATGGTCCAGGCCAGGTGAACGGAGTTGCCGATCCGAACCGCGGAGAGATTCACGACTGGGATTGGCAGGTTCAGGCTTGGCGGCTCCGGTGCGGCGGGTGCTCCGCAGCCAATCATCGTGCGCGCCAGCAAAAGCGCCAGAGCGGAAACCAGGAGCTTGCGATTCATGCTCTCCCAACGTAAATCATTCTTTTGACGGTGGCAGAACCGCCCGCAGAGCAGCTTCAATCTCAGGATATTCGAAGTGGAAGCCCGCGGCACTCAGACGAGCCGGCAGAACCCGCTCGCTCGCAAGGATGGTCGCCTGCGCCATTTCGCCGAAAGCCAATCGCAGCGCAAAGCCTGGAGCCGGCAGCAGCGTTGGGCGGTGAAGGGCGCGGCCGAGAGCACGGGTGAATTCCAGATTGGTTACCGGGTTGGGTGCAACCACGTTCACCGGCCCGGAGAGGCTCGCCGTCTGCAGGGCAAACTCGATCGCCCCGATCACGTCCGGCAGCGCAACCCAACTCATCCACTGGCGGCCGCTGCCCAGCCGGCCGCCCAGGACGGCGCGGAAGAGGGGCAGCATCTGCGCCAGGGCGCCTCCCTCGGGCGAAAGCACAACCCCAAAACGGACATGCACTACCCGGATCCCAGCGTCAGTGGCCGGCTGGGTCGCCCTTTCCCAGGCAAGGCAGACCTCGGGAAGAAATCCGCTCCCCGGCAAAGAGGTCTCGGTCAAGCACCTCGTCCCCACGGCTGCCATAGATGCCAATCGCCGACGCACACACCAGCACCGCGGGCTTTGCTTTTAGCCCGGCCAGCAGAGTGGCCAGCGCGTGAGTGGGGGTCACCCGGCTTTCCAGGATTTCCCGCTTATAGGCTGAGGTCCAGCGCCGGCCGGCGACGTTGACCCCAGAAAGATGGACCGCGGCCGTTGTCCCTTCAAGCGCCTGGGGATGGCTCATCGGCCTTGCGGCGTAGGGGTCCCACACCTCGCCGGTACTGGTGCCCTGGATTGGTCCCCGATGCAATGTAACCATCGAAATCCGTTTGCGTCTTAGATTACGTACTAAAGAAGTACCGATAAATCCCGATGATCCAGTCAACAAAATTTGGTCCACGCTCATCTCACTTATTCTTCCCTGCGATGCTGGCTTTCTCCGTTTAGCCGGCAGTAAAATTCACGGAAGAAAAAACTGTTTTCTTCGTAACAACATTTCAAGGTTGAGTTTCATCCAACGTACTGTCAACTCATGAACGCAGGAGCTCACCGTGGATACCAAAGAGGCCGCGACAAATTCTCAGATCGATCCTGCCAGTGCAGAATCCTTTATCGCCGAGAAGCGCATCGGCGAACGCATCAAGCGCCTTCGCCTGAAGAAATCAATGGGGTTGGTCGAACTCGGCCGCCACACAGGCCTCTCCGCCAGCTTCCTGTCACAACTGGAGACCGGTCGCGTGGTGCCCACGCTGCGCAACTTGGCTCGGGTGGCGATGGTTTTCAGCAAAGACCTTTCCTACTTCTTTGAAACCGAGCCGCACACGCTATTCCGCGTCCATCGCAAAAAGGAGCGCGTTCGTCTGCCCCAGACCGGAGTGGACGATCCAACCTACTACTTCGAGAGTCTTGGGATACATGGTTCCCGACCGCCAATTGGATCCTTACTATGCGGAATTCGTTCCGCTGAAGAAGAACATTGAGGTCCGCGCCCACGTACATCCCGGATATGAGTTCCTTTACATCCTGGAGGGCGAGTTGGAGATCCGGCATGCCGACAAGACCCATGTTCTTACCCCGGGCGACGGAGTCTATTTTGACGCCAGCACGCCCCACGGGTATCGCTGTGCGGGCAAGTCTGCCGCCCAGGCCATCATCGTGACCATGCACCAATTGCAGTCCCCGCAGCCGGCAATGAACCTGCGGCCTCTGGGGGCGGCGATGGCAGCCAAGGGGACTGCCGTGAACGTTCCTGCCGGGAAGCCGGCATCGACCCCTCTTCCGGCGCAGCCTCGCACCAAGGAGAATCTCCCAGCGTAACAATAAGGCCGGTTCTGAGGAACCTGCTGTTTTAGTCCCGGAGGGACGGCTGAAAATTACCCAGGATGCGGTCCTGGATACAACCTGGTTAACTCTCAGCCGTCCCTCCGGGACTAAATCGGTGAATCGTTTTTCCCCAGCCTGCTAAGCCCTGCCCACGGGCAAAAAGAAATCCTCGATCTCCCGCCACCCGGAAACACGGCGAAAACCGGTGAGTTTCGCATTATGCGGAGCGGAAAAGAGGATTCCCTGGCCCTTGAACCGTTCAAAGTGGCGGTACGTGTCGTCAATCAGGTAGTCGGCGAGCAGAATGCTTTTGTCTCCGCAAAAGACGAAGTTGGTCGGCGGAATAAAGGGGAAATGGCGTCGTAGCCAGCGATACTTAGGGCCGAAGGAATTGGGAAACTCCATAGCCGCCGTGGCGATAAAAATCTCGTAGTGGTCGATCAGCTTAGCCAGAACCTCCTGGCTGTCCTCAAGAACCGGCAGGTCCTCGAAAAAGTCCTCACTGCGGAGGTAGGCTTCTAATCGCTCGTGCCGGTCGGCGGAGACGATATCCCATAACCACTTACCGTCTAACTGGCCTTTGGTGATGGCTTCGCCGTGGTCACGGTTGTAGCGGGATAGGTGTTCGCTGAGGGCGTCTGCCAGCACCTCGTCCATGTCGACAGCAATTCGTTTCATTCCTAAATGGTAAGCCCTTACGCCTCCGCGGACGGGGCAGACGGCACGCTTACCGGGCTAGGATCAAAGTAAAGCAATCGTCCACAGCTCTCGCAATTCAACAGCGTACCTTCCCGCACCTGGTTCCAAAACTGCGGCCGTAAGGACATTTGGCAGGAGAGGCAGCGCTGCCCGACGGCGCGCGCCAGCGCAGTCTTGCGCGAGGAGGAAGCAATGCGGTCATATTGGGCCAACAGGGGCTCGTTCACTCCTTTTCGGATCCTGGCCCGTTCCTGCTGCAGAACAGCCAGCTCCTCCTGGTACCTGTGGGAGGCAATGCGAGTTCGCTCCTTTTCCTCGTCCACCAGCTTCGCCTGCAGGGCAACTGCCTTGCGCGCCTCGGCACGCTGGCTCTCGAGCCACTCACTCTTGATCATGCTGGTGAGTTCCTCGTCTTCGATGCGGCGAATTTCCGCTTCCACAAATCCGATCTCATGCTGCAGGGCGTGGAATTGTTCGTTGGTTTTGACACTACTCGACTGCTCGCGGTATTTGACCAGCTTCTGCTGCTGATCCTTGCGATCGCTTTCCAGTCTTCTGCGCCGCGCCTCTTCCACGGGAACGGCCTTGTCCGCCTGTTCCAGAACCAGCTTCTGCTGTTGAAGTTTTTCTTCGATGGAGTGTAGCTGCCGGGGGAACGCAGCGATTGTTTCCTGCAGTTGGGCGATCTTGATATCGACCTGCTGCAAACGGATCAGAAACTCCAGTTGAACATCCATGCGTGGTCTGGAGTCTAGCACGCCGACGGCTAGGTAGTCGCTTGCAGTCAATAGCGGGGGGGGTAATGCACCGTCCACGTGCGATACACTGCAGGCTCGAAGCCCTCCTGCCGGAGCCATTCTTGAGACTGATTCCATTCGCCCTGGTGCTTGCGTTCTGCTGCGCATCTCTCCGCTCTGGCGGTCGATCCGATGCCCCAGCCAAGCCCGTGACCGTCGACCAGATCTACCCCCTGGAGCAGGCTACCCGCCCGCCCGACGGTATCGCGTGGAGCCCGGACGGCACCCGGCTCAGCTATATCGACGACAAAGGCGATCTGGTCGCATTCGAAGGCGGCAAGGGGACGGCGCAGGTGCTGGTCGACCACGATAAGATGAAGGCCCTCATCCCGCCTGTCACTTCGGAGCATGACCTCAACAATCGCACCCGCTACAAAGAGGCCAATTACATCTGGGTGCCCGACTCCAAACACCTGCTATTCGATTCCAATGGGCAGCTGTGGTTCTTCGATTTGGCGACCAGACCGGCCTGCAGGTGGCATCCACCGGCGCCGGCAGCGGAGATGATCCCAAGTTCTCTCCCGATGGAACCTACCTCTCGTACATTCGTGAACACAATCTGTACGTGCGCAAACTGCGCGACAGCAATACGGCGAACCGGCTCACGGATTCGCAAGCGGACACCATACTCGATGGCGAAGTCGACTGGGTGTACGAAGAAGAGCTGGGGGTGCGCAGCAATTACTTCTGGTCGCCGGACTCGCGGCGGGTGGCGTACCTGCAGATGAACGAAAGCTCGGTGCCGGAATACCCCATCGCGGACTGGATCCCCACCCACGCGACGGTGGATCGCCAGCGTTATCCTCAACCGGGCGATCCAAATCCCGCAGTGCGTGTAGGAGTGGTGGGCGCCAATGGCGGACGAACCAAGTGGATCAACCTGCCCATCGAGAGCGGAAGCGATTACATCCCCCGTTTCGGGTGGCTCAATGCCAAGACCTTGTGGATCGAGACCCTCACTCGCGATCACAAGAAATTGGTGTTGTATTTCGCCGATCTTTCAACCGATCAATTGAAGCCCGTGCTCACCCGGACGGACGACAAGTTCCTGGACGAATCCTATGATTTGACCTTCTTCGACGCAAACTTCCTGCTTACCAGCTGGCGGGATGGCCACAACCATCTCTATCTCTACAGCTTTGATGGAGCAAACCCGTGCAACGCCGACGCCAGCCTGGTCAAGCAACTCACCAGCGGCAATTGGGAGGTAGGGGACATTGCAGGCGTAGACCAGGTTATGCACAGCGTCTATTACCTTTCCAACGAGGGGGATCCGCGCCAGCAGCAGATCTGGGTAGTCGGTTTGAACGGAGAGGACAAGCGCCAGGTAAGCCGTTCAGGAGAATGGCACGAACCGGTCTTCTCCCCCAACACCAACTTCTTTGCCGACGTCATTTCCTCCACCACCACGCCGCCGGTGGTGGATCTGTGCCGCCACCAGACCGACTGCCAGACTATTTGGAAGGCGCCGTTCGATACTGTGCTGACCCCGCCCCTGGCGGTCGAATGGAAGGCTGCCGACGGCGCTACTACCCTCTATGGCCAACTGGTGTTGCCTGCGGACAAGACCGCGGCTGCAAGTGTGCCTTTGATTGTGAATCCTTATGGCGGCCCGCAGGCACAGATGGTTAGCGGAAAATGGTCAGCCCGCGGTCGTCTCTTCGATCAGGTGCTGGTGCAGAGTGGCTTCGCCGTGCTGCATGTGGACAATCGCGGGATGGGTGGCCGGGGCCGCGATTTCGCCCAGGCGGCCTATCATGACTTCGGTCCGGTGCAGCTGGGCGACCAGATCGCGGCCCTCGACCAAACGCTTCGCGCGTATCCCCAACTCGATCCCAAGCGCCTGGGCTGGTGGGGATGGAGCTGGGGCGGCACCTTTACCCTTTACGCCCTGACCCACAGCGACCGTTTTCGCGCCGGTGTCGCCGTAGCTCCGGTCACCGACTGGCAGGATTACGACTCCATTTATACCGAGCGGTACCTGGGCTTGCCCGCCGCGAATACCGACGCCTATCGCGACGACTCGGTGGTGAACAGCGCCGCCAACCTCAAAGGACGTCTGCTGCTGATTCAAGGCACGGGGGATGACAACGTACACTTTGAGAATTCCATCCAGTTCATTCAGCAACTGATCGATGCCGATTTGCCCTACGACTTGCAGCTCTACCCGCGCAAGACCCACGGCATCGATGGCGCCGAGGCCACCACCCACCTGTTCACCCGCATCCTGGCGCATTTTCAGCTCTATCTCCTGGGAACCCAGACCGTGACCAGCGACCTGGTGCGCGGCCACACCGCGCTCGGCGACCTCGATCTGACCATCCTGACCGATGGTCCCTATCTGCTGGATGGCGGCGCCATGTTCGGGGTGGTACCGAAGCCTTTGTGGGAAAAGCGCACTCCGGCCAATGAGCGAAACCAGATTCTTCTGGGAACCAACACCATCGTTGTGCGCACCGGCAAACACACGGTGGTGATCGAGACCGGCATCGGCAACAAGCTGCCGGAAAAGCTGCGCAACATCTTCGACGCCAGGCAGCTTCTAATGCAGAGCTTTCACGCGGCTGGGATCAGTCCGGAGGAGGTGGACGTGGTGATCAACACCCACCTCCACTTCGATCACTGTGGATGGAATACGACCCGGAAAGAAGATGGCAGCATCGTTCCCACTTTTCCCAATGCCCGCTACTTCGTGCATCGCGGAGAAGTGGAGCACGGCCACCTGCAACTGGAGCGTGATGCTGTGAGCTATATCAGCGACAATTACGATCCCCTGATCACCAACGGGCAGATGACGCTGATCGACCTGCCGAGCGAGGGCTCGATGGAGATTGTTCCCGGCGTTTCCGTCGAGGTCTTCCCGGGCCACACGGCGCAGATGATGGCGGTGATGCTCGATTCAGCTGGGAAGCGTGCCTGTTACATTTCCGACCTGATCCCCACCAGCGCGCACCTGGACCCGACCTGGGTGCTGGGTTATGACCTTTATCCGCTCACCTGCATTGAGCAACGCAAGCGCTTCCTGAGCCGCGCAATCCCGGAGCAATGGCTGGTGCTATTCACCCACGACCATGACCATCCGATGGGCTACGTGGAAATAGGTGCCAAAGGCAAACCCCAGCTAAAACCCACCCCCTGAATAATCCAATCAGGGCAGGAAAAACTGGACGGGAACTGGACGGGTTGCCCATGTTCGCCTCAGCGTACATGGGCCGAATAAGACGGGCGAAGCCCACGATTGCTTTTTTAGCTGTAAGAACTGGAGCTGGAGCTTCAGCCCTCCGGGAAAGAGTCTCGTCAGTCCAACTTGAGTGGATGAAAACCATCTGCACTCGAAAGCGCGATCTGGATAGGCCGGGGCGGGCCGCTTGAGGGCACGGTGACTTCAACCCAAAGATCCTGGCCCGGCTTAAGAGGCAGAGGAAGATGTGCGCGGTCGGGAATAAAGAGCAGTTCCTGGGTGCTCAGGGTCGCGCGATCACAGGGCTTGTCAGCAAAAAGGGTCAGGGTCCCTTCGCTCCGCGGTGACCGCGCATTCTCCACCTTGGGAACGAGCTTACCGTCCGCGGCGGCGAGCGATACATTCCATTGCCAGAAAGGATGCCTGCCGGGATAGTGCTGAATGCTGTACTCAGCATCGCGGGGCAGGCCGCAGGCGTCCAACACCAGTTGCATGGCAAGATACCGGCCACGAAGCGGGAGATCGGGATCGAACTGAGTGGTGCGGGTCCACACCCGCGGCCGGGTGTGTCGTTCGTAGAGATATTTGCCGGCCACGCTCAGCACCAGGACCAGCTGCACAAACAAGAGAATAAGCCCGGGCCGGATGCCTTTCATGCCTCACCTCCCGTCTCCATGCTGGCGACAATCCTGCGCCGGGTAAATTCAAGAGCCCAGCCGCCGGCAAGAAAAAGAATGCCGAGAACGATGAGCCCGAGAGAACGATCAAGCTTGTCCATGACGCTGGAAAAGTAGAACCACATCACCGTAAGAGCAAAAGCGACCATTCCATAGTTGACCAGCGGCTTGGCGAGGTTGCGGATGCCCCACCACACGAAGAACACGGCGGTGCCGGCAACAAGAAGATAAGCCAGGGAATTGGGCTCGCTGTGGGACCAGGTATGGCCGCGGAAACTCTCGACGAAATTAGTCTGCGCCCAGGGAAGCGCCCAGACCGCTCCCGCAACCACGAGCATGATGGGCAAACTCTTGCGGTCTAGGAACCAACCGGCGGCCATGGTGAGCAGCACCAGGACAACCGCCGACAGCCGATAGGAGAGCGGCAGAGAGGCCTGGCCCGCTTCGCTCCATCCCCTGGAGAGGATAAACGTGGTGACCGGTAACACCAATGCTCCTGCGGCAAACAGGATAGAGAAGACGGAGCGCCGCCTGGAATGGAGAAATCCGGTGAGATAAACAGAGCCAATCACAGCAACAATGCGCGCAATATAAGTAGTCGCCCCACCGTAAGCACTGGCCCGATCAATCCATTCGCAACTGATCCATGCGGGCACGAGCAACAGGGCGAGGCTTTGCTGGAATGGATCGCGGAGTAACGCCCAGCCGGCTGCGGCGCATAACGCCCACAGCAGGACAGCCGCTGGCCAATGCTCCTGCATATTGAAGATCTGCCCAACCAGGGCGATCGCCGCCCCGGCGGAGACTGTGCCCACCGCGTGCATGGCGGTCGCAAAGCCTGCGAAGTGGGCCCGGGTGAGCAGGCCGAGCCCGTGAAAGAAGGAGAGCATTGCGAGCACCAGCAGCAAGCGGACCAGCGGCGAGACACCGTCCCAATGCGCCGCGACGAACAGGAGCACACCTGCGCCCAGCAGAATGGCGCCAAGGATGAGAGCGACCAGCACCTGCCACCGGCGATTGCCGGGCTTGGCATGAGCTTCTTCATAGGCGCGGATGGCAGCAGCGTTCGCTTCATCGAGCAGACCGGCGCCCTGCCAGCGTGTCAGCCAGATCTCTGAATCCTGCATGGGCTGCAGTAGAGCAGAGGTCGCGAACAGCATCAAGCGATTTTTGGAGACAATAGAACAGGGGCCGAACGGGGGCTGTACGGTAGATCGAGAAATGTAAAGTCTTTAGAACACCTGGCGGTGAAAGACCTCGTCCTTTTCTTCACACGGCGAGCATGCTGCGCCAATACCACAAGCCATCAGCAGAGCAGCGCCGATTGTTACTAGAATTGCTGGGCCGTACGACTCAAACTGGCTGAACCAGTGTGCGAGTTGGTGAAAATGTAGAGGATGCATGTTGCGACTCCACGTTGTATGAGACCCGGAAATCCGGAGGATGGTTTTCCCGGATGCAAAATATTTTGCCACGGTGGCTTCCCTTTTGGGACTAGAGCAGTCCCCTCTGCGAAACCCCCGATGCCACAAAGCTTAGCATCGCTACAAAAAATTCGATATGAGCAAAACTGGTAGTGACGTGACCGGCGCGACGATCAATACGTTCCGAACGGGGGATCCCCGGCTGAAGTGGCTGTTTTTGGATCTCAATTCCTATTTTGCGTCGGTGGAGCAGGAGCTGCGTCCCGAGTTGCGTGACCGTCCCATGGCCGTAGTGCCGCTGCTGGCGGATACCACCTGCTGTATTGCAGCTAGTTATGAAGCAAAACGATACGGAGTGCGTACCGGAACGCAGGTTGGTGAAGCCAGGCGGCTCTGCCCCGGCATCCTGCTGGTCGAGGCCCGGCACGAACTGTATGTGGATTACCACCATCGTGTTGTAGAGGCGGTCGAGTCCTGTCTTCCCGTTACTTCGGTAATGTCCATTGATGAAATGGCTTGCCGGCTGTTGGGCCGGGAGCAGCCTCTGCTGGCCGCGCTGGAGTTGGCGCGCGAGGTAAAGGCCGCAGTTCGCCGCAAGGCCGGGGCCACGCTTCGCTGCTCGGTTGGTCTGGCGACTAACCGCTATCTTTCCAAAGTGGCGTCCGATATGGAAAAACCCGACGGTCTGGTGGCCCTCACGCCTGACCTGCTGCATGATGCCCTGGCAGCGTTGACCCCGCGCGATCTGCCGGGCGTTGGGGCGCGCATGGAGAAGCGGTTGCACCAGGGCGGAATCCGCACCATGGAGCAACTGCTGGCGCTCGATCGGGAACAATTGCATGCAGTTTGGGGCGGGATAGGCGGCGAAAAGCTTTGGCACTGGTTGCGCGGGGAGGATTTTGGGGACGCCGAGCTGGAGCATCAGAAATCCATTGGCCACTCTCATGTATTGCCGCCGGAGCTGCGCACGCCGGAGGGAGCCTACGCGGTGGCCAACAAGCTGCTGCACAAAGCCGCGATGCGGCTGCGCAAAGCCCGGCTGTGGGCCGCGAATATGACCCTGACCATTCGCTTCTCGGTGGGCAGCGCCGCCGCCACATCGAAACATTCCTCCGGCATTCACCAGCAGCCGTGGGCGCAAAGCTGCACTCTGCTCGAATGTCAGGACAACCAGACGCTTCTGGAAGGGCTGCAACACCTATGGAGCCAAAGCCCGGCCGGCCGGGGACAAAAGAAGCCATTCTTTGTGGGCGTCTCCCTGGGCAACCTGGTTCCCGACCACCTGCACACGCTCAGCCTCTTTTCTGGCCTCGAAGAGGAAGCCAAAAGGAAGCGGCTGGCAACCACCATGGATCAGGTGAACTATAGGTATGGGACGAACACTCTTTGCTTTGCCAGCATGCTTCTGGCGGGTGCGGCGGCCCCTACGCGCATCGCCTTTTCCAGCATTCCGGATCTGTTTTGAGCAGATCCCGGATTTCCTACTACGCAGCCTCAACCACGGCCGCCTGTGCGGCTTTCTCTTAAGGGAAGCCGCATGAAGTTGCTCAACGCCACCAATCTCGACAGGAAATCCGGGAGCACCTACCGCGGCCGGCTGGCTCCCTCTCCAACGGGATATTTACACCTGGGCCACGCGCGCACATTCTGGATTGCTCAGCAGCGTGCGCTTGCCGCCCGGGGCACACTGATCCTACGCGATGAGGACCTTGATCCTGAGCGCTCACGGCCGCATTTTCGCCATGCCATGATCGAAGACCTGCGCTGGCTTGGCCTCGAGTGGCAGGAGGGACCTGACGTCGGCGGTCCCAATGGGCCGTACACGCAAAGCGAGCGGCACGGTCTCTATCGCGACGCCTGGCGCCGGCTGCTTGCGGGTGGCTGGCTCTACCCCTGCCGCTGCTCTCGCAAGGACCTTGCGCTGGCCATGCAGGCCCCGCATGACGATGAAGGGATCTATCCCGGAACCTGCCGGCCGGCAACAGCCCAGATCCGTCGGGACGATGCGCCGTCCGCCGCAAACTGGCGTTTCCGGGTGCCCGAGGGAGAGGCCGTTGAGTTCCAGGATGGGCACTTCGGTCCGCAGCAGTTTGTGGCCGGAAAGGACTTTGGCGACTTCCTGGTATGGCGCCGGGACGATCTTCCCTCGTATCAGCTTGCCGTGGTGGTGGATGACGCGGCGATGCGTATCACCGAGGTGGTTCGCGGCGCTGACCTGCTGAAGTCAACTGCGCGCCAGATTCTGCTGGCGCGGGCGCTTGGCCTTCCGTCACCCGCCTGGTATCACTGCGATCTGCTGTGCGATGAGCAGGGCCAGCGGCTGGCCAAACGCCACGACGCGCTCAGCCTGCGCACGCTGCGGGAGCAGGGAAAGCAGCCGCCGGACTTCCACACAAGCGGATCATTTTCCAGCGCTCTCGATGTAAGACAATGAGATGTGGCTTCAGACTTTGCCCAGCTCGTAAAGCAGCAGGCGGACATCGTTCGCATCATTGGCGAATACATCACGCTGAAGAAGTCCGGAGCGCAGAACTACGCCGGTCTTTGTCCCTTTCATGGGGAAAAGACCGCCTCCTTTTCCGTGCACGCGGTGCGCCAGTTCTACCATTGCTTCGGTTGCAACGAGTCGGGCGATGTCTTCTCCTTTGTGCAGAAGATTGAGAACCTCGGTTTTACAGAAGCGGTCAAAGTTGTGGCTCAAAAGTGTGGCATCGCCTTACCAAAGCGGGAATTTGCCACCCCGGAAGAGGCGCAGGAGAACCGGCAGCGGGGCAAACTACTCGAACTGCACGAGTTGGCGACTGCGTGGTTTGAAGAAGCAGTTGCGCTCTGCGGAAGGCGCCCGAGCGCGCGAGTATCTTACCGGTCGAGGTGTGTCCGCGGAAGCCATCGCAAAGTTTCGCATTGGCTATGCTCCCGATTCGTTTAACGCGTTGCGCGACCGCTTGCAGGGCGTGGCCCCTCCCGATCTGTTGCGGCTCTCCGGCCTTCTCTCTTCCAAAGAGCAGCAGGATGGCTCTGCCGGACAGCTGTACGCCCGCTTTCGCAAGCGAATCACCTTTCCCATTCACAACGAGTCCGGGCGGGTGATTGCCTTTACAGCGCGGGCCCTCGACAGTGAGGAGAAATCCGGGCCGAAGTACATGAACTCCCCCGAGACCCCGCTCTATTCCAAGGGGCAAGTCCTGTTCAATCTCGACAAGGCCCGGCAGGCCATCCGGCAACAGGACTTTGCCCTGCTGGTGGAAGGCCAGATGGACTGCATCAGCGCCTATATGGCGGGCATCCAGAACGTGCTTGCCACCAGCGGCACCGCATTCACCGAAATGCAGGTAAGGTTGCTGAGCCGCTACACCAAGCGGCTTTTCATTAACTTTGACCCCGATGCCGCCGGAGCGAACGCCGCGGAAAAGTCGATCGCCCTGCTTACCGAAGAGGATTTCGAGGTAAAGGTGGTAACCCTCGAGGGAGGGCTGGATCCTGACCGCTTTATTCGCGAGAGAGGGATCAAGGACTATGTAGCCGCCGTCAAAGCTGCCCGCCGTCATTCGGACTACCTGATCGACCGCGCGATGCAGCTTTTCCCCTCCCGGACGGCCGAGGGCAAGAGCAAAGCTCTCAACTATTTGCTGCCCCACATCCGGCGCATGCCCAACCGCATTGTGCGCGATGAGTTCGCCTCCGATGCGGCACAGAAGCTGGGCATCGATTCAGCGCTGGTCAGGGAAGAATTGCGGCAGGCGGCGCGCAAACGACGCGATGAGGTGCACCCCACCGCCGTGGACGTCTTGAACGAAGCCGAGAGGGTGCTGTTGCGGGCAGCGGCTTCCGTTCCCGGAAGCCGCCTTTGCCTCCGTGTTTTCGAGGCCTTACGCGACCAGCCCCAATCGTTTGAAGGGCTTAGCGTCACCCCGATATTGATTCTCTTGCGCGATCGTGGATCGCTCGAGCCTTTGGCTGCTATGTCCGATCCCCGCCACCGAACGCTGTTGGCGCAGGCACTGCTCCGGGAAACCACCGAGTTGGAGCTGCCCGAGGTAGAGGCCGCACTGGACTCACTGAAATACCGTCACCTGGAAGCCCTGCAGCGCCGTGTACGAGCAGACATCGCCGAAGCCGAACGACGGGGTGATTTGGCCCAATTGGCCGTCTTCATGGCCGAAAAACTCAAAGTCGACCGCCAAATGCGAGACGCCGACACCTGACCGTAACCTTCTAGCCCGGGTTTTAGAGTCTGCGTGGGAGCTCAGCAGAGTTCGCACGCAGACTCTGAAGCCCGCCGGTACCCTGCTAAATGGGTAGGCTTTAGCGGCTGAGAGAACGACCCATCCCAATGAAACGGAATCACCCTTTCTGCATCAAATTAAGTAGGCTTCAGCTCAGGAAACTGGCCGAAAAAGGGAAAGGTCGAAACGGGAGTGTCTTTCTGGGAGCTGCGTGGGAGCACACTCCATTCCATGATATTCTATAACTCTTTGAAGGACGTGCGTCTACTTGCCCAAACGGTTCATCAACCGTCCGGAATATGCCCTTAGCGGCTCGCATAGCACCCTGTCCTTTCTGAGCACGGACCGATCCGAAAAATAAGGCACGGGATAGGATTTGCTTGGCTATTGAAGACAAGTACGAAGAAGATATTCAGAAACTGATTGATGCAGGTAAGGAAAAGGGTTACTTGACCTATAACGAGGTCAACGACCTTATTCCTGGAGACCTGCATTCACCGGACGATCTCGACGATCTGCTGACCACCATCGGGACCCAGGGCATTGATGTGCTCGAAGGCGGTCCTAAGTTTGGCGCAGATAAGTTCGAGAGCGAGGGTGAGGAGGGCGAGGACGTTGAACTCGACCTTACACCGGGCACACTCGAAAAAACTAATGACCCCGTTCGCATGTACCTGCGCGAAATGGGCACTGTTCCACTGCTGACCAGAGAAGGCGAAGTTGAGATTGCCAAGCGCATCGAGCGCGGGCAATTGCGGGTACTCAAGGCCATTTCCCGTTCACCTATCGTCATCCGCGAGATTGTCGCCCTGGGCGAGGACCTCAAGCGTGGCGTGCGCAACATCAAGGAAGTGGTGATCTTCGACGAGGAAGAGATCACCGAAGAGATTCTGCAGGCGCGCATCCGGGTAACCATCGGGCGCGTCGACACGCTGCTCAAGCACCAGAAAAAAGCGTCTCTTCTTTTCGAAAAGCTGGAGACGATCAATCCCAAGGCGAAAGCCCGGGAACATCGCAAAACACGATGGATGATGAACCGCGAGCGGGTCGAAGTCTCGCGCATCGTCCGTGAACTTAAATACACCAACGCGGAACGCAAGCGGCTGCTGGACAAGGTCAACAAGACCGTCGACGCCATGCGCATGCTCGAGCGGCAGATCAAGTCGCTGGAACAGAAGCACGACCAGTCCAAGAGCGAAGAGCTGCGCAAGGAGTACCGCCGCCAGCAGAAGAACTGCAAGACCGACCTGGAAAAGCTGGAGCAGGAGGCCGGTGTTTCGATCGCCGAGCTCAAGCGCACCCAGCGCGAGATGATCCAGGGCGACATGGACGCCGAGCAGGCCAAGCGCGAGCTGATCGAGGCTAACCTGCGCCTGGTGGTTTCGATCGCCAAGAAGTACACCAACCGCGGTCTGCAATTCCTGGATCTGATCCAGGAAGGCAACATCGGTCTTGATGAAGGCGGTCGATAAGTTCGAATACCGTCGTGGTTACAAGTTCTCCACCTATGCGACCTGGTGGATTCGCCAGGCCATTACACGCGCCATCGCCGATCAGGCCCGGACGATCCGTATTCCGGTGCACATGATCGAAACCATCAACAAGCTGATTCGCACCTCGCGGCAGCTGGTGCAGGAGCTGGGACGCGAACCCACTTCCGAAGAGATCGCCCGCCGGATGGACATCCCGGTGGCCAAGGTCCGCAAAGTGCTCAAGATCGCGCAGGAACCGATCTCGCTCGAAACTCCGATTGGCGAGGAAGAAGATTCTCACCTCGGCGACTTCATTGAAGATCGCCAGGCGGTTTCGCCTTCCGAGGCAGTCATCAGCGTGAACCTGAAGGAATATACCTCGCAGGTGCTGCGTACCTTGACCCCGCGTGAAGAGCGTGTGATCAAGATGCGCTTTGGTCTCGAGGATGGCTCTGAGCACACGTTGGAAGAAGTAGGTCAGAGCTTCCAGGTAACCCGCGAACGTATCCGGCAGATCGAAGCCAAGGCGCTGCGCAAGCTGCGGCATCCTTCCCGCTCACGGAAGCTAAAGGCCTTTGTAGAAGGCGTCCGCGAATAAACTCATAGCCTGCTCCCAAAGGAGCAGGCTATTGTTCGTTGCGTCGTTCCCCTTCCCGTTTTATCTAAACGACAAACACCATTCAGGAGTGACCCGTGCCCCCGACATCATCACCCGAAGTTACAGAGAAGTTGAAGCATGCCCCTGATGTAGCCGGCGTTGAGCATTTGATTCGCCGTCGCTGGAGTCCCCGCACCTATGCCGACAAAGAAGTACCGGTGGCCGAGCTAAAGAGGCTCTTTGAAGCAGCGCGCTGGGCGGCCTCCTCTTATAACGAGCAACCCTGGCGGTTCCTGGTAGGCCGGCGTGGCGACGAAACCTATCAGAAAATATTCAACGCGCTGGTTGAGTTCAATCAGGCATGGGCCAAGAGTGCTCCGGTATTGGTGCTCTCCGTCGCTAAGAAAACCTTCACCGAAAAGGGCTCGCCCAATCGCTATGGCTTGCACGACACCGGCGCGGCAATGGCGAATCTGGCCCTGCAGGCGACCGCCGATGGGCTGCACACACATTCGATGGCGGGCTTCGATCACGAGCAGGTGCGGGCATCCTTTGCGATACCCTCTGACTATGAGATCGGCGCGGTCACGGCAATCGGGTACTTTGGCGACCCGGCCAGCTTGCCCGAGCACCTGCATAAGATGGAAGTATCTCCACGCCAGCGGAAGCCTTTGGAAGAATTCGTATTCTCCGATTGGGAGAAACCGGCGCACTTCTGACGCGCAATGAGAAAGATCCTCCTCTTCGTCAACCCGGTGCTCCAGCAAACGCGAGCGAGGCGCCGTGATATCGCTCGCGTTACAAGTGTCTTTCGCGAGTCGGGTGCCGCGCTCGATATTCTCGAGACCGGCGAAAACCGTGCTGCGGGACCAAAGGCGAAGCGGGCCGTAGCCGAAGGCTTCGATGCCATCGTTGTCTGCGGCGGCGACGGCACCATCTTTGACGTCATTCAGGGGCTCGCCGGCTCTGCGGTGCCCCTGGGCATCATTCCTTTTGGCACCGGCAACGTGATGGCGCAGAACCTCAAGGTTCCCAAAGACCCCGAAGACGCGGCACGATGGATTCTGCGCAGCCGTCCCAACCCAGTGCCTTTAGGCAGGATTAGTTGTTGCACTCGGGAAGGCCGGCAAACCTGGCTATTCGCGATGGCCGCCGGGATGGGCTTGCATGCTGCCCTGATGTCGGAAGCGCGACGTTCGGGTAAGAGCAAAGTAGGGCGGGCAGCTTATTTCGCCGCTGGTGGGAGGTTGCTGTGGAACCATCCGGTGCAATCCTTTGACATTGCGATCACCACCACCAGCGGGTCTGTCATACACGAGCAAGTATGCGAGGCGGTTGCGGTGCGCGTGGCGGAGTTGAACCGTTGGCGCCCAGGTGGCGGGCTGCACTTTCCCTTTCTCCGGCTGGCCACAGTAGCGGGTAACTCCCGCTCCCGCCTGGCTCTGGCCAGCTACGATGCCCTCTTTCGCTCGGGCGGTGCGCGTGATCGTGATCAGGCCCAACATGCGGCGGCAACGTATCGGGACGTGACGTGCGTGGTCTGCAGCCCGATCCCCAATCAGACATACAAGCCCGCGATCGCAGTCCAGGCCGACGGCGAGGTACTCGGCGCCTCCTGCGCGAAGATCGAAATGGCAGGCCTGGAAGTGCAGCTTCTGTCAGGAAGCGAATCGATATAGCACAGTTTTGTGCCATAAGCCTCTTGGCAAAACTCCAAGCTGGTCATCCGCAGTCCGGAGGACGTCTGAAAGTAGCCCAGGACGGAGTCCTGGGTAAATTTCATAAAGACCGAACCAGTCCCGCAGGGACGGCTGAATTTCACGCGCACCCTTCAGCCGTCCCTTACGGGACTGGTTTCACAATGCATGCTCACCCAGGACTGGCGTCCTGGGCTACTTTCAGAACTTTCAGACGTCCCTTCGGGACTCTGGGCTAAACTATCCCTTACGAAAACGATACCCAATATTATTTTCCGTCAGAATATACGTCGGATGAGCCGGATCGTCCTCGATCTTCTTGCGCAGCTGATTGATAACCACCCGCAAGTACTCGCGCTCGTTGCCATACAACGGTCCCCATACTGAAGCCAGTAAGCGATCGTGACGTACGGGGTGACCCGCGTGCTCCATCAAGTAACAAAGCGTTTCGTATTGTTTCGGAGCCAGATGAATTTCCTCTCCACGTTTTTCCACCCGCCGCCTATCGGAGTCCACGGTGATGTCACCGATTACGCTGACCGTCTCTGACCGGAACGAAGCGTTATAACGACGGATCACCGCACGCAGCCTTGCCGCCAGCTCGAGAATCTGAAATGGTTTGGTCACATAATCGTAAGCACCCGAATCCAGCGCTTCCACTTTGTCTTCCTCTTCGTCGCGCACCGTCAGCATAATTACCGGGAGCCCCGGATAGCTGTGGCAGATTCTACGGCATGTTTCCGTTCCGCCTATGCCGGGCATATTGATATCAAGCAATACGGCATCGTAATTGACCATGCGGAGACGCAGCAGCGCCTCTTCGCCATTGCATGCCTCGCCAACAGCGAACCCCAGCGCGCCCAGAGTCTCAAACAGACTCTCTCGAATTCCATTATCATCTTCGACCACCAACACCCTGCTTTTCTGTTCCACGCCTCACCTACCCTTCGCCGTTCTGGGCAAGCTGAGGACAAACGTCGTCCCGTTCTCAGGATCGCTGTTTACCCACGCACGGCCTTGATGCGCCTCGGTTATACGTTTAACGACCGAGAGGCCTATCCCGGTGCCTGCGATTCTGCCGGCCGTTTCCGGACTGCGATAGAAGCGCTGAAAAACCTTGTCTCGCTCCTCCAGCGGAATGAAAGAACCTTCGTTTCGAATTTGGATGAGTATGTCCGTCGGCTCCTCCTGAACATCAACCACAATGGAAGAGCCCGGCCTGCTGTACTTGGCAGCATTGTCGAGAAGCTGAAACAGCGCCATCTGTAGCAGTTGCTTGTCGCCCCATACAACGGTATGTCCCATTGCGGCCCGAACATCGATGGAATGCCCGCCAAAATCCTGCGCAGACGCGGCCACACTGCTTTGGATCAGCCGTGATAGATCGATCTGCTCACCTCGCAACTTGAGGTCACCGCTCTCGAGCTTGGCCGTACGAAGCAAACGCGTAGTCAGCTCACCCAGATGGCCGGCCTGTTCATCGATCAGCGCAACCAGCCTCTTTTCGGCGCCAGACAAGCTATTCATCGCCAGCAGGCCGGAGCTTGAACTGCGAATCGTCGTCAGCGGACTCTTGAATGCGTGCGCGAGCCCATCCAGAATGGCGGAACGAAGTTGTTCGCTCTGACGCGCCGCCTCCGCGCTGGTTTCGCTGGAGAACGACCGTGCCCTTTCCATGGCCACAGCGGTGAGCGAGGCGGCGGCATTGATCGAGGCGGCATCCAGCGAATGCCCGCAGAGAACAAGGGCCCCGATGGGCCGTATACCCACCCGCAACACTCGCCCGGATATGTGGGAGTCTTCGCGATTGCTGTCTGTGAAGTAGAGGGAGCGCACCTGGTCGTCCGTAACCTCACACTCGCCGCTCCTGCACAAACGGAGATCATAAGCATTCCATAGAACCACCCCCCGGGCCCCCAGCGTGGAGTGAAGCAAGGTTGCGAGTTGCTGCTCCAACGGTCTCTGCCGGTCAAACAGCAAAATGCTCTGGCTTAGTTCGTAAAGTTTCTGTAACTGAGATTGATGCTGCTCCGCCTCACGAGCATGACGATTGACCTGGTTGGAGAGACTCGCAACCATGAGCGCCACGCTTTCGAAGGCGCCCAGAGCCACCCAGTCATGAGAATCCGCAATGTAGAACTTGAACAGAGGTTCGGTGAAGAAGTAATCAAGGCAGCCAACCGAACATACTGAGACGATGCTTGCTTCGAGAAAACCCCAGTGCAGCGCAATGGCGGTCACCAGGAACAGATGCACCGAGGTTGCTGACGAGAGATTGAAATGGAGGCGGTAAGCAGCCAGGGTAATCAGCATAGCGGCAGCGACCCCAGCCGCGATCCTGCCACCAACAACGCCGATTGGCTTCCTAAGCATGCTGATCCAGGACCCTGCCCGATCTTAACTATATCGCCCAGCGCATAAGGAAACCGTTAAGAACACCCTTATGCCTTACCAATGGATTTTGCGATCCACTGGATCTGTCGGTCGTTTCCGATGCAAGAGGTGAGTTCATGACATTCATTAGAGGCTTTCGCTATTTTGTTTGCTATCTGCTTCTCAGTACCGCTTCGCTCGCGTTAGGCCAATCCACGTTCGGCAGCGTGCGGGGCGTGGCGCAGGATATTACGGGGGCAGTCATTCCAGACACCCGGATCGTATTGCACAGCGTGGATGAGAACACCGATCGCGACGTTGCTGCGGATGGATCGGGCAACTTCATTCTGGAGAACGTGAAGGCCGGGAAATACACGCTGCACGCGAGTAAAGCCGGCTTTGCCGATACGGTCGTTTCGGGAATTTCCGTCGACGCTCGCCAGGATTTGCGGCTCACGGTTACGCTCAATCTGGCGGCACAATCAGACACGGTTCAAGTGACTTCGGGTAGCGATCAAATCAACACCGAAAATGCGACCCTGGGAGATTCCAAGACCAACCTGGAGATTACGCAGCTTCCCCTGAACAATCGCGCGACCACCACCAGCCCGCTGGGGTCGCTCGAGCTCTCTCCCAATGTGCAGACGGATAGTTCCGGAAACATAGCGCTTGGCGGAGCGAGTTCCTCCATGATCAACTTTTCCGTCGACGGCATCTCCACCGCGAACGTCCGTCAGAATGGCGCATTGCAGGATGCGTATCCATCGCAGGAGGGAATCGAGGCGGTCAAAGTCACTGCGTTCAACAACAGTGCGGAGTTCTCCCAGGTCGGTGATGTTACCTTCACCACCAAGAACGGCACCAACCAATTTCATGGGAGTCTGTTCGAGTATCTGCAGAACCAGGCACTCGATGCTGATCCCTATGGGTTCAACGGGAAGGCGCCAAAAAAGTTCAACACCTTCGGCTTTTCTCTCGGCGGTCCGGTGATCCTCCCGCACTTCTACGACGGGCACAACAAAACGTTTTTCTTCGCCGATTACGAAGGCAACCGCCGTGTCACCGCGGTCGCGCAACAATTCGAAGTACCAACGCTAGCCGAGCGCAACGGCGATTTGAGCGGATTCAACACCCCCGGTCAAGCGCCCCTGGGCGTCCTTCCGGCGGCGAACATAAGCCCGACCGCAAAGGCTCTATTGAGCTATATTCCGCTGCCTAATGTGAGTGGCCAGGCGGGCTATAACTACGACAACTTCCAATCCACGCCGGCACGCACCGACGGTGCCGACCTGCGCCTTGATCAGACTATCAATTCCAGGCAGTCCGCCTATGCACGCTTCAGCCGCAAGAACATCACCGCGGATTATGCCAATCCGTTTCTCCCCAACGATATTGATTCAATTCACAATCGAAGCTTGCTCGTTTCCCACACCTACACCATTACTCCCGCACTCTTGAACGAGTTTCGCTTTGGCTTCACCAACGTCACCACCAGCGTCGACTTTCCTATTCAGGGAGCAGCGGCATTGAGTGACCTTGATCTAACCGGCGTGAATATCAGCCAACATCCCCTGACCCATGCCTTTCCCACGTTCAACTTCAGCGCAGGGACCGGCCTTACGCCCATAGGCAGGGATAAGGCGGGGATCACCCAGTCAAAGACGCTGCAGTTCAGCGACAATCTCACCTATACTCGCGGCAAGCACACCTTAAAGGCTGGACTCGATGTCCGCCACGTGCGCTACTTCGATCTGGAGAGCTTTGCTCCGGAATTCGCTTCTGATGATTTCGGCGACTTCATCTTTCAGCCCACCTTCACCGGTAATGCCTTCGGTGATTTTCTTGAAGGCGCGCCCACCACGTTGAACTTTGCTGTCTCCAGTCCGGATGTGGGCGGAACGGCGACCCAGTATGGTTTGTTCGCCCAGGATGAGTATCAGGTAAACAGCCGCCTGACCGTTAGCTACGGCTTACGCTGGCAGATCCTCCCCGGCTTCCAGGAAGACGGCGGAAACCTGGCAAACTTCGATCAGCGAAACAACTCGATTGTGGTCCCGGATGCATTGGCAAACTATCTGGCGAAGCAGAACATCACTGCGTCGAACACTGCGTTCCAGCAGTCGTTCAACGCCTGCAATCTGGGTTACACCTCTTTGCCATGCACCAAGTATGTGACGGCCAGCGCGGATGGATTGCCGCAGAGTCTGCGCAATACCTATAAAGGCAATTTCCAGCCGCGCGTGTCCTTCGCCTACCGTCCGTTCAACGACACCAGGACGGTCGTGCGGGCCGGCTTTGGGGTATTCACCATGACCAACCTGGGACCGCTCTCCTTCAACAACAGCGGCAACCCGACGTCGAGCCTTCACAGCTACGCCAACGCCAACACTGCAGGGCCAAACACGCCACAGATACTGTTTCCTAATACGGCGCCGTCAACCACTACCGCTCAAATTGGAGGGGGGAGCCTGGACCAGGGAGTGAACCCTAACTTCCGCGATCCGCAAGCCAACCAATGGAACATAACCCTGGAGCGCGAACTCACCAGCAACATGGCGCTTCGCGCCAGCTATGTGGGCATGCACTCCTACCGGCTGAGCATCACAGAGGATCTAAACCAGATCCCGGCAAGCACCACTCCGTTTACCACCACGGCCGCAAGCCCGTATGTAGACCCGCGTTCGCCCCACACCAACTGGACCGAACTCTACAGCACATTCAACGCAGGTGAGGCCAACTACCATGCTTTTATCGTGGAGGCGACGCGCCGCATGCAGCATGGGCTCTCTTTCGACGCAAACTACACCCTGGCCTACAACAAGGCAGACAACCAGGGGGATGCGCCAAGCGCGTTCGCGGGCGAAGTAAACTACGGTCTGCCCATCGCTGATCGCTTCAACATCAAGCGAGATCTCGGTAACGTGGAAGGCACGCGCCGCAATCGGATGCTGTTGACAGGCACGTATCAGCTTCCGTTCGGTAAGGGCCGGTCCTTCCTGAACGGAGGGGGGCTCAAGGATGTACTCCTGGGCGGCTGGGATCTAACCAACATCACTCTGCTGGAGACGGGACCCTGGCTGACTCCCTCCATAAGCGGATCCTCAGACCAGTCGAATACCAACCTTGTGAACCGCGGTGCGATCGCGCGGCCGGATGTAGTCTCGAACAACTTCTACTCCGGCCAATCACGGGCGCACTACTTTAACCTGGCGGCGTTTTCACCTACTCCGGAGGGTGCCGGCCGCTTTGGAAACGCGGGAGTCGGCATACTTCAGGGGCCCGGAACCGCGGTGGTGAGCATGGGTATAGCGAAGCAGTTCGTGATCACGGAGAAAGTTCATGCACGTTTTGAGTCGACCTTTACCAACGTGCTCAACCACACCAACTTTGCTCCACCCGTAACCGCGATCGACAGTTCGACGTTCGGCGCACTAACGGGTCCACAAACCGCGGAGAACGCCGGCAACCGCACTGGACAGGTGGCTTTAAGACTGGACTTCTAGCTGCCGGCCGGGCGAGGCCGTTCTCCCGAGCGGCCTCGCACAGTCGAGGGATCTGCAGTGCTTCCATCCCCATAACCGCTGCCCATTGGCGTCACCACCCTACCCTTGTCATCCCGAGCGCAGCCGAGGGATCTGCAGTTTTTCTTTCCCCATAACCACTTCTCATTGGCGTCACCGCCCTACCCTTTGTCATCCCGAGCGCAGCCGAGGGATCTGCAGTTTTTCTTTCGCCGCCTCGCACAGTCTAAAAATTGAACAGCGCCTGAAAATTGAAGTCCCGCACTGCGGAGCCGTGAGAGAAAAAGCCGCTCGCTAGTTGGTTCGACTTGCCGAAGAAGGGAGAGTCGGTAGTCCCGTCCGGCGGCCCCCCAAGCGTTCCGTTAGGTGGCGCAAGATTCACCACGTTGAAAATATTGTGCGCAAAAGCACTCAAGGTGATGCTGTAGCGGCGATCCACGCGCGCAGTCGGGCCGTGAGGGCCGCCGCCGGTTCCGCCAAGCCCCATCCCTGGCATACCGTGCCCCCCTCCACCTGGCCCACCGCCGCCGCCGCCCGCGATCGCCCCTTTGCCTTCTTCTACCCGAGGGCCGATGCCAAAGCTCCTGGCCACGCGCAAATTCATCGCAAACTGAACCGGCCCATTCCCGTAGTTAATGGGGATGAGCTTCGATCCGGCTGGAGCCGGCGTGCTGATATCGAAGTTCCCGTATTTCGTTACATCCACGTTAGCCGGGTTAGAAGCAGAAGACGCAAAAACCGGACGATCGTTGAAGAATGAATCGCCATTCACATCCTGGCTCAGCTGGATGTTGAAAGGCGCTCCCGAAGAAGCGCTAAGAAACGGACTGATTCTGAATCCATAGGGAGCCGAGTAGTTGGCGAACGCAAAAACACGGTTGCGGACGTCGAAGAACTGGCGTCCATAATCCTGCATGATGTCGTACTGATTGGACGGGTGGTATCCGGGGCCGCCCGTGTCGCTATTGGCCTTGCTGTAAATGTAAAAGCCGGTAAACGTAAGCTTTTGACCGTAGGCCACATTCAGGTTCAGGAAAATCTGGTTTTCTTTGAAGGTGGCCAGCGAATCGTACTCGTAGATGTTACATGGCGTCCCGGGCGCTGCGCCGACGGGGGTGCTGGGGCACAAACCCAGGGCCGGGCGGGTACCGTCGGGCAGAGGGGCATTGATGTTGCGTGAGAGCAGCTGGTGGATGCCGCGGGAATACAGATACGTCGCCGAGACGCTTACGCTCTTGTTTATCTGGTGCTCGATACCGGTCCCCGTCTCGACGGTGGCAGGCGCGTTCAGCCCGGGCTGCGTGCGATAGAAGGTCGGCAGCGCCGGAGACTCTTCGGTCGTGCTGTCCGGAGGCGTTCCGTTGGGGTTTGACTGGATGGTCTGCACCTGTCCCGTTTGGTCCAGGTTATAGCGGTTTACATTGAGCAACAGGTCATCGGTGAAGCGGTGATAAAAAATCCCATAGCCGGCGCGCAACACAGTCTTGGGCTGCTTTCCCCCTCCGCCAATGCCATAGGAAAGCGCGACGCGAGGGGCAAAATCTACTTTGTTGGCAATGTGGTTTTGCGTCTCGAAACGCAGCCCATAGCTGATCGTGAAGTTGGGCCGCGCCTTCCAGTCATCCTCCGCATAGAGGCCCAGATCCGTGATGCTGGCGGTTTGCCTGGGTGTCCCGGCGGTGATGGAAAACTGGCTGGGCTTGCCGGCAAGGTAGCCATTCAAATTCGAATAGGTGTACGTTCCCTCAAAGTTTGCATTGGAAAAATTGTTGTCCTGATTGTCGCGCAGCCGGCCACCGAACCGAATGTAGTGTTTCGCCAGCGCAAGCGAAGCGTAATTCTGGATCTCGAATTCCTGCTGGGTATCGCGCACCGTGCCCAGGGGGCTGCCGCCTCCCTCGAAATTCTGCAGCACATTGATGGCTGGAGCAACAAGCTGGGGTGTCTGATTGTTGGTATCGCGGACGTATTGGAACCGAGTATTGTTGACGAACTTCGTTCCATAGACCTGGCTGTCGCTGACCTGAATCCTGTTCTCGAGTTCGTTTGTGTCATACGCCTGGCTAGGCAGCACAAACGCACTCGTGCCCAGTCCGCTGTTGTTCTGGTTTTCCTGATAGTAGCTGTAGCGAACTGTTAATGTCTGGCTGGGCGTCATCTGGTAGTCGATGCGTGGGCTCACCCAGGTGCGATTCTGCGGGTAAGGCACAGCCAGGTTGCACAGCGTGCCCGAGGTCTCGGTGACCACTCCGTTCAGCGGACCGCAGGTAGCAGGATCGGGCACGTAGGGCACATTGGCGTTGACGATGCTGTTGTCCTGGATGTTCCGCCGGTCAAAATTCACGAAGAAAGATGCTTTCTTGCTCAGGGCGCCGCTTACGTTGCCGTCCCACTGCAGCGTATGGTAAGGCGGCTGATTCGAAGCAAAAGGGTTCGAGGTGTTAAAGGCCGAAGCATTGGCGTTCATGAAGACCTGGCCATGCAGTTTGTCAGTGCCCGGCTTGGTCAAAATCTCCACCCGGCCATAACCCGGCGTGTCGTATTGGGCAGAGAAGGGATTCTGGTTGATGATGATGGCACGAATCGCCGACTTGGGCGGTAACTGGCCGCCGGTAAACCCGTCGATATAGATCTGGCCGCCACTCGGCCCCGCGGCGGGACCGGCCAGCGCCGTAAGCTCGTTCGACAATTCGTCAGGATCGTCGGAAAGGGCATCCAGATCCTTGCCTGTGAGCACCACCGCGCTCACATTGCTGTCCGGATCCACGCTCACGCCCGGAGTATCTCCGGTGACCTGCACCTGCTGCTGTTCCATTTGAATGGAAAGCGAAATATTCAGGTGCTGGGTTTGTCCCGCAGCAATCCCCACCGGCGGAGAAGTGAACGTGGAGAAGCCCGGGGCCTGGACTGTAACCGTGTATTGTCCGGGCGTTAGACCAGAGATCGCGTATTGGCCCGTGGCATCCGACGTACCCGTACTGCTCACTCCGGCAGCCGATGTCACCGTAAGTGATGCCTGGGGGATGACCGCCCCGCTAGGGTCCGCCACCTGGCCGCGTAATGTTCCCGTTGCTGTTTGCGCGAATGAATGTTGTGTACCGCAAAAAAAGAACAAAGTCGTCAGGCAGAGAGCGAGGAATCGATGCAAGAGTTCTCCTCAGATCGTTCAGATTCACAAGTTGTTAGGACTGCTGATATGCGTTGGCTCTACTGTGGTGTTTCTCCACCGCCGCCACCGCCTCCACCCTCTCCACCCAGATTCCAGGCAGACGAAAGCATGGCTTGGCTTGCGCTGGTAGAGGCCTGAAGCATTGGCTCTACGCCCGCGACGACGGTGATGGCGGTTGCGGATTGTGGTGATTGGCCCTCGGTTGCGACGACGATGACCATGTTGCCTTTTTGGAGATCTTTTAACGTGACGGACGGAGAGCGAGCCAGGAGTTGTTGAAAATCAGGTCCCGAGCCGGGACCACGGCCCGTGGCACCGGCCGGCCGGTCCCCACTGGGAGGGCCTGACGCCCCTTGTGGGGGGCCGCCGGCAGCAGGCGCTGGGGACCCGTCCGTCCGCTTGGCACCGGTCATCCGCGCGGCCAGGCGCTGGGCAACCGCAGGGTCAAGCTTTTTCACTTCACTGTCAGGGGTAACGGAAATCACCACAGGCTTCTTGGTAGCCGTATCCGCTAATGTGATCGTCGACGCATCTGCGTTGACCGCCTGGATGGGGCCGGCGAGGTTCAGAAAGCTTCCGCTGACAATCTCCTCCGCGTCGAGCGTGGTCCCATCAGCACCTCTGGATCCGCGGGCGCGAAGCTGATCCCCAGGCTTGATCTGGTCGAGGGTACTCTTGACTGCCTGGTCAAACTTAACCGAACCCGGAGCATAACGGCGAACGATAGTCGTTGACGAGGCGTGGATCACCGTCGTCCGGGTGCCCCCGGCGCCGCTGGAAATGGTGACGGTCCCGGCCGCCGGATCCACGGACTTGACCAAGCCCCCGGTGCCCCGCTTCTGCCAGTCTTCCCGCTCTCGTTCCTGCTTCTGCGCGATGTCGGCGCCCTTAATGGCAACCAGCGTCGTGGCATCCAATGACTTACCATCCCCATTGGCAGAACCGCGCGCCATGACCCGATCCCCTGTCTGCAAATCGGTCAGGCTAAACGGGCTCGCACCGGCGAGGGTCTTCTGTCCCGGTTCGATGCGCAGCAGGCGGGCGTTATCCTCCACCGTTACCTGCATGGTGGCCCCCGCGTCGTTCTTGACCGTAATCGTGTTGCCGCTCAGCGTCTGGACGGTCCCAAGGAAGGTCACGGGCTTAGCCGCTGCGTCCTGTGCCGAGGCCGCGACCGGCAATAGGCCGGCAAACACTGCTGCGCAAAGAATCAGTCGCGGAACCCTGGTTCGTAGTCTGCTGGTTCGTAGTCTGATGGATAGCATCTTTCCTCTTACTGGGGCGCGGTTACGCCCCCAACTGGAACTCGTGCGGGGAACTGCAGGCTGGTATTCGGTTGGCTGGTTTTCACTCGTATCGCCTGCAGCCCTGGCTTGGCCGTAGATACGAAGCTCAACTCGTATTGGTTCTGCAGCTTACGCTGAATGTCAGAGAGAAAGGGCGCGAACGACACCGGGTTGCCAAAGCCCTCCAGGTAGACCTTGCCACCGGTATCGCCCGAGAGCTGGGTCAGGTAGTTCTGCCCCCCATCTGTTACCAGCGCACTGCGGTCCAGGCGCCCCGCACCCCGGTAATAGATGGAATAGACGATCACTCCGGCCTTCTGGGCATCTCTGGTGGCTGCCTGCACATTCAATATCGATCGGTTCGGTGGGCAAGACCTTGAAGCTGGGTTGGTGACGCCGATCCTAGACGGCGTCTACAGCATTCGTCGGCGGCATCTACAGCATCTACAGGCGAGCTCGATCTCTTAGTGCCGGATGAAGGGGCTTGGCGAGATTGGCTGGCGTCAGCTCGTATCCGCGGCGCGCGGATCTGCGGGGTGAATACCGCACCCGGTGCGGTATTTTCCCAACCCCGGAACGTCTTATTTAGTTCGTCTAGCTTTTTACTATGGTCGTCAGCAGGTCGTTGATGGGTCGTTGGTGGGAGCACGTCGCAGATAGCGACAATTACAAAGGCTGCGGCACAGGCTGTGGCAGCCGCCCAGCTGTTCCAGCGTCCAGCACGCAGGTCGCCAACAAATGCGTCCTGGTTGTCGTGTATCTCCACCATCGCGCCAAGCGCCCAAAGTACGGCGCTCGCAAACCACAACCCCGCAGCCAGTAAGCCTAAGGCCTTGAACGGTCCCTCTCCCTCGGCGGAATCCTCTCCCGCGGCGGAACCTCGGCCCCGGAGCAAGCCCGACGGCCGCAAAGAATCCTTCAATGCGCTGCGCCGCGTTTAGGCGCGGCCGTGGGCCGACGCGGACGACGACGAGGCGTTCCAGCTCTACTGCGCTGCCCGCGCGGAGGTCGGGCACGCCGCGATCTTGGAGGCGGCCGCTCGCGTGGGTCGCGGCCGCCGACGCGCCGCGCTTCCTGCCGTCGCTGGCGAAATGGCTGCACGCGCGCGGATGGGAGAAACCACCGCCGCAAAAAGCGCCAGCAAAAACACCACGCGGTGCGTACTCGCCACCGCCGCGGGCACAAGCGCGGCGCCGCCTACGCGATGTTCATGGCCGGTCAGGAGGACTGAGCCATGAACAAGCGCCCCGACGATCCAAACAAACACGGCGAGGTCGCTACGATCGACGGTCCGCAGCTTCCCGCGGTGATCAAAAAAACCAAAAACCCGTGGAAGAAATTCAGCGTGCTCGATCGGTTGGCCGAAGATATCCGCGACAGTACGACGCGCCTTGATCGCCGCACGCTTGGAGATACAGCAGCGAAAGCCCGGCGAGATGGAGTCGCTTGGGAATACTGGCTCATTGACGACGATGATCGCCAAAAGCTCGCGCGTTGTCGCGAACTGATCGAGCAACTCGATGGGCCGGAAAACTACGAGCCGGCGGATGACGACACCGACGATGACGAGCCGATCCTAAAAAAATCAGTGATCAGCGCTACGCCTCGCCGGGATGATGGCGGCGCGTGCATATCGGCGGACCAAAAGAGGAAGAGCAAGAGGCTTTTGCCAAAATACTGCTTGCCCATGTCTACGATGCGCAAGTCTCACGGCTCGTCTTAGAGGCCACGTGCCGCGAAATCGAAGGCACCAAAAAATACATGCAGGCAACCAGCGAAGTGCTGGAAGTGCTCAAAGAGCAACGCAGCGAATGGCGGGAAAGGCGCCGATGCGATCGACGAGAATCGAGCACATGTCCGAGAAGGTTCAACAACAACTTTTAGAAGCGGAGCAAAAATGCGAACTTGAACAGGCCAAGGCGGCGCAATCCAGAGCGGTGGAGAAATTCGGTGCGGTAGGCTACTCATTGGGTTATGCCCAAAATGCCGCGAGCAAAAAGCAGGATGAGGCGAGCGTCGCCTATAAGGCGGTCGAGAGAGCGATGCAGACTGTCGTCGAACGTGAACAGGAATGGGAGCAAGCGCGGGTCGAACTCACGATCGCGTTCGAGCGTGTCGAGCAGCTAGAGCCGAAGAGCAAAGAGAGCAAGGGGAAGCCGAAGACGGAGGAAGGACAATTGCGGGGCCCGTGACATGCTCGATGACGTCCACCAGCGCCGCCGAGTTCGAGCTGCGCCGGGCCCGAAGTCGGCGCCATCGCGAGCGGCTGCGGGCGGGCAAGGCCTGCTATGTGATCGAGGGCGACGGCGCGCTGCTCGATCTGCTGGTTTGGGCGCATTGGATCGCCGAGGAGGCGTTGACCGATAGGAAGGCGGTCGAGGCAGCGCTCACGGCGATGTTGCTCACCTCGGCGGATGATCTGAGCGGCGCCGCGCATGGCCGGTGTCCACATTGCGGGCGTGAGTGGTGACCGTCGCGGTGAAAAGGTAACCGGGGTCGCGGTGCGGTTATCTTTCACATGCCCGTCGCGTCGGGAAAAGAACCGCGCTCTTGGTTCTTTTACTCGATCGGCGGGCCGACGGTGCGGTGCGACTGCGGCCCGGCGGTCGCCGTCGGCGGCCGGAAAAATCCGCGCTGCAAGCTCTTGATCGCCCGGAACACCGCGCCATCGCCCGGCGGCTGCTGCGACTCCGAGGCCAGGAGGGCGGCTAAAGCACGGAGGAAGGGGTCGCGATCACTCGGTAGGAGGGGGTCGCAGGCGCGGAGCACGGCCGTTAATTGCTCGTCGGAGAGCGCGATCGGGGTCGACATGCGGAAACCTCATGAGCGATGCTGGGCAGGGTGGCTCGGGATTTTCTTTGCCTTGGTGTTCGTCGCCGAGGGCTTTTTCTTGGGTAGGTTTCCATCACCGTGATGAAAGTTTGACGCCGTTCCGCGTGGAGGCGCGGCCGCTGGTGAATTTTGACGGCGGTCCGCTACCCCCGACAGCCCCGAAAGGAAAAGACGCACCAGCGGGCTCGCCAGAGGCTCGGGCCTTGCGCGCAGACGATTTTTCGTTTTTTTCGAATTTTCAAAGTAAATATTTTTGCGATTGCCGCGTCGCCGCCAACCCTTGCCACGGTCGCGTTTCGGTACCCGCCCCCCCCCGGCGCTGTTTTTCGCGCGGTCCCTGAAGCCACTACACCGAGCGATCTGCGATCGGAAATTACTGAGGGCCCCAAGGAGGGGTGTGGGGCGAGATGACCGCCAGCGGAAGGCATTGCATGGTCATGACGACCATCGATCCGGAGCCGCGTAGACCGTGTTGCGGGCGGCCAAGGATCGCGCCGCTAAGGGTGACCGCTAGGCTGACGGCGACGAAAACGCCAGCCGTTGGGGCTCCTACACGGGCTTGCGTGCTGCGGGCGATCGCGCGACACGTCCTACAAATTCTAGGCTTCGGGGCGATCTTGGCATATTGGGTCGCGCAGGTTGATCTTAGGCGCGAAGCGCTTGCGGTTTATGTTTGCAACTCGCTGCCTATGAGGTCTACGCACCGCGCGTTCGCGATGTCCGGCAGGGTCACCATGGCGTGGCGCCGCTGTTTCCGCGATATCTTTTTCTGCCGCGTCGGCGCGGGGATGGTGGAACGCCCGATGGGCGGCGGGCGTCACCCGCTTGGTTCTGAGCGGCGAGGAGCCGGCGGGGTTGCCGACGCTGTTGTCGACGAGATCAGATCGCGCGAGCGCGGCGGCTTGGTCATGCTGCCGGCGGCGCCGAGGAGCAAGCAATTGTCGCCTCGGTTTAAGAGCGGCGACACGGTGCGGATCAGCGCCGGACCGTTGAGCGGATTCGTCGGTCTCGTCGAAGGCCTGCGGCCGCATCAGCGCGTCGCGGTGCTACTCGCGCTGCTCGGCGGCACGCGGCCGATCGAGTTG
>CAWCKO010000036.1:0-22050 GCA_963796145.1 uncultured Acidobacteriaceae bacterium | reverse complement strand
TATATTCAATACTCGGTGGAAGCCGCTCTCGCCATGTAAAGGCGGAGCAGGGAGTGCGATGGATTTCGATCTGATACGGCACCTAACCAAGTTCCTGTATAAGGACCAGGTGAGCGAGAGCCTCATGGAGGCGCGCATGCACCCGCGCAGCGACAATAATCAACGCTGCCTCTCTTTTTCCTTGTCCGTAAGCCCGCGGCGCCGGGTTTTCTCGTATCGCGATCATATGGGCAACAACGTTCATCACTTTGATATCCCGGGGGAGCACTCGCAACTGGTGATGGTGGCCGAGGCGCTAGTGGAACAGCAGCCGTTACCCGAGATTCCGCAAACGCTCCGGCCGGGAGCGTGGAACGAGCTGGACTCGCTTGTGGCCTTAGGGGATTTCTCCGAGATGCTGCTTCCGAGCGAGTTCGCCAAACCGTCGCCTGCCCTGCTCGATCTGGCGAAAGTATTGGATGTCCGCCGGCGCGACGATCCGCTGGTGCTGTTGCGGCAGTTGAACGCCTCGATTTATCACTGGTTCGACTATGTACCGCGCAGCACCCACGTCAACTCTCCCATTGACGAGGCGCTTGAATCCAGAAAGGGCGTATGCCAGGACTTCGCCCACACCATGATTGCGCTGGTACGGCATGTGGGTATCCCCTGCCGCTACGTAAGCGGTTATCTCTACCACGGCGAGGAGAACACGGACCGGTCCACGTCCGATGCGACCCATGCCTGGGTGGAAGCCTTTTTGCCCCAGGTGGGGTGGGTAGGCTTCGACCCAACCAACAACCTGCTGGCGCATAACCGGTACATCCGGACAGCTTTAGGAAGGGATTACGCGGATGTGCCGCCGACGCGCGGCATCTACCGCGGCAGCAAGGAAAGCGAACTCTACGTCGCGGTCAAGGTGTCGAAATACGTCGACATGCCTCCGCTGGATCGCGATATGCCAGTTCCGGAGGATTGGTCTATCCTGGTAGAGCGGGCGCAGGAACCACCACCGCCACCGACCCAACTGCTGCATCTTCAGCGAATGCAACAGCAACAACAATAGAGTCAGTAGGATGCGAAGGAACTTCAGCTTGAACTGAGGGGTTAAAGCAGTGAAATTCCACAGCTCGCAACAGCGCGAGATATGCGGGACCCTTTTTTCGCGGTGCGACTACAGTACCCCAACACCGCATAAAGGGCCTGACCAAACGTAACCTCGAGGTTTTTTTCCTTCTTTTCCTGCACAGGCAGGATCACGTAGCTTATCAAAGGTGACTTATGGAACAGGACCTCGGTTACTTCTGCCGGGCATATGTAGGCCAGGACGTTCAGGCTAATGTAATTGCCCGCACCCTCAGGGAAGCCGAGCAGGAAATTACCCGCATGATCCGCGGCGGAGCCATGACTGCGCACGCGGTGCCGCACGGATGGCCCGACCATGAGCCGGTGCTGGTCGCCAGCGCTTACGGCGGGACGGCGGATGGAGAGATGTGGCGATACCTGCGGGAGAACGAGGGACCGGAGTTCGACCGCTGGCACGCCGCCTTCCGCTCAAAAACCAAGATCCTGGACGATCGCTGGGTGGTGATCGAGCTCTCCGTGTCCGGAATCAAAGAGTACAGCGCCTTCGGCAAGGCGGTGCGGGCAATATGGGGAACTGCGACCAACGCGCCTGAGCCCATTCGCGAGGGAATTTCTCTCCCCGAAGCGGAAAGCACCGCGAAAGGGCCCACCCGGGCTCATCTTATTAAGACCTTCACTTCAAAAGCTGGTTAAGAGCTTGCGCTTGACGCAGTGTGCCTGCTTCTCCTAAGGTCAGGAGTCGCCAGTAAACGTTTGCGTGCCGCGTCTGTTATTTTGTCTCAAGGTTTCTATGCCTAACGCCACAAGTGCCCTGGACACGCTGAAGCAGCAAGTGCTCGACGCCAATCTGGAACTGGTTCGCCAGGGTTTGGTTCTCTTCACCTTCGGCAACGCGAGTGGCATCGACCGCGATCAGGGTCTGGTAGTGATCAAGCCCAGCGGCGTGGACTACGCAGAGCTGGCTCCCTCTGACATGGTGGTGACGGACCTGGACGGAAAGATAGTCGACGGCCGGCTCCGGCCGTCTTCTGACCTGGCAACCCATCTCCTACTCTACAAAGAGTTTCCCGGCATCGGCGGGGTGGTGCACACGCATTCTGAATACGCCACGGCATGGGCCCAGGCAGGGCTGGAGATCCCCGCCTACGGCACCACGCACGCGGATTACTTCTATGGCCCGGTTCCCGTAACCGAAGAGCTGACCGCGGAGGAAATTGGCGGCGAGTACGTTTACAACACCGGCATCGCGATTGCCCGCCGCTTCCAGGGGCTGGATCCGCATGCGACTCCCGCCGTTCTGGTGGCCGGCCACGCCCCCTTCTGCTGGGGGAAAACGCCGCACGACGCGGCGCATAACGCGGCCGTTCTCGAAACTGTCGCTCGCATGGCCTACTACACGGCTACGCTGCGACAGGGTTGTACCGGAGTTTCTCAGGCGCTGCTGGACCGGCATTATTTCCGCAAACACGGCGCCGCTGCGACTTACGGACAGGAGAAAGAATGCACCTAGAGCAGTTTCGCAATTACTGCGGCCTGATGGAGATCGCGAGGAGCGGTTTTCCTTGGGGGAAAACCACGAGATGGCCTATCGCTTCGGTACACATCAATTGCAAAACTGCTATAGCGGCCTTGGCAGCTTCCACCCAGCTTGCCCGCCTCAACTGGATCGATATTTTGGTGATCGCGATCTACTTCGCGATTGTGGTCTTCATCGGCTTTTATTTAAAGGGCTCCTCCAATACCAGCGAAGAGTTCTTTATGGCCGGGCGCGAGATGACCGCCTGGATTGCCGGCCTGAGCTTTGTTTCCGCCAACCTGGGTTCGCTCGAGCTGATGGGCTGGGCCGGCTCCGCCTACCAGTACGGGATCCTGGCCATGCACTGGTACTGGATCGGCGCCATTCCGGCGATGCTCTTTCTGGGCATCGTCATGATGCCGTTCTACTACATCTCGAAAACCCACTCCGTCCCCGGTTACCTGAAGCTTCGGTACGGTGACGGGGCGCGAGCCCTCTCCGCTGTCAGCTTCGCGTTCATGACCATCCTGATGAGCGGGATCAACATGTACTCGATGGCCATTGTGATGAAGGTGGTGCTGGGCTGGGACCTGAACTTCAGCATCTGGGTTTCCTCGGCCACGGTGGCCGTGTATGTTGCACTGGGTGGGCTTAAATCGGCGATTTATAACGAGATTCTCCAGTTCCTGCTGATCTGGGCGGGCGCCCTGTTGGTGCCGATTCTGGGCCTGATCGAAGTGGGCGGATGGACCAACCTGCGGCAACAGATCGCCACCAACCTGGGACGCTCCGATTATGTGCACCTGTGGTCGACGCTGGGCCACTTCAACACCAACCCCATGGGGGTGAACTGGTTCGGCATCGTCTTCGGGTTGGGTTTTGTGGTGAGTTTTGGTTATTGGACGACGGATTTTCTGGTGGTACAGCGCATCCTATCGGCAGACAGCATTCGTTCGGCAAGGATGGCTCCGGTGATCGGCGCCGCGTTCAAGATGGCCGTGCCCTTTATCGTGATCCTGCCCGGGCTGATCGCCCTTTCCGTATTGCCTTTCAAGCTGGTGGCGCAAGACGTGGCGGTCACGACCGGCCAGCATAGCTTCAACGAGGTGCTGCCCCTGATGCTGGTGCGCTACTGCGGGCCCGGACTGCTGGGGCTAGGCGTCACGGCACTGATCGCCGGCTTCATGTCTGGCATGGCGGGCAACGTGAGCGCATTCTCGACCGTCTGGACCTATGACATCTATGGCGCCTTTCTGAACAAGAAGGCGACCGACCGGCACTATGTAGCCATGGGCCGCTGGAGCACCCTGATCGGCGTTCTGGTCTCAGTCGCCACGGCGTACCTGGTGCAGCATGCAGCCAGCATCATGGATTACGTGCAGCAACTGTTCAGCTTTTTCATTGCGCCGCTGTTTGGAACGGTCATCCTGGGCATGCTGTGGAAGCGCGCCACTAAGGAGGCCGGCTTCTGGGGGCTGCTGGCAGGCACGTGCACCTCTATCGGCCTTTGGCTGTGGGTGAAGAATGACCCTTCCGCCCTGCGCTACGTAGCCATGTCTCCCAACGCGAAGGATATGGCGGAAAATATTTATCGCGCCTTGTGGGCGTGGCTGGTGTGCGTTGGGGTCACGGTGGCGGTCAGCTATATGACCAAGCCTCGTCCGGTGGCGGAACTGGAGGGGTTGGTCTACGGCGCTTCCGTCCTCCCCAAGGAACACGACGACCACTGGTACCAGCGTCCCATTGTGTGGGCCGGGACAGTGTCGGTGATCTTCATCATTCTGAACATAATCTTTTGGTAAGGAGCCGGACTGATGCGAGAGTCTTTTTCTATCTGGTGGTTTGCAGGCATCCTGATGCTGGCCTATGGGGTGGTGATTCTCACCACCGGTCTCTGGGAACTGAGCCACCCCCTGATCAATCCTCCGGTGCTGAATAATCTTCACGCGCCCATTTGGTGGGGCGGGCTGCTCACGATTTTCGGCCTGGGCTACACCATTGGTTTTCGTCCCCGGCATACGGCCGGCAAGGGAAGGAAATAGCAATGGCGAAACAGATGACGTTCGGCGTGATCGTCGGCAACCGCGGCTTTTTTCCCGATCACCTGGCCAAGACAGGCCGCGAAGAGATGTTGAGAGTGCTGGAGGCAGCCGGCATCCGCACCATCGCCCTGAGCACGGAGGCATCGAAGTTCGGCGCGGTCGAAACCCCGACCGAAGCGCGTTTATGCGGCGACCTCTTCCGCAAGCATCGGGACGAAATCGACGGAGTGATTGTTACACTTCCCAATTTTGGCGAGGAGCGGGGGATTGTCGATGCCCTGCGCCTCTCTACCTTGAAGGTGCCGGTGCTGGTGCAGGCTACTCCTGACCGGGCGGCGGACATGAAGATCTCCCACCGCCGCGACAGCTTTTGCGGCAAGATGTCGGCCTGCAACAACATGATGCAGTACGGCATTCCCTACTCGCTCACCGCGCAGCACACGGTGCAGCCTGACTCCGATGATTTCCGCAAGGACCTGGCGTGGTTCTCTTCGGTCTGCCGCGTGGTGCGGGGTTTTACCAACCTTCGCGTGGGCGCACTCGGCGCGCGGCCTGCGGCCTTCAACACGGTTCGCTACAGCGAGAAGCTGCTGGAGCGGAGCGGCATCTCGGTGGATACGCTCGATCTTTCCGAAGTCCTGGGCCGCATTGAACGGCTCAAGGACAACGACGATGCGGTGCAGGCCAAGCTTGCGGCTATCCAGGCGTATGTTTCCACCAACAATATTCCTCTCTCCGCACTGATCAAGATGTCCAAGCTGGGGGTGGTGATCGAGCAGTGGATGCAGCAGACCTATTGCACCGTCAGCGCCATTCAGTGCTGGACTTCGCTCGAAGAATACTTCGGCGTGGTGCCGTGCACAGTGATGAGCATGATGAGCGATAACCTGTTCCCCAGCGCCTGCGAGGTGGACATCTGCGGGACCATCAGCATGCATGCCCTGGCGCTGGCTTCCGAGACGCCGAGCGCGCTGCTGGATTGGAATAACAACTACGGTTCGGATCCGGACAAGTGCGTCTGCTTCCACTGCTCCAACCTGCCCAAGCACTTTTTCAAAGACGTGGTGATGGACTTTCAGGCGATCATCGCGGGCACGGTAGGCAAGGAGAATACCTTTGGCACCTGCGTTGGCCGGGTGAAGGCCGGCGCCATGACCTATGTGCGATTCTCCACCGACGATTTTCACGGCAAGATCCGTGGCTACGTCGGGCAAGGGGAGTTTACCAACGATCCTCTGGAAACCTTTGGCGGCGCGGGTGTCGCCAGGATTCCACGACTGCAGAAGCTGCTTCGACTCATCTGCGAGCAGGGCTTTGAACACCACGTCGCGGCCAATTTTTCCCAGGTGGCCAGTCCGGTGTACGAAGCGGCCGTGCGCTACCTGGGCTGGAGCATGTATAACCACGATCTCGAATAAGAAGGAGAGCTCCCCTTGAAGACGACTTACAAAATCGATCCCGCTCACTCCCACGCGCAGTTTGTTGTTCGCCACATGATGATCACCAACGTCCGCGGTGGATTCAGGAAAATGGAAGGCACGGTGGTTTACGATGCGGAGAATGCAAGCGCATCGAGCATGGATGTGACCATCGACGTAAATAGTCTCAGCACCGGAGAGGAGGATCGGGACACGCATCTGAAGAGCGCGGATTTTCTTGATGCCGGGAAATATCCCACGATTACTTTCAAAAGCAAGACGGTCACCAAAGACGGTGCCGACCTGAAGGTGAAAGGCGACCTGACGATTCATGGCGTGACCAGGGAAGTGGTTCTGGAGGTAGAGAGCCCGTCGGGGGAACAAAAAGATCCGTATGGGAACGCGAGAATCGGCGCGTCCGGTGTGACCAAGATCAAACGGAGCGACTTCGGCCTGACCTGGAATGCCGCGCTCGAAACGGGCGGAATGCTGGTTGGCGACGATCTCAAAATCGAGTTGGATGCTTCGTTGATTAAGGGGTGAGGGTGGCGATCGTCGCGGGGGTTGATTTCGGCACACTGAGTGTCCGGGTCACGTTGTTCGACAGTGGACGGAGCGACAAGGGTGGATTAGCCACTGCGTCGGCGTCTTATCCGCTGAAGCGTAAGCGGGAAGACCCGGATTTCGCTACGCAGTCGCACCAGGATCAGATGGATGCACTGGTCAGCGCCATGCGGGCGGTGCTGGCCAAGGCGGGGATCCCGGGCGAGCAGGTCGAAGCGATTGCGCTCGATACCACGGGGTCGAGCGTGGTCCCCGTGGACGCCGGGCTTCAGCCACTCGATGACTACTATCTGTGGTGCGACCACCGCGCCAAGGGCGAGGCGCAGGAGATCACCGAGCTCGCGCATCGCGAGCATCTGGAAGCGATCGAATGGTGCGGCGGGGTTTATTCCCACGAGTGGGGATTTGCCAAGCTGCTGCACTGGCTGCGCCACAACCCGGAAAAGCGTGGCCGGCTGGCAAGCGCTTTCGAGCACTGTGACATGGTGGCGGCGACTCTGTGCGGGATTACCGATCCCAAGCTGGTGAAGCGCAGCATTTGCGCCATGGGCCACAAGTGGATGTGGAACCCGAAATGGGATGGGCTGCCATCGCAGGCTTTTCTCTCCGATGTGGATCCGCTGCTGGATGGCATCCGCGAAAAGCTGTCGGGTGAGTATCACACCTCCGATGCACTGGCCGGCCATCTTGCGCCCGCATGGGCGGAGAAGATGGGCTTGCGAGCGGGCATTCCGATTCCTGTGGGCGCTTTCGATGCCCACTGGGATGCGATCGGCGCGGGGTGCAAGCAGGGCGATGTGGTCAATGTGGTCGGGACTTCGACCTGCATCATCGCGATGCAGGGTAAGACCACGCTGATCCCGGGGGTGTGCGGAGTGGTGCCCGGCAGCGTGCATCCTGGCTATACGGGGATCGAGGCGGGGCTCTCGGCTACCGGCGACATTTTCGAAGCGATTGCGCGGCGCGCCAATGTCAAGGTCGCGGAGCTGAGCAGTGGGCTTGAAAGCTATCGCCCAGGACAGACTGGCCTGCTGCGACTGAGCTGGGACAATGGCGACCGCACGGTCCTGGTCAACCCGGAGCTGGGGGGCATCACGCTGGGCTGGAACCTGGTCAACACAGCGCAGGATGAGTTGTTCGCCGCGATCGAAGGCACCGCCTTCCATACCCGCATCATCCTCGAGCGGCTGGCCGAATATGGGGTGCCGGTGGAGCGCGTGATCAATGGGGGCGGGGTGCCGCAAAACAATCCTGTGCTCAACCAGGTTTATGCCAATGTGCTGGGCAAGCCGGTGCTGGTGCCTGATGGTATTCCTACCAGCCTCGGCTCGGGTATCTTCGCGCTGCTGGCGGCCGGGGCCTTTTCCTCGGTGGAAGAGGCGCAGGCGAAGATGTGCCTTCCTCATAAGACCTATGAGCCGGAGGCTAAGGCTGTGGGTGTGTATGAGGAGCTTTATCAGCTCTATCGGAAGGTGTATTTCGCTTTTGGCCAGCGTGGCGGACCGGCGGTGCAGTTGGGGGATGTTTTGCCCAAGCTGATCGAGGTTCGGTCCTCGGTGCTTGGCGGTTGAGGCGCGCCTGATGCGCATCCCTAGCGAGAAACAAGTCTCGCAGGGGCTAAAGCCGCGGCTTTAGCCCTCAACCATTTCAGGAACTTGCGGCACGACTAAAAGTCTTGCCCTGATACAAAGCGAGTTTTCATGCAGCTTTCGAGGCACGTGGATGAGCTGCCGCTTCAGCCGTCCCTTGCGGGAGTGATCGGATTACGTTTCGATTTACCCAGGACTGTCAGCCCTGGGCTACCATTGAGAGCGTCCCTGACGGGAACGCTTCGTTTTTCAAGGTGCTCAATTTCTTTCAAGGTGCTCAAGGGTCGGCCGCTAAGTCCTTTGTTTCGTCAAGGTGCTCAAATTTTGCGTAATTCCCGCCCCCGCGCTCATCCTACTTTTCGCGAAGCGCTGGGTGTTTCTTAGTTAGATCCCGATTGGCGTGGTTTCGGTCTATTCAGAGACAGTTATTTTGAGGTGCTTGATTGGTAAACGTCCATCCGGTGTTGTGCGGCCGCCATCTCAACAATGAGATCAGCAGCAAGTCCTTATAATCGAATCTGATTCAACCCGGGGTGGAACCGATGCTGAACCAGAAGAAAGTGGTCGTGGTGTTGCCGGCCTACAACGCGGCCAAGACCTTGCGGCGCACAGTCGACGAGATTCCACGGGAGATCGTCGATGAGGTGATCCTGACCGACGACGCCAGCCGCGATAACACCTCCGATCTTGCCCTGGAACTGGGCCTTATTACCCTCCGGCACGACCAAAACAAGGGCTACGGCGGCAACCAGAAAACCTGCTATACGGCTGCGCTGGCGCGGGGCGCGGATATCGTGGTCATGCTCCACCCGGACTACCAGTACACGCCCAAGCTGGTTTCCGCCATGGCCTCGATGATCGCCTACGGGGAATACGACGGCGTACTGGCCTCGCGCATTCTGGGCCGGGGCGCGCTCAAGGGGGGCATGCCCCTGTATAAATACATTTCGAACCGCGGGCTTACGTTCATTGAAAATATTCTGATACGAGAGAAGATGTCGGAGTATCACACCGGCTACCGGGCGTGGAGCCGTCCCCTGCTGGAACGCCTGCCGCTGCTGAGCTGCTCCGACGATTTCGTTTTCGATAACCAGATGGTGGTGCAGGCGGTTCACTTCGGCTTTCGCATCGGCGAGATCTCCTGCCCGACCAAGTATTTCGAAGAAGCCTCCTCGATCAACTTCCAGCGCAGCGTGACCTACGGATTCGGGGTGCTGGGCACGGCTCTGGATTTGCGATTGAAGCGGTGGGGCCTGGCCAAGCCCGCGTTCCTGGCGGATGTGCCTTCGGAAAGGCTGCAGCCGGATCGGCTGGAGGCACACGCGCAGCCGCTTTCGAGTAACCCCGGCTAAACGATCCCAATGGAAGCAGTCCGCGAACCCCAGCCTCCGCGCCTCCGGTCTATCCCATTCTATTCCAGAAGGCGCGCAGTACACGATCTATGCCCTGGCTCTTGCCGTATCTATTTCCACCTGGTTCATCGTCATCCGGGCGCCGCTTTGGCTGGATGAGACAGTCTCGTTCTTCCTGATCAAGGGGGGCTTTGCCGGGATTATGGCGCGCCAGGTCTGGCCCGACTCCCCGGTGTACTCGTGCCTGCTCTGGCTGTGGACCAAAGCGATGGGCACGGGCGAGGTGATGCTCCGCATCTCGTCGGTGCTTCCCATGCTGGCAGCGGTTTATCTGCTGTATCGCGCGGCGCGGGAATTGTTCGACCGGGATGTGGCCATCATCGCGGCGATCGTGTTCTGCCTTCACCCGATCATCATTTTCGCGGCGATTGACGTTCGCCCCTACGCCTTCTCTGCCCTGGCAATTAACGCGTCCATCCTTGCGCTGGTTCACTTACGGCACAACGACTCCAACTGGCTGGCTGCGCTCTTCGGCCTGATGGCAGCGTGCATTGTGGAGTTTCAATTGCTGTTCGCGGCCATCCTGCCGGCTCTTGCCGTTTGCTTCATTGCAGGTAAGATGGGCGACCGCAAGACATTGTGGCGGCAGCTCGGTATCGCGCTGGTGGTGTTTGCGTTGGCGGTTGCTGCCGGCGATTCCCCGGTTGCAAGCCATGGTGCACACCAGCGGCACGCATGTTTTCGCCGAGGCTCCGAGGCTGCTGCAGCTGGTTTCGACGATCACGGTCAGAGGGCTGGCGATTGTCCTCGGCGTTTTCGTTGTGTGGGCTGCGGTTCGACGGCGGCTCGATCTGCGCCGCGATTCGGATGGCTGGCCGGTTCTGGTGTGCACATCCCTGGCGCTGGTTCCGATCCTGATCCTCTATGGGTTGAGCGTGGGAACATCGATCCATGTTTTTGTGCCCCGGTACCGGCTGGTGGCCGTTCCCGGGATCGCGCTCTGCTGGGGTCTCGTGGTCAGCCGGATTGATTCGCGTGGGCTGCGGTTGCTGTTCTGTACCGTCCTGGTTACGGTTGCGGCTTGCGTCTACTTCACCGCGCCGTCCTTCCGGCGTCACCAGTACAGCTGGAAATATCCGCTGGCTTTTGTGGAGAAGAATGCTTCCGCGGATGACGCCCCGGTGGTGATCTGCAGCGATCTCCCAGAGGCCGATCACATGCGGATGCCTGTGGGTGCAGCGATCGAAGAGAGCGGGATCTTGCCGCAGCTTAGTTATTACAAGCTCACCGTACCCGTCGTGCCGCTGCCGCGGGCGCTCAATGATGAGGCGGTTCGGGCCGGGTCGGAGTTTCTGCAACAGGCAGCCGAGCACCATGAACGTTTTCTGGCGATGGCATTTGTCGAGTCTTTCGGCACTCTCGATTGGCTTCGGAATAAGGCGGCGGGGAGGTACGATGTCCGCGAGTTGGGGGCTTTCGACGGAGTTAAGGTGATGGAGTTTGTGCCACGTGAAGGGACCGTAACCAGACCCATGACCAGGCGGAGGTATCGCGCTGACGGCGCACCGTTTGCGTCGAGGGTTCTGCGTTACTCCTGTGAGCACGCTCCTTTCCTTCGTGTCGCAACCACGGAACTGGTCGTGTAAACTCTGTTGCATGGATGGCAGATCCCCCGGTGTCATCGCACAGGCAGAATGCAACAGATCTGATCCAACGAGCCAAGCTGCGCTTGCTGGAAATGCACTACCAGAGTAAGGTTGGGCACATCGGCGGCAACCTTAGCGCGCTCGATATCCTGATCAGCCTTTATCACTTCTGTCTTGGACCCAATGACAAGTTTGTGCTGGCCAAGGGGCACTCGGCGGGAGCGCTGTATGTGACGTTATGGACCATGGGGCTTTTGAGTGATGAGGATCTGCGGCTCTTCCATGGCGAGGGGACGCGGCTGAGCGGCCATCCACCTCTCAAGGGAATTCCAGAGATCATCTTCGCTACCGGAAGCCTGGGTCACGGTCTTAGTCTCGCGGCAGGCCTGGCACTGGGCAAGAAGCTGCGTGGAGAAAACGGACGAGTCTTTTGCTTGACATCGGACGGCGAATGGAATGAGGGCTCCTGCTGGGAAGCACTCATATTCCTGGCCCATCAGAAGCTCGATAACCTTACCTTCATTGTCGATTTGAATGGCATGCAGGGTTTCGGTTCCACCAGGCAAGTGGCGAATCTCGACTCGCTGGCCGATAAGTTTCGCGCCTTTGGCGTAAAGACCATCGAGATCGACGGTCACGATGTAAACAGCATCTGTTCTGCCCTCTCATCCAGTCATGGGCCGCTGGCTATCGTGGCCAATACCAAGAAAGGCTGCGGCGTATCTTTCATGGAAAACCAGATGGCGTGGCATTACCTTCCGATGAGTGAGGAGCAGTACCAGCAGGCGGTGCGTGAGGTGACGGAATGCGGCAAGCTTTCTGCAACGGTCTAGTGCAGCAGGCTCTCCTGCCGGAATTCGTGTTCCTCACCGGAGACCTCGGTTTCAAAGCGCTGGAGCCGCTGCGGGATGCCATGGGCCCGCGCTTCATCAATGCGGGCGTCTCGGAGCAGAACATGGTCTCGGTCGCGGCCGGCCTGGCGCGCAGCGGCATGCGGCCGTGGACCTATAGCATCGCACCCTTCCTGTACGCCCGTCCCTTCGAGCAAATTCGCAATGATGTCTGTTTCCATGACCTTCCTGTGATCCTGGTCGGCAATGGGGGCGGATACGGATACGGCGTGATGGGCAGTTCGCACCATGCCCTGGAGGACTACGGCTGCCTGCTCACCTTACCGCACCTGCGCGCGTTCGTCCCCGCTTTCGATTCGGATGTAAGCACGATGATTCCGACGCTGATGCACTGCGATGGACCGGTTTACCTGCGGCTGGGCTTATCGGAAGAGCCGAAAGGATGGCCGATTCCGGAGTATGCTCCGTGGCGCAAGCTGCTTAGCGGCAAAGGTTCGGTCCTGGCCGGGGTGGGGCCGTTACTGGGTGGGATGCTGACCGCGTTGCAGCAATTAGACGAGGACGTGCGCCCAGAGGTATGGCTCGTAAGCGAATTGCCGATCGCGGATGTTCCGGCAGCATTTATGGCCAGCGTGCGCCGGACTCGCCGGCTGTTGGTGGTTGAAGAGCACACCGTGCACGGCGGTTTCGGTCAGATGCTGGCCCATCACCTGGCGGCCGCCGGCCAGTCTCTCGACTCCTTCACTCACAAACATGCCCTGGGCTATGTCTCCGGCTTATACGGGTCGCAAAAGTTCCATCGAGCGGAATGCGGTCTGGATCCAGCCTCCATTGTCGCTGCGGTTTCTGTGCAATGAGTCCACCACACCGCGACCCAGCGAACGAGGTTAACTCCAGCCAGTATCCGTCAGCTCAGTATCCGTCAGTTCAGGGTCCGATTCTGGTTCTTGGCGCGAGCGGCTTCATCGGCGCCAATCTGCTGCGCACGCTGCTGGAGCATCGTGAGGACGTCTATGGGACAGCTACGCGGCTTCCCGCCTGGCGGCTCGAGGGCTTGCCGCGCAATCATGTCCTGGTAACCGACCTGCTTATCGACTCGAACCTGGATGCGCTGCTCGAGGGCGTGAAGCCTCGAACCATCTTCGACTGCATCGCTTATGGCGCTTACTCCTTCGAGACGGACCGGGAGCTGATCTACCGCACCAACTTCAACTTGATCTCCCGGTTGCTGGGGCGGCTCGATCCGCGCAAGCTTTCCTGTTATGTGCACGCCGGCAGCTCCTCGGAATATGGAGACAATTCCTCCGGGCCCAAGGAGGACGAATCGCCTGCGCCGAACAGCCACTACTCCGTCTCCAAAGTGGCCGCTGCCAGCCTGATTAACTACCTGGGCAAAAAGAAAGGCTTGCCCTGCGCGAACCTTCGTCTCTATTCGGCCTATGGACCGCTGGAGGATTCCTCCCGATTAATCCCCAACATCGTTCACTTTGGAGCGTCCGGCGGATACCCCGAGCTGGTCGATCCGCGGGTGTCACGCGACTTTATCTACGTCGACGACGTGGTACAAGCGTTCGTGGACGTAGGCCTCAAGCTGAGCGAGTGCGACTACGGCGAATCCTTCAATATCGGCACTGGACGCAAGACGACGATTGGAGACATTGTCTCCGTCTCGCAGCGGCTCTTTGATATCCGTCAGGATCCGGTGTTCACCATGCCCAACCGGGAATGGGACCTGACGGACTGGTTTTCTGATATCAGCAAAGTGCGCGAGCGGTTTGGATGGGCGCCCCGGGTCGACCTCGAGGAAGGACTGGAACGCACGGCGGTGTGGTATCGATCCCTGCCAGACAAGACCGCATACCTGCAGTCGTCGAAGCGCTTCGGACTCGACACCAAGCATAGTGTCTCGGCAATCATCGCTTGCTACAAGGATGGTCAGGCGATACCGATCATGTACGAGCGCCTGAAAAAGACCTTCACCGGTCTGAATGTCGATCACGAGATCATCTTCGTCAACGATTGCAGCCCGGACGATTCGGAAGAGGTGATCCGGTCCATCTCCCGCAATGACCGGCGGGTGTTGGGTATCTCTCACTCGCGGAACTTCGGTTCCCAGGCCGCTTTTCGCAGCGGGATGGAAATTGCAACCAAGAATTCCTGCGTTCTTATGGACGGAGATCTGCAGGATCCGCCGGAGTTGATCGAGCAATTTGTCGCGAAATGGCGCGAGGGCTTTGACGTAGTCTATGGCCGGCGAGTGAAGCGGGAGGCTCCTCTTCCCATGCAAATCGCCTACAAGCTGTTCTACCGTGTCTTTGATACTTTCTCGTACATCAAGATTCCGCGCGATGCCGGCGACTTCTCGCTGGTCGACCGGAGAGTGATGGAGGCGATGCTTCGTTTCCCGGAGCGCGATCTTTTCTTGCGGGGCGTGCGCGCCTATGCCGGGTTTCGCCAGATCGGGGTCGATTATGTGCGGCCGGAACGCATGTTCGGACGGACGACCAACAGCCTTTTGAAAAACCTCGGGTGGGCGAAGAAAGGGATCCTTTCCTTCAGCTATGTTCCGCTGGATATCATGAGCAGCTCGGCGATCATTTTGTGCGCGATCTCGTTTCTGATGATCGTCGGGCAGTTGCTGGCCAAGCTGCTCTTCCCTCAGTTAGCTCCCAAGGGCTTTGCCACCTTGATCATTCTGATCGTATTTTTTGGGTCGCTCAACGTGCTGGCGATCAGTGTTGCCGGGGAGTACATTGCCAAGATCTTTGAAGAGGTCAAGCAGCGGCCTCATTATATTCGCCGCAGTATCATTCGAGATGGAGAAGTACGATTGGCGGCGAAAGAGAGTTGATGAAAGGAAGTCGCGCAGCATTGTTCCCGGAGCAGGGACTGGAGGCGTTCAAGCACCGCAGCAATATGGTGGAGGCCACCTCGGAAACCTGGCGGCCGCAGTTGTTCGTCGCCACGACTACCCGGCTTTCTCTGTTTCTGGCCGCGGTCCGCAGGTTCTTCGACATTCAGGCGGGGTCGGGGTGGCGTGACTTGAGCGCAGTGCTGCCGTCGTTGCGAGGGACGGTACTTGACGTCGGCTGCGGTGCTCAACCTTTCCGGTCGCTGGTTAATCCCCAAGCCACTTACCTGGGGATCGATACGGACGCGGCGAAGGCGCATTTCGGGTATGAGATGCCAGATACAACCTACTTTTCCGGCGATGTCTGGCCCGTTGCGGACTCCTCGGTCAACGTGGTGTTGTGCACCGAGACCCTGGAGCACGTGCTGGAGACCCGCCGCTTTTTGGCTGAAGCTGCGCGCTGCCTGGCATCTGGCGGGACGCTGCTGTTAACCATTCCGTTTGCTGCGCGGTGGCATTTTATCCCCTACGATTATTGGCGTTTTACACCCTCGAGCCTCAATCATCTGCTGACGGGAACTGGCTTTCACAGCGTGCGCGTTTACGCGCGCGGAAATGCCTATACGGTGGCTTGTTACAAGGTTATGACCCTTCTCCTGCTGCTCCTGATGCCGCAAACCGTCTCGAAGGTTTCCGGTCTGCTGCTTCGGTTGGTCGGCCTTGTGTTTTTGCCGTTGTTTGTCGTGCTTGCAGTGGTCGCGAATATCTCTCTGCGCTACGGAGGAGATGATTGTCTTGGCTATACCGTGCTTGCAGCTCGCGGGAGCGACTGATTCTTGCAATTTTCTGAAGGTTAGTCCCGAGGGGGACGCCTGGAAAGAACCAGACCTCACGGTTCGTGGGGAAAGCGAAAAAGAAACTGCAGATCCCTCCGCTCCGCTTCGCTCCGGTCGGGATGCCAAAAGGGGAGGGACGGCTGCTTCCATTGAGAGCAGTAACTGTACAGGAGGGAGCAGAACCCATTCTTCGTGCCCACGTACGCTTGAGGCGATACGTGGGGCACCCGTCCAGTTCTTATCAGATGCCTTAGACCGGCTTTTGTCCTACGACGGCTAAGTTGCCCGCAGGAAGGGAGAGCAAGCGCTTTCCTATGCCCGTAGTCTCTGCCAGCCCCCTCGCGGCTGACTTTAGGGGCCCGGGAAGAGGAAACAGCTTGAGCCAGTAATCGACTGGATATTTGTTTCGGACGGAAGTTACGTTGATTGCATTGAAGCCGGCGTTTCGCAGGAGTGCCGCGCTCGTTGGCTTATCGAAGAGTTGCAGGTGCTCGATGTCAAAGATGGGTGACTTGGTGCCCATCACGCGGGCGGAGAATGCACGGCGGTCATGGGCGACAATCAAGAACAGTCCGCCCGGCTTCAACAGTGCCAGGGCATCCCCGGTTATCTTCACCGGATCCCAGACATGCTCGATCACCTGAAAACAGGTGATGAGATCAAGGCTCTCAGCAGCGAACTGGTCAGCAGCGAAGATACCGCATTTGAGATAGCCGCGAACGGCAGGCTTGGCCGCCTCGATCGGAGCTTTTGATGGCTCTACGCCGATAACGTCCGCAAACCGCAGCGCCAACAACTCCTCTAGGAAGGCGCCGTCGCCGGCCCCGATATCGAGAGCACTTCCCCGGCTCGGCAGTGCGTGCAAGTGAGGTTCCAGCAGAGCTGCGATAGGTGACCGCAGCGAGCCGGGACTCTGCTCCACTGTCGAAAGATGCGTCTTTGTAGGCGTCCGCCAGAGTATCCGGACGCAACACCGGGTTGGCGTAGAGCATCCCGCACAGATTGCATTCGACCATCCTGGAATGCATGTATTCGGGCAGCTTGCGAGAAGCAAACGCCGATGCTGTCAGCCTGCCCTCATCAAGTGTTGCTTCCACCAGGACCCTGGCGTCGTCGCCGCCGCAGAGAGGACATGCCCGCGGAATAAAATCCAGCTTCATTTGCATTCTCTCGGCCAAATCTTTATCAGAGAATAACCTCCACCTCGGAGTCTACTGGATGTCAACGATCGCCGCGAACATGGGATGACACGAGTGTTTGCCCGAAGTTCCAGATAGTAGGCTGCGGTCCGCCTTCCCACTGCCCTTATACTCGAAGAACGATGGCAGCAGTCGAGGAGAATGAGCCGGTTAGCTCTCGCCAGTTAACCCGGAACACAGTTGTAGGCATCGCCCTGGTCTCGGCCGTCTACTTCGCAGATATTTTTCTCAAAGCAAGCCGGAAATGCTTTTGGCTCGACGAACTCTTTACTACCTACCTTTGTCGTTTGCCCAGTTTTAAGAGTACGTGGGCAGCGGTCCTAAGCGGCGCTGATTTTAACCCGCCGCTCCTGTACCTGCTCACACGTGGAACACAGCGGCTGTTTGGCGAAGGCTTGATCGCGACACGATTGCCTGCGATGGTCGGGGTCTGGCTCTTCGGTGTGTGCCTGTTCCTGTTCGTCTCCAGACGAGCGGGAGTAATTTCCGGTTTTGTCGCGGGGACTTTCCCGTTTTTTACCCTGGCTCAGTACTATGCCTACGAAGCCAGAGCGCATGGAATCGTACTAGGGTGGTGTGGGCTTACGCTCGTTTGCTGGCAGAGGAGCGCGGAGGCAGGCGCAAGAAAATTATGGATTGTTGGCTTCGGACTTTGTCTTGTGGGCGCTCTCTTGACCCACGTTTACGCGGTATACCTCTTGTTTCCGTTCGGCCTGGTGGAGCTTTACAACCTATTTAGGGGCAGGCCGAACCTTGGCATCGTCACCGCTCTAATGTCGGCGTTGGTACTTGTGACTTTGACCGTGTATCTGCCGCTATTTAGCAACTATCGTAATGCGAACATACCTGCAACCTTTTTCCCGGCCTCTCATGATCTGTTTCAACGTTTCCTAGTGGCTGCGATGGGGCCCGCACTGGGCGTTCTCCTTCTAATGTTGATATTGTTCGCCGTTGAGGGAATGCCGCGAAATCAGCGAGCAACCGCCTTCGAAGCCATTCCGCAGCGGGAAATGCTGTTGGCTGCGGGCTTCGCTTGCATTCCAATACTTGGCATGATCGGATGCAAGGTCAGTCACGGTCCCTTCTTTGATAGATATTTTCTATCGAGCATCGCCGGTTATGCGATTTTCCTGGGGTTTGCCAGTTCCCGCTGGCAGGTTGGCTCCTGGGCCGCAAAAGCACTGGCAGGATGCATGTTCCTGCTCATGGTCGTAGATCTTGGAAGCACCATTTATCTGGCCGTGAAGGAGAGGATTGTGCTTATGGAGCCAAGCGCCGGGTTTGCCCTCAGTACAACCCCCTGGGACCCTATGAGGTTATATGAAACCCTGTCAACGAATGAGACCGGCCTGGACATCCTGGTCACTTCCGACATCGAATATATTTACTTTTTCAGGTATGCTCCGCCCCTGGTTGCACACCACCTCTACTTCGGGGCTCCCGCAAACGATCTGTTCCTAGCGGCGAACGAGAAACTCGCCAGAGGGGCTCATATCGATCTGAAGCTGACTGCGTTCGGTCCCTTCCTCGCCACTCATGACCGATTTTTAGTCTATGAGCGTGTGGGGTATAGCCCGCGCATCGATGCTTTACAAGCAATCGCTAGCGGCGGCTATCGGCTTAAATCGGCTAGAGTCGATGTGGCCGGCACCTTGTTGGAGTATGCGAAATGATCGTTACACTTCCAGTTGTTCGATTTAGGTCACCTAGCATTTATTGCGCAAAGAACTTTTCGACTGTGCGCTGATGAAAACATGATCGGCGGCGTAGCATGTAAGCAAGCTTTGGAATAAGGGGAAAGGGGGAAAGGTTGGGAAATATTTTGAGGTCTATCCCATTAATTCCCGGTTTCCTGCCCGAAAAGTCGATTTTAAGTACCCCAATTTTAACTTCAGTGGTACCGATAGAGCTTTCCCTACTAGGTAAGGAATTCGACTATTTTATTCCGGTTTCATCACTCAGCGACGACGACGATCAGCGATTATTGGGTGATGCAGTGAAATGTACGGCAAGAGGGGGCCAGCTGGTTATTTGCGAACCCGAAGCGCTCAAAGCATCGGACGGTTTTTTTTTTTGATTTAGAAGGGCAAATTGGGGGATTTTTATAAGCTTTTAGGTTGGAATAAAACTTCAATGGGGGAGAGAGGCCAGCATCTTAAAGCGGCCGTATTCCGCACGGTTCAATTTTTTAGCGGGAGACCCTCGACGGCCTAATCTCTGTTTTTCGGCGAGTGGGTTACCAGGACACTTCTTTTCATCCCCCGTGAGTCGGCAAAGCCGGGGCGGAACCACGAAATCTCGCAGGAAATCGGGGATATGGGCAGCCAAAGTTCTTCCCTACGCAGCGGGTCGTGTTGCCTCAAGAGGAACGGGCATGGGGGGAATGCGCCCCGGCAGTTTACAATTCGACCATCGGCGCTCATCCAAAATGAGGCAATCAGGAGTTCATGCAGAAAATAAAAAAGATTGTCATTATCGGCGGGTGCGGCCATGTGGGTCTTCCCCTGGGGATCGTCTTCGCCAATTGCGGACTGGATGTCGTTCTTCTCGATCGCGATCAAGCCAAGATCGATACTGTCAACAACGGCCAAATGCCCTTTATGGAGACCAATGCCCTGGAGCAGCTGGGGCGCGTTGTGGGCAAGAAACTGATCGCCACCTCAGATGCTTCCTGCCTGGGCGATTCGGACGCAGCCATCGCGGTTCTGGGAACCCCTGTCGATGAGCACCTAAATCCTACCGTCACCGACCTTTATCACAGCATCGACGAGGTGATCGCCCGGCATGCCGGAGAACGCTCTCCTGGTCCTGCGCAGCACCGTCTATCCAGGGGTCACCAAGCTGGTCTACGAGCGCTTGCAGGCCTCGGGGCGCAAAATCCTCTTAGCCTTTTGCCCGGAAAGAATCGCAGAGGGCAAAGCGATGGAAGAGATCCGGACTTTGCCGCAGATTATCTCCGCGTTCGACCCGGATTCGCTGGCCCGGGTGCGCGAATTGTTTTCCATCATCAATGAAGATCTGATCGAACTCTCCCCGCTCGAGGCAGAGTTGGCCAAGCTGTTCACGAATAGCTGGCGCTATATGAATTTCGCCATTTCCAACCAGTTCTACGTGCTCGCCGAGACCTATGGCCTTGACTTTCAGCGCATCTATGGCGCTGTGACCCATCGCTATCCGCGTATGAAGAGTTTCGCCAAAGCGGGCTTTGCCGCCGGGCCCTGCCTGTTGAAGGATACGTTGCAGCTCTCTGCGTTTTCCGGCAACAATTTTTTCCTGGGGCATTCCGCCATGCTGGTCAATGAGGGTTTACCGAACTTCATCGTGAACCAGCTAAGGCAACAGCAGAAACTTCGCGATAAGGTCGTCGCAGTGCTGGGCATGGCGTTCAAATCCGAATCCGATGACAAGCGTGAGAGCCTTTCCTACAAGCTGCGCAAATTGCTGATGGTGGAAGCGAAGGAAGTGCTTTGCACAGACCCCTACGTGGTCGACCAGAAGCTGGTCCCGCTGGAAGAGGCCATGCGACGTGCGGACGTCATCATACTGGGAGCACCGCACTCCGCTTACCGCGACCTTCATTTTTCTAACGATAAGGTAGTTGTCGATGTTTGGGGCTTCTGGCCAAACCGGCATCAAACTGCAACAGGGGGACATCCCGCATCGTGAAAGTACTGGTTACTGGCGCTTCCGGCTTTATCTGTGGATATCTGATCCAGGAACTGCTGGATAACGGGTACGAAGTGGTCGGCCTCGACAACTTCAGCAAGTACGGGCGGCTGCAGAAGTCCTACGATTCCCACCCCCGCTACAAGCTGGTCGAGGGCGATGCAAAAGATGTCGCGTTGATGAAGGAGCTTCTCTCCGACTGCGACCACTTCGTTGCTGCGGCAGCCATGATTGGAGGGATCTCGTACTTTCACGAGTTTGCCTACGACCTGCTGGCGGAAAACGAGCGCATCATCGCCTCGTCCTTCGACGCAGCCATCTGGGCCCACAAAAAACGCAAGCTCAAGAAGATCGTCGTGCTCTCCTCGAGCATGGTTTTCGAGAGCACCACTGAATACCCCACCCCGGAAGGCGCGGAGCGGCGCAGCCCGCCGCCACGCTCAACCTACGGCTTTCAAAAACTTGCCGTCGAATACTTTGTTCAAGGCGCCTACGAACAGTACCAGCTTCCTTATACCATTGTGCGCCCCTTCAATTGCGTCGGCATCGGGGAAAAGCGTGCCTTGTCTGACCGCGACATCATGAGCGGCAACGTACGCCTGGCCATGTCTCATGTGGTGCCGGACCTGGTACAGAAGCTGGTGAAGGGCCAGGATCCGCTGCACATTCTGGGCGACGGGAAACAGGTACGCCACTACACCTATGGCGGAGACCTGGCGCGCGGAATCCGCGTTTGCGTCGAGCACCCTGCCGCGCTGAACCAGGATTTCAACCTCTCTACCCCGGTACGCACCACCGTGCTGGAACTGGCAGAGGTGATCTGGAGAAAGATCCACGGTTCGGGCAAACCATTCCGCTACGTAAGCGACCCGGCTTACGAGTACGATGTCCAGGAGAGGGCGCCGGCGGTTGGGAAGGCGCGGGACTTGCTCGGGTTTGAGGCAACGACCCCGCTCTCCGACATCTTGGACGAGGTCATCCCCTGGATCGCGGAGCAGGTGGAAATAGGCCAGATGTAAGCGAGCGCGCTCACAAGTTTCGACAGGAGATTGAATGGACAGGCCGCTAACCATAGTCATTCCGGTCTACAACGAGGGGGCAAATTTTCCCGCGCTCTGGTCAGAGATGACGGAGCACCTCGACTTTCCCTTTACCGCGTTGGTTGCCTACGACTTTGACGGGGACGACACGCTTCCGGTGGCACAGCAGATTATCGACCAGGGTGAGACCCGACTGAGGCTGATCAAGAACACCTACGGCCGAGGGGTTGTGGGTGCGATTCGGACCGGGTTCGATGCGGCGCCTCCCGGACCCGTACTGGTGGTCATGGCCGACCTGTCGGACGATCTGGGGCAGGTTCGCAGAATGCTCGAACTCTATCGGCAAGGGAGCCACATTGTTGTGGGCAGCCGGTATATGAAAGGCGGCCGGCTGATCGGAGGGCCGTGGTTCAAG
>CAWCKO010000035.1:0-97529 GCA_963796145.1 uncultured Acidobacteriaceae bacterium | reverse complement strand
TGACGATACCAGGCCAATGCGCACATCGAGCATCGGTTTCTTTTGGGGCTTCGGGGTGGATTAGTAACGAAAAAACGCGCTTTACGACTGCGATCCTCATCCGAAGACGGGCCATGGATTCGGGTCGACAAGCCGACTTTGAACGTGCAGCACTCTCTGCTGTTAGAGAAAGTAGCTCAGCGGGTCCGAGATGATGCGGTCATGCATTTGGCTACTGAGGCACTCCCAGAGGAAACGGGGAGCAACAGCTAGGCCGGACCTTCGGAATACCGCGCCTGTCCTCGACCCGACCTTAGGGTTGTATCTGAAGCGCGTTTCCCGTTGCTGATACGGCGGTTTTTAGCGCGAGCGTCATGGAGAAGCGGTGTCCTGTCAGGACACCGTTCGAATCTTTGGGAACGCGCCCTTTAGTTCCAGAGACCCGAATAGAGGTCTGCCAGTTCGTTCATATGATCCCAGGTTACCGTGAGCAAGCATTTCGGATAATTGACCCGGCCTAGGGTGCCGCCCTCCCACTGGTAGGTCATGGCCATGCAGCTTTGCTTTCGGTAGATGAGCCAGGTCGCTTCGGCGTCATCGAAGTCAAGGTGCTTAGGCGCCCCGGGAGGTGCCATGGGAACAGGCGGCAGACGAAGCAGGGCGCCAATGACGCGCACATACTCGGTGTAATCCGCATCCGTCACCTTGCCCTCGGCGGAATAGCAATTGCTGTAGCTCAGGTCGCTCGGGCCGGACTTGGCGCAGAGATTTGCTTTGCTACGGACGCGTTCACGGTTTAGCGCCTCGGTGCCACGCCTTTGGAGAGCCGTTTGCTTCGTGTCAAGGTCACGTTGCGTTGACGCGGCAGGCGTTTGCGCGAGGACGGGCAGGGTAACGCAAGCGAGCAGGCAGGCGACGAGTTTCATCGTTTGCCAGTCTAGCAAAATGGGATTACACATCCGTGTTGCTCGGTAATGGTGTCACGGTGGAGTTACGGAGCGTGCATACTGGTCAAACCCCCGCCCCGATAAGCGGGGAAAGGGCGCCGTCCCCGGTTCACATCGCCCGGCCGCAGCGACTCGAAAGGTGGACCCAATGAACTTGGAGCAGATACGTACCCTCTAGTCTTCTGTTTACCAATGCCCCTCGGTGAGTGCATCGGCGATTTACCACCAGGCGAAACGCCTGCCACCCCTGATAGATCGCTGGATTGAAGATCGTTTATGAGGACTAATCCGTAGGTCGGTTCTTAACCCAAGCTCAACGCGTGCATTGGCCTGTTCTGGTAAATTGACACCGCGCTCGCCGTCCGGGCCTGGCGAAAAAGAATTCATCAATCATTGGGCCCCGCGACTCTAAGAGCGACGGTGATGCCCCAGGGATCTCTGAAGGTTAATCCGTTGCTTTCTTGAAGAGGCGGATAGCCCGCTCTCACCAGGCTTTCGGCGGCGCGGTGAACCTCGTCCCTATCTGGAAGGAGAATCTCCCAAAAGAGCAGACGTGAATCTTCATTTGAGGCAACGGGCGAGTTGGCCACCCAAACGTTTAGGCCAACGTGATGGTGGTATCCGCCGGCCGAGGTAAACAGAGCACCAGGGTAGCGCCATGTTGTGATGTCGAGGCCAAGCCCGGAATGGTAGAACTTCTTGGCCTGTTCGAGGTCGCCTACGTAGAAATGCACGTGTCCCATGGTCGTTCCGGCAGGTGCGCCGCGCCAACTATCAGGAGCGACTGCGGGAAACGTTTCGAAACGGACTGGATCTGCGGCGCTGACAAGTTCACCATTCTCCACAACCCACGCAGAACGCGGCCGGTCGGCATACACTTCAACGCTGAGACCATCGGGGTCAACAAGGTAGATTGCCTCGCTGTAGAGATGGTCCCCGGCACCGAATTCGATTCCGTCTTGGCGTAGATGTTGCACAAAGCTGCTGAGGGCTGGCCGGCTGGGTAAGAGAAACGCCGTATGGTAAAGACCGAGGCGGGTTTGGCGACCAATAGCGTGAACTCCGGGCAGTTCCTCCAGTTCCAGAAGAACAAGTTTGGAATCTTGGGCTCCGAGCTTAGCGATCTTGCCGTCAATCTCCAGTACGGCTAGACCAATCACTTCCGAATAGAAATGAACGGACCTTGCGAGTTGCGAAACCGCGAGGCGAACTCGCCCGATCCTCGCTGTTGCCGGCAGGCGAAAGGTGGGAGGATGGATGCCGAAAGAGGTTGTGTCTACAGTGGTTGGTCTAGCGATGCCCACGTGAACCTCCGTGTGTCTTCGCGTCGATTGTATGCCACCTATCAAATGTGTTTACACCGAGTCCGCGGATAGATTCGATGAGATGGCCTGGTTTGCGTCCCGATAAGTGCCTGAGTATAGTTGGCCAACATCCGCGGACGAAATATGATAGCCGCTAAGAACTGCCGAGAACGCTTCCCAAACACAGAACAACTCAATCAGGCCCTGAGCGAGCGTCATCTACGATGCAACTGGAGGATCAAATGGCAGAGACGAATGGATTGAGCAATTTGGAGCTGATGCGTACACTCGATGACTCATGGAACGCACAAGACTGGGATACGTTTGAAAAACGGCACTCCACAGATACCGTCGTATCTTGGCCAGGCCAAGCGGATCATACGCGGGGCATCGACAATCACAAGGCCGAATCGGTGCAGTTTTTCAAGACGTTTCCCGATAACCATCTGATCAATCATCCCTATAAAGTTGAGATTGCTCAGGGCGACTGGACCTGCACTATTGCGGATTCTTATGGCACAATGACCGGTCCAATGAAGGGGGCGGATGGCAAGATGATCGCCCCGACTGGCAAGAAATTTCATGTTGAATTTTGCACAGTCGCGCAGTGGAAGGACGGCGAAATCGTCGAAGAGGAGCTCTTCTACGATTTAGTCGGATTGATGAAACAGATCGGCATTATGTAACGTTTGGACGGTCGGTAAGCGAGCGATACGCGGTTCCCGTGCGAATCGGAGGCTGACGTATTCCGCTTTTCCTCTTCAGCCGTGCTCTGACTCCTCGTGCCGTCTGGCCTGTAGGTTTCTGTAAAGAAATCCCCTTCAGGGGAAGCTGTCTTTCTTACACTTGCCTAGCTGATGTCCCTGGGATCGGCAGATGCCACCCGCGGAATATGGCCATCACTCTGAGCCAAAAACAGAGGAGTGCGCCCACGATCATTGTCGCAAAAGATGGGAAGTGCAGAAGGTGTCCGATTACCACCGCGATGCCGGCGGCAAGTGCAGCAACGGCATAAAGATCTGCCCGGAGTACAGTAGGAGTTTCGTTCACGAGAACATCACGCAGCATTCCGCCTCCAATTCCAGTCAACATCCCCATAATCGCAGCCATCACTGGATTGAGTCCGGCGGCCAGCGCTTTTTGCGCACCGGTGACGGCGAACAGAGCCACGCCGGCGCCATCGAACAACAGCACAGGCCTGCGGTGCACGTCGATTTTGGGATACCAGAAAAATATCACCAAGCCAGCCAGCAGTCAGACGCCCAAATAACGCCAGTCGTTTATGGCCGCCGGCGGAACGGCGCCGATGAGCAGGTCTCGGGTAATCCCCCCTGCGTTCCCTGTCGCGAAGGCAAGCACCATCAAGCCGAACAGATCGAGCTTGCTCTTGACGCCCGCTGCTGCACCGCTGAGTGCGAAGACGAATGTACCCAGCAGGTCGAGCGCGACCAGAAACGGGCCCGCGCGGTGTTTTCCGTGAATCAGAATGTCGTTCACGATGCCAACCAGGCGCGTGCCGCGACGACCAGAGCCTTCACACCTGTTTCCAAAGTGGGATGGATCACTGGTGCAAACCGCGGATTGTGGTTGGTCGGAAGCTCGTTGAGTGTGCCATCCTTCTTCGCCTTCTCATAGACCGCAGGATCGTCGCCCCCAAAGAACCAGAACACCGATGGGGCGTGCCACTCTGCTCCAAAGCATCCGAAGTCCTCGCTCGCCATGCTCGGCTTCGTCTGCTCCACAGAGCCATCAGAGAAGTCTTGACGGAACGCGTCAACGACCTTGTTGGTTGCATCGACATCGTTCGTCACCAAGGAGTAGCGGTCCAGGGGCGTGATCTCGGGTGGTTTCGGCGCACCTGCTGCAGCTGCCTCGGCATTCACAATTCGTTCGATCGCTGAGAGGACGTGTTTACGTACCCCCTCATCGAAGGTACGCACATTCAGCTTAATGAGTGCCTCGTCCGGAATAACGTTCTCCTTTGTTCCTGCCTGCAGCACCCCAATTGTCACCACGGCAGAATCCGTGGGCGCGACTTCACGGGAAACGATCGTTTGCAGTCTCATCACGGTAGAGGCAGCCATGACGACAGGATCAATGCTGGCCTCCGGCATGGAGCCATGCGCACCACGCCCGAACATTCGGATCTGCAGGCTGTCGGCAGCAGAGGTGACAACTCCAGTACGCCAATCGAGGTGCCCGGATGGCAAGCTCATGACATGCTGGCCAAGCACAACATCTGGTTTTGCGAATCGTTTGAAGAGGTTGTCGTCAATCATGGCCTGCGCGCCCTGCGCCGTCTCCTCCCCTGGCTGAAAGACTGCCATGAGCGTTCCATGCCAGCTATCGCGGCTTTGAGCAAACAACGATGTAGCCCCGATCAAGCAGGCCACGTGCATGTCGTGCCCACAGGAGTGAGCCACCGGTGTGGTCTTACCATCTGGACCTGTCGCCGTAACGGTACTGGCATAGGGCAGACCGGTCGCTTCCTTAATGGGCAACGCATCCATGTCAGCCCGCAGCATTATGGTTGGGCCGTCTCCGTTGCGCAATATACCTACGACTCCCGTCTTGCCGATACCAGCGGTGACCTCAAAGCCGTTGGCCTTGAGATGACTCGCCGCAATCCCCGCAGTGCGTGTCTCCTGCATTGACAACTCGGGGTGCGCGTGTATGTCTTTGTAGACTGCTTCCAGTTTCGGAAGCATTGCGTCAAGATTTAGAAGGATTTCCGTTGGCTGTTTCCTTTGCGTCATGTGAGCCTCCTGCATGCACCTAGGCATCTCACTATGAGAATACGCGGAGGATAAAGAAGTAAGCGCCTTTGTATGGCGTACGGTGAAACGCAGGATCGGCGATTGATTCATGAAGCACACTCCGGATCCAACTAGGAGGCATTATGGGTCAAAAAGTACTTATCACTGCTGCGGCGTCTGGGATAGGGCTTGAGGGCGCTTCGGCTATCCCAACCGCAGCCCCTACAACGTAGCAAAGGCAGGCCTGATCGGCGTACGGAGGCAAGGAATGGGAAAGCGATTCGGGAAACTCATCGTCTCGACGGTATTCGGAACCGTATCAATGACCACGCTCTTCGCAGGTGCTCAATCCGTTTCGCTCGATCCAGCCAAGATGCAGCGCATCGGCACAATCGATGAGCGATTCCAGTCCTACAACGTTGAAATGCTCGAAGTGACCGGGGGCAAGTTCTGGAAGCCGTATAGCTCTCTTGCGAAACAAGCGACTGGATCGGCTGCATCCTCCGGCGATACTCCCGCTGGCATGGATCCGAACATGTATGAGTATCGTCCACCGGTGGATCTCGCCAACGCGCGTCTACGGAAGTTGGCCGCGGCTCTTGGTCCAGCCTACGTAAGGGTAAGTGGGACGTGGGCGAACACGACCTACTTCAAGGACGGTCCGGGACCGGCTCCGAAAACCCCACCATCTGGGTTTGGAGGTGTCCTCACCCAGCAACAATGGAAAGGGGTCGTGGACTTCTCAAATGCCGTCGACGCAGTACTCGTTACCTCGGTTGCGATAAGCCCTGGTGTGCGGGATGCCTCGGGGAAATGGACTAATCCATATTTTTAGCGAGGATAAACTCGCGCTACAGCGTCTTGAGGAATGCAATCAGGTCTTTCTTTTCCTGTGGAGTGAGATCAAGGCCGAAGGGGTGACCTTTTACGGCGTAGGTCGCTTCGCCATACGGTTTGAAGCCAGTTGGCACGTAATCCTCGTTGAGGCGGTTGGGGTTGAACCAATCTTCTAGAGTGGCGCACCACCCACTGTGACCGAACATGTTGCGGTACCAGACGCCCTTGAGGGAAGGCACTTTGTAGTAACCGGTTCCTCGCCGGGTCTTGAGGGTGAGGTCGGAGTCGGTGCCAACGGAGATGGGCAATATCTCATACTTCGCGCGGGCATCGGCCGGGACTGTGAAGCCTTCTGCGGGAGTGAGTTTGTTGTTGGTATAGAGAGGCGGCGTGTGACAGGCGGCACATCCTTCGCGCGCGAAGATCTTCTGGCCGCGCGCTGCCGATGCGTCGAATTTGTTCGGGTTTGGCGGTGGCTTGAGGGAATAGATGTAGAGCGCGAGGGCATAAAGCTGCTCGTCACTGTAGCGACCTCCCGCGTTCGTGGGCTCCGGCAAGGTCTTAAATTTGGGTATGTCAGCAGGAATGAAGCCGTCGAAGCTGGCGAGCGCGTCCCCACCCTGATTGAGAGCGGCATAACGCATGAGATCGACGATGGAATGCTGTTGTTGCAGACCGGTTCGATCAAGATAATGACGGTCTCTGACGCCGATCAGATCCGGTACCTGGATCGGCTCGAACAGACTCCCGCGATGGCGTGGAGCGACTCCTGGAGGAACTGAGGCAAGCAATATGCGAACCTGCTCGTCGGACAAGGGCTTGAGCCGGTCTAACGGATCCGGGTGAAGCCACGGCACATCGAAGAGTGCCTGCCATAAAGGCCAGGGAATAGCTTGTCCCTGAGCCAGTGCAGGGCCAGAGGGGAAATTTCCCTGTGCTCCCTTCACGATGACGCCTCCGGGCATCATACGTGTATGACACATGCCGCAGGAAAAGGAACCAAGTTCAATTTTTCCCTTCTCCCGGATGACATAGTGCATGAACGGAAGAACTCCGTCGGAAGTGAGCGGCATACCGCTCCTTTCATACCATGCACTGCTGGTGACGTCTTCCACCCGAAAACCACCCGGGTTCCGTTGAATAGATACTCGGGGCATCGAAGGCGATCTCGCCTGCTTTGATCCAATCCGCTTCGGTCTGCAGCTTTGGCTTGTGCGAGGCATCATCCCATACGATCACAGGCTCTTGTTTCTTGAGCCATTCCATGTATCCAGCTGGCTCGCGGCCCGGGGCGTAGACGGGATATTGCTTGTAGATGCTGCGCACCGGGATCCGGTAGTAGTAATTGGCTGGAGCATGCTTTGGCGATCCGATGGGGTTCGCCAAGGGAACTTCGAGCGTTCTCATCGCCTCGTCGTCCCACATCTTTGGAACAGCCGTTCCCTTTATTTGAGGGGACTGGCCGAACATTCCAACGCGAGGCAGAAGCGCGAGTCCGATAAGCGTCATCTTTGCAACGTGGCGTAGCATTGCTTGCATATTCATGGCAGCTCCCGTGTCTCAACCAACGACACGCATTGCGTGAGCTCACTATCGGCCTTGCCACAGATGCCGGCCTAGTAGAAATGCGACATTTCGTGCTGTCTCCTTTAAATGAGGACTAGAATGACGGCACTTGGCAGCATCTCGTCGACCTCGGGCCCGCAAAGAAGGAGGGCACATCGTGCGTACGATTCAGACAGCGAAACCGCGACCTGAACTTAGCAAGTTTGTGCAGGTATATGGGCATCGCGAGTTGGAATGCACAGGCGTCCTTTTCTCGCGGCCGGATTGGTCTGCCCTGGAGCAGGGAATAGGTTTTAACTTCGATGGCCAAACCACGCTTAACCGTCCGAATGGAAGGAGCAGGGTAGCTCCAAAAGCCTACATCTTCGGATCATTGACGCCCCCCTGCGGAGGCCAAAGTTTCTCCGGTCATGTTCAATCATTCGCGGTCTTTTTGAAGCCTCTGTCGTTCTGGCCGCTCTTTCGCATACCGTCAAGTGTCCTTGTAAACAAGGACATTGATGCTGAGGATCTTCTGGGACCGGAGATTCTGGACCTTTGGTCGAAGCTGGCAGAGTGCAAGACTTTCCAGGAGCGCATCTTCGCAGCTGAGCGTTATCTAATGCCCGTCGCTTCTCGTGCTCGAGGGAGCACTCTGATTGCAAGAACCGCACATCACATGCTGGATCGCAACGGCGCGATTCGAATCGGCGAGATTGCCGATCACGCAAGACTAAGTGTGAGACAGTACGAACGTCGCTTCCTGGAAGAGGTGGGTCTCACACCGAAGACATTCGCACGAACGAGACGCTTTCAGAGAGCATTCGATGCGAAACGTTTCTTCCCGCAGCGCACGTGGCTAAGCATCGCTCATGAGTTTGGATATTTCGATCAGATGCACATGGTCCGTGACTTCCAGATCCTGGGCGGCGACGCACCGAGCAACTTGCTTGATCAGAGTGGCGACCTTCAGCCGTGGTCTCTTCCTCCGGTACTGGAGCTGAGATAACTCCCGATCTCTAACTAGCGGACGGCGTTAGCCGCTTGTGTCAAGGTCACCCAGATTTGTAACGATATGTCGGCTTGTGTCCAGCGAAAGTGGCTACCCGTCGATGGTTGCCAACAGGCCTTAGCACGTTTCCAGAACTGCAACGGCTGGAAACGCGCTTTGGCGATTTGCACTCATCGAGCTTCTCCAGTGGTCCGGAGCGGTTGCTGACCTGAAGCCCGAATCGGCCGGTCAGGCGATCATTGCGGAGCCGTTCAAAGCCGAAGCATGCCACGCAGGACTACGATCCCCGTACCGGATAACTCCGGTTCGAGATCGATTCGAACGCGAAGGATGCTGCGGCGTCCCATTTTTGAGCCTTGCTCGATGGCTATTTCTTTGTTAGGCAGGAGTCCTTCGCTTGCGAGATAAGCCGCCAGCGGCCCCGCCGCCGTTCCTGTGGCCGCGTCTTCCCAGAGCCCGACGGTAGGGTTGAAGAACCGGGCGTAAGCCGTTTGCGGCCAGTTCGGGTCGAATGCGTAAATATAGCAACCTTCAGCCTGTACCGCCTTCAACACTTCAAGCAGTTCTTCGCCTCTTGGGCAAGCTTTGTCGACCGTTGCAGGATCGACAACGCGCACCAACAAATGAGCGACTCCGGTGTGCGCCGGGCGCGGCACAGGCTGAAACAGGATTTCGACTGGTTCGAGCCCGAGTGACCTCGCCAGCGGATCCACATCATTGAGCGGGTCCAGCAGGCGTAAAGGAGCCTGGCGCATACGACCATGAACCCGGTCGCGGATCCTCTCAAGCTCAATGGGTAAAACATCGGGACCAATCTCCTGGTAAAACGTCTGCGGAGTCGCCAGAAGTCCAAGATCTCCATGCTCGCCCAGCCAGAGCCAGGCTCCGAGGGCGTTGTGCCCGGCACCGAAAACCTCTGCACCGCTTGCGGTGAACGAACGCAACTTCCGATCCGCACGCGCGCTGTGCAGGATGAACGTTGTCTCGGCTTGGTTGAACTCGCCGGCAATCCGCCGCATCTGCTCATCGCTCAGCTCATCTGCACCTTGAACCACGGCGAGCGGGTTACCTGTCAAGGGCGCGTCGGCGAAGACGTCGATCATTCCGGCAAGCAGTTCGGGCATAGGATTCTCCAAGTTAAGCGGCCCGGTTATCTAAAGACCCGAAGCCGCACGTGAACTGCCAATGGCAAGGGCAGGTTCCAGCACTCCTGAAAAAGGACGGTCTACAAGTTCCGTTGGTTCCGCCTGTGATCCTCTGGTCGGTAAGAGGACAATGAGGGCCGCCAGGCCGATGAGTTCGAGGGTCTTGCGCATGGACGCCCTTTCCAGTACGAGATGCTAATTATTGCGCGCGGGAGAACCACGTCAGCCCTCATCAATGAGCGCATTGGCGGAGATAACCGGCCAAAAATCTGAATCAACTCTCAAGAGCTGTTTATAAGAAGCTATATTTTCTTTCAGTTGGATTCTTCAGGAGGCGGGGCTCTGTTTCCAGCTGAGATCTTGGCGGGTCACGCCGGGAGCAGAACCCCTGTGAGGTAACGATCCTCTTTGTCCCAGTTTCCGTCTCGCTGGACAGGGCTGCGGCCGGCTGGGCGGAAGACTGCGACGAAATCATCTTACGCCATTGTCCGGTTTGTGAGAGCGATACGATCATCGGTCACGGGCGCCGGCGCAAGCAGGCGCACGACGAGCATCACGACTGGATCGGGATTCGCCGGGGCCGCTGCATCAAGTGCGGAAGGACCTTCACCTTCCTGCCGGTGTACTCACTCCCTTACACCCATTACAGCCTGGTGGCGCGCTGCCACACATTGTTGCGGCGCTTTGTGGAGCACTGTTCGTGGGAAAGAGCAGTGTCGAGATTCAAGGATGCGGATCGCGTGCCGGATTCCTCCACGGTTCGCCGCTGGTCGAAGGGTCTGGACTGTTCTCAGCCGGCACTTTCATTTCTTTCCCACACTTTAACTCGCGTGGCTCACTGGCTGGAGCGTGGTGAGCCTGGCGCGCAGAAAGCAGCACCGTTGCCCTGGATCATCTCGGCTCTCGAAGTCCTCTGGCCCATGCGCGTATAAAAAATCCGCTCGCCCACCATCCTTGCCTGGGAACCGAAGAGGAGTCGTCCCAGACTGGGTTCCAGAGGCGGAAAAAGAGCGTGAGCCAAGATGTCGAGACACGCAGACGGCGAATGCCGCTGCTGGAGTACCTGCGGCAACAGAACTGGATTGGCCGGCCTGCGGGCCGTTGGGAGTATGTGGGTCTCTGTCCGCTGCATGAGGAGAGCCGGCCCTCGTTCTACGTCAACACACACAAGGATGTCTTCTACTGCCACGGCTGCGGGCAGGGCGGCGATCTGATTCGCTTCCTCCAGCTCTCACATCACCTGGCCTTCCACGAAGGCCTTGCTTATCTCGATCCACCGGCCACTCGAGAAAAAGATGCAATCGCAGTGCTCGAACAGGCGGCCACTTTCTATCAGCACCAACTGGATCAGTATCCGGAGGCGCTCGGCTATCTCTGGCAACGCGGAGTTTACCATCCTGCCTTGATTCGAGAACTGGGCATCGGCTATGCGCCCGGCGGAAATCTGCGTCGTCATCTCACAGCGCAAGGTTATTCCTTCGAACTTTTGCGGACAGCCGGTCTTATCAACGCACAGGGCGCGGATGCTCTTTATCAGCGCATCGTCTTCCCGTTGCGTCAGGGCGAGCACATCGTCAACCTCTACGGCCGCAGCATCGGCTCTGCCTTCGCCCATCGTTTCCTGCCCGGCTGCAAGGGCGGCTTGTATGCATGGGAAAAGGTGCGCCATTATGACGAAGTCATCCTGGTCGAAGGACTATTCGACTATGGCTCGTTACGCCAGGCCGGTTTTCAGAACGCGACCTGCTCGTTGGGCACCCATCTGAATGACGCCCAGTTCCACCAACTGTGTGATGGCCAACGCACCGTCTATCTCACCTTCGATGTCGACGCCAACCAGAGCGGACAGCAGGCTGCAGAGCGACTGGCCCATCGCCTTGGCGCACACGGCATCATGGCCCTTCGCGTCCTGCTGCCACACGGTTACGATCCAAACTCGTTCTTCGTTGGGGGTGGGAATGCGGAACAGTTCCGGTCTCTGCTGGAGGCTGCCCAGCCATGAAGTTCCGCGTGATTCGTCAGCCCGCATCCATCAGGTGCGCACAGCCCCATTCGCGTGATCGAGCAGGATACCGGTCGGGAAGTGGCGTGGATCAATCGGTATCTCGATCGTGAGCATGTCCGCCGGCTGGCCGACAAATCCCTGTACAGCTACGCGCACAGCCTGCTGCACTTCGTGCGCTGGTGGGAGAGCGTTCATCACACTGGCGATATCTCTCAGCAAGACCTCACCGAATCGACTCTGCTCGATTACCTGCGCTTCCAGTCGAGCCTGGCAACGGCGCCCCTCCGCCATCCACCATCAACGACCGCGTTGCAACTGCCGATCGCGCCATCCGCAACCAGTTCCCCAATGCTCCCTGTCAGGTGGCGCACGGGTTCCACCAACCCTTCCTGCATCGCAGGCCGATGGGTCTGGGACGCCCCCGCTTCGAGCTCAGCAGGTTGCGCATCAAGGAACCACGGCTCAACATCGTTCCGCTCTCGGTCGATGAAGTGGCACGCTTCTGGTCCAGTTTTCGAAACGCCCGCGACCTGGCCATCGTCGGCCTGATGCTGATGCACGGGCTCCGCTCCGTCGAAGTCATGGCCTTGAATCGCGATGATGTGTTGTTATCCGAAGGGCAGCTTCGGGTGCGCGGCAAGGGGAACAAGCTACGCTTGCTGCCACTGGCGCCGGAAACTACGCAACTGATCGATCACTATCTCCGCGTGGAGCGGCCCGATCCCTGCTCGGCGGCACTGTTCGTGGTGTTGAAAGGGCCCGCTCGTGGTCAACGCATAACACCGGCAGGTTTACGCTCCCTGTTCCGCCATCATCGCCGCACTACCGGCGTCCAGCTGGCCAATCCGCACCGGTTCCGACACACCTTCGCCTCCGATATGGTGCGCGCCGGCATCAGCCTGCCCGCACTGATGCAGCTGATGGGCCACGCCGACATCGAGACCACCTTGCACTATGTGAAGGTCTCGCCGCAGGACGTCTACCTGCAGTACGCCCGCGCGACAGCACAGTGCATCCATCCTCAACCGAGGATCCCGTGATGCGCTGGCGCCGTGCTCCACTCCAGCATCCGCTGGCGCCGCTCTTCGCGCATACGGTCGAGTCTCTGTGCACCGCACTCACCCCGTCCAGCAAGCGCAACTACAACATCGTGGTGCGCAGCTTCCTTGTCTATCTCGGCGCAGAATATCCGAAGATTACTCGTCTCGAACAACTGCACCGCGATCCTCATATCCTCGGATGGATGGCGCACCTGCGCGGCCAGACTCCGCCTCTGGCCGCGGCAACCTGCATCGGACGCCTCTTTGCTCTGCGCACCATCTTCCATGAACTGGCTCGCACCAGCCATCTCCCTGAACTGGCTCACTTGCTGCTGCGCGAGGATATTCCGCGCTCGCCTCACACTCTGCCACGGCCGCTCACCGCCGAGCAGGATCAACTCCTCCAGCAGGAGTTCATGCGTCGCAACGATCTTGGCGGAAATGTCTTCCTCCTGCTCCGCTCGACCGGCATGCGTATCGGCGAATGCGTCGACCTGTCCTATGACTGCCTGCGCGCCACAGGCCCCAACCAATGGGCCATCCATGTTCCCCTCGGCAAACTCAAGACCGAGCGCATGGTACCCATCGATGCCTTCGGCCGTGATCTCGTCCAACGGCTGCGCTTCTTCCGCTCCCTGGATCCTCTGCCTGCCGATGGACGGCTTCTGGCCCGCCCTGGAAGCAAAGTGGCTCTGCTCGTTCCACTCCGCGACTACCTTCATCAGGTCTGCCACTCCCTCGGACTCTCTACGCGTATCGTCCCCCACCAGTTCAGGCATACCTACGCCACCGAGATGCTTCGCTCCGGGGTCAGCTTCCCCGTCCTGATGAAACTACTCGGCCACGTCGATCCAGGTATGACCATGCGCTACGTCGATGTCGCCCTCACCGATCTCGAACGTGAGTTCCAGTTGGCTCGCTCCAAGCCTAGGCATCTGGCTCCACAACCCAAAACATCTACCGCACCAGTTCGTACAGGCATCGATGGCCTCATCGACTCCTTAGTCGCCGCTCAGCACGTCATGGAGATGTTCCGCCGTTCTCTCCCTAACGGTAATGCGCGCAATCGTCTCCTCAGACTCTCCATCCGCCTCATCAAGATCCTGACCGAGATAAGAAAACTCCAGACCACCTGAATGAAAATGGGAAGCGATTGGCCGGTTATGGCGATTTGTCACTCGTGGAGAACTCGGGCGAGGAATGCTACCGGTACTGAATTACTTTGGAGGGGAGAGGAGCAGCGATTCTCCAAAGTACCCCAGAGGAATCAACGAAACCAGCGACCATTCCCCAACTTTCCAGTCGTGGTGCCACCGCGTTGATTCCGTAGCGCCGGGCCAGGTCCAGTGATGTTATACGCTCCCACCACATGTTTACATCCGAAACGCGCACGTGAATCACGAAATTGTCGGCCCGTTCCTTCACGTAATAGTTCTGAAGGATGATTTTGATCCTACTGTTGATAGCAGGGCAATCCACTCATTGAGCCACAGAGTATGCTTCAGTTTGATAATCGGCGATTTGGCATCAGTCCAGATGCATCACTGACGAGAAGTCAGTTTCCGTTGACATTGAACCTGGAGACAACAGGGCAACGCATTCATTGAAACCGAGGTAGCGGTCTGTCGTCCGCAGATTCGTCCCGTCAAAGAACGAGAGTTCTACGACTCACCTTCACGAGTAGTCGCCGTTCCGTCCAATGGCCACTACGAGGGAAGTCTTCGAGAGCATGCAGCGGGCGTTTATCAAACGCTGATTCCATTGTCGACTCATCGCAGCTGTGCTTCCGTTATGAAGTATAGGGTCAACATTACATGCGAAAAGGCCCTCCTGGACCCGTCGTACCTGCTGGCTGCGCGCCCGCAAATACAACTTTGAGCACATTTTGCCCCTTTGGTAACCATCACCCTATCGTTATTTGAGCCCATGTCTGCAAGAGTGCTGGAAGAGAGCAAGTGGATTGCGGTGGGATGCTATCATGGCAAGGGTCAAGTGCATGGATAACCGAGCCCTATTTGCTTTCGCATCCTTACCAGTTATTTCTCCGAGGTGAGGCGAGATATTCATGTCCTTTCCGACCCGGGTCACGGCAGCGGCTTTCTTCACGTTCGCTCTGGTTTCCACGACGCGGGGGCACGCGCAAGCCCCAGTACAAGTGTCGACTCAGGTGCAAGCACTCCCGGCGGAAGATGATTTCAACGCTCTTCGCGGGCCTGCTGCCGCAGGAGACGCGCAGGCGCAATTCGCACTCGGGCACGACTATATCGATGGCCGCGGAGTTGCCCAGGACTACGGTCAGGCAGTGATCTGGTATCGCAAGTCCGCCGCCCAAGGTTATGCTCCCGCGCTGAATCAACTGGGCTACATGCATCAAAATAAGTTTGGCTTGCCGCGAGATTACAAGCGGGCCCTGTATTACTACCGTTTGGCCGCGAACAAGGGCAATGCGCTCGCGGAGTACAATCTGGGGGCCATGTACCAGAGTGGGCTCCAGGTCCGGCGTGATTATAAGCAGGCCTTCGAATGGTACCGCACGGCGGCGGACCAGAATCTCGCGGACGCCGAGAATGAAGTCGGCTATTTTTACCGATGCGGGTGGGGGGTCAAGCTCGACTATGCTCAGGCTTTGGATTGGTACCGCCGCGCCGTCAGCCACGGCAGCTCCAACGCCGAAACGAATCTCGGCTTCATGGCGGAGAAGGGATGGGGTCAACCTCAAAGTTACGACCAAGCTTTCTCCTGGTATTACCAAGCTGCCGAACATGGCAACGCCGAGGCCATGGAAAACATCGGCTATAACTTTCAGAATGGCGTTGGTGTGGCGATCGATTATGCCAAGGCCTGGTCATGGCTTTGTAAAGCCGCGGCGTTGGGAAGCGCCACCGCGGAGAATCAGCTTGGTTGGATGTATCAGTACGGGCAAGGTGTGGAGGCCGACAATGCTACCGCTGTGGCGTTGTACCGCCTTTCTGCCGATCAAGGCAACAAAAGCGGTGACGACAATCTCCGGAATCTCTGCGTCGACCTGTACCAAAGCGGTCATAAGCTGTGTCAATCGGGCAGCACCACGGTTAGCGACCCTGCTATCGAGATGATCCAGCGCCGCGCGCAAATTCGGGATCTCCGCGCTCAAATTTCCGGACTGGAGACCGACGCTCTGCAGGACGACATGAGCGCCGACCAGCTCGCCAATATGGGCAAGAACGGTAAAGCCAAGAAGGAGAATGGCATCACTAAAAGCATCACCAAGGTTATGGATGGGGTTGGAACGGCCCTTAGCCTCAACCCCCGTCTCGACGCCGCAAACCGTCGCGAGCAAGCGGCGCGCCTGCGTGAACAACTGGCTCAACTCGAAAGTCTAGACCAATCCTCCGCTAATGTCCCCCCACCCGCACCTTAGGATCCTTCCCGTAGGACGATCTGTACGCAAGTGACGGCTCAAAGTCTGCGCGCTGGCACAAATGCGCAAGCATCACTAGCCCGACGAGCAACAGGAATGGGGACCGAAAAAGAAGTTGATCGTGGGCCAATGCGAGGTATCCGTAAATTAGGCCGAACAAGATGAGCCCCATACTATGGCTGGCATTGAAGCCCATCCAACATCGCCACATTGTTGTTTCCTCGGTAAGGACGGGCGAGATCCTGCTCATGCTGACTTGTAGTGCAGGATCACGAGGCGCGAGACTTGTCCCCCAAAACGTATAAGCGAGATGAATGGTAGCTAGGGTAAGGAGGATGCTCGCACTTAGAACCATCAACAGTCTGGCAGCACCCCTTGGACAAACCAGGTTCTGTCTTGACGCTCCTCCCCCACAGTCGGGGCGTCCAGCTGGCTCACGGAACGAATCGAGTCGCCATCAGGCGATCCAGACTGAATTTTCCTGGACCGGAACAGATCAGCCACACAAAAAACAATACGTAAAGAACTTCGGGAAAATAAAGGAAATCGTCCACCCAATTCAGAGGGGAAAGCGCTTTAATGTCGCCAGAAAGCTTAGTGGTCAGGATGGCGACCAGCATATTGACCAGCAACACAAAACAAGCCAAGCTTGACAGAAGTCCCACAACCAGCAAGCAACCGCCGACGAATTCTACCGCCGACACACAATAGGTCATCGGCCGTGGAAACGGGATCTTGGCCGCGGCCAAGGTTTCATACATGACTTTCGTCCGGCTAGCGACAAACAGCTTATTTCCCCCGGAGATGGCGAAAAATACTCCTAACGCGACCCGCACCAACAAAATCGCCCATGGTTCCAGATTCGCATCGCCCAGCAGCCCAAATCGAATCAAGCGTTCCCATTCCATCACGCTTCTCCTCTGCGGGAATCTGCTTCAAGGATACCCTGCGAATTGCCGTTTCGAGCATCTCATTGGGGCACTTGTTGGTGATCCATCGGAAGGCATTGTAGGGCAAAACTAACAGCTTCGTTCAAACGCGCTTCTCGTCACTTGGCCGAAAAGTCGGTTGCCGGCAAGTTGCCCGTCATGGGCAGGAGGGCTTGGTCGAAATGAGCAAGAACCCATTTTCCGCTGCGATTGCGAGGGCAAGCGATTGTGCACTATGCCATGGGCTGGAGGACCGAATCGGACAGTGCTTTGGCTGAATGAGTGGCCGAATACCAGGAGGGCAGATACTCTACCGCCGAAGTGTACGCGTTCCGTGGGGAGACCGACCAAGCCCTTGATTGGTTAGGGCCGGCCTACGCCCATGACGACGGACAGGCTCAGGGAGATTAAAAGTCGACCCTCTGCTCAAGAGCCTGCAGGGCGATCCACGCTATGCCGCGCTCTTGAAAAAGACGGGCCTACCGCAGCAAACCAGTTTATCTATCTAGCCAACGCCCTCGAACCCATAGGGGCCATCGACAAAAAGTTCAATAATGGATAGTCACCCACCCCCAGGTGACTAAACACCCGCCTCACGAGGCACCACGGATACGAAAACGAGCGCTCACGATTCATCCAACCATGGTCAATCCGCATCTGATTGTTATGACCGGTTACGCAAAATCGACTTACCATGCTTATCACGCTCTCCACGCCGTATTCCTTCCCCGCGCCACCTTCCAATCGGTCATGGAACATGAGAAATCAAGGCTGGAGAGGACCCTTAGTGCGCTTAGTGCGCTTAGTGCGCACTATTTTGGACAAGAATTCGCCCCACCGCAATTGTGCGATAACCTGTTGCACAACGTCTTGGTCATCAAAACCCGGCAAGAGAACGTTAATCAGTGTCCTTGGGTGGACCATTGGACACCGCCGCCGAACTCGCTTCCTGCATCGCCGAGGTAACAGGCCGAGCGGCGCAAAACCGGCTGAATGGAGAAAACGCTATGCCGCGTGCGGTGAGATTCGATAAATATGGCGGGCTCGACGTCCTGCAAGTCGTAGAAGTCCACCGGCCAGTCCCGGGCCCGGGGCAGGTCCTTGTCCGGGTTAAGGCGGCGGGCATTAATCCGGGTGAGGCGTCGATTCGGCAAGGAGTGTTTGCCGAGCGGTGGCCTTCCACCTTCCCATCCGGCCAGGGCAGTGATCTCGCTGGAGTGGTGGAGGAGGTTGGTCCCGGGGTAGTGAATGTCGCAGTGGCTGATGAGGTCATTGGGTTCACCAACAACAGAGCCAGCCAGGCCGAGTTCGTGCTGGTCGAGTCTGGCAACCTCGTCCCGCGTCCGGCTAATGTCTCGTGGGAGCAGGCCGGAGCTCTATTCGTGGCCGGCACCACGGCCTATGCCGCAGTGCGGGCCGTCGCCCTGAACCCGGGTGACACCGTCGTCGTCTCCGGTGCTGCGGGTGGAGTAGGCTCGATCGCAGTGCAGCTGGCCAGGAATGCAGGCGCCAGGGTGATCGGCCTGGCTGGCGAAGCAAATCGCAAGTGGCTCTCCGATCATGGCGTGATCCCTATTACCTATGGCGATAGTGTTGAGGCTCGGATTCGCGCTGCAAGCGGAGGCAAGGTCGATGCCTTCATTGACACTTTCGGCGGCGGCTACGTCGAACTGGCGCTCAAGTTGGGCGTCGCCAAGAACCGGATCGACACCATCATCGACTTCGCTGCCGCGGCCAAGTATGGTGTCAAGACGGAAGGCAGCCACGAAGCAGCGACCGCCGAGGTGCTGGCGGAACTAGCGAGACTGATCGCGGCCAGCCGCCTTGAAATCCCGATTGCGAGGGTCTATCCCCTGGCCGAAGTTCGGGATGCCTATCGACAGCTCGAGCAGCGCCACACGCACGGTAAGATCGTGCTTGAACCCTGACTCTCAGCGCGCCGGAGGCCCGAGTGCTATGTCAAACGATTCAGAAAAGCTGAAGTGCGTAGAACACGGCGTCTTTACCAATCCTCCGGCGCGCCCCGCGGGCCAGGGATTCCTCGAGCTGAGCGCCATCGACGCTGCCGAGAATCAGCGAATCATCTCCTCTGGAAAGATGAGCTTCGCCATGGTGGGCTGCTCCGGTGACCCCGAGACGCCGAAAGCAACCGAAGCTGTCGCCAACGCGATCATTGCCGACAACGATACTTCGTTCTTCTATCATCTCGGTGACATCATCTACATCAAGAAGGCGAAAGACGGTTCGGACAGCGGCGACACACCTGCCTTGTGGAACAACCAGTTTTACGCACCCTACACGAACTACCGCAAACAAATCGTTTCTATCCCCGGCAATCACGATGGCAAATCCACGCCGATAACGAATTATCTCGGAGCCTTTTGCTCGGATGCCTCGCAATGGCCAAAGCGGTGGGCGGGGAATACGACCGACCACAGGCCGGCCATGATTCAGCCTAACGTCTACTGGCGCCTCGACACTCCAGCCGCATATTTCCTCGGTCTGTATTCAAACGTAGCGAACGGCGGCATACTCGACGATCCGACTGCGCATCCGGATTTCACCGGCGGTCCGCAATACAAGTGGCTTGTCAGCGAATTGAAAGCGGTAGCCGTCGCAAACAAGCGTAACTCCCCCAAGAAAGCTGTGCTGCTGGCGGTGCACTATCCGCCTTATTCTGGAGCGGCAAACTTCGACGTCCGCGGAGATCCATCGCCCGGTCCTACCCCCAACGCATCGAACGCGCCCTATCTCGCGGTCATCCTGCAACGGGCGTTTGCCGATAGCGGCCAACGGCCGGACGCGATATTCTCCGCCCACGCCCATCTATTTCAGCGCCTCACCTATACCTTCGCGGACGGCACTGTCATGCCCTGCGTGGTCGCCGGCTGTGGGGGCCATTCTCCGTTGGAAGTGCTCGCCGAACAGTGTGACGGCACGATCGGGGCATCGCGTCCGGCGCCTTTCCCGGCCGTACTTCCGGGGTCGTTCCAATTCCCGAAGGGTGATTCCGCAAAGGTCGAATACTATGAGGACAACGATAGCCATCATAGCCAGTTCGGCTTCCTGAAAGTCACGGTGAAAGCACGAACGTTGACCTGTCAGTTCGTTGGCGCGAAGTCCGGTAAGATACACGACCAATGGAAGCTGGACCTGGATAGCCACGACTATCGTTAAAGCAGTTTTCGCAATTGGTGTAGACCGAACCCGGATTTCCTGTAGAGGTTGGTGGAACCACGGAACTACATGCGACTTTCCGTGAAGAAAGTCGCACATAATTGTTGTCGGCCAGGGCTGCGCCGCAGGAAATCCGGGGAGCGACAGGCCTTTTCGTGGTTTTCTCCCAAGGAAAACCACACCTCGCGATCTTTTTCAGTCCACAGTAATTGCGAAACTGCTCTAAGAGTGTGCCGGGCAAGGCAAGAACCATATCAAAGTTGCAAGGCCGGAGGTATACTTGATCCTGCTTTGCTGTACCTCCTCCGCAAAGTATCGTGCATCACAATGTTCGCGAGGATAGATCGCGCTCAGAGTGTTTCTCGATTTGCCCCAGGTATTAAGGAGGTATGAAAATGAAATACCGTGCATGGGCTCTTTTCTTCCTGCTTGGGTTACCCACCGCGTTGGCGCAGTTCCCGCCCCAGATCAAAAACGTCGTTGTGATCTTCCAGGAAAATCGAACCCCCGATAACCTCTTCCACTTCCTGACCCCTGCATGCCCGCTTCCCACTAATTCCGACCGGTTACACGCCTGTATTCCCGCCCAGGTCACATCGAGTTGCTATGACATTTCTCCCTGCGGCCTTTCGAATGAGACGGGCAGTCTCCAGCCAGTTCTCTTGAAACCCATGCCCTTGGCCGGCAGTGTGGATCCGGATCACTCCCACAAGGGCTTCAACAATATGTGCGACCCGGATCCGGCGACCTTGGAGTGCCGCAACGATGGTGCCTGGAAGACCTCTTCTCCGGCAGGTTCTTCGTATAGCTACGTTGCGAATCGGGCTGTCACCAACAGCGACGGTTCTAGCGGTCACCTGCTTGATCCTTATCTGACGTTCGCCAGGCAGTACGGCTGGGCCAACTTCATGTATCAGACCAACCAAGGTCCCAGCTATCCCGCCCATCAATTTATCTTCTCGGGCACTTCGGCTCCCACGGCGAGCGATGATGCAAAATCCACATTCGTCGCTGAAAACTTCAACGGTGCGATTTTCAGCAACGGGGCAGGATGCCTGGCCACACAAGGCACGACCAACGCGCTCCTTTCTCCCGCAATCGATACCCCGCCTGCGGGATGCCAGCTGTACGCCGGCGGTTCGGTGCAGGAGTGCCCCCTAACGAACGCCAAGCTCGTTTACCCGACCGATCCCGTAGGTACGTTCTGTTATTCGCACCAAAGCATGGCAGACGTTCTCGATCCCCATTCGATCACCTGGAAGTATTACGCTCCTTCACCGGGCTCCATCTGGACGGCGCCGGATTCCATCAAGGCAATTTGCCAACCCGCCTTTGTTAGCCCCAATGCCGATCCCACCTCCGCCCTTAAGTGCACCGGCAAGGAATGGAACGCAAATGTCGACACCAACAATCTGGGCACCGACATTCTGCGCGACATTGCCAGTTGCAATCTTGCGCGGGTGAGTTGGGTCATCCCCAACGGAGATTGGTCTGACCATGCCGCGTTGAACGACTATTACGGACCGTCGTGGGTTGCCGCGGTCATCAACGCAATCGGCAACAATCCCAAATGTGCACAGGGAACTAAGGATGCCGGCCAGACCTACTGGCAGAGCACTGCTATCGTGGTGACCTGGGATGATTGGGGAGGCTGGTCGGACAATCAGCCGCCCCCTTATGCGTCGAAAATGCCCTGCAGGTCAACCGATTGTCAGGGCGACTACCAATACGGATTCCGCGTTCCGATGCTTGTGGTCTCCGCCTATACGCCGGCCGGCTATATCAACAATGTGCCCCACGATTTTGGAAGTATCTTGCGCATGATCGAAGGCATCAACCATCTGACGGAAGGCCAGCTTGGTTTCGCCGATAAACGGGCAACAAGCGATCTGCGCTTGTTTTTCACGCTCGCAGCGCCGCGCAAATATCAGACCGTACCGGCGCCTATGGATGCCACCTTCTTCCTGTTGCAAAAGGGTGTGGCCGTCGCTCCGGACAACGACTGAGGCATCTTCCGAATTGGTTGATCGGCTTGCACGATCATGAATTTCCGGATGGGGAGCAATCTCATATATGGTTGAGGATGCCTCTGCGACGATCTTCAATCCGCATTCAAATGGCTCGACTGCCCATGTCCGGAAAGCGATTTCTCATTACCCTGCGCCTGCTGGCAGTTCTCCTCATGGCTGGCAACGTGTTCGTTTTGACCTCTGCTGCCGCGGACGATCCGGAAACAGGCTCGCTGAATAAGCCGGAGCGTCTGGAGTGGTTCCGCGATCAGGGTTTCGGCCTCTTCATCCACTGGAGCGTGGACAGTCAGCTGGGCGTGGTTATCAGCCACTCACTCGTTGGCGCATCTCCGGAATATACTGACCGCTTCTTTGCAGAGCTGCCCAAAACCTTCGACCCGCACGAGTTTCGTCCATTGGATTGGGCTCGGCTGGCGCATCTGGCCGGCGTCCGATATGTCATGTTCACCGCCAAACACCATTCCGGCTTCGCGATGTTCGACACTGCGACGACTCCCTTCGGCATCATGAATACCCCTTTCCATCGCGATATCACAAAGGAAGTCTTCGACGCCTTCCGATCCCAGGGCATTGCCGCCGGCGTCTATTACTCGCCCGATGATTTCTGGTGGCTTCACCAGAACGGCAAGACCATCGAGCGGTCCGTTCCCGGCGTCCAGCCGCGCAATAACCCTGGTCTGATGGAATACGACCAGACCCAGTTGCGCGAGCTGCTGACCCACTACGGCAAAATCGACGCGCTGTTTCTTGACGGCGAGGCGGTGGGCCTTCGGGATCTTGCATGGAAGCTGAATCCTGACATCATCGTCACCCGCGGAGCCATCAAAACCCCTGAGCTCACGGTTCCGGGCATGCCATTGCCGGGCGCGTGGGAAACCTGCATGACCATGGGCACGTCGTGGCAATACCAGCCGCAGAATGAGCACTACAAGTCGGGTGGCGAGCTGATTCGGTTGCTGATCCAGACCCGCGCCAAGGGTGGCAACTTCCTGCTCAACGTGGGCCCTAAGCCGAATGGCGAGCTGCCCATTGAAGAGGAAGAACGCCTGCGCGAAATAGCCCTCTGGATGTTTGTGAACTCCGACGCAATTTACGCCGTGCGGCCCTGGGTCATCACAAACGAAGGTGACATCTGGTTCACGAAAAAGAAAGATAGCCAGACGCTCTATGCCATCGTCGAATCCGACACTCCATGGCCGCGTGCGACCTGGAAAGAATTCACCCTGCATTCGGTCCGCGCTACCAACAAGACGGAAGTAAGCGTGCTCGGCCAGAACGACCAGGTGGTCGAGTACCACCCGGAAATTAAGCCCAAGTCCAGCTGGCACCAAGAGGCGGATGGCCTCCATGTGCGCGTGATGCAGACACAACGACTGCAGGACAACTTTCACTGGCCAAACCCGGCGGCGCTGAAGATTACCAACGCCGAGCCGGCTCTTACTCCGCCGCACGTACAGACCACCGGGTCAGTCGCCGAATCATCCGGTCAGCGGGAGACGCTGCAGGGCGAGGTGCTTGATATGGGCGACAGCACATCGCTCCAGGTTGGCTTTGAGTACCGTCCGATTCTCGGTGAAGACGTCAATTCGCGCTCCGCGGTATGGACGGCTACGCCGGCACAGACCATCTCCAGGCCCGGGCCTTACACAGCCCATATCGACGGTCTTACCCCGAAAGTGACTTACGAGTTTCGCGCCGTCATTCACCATCCTCTTCTGGCGCTCTACGGTTCGGAAATCGCCATGAAGCGTTAAGCATTTTCACTTCTGGTGTATACAGAGCAACCACTCCCGACGTGGCTTTTCCTCAAGAAAAGCCGCACTTCGCGGCGCTTGACTGTGCAGAGTAGAAGTGAAAATGCTCTAGTACCGCGCGGGGCTTATCCGGCACTTTCAAAAATAAGTTGCAAAAGTAGGCGCGCATGTGATGGGGTAGAGCCAACGGCGCTTATTTTCCTATGGCTTTTAATAACTTTGCCAGGCCTTTGCCGTGCGAATGGCAATGTGCCGGCTATTTACAGCGCAGGTTGTTGCGGCGGATGTTGCTTATTCTGCTGGCCCTGAGCCGCTGCCTGCCCGCTATCTCGGCAAACGTGCGCCTCTCCGAGTATCAAAAGCAGGAGTGGCAGGTGGAAGACGGCTTGCCGCAGAGCGAGTTACGGGCCATCACCCAGGTGCCCGGCGGCCGGTTGTTGATCGCGACCTATGGCGGAGTTGCGTCGTTTGATGGTCTGCGTTTTAGCCCTATCCGCGTAGACTCAAAGGACCCCGCCGCCAGCGAGCCCGTGAACTGCCTGCTGGTAAGTCGCAGCGGCGACTTATGGATCGGTACGGACGATCGGGGAATCATCCGTCAGACCGCGGGCGCAGCCATCAACGTCAGCGAGCAGGCAGGGTTTTACCAGGAGCGTATCCGAGGACTGTTCGAGGATTCAACGGGCACCATCTGGGCGGCTACCCACGATGGCATCGAACGAATCACGGTCCACGGCGGAACCCAATCCATCGAGCTGCTCGACAAGCTCGGCCCGGTTTCGGGTGACATCACAACGCCGTTCGCCGAAGACGGGCGCGGCGGCATCTTTGTGCTCACGTCCGATGGAGTCTTTCACCTCACCGCACGGGGCGTACATACACATGTTCTGCAACACCATGAGCTGCACCACCTGAGCACGGGCGATGCGGTTGCGATCTACTACGACCGCCGCGGCGTGTTGTGGGTCGGCCTGCGTGACGGACTGGTGCGGTTGACGCCCTCAGTAGGAAAAACAAACCGCACGGCAGGCGACGAATACACCCAGGAAGTGGTGCCCGGATTCAGGAACGAGGTTACTGCCCTGGTAGGCGACTACCAAGGGAATATGTGGGTCGGTACGCACAATCGGGGGCTTTGCCGAGTTACAGGCTCGAGGTTCTCCTGCTGGACAACCAAGGATGGCCTGGCCGACGACAGTGTGCGCTCGCTCTATGAAGACGATGAGCACAACCTGTGGGTCGGTCTCACCAGTGGCGGCCTGGCCCGATGGCGCGTAGCGACCCTGATTCCCCTGCGGGATGAGCCACGAGAAATGCGAGAGGCTCAGCCCGCCGCCATCCTTGAGGACCACAGTGGAAACTTATGGATTGGGACCTGGGGTAAAGGATTGTTCCGGCTCCACCAGGGAAGGTTCCGGAGCGAGTTTCTGCCGGGAAACTCCGGGGCGATTCGAACGTTGGAGGAAGATGCGAAGGGCAATGTCTGGATAGGTACCTGGTTCAACGGGCTGTTCCGTTACAACGGGGCTGGCTTTCAGCACCTCCTTCTGGGGCGTGAGACGCTGACGGATGCCGTGAGTGCTCTGCTCAGCGACAAAGATGGTGGCTTTTGGGTGGGCACATACACCGGGTTGCTGCACTATACAGACGGCGTTCCCGCAAAGAACAAAGGCATCCTGCTGCTGAAAGACAAACTGATCACCTGCTTGGCGCAGAATGACGATGGGTCCATTCTGGTAGGTACATCGGCGGGGCTCTATCGCGTGCGAGACGATGCGGTCCGCATGATAGAAGGCGTATCTCATCCCTACGTGTTGTCCATCTCCATCGACAGTGCCAGGAACGTGTGGGTGGGCACCAAGGGAGGAGGACTCGACTGGCTCAATGGCGACCATGCCTTCCACCTGGACACGATGAACGGCATGGTGGACTATACGATTTTCTCCGTGCTCGATGACGGCCAGGGATTTCTGTGGATGGCCACCTCACGTGGTATCGTCCGCGTGCAACGACAGCAACTGGAAGAACTGGCCCAGCAGAAGCGTAACACCGTGGATACCGTTTTGTTGGGCAAAGCGGACGGTATGCCCAGCAGCGAGTGTCTTGGAGTAGCTCAGCCACACTCGACTCGCACTAAGGATGGCACTCTGTGGTTTGCCACCGCCAAAGGTCTGGTTCATACCGATCCCGAAGGAGCCGTTCTTCCCGCCGCTCACCCGGTGCAGTTGACCGGGGCCTTGTTGGGCGATACCAGCGTGGATGCGGCCAACGGATTGAAGCTGTCCCCAGGCCTCGAAGATCTGGTCTTTCAGTTCAATTCGCAAAATCTGGCGAATCCGGCGCAAATGGAGTTCCGTTACAAGCTCGATGGGTATGACCGCGACTGGACGGTGACCCGGGCGAGGGCTGCACATTATCGGCAACTTCCTCCCGGTCATTATCGTTTTCTGGTGGACGCGCGCAATGCAGGCGCGCCCTGGAACGACAAGATAGCCGGCATTGCCGTGTATCAGCAGCCGTACTTTTATCAGGCCTGGTGGTTTTACGCCCTGCTGTGCGTTGTGGCTGTGGTGGCTGCCGTACGCTTGTTCCGTTGGAGGTTAACTCGCGCAAAGGGAGAGCTTGGCGTGGTCCTCGAGGAGCGCAATCGAATCGCGCGCGAGTGGCACGACACCTTGATGGCCGGCTTTGCCGCCATCTCTTGGCAGATGGAGACCACAGCGCGTCTGCTTGGCAGCGAGACCAGCGCTGCGGCCAAGGCTTGTGAGCTGGCGCGAAACATGGTTCGCCACTGCCAGGCCGAAGCCCGCCGCATCCTTTGGGACTTACGTGAAAATGAAGAGGCGACGGGGCCGCTCTCGAGCGCGTTATCAAACGCATTGAAGCCGTTGAGTGTCAAGGAGGGGGTCGACATGCGTTTTCAAGTCGAAGGACAGGAAGTGGCGCTGGCTCCCGGTAGCGTCCACCATCTTGTATGCATCGGGCAGGAGGCGGTGACCAATGCTCTCCGCCATGCGTTGCCCAACATCATCTCCGTCCACCTGCAATACCATGCCGACTGGCTAAGCTTATCCGTCAAGGACGATGGACGTGGTTTTCGAGCGTCAGACAAGCTTGCTGCGCTCCAGGGCCACTTCGGGATTCCGGTCATGGAGGAACGCGCGCGCAAGCTGGGCGGAAGTCTTCGGGTAGAAACATCGGCCGGGACTGGCACAGAGATACTGGTTCATGTGCCGTTTCAAATGCAAGTGCAGGGAGGATGACGCAATTGCCTATCCGGGTGCTGCTGATTGAAGATCACTTCCTCGCGCGAATGGCGTTGCGCTCTGTCTTGAGCGGGCACAGCGACATCGTGATTGCGGGTGAGGCCAGCGACGGGGCCAGCGGCGTCGAATTGTACCGCCAGTGCATGCCCGACGTCACGGTAATGGATCTTCGTTTGCCGGGCGTTAACGGGTTCGATGCCATTACGGCCATTCGCAAGCTAAACAAGACGGCCAAGATTGCAGTGCTCAGCAACTACGAGGGCAGCGAAGATATCTATCGCGCCATCCGCAACGGCGCTATGGCCTACTTGAACAAGAACGCGAGTGGAGAGGAGTTAGTCGAAGCTATTGTTGCGGTGAATCGCGGCCTTCGCTATCTTCCGCCGATCGCGCGCGACCGACTGGCTGAGCGGACATCTCTGGTCGAGCTGACTCCCCGCGAGCATGAAGTACTTACCTGCATCACACGTGGGCAAAGCAACCGTGACATCTCGCAGCAGTTACGTATTGCCGAGAAAACCGTGCGCATCCATGTAAGCAGCGTCCTGGATAAGATGGGCGTCCGCGACCGAACGCAAGCCGCAATCTGCGCCATCCAACGCGGCCTGGTGCATTGGGAGTAGGACAGCAGATCTCTCCACTGCGCTAACCTCGGATGTCGGGCCATTTCCCTGCAACAAAGTTGTCATTCCGACTGGACGAGTCATGGGTCCAACGGCCCAGCCAAGAGGATGAAACTTGTCAAGGCTTTGTATCAGGGCACGACTTTAGTCGGGCCGTAAAGCCGCATAAACGATTTGGGCTTTAAGCCCATGCGGGCTGCTTTCTGCTCGCAACAGCGCTCTGTTCTGGAATCTGTTGAGAGGTTCGAGGGGCCTTGGACACTGGAACGAAGCAGTCCCGGTAGGGACGGGACAACCAGTAGCCCGGCACGTCAGTGCCGGGTTGGATTAGGTTCATGAGGCGAGTCCCGCAGGGACGGCACAAAGCCCAGCTCGTACGTGAGCAACCAAATCCACTTGCAAAAGCGACTTTTTCCGCAGCCTGTTTAGCCCCTGTGAACCTGTGCTAGAGGCAGAAAAAAGCCCAGGGGCTAAAGCCCACACTTTTATTGGACTTTTATGGCCCGACTAAAGTCTTGCCCTGATACCTGGATCCGGCGCATTCTCGTGCCTCCGGGATGCGCCGAAGGCTCTGTTTATCATTGTTCCCCTCGGTTTTTGCTACTCTGAGCCTTACCTCACTTTTGGTTAGGTAAGGCTCAGGGCGCGAAGATCGCCTAGAAACCTCAAAATCGCCTGCAATCATGCGGGGCTGACGCACTTTGGGGGCGCCCATTTCTTTCAGGAATTTCTCCGACTGCTGCAGTCCGCGATTTTCTTGGTCGCCATCTTGCTTATCCCGACATAATTGCCGATACAAGTTCCCCGAATGATGCTCGCTCTGGTCTGCCCATTGTGCGTGGCCTGGGTCACTTGGAGACCGCGTCATTCTTGCGTTCCAACGGCACTTTCCCGTACCTGACCGGTTTGCCTAGCTTCCCCGCCCACAAACTTTGCGCTGCTTCCTGCTTCAAGCACCACTCCGGTTCCGGATCGGCTTCATCGTGTTCATGATCGACTGCTGCAGAAGTTCATCGACCTGCCTGACCAAACTCCGGCCTCTGATACTCTGAAACATCGTTATTCACGCCGGATCCAGGTGATACAAAGCCAAACCGCGAAGCGATCTGCAGTTCGCCTGACCTCTCGTGGAAATGTTTTTCGACCGGAGCGCAGCGGAGTGGAGGGACCTGCTGGTTCTTTTTCCGGATTCGCATCACCACCCCGTATATAGGACAAATGTCCTATATACGCGCATGGCAACAGCCTGATGACAGCCGGTTGGTCGTGTAGTTAAATCCTCATGAATCCTTGCATTACGAACCGTCACGTTGTTGGGCCCGGGATCCGATCAGACTCTCCAGTTTTTGGACAGATGTGGTTCACGTCTCGCCGGCGCTTTCCCTTCTGTAGGTTCCTGGAGGGAAGACGTTACGTGATACGCGTTCAGCTTAGGTAGGCCAATTTGTTTGACACACTCGCAGGGCGAAAGCGCTAGATCATAAGTTTCCCACCGGCCGCAGGTTCGTTTGCGTCCCAACCTGAAGGGAGCTCAAGAGAATGAAACGCCTGTTTGTCCTTTGTCCAGTTCTGATAGCAGTCATAGGCATCGTAGCTTTTGCTACGTTGACGCACGCCCAAGTCGCAAATAACACCGCCCTGGTGGGAACTGTGCTGGACTCATCCGGCAGTGCAGTCGTCGGCGCCAAGGTGACGGCCGTTGAAGAATCGACGGGCGTGGTTTCCCCAACCACCACCAACGCGCAGGGCTACTATTCGATCAAGTTCATCGCTCCCGGCACCTACGACATCACAGTCGATCAGACCGGCTTTTCCAAGTTGACCAAGACGGGCACCATTGTCCCCATTGATCAGGCGATACGTACGGACTTCTCGCTCAAGGCGGGGTCTGAGACTCAGACGGTTACGGTCTCGGCGTCTACCCCGCCGATTCCCACCGACGACGCAACCTTGGGCGAAACCTTCGATAACAAAGCGGTGCAGGACTTGCCGCTGATCGGGCACAACGCCCTGGAGATTGCTGCCACCGCGTCGAACGTCACCATCGGGCCCTCCTCAAGCTATTCCGGAGTACCCCGGGAGAAGACTTTATCGGCGCCGGCCAACGCGAGATCCAGAGCAGCATGACGCTGGATGGCGTTTCCATCATGAATAACCTCATCACCGTCGCCCCTGCACGGCCCAGTTCCGACATGGTCTCGGAAGTGCAGATCCAGAGCGGCAATTACCCTGCGCAATATGGCTCCTACCTGGGCCTGCACGTCAACCTGGTCAGCAAGTCCGGGACCAATGATTTGCACGGGGCGGCCTATGACTATATACAGAACACCATCTTCAATGCGCACGATTTCTTCGATGCACCAGGCAGTCCCAAGCAGATTCAGCATTACAACCAGTACGGATTCGATCTGGGTGGACCTGTCTATCTTCCCAAACTCTACAACGGCCGGAACAAGACCTTCTTCTTTTCCTCCTGGGAGAAACTCAACCAGATATCGCAGTCTACCGGCATTGCTTCCACGCTGACTTCAGCAGAGAGGGCTGGAGATTTCTCCGCCGCTGGTGTAGCGATTACCGATCCCTTCACCGGCCTGCCCTATCCCAACAATCAAATTCCCAGCTCCGAATTAAACAGTCCGTCCGGCATGATCTCGCAGAAGCTGGAAGCATATATGCTGCTGCCGAACCTCAGCGGCGTGCAAAACAACCTGCAAAATAGTTTTCCCAACAACCTCATCATTACGCAGACGTTGGATCGTCTCGACGAAAACATAGGCGAAAAGGCCAAGATCTATCTCCGCTATCACTGGCAGGACATTAACGTGGTCAGTGGGTCCAACTTTCCCACCAACAACTCCTACGGGCCGACCAACTCGGTCAACTACGCCATTGGCTACACCCAAATCATCAAGCCGAACCTGATCAATGATTTCCGCGTCGGCCTGAACACGATTCTTTCCGACAGTCTGGATTATTTTGCCGTCAACGGTCCCAAGGACGCCGGGACTGCGCTGGGCATCCCTGGCTTCAATTCCGACACTGTGTACGGCAACCCCGGAATACCATCGATCTACGTAGACGTTCTCACTAACAGCCAAGGCGGCCCAACGCTGGGCAATACGACAGCCAACTGGTATCAGGACGACCGGACCATCGACGGTTACGACGAGGTGAGCTACACCCGCGGCCGGCACAATATCATGGCTGGCGCCGAACTGCGCAAGCTCACCATCGGCCGCGAGGCGGCGAACGACGCCCGCGGCTTCTTTAACTTCAACGGAACCCCGGGCAGCGCAAGTGCGGGCTATACCAGTACAGGCTATGGCGCGGCCGATTTTGTTTTGGGCCTCGCGCAGTCTGCCACCACTCCGGTTTTCCCCACCAAAGGATCAATCGGTGAATGGCGAGATGGCTTCTTCGTGCTGGACAACTGGCAAGTATTTCCCAAACTCACGCTGAATTATGGCCTGCGCTACGAACTACCGACGGTACCCTACAGCTTGAACGGCTATACCCGCATTTTGAATGCGACCGATACCGCTCTGATCCCCACCACAACTGCAACTACACCTGCGACGTTCAAGCCCACGCCCGGATTCAAGTTCATCAATCCCACACACAATGATTGGGCGCCCCGGATTGGGTTCGCCTATCGCGCCACGGAGACGACGGTACTCCGGGGCGGGTTTGGCATCTACTGGAATGCCAACCAGCTGAACACCTACACCCTGACCACGCAGAATTATCCGCTGTCTGCCTCTGTGGCCTACAACGGCCAGGCAACCAGCCTCTTGACATTCAGCAACCCCACTCCAGGCGCCGGTGCTGGTTCGCCGATGGCGGGTATTCCCGGAACCTATGTGAATGCGGTCACCATGGGCCCGCACTTGCCCACCCAGGAACTCTATCAGTGGAACCTCTCCTGGGGGCAGGAGCTGTGGAAAGGAGCCGGCGCCGAGTTGCAGTACATTGGCTCGCATGCGATCCATCTCGACCGCGACTTCTATAACAACTCGCCTCAGCCCGGTGGTCCTGTGGGAGACATCAACGGACGGCGGCCAAACCAGCTCTTCGGCAGGATCCGCACCATTCAGAATGACGAATATTCGCACTACAACGGGTTCACGGCCATTCTTCGCCAGCGTACGACCCATGGGTTGTCCGGGCAGGCCAGTTATACCTGGGCCCATGACCTGGACATTTCGGATAATTCCAATAACGGCGGCACCACGATGGACCAGTACAACATCAACCTCGATTACGCGAGCTCGAACTGGGATATCCGCAATCGTTTTGTCGCCATTGCGACGTATGACCTGCCTAAGTTCACGGGCTCTGGCTATCTGATGCAAAACACACTCGGTGGCTGGCAGGTAAATGCGATCGTGACCCTACAGACCGGCATCCCCTATAACGTCTATCTGGACAACGATCAGGCCAACGTCAGCCAGCCGAACGGAAACGTGCAACGGCCCGATTGGGTGCATCTGCCTTCTGCCAACTGCACCACCAAGTTTTACATCGCTAACTCCACTGCCTCCTGTATCGACGGATCGGCGTTTGCCTATCCGGCGCAGTTTACCTTCGGAAGTGGAAGAAGAAACCCACTATATGGGCCAGGCTTTGAGAATGTGAACGCATCGATCTTCAAAGACTTCGGGATTTGGGAGAGGTTACGATTCCAGTTCCGCGCCGAGGCTCAGAATGTGTTCAATCACCCGAATTTGTCTAACCCCAACTCGGATATGCAGGGTGGCTGGGACCCCCAGTGATCCTACGACTTGGGGTGATTTCGGCACCACCACCAGCACACAAAAGAACAGCACCGGTACCAGCGGGCGCGTGCTTCAGCTGGCAGGAAAGATAATTTTCTAGCACGACGCTAATTGTGCCTCCACACAGCCGCTGAAACACAGCGGCTGTGCTTTTGGTGCGCCCGGCAGGGCGCATTCACTTGGAGGTGTAAGTCCTCTACACACCCGGCAAGGGGAAGTGTTAGCTGAACGGCAAGGGTGTCCACCGTGAGGCGGAATCCGGAGGAAGCCGTAGGCAAAGCGCTGCTCTGACGAACAGCCAGCGGATAGAGGCGACGCAGCGGGGTGAGCAGGCCAATACATGCAAAGCCCGATACTTGCACGGACGTTGCGGCGTAAATCCGACAGAGATAAGCGTGAAGGTGAGTGCGTAATACCCGGGGAGATCTGGTGGTTTGCCTTAGGGCTACCGTCATCGCGAGGTGAGGGGATGAATCGCCAGAAGTCAGCAGCGGGCATATGTAGGTTGCGCGAGCGACTGAAGGCCCAAACGTGAAACACGGGAGTAGGACAGCAGATCTCGATGCGAGTCAGAGAAGCAGAAGCTTACGCAAGTAAGGCCAACGCGGAGGTAGACGGGCGGAACCTGTCGAGGGCTGCGATTGGTGCCGAGACTCGTACGGCGACTGGTGGAGAAACGAAACCGGAAGCAGCGCAGGGACTTTTGGAAGCTGCGCTGGAACGCGGCAACATGATGCGCGCCTACCAGCGGGTGGTGGAAAACAAAGGAGCGCCGGGAGTCGATGGGCTCACGGTGTCGGAGTTGAAACCATGGCTGGTGGCGCATTGGCCGAAGATAAAACAGGCTCTATTGGCGGGCGAATACATGCCTTCAGCGGTGCGCAAGGTGGAGATACCGAAGCCGCAAGGCGGGGTACGCATCCTGGGCATTCCCTGTGCGCTGGATCGCCTGATCCAACAGGCCCTTCATCAGATACTGCAACCGCTGTTCGATCCCGGGTTCTCTGAATCGAGCTACGGTTTTCGTCCCGGACGCAACGCACACCAAGCGGTGAAGGCCGCCCGGAGGTACGTTGCTGAGGGTAGGCGATGGACCGTAGATCTCGATCTGGAGAAATTTTTCGACCGAGTGAACCACGATGTGCTGATGGCACGCGTGGGGCGCAAAGTGGAAGACCGCGGGGTGTTGAAGCTGATCCGGCGTTATCTAGAAGCGGGACTGATGGAAGGCGGGGTAGCGAGCGCACGGAGCGAGGGGACGCCGCAGGGCGGTCCTCTTTCACCGTTGTTATCGAACATTCTGCTGGACGATCTGGACCGCGAACTGGAACGACGCGGGCATCGCTTCTGCCGATACGCTGACGACTGCAACATCTATGTCCAAAGCGAACGGGCCGGACAGAGGGTTAGGCAGTCGATCACGGCGTTTCTGGAGCAAAGGCTGAAGTTAAAGGTGAATGCTGCCAAGAGCGCCGTGGCGCGACCGTGGGAGCGGAAGTTCCTGGGTTACAGCATGACGTGGCACAGGAAACCGAAACTCCGGATCGCATCGCAGAGTCGCCAGCGCCTGACGGGGAAAATCCGTCTCGCGCTACGGCGTGGCCGCGGACAAAGCCTGCAGCAAGTCATCAAGGGGCTCAATCCCGTCCTGCGGGGCTGGATGGCCTACTTCCGACTCACCGAGGTAACGAACGTGTTGGAGGAACTCGATGGCTGGTTGCGACACAAGCTGCGGACGCTGCTGTGGCGGCAATGGAAGCGTGTCTATACGCGAGCGCGGAACCTGATGAAGGCTGGGCTAGATAAGGTTCGGGCGTGGAAGTCGGCCACCAACGGGCGGGGCCCGTGGTGGAACGGCGGTGCCTCGCATATGAACCATGCCTTTCCCAAGTCCTGGTTCGACCGCATGGGGCTGGTTTCGTTGATGGATACCCACCGACGCTTCCTGTCTGTTTCATGAACCGCCGGATGCCGAACGGCACGTCCGTGTGGTGTGGGAGGACGGCGGGAGTAATCCCGCCTCCTACCCGATTAGGCCTGATGGAGAGACCTATCGTGGACCTTTGTCGTTCTCGTGTTCCCCAGATTCTTGTGTTCCTGGCCTTGCTCTCTTCCTCGACGCTTCAGGGCCAGGCATCCTATGACCTGGTGCTCAAGGGCGGTCACGTCATCGATCCCAAAAACGAAGTCGATGCGATTCGCGATGTAGCCATCAAGGACCACAAGATTGCTGCGGTCGCCGAGCATATTCAAGCCGCGCCGGGCGAGAAGGTGGTCGATGTCACTGGTCTCTACGTGACGCCTGGCCTGGTGGATATTCACGTGCATGCGTACGCCGGCACTGGCGAGCCCCATTCCTATGCCGGAGACCACAGCGTGTACCCGGATGGATTTACACTCCGCAGCGGGGTAACCACCGCCGTGGATGCGGGAAGCTCCGGCTGGAAGAACTTTCCCGATTTCAAGGAACGCGTGATCGACCGCTCCATCACCCGCGTCCTCGCATTCATCAATATTGTCGGCGCCGGGATGCGGCCCAGGTATGAACAGAACCTGGACGAGATGGATGCCCAGGCAGCCGCAGCGGAGGCACTGAAATACCCGCAGATCATCGTGGGTATCAAGACAGCTCACTATGACGGTCCGGAATGGACCCCAGTGGAGCACGCCGTGCAGGCGGGCACCATCGCCAACATTCCAGTGATGGTGGACTTCGGCACCTTCCGCCCCGAGCGGCCCTATGAAGAACTAGTGTCCAGCAAATTGCGCCCCGGCGATATTTCCACCCACATGTATTTGGACGATGTACCCATGCTCGATGCACAGGGCAAGGTCCAGCCCTATCTCTTTGCGGCGAAAAAGCGGGGTGTCATCTTTGACGTTGGTCACGGTGGCGGTAGCTTTATCTTCCGCCAGGCTGCGCCCGCCATACAGCAACACTTCGTCCCCGATTCGATTTCGACGGATCTGCATAACGACAGCATGAACTCCGGCATGAAAGACATGCTGAACGTGATGTCGAAGCTTCTGAACCTGGGTGTTTCGCTCGATGACGTGATCCGGATGTCCACCTCAAACCCGGCACATGAGATCAAGCACGACGAGCTGGGTAATCTTTCGGTGGGTTCCGATGCGGATGTTGCCGTACTAAATCTGGAAAAAGGGCACTACGGGTTTGTGGATACCTACGGGGCACGCATGGCAGGCGACGAGAAGCTGGTTTGCGAGCTGACCGTGCGTGATGGACGGGTAGTGTGGGACCTGAACGGCATCACCCGGGAAGACTGGACCCACCTTGGTCATTATCGTATGCAAGGATCCCGAGTCTGGGATCGCACCATTATCGATCCTTAACAGGCTGCGGAAAAAGCCTGCGTGAGTCCCGAAGGGACGGGCTGAAAGTAGCCCAGGACGCAGTCCTGGGGGAAATATCAGGGATCCGAACAGTCCCGCCAGGGACGGCTGAACAGTGGCGACAGGGATTTCAGCCGTCCCTGACGGGACTCTGTCCGTTTTGGTCGGGTCTACCCAGGACTGCGTCCCGGGCTACTTTCAGCCCGTCCCTTCGGGACTTCGGGACTCACGCAGACTTTTTCCGCAACCTGCTAAGTCATACCGGGTCACTCGGCTCTTAGAGCCTCCACCGGATTCACCGCCGCTGCGCGGCGAGCCGGCAGGTAACTGGCGAGCATCGCGGACGCTGTCAACACGACCAGCACCGAAACATAGGTAAAAGGATCCAGCGGACTTACCCCGAACAGCAACGATTTGATTAGCCGCATCAATCCGGTTGCCGCAACCACTCCGACGGCCATCCCAATTCCCGTCAGCACCAAGCCGGAGCGGACAAACATCCACCTTAGCCGCCCTGTTTGTTCCCCGAGCGCCAACCGGATTCCGATCTCGCGCGTGCGTTGTGACACCGCATACGAGATCACTCCATAGATGCCAATGATCCCCAGCACGAACGCCATCGTACCGGCAATACCAAGCATGACCAGAGTGAACGAAGTTCGTGCCAGCGATTGGCTGTAAATCTCCTGCATCGTCCGCACCGCCGCCAGCGGCAGGCTCGAATTCACTGACCAAACCGCTTGCTGGATCTCGCTGAGGAAAGCCTCAGTCCCGGCGCGATCACTTCGGACCACGAACGTCACCGCGCGTGCGGCATCAAATGTATTGGGCCCAAGGATACCCGGCGACATCGAAGGCCAATACACGATCGCGGGCGCCTTCTCCTGGACGCCGTTCTCACGCACGTCCTCGACTACACCGACCACTTCAAACCACGGCGGATTGTAGTTGCGCAATCGCTTGCCCAGCGCAGCCGAGGGTGAGCCCCACCATTCGCGGGCAAGACTCTCGGAAATAATCACCACCGGCCTTCGTCCGTAAATGTCTGTCCAGGAAAGCTCGCGCCCGGCAACCATCCTTGTCCCCGAAGTATGGAAAAAACCGGGGGCAACATATCGGAATAGTCGCATGGGCGAGTCATCACCTAAATGTTTCCCCTCAATTTGAACCCCGTTCCAGCCGGCTAGGATTCCTTCCATCGGCATTGCGTCCGCGAACCCCACCGAGGTCACGCCCGGAATCGCTGCCAACTTGTCGACAATGTTGTTTTGCGTGCGGGTAACCAGAACCGGGTCCGCTATCAGGGAAGGTGGGATAGAGATGCGCATGGTCTGCAGATGTTCCGCGTGCGCGAACCCGGGGTCGACATGGCGCAGTGCCTGGAAGGTGCGAATCATCAGCATGGCACTCACCAGCAACACCAGGGCCATCGCCACCTGGGCCACTACCAGCAGATCGCGGGAGCGTTGCCGTTCCCGGCTTACGCTCACGGTTCTTCCCATACCACGAAGAGCCGTGGGCATGCGCCGGCCGGCATATCTCAGAACCGGAATCGATCCGAATAACAGGCCGGATAAAAGTGAAAGCGCTAGAGTGAAGCCCACCGATTGACCATCCAGGGAGATTTCGCTCAGGCGTGGAAGATTCGCCGGACCGATGGCCGCCAGGAGCCGCAGACCCTCATAGGCGATCCCGATTCCGAGCACACCGCCTATGAGGCCCAGGGCCACACTTTCAAGCAGCAGTTCCCACGCGATTCGCCCTCGCGAGGCTCCCAGCGCAGCCCGGACGGCAAGCTCCTGCTGCCGGCCATCCGCTCTCACCAGCAACAAGTTCGCCACATTGGTGCAAGCAATCAACATCACCACGCCAATGGTCGCCATGACCACCCACAGCACATTGCCAACATTGCCAATGACTTCCTGTTTGAGAGGGCGGATAGCGGGCGTGATTCTCCAGGTCTTCTCGTAAAAGTGAGAAGTTACACCCTCCGACGGCCAGGACTCCTCCCACATAGGCAGCATCCGCTTCACGTCCGCATTCGCTTGCGCAATGGGAATCCCCGGCTTCAGGCGGGCGATTCCCTGGTAACCGAAACCAGCCAGGTGTTGCTTGTTGCGGTCGAAGGCGAACGGCGCAATCACATCGAAATCGGCATTCACCAACTCGAACCCCTTCGGCATCACGCCCACGATTTCCCGCGGCTGCGCATCGATCGCGATGCTGCGCCCGATCACGGATCGGTCTCCGCCGAAGCGGCGCTGCCAATAGCCGTAGCTGAGCATTACGGCTTTCCGGCCATACGGAACCTGATCAACCGGCAGGAGCCAGCGGCCAAGGGCAGGCGGCACACTGAGCGCTTGCAGCACACCGTCGCTGATTAAGGCAGTGTGCACTTCATGTGGCTGGTCGATTCCAGTGACGTTGGCTGTTCCCGTGTTCCACACACCGAACGATTGAAACGTCCGGTTCTGCTCGGCGAAGGTGAAATACATGGAGGACGAGAGGCGGAGACCATTAGAGAAGTCCGCCAGCCCTGCGGCCCCGGGAGCGATAAGCCGGAGTGCTACCAATTGCTCTGCGTTGGGATAGGGCAGAGGCTTGAAGAGCACGCTGTTGAGCACGCTGAAGACGGCCGTGTTGGCGCCGATTCCAATCGCCAGCGTCAGGATCACCGTCGCCGCGAATCCCGGTGAGTTTCGCAGCCGCCGGAATACCAGCTTCAAGTCAGTCGCGATCGATTCCACCAGGGGCCACTGCCATACTTCGCGGCTGCGCTCTTCCAGTAGTGTGGAATTTCCGAACGCGCGGCGGGCAGCTTGTTCCGCCTCTTTCCTGCTCATGCCTTCTCTAAGAAACTGCGCCGTCCGTTCTTCAAGGTGAAGACGCATTTCCTCGGCAAGATCATCGTAGATTTTTCGGCGACGGAAGATATCAGGCAGCCAGTTCATGAGAAATTCCCCCTAGTTGGCCGTGGATTTTCCTGGATTGAGGACGAGTGCGACGCCTTCGAACATTCGTTCGAAGCTGGAAATCTCCTGTTCCAGATGCCGCAGGCCGGAAGCTGTGATCTGGTAGGTTCTCACCCGTCGATTGGTGGAGGAGACGCCCCACTTGGCTTTCACCAGATCTGCCTTGAGCAGCCGCTGCAGCGCCGGATAGAGCGACCCTTCCTCCACCTGGAGCAGGTTATTTGATCGCTGCTGTATGTGTTGGACGAGCGCATAGCCGTGGGCGGGCTGGCGGCGAAGCGACTCGAGGATCATCATTTCGAGTGCGCCAGGAAACAAATCGCGGGCAGTGGATTTTGTCATAGGCCTGTTCACTACAGGCATAGACTAAACAGGTATATGCGCATTAGTCAAGAGACCCTGCGGTCTACCGCCCCTGGTTCCTCTATCCTTTTCCCAGCGTCCTTCTCATCATTTGTGCGTAATCCCGGTCGAGAAATCCAACCCGGAAGAGAAAGTCGCCGAACGATCCCAGGCATCCCGGGAATCGCTGCCTGTTCAATTGAAATGAATAGGTCCAACGAACGCGTGTGCGCCCGTCCCCTAGGTCGGTCCAGATAAAATGGCCAACGCCATACACAATCGGTCGCGCTTTAGGCGTCGTATAGTTCCAAACCACGTAGCGGAACTGGGCCGAGTTGTTGCTCCGATCTTTTTCCAGGACTTCCTCTTCGGTGGTAGAACCGTCCGTTAAGCAAACCAGCCGGCGCGACCCGGGCTGGCCAAAGCCACCTGTTAGCTCATAGGTTCCGGAGACGCCCGGCAGCGAGTCGCTTTTGCGGATGGCCTGGTTAAGGCTCTTTTGCTCTGCCTCCCGGAGCACATCATTCAGTGGACGATTGATGATTACCTCTTCCGTATGGGAAACAAGCTGGTCGACTGATGCGATGGCTGGGTGCGGTGTGTCCCTGAACCCAGGCGGCGGAGCGCAGCCGGATGGAACCTCACTCCAGGCGGCCATCGTCAGCAAAGGAACGGCAATCATCGATATCAGGCTCGAATTCAAAATGAGACGCATCGTTCACTCCTTCCAGTTATTACGATATTCGTAATATACGATCATCGTAATTAGTTCGTCAATGGTCTCTTTCCTGCCCGCAGCTGTCTCCCGGGCGATCGCGAGGCCCAGGAAGGTATGCTGAAAGCGGAGCGATTGAGCTGCTCATGAAGAGAGAACCTTTTACGCAGGGCGTGGTCGAGGATCGGCAGGCGCTGGCCCTGCACGAGTGTATTGCAGTGCTGATGCGCGATTTCCGCATCGAGCCGGGTTTGCTGGCGGGAAGCGTCTATGCAGACCTTCACGCGAACGATATCGGCCTCTTCGAGGTTCTGGCTACACCTGAGACGTGGAGCGTCCGCCGCATCGCTCAAGCGCTGTCTGCCCCGATCTCCACCATTTCCTCGGCGCTCGACCGTCTTGAACGTCAGGGACTGGTCAAGCGTGGCCGCATTGCCGGCGACCGCCGCGTAGTTCGCATCGAACTGACCCCGCGCGGAGGGCGACTGGCGATTCGGCTGCGCGATGCGCATGTCGAAAACTGCCGTAAGATGCTTGCGCGACTCAGCCCAGACCAACGCGAAGTGTTTCTTCGCCTGGCAGGCCAGATCGCCAAAGTGGAGTGCTGATTCCGGCTCAGGATTCGATCCGGAGCTGCCAAAGGGCTGGCACCGGACGCTCGCTCCAACTTCTTCGAATCCGGAACCCCCCTTTGCGCGTCATAATTACCCTGGACGTGAGCCGCAGGTATCGATCCGAACGCCACTCCGGCCCTTCAACGCGGAAAAACAGCCGGGCAAAAGCAATTCAGAAATAACTCCTCGGCCCTACAGGTGTGGACCCTGGCGCCATGGCAACCTGCGCGCCAAAGACGAAGGAGCGAGACCAGGCACGATCTTCATTCGCGCGGGGAGGCAATGCCCGATAGGACATTTATAGTACGATTCAAGCCGCCTGATCTCAGAACGGACTCTGTCATTGCGGCGAGAGCTGAAATTCAGGGTGAACACCTTGTCCTATTGAACTCAGAGGGCAAACTAGTTGCCCTGTACCTGCTGGAGATCATAGAAAGTTGGTCCGAGATGAGGAGCTGACCGTTGCGCGGATCCCGGGAGGATGAAACGGCTTAGAGGCTTCCCCGCGAAAGATGGGCATCCGTTAACCCCTCGGCTTGGAAGGCGGGACCACAAAGGCCTTCGTACGATGGTTTGAAAGAGTCATCACCCAGGGTACTCAGCAGCCTGCCTTGTGGGCAGGATCCTCTAACTGACGGATGGTTTTACAGCTCCCGGCGGCCGGATCAGAAGAAATACGCAGGCAGTGGCAAACAGAGGCATTAGTCCCGCGGTTAAGAATGCAGGGGTGTAGGAGAAGCGATCAACCAGAATGCCTACCGCAAAGGTGAAGGCAGCGCTCACCAGACCTGCGGCCAATCCGCTGAGCCCGGTCACTGTGGCCACCACATCGTGGGGAAGCAGATCCGAGGGCAGGGTCAAGCCCATGGTGGACCAACTGGCGTATCCCCAAAGCGCAACGCAAATCAGCGCCAGTGCCAGTGCCACGCTGTGAACCCGCGCGGCCGGGATCCCGGCCAGAATGGGCACGCAACTCACGGCGCAGACCCAAAGGCGAGCACGCACCACCGGCACTCCTCGGCGAATGCAGTAGCCGGAGATAAAGCCACCGGTGAAGTTACCAATATCGGCGGCAACGAAGGGCATCCAGGCAAAGAGCGCGATGCGCTTGAGGCTGAAACCTCGCGCATCGCTCAGGTACTGCGGCAGCCAAAAGACATAGAACCACCAGATCGGATCAGTCAGCGCACGGCCCAGGACAATGCCCCACACATTGCGGTTCCTTGCCAGGTCAAGATAGCGTCGTAGGCCGCGCCGTGCCGAAGTGCGAGGCGTATCCTGGCCGGCGCCGATCAACGCAACTTCTTCCGGCGTCACCCGCGGGTGGCGGTCCAACGGATGATAGACGCGCAGCCACATCGCCAACCACACAAAGCCAAGCAGCCCGGAAAAAACAAAGGACCAACGCCAGCCAAACTCGAGCGCGATCCAGGGAATAGCGAGGGCGGCCAAAGCGCCGCCAACGCTTGAGCCACTATCAAAGATGGCGACCGCGACACTGCGCTCCTGGCTGGGAAACCACTCAGCCACCGTCTTGCTGGCTGCCGGCCAATTAAAACCTTCACCGATGCCCAGAAGAAACCGGAACGCCGCAAATCCAAAAACCGAGCCGGCAAACCCGGTAAGTATGTTGACCACGGACCAGAAGATGACAGCCAGAGCCAGGCCCAGCCGCGTTCCCACGGCATCGAGAAAGATGCCGCCAAGCAGCCACGTGATTGCATACGAAATCTGAAACGCGCCAAGTATCTTGCCCAGGTCGGCGTGGCTCAGATGATATTGCGTCGCAATCATCGGCGACAAAACGGAGAATGTCTGCCGGCTGATGTAATTGGTAACGGTCGAGAAGAACAGCGTCCAGACGATCCACCAACGCACCCGGCCCGACGTTCGGTGTTTTGTAGGCAAGCTCGTTGCCTGCGCGGCCGCCGGCAGTTGGGAATTCGATGAATTCATTGCGTCATGGTTCTGCTCGTATGATTATGCAGCTCCGGGAGCTAATCGACGTCTTTGATTTTGGTGGGCTCTGCGATAGCCGCAATCGAATCGATATCAAAATACTTGTAGAGATCCAGGCAGAAGAGATCCGGCGCGGCTCGATACGCCACTGGGGTGTCAAGCACATAACTCAGGTTCTTCATCGCGTGCCGGCTGTCGATGGTGGAGAATGTGCCCGGCTCCACAGCCGCGGCGACAGCTGCAATCAAAGACGTACGTATGCCATCCGTTTCCACTTGCACCGGGCGGCCGCCGTTGTTGGTGCGCAGCCACTTGGCAACCGCGGCAAGTTGCGCTGCCTCGAGTCCCCAAGGGACGATCGCCGGCGCTTGCCACCAGCAGCGGCCAATCTGCCGGATCGGGAGACTCCGGATACGCCGACCCGACAAAGACCGGATCGAGCGCCAGCACCTGCTCTCCGCGATTTACATGCTCGGCAACTACGTCTCCTGCGGCGGCATAGCCCTTGTCGCCCATGACGATGGTCACCGGAGCATTGTCGGTTGCGCCGACTGCCTGCAGCCAGACGCCAGAGGCGCTTAGCCCATTGGACAGATCGAAGCGGTAGGACACGGTGCGGATGGTCATGCGCTTGGTATTGCTGAATCTCCAGGCATTTTCGACTGAGACCGGCGTATAGCGAGTGACTTGCTTGAGCTTCTCCCGTTGCGGGCCCACCCAGGCGCTTCTTGCGTCACCAGCCGCCGGAATCGCAGGCCGGGCATTCGTGGCCGCTAATTTCCTGGCCAGACCAAGGATGGTCAGGTTATCTGCAGGGACACCGATGGCCAGCTCCTGAGGAGTTCGAACTTCCGCCGAGCTCGGAATCTCATCCGGAACGGCTGCAAGATGAAAATGCTGATCAAAGAAGTGATACGCCTGCAGCCGGTTAAACAGCTGGTAGTTGTGCGTGCCGGGGTCGCTGCTCTCGAACCAGGCGAGGTCGTCCGGTTTGCCGTAAAGCTTAAAGAACGGACGGACCTGCTCGTAGGTGTATGGCTTGACCAACGCGGCGCGAAAGCAGCAATCGTCTTCCGCGTTATGGATCAGGAGCGTGGGCCGTGGTGCGCGCATGGCCACGAAGAACGGATAGTCTTCGCCCTGGGTAAGGTCGGTAGCATCCTCTTCCACTTCGGAAGTGTCGCCTGGATGCGTGATGTTCGATTGCAGAGCGCCAAAGCCGGCCACCTCCACGGTGACGGCAACGCGCGGATCCGTGGAGCTGAGCATGATGGTTTGAAAGCCGCCTCCGGAGAGGCCAGTCACGCCTAAACGGGCGGTGTCCACCTCGGGCAGGGTCGCGAGGTAATCCAGTCCGCGACGCATTTCCAGGTAAAAGAGCCCCAGCGCGTTGGAGCCCACCAGGTCGAGGGAGGCGGCATCATCGTGGCTGTCGCCTTTGATTGCCAGTTCTCCAAACCCGAACCATCCCAGGCTGAGCGCGACAATGCCCCGCTTGGCAAAGTTGATGCAGCGTTTCTGCTCGTACTCGGCTGCGTTCCCCATCGGCTCATGCCCGAGGAGATTCAGAATGGCAGGTACCCGCCCATTTGTTTTTTCCGGCTCATACAGGAGGGCCGTAGACATCAGACCGGGCACCACCTCATAACGGAACTTGCGCACACGATAACCGTTGCCGCTTTCGATGACTCCGGCTTCCTGAAAGTTCGGACTGGAGTGTACCCACTCTGCCGGCCAGCCATGAAACGCGATGTCATCCAACACATGCTTGCGTAGCCGCTCCTCCTGCTCTGTCCACTCGCTTGCGCTCTTGGGGGAGGGCAGAGCCGGAATGCGGTGGCTTAGAAACTGCTCCATCTGGAATTTGCTTGTGGCCGCGGGCTCCACACGTTCCGCCAGCAGAGTGTGCAGGGTTGCCTCCGTCGTCTGGCCATGGCTGATCGGCAGTATCAAGAGAACAAGTGCGAGAAAAAGTGCGGCGATGGACGCGACTCTGAAACTTGATTTCATTGCTGGCATTGACCTTACCCGTCTCCTCATTCAAACGATCGCAAAAACGCGGGCCCACCATACCGTCACCACAGCGATCAGGCCGGGTGATCAAGAATCTGTTCTCTTTTCGGATCCCAATACAGCCGCTTGCCGCTCCAATAAGACTGCGCGGCCATGATGCAGACCAGCGCATGAGAAAAACCGTTGTCCACCGTTGCATTCGGCTGCGTGCGCGACTGCATGGACTGCAGCCAGTTCACCAGGTGGAAGACATCGTCGTCGTCGGGACCGAGTGAGTTCGGCGCCGGCGCACCAGGCACGTGCACCACTTCCTCCCCATCGGCAGGCGGCCCCGCAAGCGGTAATTTGGAATACACCGGTCCGGTGTCGGACGGATCGTATTCCTTTCTGCCCCCTTCGCGGGTAACTGTGAACAGGGATGCGCCTTCGCCGCCGTAGTTTTCAATGGTGCCGTCGCGGCCGTGAATGCGCGCGAAGCTGCGGTAGCTGTTGGTGAAGATGGTCTTATAGGTATACAGAAATCCCTTTGGATAAGTCACGGCCGCAACACAGGTATCCGGGTTCTCGCGACCATCTTTCCAGGTGAAGATGCCGCCTGTGGCCATCACACTCGCCGGGTAAGTCTCATCCGTCCAAAGATGGACCAGGTCGGAGCCATGGCTTAGCCACTGATCGAAGATCCCGGACGAAAAGTCCTTATATAGCCGGAACTCGAGATAGACGTGAGGGTCGAAGGGGCGATGCGGTTTGCCCAGAAGCCACCGGTTCCAATCTGTGTCTTCTTCGCGCAGCTTCGACTGCCGGCCGTAGAGCCATTGCTTCCATTCAAGATTCACGTCCATCAGCATCTCTGGAGTTTGGCCGGTATCCTCCGGCTTGAACCTCCAGCGGCCCTCGTTCACATTCCATTCCTGTTCGATATGGACGACCTTGCCGATGCGTCCGGAGCGCACGATGTCGCGTATGGCCAGGGGATAGGGTTGGCTGCGATGCTGCGTGCCCATCTGCACCACCTGTTTCGATTGCTTGACGCAATTGCGTGCCTCGATGGCCTCGGATAGTACGTTAGCAAAGGGCTTCTCTACATAACAGTCTTTGCCCGCGCGCACCACCTCCATGCACAACTTAGCGTGCTGAAAATCACCGGTAGCGATCATCACTCCGTCGATATCTTTGCGGGCCAACATTTCTTCAGAGTACTTATACGATTGTGGTTCGACGTTGAACGCAGCCTTCACTTGCGCTGCCCTGTGCTCCCGTGCCAGCGTCCAAAGATCACACACCGCAACCGTCTCGACCGGAACCTTTTTCGCCGCGAGTTTCGTCATGTGAACGTGGCCCTGGCTACGATCGCCGCAGCCAAGTTGTCCCAGCCTGATGCGGTCGTTCGCCCCCAGCACCCGCGCATAGGATCGCGCATCCATCCCAACCGCCAGCATCGCACCGGCTGCCTGTTTCACAAACGTCCGGCGATCGATACCCTCGTTGCCGTTTTCCAGCATCACAACTACCTCCTGCTGTTCCATCTCCACAGTACGTTAACGTCGTAACGATACACTCTTCAGTTCAGCCGCGGACTCCGGGTCCAGGTAGATCGTCACATCCGGATGAGTTCGAAGAAGCGTAGACGGGCAGCTGCTCGTGATCGGCTCGGAAAGCGTGCGCCGGACCGCCTCCGCCTTGCGGCTGCCTGGCACCGAAACAATCAGCTTGGGTACGCGAAACAATGTCGGTATCGTAAGCGTAAGCGCGCGTTGCGGTACTTCTTCCCAACTCCGGAACCATCCCTCGGCTGCCTGCTGCTCCCGGCACTTACGATCCAGATTTACCACCTTCATGGCCAGTGGATCGCTGAAGTCTGCTTCAGCGGGATCGTTAAACGCCAGATGGCCATTTTCTCCAATACCCAGCAGGCAGATCTGCGGCTTGGCAAGATTCAATGCCTCCACATATTCCCCGCATACTGCATCTAGATCCTTTGCTGTGCCGTCGATTTCATGGAATTTGTGCATCGTTACCCGCTGGGTCAGCTTTTCGCGCAGATAACGGCGGAAGGACGCCGGGTGGTTCTCATCCAGGCCAACATACTCGTCCAGATGAAAACCCACCACATGGTCCCACGGCAGAGCGGGCAGCGATGTCAGGGAGTCCAGCGTATCGAACTGCGAAGCGCCGGTGGCAAAGATGACTGCAATGTCTTTTCCTGATTTTGCTAAATGCTGAAGCTCGTCCGCAGCCGCACGCGCGGCCGCTTCGCCTGCGCTTTTTCGATTGGTGTGAACCTCGAGCTTGATCGTACCTGCATTGAAGTAAATGACCCCGTCCTTCTCCGTCTCCATAGACCCTTTCCAGCAAGTTTTTGTTCTCCGAACGTCGTCCCTCTCTCTAAAAGAGCACTTTGAGAGAAAATTGCAGGATGCGCGGACTCTGAGCGTATGTAAGCTGCCCAAAGGAACTATCCGTCAGTCCTGAATCGGGCATGCCAAAATTAACGTTGTTGAGTGCGTTATAAAATTCCGCCCGGAACTGCAACGAGATCCCTTTTTCCAGGTCGGTATTCTTCAGCACGGCTAAGTCCGTATCGAAGTATCTCGGTCCGCGAAGGACATTCTTTCCCGAGTCGCCGAAAGTCCCAATCGCATTGGTCGCGAAGGCAGAGGTAGTAAACCACTCGTTCACCAATTGGGCATGAGATCTGCCGTTGCTCAGGATGGCATCCTTGATCCTCGGTACCGTCAGGTCGGCACGGTCCGCACCGATAGCACTGAAGGAATTGTCCGTATCGCTAAAGACCGTGTACGGAAAGCCGGTTTGCCAGGTCGCGATGTCGCTCAGTCCCCAGCCGTTGATCAGCCGTCCTGCGAAGCTATTGACCGCTATGCGGGGCATAAGATAGTTTCCGGAGAATTTGAAGACCTTACCGATATCTCCGGTGTCCGGACCGTAGTCGAAAGCGCGGCCGCAAGTGCAGCTGTTGCTGCCGCTGGGGCTCTGGTGCCCCGCGGATCCGCCGGGTCCGAAATCATCAAGAGCCTTGGCCCAGGTGTAGTTGGCTAAAAAGCTGAAGCCGCGGGAAAAGCGCTTCTCGAGCGTCAATTGCAGACCGTTGTAGTTGCTATTCACCTCCGAATCCAGGAAATCGACAGTGCCAAAGGTGGGGTAAACGCGCCGTTGCTGGGTATTGCCTTCGGTCGACTGACCGGGAATATAGATCGCCGGGTTCACCTGCAGCAGCCCAGCCTCCTGGTCACCCGTTCCATTCAGGTGCGTTCCGTTACTGCCCATATAAGCGGCGCGCAGCAACCAACTCTGCCCCAGTGACCGCTCCAGGGTCAGGTTCCAGGTCAGAACGGCCGGGAGCCTGAAATTGCGGGCGAACACGGGCACCAGGCCGATATTCTGCGGAAAAGTTGCAGAAGGTCCGGGATTGAGCGGGCCGTACGATGCTGGAAAGGGATTGGCGATTCCCGCGCTCCCGTAAGGATCCGAAAGGCTCACATCGGTCAGACTGATGATCGGAGCAAAGGGGGGTATACCGACAACATCCTGAAACGCGACCGTGTTCGGTGGCTCGAAGTAGTAGCCTGCTCCGCCGCGCAGACTGGTTTTACCGTCGGAGGTAAGTTGCGTAGCGAACCCTAACCGCGGGCCAAAATTCAGGGGGTTGTTATTCATCGAGGCATTCGGGCACCCGGCATCATGATTGTTGCCGCCAAACAGCAATCCTTGCGGCGCATTGGGATAGCGGGTCGATTGGGCGCCAGGCACAAAGCACGCTACCCGTCCCAGGCTGTCTTTGTAAGGAAAGAACGGATCCCATCGTAAGCCTGCACTTAATGTAAGCCGCGGGGTTACGCGCCAGTCATCCTGCACGAAAGCGCTCCAATCAATTCCCGTGAAATGGAGAAACAGGCCGCCCGCCTGGGTGAAAGTCGACATGGCGCCGAGCAGGAAATCTGCCGTGTTGTCTCCAGAGAGACTGTTGGAGAAGCCGAAGATCCCGTCCTGTTCATATTGGTTGGCCATGGGAACCGTGATGTGCAGGAACTCGCCGCCGAACTGGATCGCGTTCTTGCCTTTGATGAGTGTGCCGACCTCGCGCAGAGATTGGCTGCCCCGATCGAACTCACCGTAGTGGCTGCCGTTGATAGTGAGACCGCCGGAGACGTCGAAGTCGAGTCCCGGCCCCTTGCCTCCGGGCATGCTCGCGGGTTGGGCGATGTTCACCCCGGCGTCGGCCATGTTGAACGGGATGTTGGAGAGCGATGAGCCGTTTTGCCGGGTGTAGCCGTAGTAGCTGTTGAGGAAAAATGTAGCGCTGATGGTGTAAAGGTCGACCACACTGATGTGCTTGAGCTTGATCGATGCCGCGGGATTGGTGTTGATTTCCAGGATGTTACCCGGGGGCGGTATGACGATTGGCACGCTGTAGTTGTTTTGAAAGTAGTGGCCACTCAGGTGGTGCTTGCCGATGTTGTAATCGATCTTCGCCAGATACTCATCGGTGTCCTGTACCAGCGGCGCACCGCTGTATGTCAACTGGCGGCCGGGACCATTCGGGAGAGGAACATGCTGTAGCAGATAGTCCGCAACGGGACTGAGACGGTCGCCGGGAATCTGGTTGTTGGGAAAGGGCGCCCCTGTCTGCGGATCCACCAGTTGTGTGGCCGGCAACAGATCAGAGAAATCGCCCTCGCGTTCTGCTGCGGTGGGCACGAATTCTATCTGCCCGTTCGAGGCCGTGTTGGTCCGTGTGCCTTGGTACGATCCGAAATAAAACAGCCGATTCTTAAGGATCGGACCGCCGATGCTTCCACCAAACTGATTCTGCTTCAACGGATCAGGAGAACTAGCAAAGTAGTTCCTGGCATCGAGCGCATAATTGCGGATGAATTCAAATGCGCTGCCATGGATGTGGTCCGTCCCTGATTTTGTGACCACGTTGACGATGCCTCCGGTCGCGTGGCCGTACGCGGCGCTCATGTTATTTGTGTCTACATTGAATTCCTGCACCGCGTCTGGGTTGGGGAAGGGAAGATTGGTATTAATGTAACTGTCGTTGAAGTCCACGCCATCCATCAGATAGGAGACCCCGTTGGAGCCCCCACCGTTCACCTTGGCATATTGTTCGGCCGAGTAAGTGCCGCCTTCGCAATTGCCGCCGCAATTCTGTGCCGTCACATTGGTTGCGCCTGGAATCAGAAACACCAGCTGTTGCACTTCGCGCCCGTTCAGCGGCAAAGACACGATGTTCTGCTGATTGATCAGCTGACCAACAGTGGGGGAGTCGGTCGTGACCAGCGAAGCATTGGCCGTAACCGTCACCTGGTCGGAAACCGATCCTACCTGCAGGACAACATTCCGGCTCGCTGCCTGGCCCACCGTCAGGGTGATGCCCTGTTGCACATAGGTCGAAAACCCGGTCATGGCGACCGTCAAATCGTAGTTTCCTACTGGCAGGCTCGGAAAAAGGTATTCGCCCGCAGACCGGGTCTTTACTGATTGCCGGTATCCGGTTTGCACTTCCTGGGCCGTCACCATTGCACCCGCGATCGCGGAGCCGGCCTTATCCGTCACCACGCCGCTGAGTTGCGCCGTGGTGAATTGGGCCATTGCCGGAACGCTTCCTGACACGGCGACCGACAAGCTCAGTGCGGCAAGAGAAAAATATGCAATCCAGCGTTGCCCGATGGCTTTCATCCTGGCCTCCTTGGTGCTTGCAGCGAGTGTGTACACGTCTGCCCGGCGATGGGCGTGCGCCAAAGCACTTAGCGACACTTCCAGCTACCGCGCGGGATTAGCTTTCCAGTGTTTTGCAGGGACCGATGGGCGACGTGGCCCGGAATGGTTTTGAATATAGCGTGAATTACTTCATCTGCAAAGAAAATTTTCTTGTAGACGAGATAATTTTCTCATTTGCGCAAAAACATGAAGGCGGCGCCCACGAGATGATGCATGGATCTCAGACCCTCGTCAATCCGTACCGGGCCGTCGCACCCTGCGCCACGCCCGCCTTAACTTGTTGAATGTAAAGTTCTATTAGAGAGAGAAATGTGCGATCCTTTGCTATTCTTAAGTTGCTACGACTCCTCGGGTCCGGGCTTACCGCCCCGACCGGTACATTCCGGCGGATGCGGTTCGAGATTGCTCTCTGTGAAAGTTTTCTGTATTGTCAGGGCGTGCTTGCGGATCAAAGGACCTGGGTCCCGGTACGGTATTTGAAATTCCCGGGTTTACCGGGTGATCGTGCTTGCGTCTCACTGGCGGTGATACGAGAGCGAGACCAGATCGGGGATCTTTTGCCGCATGAAGGATAAGCCTCTTAAGAAAGGCAAGCTGGGCCTGCGGGAAATTGCTTCTGCCGCAAATGTCAGCATGGCCACGGTTTCCCGGGTTCTTAACGGCAGCAACCGGGTAGACGCGGCCATTCAAAGGGCAGTTCTGGCGGCAGCAGCAGAACTCGACATCGATTTTTCCCAGCGCAACAAGACCAAAGCTCTGGCCTTCCTCTTGAGCAACCGGGCCATGCAGCACGTCTTCCATTCCCGCATTCTGCTCGGGGCAGAGGCCCACTGCGCGGCACGCACCTGGGAGTTGGTCTTCCAATCCCTGAACTACCCGGCGCATCGCTCTTCCAAAGAGCTTCATCTGCCCAAGGTGGTGCAGCGTCACGATCTGGTACGGGGTGTGATCCTCGCGGGCACCAACTCGGCGAATCTGCTTGAGTTGTTGATCCAGAGGGGAGTTCCGTTTGTGGTCCTCGGCAACAACGTTATGGGAGACTTTGCTGACGCTAGGTGCGACGTGGTCTTGTCCGATGATGTTCAGGGAAGCCACGACGCAACCCGGTATCTAATCGGTCTCGGCCATCGCCACATCTGGTTCGTCGGCAACATTGGCTTGCCGTGGTTTGCGCGCTGTTTCACCGGCTACCAGCGGGCGATGGAGGAAGCGGGTTTGACTCCGCACCATAGTTCGATCGATTCGGAAAACGAGGCGGAGATCGGCTATCTGGGAACGAAATCTCTGCTGGCCAAAGGCGAGCCGGTCACCGCCATCTTTGCCGGCAACGACCCCACTGCACACGGTGTATACAAGGGCCTGCGCGACAGCGGCCTCAATATTCCCGATGATGTGAGCGTGGTGGGCTGCGATGACACGGTTGGTTCCTGGCTCTATCCCGCCCTGACGACCATAAGGGAGTTTCCCGAGCAGCTAGGCAAACAGATGGTGGAGCTGCTCCTTAGCCGTATTGCGAGCCCGGATCAGGAACCGCAGCGCATCACGGTGCCCACCGAGCTCATCAAGCGTGACTCATGCCGCGCGCTACAGCCCCCCGAAGAGATTGCAGCCGGGCCTGCCCTGCTGGGTGCCTCAAGCTAGAGCATTTCACTTCAGGTGTATACAGGGCAACCACTCCCGACGTGGCTTTTCCTCAAGAAAAGCCACACTTCGCGGCGCTTGACTGTGCAGAGTAGAAGTGAAAATGCTCTAGATCGCGTGCGTGGTGGATGAGACGCTCTCCAGTTCAGCAGCGGAATCCGTGTCCAGATAGACGGTGACGTCTGGATGGGTGCGGAGAAGTGTCGAGGGGCACGCAGTCGAGATCGGTTCGTGAACCGTGCGCCGGATGATCTCCGCCTTACGCGGGCCCGGCACCGAAGCAATCAGTTTTGGAACTCGGAAGACCGTCGGGATGGTCAATGTGAGCGCTCGTTCCGATGCTTCCTGCCAGGTTGGGAACCAGCCTTCCGCTGCCTGCTGCTGACGGCACATTAGGTCCAGGGTGACGATTTTCATCTCCAGCGGGTCGTGGAAGTCGGCCTCGGCCGGCTCGTTGAATGCCAGGTGGCCGTTTTCGCCAATTCCAAGCAGGCAGAGTTGTGGCTCAGCGACATGCATCTCCTTCATGTAGTCCCGGCATACGGCTTCAAGATCCTGGGCGGTGCCGTCCATCTCGAAAAAGGCGCCCATGTCTACGCGTTGCGTCAACCGCTCGCGCAGAAAATGACGAAAGGAAGCTGGGTGGTTCTCGTCCAGCCCGACATACTCATCCAGATGAAAGCCCCGTACCTTTTTCCAGGGCAAGCCGGCAGTTGAAGTCAGGAAGTCAAGCGTGTCGAATTGGGCGGCGCCGGTGGCAAAGATTACGCCAATCTGGTCCCGCAACTGGTCCAGTCGCTGAAGCTCCTCTGCTACTGCAAGTGCGGCCGCTTCGCCAGCCGCCCTTTTGCTGGGGTAAATTTTCAGCTTCATCTTCCCTGCGGTGAGGGAGGTGACCCTATCCTTTGTCGTTTCCATAGCTACCTTCCAAATTGCAGAGAGTCGTCAGTTGTCTCTTTTACCACGAACGAACCCCCATACTCCAGCGGGGATGATCGCGATCAAGTTTTAGGGAACCTTGAGTGTGGTGGAGAGAGCTGTCAGGTGGTGCTCTTGCGAATCGGTGACCACTTCTCGTATGCGATAGATGCCCGGCTTCAGCTGAAAGCGCGTGTTTACGCTTACCCCTTCTTTGATCAGGTCCTGTAGCTGCGCATCGAGAACACTCAGACGAGTACGTCTCAGTTGGGCCATAACCAGATTTTCCTGCTGATCGAAAATGGCAAAGACGAAGGTTACCGTGTTGACGTTATGCTCGCCGTCCTTCTGAAAATGAAGGGGCTTGGCATCCAGGTGAGAGATCAGGGACAACTCGCGAGTGCCCCCCTGCATGTCCGAGAGCTTTCCACCGAGCCCTACCGGCAACTGCTGCGATACTGTCTTGGAATACATCGCCTCACGAATCTGCGCCTGAGAATGGGCCTCGGCATCGAAAGCTGCCTGTCGCTTGGCCTCAGCCTCAGCCTCAGCTCCATTCCTGGGAGCAAAATAGCCGCGCCGAGCCTGCACACTAAAGCTCTTGTGCTTCTCCACCAGCTTCACCTTCAGGCTGTGGAACTTGCCATCTTGTTTTAAGTCGGTAGGCGCGAAGGCCAACACGTAGTCCACGGGAGATCCCGCCAACGCCCCAAAACCTGCCTGCAGATCGTTGTTGTTATGGAAGAATGTGCCGCCGGTTTCTTGCGCAACCTCCGCCAGTACATCCTGGGCGACAAGCTCACGCTGCGAATCCAGGCGATCCGCGGTTCCAGGTTTTCCAAGAACGAACTCCCGCGATGCGTCGGCCTCCCGCAAGAGGAGTGCCAATCCTCGAGGATCCAGCGAGCTTATGATTACCTGCGACCGCAGAGCACGGTCAATCACCTGGTCTAATGGGAACTGTTCACTTTGCGACAGGAAACCCGGGGACACAAAAACAATGGTCCGCTGCCCGGGCATCTGCGCGATGTAATTCACCACCCGCTCAAGGCCCTGCAAATTGGACCGTGCCTGTATTTCCGCCTGAAAGACGATGTTTCGCGCCGTCGATCGAATGAAGCTGGCAAGCATGGTGTCCGCCGGCGACGCTTGTTCCGGCCCCTGCGACGTTTTACTTACTGATGATAGCGGCCCCTCGGCGGCATCCCCGCCCGGAGTCTGAATGGCGCAACGCTTTCTCGCCTCGTCCAACGCCGTTTGCCACGCATCGGAATAGTCAGGGTTCTCCTGTTGGGTGATTTGCAGCGCCTGATAGTCGGTGAGATCCGGGCAATCATGAATCCGAAGCATGGATTGTCCGCTGGCTTTCAAATTGGAGAGGGCGGCATGAATCTGCTGTGGGTCAACAGTGAAGTCGGACAGCATTTTATCCGAGGTGAAGATGGCCACCCGGTCCTTCGCGTGGAGATTGGCGGCGAGGTAGCGGTCGGCAGCCTCGCGCACGTAAATCATGTCCGCATCTGAGGTATTGAGATTGTCGAAGTAAAAAGCCAGAAACCTGGTGGGCATCTCAGGCGGCGCCAGGGCCGGCTGCTCCGGTGCGCGAACCGTAGCCGAAGTCGATGCGAGTGGTGCCGATGTCTCCACCTCGAACTGGGAGATGGATTGTTCCTTGCCCTGGTCCAGAACCTTGAAATCTTCCTTCTGCAGACCTTCTATAGGCTTGCCGTCGGAATCGCGCACCACCACGCGCATCACCACCAGGTTGCTCCCTACTTTCAGCTGAAACGGAGGTTGGCTCACCTTCGAGGGGACGGTCGTCTTGTCACTGCTTTGAGCAAAAGCTCGAGACGAGCCTGCGATAGGGCAGCAAGCTGCCAGCACGAGGATCCATCTAAATCGCCAAACCCCGCCATGATTCAGGTTCTTAGGCATGCGATTACATTCGGTCGCCATGTCGAGCTTACATCTCGAGTCCTGAAATTGACCATGTCCGAAAACCGCGAGTCAGCTTTCCTAAGCAAGTGAGAAAATCCGTTTATGGAGCTACCCAATCGAGAGATAAGCTATCGCGCGTTGCAGAGCCGAGATCCCCGTTTCGATGGCTTGTTGTTGGTAGGTGTCACCTCGACCGGCATCTATTGCCGGCCGGTTTGCCCCGCCCGCACACCCAAGTTCGAGAATTGCCGCTTTTTTGCTTCAGCCGCAGCAGCGCAGGAAGCAGGCTTTCGTCCGTGCCTGCGTTGCCGGCCGGAGTCTGCTCCCGATCTGGCCTCATGGCGTGGAACGTCCAACAGCGTCTCCCGCGCGCTGGCTCTCATTACAGATGGGGCCCTGGATGGCAACGGCGCCACCGTCGAACGGTTGGCAGAGCGCCTTGGTCTGGGTGAGCGCCAGCTCCGGCGATTGTTCCTTCAGCATCTCGGCGCCTCACCCATCGCCGTGGCACAAACCCGGCGAGTCCTTTTTGCCAAGCAGCTCATTCACGAAACCCGAATGCCCATGACGGAAGTTGCATTAGCAGCCGGATTCGGCAGTCTGCGGCGATTCAACGAAATATTCCAGGATCTTTTTCGTCGTCCCCCAAGTGCATTGCGGAAAAAGACGTCCACCAGCCTAACGAATGCAGAAGCCGGCGTAAGCCTCCGCCTGCGTTATCGACCACCCTACGACTGGGATTCCATGCTCGAATATCTGCACGCCCGGGCGATCCCTGGCGTTGAGGTGGTGGAGAACGGAATCTATCGACGCACGGTTGAAATCAACGGCTCTGTAGGAAGCGTCGAGGTCACGCACATTCCTGAGCGTCAGAGCCTGGGCGTGAGCATCCGCTTTCCTGATGTTCAATCTCTCCCTGCGATTGTGACCCGCGTGCGCCGGCTCTTCGATCTCGGCGCGGACATCGAGACCATCGACGCGCACCTCTCTCTCGATCCGCTGCTCGCCCCCTTGGTGGCGCAGCGTCCCGGACTACGCGCCCCGGGCGGATGGGATGGCTTTGAACTGGCGGTTCGGGCCATTCTCGGCCAGCAGATCAGCTGTTTCCGCCGCGCGCCGCCTCGCGGGACAACTTGTGGCCCTGCATGGCAAGCCGGTGCCGGCAAGTCAAGGCGGTCATCCAGGCCTGTCGCATGTCTTTCCCTCCGCGAAGCGGCTTGTCCGGGCAAAAGCCATCGGACTGGGCATGCCGGCAGCGCGCCTGGCCTCTCTCAAGGCATTAGCGGAAGCTGCGGTGGCTGACCCGAACCTGTTTTGCCAGTTTGGGACCATAGAGGAAGCGATCGTGCGACTGCGCACCATTCCCGGAGTCGGCGAATGGACTGCGCAATATATCGCGTTGCGCGCCCTTCGTGAGATGGATGCCTTTCCTGCATCTGACATCGGCTTGCTCCGTGGTGCAGCCATCATCGATGGCGCACGGTCAAGCTCGGCCACTCTTCTTAATCGTGCCGAAGTGTGGCGGCCTTGGCGTGCCTATGCTGCGCAGCACCTCTGGGCCGCTAACGGCACCGTAATTCCGAAAACAAGGAGTGCACATGAGTAATGTATTGCAGTTGCTGATCGACCGGCTCGAAACGCCCATCGGCGAGATGTCAATCGTGGTGGATGAGAAGGGGAATCTTCGGGCCGCGGATTGGTCCGATCATGAAACCCGGATGCGCCGCTTCCTCCACCTGCACTATGGCGAAAACGGATTCAGGCTTGAAGCGGGTCGCAATCCGAATGGCTTGACCAATGCGATCCAAAGCTACTTCGCGGGCGAACTCACGGCGATAGACAGCCTGCCGGTGCAAACCGCCGGCACGCCGTTTCAGCGAGAGGTGTGGCGTGCATTGCGAGAAATCACCTGCGGCACAACGGTCTCCTACGGCAAGCTTGCCGAGCGGATCGGCCGGCCTACCGCCGTCCGAGCGGTTGGCCTGGCCAATGGTTCGAATCCGATTGGGATCGTCGTGCCCTGCCACCGGGTGATTGGATCCGACGGTTCGCTCACCGGTTACGGCGGCGGCATCGAGCGCAAACGGTGGCTTCTCAAGCACGAAAGCGAGCGAGCCAATTAGCTACAGGAAACTGCTCTAAAGCAGTTTCGTGGGGTTTCTACATTTCAGAGCGGTGGATAGCTCCGAAATCCGCGGAATCCGCGGGTTTTCCGGTAGTCACCGCTCTGATGCTTTGTATCAGGGCACGACTTTACAGGCTGCGGAAAAACCGACGTTTTTGAAGGGTACGACCTTTAGGTCGTACGTACACTATTGCAAACAGGTGCGGCTTTAGCCGCTGAGGGAACAACTCTTGCCCCGTCCAGGCATTTTTCCGCAGCCTCTTTAGTCGGGCCGTTGAGGCCCATCAACGATCTGGGCTTTAGAGACTGCGTGAGTGCTCTGCACTGAGTCCCGAAGGGACGGGCTGAAAGTAGCCCAGGACGGTAGTCCTGGGTAAACATAAGCCATTCGATCAGTCCCGCAAGGGACGGCTGAACACGGGGGTTAAAAATTTCAGCCGTCCCCGGCGGGACTAGTCCTGATTCGTGGCGGTTACCCAGGACTATCGTCCTGGGCTACTTTCAGCCCGTCCCTTCGGGACTCGGTGCAGAGTTCTCACGCAGTCTCTTTAGAAGCCCCTGCGCTTCTTTTTTGCCAGGTGAGTGCATTTCCTGCAGGATGTGCCCTAGCAGGGGCTGAAGCCCAATTCTCTTTCTGTCCCTTTACGGCCCGACTAAAGTCGTGCCCTGATACAAAGCCAAAACACAACATCCAAAGAAGCTTCTCTGGTTGAATTATCAACCGTTTCGCCTGAAAGTGTAGAAACTTCAGGAAACTGCTCCGCCCTACAGGAAACGTCTAAAGAGGCAAGTGACGTTAGGGGGAGGGACAGCGCTAGAATCTCCTTGTAAAATATCCCCGGTTCATCGTAAAAGAGGGCAAACAAACTTTCTCCCCCGCCCTAGCAGCTCAGTCACTGCTGCAATTACGGTCTTTCGTGCCGGAGGATTTTCTCGTGCTTGCTGCCTCGCGCCGTTTCCTGCCCCTGATCATCACTTCGATCATGGCTCTGACCAGTGTTCAAGCCTTGGCGGATGCCTGGATCAAACCTACCCCCGAAGAGCTGCAGATGACAGCGGAGCCGGCCGCTCCCGGCGCGGCGGCTATTTATCTGTTGCGTGATGAACGGGCAGACGACAAGATGCACGTTCACATAACCTATGTTCGTCTGAAGATCCTCACCGAGAAGGGCAAGCAGTACGCTGACCAGGAGATCTCATACGAGGGCGCCCAATTCAGGATCTTTGGGGTCGAGGGCCGCACCATTCACAGTGACGGCACCGTGATTCCGTTTACCGGAAAGCCATACGAGAAACTGCTCGAAAAAAGCGGGAAGGAGAAGTACAAAGCCACGGTCTTTACCCTGCCTGACGTGCAGGTGGGCAGCATTCTCGAATACCGCTACGTGCTGAGCTACGAGAGCAATGTGGTCGTCTCGCCCCGGTGGTATTTGCAGGGCCCGCTTTATGTGCGCAAAGCGCACTTTCAATTCATACCCAGCGACCGTGTTCTCGAAGACGGTCATGGCGGTGTCCTGCAGGGGCACGTCGCCTACTCGGCCTATCTGCCCCCAGGCGGCTCGGTCGTCTACTCCCCCGCCGCCAAATACTACACCATTGACGTTGAGAACATCCCGGCATTTCCGGAGGAAGAGTTCATGCCTCCGATGCACAATTACTCCTTTCGCGCCCTCTTCTACTACACTATCGCCAAGACAGCGGACGAATACTGGGGCAACGAAGGAAAATACTGGTCCAAAAATGTTGACAAGTTTATCGACGCAGGCAAGCTCTCCACCGTTGCGAGCCAGATCGTCAGCCCGACGGACACGCCCGCGCAAAAACTGCAGAAAATTTATGCCGCTGTCATGAAGCTCGAAAATACCAGCCTCACTCGCGAGCACAGTGGGGTAGAAGACAAGGCGCAAGGCATTAAAGTGAAGACCGCCGCGGATATCTGGGAACAGAAGCGCGGCAATCGGGATGAGCTCACCCGGCTTTTCGTTGGCCTTGCCCGCGCCGCCGGGTTCAAGGCGTACGTCGGGTTTGTGACCAATCGCGATCGAAACCTGTTCGTGCCTGAGTATCTCGACATGGGTCAGTTGGACGACGACATCGCCATCGTGCAGATCGATGGCAAGGAACAGTTTTTCGATCCTGGCGAGCGCTATGCCGCCTTTGGCGAACTGCATTGGAAGCACGCGGCGACCCAGGGAATTCGCCAAACCGATAAGGGTACGGTTGTCTTCCTTACGCCCAGTCCCGTTTACCAGTCGACCAGCGAGCTCCGGACTGCGTATCTCGAGATCGAGCCTAACGGCAAGGTAAGCGGCACCATTCGTATCGTACTCACCGGCAGCCGGGCCCTGCGCTGGCGTGAGTTTGCTCTGCGCAACGATGAAGACGCGCTCAAGGAACAATTTCAAGAGACGGTGCAGCAGGAGATGCCGCCTGGCATCGAGGTGAAGACCGATCATTTTCTGGGGTTGACCGACTGGGACAAGAATTTGCAGGGCGTCCTCAATGTGAGCGGGTCGATGGGCACAGCGACGGCGAAGCGGGTCTTTCTGCCCGCTACTTTCTTCGAGGCCACCGGCCATCCGCTCTTCGCCCTGGACAAGAGAACAATGCCTATCGACCTTAACTATCCCTTTGCCATGCAGGACACAGTGTCGATCAAACTGCCCCCGGCGTTCGACATAGAGAGTCTGCCCAAGGACGCCGAAGTCACCTTTCCGCAAAACGCCTACTACCGGGCCAAATTTACCCGGGAAGGCGGCATGGTAAAAAGCCTGCGGGTCATCGTCCTCGGCAATGTCGTCTATAAGGCGGACGAGTACCCGGCGCTGAAAGACTTCTACCAGAAGGTCAATGCCAAGGATAAGGAGCCGGCGGTGCTGGAGTTTATTCAGGCGGCTTCCGCAGGCGCGCCTGCGGGTAAGTCGGAATGACGTTGCGCACAGGCCTTTCACCGCTCGCTCTGTCACTGCTTTGCCTGGCTCTCATGACACCCCACGCGGCGCTCGCGGCCAACCCCTTTCCTGATTGGGTGGTACAGGCCGCGGCGACCAAGCTGCCGCCCTATCCCGCAAACACCGGGGCGGTGGTACTGCTCGATGACCGGCTGGTCACCGTGGCGCCCGATGGCCGGGCCACGGAGCGGCAACGGCGGGTGCTCAAGATCCTGCGTCCGCGCGGCCGCGAGTATGCGCAGATCGTGGCCAGCTACTCCAAAGACGAAAAGCTCGATTACTTCCATGCCTGGAGCATCGGTACCGATGGCCACCAATACACGATCAAGGATCAGGAGGTACACGACCAGGCGCTGGGGGAGTGGGGAATCCTCTATGATGATCTCCGCGCTAAGACGACTACACCGCCAGGAGCTGATCCGGGGGGAATCATCGCCTATGAGGTCGAGCGTCACGTAGCCACCTATGGGGCGCAGGAAGAGACCTGGGATTTTCAACGAGACCTTCCCGGCGTGCACTGGATTCTTGAAGTCGATCTGCCGCCGAACTGGAACCACTATGTGGCCTGGCTGCATCATGCGCCGGTCTCCCCCACCGAGGTAGCGCCCAACCACTGGCGCTGGGAGCTCAACGACATCCCTGCCATTGATCTCACCGACGTACCCATGGCCCCCTCGCCCTATGCGCTGGCTGCCCGCATGGTTGTCCACTACTCTGCTACGGCTCTGCCTACCGGCGACCAGCGCTGGACGGAGATCGGCAATTGGTACGACACGCTGGCTTCGAGTCGCACCGAAGCTCCGCTGGAGATCGCTGCCAAGTCGCGGGAAGTGGGCGGTGCGCAGGACTTCAAGACCAAGATCCAGGGCGTGGCCGGCTTTATGCAGCGGGAGATTCGTTATGTGGGTATTGAGATCGGCGTGGGCGGTTTGCAGCCGCACCCGGCTGCCGATGTATTCAAGTACCGTTATGGCGACTGCAAAGACAAGGCAACGCTGCTGATCGCCATGCTGAACGCGGTTGGCGTGCGCGCGACCTGGGTGCTGGTTGACACCAATCGCGGCGTCATCGATCCGGCGCTACCTTCTATTCGGGGCAATCACGCGATTGCGGCTATCGAGATGCCCGCGGGCTACAGCGATCCGGATCTGCGCGCAGTTGTGACTGCGCGCACGGGCAAACATTATCTGATCTTCGATCCCACAGACACGTATACTCCCATCGGCCTGCTGGGTTTCCATTTGCAGGGCAGCTACGGCATTCTGGTTGCGGGTAACGACAGCCAGGTCATTCAGTTGCCCACACTTGCTCCCGACGCCGATGTGCTGGATCGCACTGCCTCCTTCACCCTCAACGCTGACGGCACGCTCAAGGGAACGGTCACCGAGGCGCGCTCCGGCGAAGCGGCTCGCCGCTATCGCCGGCTCTACAACGAAGAGGGTGAGAAGCAGCAACGCGAAGACATCGAGAGACGCCTGTCGATAGACTTCTCCCGCTTCACCGTCGAGGCCGATAGCGCGCAGAATACCCGCGAGATGAGCAAGAGCGTGGTGCTGAAATACTCGCTCACCGCAAATGCGTATGCCCAGCCGACTGGAGATCTGCTGCTGATTCGTCCTCGTGTTCTGGGCCGCAACGCCAGGCCATTCAATGACAAGCCGCGCATCTATCCCATCGATCTGGGGGAGACTGGGACCTGGCGTGACAGCATCGACGTCGCCCTGCCGCCTGACTACGTGGTCGACGATATGCCCGCCGCGGTGGACCTCGATGTCGGCTTCGCCCGTTACAAGAGCGACGTAAAGGCGACTGGAAGCGTTCTGCACTACTCCCGCGAATATATCGTCCGGGAGCTCGACCTCGCCCCGGAGAAATCCGCAGATGTGAACAAGCTGATGGGCGTCATCAACGCCGACGAAAGCAACAGTGCCGTGCTCAAGAAAAAGTAACGGCCTCAATCTCCTGCTCAGTCATATCGCGAGAAGGAGGGGGATGGGCTTCACAGGCTGCGGAAAAACTCGCAGGGGTACATTTCCAGCTTACTGCAATAACTCGGTTCAGTTCGCTGCCGGCCACTACCACGTCGCGAAGCCCAAATTCCCGCTGCTAATGGCGCGAGACGTAACCCGCTTTCAGGAAATAACCGTCTATTAGTCATATGCATGCCGCTCACGCCTCCAGTATCATTCGCTTTGCGGGAAAGGAGCGTGCGGCTTCTGAACTCGATGACATCGACCAGCTAGTTCACCGATATCGCGCCCGCCTCCTGCGTTTTGTGGCCTTCTCGATCGGCGATCCGGACCTTGCTCAATCCATCGTCCAAGACTGCTTCATGAAGGCGTATAACGCGCGCGAGAGTTTCCGCGGAGAATGCAGTGTCCAGACCTGGTTGAACCGCATTGCCCTGAACATGATCCTGGACTATCAGCGCACACAAAAATTTCGCTTCTGGAGGTCGTTTCGCAAGACGGCGCTGGACATCACAGAGATTGCGTCCACGCTGCCAAGCAGTGCAAACACCCCCGAAAAGACCCTCCTGATGCGAGAGCGGGTAGCTCAGGTGGTCAAAGCCCTGGAGGCGGTATCGTTCAACCAGAGAACCATTTTCCTGATGCATTTTCAGGAGGAGATGGGAATACAGGAGATATCGTTGGCCACCGATATGTCCGTAAACACGGTGAAAACACACCTGAACCGCGCCATGAAGGCGGTGCGGGAAAAGATCGGAGAAGTGAAATGACCGGTCAACATTTATCAGACGAGCAGTTTACCGAGTTACTCTCCGGCGATTGCCCTTTGGATGCAAGCCGTCACATGCAGGCGTGCGGGCAATGCCGGTCTGAGTTCAGGCGGGTGCAATCGTCGCTGGAAGACTTTGCATCTCTAGGTCTCGCGTGGGCAGAACAACGGGCTTCGGCATCCATCTCCACGCCTTCGGCATTCGTTCGCAGGTGGCAGTCTGCAAGTACATGGGCGGCGGCTGCTGCAGTCCTGGCTGCGGTCCTGCTTGGAGTACATCAGGAAAGGAGGATGCCGGCACCCGAAGTCTCGATAGCCGGCAGCCAGCAAGCTGACTCCGCCTCGGAAGTGGCGGATGATGACCGCTTGATGATCGCCATCGATAAGGAGATCCGCTGGCAAACCGAGTCACCTATATCCGTCGACGATCTGGCGACATCGGCAAAAACACCCCATTCCCAGCTGTCGCGCAGGTAGACGAACCGATGAGGAGAATCGTTCGTCGCATTCTCATAACGGGATGTCTGATGTTAGTCCCGAACTTACCCGCGCTTGCTCAGAGGCCCGGTGGAGGGGGCCCTCCTCCCGGAGGAGGCATGCCTGGTGGAGGCGCTGCGCCCGGAGGCGGAAGCATGCCCGGAGCCTCTTCCAGAGATATCGGGGGCCCTGGAGACACCCGCGACGGTCCCCTACCCAATGCATCTTCTCAGTCAATCGCCACCATGAGCACCGTTCGCGGTGGATTACAGCTCGGTCCTCCGGGCCGCTGGTGGGACGACAAGCACTTTGCCAAGACACTGCGTCTGAGGCCCGAGCAGAAAAAACGTATGGACAGTCTTTTTGACGAGAACAGGGCCAACCTGGTTAGCCGCTATCAGGCTCTTCAGCAGGAGGAGTCAAAGATGGAAAGCCTCGCTCGGGGTCAGACTCTCGATGAAGGCGTTCTCTTTGCCCAAATAGATCGTGTTTCTCAAGCCAGGACCGATCTCGAAAAAGCAACTACCCACCTCATGCTCCAGATCCGCAAAGAGATGGACGCGGATCAGATCGCGCGCCTCGAAGCCTCCCGTTAGGTTCCCGGAATTCCACGTGCCAAACAAGCTTGGGATACCACAGCTCTGAACCCACCAGTTTATCGGCCGCGGCACATTCATCACTAAAGAAGCCGACACTGTAGCGATTACCCATGCGCTGTCACCAGTTCAAGCAATAGTCACGTCTAGATGGGTATGACTTCGCGTTACTCCTGGCTTGGAATGCTACTGATCGCTCTCTCCACCTGCGTTGCCGGGGCAAAGAAGCCGCACATCATGCCACTCACTCCAATCACGCCGGCACAGGCCGCTCTCCTCGATCGAGCCATCGCCAATGAGAAGACGATGGAGAAGGAGTTACAGAGGCGCATTCCAATGGTTCAGACTTATATCCAGAACCTGAAACCCGATGCCCAACTTTCAGCGGTCCCGGCCTCGGACAACTACATCTTGAGCCGTGTGGATTTCGACAAATCCTTTCAGGCGGATGGCTACCGTGAGAAGTCGAAGGGGCTCTTCAAGGGATCGCTAGGCGCTCTCAGCGTTCTCAGCAAAGCCCTGGGGCTAACTGCAGAATACCTGCCTACCGGCTTCATGGACATGATGTTCATCGACACCACAGAATTTGATCGCCAACACTATGACTTTGGGTTCGTGCGCAATGATTTTCTGGGAGCCGTGCATACTCAGGTCTTCGATGTCTTCCCAAAGAAGAACACAGGCAGCGGGCGGTTTACGGGTCGTATCTGGGTAGAAGATCAGGATGGCGCCGTTGTACGTTTGAACGGAATATTTACCGGCAATGCCCACATCGATCGTCCGCGTTATTTTCATTTCGACAGCTGGCGGGTGAACCTTCAGCCGGGTGTCTGGCTTCCAGCAGAAGTCTATGTCGAAGAGAGTCACAGTGAAAAATTGGACGATGAACCTGACCTTCGCGCGCGGACCAGTTTCTGGGGCTACTCGCTCAAGCTGCCCAGTCACCAAGCGGAAAACACTACCATCCAGATCGACAACGTGACTGACAATAGCGACGCGTCCCAGGACGTGAGTCCGCTGCAGGCAAAGCGTGCGTGGGTCTCACAGGCCGAGATGAATGTTCTCGACCGGCTGGTGCAAGCCGGAGTACTGGCGCCGCCGGGCGATTTCGACAAAGTACTGGAAACGGTCACCAACAACCTCATCATCGGGAATAACCTGGCATTGCCGGATGCGGTTCATTGCCGGGTCCTGCTAACCACTCCTCTGGAGTCGCTGGCCGTCGGCAACACAATCCTGCTTAGTAGAGGGCTCATTGACGTATTGCCCTACGAGGAGGACTTGGCGGCTGTTCTCTCCTTTCAACTGGCGCATATCGCTCTTGGTCACCACATTGACACCCGATATGCCTTCAATGACCGGTTGCTTTTTCCCGATGAGGTTACGTTTCAGAGAATTACTATGAACCACTCTGCAAGCGACAATGCTTTGGCAGCGAAGAAGGCCATCGAATTCCTGAATAACTCGGTCTACCACGACCATCTGGCAAACGCCGGGCTGTTTTTTGCTCAGCTTCAGAGCTGGTCCCGGGAATTGAAGGCTCTGACCACGCCGCGCATCGGCGATTCTCTCCTTAGCGCGGACGGAATACCGTGGATGGCCGATCTGACCAAAGCTGCGCCGAAGCTCGACCTGGATAAGCTTGACCAGATCGCCGCCCTGCCCCTGGGAAGTCATCTGAAAGTAGATGCCTGGGACGATAGGGTTTTGCAGCTGAACGCGAAGCCGGCTCCGCTGTTGAATGCCCGGGACAAAATGCCCTTTGAGATTACCCCAATACTTCTCCGGTTGACCCGGTATAGCGATCCTGCGTCCCCCACCATAGCCGCCACGACCAACGGCAAACACCGCCCCTTCCGTGCAAAGCCGGCGATGAAGACAATCAAGCGGTGAGCGCGCGGCGGAGTAGCTAAAATGACGGACCTACCGCAATACCTGCCGTGGCCATCTTGTTAACCCACACCTGGTACTCATTGTTCTCCATGTCGAGGGTGATCTGTCCCGCTGTTAGGACAGAGTTGGTGGAATAGTCTGCGGGCGACGCGGGGAAATACTGATCCTGGCGGTAGCCCTCCGGTTCACATGAGGCTTGCCAGCATGTCCAGCCGATGAGGTTGTCGCGCATGGTGTTGTTGTACATGCTGCTGCTGACCGCAGCGCCGCTGGCATCGGCATTCGCCATGCCCACGTGTTGGGCTGCAATCCTGGTCCCATCCCCCAGCAAGCCGCTGGAGATGACACGATCATTGGCAGCGACGTTGTCGTGGCCGGCAGCGAACTGAATGCCGTAGTTCACCGTGCCCACCACCTGGTTATCGTGAATGCTGTTGAAGGCAGGAACCTCTTGCGCGTTATCGCCGGGCTTGGCATCGGTTTTGATCCCGCCCCCGGTATAAGCATCCTGCGCCGCCTTGTAGGGATACGCGCCCTGGATATAGGTGTCGTGAATCTCCAGTGGCTGGTTCGGTGTTCCACCTGAGCGGTAGACTTCGATATTGTCTTCGACCAGGCTGCGGCCGGGATAATTGATGACTTCATTCCAGCCCACGTCGATGCCGGGAACAGACTGTACGCTATCGAACTGGATAAAGCGGGCCTGGCTGCGGTTGGCACCTTCTCCTGGCAGGTAACCACCGTTGCCGTCGCTGAGCAGACCATTCATGTTGCGTGCCCGGTTGCCGCGGATCACGATCGTTTGTTCTCCGTCCCGGTTGCCTGTGTACCCGTGCACGATGACCCCGCCCTCTGCATTCTCAATGTAATTATTCTCTACATCCAGCCTTACCGGCGAGGAGACCTCGAGGAAGATGCCGTTCGGCTGACCTTTGACGGCCGCATTCACGGCCACACCCAGACTATTCCGCACGATCAAGTCACTGCCCGCGACGGTCGTCTTGATCAAGCCTCCCAGGCTGCGAATGTGTGCGTTCTCAATGATGACAGGAGCTGTTGTCGCCACTGTGACCGCTGGGGTCCTGGCATCTGTGCTCTGCCAGTTCCCGGAGTAAGTGCCGCCTTCGGTGATGACGATCGGATCGCTCCACACGACTTCGCCGATGGTGCTGTTAGCCGAGACCGAGGCCTGGAGTCCCCGGTAGCTACCCGAGATGGTCGCCTTTCCACTGGCGACTCCCGCTAGCGTGCCGGACCCATTAGCCGTCATGATGCGCCCATCCGACGACTGCCAGCCAAAGTCTGCGGTGACGTCTTTGACCGAACCATCGTCAAAGGTCACGATCGCCTTCAGCTGGGTTGTGCTCCCGATGGCCACCACAGGCTGCGATGGATTGATCGCTACAGATTCCAACGCCGCGCCGGCGGCTCCCGCCGGCAATTCGGCTGCCGGATCGACGGCGGTGGACAGTTTTCCGGTTGGGCTATTGGAAGAGCTAGCCGTGCCTGCAGGCCGCTTTATCCCGCCACTGACAGAGTAGGCTGCTGTCACCACGCCGGAGGGCACGAAACCATAGCCCGCCGGATAGCTGGTCGGCTGGGGCGGCGTGCCCCACATACCTACGGCTCTTACCGTAGCAGCAGAGGATAAAGTAAATGTACCTCCGGTAGAAAGATATTGCGCTGTCCCCGATCCCGGGACTGGCGTAGAGCCGTCTGTGGTGTACCAGATGCCGGTATTCCCTTGTGGAACCGGGGTGGTAGTGTTGGTGTACCCGGGGTCGGTAAGAGTAACCGTTAAAGGGAACGTCTGCGAGCTGGACGACGGGGAGATAGTCGGGGCGACGCTAGTGACTGATGCGGGAGTTGCTCCCGTTACGTTTCCGGAAATGACCGCCGGCGGAGCCACTCCATTTTCAGGTCCCCAGGGACCTCCGGGACCAAAAATACACTGGGCTCCCGAGGCTATGTAAGAACCCTGAATTGTACTGTTCGATATGGCAGAGTTACCGTAAGTCGTGCTATAGGCAACCCCGACACAGACGCCACCTTGAATTAGATTGTTTGTGGCCTGCGGTGCGCCAAACTCTTCGATCCCAATGGGTGTCGGGCCTGATGTGGCGGGGTTGTTGTAGATTACATTGTTGGACAGGAAATCCGTGGGTACAGCCGTCGATTGTTGCGTATCTACACGACCGCTAAAGCAACATGCGGCGGAGATGGCCATATTGGCATAGGTTATGTTAGGGGAGGGATTGGCGAACACGTTGTACTCTATAAGAGTTGGTCCGCCTACGACACTTACCTGATCTTCTAGATCAATTCTGGCAATTTGATTAAAATAGTTGTATTCGATAACGCAGTTGTTGCAAGTTCCGTTTATGCCACCGGGCTGCGAGTTGAAGCCCACGTTTGAAAAATGCATACCTTCATTGACGTGGTAGAAGGAGTTATATTTAATCGTCAGATTAGTTATAAATCCAATTGAGTTGAACAGAATTCCAGCGCAACCCCCGTCATCAATACTTTCTGATGCCACGCAGCTATTGTTATCCCCGAAGGTGTTGTACTCGATGGTAATGTTTTGTTTCGTGTCGCTCACGTTCCCTTGAAGCCAAAGCGAAGAGCAAGAACCATTGCAGCTCGGCTGGTAGGGCATAGACGTCACTTGGTTGTGATTGAAGACGAGGTTCTGATAACTACTTGCGTCTATACTCCACGGGCCGGTGCCGTTTATCTGAAGATATTGGATACCAGTCTCGTTACTAGACGCGCATCCTCCCATGCTATAGAACATAGCAAGGCCGGTCGTACTCGTGGTGAACTCAGCCGTGGCTGGAGTGGTAGTAAGGCCTTGAATCACTACCCCACAGGGGAGCGTGAAGCCGGTAGTGGTAGAAGTTACACCAGCACTCAACTGTACTATTCCGCCTCCGCTCTTGCCGCAGCTTGTGAGCGCATTCTGAACCGTAGTCGCCGACGGGTTTGCGGGCAGCGTCGTGCAGACTGCGGCATTGGCCGGGTTGCCGGGCGGAGCAGGGCCGGGGGCGGGATTTGACGGTGGATTCGAGGGTGAAGTGATGGTGAGCGACGCGTGTGTGGTGGTAGACGAATAGTCGGTCACATCGGTCGGTGAAAACACAGCCGTCAGTTGTTGGGTGCCTGCCGCCAGAACGGTGCCTGCGGCCGGGTTGTAGATGAAGCTGCCGGGCACACTTGCAGTGGCATCCAACTGCGTCGCGCTGAGCGCTGTCCCGGCCGCGATGGGCGTAGGCGTAGCCCAGGTGATCGGCGGAGTGGCCTGGTTAACCGTCAGCTGTACCGAAGCGGTCGCCGCAGAATAAGTTTGGGAATTTGACGGAGTGAAGGTTGCGGAAAGCGTCTGCTTTCCCGCTTTAAGCACGGTCCCGGCCGCCGGTGTATAGGCGAAGGTTCCCGCCACGTTTGCGGTCGCGTTCAACTGCGTACTGCCCAATGCTGTGCCGTAGGAGATTGCCGCCGGCGCGGCCCAGGTAATGGCAGGAACATTGTCCGCAGTCGGACTGTTGGACGCGGTAATGGTGACCTGTGTCGATGCACTCAGGTTCGCAGGGGAGACTACAGCCGATGCGGGGGATGAGCCCGCCGGGGTGGCTTCAACATAAGCCGCCTGCACGGTTACAGTTCCCACTGCTTTCGCGCTAAGTGCTCCGTTGCTCATGGTCGCCAGATCGGGGTCAGAGAGTGTCCATGTTGTCCCAGTAGTTACATCCTGGGTCGTACCGTCGCTCAGATGGGCCACGGCTTTCAGAATGGATGCGCCACCTACAGCCACGGTGGAAGGTGTTGCTGTGACCGTCAGAGAATCGAGGGTCTGGGACGAGGGGCTACTACACCCTGCCATCAAAATCAAAAAACTGAACGGGACCCCGGAACACACTTGTGGCATATGGAGAATGCGCATGCATCACCTCGTCGATGACCGAGTTAGAGGGATCGCCGCCTATAAGGTTTGGAGTGCCAATTCGCTCAAGGGGAAGATTGGCGCCACTGCAACTCAGGTAAACGGCCCAGCGTTGGGAAAGAAAACGGTTGCGTCACCGTGGGCGAACGAGACCAACGCGAAGAGATGAGTCATTTTCAGCCACCTTCAAACTCATCTAGACTCGTTATCGGCCAGAAACCTGACGACAGTAACCTGTGGAAAAAATAAAATCAGACAGACTGGTAGCTGCGCGATGGCCCGTGGGCAGCGGCGGGGTGGCTGAGCATCCATGAAGGATTATGAAAAGCGCGGAAGAATAGGCTACTGCGCGGCCCAGAGTGCCGCTGATCCGCCTACCCATTCCAGATTGCGGTTGTGATCGACACCCATCATGATGCCGCGGCCCATGCGGAGCAGCGGCAATACGGGCGCAATCTCTCCGCCCTCAGGCCAAACATACATAATGCGAATTTCGGCTTGGGTCACGCCGTACGGGGTCTCGATCACGGGCGCGAAGCGCATACGCTCCTGCAGCATGTAGTGTTGCCGTTGGTCTAAAGGTATGGCATCCACATCGGCCTGCGTGGGATTGAACTTGATGCCAAGTCCAGCGAACGAGTAAAGCGGCTTCAATACATAATTTTCGTTGTCGAGGGGTACGCTGCTGTTCTCGTCAAGCAGCCACGTCTTCGGCACGCACTTATGTTTCAGGTAGGGAATCGAGAACTTACTAATGCGGTAGTACCAGTTCGGATGTCCGGCCCATTCCACATCGAGAGGCTCGGTCAGATCGAAAGGCAGCTTGATATCTTTACGCTCCAGCTCATCCACAATGCAGCGGTTGTAGATGCGGTGCACCGGAATCTCGCGGCCGTCCCTTTCGTAAAACAGGCGCTTGCCGCGCTTCTTCAGCTTGAGAATATCGACGATGGCAATGCCCAGGTCGCGCTGCGTAAGCAGGAAGTCGCAGAGTGTCTTTTGCTTCTCCGGGTGAATCTCCAGCAGGATCACATTTGCGGGATCGTGGCCGGCGACGATCAGCTCACGCATCAGTTGCTGATACGTATCGTGATCATGGCCTCCGAGGTAGATCCCCAGATCCGCGGGCAGTCCATACGAACTCAATGTACTGCTTCGCCAGTACCGGCTGGTATCCGTAGAGAGAAGGAAACGCCTGCAGCTCAACCAGCTTCGGTTCGAGTCCACCCTGCGCATCCCGCACCAGGCCGAAGTCGACCTGCAGAAACATCGGACGGGACGACTGGTTGGCAACGTTGTATTGCGGCGGGACCGTGGCGTTGGAGGCACGGAGGTATTCCGGATTGTTCACCAGCTGCAGAACCAGGTCGCGGCCATACTCCGCCATTTGGTCGAGCAACGCTTTCGGGAAAAAACAGGGCGTCTCGGATACACGAAATGCAATGGGCGTGCCGGCGCTCGCCTCTAAATTCTTGAGCAACTGCTGGTATGTCTCAGGGAGAAAGTTACGGTTGAATGCCTCGCGCAGAGCGGGGATCATTGTTAGTCCTCTGGGGTCAGTCCTCGATCAGGAAGCGACCCTTCTCCATGATCTGCCGCCCATCTACCCAGATATCGAACTTGCGGCCGACCACGTCGATGTGCGTGCCGGAGTACCACTTCGCTCCGGTGTGCTCCCCATATGGATTGCCAAAGGCGATGTGGATGCCGGGGAACTTCTCGTCCTGCAGGATCTGGCCGATTATGTCGGTCAATTCAATATTCGTGCCGATGGCAAACTCGCCCACGCGATCACTGTTTTCGTCGCTGTGGGTGTAAGACCAAAAATCCTGTTCCAGCGCCTTGTTCTCGCTAAAGACCTCTGTGATGCGATTATTTCGCATGCGGATGGTCAACGGCTGGTGCTCGAGATCGCCGTACTTGTCGCACAGATAGTCGCCCACCACGCCGTCGACTACGTATACCCCGTTTACCTCTCCGGGAGAGGTAAAGATTTCACCCCCCGGCAGATTGCCCCACTTGTCGCGGCTGATGATACCGCTGGTCTTGATCCAGCGATACTCCGGGTTGAGCGCGCCGGTGAAGTTGCAGCCCGCGGCGGTCTTGCCGATGATCTCTTTTGCGCGGCTGACAATCTCCATCACTTTGTTGCTGAGGGCATCGACGTGGTTGAAGTCGGCGCGCATGCCTTCCAGCATGATGCGTCGATTGATGTTGACCATATGCGCGTGGCGCATGTGCCGCCGGTTGACGATCGCGGTCATCTCCATGCGCGACTTCAGCTCGTTGGTCTGCACCCGTACGGCAAAGATGCTCACGTCGCTGGTCTCCATGTCGTCCGCGATCTCGCGCGGCAAACCAGCCAAGGGGCGCGGAGCCAGGTCTTCGAGCACGAAGGCCTTGAAAGCACAGCCAACCTTGATCAACTCCTGCGCGATGCTGGCGGCGATCTCGCGGCAAGCGTTGTCGGTGATCAGAGTGACCTTTTCCGAAGCTCGGATACGCAGGCAGGTGTTGACGGCGTTGTAAGCGCCGGGGGAAAACAGGGGATCGAATTCGATCCTGGTGATATCGGTCAAAACGGGTTGGGCCAATCAGCTTCCTCTCTTCGCCCTCTAGCAGGCTGCGGAAAAAGTCCTGTAGGGGTGAGGGGTCGTTCCCTCAGCGGCTAAAGCCGCACCTGCTTGCAAAAATTTACGTACGACCTAAAGGTCGTACCCTTCAACAACATTGGGTTTTCCGCAGCCTCTAGGTCTGCAATGCCGCCGTCTCCTGCATCACGCCCACACGCGTCTCCGCCACAATGTAGTCGACCACCTTCTTTAGATCGCCTGTTTCTTCGTAGACCTTGAGTTGCCGGTCTGCGCCCGTTCCCATTCGAAGCATCTCGTGAATATAGGCGATGTCGCGCTCGCAGCCAAGGTCCTTCGCCGCATCGGAAATGAGGTCGATATATTCGAGCATCAGGTCGCGCATCGGCACCTCTTCTTCTCTGCCGAAGTCGATCAGCTTGCCATCGATGCCATAGCGGGCGGCGCGGAACTTGTTTTCCATAATGAGGGCCCGGCTGTAGATGCGATAGCTCTTGTTCTTTGCATGCAGGTCATAGAGCATGCCCACAGTAGCCTGGATGAGGGCTGCAATCGCCATGGTTTCATCGAGCCGCATGGGTATGTCGCATACGCGGACTTCCAGAGTATTGAAAAAAGGATGGGGGCGAATGTCCCACCAGACCTTCTTGCCGTTGTCGACGCAATTGGTTTTAACCAGCAGGTTGATAAACGTCTCGTACTCGGCCCAATTGGCATAGATGTCAGGGATGTTGGTGCGTGGAAAGCGCTCGAAGACCTTCGATCGATATGACTTGAATCCGGTCTTAATCCCCTCCCAGAAGGGTGAGTTCGACGACAGTGCGAGAATGTGCGGCAGGAAATAGCGCATCGAGTTCATGATGTGGATCGCAGTGTTCCGATCCTCGATGCCTACGTGGATATGTAATCCGAAGACGAGATTGGCCCGCGCAACCAGCTGCAAATCTTCCACCACCTGCTTATAGCGGTCGTCCGGGTAGATATCCTGCGCCCGCCAGTCGGCGAAGGGGTGGGTGCTTGCCGCGGCCAGCCACATGCCGCTTTCGCTCGCCAGCGTGATCAACTGTCGCCGCAAATCGAGTATGTCTTCGCGAGCTTCCTGAATATCCCGGCAAACCCTGGTGCCCACTTCAACCACCGCCTGGTGAAGCTCAGGCTTGGCGCGATCCATGGTGGCGAGCTTGGCTTTAGGCAGGATCTCAGACTGGATGTGAGATCGAAGATCGCGCGTCTCGGGGTCGATGGTCTGATATTCCTCTTCGATGCCAATGCTGAAACTGGGACGGTTCATCCGTGTACCTCCTGGCTGACCTGCTTGGGTGTTTGCCCGTTCGGAGAGGCGGCCGAGGGGCCGCCCAGGAAGGCGCTCCAGCGATATTCGGGAGGCTTTCCTGTATGTTTCCTGGCCTTTTCCATAGCCAGCTCAGCTACCTGGCTCACGATCCAGTCGAAGTTTGCCTGGCCCACAGAGTTTATATCCGCATCGGGAGCCGGATTCATAAAGTCGATGGCGTATGGGGTGCCACCCTCACATGCAAATTCAACCGTGTTCAGGTCATAGCCCAACGCGCGGCACAGCGTCAGACAGTCGCGCTCGACCCTTTCCAGAAGCTTCGGGTCAACCGGCTCCGGGTCCTTCACGTAGCGCTCGTGAAAAGGCCTCGAAGGGTCGTACTGCATGATGTGGACCTTCTGCTGGCCGACACAGTAGCAGCGAAAATACTCTTTGAAGTTGACCGCCGTCTGCAGTGTCATGCACAGATCGCGCGTCTGGTTGTAGGCATGGAAGAACTCGCCGGGCGAATTCACCTTGTACACATCTCTCCAGCCTCCCCCGTCGAAGGGCTTCAGGAATGCGGGAAAGCCCACGTAGTCAAAAATACTGGCCCAGGGAAGGGGATATTGCATATTGCGCATGGATAGGTCCGTGGTGCCCGGAGGGTGGTGTTTGTGGGGCAGCAGCACGGTTTTGGGGATGGCCACCCCGAGCCTGGTACCCAGCGCGAAGTTAAAGAACTTGTCGTCGGCGCTCCACCAGAATGGGTTGTTGATGATGATCGATCCGCAAAGCGCCGCGTTCTTGAGGTAGCCGCGATAGAAGGGAATGTCGTGGGAGATGCGATCGATGATGACGTCATAGGGGGAGGGCTCTGCCATCCGAACCTCGCCTATGCTGGCCAGCTCGGCCCGTATATCGGCGTCGTTGAAGGAGTTGATCTTGTCGACCAAAGCGGGCGGAAAGGTCGACTCCATCCCGAAAATGATTCCGATTTTCTTCACGGCGGCTCCTTGGGGGCAAAGCTTGTAAAACAGACAGAAGGCCCGAAAACCTATGCCGTGGGGGGGCTGGAGCAGTTCGCAATTGATGTAGACCGAAGCGACAGGCCTTTTCGTGGTTTTCTCCCAAGGAAAACCACACCTCGCGATCTTTTTCAGTTCACAGTAATTGCGAAACTGCTATAAACAGCCCAATTCTAAAGCATTTTCACCCTTTCCGGTTTTCCCTGATATTCGAGACTCGATTTTCCGTACGGCTTTAAACAAGCTATGGATTTTTGGAAGACAAGGAACAGGGCCTGGACAAGGGAGCCCAAGCGCCTGAAGAGGGAAGCGCGTGCGTAGATTCCCCAGGTTCGGGAGTTGCTCCGATTGAGTGACCCGCTCTCGAAACAATCTTGCTTACCTTAGCGCTTATGGAGTTCCCTTCCCGCTTTTCCACATCATTATTTGCATAGCCTCTGGACGGTAGTTCTCATCGCCTATAGCGTGATACCAAGAAGACTTGTGTTGTCGGTGTACACCAGCAGCTTTGCTGTCCGCCAACAGGCAAGATGATCAAATTAATTGCTTGAGCATCTTGAGCATCTTCGTGAAACAAAGGACTTATTTGGCAACCTTGCCAAATCGCTGCGGAGCGGATTTCGACTTGGTCATCTTGCCCGGCATGGGGCGTTTTACTCCAGGTACATCCTGGCCATGGGCTGCCACCATGGCCAGTCATGGAAGCTGCGGTCCCCCCAGACGTAAAGCTCATGGCGAATGCCCTTGCGCCGCAGGACCGCCGCAAAGCGTTCATTTTTCTCCCAGCAAAAGTCCCACTCGCCGGTCGCAAGCACGGTACGGACATGGTTGTACTTCCAGGGATCGGTGCAGTTGGCAAGATAGTCGGGAGGATTGTTGAAGTAAAGGTCTTCGTTATACCAGCCGTCGACGAAGTCCTTCATATCAAAGGCTCCGCCCATAGTTACGATACCGGTGACCAAATCGGGGTGGCGGAATCCGAAGTTAGCCGCGTGATAGGCGCCGAAGCTGCAACCGGTGGCGATCAGTCTCGGCGTCTGGTTCCTCTTACCCATTAGCGGCAGAACATCGTCCACGATGTAACGCTCATACTGCATGTGCCGCTGCACTCGCCAATAAGGGTGCGCATGCTTGTTATACCAACTCTCCCCGTCAACGCTGTCGACGCAATAGAGCTGCAATTGGCCGTTGTCGATGCGGTCCGCCACACTTGCAACCATGCCGGCGTTTTCATACTCAAAGAATCGGCCCTGGGAAGTAGGGAAGACCAGAACCTTGGTTCCTGCATGGCCGAAGCACAGCAGTTCCATGTCGCGATTCAGGTCTTTTGACCACCAACGATAGTATTCGCGCTGCAATCGTCACCCCTTGCTGACCCACTTTGCTAATCTGAATGAACTACGGTGCGCGAAGCCAAAGCTGAATGGTTGCACCATTCTACAGAATGACTTCGGAATCCTTCCTAGCTAACGACCAGGTCTCGCCTTTGCCTTCAAGCGGCCTGGTGGCGCGCCTGCACAAGCACGAACAATTTGTTTCCCGGCTGACGGAGAAACGCCACGACCTGATCGTCTACCTGCCGCCAATGTACAAGACCGCAGGGGCTCGTCATTTTCCTGTGCTTTATATGCAGGATGGCCAAAACCTGTTTGATCCCGAAACCTCGTTCATCCCAGGGAACTATTGGCGCATGGGTGAAACCGCCGATGGGCTGATCGAGGCCGGCACGATTGAGCCGCTCATCATCGTTGGCATTTACAACACGGGGGAGAGGCGGATCGATGAGTACACGCCGGTAGAAGACAGCCGCCTGGGTGGCGGCCATGCGGATGCGTATGGCAGGATGCTGGTCGAGGAACTCAAGCCCTTCATCGATGCCCAGTACCGGACACTGCCCGGAGCACAGCACTGCGGCCTGGGAGGCTCCTCGCTCGGCGGCCTGGTTACCCTCTACCTGGGCTTACGGTATTCCGATGTCTTCTCCAGGCTGGCTGTGATCTCCCCTTCCGTGTGGTGGCGGAGACGGGCGATTCTCAAGACGGTGGCCGCACTTCCGCAAAAGCGTGAGCTGCGCATCTGGCTGGACATCGGCAGCAAAGAATCAACCCGCGCGCTGCCGGACGCACGGGCGCTGCGCGATGGGCTGATCAAAAAAGGCTGGCAGCTGGGCGAAAACCTGGCTTACTTCGAAGCCGAGAATGCAGAGCATACAGAATCCGCCTGGGCCCAACGCGTCGGTCCCATGTTGCAGTTCCTGTTTCCGGCTCCCGATTGCGATTGATCTTGCGATGCAGGACCTTCCGTTATTATCTTGCGCATGCCGCGGTACCGATGCGTCCTGTTCCTTGCCCTCATGGTGGCAACCCTCTTCGCGCATCGGGCGAGGGCTGAGGCTTGCGGCGCCCATGCGCAGGACCCAATTGCCACCGATCGGCCGCAAATCACAAGTTCGAGTGTTGTCGTTCCGTGCGGGAGCCTGCAGTTTGAGAATGGGTTTCTAGCTACCACTCCCAATGGAGGTCAACGGGGCTTTGATTTCCCTGAGACCTCGGCGCGGTTTGGTGTTGCCGGCAAAACCGAGCTTCGTTTTGCCGTCCCGGACTACTTTTACAACGACGATACTGCGTCGGGATACGCCAACGGATTTGGTGATTTGACCCTGGGTTTCAAACAGCAGCTTGGACCCACCCGCGGATTCGACGTTTCGCTCATCCCGTCGGTGAGCTTTCCCACTGGAGCGAACCAGATATCAAGTCATGGTTATGATCCAGCCATCCAACTGCCTTGGTCGCGTTCATTCGCAAAGAACTGGACGGTGGCTGGAATGTTGTCCCTTATGTGGCCAACCGAGGGAACGCGGCGAAATTTGACCGGCCAGTCCAGCGTGTATTTCGACCGCCAGCTTACGCCGCCCTGGGACGCCTACGTCGAGTATTCGGGCGCTTTTCCCCAACGCGGCGGACCGCAGCACGTGATCGATTTTGGCACGGCCTACAAGCCTTCACCGCATCAGCAACTCGATTTTCATTGGAATATAGGACTTTCCTCCGCGGTCCCTGATTATTCCATCGGCTTTGGCTATTCGGTTCGCTTTCAGACCATTCGAGCGCGGTGACGCCCGCCTGGCGGGAGCTGTGCCGGCTGCAACGCGGACCTACCCGCCGAAACAGGTGTTTCCGGGAAAAGGTCAGCAGATTCGGAAAGTGTTGAGAATATTAGGGGTTCCAGCCACTATCGAGCCAATTAGGGATCGGGGGCTCCTCGATCTGACTGGCTATGGGCGTTTCTTTGAAGGTGGATATTGCCGTACCTTGCCTATAAGCGCAGAATAAGCTGGTTGATTGCATCGCCGCAATCCGAAAGTGTAGTAAGCCAAGGAGGCGAGTTATGGGTGAGATTCCCAATAGGCCGCTCTTCAGCGTCAAACTCTGGTTCGCGATTGCAGTTGTAGCATCGACAACTGTGAGCGGATTCGGAGATCAGGTACCTTCTGCCCAAACTACGAATAGCCCTCCCCCGCAAGCAGTCGGCAATGGCAAGTCGGTGCCCGAGCGCAAAACGCTCGGATTGGACCAACTCCCGGCCGAAAAGAAGGCAGACCTTCTGATGGCCCGTGGAGAGTACGCTGCAGCCATCACCGCATACCAGCAAAGCAATTTAAAGTCCGCCATCGTTTGGAACAATATCGGCATGGCGTACCACCATCTCTATTCTCTGGATCAAGCCCGTAAGGCGTATCAGCAGGCGCTTGTGCTCAATCCTCGCTTTGCGGCCGCTTCCAATAATCTTGCCGCCGTCTATTACGCCCAACACGAGTTCAAAGTCGCCGAACACTGGTACAAGAAAGCCCTGAAACATTCATCAGAAAGTGCGGTCATTTACTGCAATCTTGGCACCGCATACTTTGCTGAGGACAAATTCAAAAAAGGGGTAAAGATGTATCAGAAGGCCTTCTCCATCGACGAACAGGTCTTTGCACCCAATCAGGCTGCAATGGTGGAAGGTGGCGGCTCCCGTGAACAGCGCGTCGCTATCAACTACTACATAGCGCAGACCTTCGCCAAGGCAGGAAAACAGGACCAGGCTCTGGTTTATCTTCGCAAGGCTATGGATGAAGGCTTCAAAGATCGCAAACGGCTCATTGAGGACGAGGATTTCGCGGTCCTGCGAACTACGCCGCAGTTCCAGAAATTGCTGGACCAGGAAAACCTGAACTAACCCTCTAGCGCGGACATTGTTATTGGGTCAGAAGAGGTGCAGGGGCTAAAGAGTCTGCGTGAGAACTCTGCACTGAGTCCCGAAGGGACGGCTGGAAGTAGCCCAGGACGATAGTCCTGGGTAACCGCCACGAATCCGGCTAGTCCCGCCAGGGACGGCTGAAATTTTAGCCCCCATGTTCAGCCGTCCCTTCGGGACTCAAAGCGCATGATCGAGTTGAGACTATTTCTCGGAGCGCTGAAGCACTCCTTCCCCCGCCATAAATGCGGGGGCTCCCACCACGAATCCTGAAGTTTGCACTTCTCAAGCACACTCTTTAAGCCCGGACCTACCCGAGAGCGAGTTTTTCGGCAGCCTGTTAGGCCGTACATTCACCCCCCAGCGCTTCCCCCATAACCAGACTTGTCCAGAAGCGCTGCGGTACGATGATTGCGTAGGTCTAAGCCGCCCCGGCAGCGCCATTGTTCCCATTAGAACTCCGGGTGGCGAACGCAGCCGGAAAAGGGGGGACGATTGGCCGCGACGATAAGCCCTGGCGCTGTTACTGTTCCCGCGCCTCCGAGGAAACTCGATTACAGCCTCACCGGCGTCAATGCCACCATAGCCGTGGAGCGGGGGCTCGCCGAAGCAGAGTGGTATCAGTGTCAGGTGCCGCGCGAAACTATGCGCAGCTTGTTACAGCGTCGCGACGGACCTGCCATCCGCGACACGATCTTGTGGTTCGCCCTCATTCTCGGCAGCGGCTTTTTGACCTATACACTCTGGGGCACCTGGTGGGCCATTCTGCCCTACATCCTCTACAGCGTGCTCTACGCGTCGACCTCTGATTCCCGCTGGCACGAGACCGGTCATGGTACCGCATTCAAGACCGATTGGATGAATAACACTCTCTACGAAATTGCCTCGTTCATGGTCATGCGCGAGTCCACGGTCTGGCGCTGGAGCCACACGCGCCATCACAGCGACACCATCATCGTCGGCCGAGACCCGGAGATTGCTGTCCCACGTCCGCCTGATTTGAAGGCCATCGTCATGTCGTTCTTCAATCTCCGGGGCTATCAGAAATATTTCAGGCACATCCTCCTGCATTCTGTCGGGCGCATGGATGCCGACGAGAAAACCTACATCCCGGAGACAGAATTTCCCAAGGTCTATCGCAAGGCGCGCGTTTATGTCGCCCTCTACGCCATCGTTACTGCCCTCTCGATCAAGGCCGAAAGCATCCTTCCCCTATTCCTCGTGGGCCTGACCAATCTCTTCGGCACCTGGCTGCTGGTCACGTACGGATACACGCAACACGCCGGTTTGGCGGAAGATGTACTCGATCACCGTCTCAACTGCCGCACCGTCTATATGTGCTGGATCCACCGCTATCTGTACTGGAACATGAACTACCACGTCGAGCACCACATGTTTCCGCTGGTGCCTTATCACGCCCTGCCCAGGTTGCATGCCGCCGTAAAGGACGACTGTGCGCCGCCGTATCCGAGCCTTTTCTCCGCCTGGCGTGAAATCGTCCCTACCATTCTCAAGCAGGTGAGGGACCCCGGATACCACGTCAAGCGGCAGCTTCCCCAACCGAGACTACGTGTAAAAGAAAACGCCTATGCCTCACCAACCGGGCCGGACGCGACCGGCTGGATCGAAGCGTGTGCTACCGGCGAGCTCGGCCTCGCCGACGTCATCCGCTTTGATCACGGCAAGAAAACCTACGCTTTGTATCGCAACCAGGCGGGAGAGCTTTACGCCACAGACGGGTTATGCACCCACGGCAATGTTCATCTTTCCAAAGGCCTGGTGAAGGGCGACATCATCGAGTGTTCCAAACACAATGGGCGTTTCCATTTGATCGATGGATCGCCCGCCCGGGTGCCGATTTGCCGGGGTTTGGTCACGTATCCGATCGAGGAACGTAAGGGTCGAATCTTTATTAATGTGAGCCGCCCCGGCGGTGCCGGCGCTCGTCCGCTGAAGACGTATCAACTACGCGTAGTCAGTAACTCCAACGTCGCCACCTTCATCAAGGAACTTGTTCTCGAGCCCCTGGATCCTGCGGAGAAGATCTCTTTCACCCCCGGCGACTACTTGCAACTCGACATTCCGGCTTACGATACGATCCGCTTTCGCGACTTCGACATTCCCGAGCCTTTTGCCGCCGTCTGGGAGCGGCAGCACGTCTTCGATCTGGTGGCGCGCAATCCCCAGTCGGGGCGGCGCAACAATTATTCTTTCGCCAGCAACCAGGAGACGGATCGCACGCTGCGCTTCAACGTGCGCATCGCAACCCCGCCGCCAGGCCAGGACTGCGCTCCCGGGGTCGGTTCCAGCTACGTCTTCAGCCTCAAGCCCGGAGACATTGTGAGCGCCATCGGTCCCTTCGGCGATTTTCATATCAAGCCCACGCAGCGGGAGATGGTCTACATCGGCGGGGGCGCCGGTATGGCGCCGCTTCGCGCCCACCTCTCCCACCTGCTCGAGACCGAGCAAAGCGCGCGCAGGGTCACGTTCTGGTATGGTGCACGATCCAGGCAGGAAATCTTCTACGAAGATTACTTCAGCAATCTATCTGGCAAGCATCGCAACTTTGCATTCAACCTCGCGCTCTCCTCCCCTCTACCGGAGGATAATTGGACGGGTCATTTCGGCTTCATTCACGAAGTAGTGCTGGAGAACTACCTCAGCCAGCACCCCAATCCGAGGAGCGCAGAATATTATCTCTGCGGTCCGCCCATGATGATCAAGGCCTGCCTCAGGATGCTTGGCGAACTCGGCGTGCCGCCCAGCCAGATTTCCTATGACGAGTTCTGAGCCTGGGCAAGAACCAGCAGGCTCCCGCTGAACAACAGGGTGTCCGCCACATAATTGAAGGCACCCCCTATGTCTGAAGGACTCGCAACTGTGATGGGTACATAGATGAGGACCACCAGCAGAAGAGTGATGAGCCCCAGCCATGTTGCCGCCATGCCTGCTTTTCTATTGATCATCAAGCTGATGCCTCCAACGACGAAGAGCGCACCTGCCAGATAACTCCAAAGCAAGTGTGCCGGAATCCACAAGGGCGTCAACTTGGCGAGAGGAACTCCGGGCACGCATTCCGGATGCAGAATTTGCTCCAGGCCGAAAAATGTGGTCACAGCTCCAATGAGAAGCCGCGCCAGCGTAATAACCAGGCGCCTATGCTGTTCTTTCCATGCTTCTTTTTGGCTCGCGGCAAGACAAAAAGCTCCCGCGGAAAAAGATAAATCCCTCACCCCTACTACCCACAGGATTCGGTTGCGCGGGGCGCCGGCGATAGCGGGAACAGAAATCAGAAGCACGAATAGAAGGATCATGACTCCGAGCAGAGCAGACGAAAGCCAGGTGTATTTTCTAGCCGCTATGCTCAGGGATGCGGCGATAAGACAAACTCCACAGAACAGCGCCCAGAACATGTGTCCTGGGATCCATGCGGGCACCATCCCGGCTATGATTTGCGCTGCCGTGAAATGTTCTGTACCGAACACAGCGATGGGAATCGCGATAAATACCGGGCCGAGAGCGACGATCTTATTTAGGCCTTGCTTTTGTACAAGGTCCTTCCTGATCGCGCTCAGGCCGACAGCCAAAATAACCGCTCCGCTGAGATAGGGTAACCATACTCCCCAGGGAAACCCGGATTGGAAGATCCACGCGGCGAGGTGGGCAGGGTGCAGAGAATGGGACACTGTGCAACCACCTTCGGCGAGATATGGTCCGGTGGCAATAGCCACTTACCCGGATTTTATGCTGGCCACCGATAGCCACCCTCCTGCACTAATGACGCAGTGCTGCCGCCGAGCCCTGTGAAACTGTCTGGGATCCGCTGTCCACTGTGCCCAGAAAGGCAGCTCTATAGTCCCGTGCGAACACGGCGAACGGGCGAGGATCTTCCCCAGCGACCTCCTTGACGGCGGAAGAGATGCCGGCCGCTTCGCCGCGGCGATAATGAGCGTAATCCTCGATAAGGCCGTCGGCCTGCCAATCGGGCATGTGAAAACCACGAAGTGCCTCTCGAAATTGCTGCTCCGGAAGGTCCACGAAGGTGACAGGCCGATGGAGTGCCTGGGAAAGCTCAGCCGCCATCTGGGCGTGCGTCAACGCCTCCGGCCCGGTGATGTCGTAGGTTTTGCCCTCGTGTCCGGTCTGGGTCAGTGCGGCTACGGCCATCGCGGCTATATCGCGAACATCGACCACGCTGACCCGCGCGTCGCCGGCGGGAGCAAAAAACCGGCCCTCCGACCCGATTGACTTGCCGATCATCAGCAAGGCCTGCATATACAGATTAGGGCGGAGGTTGGTGTAGCTCATTCCGGACGTTCGAACCGCCTCTTCGACGGCGGCATGGTAGCGCAGAAACCGTAATGGAGATTCCGAAGACGCATGCAATTGAGAAAGATAGACGATATGTTTTACTCCCGATTCACGTGCCAGACTGACAAAACGCAACTGACGTTCCTCAACCCGGTCAGATGAATTTGTGACCAGGAAGGCACGCTGGACACCACTGAGGGCCCTGCGCAGGCTCGCCGCATCGTCGAAATCCGCCTCAACAAATTCCAATCCGCAATTGGGCGTGGCGCTCATGATCTCACTTTGCTTACGGACCATGGCCCGGATCCGCTCTTTCCTGCCAGACAAACGCTTCAGGATTTCCACCCCGTTCTTTCCCGTGGCTCCGGTAACAAGAATCATGTCCGCGCTCCTTCATCGTTGAGAGGGAGCCGGGGACAGAGACAGTTGCCCCGAAATCAATTTTAGCGGGATTTGTTGGGCACTCGACGACACCGCCGGCTCCGCCGCGGTTGAAACCCGCACATTAATCCGAGCAACCATTAGGTTTTAGGGTCTGCGTGAGAGCCCGAGAAAAGAAAACACCGGTCCCTCCAATGCGCTGCGTTCTGTCGAAAACACTTCCACGGGAGGTCCGCTGAACTGCGGATCCCTCCTACTCGTTCGGGAATGTGAACGCCCAGTTGCCAATGCTGCCTTGAATTCGGATCTCACCACCGTCGTCGAGCTTGTATGTTTGCTCACTTGTAGTTGTGCGGTTCATTGAGAAATCGATGGTCAGCGTCCGTGGTTCGTGCGATTTTGCTGCCACGAGCGTAAACGTGATTCCCGGGCCGGAGACAACTTGCTTTGCGCCGTCGGCGCGTAGGTCGTAGGAGTAGGCACGAAATTGCTTGATGAGCCGGTTGCGCTCCGCCTCGTCGACCGTCAACGTGAAGCCCGTTATATCGTGCAGCTGCCGTTGAGCGAGGAACACGTCTTCAAGTCGCTTTTCCCTTGTGATGCCGTCCGGATAGTAGCCCTTAAGGTGTGTGTCAACGCGCATGCCGGGTCCGAAGTCGCCAGCCGGACCGCCTTCGGATACGACCGTGTCGTACGTTGGCTGATTCTTTGCGCCTCGAGCTGTGTCAATGAGCAGGGTGGCGTGCTGCTCTGCAGCGAGTCGCTCCTTGAATCGAGGGAGCTGGGCGCGATCATCGATCCACATGTTGAACACAACCTCTCCGGCTATCGTGGTTCCGAAGCGCGGTAGGTCCGGTCCAGCTTTGAAGAACTCGAGATACGTGTGCTGCCCAAAGATGTAGATTCCCGTGTAGCTCCACTTGCCACCGTCCCGCTGAACGGTCTGCTCTTTGAACTCGCTGAACTCATTTTGAAGAAATGAAGACTGCCGGAGTGCATCGTAGGCAGCCGCGGGAATGAAGATTGTTACGTGATTGAAGTAGACAGGCGGCAATGCTTCCGGAAACGAAGTCGCAGGAAGAGCACCGAGGGCCAGACCGAGAACGAGCACAAGCAACCTAGACGTTCGCATTTATTTATCCTGAGCTTAATTTTGAGACCAGGATTAGAAGCAATTTACCCCTGACCGCAATCGAGGCCGATAAAGAGTGGACATCAAGTTTACCCCAATTCGTTAGATCGAAGCTCAAGGTTGCGGTGTAGTCCGTCCCCGGATTTGTCGATAGCATCAGCACTCAGCGTTGGGCTTTCACATGCTATACGGAATCGCTGCCCGAAACTGTTTACTGGAACTCTCCCAGAGATGATTCACGACACCAACATCGCATGGCTTACGACTTGACCAAAGTGGCGATTCGGCCGTTTATCTGGAGTTCCTTGAACGGGATTTCCGGTAGCTTCGACAAACTTTGGCGTGCCGTGCTTTGCTGCTCACCCGTACGGGGGCGGAAATCGGCCTTTCAACTCGAAAACAACGGCTTCAATCACTCGCCCGAGAGTCGGCTTGTCGTCAACTTGCTCTCAGTCGTTAGCTCTCGCCACGATCCCACAGGCACCTATCCGTCACTGCCCCCCCCGCTTTCGGTCGGTCAGTCGAAATCGATGGAGAGGGGTGAACCCTCCGCCCAAACACCGTTGAGTTAACCAGTTCAGGGGTATTGCTGAGCTGCCGAAGGCAGGTTTTCGGGTTTTCGCGGGTTCATTCTTATAATGAACCACTTGTGTGAACTGTCTTAATGGTGGTCGAATTCTTGCGAGAGGTTCAAAGCGCATTTGGAGAATGTCAGCGCTGGTGGAATGATCCATCGTTCAAAACGGGTAAAGCGAAATACCGTTGGTCCGAGTCACACAGATATTAATGCGGCTACTTCCATTGAATCAGAAATCACCTGAATGCATCGTCGAGACGGAAGGTTAGGGCCAAAGCCTCACTCCAACCAGCTCTAACAAACAAATCCAACATCTTGCCGATCGAGACTGCGCTGCTCTTGAGAGTGTCTTTATGGTCGGCCAGGGCGCGGTCGACCAATTGCACTGCCTCATCGCGCGCAGAGACATCTAGTTCAAGTTTAAAATAGGATCCTCCGGCGCACACGGCGGCAGCAAAGGCAAGGATTCGAACGGGATCAACATCGAGTATACCGTTCATCAGTTGGAGCAAGTAATAAGCCGTATGCGGCATTAAAGGCACTGTGGTTGGATCATCCGGGTCTCCAAGCAACTTTTCAAGTAATGGCCTCACTTCGGTGTAGTGCTTCACTCGCTCGTCGCTACCCATAACGTCACTGCCGGTGACTCCATGTGCCGGTAACCCAAAGGAGAACACGATGCGCGAGGCCGCCGAATCGAGAATCTCCAACAGATGTTTGTTCGTATCGGGCGAGTTCCTCAACTCTTCGCGCCTGAGCAGAGCCGCTCGTGCAGGAATGAGGAGAATAGCAATTTCCTCTTGGGCGCGAACGCGTTCTGTAGTATCTGGAGTTTTCTTAGGGTCGAGATAGTGGGACGCTATGAAGATCGCCGTCGAAATCTCGGCGTGATAACGTCCTGGGTCTTCCGCGAACCGCAATAAGATCGCTTTAGCCCGTTCTAGACCTTGAACTGCATAGAGCCAGACAGGGATACTCATTAAAGCCTGTCTAGTCTCTGACCGGTCCGTAGAAGGTAGACCTCGGGCGATGACGGCCTCGACAATCTCCATAGTCTTGTCCGGCTCGCGTGCTGCAAAGGCTTATTGGAACGCATGGCAAGCTGTTCCCATTGTCTTCCCTGATCGGGACATGCCGCGCGTACCTGAGCATTGGTGTAAGTTTGGTTCACGCGTCTCTTCTTTGTCTGGTTCTCCTCGTGTTGCGACCAATCCTATCAACGCAATTTTGAACTATCTCTACGCGCTGCTTGAGGCGGAGTGTCGTCTTGCTATTGCGACTCTTGGGCTTGATCCGGGGATGGGGGTCTTGCACATGGACACAATCAATCGAGACAGTCTCGCGTGCGATCTAATGGAACCTCTGCGTACAGATGTGGATGCTCACGTACTCAATTTGATATTGCGCCAGCCTCTGAAAAGAGCTTGGTTCTTTGAGGAGCGCAATGGAAACTGCCGCTTGATGGCAGAGTTGGCAAGTCAGCTTGCGGAAACTGCGCCCACTTGGGCCCGCTTGGCCGCACCCATCGCGGAGTGGGCCGTTAAGGAAATTGCCTCCACAACAAGGACCGGTAGACCGACTCCGGCAACTCGACTGACACAAAACCGCAAGCGTGCACTCACTGGCGGAATGTTTACTCCTAGGCCAAGGAATTCAGTGAAGCTGCCGAATGTGTGCAGCGTCTGCGGGAATGAAGTCCCAAGTAGAAACGAGAAATGCAGGTTTTGTAACGCGGACGTTTTGCCTCAGCGTCTTAGAAGACTTGCATCAGAGGGTCGTGTATTCTCTCATACTGACAAGGCTGAGGCCAAGCGTTCCAAGACGCGGTTGGCCAATCACGAAATTCTCCGAAAATGGTCAAGTTCAGATCAACCGTCCTGGCTAACAGCGAGATTCTATGCGGAGAAGATTCAGCCGCTACTTGATCCTTTATCAACTACCGCGATCGCGCGCAATCTCGCCGTCTCGCGGGGTTATGCAACCGAGATTCGACGTGGCAGAGTGCCGCATCCACGACATTGGCAGACTCTTGCAAAGCTTACGGGAATGTCGGGGTAAAACGAAATCCGCGCAACGCAGGTTTTTCAAATCACCCGGTGACGGTCGCCGTGTTCGCTATTGTGGCGGAGGCGGTCGCATCACAGAGATTATTGTCTTTAGCGTTTCCAGGGGACCAGAATGATGTCGCTCTAGATATACCTTGAGTTTCTCTTCACTGAAAAGGCGCTCGAGGTAGGCGCAAGCCACCGTTAGGGTGAGAACATCAGTGCCGTAGGTCTCTTCGATAGCCTTCAAGTTTTGAATGAGACCGTCTGTGTCCTCGTTCAGGAGGGAATCTGCGGCATCTGCGTTGGCTTTGATTTGGCGCGCTTTTGAAATCTTTGAGAGAAGTGAGGGCGGACTGATGGCGAGCCGGGTCTTTGCAAACGCGACAGAGTAATCATTGCGGAGCACCATGAGCTCAACCGTCGCGATCTGTCCAATCGGCTTCATCTTTCGCAATAAGGGGAAGAGTTCCAGGCTGACCTTCCGGTCACGCAGCATCTCAACAACTTCGCCGCAGATGCCATCAAGCATTTGAACCCGTTTTCGTATCGCCCCAATATTTACGTTCAGCGTGGCGGCTAGCCGCTCCTCTGCCACTCCGCTTTTAAGCGCTTCCACCATCATAAAATGCTGTGCGACAGGTGGGATGTGGTTAACTCGTTTGTTGTACGTATAACTTTCATCATCTATAGAAAGGATGCAATTTACTTCTTTGCGCCCCAATATCTTGAGTGCTTCAAGTCTGAGATGCCCATCCAAAAGTAGAAAGGCGTTGCCTTCTTGGGGGTATACGACTAGCGGCTCAATCAGACCGATCTCGCGGATAGAAGCAAGAATTTGCTTGAAGATGGTTGAACGAACCAACTCTGGAGCGTCCATTTTCTGTGGAACAATCGACGTCAATGGCAGCGTCAGGATATTGGTTCGAAAAGCAGAACGCGAATGGGCACCAGCGTCTTTCATGGTTGGAACCTTTCTGCAAGTTCCGCTGGGAGGGTCCCAACGCCCTCGGCCTTTAAGAGTGTGCGAAAATTCTCGTCTGAGAAGATTACCCGGGCCGCTGAAGTCATCAAGATCAGACGATCTCTGGTTCGATTAGCTTTCACGACAAGAGCGTTCTGCTCCCGAATTTTCTGTTTGTATTCTTGAACTAGAGCCTCTCCGGTTAATTTGCGTTCGGTTGTTGTCGTCTTTCCTTGGAGGCGTTGCTTTTCCAGTCTGTGCGAGATGACCCGGCGGGCGGCAGAGATTCGAGCTCCACGCAGATCGCCCTTCTCGTAGGCCTCGGACAATGCTCGGGAAATTTCATGATTGTTGCCGATAGCTATTTCGATAGCCACGCTCAAGGGGATGCGTCCGGCTTCTACAGAAGAGACCAAGTACTCTTCCCCTTTGTCGATGAGATTGCAGATTCCATAAAGGTATGTACGATCGAGGCCCAGCTTGATGAGTTCGCTCATCTAAATTGGCCCACTTCGCTCATCTGAATTGGCCCACCTGTACAAGCCCGGATGTAAGCATTCGGGGATGGACAGGAGGCAAAAGGTGGAACTATTTGAGGTGATCCGGCGGGGATACGCGGCCGGGGAGACGATTCAAGGGCTATCCAAGAAGCACGGTGTGCACCGGCGGATGGTGCGGCAGGCGATCGGGAACGCTATTCCTCCCGAGCGAAAAGCGGTGGTACGGGAAGCGCCCAGACTGGGTCCGGTCATGGCGCACATCGAGCGGATGCTGGCCTCTGACCTTCAGGCTCCGCGCAAACAGCGGCATACGGCTCATCGGATCTGGATGCGGCTGCGCAAGGAGCATGCGGAGCACCCGGTCGGGGAAGCCACAGTGCGGCGCTACGTGCGGGAGCGGAAGCGGGAGTTGGGACTCAGCGGGCGTGAAGTGTTCGTGCCGCAGAGCTACGAGTTGGGCCAGGAAGCGCAGGTGGATTGGTTCGAAGCCATGGCCATACTGGGCGGCGAAGCGCGCAAGCTGCAGTTTTTCGCCATGCGCAGCATGGGTTCCGGCGATGCGTTCCACCGCGCCTATCCGCATGCCACACAGCAAGCGCTGCTGGAAGCTCACGAACATGCGTTCGCCTATTTTGGCGGTGTATTCAAGACCCTGCGCTACGACAACATGACCTCGGTGGTGAAGAAGATTCTGCGCGGATACCAGCGGGTGGAGACGGACCGGATCATCGCATTCCGGTCGCACTGGGGCTACCGGAGCGAGTACTGCAACCCGGCCAGCGGCCACGAAAAAGGCGGCGTGGAAGGGGAGTTGGGCTGGTTCCGGCGCAACTGGCTGGTGCCCGTGCCGGAAGCCAGTGTGTTGGACGCGTTGAACCAACATATCCTCGATGCCTGCCTGGAGAACCGAAGCCGCACCATGGTTGGCCGCGGCATGACGATTGGTCAGGTCAGCGAACTGGAACGCGAGCATTTGTCGCCGCTGGCCGAAGAAGGATTTCCGATTGACGAGTTGCTGTATCCGCTTCTGGTGGACAGCAAGGGCCGCGTCAAGGTGAAGACCAACTGGTACTCGACCCCGCTGTGGCCAGGGCTACGCGTAACCGCGATGGTTGCCCCGTTAAGCGTAGAGATCGTGCACGACAACAAGGTGGCTGCGCGGCACGCACGTTGCTACGGGCGCGGTCATCAGATCCTCGATCTGGAACACTATCTCGATGTGCTGGATAAAAAGCCGGGAGCCATGGCCGGTTCCACGCCCTTGCAGCAGTGGCGTGAGGCTGGCCGCTGGCCCGCTTGCCTGGACGCGATCTGGCGAGAACTTGAGCAACGTCATGGCAAGGGCAACGGGACCCGCGAGATGATCTCGCTGATTCGTGCCGGTTCTACCGACGGCTGGGACAAGCTGATCGCCGCCGTGGAAGAGGCATTGCGGCTGGGGATTAGCGATGCAGCCGCGGTGCTGCATCTGCTGCGTATGCCCGACCCGGATCAACGCCGTCGATACGCTGTCGCCCTGGCTGAAGAACTACTTCCGTTCGAACGCCCCATGCCGGTGATGGATGAATACGACCTGTTGCTGGCCAACACGACGGGGGGCATCCAGTGAAGAACCAGACGCAAGCCCTGGAACATGCCAGCATTCGCCAGTACTGCAAAGCGACTCGACTGCCTACGGTGGGCGCCAACTTTCAATCGCTGGCCGAGCAGGCAGTGAAGGAGAACCACAGCCACACCGGGTATCTGGAAGCACTGCTATCCATCGAGTGCGAAGAGCGCGACCGGCACGCCATCGACAACCGCATTCGCGATGCGCACCTGCCACGCTTGAAGACGCTGGAAGAGTTTGATTTCGCGCAGGCCCAGCAGATCTCGGCGGCACGCATACGCGAGTTGGCCGAAGGCGGCTATATCGAACGCAAGGAACCGATTGTATTGATCGGCGAGTGCGGCACGGGAAAGACCCACCTGGCCATCGGCTTGTGTCTGGCTGCTTGCCGGCAGAAGCGGCGCGTCCGCTTCACGACGGCGGCGGCTCTGGTCAACGAGTTGGTGGAAGCCAAGCAGAACAACCAGGTGCGCAAGCTCATGCTGCGTTGGCAGAAGTACGAGCTGATCGCGCTGGACGAAGTGGGATACGTGCCTCTGGCGGACATCGGCGCCGAGTTCCTCTTTCAGGTGATCTCGGAGCGGGCTGAGCGGGCGGCCATCATCGTCACCACCAACTTACCCTTCTCGGAATGGACAACCGTGTTTCCCAATCCCCGGCTCTGTAAAGCGGTGTTGGACCGGATCACGGATCGAGCACACATCATCGAAACAGGAACCGAATCCTTCCGCTTCCGGCGCACGTTTGAAAGGAGCAAAAAGCATTGAGCGGCAAGCTTTAAACGCACAACCATAGGCCGTGGAAATGACGGGCTGTGGAAAGCATGGGAAAACGATAAAGCCGTTTTCCCACCCTTCCCCCAGTCCTTGGAAATCGCTGCCGCGATTCCCACATTACACACGGCCTCTACGGCGAAAAAGAATATCTCTAAGAACCCATGAACCAAAACCGGAACAATGATGCACAATACCACTACCCAGGTGGGCCAAATTAGATGATCAAAGTGGGCCACGCCGGATGAGCGAACTCACTTGAGAGCTATCTGTTCTACGGTGTACTCCCTCTCTCGGAGAATCTTGACCTCGAACAAGATGGCACGGGTCGATGCCGGTTTTCGGGCAATATTCTCCACGAGACTCATAAGCTGTCGATCTTGTTCTGCAGCGTCAATAATTATTGCAGGAATACAGGTTTCACCAAGTTCGACAAACGCCTCCAACCGGCCTTGTCCGCATACCAAATCGAAACGCCTGCCATCGGACTCGTGACCCATTCTCTTCGTCACCGTAATAGGCTTTTTCAAACCAACAGCTGCAATGCTCTGAACGATCAATTGCCACTTGATCAGATTGCGGGAACGTGGGTTCACAATCCGGATCTCGGCGATAGGAATTGACTCGACTTGTTGTTCCTTCACGCAACGTCCTCCACGGGAGTTCTCTCCGCTAGCTTGAAAAAAATATTTAGATTGTCAAACCGGTAGAGATCCAGTAAGACACCGTTTTGAGGGGCAAGGTTCAGCCGTTCCCACAAGAGATCGATACGCGGGAGTAGGTAGTAGTCCTTAACTGATTCGTTCGCGGGGTTCAGGCGAGCGGCTATGGTGATGTCGGGAGCTAACCCGGTGTCGAAGCGTAGTCGCCAGCGTTGAGAGTTGGCTCTTGTTTCCTGACACCTTGATAGAAGAAGCGAGGCCGTGTACTCGTGATTGATTTTCAAGAGATCAGACTCCTCGTTCACTTCAACGTCTGCCCCTGTGGCTCTCAGGTTGCCAACAATCGTGTGAATAATGCTTTTGTGGTGGCGGCGTAAAAGGCGATTAGATTCGGTGAAGCTGCAGTCGCGTCGATCACTCCACCCGATGAGTTCGTAGGCTCGATGCAGTCCTCCGAACCTCGATGCGTAAACCGAGCTGGATGGCATATCCTCTGCCTCGTCGATGAGGATGCCCGATAGCTTTCCGTGGCGTTCAAGGAGGAGAATCCTCAACCGCGCGAGCAAGTCATCGTCCGTGAGATGAGTGTGCCGGGCCTCAATGGTGCGTTGAGCACGTCGAAATAAATCAGTGGAACGATCGCGCGGAATGCCTCTTGACGGATAATCCACATCTCAGGTGGGTTTGTCAGGCGTTTCATTTTCAACTTGTACGAACGCCGATTGTAGACATTCGTCCCGACATACTTTGGATTGGTGAGAAGCTGATGGATCGTTCCACGAGTCCATGGTTTTCCCATATCGGAGAGGACTCTGTTACTGTTGAGGTACTTCGCAAGGCTTGCTTCTGATTCAGAGTGATCCACGAACCTAGAGAACAAGTCACGCACCACAACAATCTCAGATTCTGGCCCGGGTACCAAGATCACTCGGTCAGTTTGCAAGCTTTTCCGCTCTCCTCGTGCCAGTAATCCCTTCTCCTTGCCGTCACGATCCACGAGCTGCCGTCGCAAACCGAATCCGGCGGGACCTCCTTGTCTGAACCCGAGTTCTATGAGGCGGCATTGTCCAGCAAAGACTTTGACAGAGAGTTCCCTGCTGTATTCCCCTGCCATAGTTCGTTTGAGGGTCTTCATTAGGGCGGACGCCATGCTTCCGTCATTTGCAAATTGCTCGCCGCAATAGTGCACGCGAACCCCAGCGCGTTTCAAAACGTATTCGTGGTAGGCGCTTTCGTCGGCGTCCTGAAAGCGTCCCCAACGGCTCACGTCATACACTAACAATTCAGTAAAGTTGGTGAGACCCCTGTCCACGTCACTCAAAAGCTGACTCAGTCCGCTGCGACCTGCCAGGTTGAGTCCACTACGGCCGTGGTCTTCATATGTCGCGACGATTTCCATGTTGTGGGCGATCGCGTATTTCGTAAGGGTGTCCGATTGATTTTGAGGAGAGTACTGTTGATGCTCAGTTGACATCCGGACATACTGCGCTGCGCGAATGATGGATGGAGTCGGGTTTATCGGAGGCGTTTGCATAAGAGAGACGGGACCGCATCGGCAGGTCTCAACCTACGCTCCGCTCATGAAGATTAACTACGAATCAAGGCGGAAAGAGCAAATTTGACGATAGATATCGAAGCGAGGATGATGTACGCGGTGAATTGTTGCAAAAGTGGTGTTGTGTTCATGATTGGTCAACACAGCGTAGGCTTTGTTTTGCCGAAATGGGTCCTTGCAAGAGGATTAATGCGCTGCCATAAGCAGCACTGAGTTTCTGTGATAGTCGAGAAAGCGTTTTTGCCCCTCGCTGAATTGCCCCACGTTCACCGCGCCGTCTGTCGCCACTCCCATTCTTTGAAGCGACTGAGTATGCGCAACTGGTGAAATGATCAGTTTTCCCGAATCTTCGAAGCCGATAAAACCACGGTCGAAAAGATGATCTATCGAGGGCGTTAGTAGGAGACCATTTTCTCCATCCAGACGCTCTTGATTGTTGATGCAGTCTCTCCACGGTTTGCAATGGCTTGCCCGAAGATGGGCAGGATTGTCCACTTTGGTGATCCTACATCTTGACTCAATTCGCATGACCCGCTGCTTGAATAGACCCTGACCCCTCCGAGCCACGATGAGCATTTCCCGTTCTGTTTCTGAAAGGTTCGACTCTTCTTGAATCGTCTTTTCGATGTGGCTTTCCCAAAGTTCGAGGTCCGCCGTTTCTTTAGGAGGCATGACGAATGGGCCCTCGGTCGGCTTTGCTCGAGCAAGATTGATAGCCTCTGCACCGATCAGCCCGATGAGGGTTTGGGCCATTATTTCGGGGACCTGAGTCAAATACACGCCCTGATTGCCATTTCCCGATGTTTGCAGGGGAGAATACTTTGTGGGCAATGTGTCCTGCAGAACCGCGATGTGATCTTTTGGCCGGATCTGAGTCATCAGGCGCGTAAATGTCACCCGCACCCGCCAGCCGATCGTGTTCCAATACATACCGATACCACCAAATTCAGGCGGTTTAGGATTCTCGTAGCAGTAGGAATCGACGATTCCGATGGCAACAATCTTGGTGTCGACGAACGAGAACACCACATCCCCAGGGGTAACCTCCCTCATGAATTCGTAGAAGGTATTCCGGGCTCCGTTGGCATTTCTCTTGGGGGACCAGAGGTAGCCTCCCTCTAGCTCCTGCCGATGCGTCTGGTTTTGATTGACCCACCAATAGCGCATCCGTTCCTGTACCTCAGGTAGCAGCCAAGCGCGGTCGGCTTTTTCGAACGATCGTAGCAGAAATCGAGTTTTGGAGGCTTCGAGCGCACGCTGTAAACTTTCGAGGGAAACCCCATGATCTGCGACGTTGATCCTAAGACTATTCAGCTAGCTGGGCAAGAATTCGTGACTCGTACGAATTTCCCGTCGCAATTCCTCCCTCAGGGCTTTGCTCCGCTTGAGTCGTTTGAAAAACTCTTCGAGAACGCTGACGACGATCGCGTTGACGCTGACACCTTCCTCCTCAGCCCACTCCCGAAGGGTTCGCCTAGCCTCTATTCCAACGTGTAGCAGTTGAGGCAAACAAAGCGGTAAACCAGCCTTACGCGTTTGCTTGATCTCAACCTCTTTGCGCTCAACGTGGTCTAAAGCAAACAGGATGATTCTGGCCAGATCACCCTTGACACGGGCCTCTTCAGTGATTGCTTCTCTCAATTCGAGAGGGAGTCGGAGAGTCATCCCGGCTCGATCAAGGGTCCACCGTTGGCCTTCGCGGTTCACTTTTCGAACTTTTTTCGTTTCGGTCAACCGCTGCCCCCGTAAACATTATGCCTCGTTCAGCGGTCTCTGCGCACCTACAGCGCACGGACGTATCTCGATGGTTCTGCAACCTGCTTGAAAGGGTCGTCTTGAAGACATTCTCAGCCGTCACCCCCACAAAAAAGGGGAGGGGGGCAGTTTTGCAAGCCTCTGTCTCCTATCCCCCTGTTCAGTTGACCTGCACATGTTGGGGACATACACTCAGTTTTCAGTCCGGAAACCAGGCAGATTTCAAACAATCTCAATGAATAGAGAGAAAGATTCCATCATGGCTAAAAAACGAAACCTCGCTGCGAGCGCTCCAACTATTGACTCTTGTTTCGCTGTCTAACCTGGCCGCTTTCCAGCGCCGCAGCGCAAACCCAAACCTGGTATCTCGACCCTCCGCACTCGGCAGCGCAGTTTTCCGTTCGCCATATGGGGATCTCAACCATCCGCGGGACCTTTACCAAAGTCAACGGCGTGGTCATGGATTCACCAGATCTGAGTAAGGCTTCTGTGAATGTGACCATCGACGCCAGTTCCGTGGATACCCGGGTGCAAATGCGGGACAATGACCTGCGGAGCGACCACTTCTTCGATGTCGCCAAGTATCCGACGATCACCTTCGTATCCAAACGAGTGGAAGGCGCAGGCGCCGGCAAGTTGAAGGTGACCGGCGATCTGACGATCCATGGAGTCACCAAGGAAGCAGTTCTGGATGTCGATGGCCCCACGCCTCCCATCAAGGATCCGAGGGGAAATCAGCATCGTGGCGTCTCTGCCACCACCACAATCAACCGATCGGATTACGGAATGACGTTTGACTCCCCCATGGTTGGGGATCAGATCGCGATCCAACTGGATGTGGAACTGGTTGACAAAGCGCCGGGTCCGCCGCGACCGCGACCGGCTGGCTCAACTCCACCACCGCCGCCCGCAATGTAGCCATGCGGTTGAAGAAGCTACGTCTCCAGTTGCTCCGGCTTCAGGTATTTGATAAGCACGACTTCATTGCCGGTTTCGCCGTAGATCAATTCATCGATGATGTTCTGCGCTACGAGGATCCCGAAGCCGCCCGGCCGAAGCCCCTGCTTTTTCACGGATAGCTACGTGCCGGATCGGATCCGACGGCGGATTCATGATCGCTGCATGACGGACTTCCTCGAGCGAAAAGCCTTCTCCGGGATCCTTCACCCGGCACAAGACCATGTGCTTGGCTCGAATGTAGGAAATCTCCACATGCTGAGTGGCGTTGAAGTGAGCGCCATGCTCGATGGCGTTCATCAGCATCTCGCGAAAGGCCATGCCGACAGCGTCTCTCTCTTTCATCGGGAGATCCGCGTACCTCGTGAATGAACTGAATCAGTCGGTCGGCGGTCTTACGGTCGCAGCGGGCGACCAGCTGTATAAGCTGCGGCGTGGCGGAAAGAATCTCGATGCCTTCATCCCAAACCGGACCGGTCGTCGCCAGAAGGAGCATCTGTTCGAATGCGTCCATCGAATAGGGCTCGGAGAAGTAACTGAAGGCGCGTTCGCGCATGGCCGCAATTACGTCCGCGGGCGTGCTTTCTGAGGTGATGATGATGAGCCGTACATGGGGCCGCACCAGGCGGATCTGGCGCAGAAGCTCCACATCCTGCTTGCCCGAAGTTTCTTCCCCGGTCAGGACAAGATCGTAGGCCTGGGCCTTGAGCATTTCGAGCGCGGATCTGTTATTGGCTGCGCGAGCGATTTTCCAGGCAGGCAACACCTTCGCCACCGCCGAGGCGACTTTGGTGTCAGAGCCGACTACCAGAGCTGTTTTTCGCGGGCCTGACGGCCCTGGAGTCGTATGGCCGCCGATAAATCACCGCCTTCGCTCCATGATAAAGCCTGGGCCGATAAAGCCTGGCCGCTCTCAGTTCATCTTCATCCCGGGCATGACAGAGTGGTCCATGTTGTCGTGCCCCTGGTCGTCATCGTCGGTGGACCAAATCTTCTTCGCGTCGGTCTCATAGGGATAGACGTGCACCATCCAGCCAAAGATGTGCGGATGAAATACCCCGCCCGCCGCCTCACAAGCTTCTTGCGTGGTGATCGACCCCAGCAGCCCGAACTTCGCATCCGGTCCAAAGTAGGCCGCCTTCTGTCCCGCGGGCGCTTTACAAAAATTGACGTGCTGATGCCAGCGCGCAACGCTGAGCGGAATCCGATCGTTTAACTCGTCTTCCGTGGCATCCACCCGATCCGTATACATCGCTCCGACCAGCTTGTACCCACCGTCCGCCGTCTTCTTGTAAAGCAGCGAGGTGGGCCTATTGGGATCGAAGTGCAAGCGGGCCTCAAAAGCGTACTCGTACTTTGTAAAGTGATACTGCGCTTGCGGCACATCAGGAAGAAATATCTCGTAACCGTCAGCCAGGGCCTTGTGGTAATCCTGATACGGCGCCATGGCCGCTTTTGCAGCGGCTACCAAAGCATCGGCCTTCTGTTGATCGCCTGGCTGTGGAGCCCTGAGCACGGTCATATACATGTGGCCCGCCATGTGCGCCATGTTGCTATGTTGATCGCCGTCCCATGCCGCGGCCGCTATACCCGCCAAACCCAGGACCAGGCAAGCCAACACCACGGCCCGGCCTTTCAAACCAGATCGCGTCACGATATCCCCTCGCCGTATTCATTCCTTAAGACGGATGAATCCAGATCCAAGTTTGAAGCAAGCCCTGCCA